>NZ_AZWQ01000008.1 GCF_000514815.1 Salinispora fenicalii
AGACAGCCGGTCCAGCCGCAAACGACGACCTATGGGCGGCACGCCCATACGAGGGGTCACCCCTCCGGCCCCAAGGGCGCTACGCGCCGCCTGCGACCGCCCCACAGGCACCCCTTGACCCCGGAGCCCACTNCGCGGCCCCGCAGACACCGACACCGGGCAGACACCTGACAGCGCCCCACCCGCCACCGCACCACCCAAAGCAGCCAAGACGACCGAAGCCTGTCCAGAAACAACCAGCAGAAGGCGACTCACGAAGTAGATCTGGTCCAAAACTGCTTCACTAAATCAAGAAGCGGCCCGGCAGCCGATCAAGCCACCACGCGGGAGGCCGCGACAATCGCTCACCGATGTTGAGCCAGTCAGTGCGCCCGGCGATCGAGGCCATGCTGCGCAAGCGCGACCTGGCACCGAACAACCAACTCACCCGGCTGCCAGAACGACTATCCAGCACATTGGATTACACTTCCTATATTTCGATTCATTACAGACCCCCGACGGCAACGCTGACGGCAACCGGGGCGTACCGCCAAGCACTTCTAGACACGAAGTAGCAAAGTCAGTACGCTCCGGAGTGGCAAACCAAGGCTTAACAACTACCCAGCAGGCGACCAACAGCAAGCTGATCCTGGAGGATCCGGATGAAGAGCATCAAGAATTGACCCAGGAGGTCAGTTCAAGCGTTCACCCTTTGGGCCTGGATTTTATTCGGCCGAATCACCCAATGCTTGAAGCGCCCCAAAGATCTCCCACCCAACAGCCTGTACGTTCTCACTGTAGAAGCCATATCTATTATGAAACGCCTCTTCCGACGAGTGATTCAAAAAGGCAAGCGTCAGAGATCCACATAGCGCTCGAAGGTCGGGGTAGCTTAGCGGCACATCAATGCTTTCTCGCGACCGAAAGTCCACTTCCCAACCCCTCAGTTCGAGGAGCCCCAACGAGGCCTCTCCGGCCACAGCGGCAACTACTTTAGAAGAGTGACTGCCGCCGTATAAATCGACAAGAACCCTCCTGACCAGCTCAAACTGAATAGGGGTAAGCGTGAGAATATAACCGTCACTCGAACTTCTCAGGCCAACTCTTCGATACATGAGACCTCAACTCTACGCAGTCCCCACCCGACCGCATCGGGTCTGCTGGCGGTGTACCTGCTGACCGGTGGGGTACCGCTGGCACTGCCATAGGAGGCGTGCTCCACACCCGGTACGGCTGTACGCGCCGAGGGTTGACGCGGGCCCTGCCCGTACGGCGAGTAGTTTCGATGCCCTACCACTCCCTTCCTGGCACTGGCGGAGGCAGCCCGCCCTTGGTGTATCCGGTCGGCACCTCGTCGGCCGGGAGGGCCCCGACGGCAGGCAGCGTGTACTACTCATGCCAACAGTCGCCCCTCCTAACCGCGCACAGTGATCAGGGTGGCCCAAGGCCAAATCGACAGTTATCTTCGCTGCATGGATCGGCAGGCGACCTCGACGTTACGGGCCCAACCGCAGACCAAGCTCCCGCGACGGGTGGATGTCGCCGTCGTCGGTGCCGGGCACAACGGGCTGGTGTCGGCGATCCTGCTGGCCCGAGCCGGGCTGGACGTGCTGGTGCTGGAGGCGGCCGACGTGGTCGGCGGCGCGGCCCGCACCGAGACACCGTTTCCCCGGGTGCCGGAACTGCGCCACTCCACCGGGTCGTACCTGCTCGGGCTGATGCCCCCAGAGCTGCTTGCCCGGCTCGACGTCCGCATCCCGGTGCTGCGACGGGACCCGCACTACTTCCTGCCCACCCCGGGCGGGCCCGGCTCGCCGTACCTGCTCTTCGGCGGTGACCCGAACGCGACCCGGCGGCAGTTCGCCGAGTTCTTCTCCCCCGCCGATGTCGCCGCCGACGCCGCGCTCCAGGCCGAGCTGGCCGCACTGCGCGCGGACCTGGCGCCGGCCTGGCTGGCCGAGCCGCTGCCGGTCGAGGAGACCGCCGAACGGTACGTCCGGCCGGCGCTACGCCAGATCTTCGTCGGCCTGGTACGCGGCTCGGTCGTCGACTACCTGGCCCGCTTCGACTTCCACTCCGAGCTGCTGGTCAGCATGTACGCGGTGACCGACGGCCTCTCCGGGGTCAACGCCGGCCCGGACGATCCCGGCACCGGGCACAACTTCCTGGTTCACAACATGTGCAGACTTCCCGGCTCCGACGGCACCTGGATGATCGCCAAAGGGGGCATGGGCACCGTCTCCCGGACCTTCGCCGACGCCGCGCGCGCCGCCGGCGCGACCATCCACACCGGTACGCCGGTCAGCGCGATCACCCTCCACGGGGGTACGGCCTCCGGTGTCCGGCTCGCCGACGGGCAGAGCGTTGCCGCGTCCGTGGTGCTGGGGGCCTGCGACCCGTACCAGCTGATGGGGCTGCTCCCCGACGGCGCGCTCCCGGCGGCGCTGACCGACCGGATGACGGCGGTCCGCCGCCCCGGCACCACGCTGAAGCTCAACCTGGCGCTGACCGGGTTGCCGCGCTTCTCCTGCCTACCGGAAGGCGCCCCCAGCCCGTTCGGGTCCACCATCCACCTGCTGCCCGGCTCCGCCCCCGACGGTGCCCGGGACACGCCGCTGGCGGGGCTGCGCGCGATGTGGGCCGACGTGCGGGCCGGGCGGCTGCCCCAGGAGCCGACGATCGAGTGGTACCTGCACACCACCGTCGACCCGACACTCTCCGACGCCGCCGGGCACCACTCGTCGGCGCTCTTCGTGCAGTCGGTGCCGTACGCGTTGGCGGGCCGCACCTGGGAAGAGGCGCTACCCGGGTACGTGGCGCGGCTGGTGGCGATCTGCGAGCGGTACGCCCCGGGCACCGAGGCCCTGATCGCCGACGCCGTACCGCTGGCCCCACCCGGCATCGAGGCGCACTTCGGCATCACCGGTGGGCACATCCACCACGTGGACAACACGGTGTCGTTCACTGACCGGATGCCGTACGCCACCGGGATCGACGGCGTGTACGCGGGCAGCGCCGGCTGTCATCCGGCGGGCAGCGTCATCGGTGCGTCCGGCCACAACGCCGCCCAACGGATCCTCACCGACCTCGGGCGGTGAGCAGCGCCAAGTCAAACAGCGGCGGTGTGCGTTGACAGTGCTTCGCGTGACCTGCCGCCGCGCGGCCAGGTCGCGGTAGTCGCTGTGCCGCGGCCGGGACGATCTGCCATCGATGCGGGCGCTGATCCACGGCGCGGCGCCGGACCGAACGGGGATCAGGTCGTCGTCTCGACGACCGGGGCGGGGGACTGCTCATCGACCCGCTGGGCACGGATCTTGTGCCCGACGCTGGTCAGGCACCGCCCGCTGGCCAGGTCGAAGCGCCAGCCGTGCAGCTGGCAGGTGAGCTGGTCGTCCGCCACGACGCCGAACCGGCTCAGGTCCGCCTTGAGGTGCGGGCAACGCCGCTGCACCACCCAGTCGCCGAGGGTGATGTCCTCCGCGTCGACCGCCCGTTCGTGCTCGTCGTACCAGCCCTCGGCGTACTGCAACCGCTCCTGGGAGAGGCACTTGAAGAAAGCGTAGACGAACTCGTTGTACTGGCCGATCCGCGCCGCAGTGAACCGACAGGACAGGAAGAGCGAGTTGACCCAGTCGACCTCGCCGATGTGCAGCAGGTGCTCGATCAGCGCCCGCTCGGTGCGGAACCGGTAGCGCACCTTCTCGTCGGCGTACGGGCGGACCTGCTTGCCGGGGAAGTCCACCACGATGGACTCGATGGTCTCCGCACCCGTATCGTCAACCTCGACCAGGTCGAAGCGGACCGGGCCACCGACCCCCTTCGCCAGATAGATCGACTCGTTGAGCAACGGCTCGATGCGGCGCTGCATCTCCCTCAGGACGTCCACCTCCGGGTGCCGCCAGGACGCCTTCTCGGCCGCGATGATCGGCCGCTTGCGCTCGCGCATCTCTTCGAGTTGGGCGAGCTTGTCGGCGAAGAACTCCGCCACCGGCACCGGTTGGGTGGTCTCGCAGCCGTCGGCGGTGACCTCGGCGACGCTGCCCGGCAGCAGCACCACCCCGTTGGTGCCGCCGACCTTGGCGTACTCGTCCAGGAACACCGACTGGTCGGGGAAGATGTTGCCCTCGTCGCCGTGGATGTCGTTGAACTGCCACAGCGCGTCGTCGAGGAAGCACGGCGGGCCGGCGATCGGGAAGACGTGGTCGGCCTTCAGGTCGTCGATGTAGCGCCAGGTCCGGTCGAACTGCCGGTCCCGCTTCTGCTTGCCGAACGCGGTCTTGGCGGTGTTCGGCAGCTCGTAGACCATGGGATACCAGATCGCCCCGGAGAACTGGAGCAGGTGCGCGTGCACGTGGCCCAGTTCGGTAAAGAGGCTCAGGTCGGTGGGGCGGGCGTCGTTCTGGTTGAGCAACCGGACCCCGTCGTGCTCCACCCAGAGCGACGAGTCGCCGATCGGTCCGTCGGTCGGGCTGGTCAGCGCCTGGATCATGACCTTGAGGCCGCCGCCCAGGTCGACGACCTCCTCGTTCGGCGCCTTCAGGAACTGGGTGAAGCCCAGTTCCTGAAGCTCGTCCTCCATCTCCGAGGTCGGAAAGGCGGGCAGCAGTACGGTAGCCCGCTTCGACACGTACCGCTTGAGGTGCGCCGCGTCAAAGTGGTCCCGGTGCAGGTGTGAGACGTAGAGGTAGTCAACGTCGCCCAGCGTCGCCCAGTCGAGTTGGGAGTTGTCGGGGAACGGAAACCACGAGGCGAAGTACGCCGGGTTGACCCACGGGTCGCAGAGGATGCTCCCCGCGGGAGTGTCAATCCGCATGCTGGCGTGCCCGGTACCGGTCACTCGCACCGCAGTTCTCCCTGAACAGACATAACAAGTTCACGTCGGAACCTACCGGAGCAACTCTTGCTATCACGTCACGATGCTGGTATTACCGCCCATTAGCGACAACACCCTTCGTGTCGGCCGGCACGGGCTCCCGGCGTCCCAACGACTCCGGCCCGGGAGATGGTCGGACCCAGCGCCGGGGCCGCTACGAGGCGTGCCAGACTTGACCGCAGATCAAATCGCGAGGGAAGGACCGACAGTGGCAGGAAGCGAGCCGGTTACGTCTCCGGACCAACACAAGCCCGGGCACCGCAAGTCCGGACGGATCGGCGCGGTGGTCGTCGCGCTGTCGCTGCTGGCAATGATCTGCGGTAACCACGAGGGCAGGGTCGAGGACATCTGGCTGATCGGCCTCGCCGTCCTGCTGCTGGCCATCGTCGTCGGCGACATTGTGCTCCGGCGCAACGGGCTTCGCCAGTAGCCCGCGCAGTCAGCCACACCACCGTGGCCCGCTCCCAGAATTAGGGAGCGGGCCACGGCGTTTCTGAGTCAACGACCGAGCAGAACGTCCTGCACATCCTTCAGGGCGGCGTCAACTTCCGCCTCGAAGTAGCCGCCCTGCACCAGGCCGAAGCGGAGCGTGCCCAGGTCGTGCGGGTTCACTGGCATCGGATTCCGCCCCTGCATCCCACCGAGCAGGCTGTCGAAGAAGCGGTCAACCTGGTCCGGGTCGTACCCGCTGCCGAAGCGACGGACCTGGAAACTGCGGCGAATCTGGTCAACCCGGTAGAGGTCGCTGCCCGGCGGGCCAGCCATGGGCGGACCCCCCATCGGCGGACCAGCTGCCCCGGGTGGCGCCACCATCGACGGCCCGGGGACCGCCGGTGGGCTGCCCAGGCCGGGCGGCGGCGGAGGCGGCCCAGTGGGTGCGGGTGGGCTGGGGACGGCCGGCGGGCCGCCGAAGCCGGGCTGCGGCGCAGGCGAACCGCCCATCTCTCGCCCTCGCTCCGGCATTCGCATCTCGGTCGTCATGTCGGCACGCCCGTGCCGACCTGCCTCGAACCCGTCAAACCGCGGCTCGTCGGGGCCGTAGCCGCCGGTAGCCGGGCCGCGTGGCGGGCCACCGGGACCGTGCGGGGCGGCCGGACCGCGCGGTGGTTCGTAGCCGCCGTGAGGGGCATCGTAGCCGCCGCCGGGGAAGGAGCCGGTCGTTTCGTCGCGCCGGCCGTACGGGCCACCGGGCTGCGCCGGCATGAACCGGGGTGGCATCGGCTGTTGCTCCGGCGCGACGCCGCGCTCGTCGTGTCTCGGTGGGCCCATCCGATCCGGCGGGCCGAACTGGTCGGGCGGAACCATCCGGTCCGGCGGAACCATCCGGTCCGGCGGAACCATCCGATCCGGCGGAACCATCCGATCCGGCGGAACCATCCGCTCGGGCGGGTGGGGCTCGGCGACCGGAGCTGAGAGGCCGCCCTGCTCCTCCAAGTCGGCGAGCTGCCGCTCGACCCGGTCGAGGTGCAGATCGACCTGCCACTCGTCATAGCCGTTGAATCGGACCCGGAAGACGACGTCGTGAACCTCCTGCGCGGACACGGGCGCGCCCACCGGTTGCCCATCCAGCGTGGCCTCGACCCGGTCGAGGAAGACATCCACCTCGTCAACCTTGTATCCCCGGCGCAGCGACTTACGCCGGAAACGCTGACCCTGACTCGCCACTATGTCTCCTGGTCTCGTTCGCTCCACCGGGTCTCCCCGGCCCCCACGCTCTCATTGCCCCTCGGCCGCGGCGAGCTGGCCACACGCTCCGTCAATCTCACGCCCCCGGGTGTCCCGCACTGTCGTGGAGACCCCGGCGGCGCGCAACCGCCGGACGAACTCCCGCTCAACCGGCTTCGGGCTCGCATCCCAGCGGCTACCCGGAGTGGGGTTGAGCGGGATCAGGTTCACATGGGCCAACCGGTCGGATAGCAGCCGCCCAAGCAGGTCGGCTCGCCACGGCTGGTCGTTCACGTCCTTGATCATTGCGTATTCGATCGACACGCGACGTCCCGTGCGGGCCACGTACTCCCAGGCCGCCTCCAGCACCTCGGACACCTTCCAGCGCTGGTTGACGGGCACAAGTTCGTCGCGCAGCTCATCATCGGGCGCGTGCAGCGACAACGCAAGGGTCACGGAGAGGTCTTCGCTGGCCAGTCGACGGATGGCAGGGACCAGACCCACCGTGGAAACGGTGATGTGCCGCTGAGACAGCCCCAGCCCTTCCGGCGCGGGCGCCACCAGCCGGCGAATCGCCGCCACCACCCGGTTGTAGTTGGCCAGTGGCTCCCCCATCCCCATGAACACCACGCGAGACAGCCGCGGCGGGGACCCGGCGACAGCGCCCGAGGCGGCCACGCCGGCTAGGTAGACCGCCTGGTCGACGATCTCGGCGGTGGAGAGGTTGCGGGTCAGGCCCGCCTGGCCGGTCGCACAGAAGGGGCAGGCCATCCCGCACCCCGCCTGGCTGGAGAGACAGACTGTCACCCGGTCCGGATAGCCCATCAGCACGCTCTCGACCAGCGAGCCGTCGTGCAGCCGCCAGAGCGCCTTATGGGTGGCACCGTCGTCACACGCCAGCTCCCGTACCGGCGTCAACAGGGTGGGCAGCAGCTGGTCGGCCAGCTTCTCCCGAGTCGCCGACGGCAGGTCAGTCATCTGCTCCGGGTCACGGACCAGGCGACCGAAGTAGTGGGTCGACACCTGCCGAGCCCGGAACCGCGGCTCACCCAGCTCCGCAACTAGAGCCTGGCGGCCGGCGAGATCGAAGTCGGCGAGGTGCCGCGGAGGCATCGCCGCGCGGCGGGCGGGGGCATCGGGATTGACCGGGGTCAAGGGCAGACTTGTCATGACCTATCCAGTCTGTCACGCCGGAACCGGAACGCACCGCTGTGGATCCGCCAGCCTCGCCCCGGAGCGGCCGGCAACGCTGGTGGAAGCGGGGCGTGCCCGACGGTGAACAGCGGGTGACCCACGGCTCAGCCCGTCACCGGGACGAAGAGCGCAAGCAGCAGGTACGCCGTCGGGAGGGCGAAGAGAACCGAGTCGAGCCGATCCATTAGGCCGCCATGCCCCGGCAACAGGTTACTCATGTCCTTCACCCCGAGATCTCGTTTGATCATGGACTCGGCCAGATCACCCAGCACGGCCGCGGTGGAGACAGCCACCCCGAAGAGCGCTCCCCACCAGGGCGCCACATCGAAGAGCAGCCAGATCAGCAGGGCGCCGCCGAGGGCCGCCGCGCCGAGCGAACCTGCCAGCCCCTCCCAGGACTTCTTCGGGCTGATCGTCGGGGCCATCGGATGCCGACCGAAGTTGGCTCCGGCCGCGTACCCACCGGTGTCGGAGAGCACCACCGCGACCATTGTCACCAACACCCGCAGCGCCCCGTCCTCCGCCGCGACCATTAGCGCGGCAAACCCACCGAGAAACGGCACGTAGACAGCGATCAGGGTGGTCGCGAGGGCATCCCGGCGGAACCCGGCCAGCCCGTCACCCAGTCGCCACACCAGGGCGCCGAGCACCGTGACGACCAACCCGAGGGTCAACGCATCGGGCCCGGCGAACCAGGCCAGCCCGGCCACCAACACGCTCCCCGCGGCCAGCGGGACCAGCGGCGGGTGGACCCCCGCGCGACCGACCGCTCGGGTCATCTCCCAACAGCCGACCGCCAGCGCCCCTGCAACGACCACCACGAAGGCGAATGGGTAGAGGAAGAGGGGCACAAGAATGAGGGCGCCGAGGGCAACCCCCACTCCGATAGCCGCCGGCAGGTTACGGCCGGCCTTGCCGGACGACCGCTGCCGGGCAGCAGCGCCGGTGGCACGACGCCGTCCCGGCCGACGCCGCCCCCGCGGTGGCGGCTGCGCGGCCGGATCGTCGTTGTCCCGAACCGGCTGGAGGTCGTCGTTGTCCCGAACCGGCTGGAGTTGGGCCGTGGGATGTTCGGAGCCGACCGGGGCGTCCCGGACCGGAGCCTGTTGCGCCGTCGGATAGTCCCGGTGGTCGGCGGAGGCGCGGTCGTCGGCGGAGGCACGGTGGTCGCTACTCGGGAGCCGGCCGGTTCCACCCGTCGGCTCCGCTGGCGACCAGCCATGCCGGCCGAACCCGCTGCCCCGCACCTCCGGCTCGAGCTCCCGATCGGGCCACGGTACGGCGGAGGCCGGCCGTTCCCAACCGTACGGTTCGGCACTGCCGTGTGGGTCAACGGGGGACATCACGCACCGGGAGGGGAGACGTAACCGACGACCAGACGCACAACCACAACCATGTCCCCTACCCGAATGATGTTCCTCTGGTTGACCGACGGGTCGGCCAGTCGATCCCCGCCGTCACCGCCGGGTGCCCGAGAATCGAGCCGAGCCTACTGCACTCGCCACCCCGGCATCCGCAACCGCCTCCGCCGACCCCAACCAGCCACTGGGACGGCCGGTGCGACGACGAGCCGCGACAGAAGGGCGGCACCGGCGACCCCGAAGGGCGTGGTCGCCGGTGCCGGTCAGCAGTCGGGCAGCGAGGTCAGACCTCGAGCAGCTCGGCTTCCTTGTGCTTGATCAATTCGTCTACGGTGCCGACGAATCGCTGAGTCAGATCGTCTAGCTCCTTCTCGGCACGGCGCCCGTCATCCTCGCCGACCTCCCCGGCCTTGACCAACCGGTCCAGCTCCTCCTTGGCCTTGCGGCGGATGTTGCGGACCGCCACCTTGGCCTCCTCCCCCTTGTGCCGAGCCACCTTGATCATCTCGCGGCGGCGCTCTTCGGTCATCTGCGGGAGCAGAATGCGCAGCTGGTTACCCTCATTGTTGGGGTTTACCCCGAGGTCGGAGTCGCGGATCGCCTTTTCCATGGCGTTGGTCTGCGAGGTGTCGTACGGCTTGATGATGACCATTCGGGGCTCCGGCACCCCGATCGACGCCATCTGCGGCAACGGGGTCGGGCTGCCGTAGTAGTCGATGATGATCTTGGAGAACATGGCGGCGTTGGCGCGGCCGGTGCGGATGGCCCCGAACTCCTCCTTGGCGTGCTCGATGGCACGCTCCATCTTCTCCTCGGCCTCGAGGAGGGTTTCGTCGATCACCGTTCTCCTCGCCTCCTTCTCTGCTCGTCGTGGCTGGTCGTGTCGGAGGACCGTCGAGGTCGAACCGCTCAGGTGGTGATCAGGGTGCCGATCTTGTCGCCACCCACGGCCCGGGTAATGGTGTCGTCGCCCTGGGCGCCGAAGACCAACATCGGCAGGCCGTTCTCCATGCAGAGGCTAAACGCGGCGGCGTCAGCGACCCGCAGATTGCGACGAAGCACCTCGGAGAAGGTGATCGAGTCGAACTTGCTGGCGGTCGAGTCGATCCGCGGATCCGCCGTGTAGACCCCGTCCACCCCGTTCTTGCTCATCAGCACCACATCGGCCCGGATCTCCAAGGCACGCTGCGCGGCGACGGTGTCGGTGGAGAAGTACGGCATGCCAGCACCGGCCCCGAAAATCACCACCCGCCCCTTCTCCAGGTGTCGGATGGCACGCAGCGGAATGTAGGACTCGGCGACCTGGGCCATCGTGATGGCGCTCTGCACCCGGGTCTCGATGCCCTCCTTCTCCAGAAAATCCTGGAGGGCGAGGCAATTCATCACCGTGCCAAGCATGCCCATGTAGTCGGCCCGGGCCCGGTCCATGCCCCGCTTCTGCAACTCGGCGCCCCGGAAGAAGTTGCCTCCACCGACCACCACCGAGACCTGCACGCCGCGCCGGACCACGGTCGCGATCTGTTGGGCGATGGCCTGAACAACATCGGGATCAACACCGATCGCGCCCCCACCGAACACCTCGCCGGAGAGCTTCAGCACCACCCGACGCGCGCGGCCAGGAGGCGGCGCCGTCGGATCCTCCGCCAGCAGACTCCGGTCACTCACAACCTGTGTCATCCTCCCCGCCCTTCACCATGCGTACGCCCCACGTGCCGCGAATCGCCGCCACCGACCCTATGTGACGAGGAGGCCGCGGTGCTTGACACGTACACCGGCGACCTCCTCGTCCACGTTCCCGTCCCGAGCGCCGGCAAGCGCTCGGGCTCGGCTCAGGCCTGGCCGACCTCGAACCGGACGAAGCGGGTGACCTCGACACCGGCCTCGGCCAGAACCTGCCGCACCGACTTCTTGTTGTCGGTGACCGATGCCTGCTCCAGCAGGACGAAGTCCTTGAAGAAGGAGTTCACCCGACCCTCGGTGATCTTCGGCAGCGCCGCCTCGGGCTTGTTCTCCTCCCGGGCGGTCTGCTCGGCGATGCGCCGCTCGGACTCGACGACCTCCACCGGCACCTCGTCCCGGGTCAGGTACTTCGGGCGCATCGCGGCGATCTGCATCGCCACACCACGCGCGTCGGCGTCACCCGCCTCGTCGGTCTTGCCGGTGTACTGCACCAGCACACCGACGGCCGGCGGCAGATCCTGCGCCTTGCGGTGCAGGTAGACCGCGACCGTGCCGTCCAGCTTCGCGAACCGGTTCAGTACCAGCTTCTCGCCGATCTTGGCGGACTGCTCCTGGACCAGCTCGGCGACGCCCTTGCCATCGATCTCACTGGCCAGCAGTTCCTCGGCGTTGCTCACGCCGGTGCGCTCGCCGTGCTCGACCAGCTGCTGGGCCAGCGCGACGAAGCTGTCGGTCTTGGCGACGAAGTCCGTCTCGCAGTTGAGCTCCAGCAGGGCCTTGCCGGAGTGCGCGACCAGACCGTTGGCGGCGGTCCGGCCAGCCCGCTTGCCGACATCCTTGGCGCCCTTGACGCGCAGAACCTCGACGGCCTTGTCGAAGTCGCCCTCGGCCTCGGTCAACGCCTTCTTGCTGTCCATCATGCCGGCGCCGGTGAGGTCGCGGAGCTTCTTGACATCCGCGGCGGTGAAGTTGGACATGACTCTCTCTTCAGTGGTGAGACTGCGGGTGGGTGGTCTGGGATGACGATGTACCCGGACCCCGCCGAACAGCGGGGACGGGTGGGCGGTCACTCCGCGGCGGCTGCCGCCGGCTGCTCGTCGGTCTTGGCCGGCTGCTCGTCGGTCTTGGCCGGCTGCTCGTCGGTCTTCTTCGGCTGCTCGAGCAGCTCGCGCTCCCACTCGGCCAGCGGCTCGTCGGTGGCGACCCCCGCCTCCGGCTTCTCGTCGGTGCCCCGGCGGCGGCCAGAACGGGCGATCAGGCCATCGGCGACGGCGGCGGCCACAACCTTGGTCAGCAGCTCCGCCGAGCGGATCGCATCGTCGTTACCCGGAATCGGGTAGTCGACCTCGTCCGGGTCACAGTTGGTGTCGAGTACCGCGATGACCGGGATGCCCAGCTTGCGGGCCTCGTCAACGGCGATGTGCTCCTTCTTCGTGTCGACCACCCAGATCGCGGCCGGGAGCTTCTGCATGTCCCGCAGACCCCCGAGAGTACGCGACAGCTTCCCCTTCTCGCGGTTGAGCTGCAGCGTCTCCTTCTTGGTGTAGCCGGCCGCGGTGCCGCTCAGGTCACCGAGGGCCTCCAGCTCCTTCATCCGCTGGAGCCGCTTGTACACCGTCTGGAAGTTGGTCAACATGCCGCCGAGCCAGCGGTGGTTGACGTACGGCTGGCCAACCCGGGTCGCCTGCTCGGCGATCGCCTCCTGCGCCTGCTTCTTGGTCCCGACGAAGAGGATGCTGCCCCCCTCGGCGACCGTCCCGCGCACGAACTCGTACGCCTTCTCGATGTAGTCGAGGGTCTGGCGCAGGTCGATGATGTAGATACCGTTGCGCTCGGTGAAGATGAAACGCTTCATCTTCGGGTTCCAGCGCCGGGTCTGGTGCCCGAAGTGGACACCACTCTCGAGCAGCTGGCGCATGGTCACGACGGCCATGGTTACTCCTTGCATCCCTGGTTGTTCCGCCCGGCCGGCGGCTGGGCGTCCTGGCGCCCGGTCGTCGGCCGTGATGGGCCCGACCCAAAGGTCAGGACCAGGGAGCCGCCGCCCCACGGCAAGCCGCGGAGAGGGCGCGCGAGGTCGACCGCGCAAGGCGGTCGCCAGTCGACCAGTGTACGCCACCACCCGCTAACCCCGCCTTCGGGAGTAAGGGTCGCAACGCCGGGATTGTCACAGGCCCCAGCCCCGCCGGACCGGCGTTAGCTGGCCGGCCAGGCCCGCGTGAGGCGGGCCTGGCAACGTCGAGCCGACCAGGCCGACGTTGAACCGGCCGGACCGGCATTGGCTGGCTGGCCGGGCGTTGGGTGGCCCGGCATTGGCTGGCCCGGCGGGCCGACGTTGGGCTGGCCGCCGGAACCAGGATTGTCCGGCAGCCAGCCCGACCGGCGGATCAGCCGACCGCGAGCGCCGCCGCCACGAAGAGCACCAGGCCGGCGGTGAGATGGGCCGTCGGTGGACGCAGCCAACCGCGACCATCCGCCATCGACAACCCACCGGCACGCAGCCCGTACAGGCCGACGGCGAAGATCGGCACCCCGCTGACGAGGAACATCCCGGCCAGCACGTTCGCCGCTGTCAGTTCCCCGGTCAGCCCGTCCAGCAACACCCGCAGCGCCGGCACCTCGAAGGCCAACACCAGGACGGTGAAGATCACCGCCAACGCCGGGCGGCGCGTCCGATAGACACCGTCGCTCGCCGGGGGAGCCGGCGTCGCCGCGGGCGACAGATCACCGCGCGGCTCGACCGGCGGCATCGCTCCGGTCGGCAGCTCCAGCGGGTTCACCGCCTCGTCGTCGGGGCGGGTCGGCTCCACGATCGGGTACCCGCCCAGCGCGCCCGGCCGCCCCGGCTCCACGACCGGGCCGGCTCCACCAAACGCATCCGCGCTGGAGACCGAGAGTTGGTCACGTGCCTCCCGCGAACGCCGCCCCGGCCGGTCAGCAGCGGATTCACCGGTAGTCTCCGGATCGGCAGCCCGCCGCGAGCGGCTCGCCCGGTAGCCGTCGGTCTCGGACCGGGCGTCGCCGTACGCACCCGTGACGCTGAAACGTCCGGAGTCATCCTCGCTGATCCGAAACGCACCGGAGTCCTCGGGACGGCCGAGTCCTCCCCGCCCGTCGCCGAGGTCTCCGTACCGGCCGTCCCCGCCACCCTGCTCGGGGCCCCGAAGATCCCCCTCGCCGTGGCGGCTCTCACCCCGCCACGTCGGCTCCCCATAACCCCGCTCTCGATCGTCGTGGTACCAACGCGACTCCTGATCTTCAGTGAAACTCCGTCGTCCGTCCACGCCGGCACCGTATGCGACCGACTGCGCGGACGCCATTCGCCGGGTGGCCGCCCCCGGCCTGCACCAACCCACCAACCCTGGTCATCTGACGATCACTGTCTGTATCGACAAGGTGGTCCGCTCCAACTCCCGGCGTAGGCCACGATCGCCACCGAAGGCAATCCCCCTGGCCCGACGAGGGCTTGATCATCGCCCTTGACGCAATGAGAGCTTCATCATCGCCGTTACCACGGCGAGAGCTTGATCATCCGCTCGTCCACAGGCGACCCCGTCGTCCACAGGCCCGTCCCGCCCGGCTGCAGCCCAGAGCCGAACCCGGCACCGTGCCGGGCATGAGCAGACACAACCAGTTGGTGGGCGCATACGGGGAACGCTGCGCCCTCCGACACCTGATCACGGCGGGGCTCCGGCCGGTAGCCCGCAACTGGCGCTGCCCACACGGCGAGATCGACATCATCGCCTGGGACGGCCCAGTCCTCGCCATCTGCGAGGTCAAAACCCGGCGCACCGACACCTTCGGCACCCCCACCGCGGCCGTGACCGGCACCAAAGCCCGCCGGCTACGTCTCCTCGCCGCCCGCTGGCTCGCCGAGACCGGGACCCGGGCCGACGAGGTGCGCTTCGACGTGCTCGCTATCCGCCTCACCGGTGGCCCGCCCCGCGTCGAGCACCTGAAAGGGGCCTTCTGACATGGGAGCGCACCGATGAGCTACGCCCGGGTCCGCTGCGTCGGCCTGGTCGGGGTCGCCGGGCATGTGCTGCAGGTCGAAGCCGACCTCGCCCCCGGCCTGCCCACCGTGGCGATCACCGGTCTACCGGATACCGCCCTGCACGAAGCGCGCGACCGCGTCCGGGCCGCGGTGGTCAACTCCGGTCGGGCCTGGCCCAACCGCCGGATCACCATCAACCTGCTCCCCGCCACCCTGCCCAAACACGGCTCCAGCTTCGACCTCGCGATCGCGGTAGCGGTGCTGGGCAGCGCCGGGGAGCTACCGCTGGCCCCGCTGGATCAGGTGGTGCTCCTCGGCGAGTTGGGCCTGGACGGCACCGTCCGCCCCGTCCGCGGTGCCCTACCCATGGTCGCCGCGGCGGCCCGCGCCGGCCACCACCGGGTGGTCGTTCCCCTCGACAACGCCACCGAGGCGAGCATGATCCCCGGCATCCAGGTCCACCCCGTCCGCAGCCTCCGCCAGCTGGCCGCCTTCCTCACCGACGGCACTCCCCTGCCGCCGCCGCCCCAGGCCACCCGGGCGGACCCCACCCCCACCCTCGACCTGGCCGACATCGCCGGCCAGAGTCTGGGCCGGCGCGCCCTGGAGATCGCCGCCGCCGGCGGCCACCACCTCGCCCTACTCGGCCCGCCCGGCGCCGGCAAGACCATGCTCGCCGAACGGCTCCCGTCGGTCCTGCCCGAGCTGCCCGACGACGCGGCGATGGAGGTGACGTCGCTGCACTCGATCGCCGGCCTGATGCCCTCCGGTGGGCAGTTGATCCGACGACCACCGTTCCAGGCGCCGCACCACACCGCCACGGTCTCGGCGTTGGTCGGTGGTGGCTCCGGCCTCGCCCGCCCCGGCGCGGTATCCCTGGCCCACCGGGGCGTGCTGCTGCTAGATGAAGTTCCCGAATTCGATAGACGCGCTCTCGACGCCCTCCGGCAGCCACTCGAGCACGGCCGGGTCCGGTTGGCCCGCTCCCGAGGCACCGCCGAATACCCAGCCCGGGTGCAGCTCGTCCTGGCCGCCAACCCCTGCCCCTGCGCCAAACCGGCCGGGGACATCTCCTGCGACTGCACCCCGCTCGCCCGCCGCCGCTACCTCGGCCGCCTCTCCGGCCCGCTCCTCGACCGGGTCGACATCCAGGTGACGGTGCGACCGATACGCGCCGCCGAGCTGATGCAGGTGAGCTCCGGCGGCGAGTCGTCCGTCGTGGTGGCCGCCCGGGTCGCGGCGGCCCGCGCGGCGGCCCTCGACCGCTGGTCCCGCCTCGGCCCACGGAGTAACGCCGAACTACCCGGGCCGGTGCTGCGGCGGCCACCCTGGTGCCTGCCCACCCCGGACCTCCGGGAGCTACGTGCTCGGCTCGACCGGGGATCACTCTCGGCCCGGGGCTTCGACCGCGTCCTCCGGTTGGCGTGGACGATCGCCGACCTGGACGGACGGCAGCGCCCCGACGCCGAGGACGTCCGAGAGGCGATCGGCCTGCGCACCGGGGAGGCACTGTGACCAACCGGGGAGAGGCCAGCGCCGAATCCGGGCCGATGGGAAATCCGGAGCCGGCCGGGGTACGAGACCCGATATGCCACCGGTCAGCGGCGGCGCTCGACGCCGACCGCCTCGCCCGGGTGGCCCTGACCTGGATCGCCGAACCGGGTAACCGGTCCGTCTTCAGGTTGGTCGAGCAGCACGGTGCTATTGACGCGCTGACCCTGCTGCGGGAGGGCGGCGCTCCCGAGGACGCACTGCGGCAAACCGTTACCGCCCGACTCTCGGCCGGAGACCCGCTGGCCGTAGCCGCGGAGGCGATGGAGCGCGCCGACCGCCTCGGCGCCCGGCTGGTGACGCCGGCTGACGACGAGTGGCCACTACCCGTCGCCGACCTACGCCGCCTCGTGCTGGCGGGTTCGACCCGCCGGGTCGACCGGGAGACCGCCCCACCGCTCTGCTTCTGGGTGCGGGGCGGGCACCCTATGGCCGAGACGCTGGACCGGTCGGTCGCGGTGGTGGGCGCCCGGGCCGCGACCGGCTACGGCCTCCACGTGGGCACCGAGCTGGCGTACGGACTGGCCGAGCGGGGTTGGACGGTCGTCTCGGGCGGGGCGTTCGGGATCGACGCCGCCGCGCACCGGGGGGCGCTGACCGCCGGCGGGCTGACCGTCTCCGTGCTCGCCTGCGGCCTGGACAGGTCTTGACCGGCAACATGTTCAACGCCTAGAGTTCTATCTATGTCCCAGAAGCGCAAGCGGACCCGTGCCCTTGGGGTCATCCGGCTAAGCAAGCACAGCAACCGCCCTGACGATCCTTCGACGAGTCCTGAACGGCAGCGGCAACACATCCTAAGCGTTGCCGCGTCGAAGGGGATGGAAGTTGTGGGTTGGGCGGAAGACCTGAATATCTCTGCGGTCAAGGTTGCCCCATGGAAGCGTCCGCAGCTTGGGCTTTGGCTGCCAAACCTTAGTCTGGAGAACCCGGCCGGTGGACGCGTAGAGGAATACGATTGCCTCATCTTCTGGAAGATCGACCGGATAGCGCGGTCGGTGGGCGATTTCGCCTTACTCATCAAGTGGGCTCAAGAGAACGAAAAGAATCTGATCGCAACTGATGGTACCGTCGACCTGAGCACTTCGTACGGGAAGGCTATGGCTCAGATTGTAGCCGTATTCGCTGAGCTTGAAGCTGACATCATCAGAGAACGCGTCAATGATGCTCGCCAAGCGCTGCGGGACGACGGGCGCTGGGGTGGGGGTCGATACCCGTACGGCTTAATTCCTCGTCAAGCTGAGGGCGGGGGGTGGAGATTAGAGCACCACCCAGAGAACGCCGAGCGGCTACGCGAGATAGTCCGAAGGGTTATAGCTGGCGAGTCAATGAATGCGATTGGTCGCGACTTCGATACTCGGGGCATACCAACTCCCAGCGGGGGAAAGCTGTGGGAGCAGGTACACCTAACGCCCATCCTTCGGCATCGTTCTCTACTCGGCGAGGCAATGCACAATGGGCAGCCCGTGAGGGATGACCTGGGACGGATCGTGCAAGCGTCTGACCCCCTAGTGACGCGAGTCGAGTGGGACAATCTGCAAAGTCGCCTGGATCAGATATCGATTCCTAAGTTCCGTCAATCGGGAGTATCCATGCTGCTACGCCTCGTTTTTTGTGGGCGCTGCGGGCTACCTCTATGGCTCCGCCGCAAAACGGTAAAAGGTGTCGAGTATCGCTACTCGGGCTGTAGTGGCGCCTGGTGCGCCAGCCAGAAAAGAACTTGTGATGCACCGGGTATCCGCACCGATATCTTGGAGGGCATGATCGAGGAAATGATCCTATCCGTTATCGGGGGCTTAGAGGTGATCAAGGTCATAGAATCGGCGGGAGACGACCGTCGTGAGGAACTAGCGGAAAAATCTGCCAAGCTTGCAGACCTACTAGTTGCGTACGCGGGCGCACCTGAAAGCGTTAAGTCTCGGCTTGCGCCGGACATGGAAGCTTTGCAGGCGAGGGTTTCTGAGCTTGAGGCCCAGCCGGTCATTGAACCGGAGCGGCGGAAGGTGAACACCGGAAAGACCTTCCGTGATTTGTGGGAGTCGTCGGACGACGAAGGTAGGCGCGGGTTGCTAATTGAGGCAGGAATCCGAATTGAGGCCATGAAGACGTCTGCCGACTTCAACGGAATTCCGGCTAGGCTATCCAATCGGCCTGAGCGCGACGATGGGGCGATAATGTTCCACCGTAGTGGTGATGTTGCCGCTGCTATATTTTTGCCGAGAGACCTTTCCGCTCGGGTAACGGGCGACCCTGAAGCGGCTACTCCGGTTGGCCGACAATCCCCGCTTCCGCCATTCCAATGGACATCGTTAGATCCGGTGATAACAGTCTGAATGCCGCCGATCTACTAATGCCCCGGTAAGGCGAGCAGCCCTTGCCGGGGCTTCGCCGTAAGCGCGCTGTTAGGCGGTGCCCCGTTGCGGCGGCGGCAAGCTATATCCGCCTTCCGTATCCCGCTTTGGCAAGGAGCCCTGTAGGGGGCTGCGCATCAATGGCAAAGTTAAGGTGTTGCAGCCGCTGCTAAGGTGTACGGCAGTTGCCGCTTAGCCACAACGTACTGCCACGGCAACAATCACAGTATTGGGAAGGGGTGATACGTCTGTATGAGCTTCTTGTTTGCTGGCCCGTACGGGGCCGTGCATCAAACTGAGCTGCGGAGGATCAGCCGTAACCCCGAGGTCGGACCGGCGCACGTACGGCTGTTCATGCTGGCAATGGCTGAGGCTAACCAGATTGGGCACGCTGAGTTCCGCGCCGGGGCGCTACGGGAATTCCTCGGCCGACCAGACCGGGCAACCGGGCGCGTCACGCCCAGCTCTGCTGCGACGGTCAGCGACGCTATCGCGAAGGCGAAGCGGCTAGGGATGCTGCACGTCGATTCGTGCGCTCGGTGCCTGGTGCTGTCGTCGTACCTGTTCCAGAAGGCCGGGAGGGGCACCATGTCGTGTAGCTTCCACAACGTTCGCAAGGCCCGGATCGAGGCTGCTTAGCCGCTGCGGCTAAAGCTCTTAGCCGTGAGCGCTAAGCGATGTGCGGTGTGACCTGCGTGAACACAAACCGCTCTCACTATAAATTAGGTGTGTTCCCTGTGCTGGTTGACTTCCCCTCACCCGTAGAGTGACGCAAGTCACACACTGAACCACCTACGGGCATACGGGTTTGTAGGTGGTTATTAAGGGTGAGGGGTTGATTGGCAGTCGGCAGCCTTCGGGCTGCCGACCAGTGAGTAATCACCTAGACCAAGCCACCCCTGGGCAGCCTCGGGGCCGCCCAGGCAGCAATTCACACCTTCCCTTCGCGGAAGAGTGGCCTAGGTCACAGCAGATTTCACGCCCAACCATATGAGTTTGGGCGTGGTTATTAAGGGTGAGGGGGTTTTACGGGAGGGAGGGGAGGGAGCGAAGGCGACCGACCCGACCGACCCCAACAGTGACCTACCAGTGTGGGCAGCCCCCTTGGCTGCCCAACAGTCACTACTGCTAACAGCAACAGGGCAGCCCCCTAGGGCTGCCCACTGACAGCAACTACAACCAACAGTCACAGGGCAGCCCCCAAGGGCTGCCCAACAGCAGTAACTACCACTACTACTACGGCAGCCCCCCAAGGGCTGCCAACCAACAGTAATAACCAAACAGTTCTATTCAAACAAGGGCAGCCCCCGAGGGCTGCCTAGTAGTAACAACTAACTACTACTACAGTGGCAGCCCCTGAGGGCTGCCCAACAGTAACCAACTTTTAACTACCACTGTTGGCATTCCCCAAAGAATGCCAACCAACAGAACCAACCACTGTCCCGCAAAGGCAATGAGTTACAACACCTGCACCATCTGCAAACACCTCACACCCCACGGCACCACCCGGTGCCCAACACACAAGCCGAAACCGTTCGCCACCGCCCCACGGTCGGAGGCGCACAACCGCACTCACCCCGAAGTTTGGTATTCCGCGAAGGCAGCCCGCGCGAAACGCGCGTTCCTCAACGACCATCCGGTGTGCTGGGAATGTGGAGCACCCTCAACACATGTAGACCACATCATCCCCACGTCCACACCGGAGGGCCGGAGGCTACTCATGGAGCAGTCGTTGTGGCGTCCTCATTGTGCCCCCTGCTCTAACCGGCAGGGGGCCCGGTTAGGGGCCCAGCGAAGAATCGAGAACCGTGCGACCCCGTTCGGTGAAAGAGCCCCTGGGCTCTGACACACAGTCTAGCTGGGCGGGGGTTCGTGCACTACGGTCTGCATTCCGTACAGAAAAACCCACAAACAGTCTGCTCAGGAAATGCAAACCCACAACCCCCGACCCCCGACAGGGGAAAGGGGCAGAAAAACTTTCCCACAAACTTCACCCACTCCCGCTGCCTTAGGCTCGTTTTTGTGTCTGCACATTCTCCCGGGTTTGTGGGAATTCGAGGGAAACCTTAAATTGTTTCAGTTACCTTCAATGAGAGTAAGGAAATTTCATGGATGATCTGCTTTCGGCGTTCCGTAAGCTGACCGCTGCTGAGGTTCAGGTCATGGCGGATCTCTTCTTTCAACTTGCCCAGTCGGCGCTTGATCGCGGTAGGACTGATTCGGCAATGGCGTACGCGAAAGTCTGCCTGACTGCGACCAGGGTTATCCATTCTCACAGTGGCGCCAGCATTCGACAATGATTCTTAGTGAATGCCGCCCCTGCGTGGGGCGGCATTCTCGTTTGTTCTGATTGGAGATTCTGTTTTGACTACTGAACCTGAGTTTGAGCTTGAGCTAGCAGAAAAGCGCGCCAAGTTGGGAAACCTTTTGAGAGTGACCCGCAACGAGGCTCTTCCGGTGGAGACGCGAATCCGCGCCATTGACAGTCTCGGCCCGGAAGGCGGTTGGGGTGAACCGGGGCGGCAGACCGCTGAGGGTGCGGCGGGTGAGTCGCGGGCGACTGTCGAGGCGGAGCAGCGTCGCGCTATCGCCGCTAGCCCGGCTGGTGTTCCTGGTACCCGCGCCGAGGTGCGTGCTGGGGAGTTGCTGTCCGCTGAGGTGCGGGCCCTCACGGGTGCGTCCGGGATGGGTGCGGCGTTCACCCCGGCCGAGCAGGCCGGGTATGTGCTGGACTTCCTGGGCACCTCTAGTGTCATTGTCCGTAGTGGTGTACAGGTCATCCGCACCAGCGGTGACAGCGTGGTGATTCCTCACATGACCAGTGATGGGGTTGCTGGTGCTGTGGGGGAGGCGGCTGATGTGCCGTTGAGCGACCCGAACGCGGAGTCGTTGACGGCGGTGCCCCGGAAGTTCATGCAGGGCACCCGGGTACCTAATGAGGTTGTCAGCGACGCTAAGCCGTCCGCTCTTGAGCAGCTTTCGAAGTCGCTGATCCGTTCTGTGGGTTTGGCCTACGACTTGAGCTGTTTCGAGGGTGACGGTACCGCCCCGAACGTGCGGGGACTGAAGCATGTTGCTGGTATCCAGACGCTTTCGGCGGGTACTAACGGTGCCGCGTTGGGGAACCTGGATGTTGTCGCTGACGCCCTGGGCTTGCTCGCGGAGGCGAACGCCGACGAGGAATCCGCTGTCATCGTTTTGCCGCCTCGGACGTGGCGGCAGATTTTGAAGCTGAAGGAGGCGACCGGTTCCAACAAGTCGCTTATTCAGGACAGCGCCGGCAGCGCGTCGGGGGGTGTGTCTCGTCGCCTGTTCGGTCGTGCCGTGTACCTGTCCGGGAACCTGTCTCTTAC
The DNA here is from genome assembly GCF_000514815.1 of Salinispora fenicalii. Lineage (GTDB taxonomy): Bacteria > Actinomycetota > Actinomycetes > Mycobacteriales > Micromonosporaceae > Micromonospora > Micromonospora fenicalii. The sequence continues at coordinate 21,999 of NZ_AZWQ01000008.1, forward strand.
CGAGGCTGAGGGCACGTCGGGGAACGTGTGTAACAGCATCTACGTGTATGTGCCCTCCGAGGTGTACGCGGTCATTCGGGAGGACACCGTTTTCGATGTCAACCCGTACGTCTACGGTGCGACTGACGAAACGCTGGTGACGGCGAAGATGCGCGCTGATCTGCTGGTGCCGAACCCGGCGGCTGTCGTCCGGGTGACCGGCGTCAAGTAGCCCCCAAACCTTTCTGCCCGCCCCCAAGCGGGGGCGGGCGTTTTTCGTCTTTGGAGGTGGCCTGTTGGGTTTGTGGGATCGGATCAGGGAACGTCGTGCGGCACCGGCACCTTCTAGTGGTGTTCTTGCCGCTCTCGGCGGTCAGGGCCCGACGTGGGCCGGAGTGAACGTCAGCCAGGACACAGCCCTCAACCTGTCGGCGGTGTACACGTGCGTGTCGTTGATCGCTGACGCCGTAGCGGCCCTACCTGTTGATGTGGTGCGGACTGTCGGGAAGATGAGGGAGCCGGTCCAGGGCCCGGCGTGGTTGAGTCAGCCGAACCCGTTCGACACGGCGTTTGACTTTTGGCACAAGGTGATGACGAGTCTCCTCACCGACGGGAACGCTTTTATCCGTGTCTTCCGGGGCGGCAACAGCAGGGTTATCGCTGTTCTTCCTCTTGATCCGCGTACGGTTCGGATCGAGCTGACCGATGACGGCAGCGGGGTTGTTTACACGGTCGGTGACTCGACGCTGCCCAGCCGGGAGGTTGTTCACGTTAAGGGATTCGCTGCCGCGAACAGTCTACGGGGCTTGTCTCCTTTGGAGAACGCGAGGCAGACGATCGGGGCGGGGTTGGCTACCGAGGAATACGCCGCCCGGTTCTTCAGCCAAGGGGCCACCGTTTCCGGGATTGTGGAACATCCCGGTAGCCCCAAGCCGGGTGAGGTGGCGGTGCTGGCGCGGATGCTGAAGCGTAGCCACCAGGGCGTCAAGAACAGTCACGCGATCGGTGTGCTCACCGGCGGTGCCTCGTGGAAGCAGATTTCCGTGACCCCTGAGCAAGCGCAGTTCTTGGAAACTCAACGGTTCAACCGGTTGGCCATCGCCGGGGTTTTCCGGGTGCCGGCCTACATGCTCGATCCGACCACGGCTAGTTCGTGGGGTTCCGGTGTCGAAGAGCAACACAACTGGTTTGTCACCCAGACCCTTATGCCGTGGCTGATCCGGATAGAGCAGGCATTCTCCCGCGTGTTGCCGGCCGGGCAGTCCGTGCGGTTCAACGTGAACGCGAGACTTCGCGTTAAGACCGTGGAGCGGTACCAGGCTTACCGCACCGGCATCGAGGCCGGTTTCCTGTCCGTAGACGAAGTGCGGGCCCTGGAGGACCGGAAGCCACTACCAGACGGGGAAGGGCAAGCGTTCCTGACGCCGCCAGCCAAAGGACCGTAGCGGAGACGAACTCAGCAACTAGGACGCCCCGGACCCCCCTTGTCAGGGGTCCGGGGCCCTTTTCGTTGGGCGGTTCACACGATCCTCAAAGGCGGCACCTGGACCGCTGGCTGCCCGCTACGGCCAGCCTTCAATGGCTGGCCCAGGACGGACGCGTCAGAAACGCTGTCCGCCGCGAACACTGCCCTCGAACGCGTCCCACTCCTCGTTGGTGAAGGTGAGAACCGGCCCATTCGGGTTCTTGCTGTCCCGGACAAACCGCTCGCCGTTGTCACCGGACGCGACCTCGACACAGTTCGGGGCGGAGTTGTCACACCTCATCGGCTTCTTCCAGCTCAACTTCTCCACGAGAATCTTCCTCTCTCTTTTCCTCACCGGACGCTGATTGCGACCGGACATCCTCAGGGGGCGGTGGTGTACGTGGGTCAAGCAAGTCATGGGCCAGCAACTCCGCGAACGCCTCACCCCACACCCGACACCGGCGGGGAGTGCCGCACTTCGGGCAGCGCCCATCAACCACTTCGTGCTCGCTGAGGGCTTCCCTCCACCGGGCAACCGTTGCCGGGCATGGTGGCCGGTCCGTCACCGGAGTGCGCCGATCACCACGGCGGCAACAATGACGAGCGCGCAAAGCAGCGCGGTCAGCTTCTGCCCAGCTGTGATTGGGGGGAGGTCCGGTTCCGGCTTCCTATGTACCCGGTCGCCGTCCGGCAACGGGGCTGTCCCGTATGGATCACGGTTGCGATGCGGCGGCGGCCTTCGGTCGTCTGCCATCACAGCCTCCGCAGACCAGCCAGCACAGCCTGCAAAACCGCTGGGTCCGGAGGGCCGGCATTCAACGCCCGCAAAACCTCGTCTGCGTCCAGAGGTTCAGCTGAGCCCTTCAGAGGGACCGTGTAGTGCACCCGCGCCCGATACGCGCGCTCCGGTCGGATCCCGCTGCGGTAGGTGGGGTGCCCCGGGCTGGGGCTGAGTCTCGGCAGTCCCGGCGCGCGCCGTGTCATCATCGGCCTCCGTTCGCTCGCCACGCCTGAGCGGGCGTTAGCCACCCGGCACGACCGGGCCGGGGGAATGCCTCGGTCGGCTGAGTCGCCCATGACGGCGGGGACACCCCTCGGGGTGGATCTGCCGCCTTCTGCCTGACTTGCTGCCGAGCGGCATTCGCCTTCGCGCCTGTGATCACGCCCAGGAACAGGCTAAGCGTGCGCGCAACAGCGGCTATAGAGATCATTACCAGCATTGACGCTCCTAGGGTCCAAGAAGTCCCCGGCGGGTTAGGTTCTCCACCGGCACGCTGTCGGGTTCCACGATGGATGCGCTAGGCATACCCTCACTAGGTGCGTCTGTCAGGTGGGCAGGGTTGAGACAGTCAGGGACGCCCGTGTGACGGTCTGAAATATTGATCTTGATTTTGGGGGACGTTGAAATGGCCGACCTGTCAAACCCGATCGCATCGTTCATCGTTAGTGAGATCCGCCGCGCCAGAGGAGCAGCCGGCATGACACAAGAAGCGTTTGGGCGGGCAGCCGGATACACCGCATCACACGTTAGCTCCGTCGAAAACGGAACACGGGCGCTCACAATCGACTTCATCCATGGAGCCGACCGAGGGCTCAACACCGGCGGACTATTTGAACGCATGATCGAAGAGCTAGGACGACCAAGCTGGTTCGTTCCCTGGTTAGATGCCGAACGCACTGCAACACAGCTCAGGTGTTTTCAACCTTCGCTCATTCCTGGCCTACTACAGACCCAGGACTACGCCCGGGCGGTGATCCGGTGCGATGACCGGCTCAGCGAGGAAGAGGTTGATCGGAGGCTCGTCGAAAGGATGGACCGGCAAGAAGTCTTGACCAGAAAGGACCCTCCCCACTTCATAGCGGTTATTGCCGAATCGGTGATCCGTCGAGCGGGCGAAGACTTCCGTGACATCATGGCCGGTCAGATTAAGCACCTAATCTCACTTGCGGAAAGACCCAACATTAGCGTCCACATCCTGCCTGACGAAATCAGTATGCATGTCGGGCTTACTGGCCCATTCAGCCTCACCTGCGCCGGTCACCAGTGGCTAGCGGAGATGGAAAACCAACTAGGGGGCACGGTTGTAGACCAAGACGACGACGTAGATACTCTGATGTCACGGTGGGAGACGGTGCGCAACGAGGCACTACCTCGCCGCCAGTCAGTCGAGCTGATGAAGGAAGTAGTGGACTCATGGACCTGATCGGCGCTCAGTGGCGCAAGTCGACCCGCAGCGGCTCCGGTGGCGGCAACTGTGTGGAGGTCGCCGGCAACCTCCCCGGCATCGTGGGTGTTCGGGACAGCAAAGACCCGACCGGCCCGGCGCTCGTGTTCGGCCCCGAGGCGTGGCGGTCGTTCGTCGCGTTCACCAGCAGCGGGCACGTAGCCCGCTAAGGCGCTACACGCACGACGAAACCCTCGACCCTTCCCTGCATTGGGAGTCGGGGGTTTTTGCGTCCATAGGACACGTACAGCCGGCTGCGTGGCAGCGCTGAGCCAGTAGCCGACGCAGGCTGGCAGGCATCCATGAGCTGATGGCTAGCCTTGAACATCTTGACGGATAGGACAGGCCGTACCCGACGGGCAACACCGCCCTCTTCGACCGGATCGCCGACACCGGGCTGCTGGTTAGCGAGTGGATACCGGGAGCGGATCCGCTGCGGCCCCGGTTCCTGATCCGCAACCGGGTGATCGCTGCGGCGACCCGGGGCAGCGTACTGGTCGAGGCCGCCGCCCGCAGCGGAGCGACCCAAACGATGCACCGGGCCCTGGCGATCGCCCGGCCGGCCATGGTGGTGCCCGGCCCGGTCACCTCCACCATGTCCGTCGGGGCGCACGAGTTGCTTCGGCAATACCCGGAAGCCCGGCTGGTCGTCTCCCCCGCGCAGGTGCTCGAGGAGGTGGGCCGCATCGGCGGGGACCTCGCACCGCAGGTCCGGGGGCCCGCACGGATACAGGACCAGCTCGACGACGAGTCCACGATGGTGTTGGAGGCGCTACCCCGGCGGGGCGTACGCGGAGTCGACGACATCGCCGCCCGGTCCGGGGTCATGGCGCGGACGGCGTTGCGCAAGCTGGCCCTCCTCGAGGAGTTGGGCCTGGTCAGCCGACGCGGCGACGGGTACGCGCTCTCGCCCCCGTTGACACGACAGGAGCCGTTGACGTTTCAGGAGCCGTTGGGGCCGCAGAGGCCGGCCCTGCCTGGCGACGCCCCATAGACACTGCGCAAGGCGCCCGTAGGCTGATTCGATGCACGCCGACAAGCAGCTCACCATCGGTCCGCCGGGCCGGCTCAACGGCTCGTGCGAGGCCCGCCGGTGAAGCGAGGCGAAGCGACCCGGGCCCTACACGCGGCGCTCCCTGCGCCGCTACGCGAGGCGGCGGACGACTTCGCGACCCAGCTATACCAGGTCCAGAACCGCTCCACCCACACCGTCCGGGCGTACGTCGCCGATGTCATCAACCTGCTCGACCACGCCGTACGGGCGGGAGCCCGGACTCCCGCTGACCTCACGCTGGCACAGATCCGCAGCTGGCTGGCCCGGCAGCGCACGACGGGAGCCGCCCGGACCACACTGGCCCGAAGGTCCGCCGCGGCCCGTACCTTCAGCACCTGGGCCCACCGCGACGGCCGACTACCGACCGACGTCGCCGCCGGCCTGGCCAGCCCCCGCGCCCACCGGGAGCTACCCGCCGTACTCCCGGTTGATCAGGCCGCCGCCCTGTTGGAGGCGGCGCACGCGGCGCCCCAGGACCAGCCGGCCGACGACGTCCCGCCGGGTGCCGCCGACCCGGCCCGGCTGCGAGACCAGCTGCTGCTGGAGCTGCTGTACGCGACCGGAGTCCGGGTCAGTGAGGCGTGCGGGCTTGACATCGCGGACGTGGACCCGGGCCGGCGGGTGCTCCGGGTGTTCGGCAAAGGGGGCCGGGAACGCAGCGTGCCGTACGGAGTCCCGGCGCAACGGGCGCTCGACGCGTGGCTACGCCACGGCCGCCCCGGGCTGGTCGGCGCTCGGTCGGCGAACGCGCTGCTGCTCGGGGCGCGGGGCGGCCGACTCAACCCGACCACCGCGCGGGGGATCGTCGGCCGGTACGCGACCGCGGCGGGCCTGCCCCGGACGAGCCCACACGGGCTGCGGCACGCGGCGGCCACCCACCTGTTGGAGGGCGGCGCGGACCTGCGGGCGGTGCAGGAGTTCCTGGGGCATTCCTCGCTGGCCAGTACCCAGATCTACACCCACGTGTCGGTCGAGCGGCTGCGGGCCGTATATAGGCAGGCCCACCCCCGGGCATGAACCGAACGACCCGCCCATGGCTACGCCCCCACACCATGTGACGTGGGGGCGCAACCATGCGTGGCAGGCTCTCGCTACTCAGGTCGCAGCCCTGAACCGCCCTACCGTCGACTCAACGCTCCGCCCGAAGTGTTCGCTCCACGGAAGGCTCACCAGGCCGCCCGGTCGGCGTCTTCGTCGGTCAGGGCAGTTCCGTCGTCGATCTGCGCCGCACCCTCATCGGCTGGCACCGCCTGCTCGTCAGTCTGCGCCGCGCCCTCATCGGTCGGCACCGACCGCTCGTCAGTCTGCGCCGCACCTTCATCAGTCGATGTAGTAGCACCCTCAGCAGTCCACCCGGTGTCCTCACCGGTCGACAAGGTGCCCTCGTCAGTCAGTGCAGCAGCACCCTCGTCAGTTCGCGCGATACCCTCGCCGGTCGACAAGCTCCCCTCGTCGGCGGAGGCAGACCCCTCGTCGATCCGCGGAGAGCCCTCATCATCGCCCAGGATCTCCGGACCCGTTCGCCCAACTCCACCGCCAACTGCCTGCAGAATCGCCTGCTGGTAGCGGCCTGCCGCTTCCTTACTCGTGAAACCCGTGCACGAGGTGACCTGCCGGGTTTCAGTGATCTCGGGCGAGAACCAGTCGTAGATGTCTGTTTCTCCGGCCTCCGCTGTCGCCGGCGAACCGGTCTTCAGCCGGTAGCCCGCCTGCTGACAGACCTGGTCTTGCGGCCGAATCAGATGCCACGCGGCGGCTGCATCAAAAATCGGGTACGCGGGGCCGAAATCAATCTCCTTCAGCAGTTCTAGGCGCGGCATCGAGGACTCGCCGTAGAAACGTGCGAGCGGATTCGGGCTACTGGCCAGCCGCTCCAACTCCGGGATCGGAATCGGCGCCAGCGAGGAGAGGTCGAAGGTGATGGCCGTAAACGGAATATACGTCTGATCTAGAATGATCTGCTCAGCGCGGGGGTCCATGATGTAGTTGAAGTCAACCAGCGGGGTGCCGAAAATCTCGAACACAGTCGTCGGCTTGCTGCCGACGAGGGCGACAATCCGGGAGATGAGGGAGGCCTCTTCCGGAAAGTTCATGGTCAGACACGCCACGTCGGTCAACGGCCCGATCGCCAGGATTGTCAACCCGCCGGTCTCCCGCAGCTGGTCGGCCATGAATCGGACACCGTCGTTGACGCAGGTGCCGGTCAGATCCGCGCCACCGGTGGTCTGCTGGGCCTCGACCGGCAACCAGACCTCCGCCCCCTGCACCACGGGTATGTCCGCACCGAGTGCGTCAACTGTCGCCTGAGCGGTGACCACGGTCGGCTTGGCCATCGAGTTACCCATGGTCGCCACAACGCCTCGCACATCAACCCCGTGAGCCAACGCAAGGGCGAGCGCGTACGAGTCGTCAATGTCCGGGGCCGAAGTGGATATACCGTTACGGGAGCCCGTGGTTAGCCCCATCGACATGTCAGTAGAGAAAATCACGGGTTCACGGATTCGACTACCCGGATATTGGGGCTCCTCGGAGTAGTAGAGTGGGAGAGCACGGCTACCGTGATCGGGCGCACCCCAACCCTCGTCTTGTACCGCTGGAGAAGCGCCCGGCGTTAACGGCGACGTGGGTTCCGCGAGCGCGCGCGGCATACTGCTCGCGACCCCGACCGCCACGGTGCAGGCGAGCGCCCCGGCAGCAATCGTGGACGCGCTCCTGAACGTCGGACGTACCATTTTCCACATCAGCATCACTTCCTGGGTGTGAAGATTTCCGCCTCGGAACCCCCTTGCTCTCAGCTGGCGCAGTGGACTCGACGTTCCGCCGACACCAAGCGATACCGGTGGTGCACACCCGTACGACACCTGAGCCGGATGCAGCAGCTATGCGAGCTTTGTTCACGGGCGCTGTCAGTCGTCACAGTATCCAGGCTTTGGGTGGTATTATGGGTTTATCTCAGGTTTGACCGGATCGGGTAGCCGTTCGGGGGACGGCACCACATACACCGACACCCGGGTGTCGGCTTGCCCCACAGCCGCGACCCAGACGAGCGAAATGGCGAACCGGTCCCAAGCCCGCCCTGACGGGGCAACGCCACGGGACCTACCGGAACCAGCGCGCTGAGGAGGAGGGGCCCAGCTGAACAGCTACGCTGGAGACCGATAGTCGCGCCCGTCAAGGCAGTAGAGGATCCGGTATTCCACGAACCCCAGCCGACACCTCGACCCGTCGCGCAGCTCGGTCGAGCACAGCGGGATCGGGTCGTAGACCGGGGTCAGGCCCGCAGCAAGGACGGTCAGGATACGTTGTGGGCCGCCTTGTGCAGCCAGATCAGCATATTTCAGTCGATCAGACCTGCACGCTGCCGCACCGTCGGCTCGATCAGCCAGCAACGCCTCCACCTAACGCGAACCCACCCATGCGACTCCAGCGCTGCCGACAGCTGCACGCACCCGCCCTCAGCGCGGGGATCAGGCGCACAGCCAGTTCCCACCCTTCCGCTCGCCCATCAGCCGGTCGGCTACAGCGACGCGAGGGACCCGCCGGACCGCCGGCCAGCCACAGCGCGGCGTAGATCGTTTCGTCATCGTCGATGCCCACCGTCTGGTGGGCGGCGGCATGCCTGACGGCAACTCCCAACAGCGTCTGGTCCGGATACCCAGCACCTGCCCACCACTGAAAGCTCCGGCGGAGTCGGGTCGCGGACGGGCAATACGGTCATGCTGCAAATGCGCCAGTATGGACGAAAGGCGCGGCCGTCACGCTTGACCTCGCCAGTGGACATCGTCTACCAGGCCCTCCACACCTACGCGGAACTAACAGTGGAGCTATGCAGAGTCCCAGAATGACCGAAATCGGGTCAAATTCATTGTCGACAAGCACAGAGATCATGCAGCGGTCGTTCCCGTTCCAGGGGACCTGGGGTCACCTCAGGAAGGACGACTGGAGCAGTAGGAGGGAGCTATTACGTGCGAGCCCATGACGCCCCTGAATGTCTGCGTCATCGTGGCAGGTGGAAGCCCACTCCTGCCACGACGACGCAATCGATTAAACTCACTCCACGCCGTTTGCAGCTCGATCAGATGAAAGGTCCGTCCAACACTTCGAACGAAGCCCTTTTGGCAAGCACATACCGCTTAGAGTAACTAGTTGCTGGATCTTGAATTGTGAACGGAGACCAATCATCAGGCCCTGGATCCAAGTCAAGGACGAATTGATCGCCCAAAAACTCGAGCTTCAGACCATCATAGAGGACTTGAAATGGATCGCTGGGAGTCTCACTCAGACTGTATCCAAGAATTTCCCCCAAAGTTAATCGCACTAGCTTCCAACCAAAAAGTGCCCCATAGGGAGCTCCATCACCTTCAGCCGTACGATCGAGGGCTTGGATCTCTAACTCAATCTGACGCCCTTCATTATTACCGCGTGGAAGCACAACAGCTATACGACTAATTACCCCATCCTCGAAGGAGAGAAACCTATCAAGGAAGTCAGGTATAGCCACCAACTCCCCCGAATTATCCACAGCCCCCTCACTCATGGGCACAGCTTCCACACTGACGGAAGATCACGCTCTGGAATATGCGGACTACCAGAGCCGTGACCGCCGCCATTCGTTCCCGGATGATCAATGATACGACCGTGAGGACCCCCAGTTCCGTGATCCTTGAAATCGAAATGACCAACCGCTTTCCCTTCAGCATCATAAATCGTATTCTGCACAGGCGTGCCGTCCTTTCCCATACGGGTGTAGACGGAACTTGGCGAAGCGCCATCCCATGGAGTCCGTCCAGTTCCTGAATTGCAGCCCCCAGCGGGAAGGCCATCGGCTCCAGTCGGGCAGACATAGGGACCATTGTTATGGACAAGAACCGGCGCGGTGCCAGCCATCACATAGTACGTGTGGCCTTGTTACGGTGGCTGCGGCGATGTCATGGGTTCGATCTTGGCGGTGATCTGGGCTTTCGCTCAACCGCTCGTTGGCGGTTCATCGGTTGTGGGCGGTTTTGACAGCAGTCGTGACAGCAACGTGGGGGCACGTCGGGCTGCGTGGGGCGACGGGCTGGGGTGTCTACTCGGTCGGTCGTCTGGTGGTGTTGGTGGGTTTCTTCTTCTGTGTGCGGCGGTTGATGAGGCGGTCGACGGCGGTGATGCGTCGGTGCAGGCGGGTGGAGCCGGCGTCGATGGCGGTGGTGTCGATGCGGTGCAGGACGGCGCGGGCGGCGTCGAGGTTGCCGGTTTTGGCGTGGCCTTCGGCGAGCCAGGTTTGGTAGAGGGCGACTTCGCGGGCGTGGTCGTGGTTGTAGCCGGCGAGTGCTCGGGTGAGCAGGGGTTCGGCGGAGGTTGGGGTGCCGAGTTCGATGAGGCAGCGGGCGGCCATGACGTCGATCTCGGTCTGGTTGAGCCAGTACACCCATTCGGGTTCGGCGTTGCCGTCGCAGTGTTGGTCGTAGGCGTCGTTGACGGCGTCGAGGGCGCGGCGGGTGGTATCGGTGTCGCGGAGGCGGGCGGCGGCCCAGGCGAGGCGTTCCAGCAGCAGCGCCCGCACGAGCGGGCTGGCGTGCGGGGCGCCGGTGACGGCGGAGCGGGCGATGAGCAGGGCATCGTCGCGTTTGCCGATGTTGGTGATCTGGTAGGCGAGGCTGGACAGCAGTTGCGCGCCCAGCGCCCGGTCGCCTGCCGCGTCGGCGGCGGTGACGCCGGATAGGTAGAGGCGTTGGGCGTCGGAGTAGTTGCCGGCGTCGCTGGCGACCCAGCCGGCGAGTTGGGCCAGTTCACCGATCACGGTGTACAGCCGTCTACCGGAGGCGTCGGTGTAGGAGGCGGTGCGGGCGAGGTGTTCGGCTTGGTCGAGTTCGGCGCGGATGACGGGGAACAGGGTGCGGCTGCCGACGGTGTCGTCCAAGTGGCGGAGGTCGATCACCCGGGCTTCCAACGTTCGGATCAGGGTTGCGCCGATGCGGCGGCCGGCGCGTAGGCAGCCGGTGGCGGGTGGGCTGTCCAGGAGCCATTCGTGGGTGCGGCGGACCGGGTCGGCTGGGGTGCCGATCGGTACACCGAGGGCATGTTCGTAGCGTTCAACGATGTCGGGAGTGGCCTGGCGGCGGCCGGTTTCGACGAGGCTGAGGTAGGGCTTGCTGAAGTGGGTGAGCGCGGCCATGCCGGCGAGGCTGTGTCCGGCGGCTTCGCGGGCGGCTCGCAGGTGGGCGCCGAGGTCGGCGGGGGTGTCTGTAGACGGGGGAAAACCCTCGCCTGCTTCCATGGTCATCTGTCTCCCCTGATCCTGGTGGCAGGCCCAGCGGGGACGTGCATCGAGTCCGAACCTGGCTGGCGCCCGTTTCGGGAGGGCCGGGACCAGGGGTTTTGGCGATCGGCACTCGCCTCGACCCAGTGTTGCGGCCCCGGTCCTCCCACCGTAGCCCACGACGCCGCCGAAAGGGTGCCAGCGATGACGATGCATCTACCAGTTCGTCCGGTATGGACGTGTGCCGGGTGCGGGCAGGTATGGCCGTGCCTGACCCGCAAACGTCAATTGTTGGCCGAGTTCGCCGGCGCGCGGGTATCGCTGATGCTCTACCTCACCCAGTTCTTTGTCGAGGCGTGTGTGGACATGCCCACCACTACCACGGGAACGCTGTATCACCGGTTCTTCGCCTGGCCCTACGAACCAACCGACGCCCCGCCCAGGCGGCAAGATCGTCAACGCCTTCAGGGATAAGGACTCCGCCTGGCAAGCCACCGAAGAACTCGCCACCCTCCAACAAGCACACACCGACCTCACCGACGACCTCGCCGCCTACGAAGCCAAACTCGGACGAGCCGCCGCCAGCGAAGCGCCCAAGCCCGCCGAGCCGCCGGCACCGAAGAGGGCACGCCGCAAACCAAAGGAGCAGCCCAGCAGCCCGCCACCGGCGGAGCGACTGGGCTAAGAATTGCTTCACCCAATCAAGAGACGGCCCGGCAGAGCCGGGTCGCGGGCGCACGCGCTACAGCCGTTCCGGCCCGCGCGCACGCGCCCACGCATCAACCGCATTGAGCGGCAGTGCCAACTCCGCCAGGCGGCAACGACCCTACGAATTGCAAGATCTGGTTAAAACACCAGTAATTAATCAGATGTCGATACACTGGTCGAACGTCTGCTACCGCGGCGCACCGTCGAGCGGCAGCAGCCGCACCGGCCCCTGACCGAGCAGCGCCAACGGGTCCAGATAGGTGTCGCCGCGGCGCAGGCCCCAGTGCAGGCAGGCCGCAGCCAGGCAGCCCGGGTGCCCGGCCCGCAGCCGACCGATCGGCACTCCGGCCAGCACCCGCGCGCCAACCTCGACATCGGCATGCACCGGCTCATAGGTGGTCCGCAGCCCGGCGGCGTGGGTCACGGTGAGCACCGGGCGGCCAGCCACGGCACCGGCGAAGGTGACCGCACCATCGCCCGCTGCCAACACTGGCGCGCCGGCGTCGGCGGCCAGGTCAACGCCGCGGTGACCGGGAAACCAGGGCTGCGGCGGTGGGTCGAACCGCCGCACAACCGGCGGCTCCCCGGACAGCGGCCACCGAAAGGCCGGGAGCGCCCCGGGCAACGGGGAACCCGCCACAGCCGGCGTGGAACCAACCCCAAGCAACACGGACCCACTCAACGACGGCATGGGCCCAACCACCGGCAACGAAGAGCCCACCAACAGCGACCGGGGCCCGACCACCGGCGACGCGGGCACGGCAGGCGTGGTGACCAGCCCGGCGCTGAGCAGGATGGCGAGGATCGGGGACGGCTTCATGGCGGCAGCCTGCCCGGACCGCCGATCGGCGGCCACCCCCGCCCAGCTCACCTGTGGATAGCAATAGCACTGTGGACAGATTGTGGGGAGCGATTCGATCTGCTAAACGAGGCCGGGCTGGGCCCGTGGTGGGACCGGGGTGACGTGCTGTTTCAGGGCGATGGAAGCTGGGCCCGCCGGGAAGGGAACGGGAGGGTCAGCGGTCCGGAGGGTCAGCTACCGAACCCTGAGTCGGCCGGCAACGAGATATCCGGCTTCTCCAGCTCCTCCACGTTGACGTCCTTAAATGTCATCACCCGGACGTTCTTGACAAACCGGGCAGGACGGTACATGTCCCATACCCAGGCGTCGTGCATCTCGACCTCGAAGTAGACCTCGCCGTCCGAGTTACGCACGTGCAGGTCGACCTGGTTCGCCAGATAGAACCGACGCTCGGTCTCCACGACGTAGGAGAACTGGCGGACGATGTCGCGGTACTCCCGGTAGAGCTGCAGCTCCATCTCCGTCTCGTACTTTTCGAGATCTTCCGCGCTCATCCCATCCCGCCTTCCATGGCCACATCATTCCCCACCGACCCCGCAGCCCAGGGCCGCTCGCCCAACGCCACGCCGACGGTACCCTTTACCGCCCCGGCGCGTTCCATCGCCTCGTCGGCCGCGGCGACCAGGGGTCGTCGGGCCCGGGGCGGGGCCCCGTGCCGGCCGGAGACGGTCGCGACATTGACATACGAGAACCGGTGTTCCGGGCACGGCCCGCGTTCCCGCAGCGCAGCCGAGTGCTCAGCGGTGATGTAACCCTTGTGTTCCGCGAACCCGTAACCGGGGAACTCCAGGTCCAGCTCCACCATGATTCGATCTCGGGTGACCTTGGCCAGCACGCTGGCTGCCGCGACACAGGCCGCCACCCGGTCGCCCTTCCAGACCGCCAACCCGGGCACGTCCAGCCCGTCCACCCCGAAGCCGTCGGTCAGCACGTACTCGGGCGGGGTGGCAAGTGACGCCAGCGCACGACGCATCGCGGCCAGGTTGCACACGTGCAGTCCGCGCAGGTCCACCTCCGCCGCCGGGATCACCACCACCGCGTACGCCGATGCCCGAGCGACCACCTCCGCGTACACCCGCTCTCGACTGGCCGGGGTGAGCAGCTTGGAGTCGGCGAGTCCGTCGACTTCCCCGCGTCGCCCGGGGGGCAGGATCGCGGCGGCGGCCACCAGGGGGCCGGCGCAGGCGCCCCGACCGGCCTCGTCGGCGCCGGCCACCTGCCGAAATCCGCGTCGCTGCAGGGCACGCTCCAGCGCGTAGAGCCCGCCGTCGCGGCGGACGACGGTACGCGGCGGCGTCAGCATGGCCCGCCCCCGTCCGCGCTCCCCCACGGTTCGACGACCAGGCGACGGCCGGGCAGGGCGACGAGCAGCACCCGGGCGGGACGACGGAAGGCGTGGGCAACGGTCACCGTCCCAGCCTGCCAGACGCCCTCGCCATCGCCTACCGGGCCTACCCGGCCCACCGGCTCAGGTTCCGGGCCGAGGAATGGGGCCGTACTGCTCGGGGACGCTCAGCCAGCGCGCCCGGTCCAGCGGCCAGAAGATCGTGAAGGCCCGACCGACGAGACGGTCCTCGGGGATGGTCGCCTCGTGGACGTCCTCCCCCGACTGCTGCCAGTGCTGCAACGAGTCGCCCGAGGCCGACCGGTGGTCACCCATCACCCACAGCCGCCCCCGCGGTACGGTCACATCGAAGTCCTGGTCAGCGGGCTGGTCCCGCTCGCCACCGACCGAGTAGAGGTACGGCTCGTCCAGGGCAACCCCGTTGATCGTGATCCGCCCCTGCTCGTCGCAGCAGACCACGTGGTCGCCGCCGATGGCGATGACCCGCTTGATGAAGTCCTCCCCGTCCGGGTTGCCACTCCACGAGGTCGGCGCCTTGAATACGACCACCTCGCCGCGCTTCGGCGAGCGAAAGTCGTACACCAGTTTGTTGACCAGCACCCGATCGTCGATCTGGAGCGTGTTCTCCATCGACGGCGACGGGATGAAGAAGGTCTGCAACACAAAGGCACGCACCAGCACCGCGACCAGAATCGCCACGCCCAGGAGAATCGGCAGCTCCTTCCAGAAGGAGTTGCGGGACTTGTCGGTCTGCTCGTCAATCACGGAAAGGAGCCTACGTTGCCGAGCTGGGCGGCACTGGACGGAACGCGCGAGAACTACGCCACGCGGCCGAGAGCGGCAGAAGCAGCAGCACGCCACCGTCGGGGCGCGGTTCAACCGGCTGCGGCCCGCTGGTCGGGGAACCCGGCGGCGCCGCAACGTTCGCGAAGGTATCTGGTGTGGAGAGAGCACTCCACCGCGACGATGGCCACACCACGCCGAACGCCCGTCCGACCACATTGTCGATCGGCACCGGGCCCTGACAACGGGCGTCCTGGGAGACCAGCCGGTTATCACCCAGCACGAAGAGCTGCCCGGGTGGGACGGTTACCTCGTCGAAGCGACGCGCGCGGCACTCGCCCGGATTCGGCGGGAGGTCCAGCGGCGAGTCGCGCCACACGTACGGCTCGTTGATTCCGATGCCGTTGACGAGCACTCGCCCCTGCTCGTCGCAGCAGCTCACCCGGTCGCCCGGCAGCCCGATGACCCGCTTGATGAAGTCCTTCTCGCCGGTGCCGCCGACCCCCACCAGATCGCCGAAGGTGGCGGTGAGCCGGCGCAGGAACCCGGGTTCGGGCTCCCCGTCAAGCTGGGTGGCCCACCGCTGCGGGCCGCGGAAGACCACCACCTCACCCCGCAGCGGGTCCCGTACGTCGTAGACGACCTTGTTGACCAACACCCGGTCCCCGACGAGCAGCGTCTCGGTCATCGAGCCGGACGGGATGAAGAACACCTGAAGCAGGAAGGTCCGGATCAGCACCGCGAGGCAGAAGGTGACAGTCAGCAGCAGCGGCAGCTCTTGCCAGAGCGGCAACGGACGGCGGCGTCGCCGGGCTCGGCGACGGCGTGGATCGACCGTGCCGTCCTCGTCGCGCGTCTGCACCACGCCTCCCCGGTCCGCAGAAACGACACTACCGCCCGGGGACCTGGTCGAGGCCTCCGGACGGCAGTGGACACCTGCCCCGCCGCTGGGCGGTGGCATCCGGCTGCGCTGGCACGTCCCGGGTGGTGCCCTCCGGTTCGTACACCATACGCGCAGCTCAGACTGGGTGGTGCAGCACGATTCAGCTCGGCTGCTTCTCCCGCTTCTCCTTGATCTTCGCCTTCTTGCCGCGCAGCTCGCGGAGGTAGTAGAGCTTGGCCCTCCGGACATCACCGCGGGTCACGACCTCGATGCGGTCGATGGCCGGGCTGTTGATCGGGTAGGTGCGCTCGACCCCTACCCCAAAGCTGATCTTGCGGACCAGGAAGGTCTCCCGCAGACCGTCACCCTGACGACGGATGACGACGCCCTGGAAAATCTGGACCCGGGACCGGTTTCCCTCGACGACCCGTGCGTGCACCTTAACGGTGTCACCGGCGCGGAAATCGGGAACGTCGGTCCGCTTCGACTGGGCGTCAAGCGCGTCCAGGATGTTCATCGCTGCGTCCTCGCGAGGCTCACGGCGCATCGTCAGTCGATGCGCGAATGGGTGATTCTGACCCTCGGATGGTCGCCGGCACTCGCCGGCCCCGGTCGAGGGTCCTCGCAGCCATCCGCGGCGCGGTTGACTGCGGCAACCCCCTATTTTGCCACATCGCCGGGGGCAGCCAGGAACCCGGCCTGCTCCAACGTCGCCCGGTCCTGCCGGTCCAGGCACTCCGGAGCCAGCGCGGCGATCATGTCGGGGCGCCGGTCGACCGTCCGCACCAGGGCCTCATCCCGGCGCCAGCGGGCGATCTTCCCGTGGTCGCCGGAGCGAAGCACCGCCGGTACCTCCTGACCCCGCCAGGCAGCGGGCTTGGTGTACATCGGCGCCTCCAGCAGCCCGTGGGCGTGCGACTCTTCGTCCAGCGAGCCAACGTTGCCGAGCACCCCGGGCAGCAGTCGAGTCACCGCCTCCAGGATCACCAGCACCGCCACCTCGCCGCCGAAGAGCACATAGTCCCCGAGAGAGACCTCGGTGACCGGCATCCGACTCGCAGCGTGCTCAAGCACCCGCTGGTCAATCCCCTCGTACCGGCCACAGGCGAAGAGGAGGTGCGGCTCGGCGGCCAGTTCGTGGGCCAACGCCTGGGTGAACGGAACACCGGCTGGCGAGGGCACCAGCAGCCGGGGCGGGTTACCTCCCGACGGGGCGAGCGCATCCAGCGCCTCCCCCCACGGCTCCGGCCGCATCACCATCCCCGGCCCCCCGCCGTACGGCGTGTCGTCGACCGTCCGGTGCACGTCGTGGGTCCAGGTACGGAGGTCGTGCACGGCCAACTGGAGGGTGCCACTGGCCCGGGCCCTGCCGATCAGCGACAGGTCCAGCGGAGCGAAGTACTCCGGGAAGATCGACACAACGTCAACGCGCATTGCGGGGCTCCAACAGCTGTGCGGGCCAGACTGCCCGGTCAGAGGTCGAGCAGGCCGCTGGGCGGATCCACGACCACGCGACCGCCGGCGAGGTCAACCTCGGGAACGATCGCCTGGACGAACGGAATCAACACGTCCCGGCGGCCGGGACGGCGCAGCACCAACAGGTCCGCGGCGGGGGCGTGGTCGATCCGGACGATCTCACCCAGCCGTTCCCCAGCCGGGGTGACCACGGCCAGGCCGACCAGTTGGTGGTCGTGGAACTCCTCCGGGTCCGTCGGCGGGGCCACGTCGGCGCGGTCCACCCCGACGAGGGTGCCGCGAAGCGCCTCGGCGACGTTGCGGTCGAGCACACCCGCGAAGGCGACCAGCAGCATCCGCCCCTGATGCCACCGCGATGCCTCGACGGTCAGTTCACCCGGCACCTGGTACGCGCCGGGGTGGGCGGGCACGTGCGCCCCGGGCTCGGTGCGCAGCACCGAGCCCGGGGCGAACCGCGTCTCAGGTTCATCGGTCCGCACCTCCACGGTCACCTCACCGCGGATCCCGTGCGGTTTGCCGATCCTGCCGACGACGAGCATCAGTACGAGTCGACGATGTCGACGCGTACGCCGCGTCCACCGATGGAACCGATGACCTGGCGCAGCGCCTTAGCGGTCCGCCCGGACCGCCCGATCACCGTGCCGAGGTCCTCCGGGTGCACGCGGACTTCGAGCCGCTTGCCCCGCCGGGAGTCGACCAGCCGGACGCGGACATCGTCGGGGTTGTCGACGATGCCCTTGACCAGATGCTCCAGCGCCGGACGCAGTGCCACGTCAGCCCTGCTCGCCGGAGCCTGCACCGGCCTGCTCCTCGGTCTTCGGCGCCGCCTCGTCGGTCTTCGGCGCCGCCTCGGCCTTGGCGGCCTTCTTCGCCGGCTTGGTCGGAGCCTCCGCCAGACCAGCAGCAGCCTTCGCCTCAGCCTCGTAGGCCGCCTTGCGGTCGACCCGCTCGGGGGCGACCTTCAGCGGCTCGGGGGCCGGCAGGCCCTTGAACTTCTGCCAGTCGCCGGTCTTCTCCAGCAGGCGCTGCACCGCCTCGCTCGGCTGCGCGCCCACGGAGAGCCAGTACTGCACCCGGTCCGACTTGACCTCGATCACCGAAGGGTCGTGCTTCGGCTGGTAGATCCCGACGAACTCGATCGCCCGGCCGTCACGCTTGGTGCGCGAATCGGCGATGACGATGCGGTACTGCGGGTTGCGGATCTTGCCCATCCGCAGGAGCCGGATCTTTACGGCCACAGTGTTTTCGCTCCTGTTGTGTTTCCACCGACCCTGGACGGGCGGTGCACGGGTGAGCGCGCTCTCCGGCACAGTGGGGTTGGGCCGGAGACTGCTCGGGTGGACTGACGTGGTGCCCGGGTAGAGGGCGCCGGACCCACGCCGGATACCAGCCAGCCATTCTGCCAGATCGGACCGGGAAGCCTCACATCGGACCGGCCCCGGCTCACCATTCGATTATGACGAAGAGCACACTGATTCAGTTTGGTCGGCCGACCGTGCTCGCGGCAGTCGCCTTGCGGCCGAGTGGGGAGCCGTCAGCGCGCCGGCGGCCGGTCCCACCCGGGCGGCAGGTCCAGCGGGGCCGTCCACTCGACCGGCGGCACGAAGTCACACCAGGTGCCGTCGAACGGGAACTCACCCGCCTCGGCCCGGGCGATGACTCGCTTCCCCTCGGCCCAGACCTCGTCCGGGTCCGGCACCCAGTAGTGCGCCGGGAAGTCGAGCCGCTCGGCGAACTCGTCCTCGTCCTTCCACTCCCAACGGCGGTCCGCGTGGACCAGCACGTCGAGGTCCTGGTCCAGCACGTCAACTCCGGCGAGCCCACCGTCGTCCCAACGAACGCCGTGCTCCTCGAGGTTGACGTACCAATGGGTGAAACGCCCCTGCGCGTCACGAAACCACCAGACCGAGTGCGCCGCCCCGACCGGCAGGAACTTCAACAGGGGTGGCCCCTGCCACCGCGCGACCGTCAGCCGGTACGCCGAGACGATCCATTCGGCGAACGGAATCGCCCGCATTCCGACTCCGGCGTCTGTGGTCTCGCTGGCCACCAGGGAGCCCTGGGGGATCCACAGCAGCAGCCCCCGATCGTCGTCGCTGACCACGCGCGCCGGACGAACCCACCCGATCCGCCCCCGCCGCACGTTGCGGTGCACCACCAACCGCCCAGGCTCAAACCTCACCTGGCCGACCCTACCGCCCGCCGACGGCCGGTCGGATCACCGAGCCCACCCAACCGACGACCGGCTGGAACGCGTGACTCGGTCGGATCGCCGAGCCCACCAACCGACGGCCGGTTGGACGCCGGTGGCCCGGTTCGCTCCGCTCGCTGTCGAGCTGCCCCATCTGTGGGCTCGAGCCAGCTCGAGCCAGTTGGGCCGGGGCCGGTCGGTAGCGATACCGATCCGGGTCGGACCGGGCGGTGGCGGGGACCGGGTCGGTGCGGGCGGTGCGGGCGTAGCTCAGTAGGCCCGGGACAGGATGGCGACCAGGTCCGGCTCGTCCTCGCTGTCCGGCACCGAGCCATCGGCCCGGATCAGGCACCGCACGGTGACGCCCTGGGCGTTCGCCTCCGCCTCGCCCTTGGCGCCGACCACCGACCACGGCACCCGGGCCCAGCCCGTCGCCGCGGCCTCGATCGCCTCAGCCAACGTCCCCACCTCACGGGTCCGCGCCTGTCGAAGGGCGAGCGCCTGGTCGTGCAGCGCCTGCTGGTCGGCGTCGAGAGCCGCGCGCACCACGCCGACAACGTCGGCTACCGGAACTGGGGACTTCGAGCCGTCCGTTCGCCGGACCACGACCGCGTTCCCCGCGGCTAGGTCGCGAGGGCCGATCTCGACGCGGATCGGATAGCCGCGCAACTCCGCGTCCACCGCGCGACGCCCGAAGGGGGTGTCGGTCCGGTCGTCGAGCGCGACCCGGACACCGGCATCTCGCAGCGCGTCGTGCAGCCGCGTGGCGGCCTCACCGACCCCCTCGCCGTCCTTGACGACCATCACGTACGCCTGGACCGGCGCGAGCTTCGGCGGCACCCGCAGACCGTTGTCGTCACCGTGGCACATGATCAGACCACCGAGCATCCGGGTGGAGGTGCCCCACGAAGTGGTCCAGGCGTACTCCCGACCCCCCTCGGCCGAGGTGTAGCTGATGTCGAAGGCGCGGCCGAAGTTCTGCCCCAGCTCGTGGCTGGTGCCCAGCTGGAGCGCCTTGCCATCGCCCATCATGCCCTCGAGGGTGTAGGTGGCGGTCGCACCGGCGAACCGCTCCCGGGCGGTCTTGAGGCCCACCTGCACCGGGATGGCGAGGACGTTGACCATCAGGTCCTCGTACGCCTCGTGCAGAATCCGTCGCGCGTAGGCGCGGGCGTCCTCGCGGGTCGTGTGCGCGGTGTGCCCCTCCTGCCAGAGGAACTCGCTGGTACGCAGGAAGATGCGGGGACGAAGCTCCCAGCGGACCACATTCGCCCACTGGTTGAGCAGCAACGGCAGGTCTCGGTACGAGTCGACCCACTTGGCCATGAACTCGCCGATGACGGTCTCGCTGGTCGGGCGTACCACGACCGGCTCGGCGAGCTGCTTACCACCGCCGTGGGTGACCACCGCCAGCTCCGGCGAGAAGCCCTCGACGTGCTCGGCCTCGCGTTTGAGGTGGCCCTCCGGGATGAAGAGCGGGAAGTACGCGTTCTCCGCGCCGGCAGCCTTGATCCGGTTGTCCATCTCGGCCTGCATCCGCTCCCAGATGGCGTAGCCGGCTGGTCGGATCACCATGGTTCCCCGGACCGGGCCGTTGTCGGCCAGCTTCGCCTTGGCGATCAGGTCCTGGTACCAGCGGGGAAAGTCCTCCGCACGGGGAGTGAGCACGCGCGCCATGACCGCACATCCTATGTGCCGCCGGGGCGGTCGCTACCAGCGGGCGGTCGCTCCACCCCGGACCGCCGACCGCCCGGGTGGATCAGCGCAGGACCCGGCCGCGGAGGACGACGCGGGTGGGGGACCGGACGACGCGGAGATCGCGACGCGGATCCTGCGGGTAGACAACCAGATCGGCCAGGCCCCCCTCGACCAGGCCGGGGAAGCCAAGCCACTCGCGGGCCCGCCAGGAGGCGGCGGCGAGGACGTCCTCGGCGGGTATCCCGGCCTCTTCGTGCAGCAGCAGCATCTCCTCGGCGGCCAGACCGTGCGCGATGCCACCGCCGGCATCCGTGCCGACGTAGATCGGGACGCCGGCCTGGTAGGCGGCGCGGACCACCTCGGGGAAGCGGTCTCGCAGGGCGAGCATGTGGTCGGCGTAGCTGGGGAACTTCGCCCGCGCCTGGTCGGCGATGCCGCCGAAGGTCCGTATGTTGATCATGGTGGGTACGAGCGCGGTGCCCTGCCGGGCCATCACGTCGATCAGGTCCAGGCTCAGACCGGTGCCGTGCTCCACCGAGTCGATCCCGGCCCGCACCATGATCTCGACGGCGGACTCGGAGAAGGTGTGCACCGCGGCGCGGACCCCGGCGGCGTGCGCGGCCCGAACCGCGGCGGTCATGGTCTCCGCGTCCCAGGCCGGGGCGAGGTCGCCGACGCCACGATCGATCCAGTCGCCAACCAGTTTGACCCAGCCGTTGCCGGCGTCGGCCTGCGCGGCGACGGTCGCGGTCACCTCTGCCGCACCGACCTCCACCCCGACGCCGCGCAGGTAGCGCTTCGGCGGGGCGATGTGCCGGCCGGCCCGGGCCAGCCGCGGCAGGTCCGAGGCGTCGTCGAGCTCCGGATACGGGTACGGGGAGCCGGCGTCCCGGATGGCGAGCACCCCGGCGTCGCGGTCGACATGGGCCAGCTCGCGGGCCTGGTCGACCGAGGTGATCGGCGCCCCGCCCTGGGCGATGCCGATATGGCAGTGCGCGTCGGTCAGGCCGGGGAGCAGAAAGCCACCATCCGCGATGGTCTCCGCGCCGGCCACCGGCTGGAAGGTCACCCGGTCGCCGACCAGCCAGATGTCCCGGACCTCGTCTTCGGGCAGGAGCACACCGCGCACGTGCAGAGCCATACGCTCAGTCCTACCTGATCGCCCGCCGGGGCGTGCGGGCAGGCCACCCGCCGGCGGACCGCGGCCAGTGCCGGATCAGCCGCGACCCGCACTGACCTCGCCCTGCTTCAACCCCGGTCAACGGGGGCGCTGGTCCCCCTTGCCGAGCTTGTTGAAGTCGATCTTCGGGAGCTTGAATCCCGGTGGTAGCCCCTGGCCGGCCAGGTCGTCGGGGTTCAGGCCGGGCGGCAGCTGCGGCATGCCACCGGGGAGGCCGCCCCGCGCCCCCGTGCCGGTCCGCGACCGACCGCCGCCCTTCCCGCCCTTGCGCTTGTTCTTCGGCGACTTGGTCGCCTTTCGGCGCCCTCCGGGCAGACCCATCATGCCGCCCATCTGCTTCATCATCTTCTGGGCGTCGGTGAAGCGGTTGAGTAGCTGGTTGACGTCCATCACGGTGACTCCGGAGCCGTTGGCGATGCGGGCCCGGCGCGAACCGTTGATGATCTTCGGGTTGGTGCGCTCGGCCGGAGTCATCGACCGGATGATCGCGGTGACCCGGTCGAAGTGCTTGTCGTCCACCTCGGCGAGCTGGTCTTTCATCTGCCCCATGCCGGGCATCATGGCCAGCACGTTGGCGATCGGCCCCATTCGCCGAACCGCGATGAGCTGGTCGAGGAAGTCCTCCAGGGTGAACTGCTCACCGCCCATCAGCTTGGCGGTCATCTTCTCCTTCTGATCGACGTCGAAGGCCTGTTCGGCCTGCTCGATCAGAGTGAGAACATCGCCCATGCCGAGAATTCGGCTGGCCATCCGGTCCGGGTGGAAGACATCGAAGTCCTCCAGCTTCTCGCCGGTGGAGGCGAAGAGGATCGGCTGGCCGGTGACCTCCCGGACCGACAGCGCGGCACCACCACGGGCATCACCGTCGAGCTTGGAGAGGACCACACCGGTAATACCGACGCCGTCCCGGAACGCCTCCGCGGTGCGCACCGCGTCCTGGCCGACCATGGCGTCGATGACGAAGATGACCTCGTCCGGGTTGACCGCGTCCCGGATGTCGGCCGCCTGCTGCATCATCTCGGCGTCGATACCGAGGCGGCCGGCCGTGTCCACGATGACGATGTCCCGGGCTGCCCGCCGAGCGTGCTCGATCGAGGCGCGGGCCACCTGCACCGGGTCGCCGACGCCGTTGCCGGGCTCCGGGGAGTACACCTCGACGCCGGCGCGACCACCGAGCACCTGGAGCTGTCCGACGGCGTTGGGGCGCTGCAGGTCGGCGGCGACCAGCAACGGCTGGTGGCCCTGGCCGCGCAGCCAACTAGCCAGCTTGCCGGCGAGCGTGGTCTTGCCGGAGCCCTGAAGACCGGCCAGCATGATCACGGTCGGCGGCTGCTTGGCGAACTGAAGCCGCCGCGCCTCACCACCGAGGACGTTGACCAACTCTTCGTTGACGATCTTGACGATCTGCTGGGCCGGGTTCAGCGCCTGGGAGACCTCGGCGCCCCGCGCCCGCTCCTTGACTCGCGCGATGAAGCCCTTGACCACCGGCAGCGCCACATCCGCCTCCAGCAGCGCGAGGCGGATCTCGCGGGCGGTGGCGTCGATGTCGGCGTCGGTGAGCCGTCCCTTACCGCGGAGCTTGGTGAAGATCCCGGACAGGCGGTCACTCAAGGTGTCAAACACGCGAACATCCCGTTTGTCAGAGTTCTGGTGAGCACGAGCACGGCCAGACGAGCTGTCCAGCCACCGCTAGGGTATCCGGCCCGCGATGCACCCGCTTCCGGCCGGCACACCCGACGCACCCAGCGCCGCCCGCGCACCCGCCGGCCGCCGGACGGCAATCGCCCCCTCTCATCGCGCCGCAGCCAGCACAGCGGCGGAGATCCGAGCCTGGGTCTCGGCGTCCAGACCGGCACCGACCAGGTAAAATGCGTCCACCACGGCAGCGCCGAGGGTGGAGATCCGCGCCGCCCGCAGCTGAACTCCCACCTCGTCCAGCGCCGCGCTGACCCGGTAGAGCAGACCGGCGGCGTCGGCCGCCCGCAGCTCCAACACCACCGCGTCGGTGGCCGCCTCCCGGTACCACCGCACCTGGGGGGCGGGCCCCGCGCCCCCCGCGGCGGCGGCCCGACCCCGCAGCCGCTGGATCACCGACCCGTCGCCGGTCACGGCCCGACGCAGGTCGGCGCCGAGCGCTACCGGATCCGGCGCGAGGCCGTACCGGGGTTGGACCCGGAACTCGACCAACGCCCGTCCGGACACTGTCGAGGCGTCCGCGGAGATCACGTCGAGCCGGTGCACGGCCAGGCAACCGGCCACCGTCGTGAGCAGGCCACGCCGGTGGGCCGCCGCCACCGCCACCTCGTCCCCGGTCAGGCGGACCACCGGCAGCGGGCCGGCGACCAACGCCGGATCCGGTACGGGCGGTTCGGGTAGCCGGCCGGTGTCCAGTGTGGTGCGGACCCGGGCCACCAGCTCGGCGACGAGCCGTTCCTTCCAGCGCGACCAGGCGGCCGGGCCGGTGGCCGCCGCGTCGGCCCGGACCAGGGAGTGCAGCAGCTCCAAGGTGCTGGTGTCGACGACCTTCGCCGCCACGCCGGCCACGGTCACCGGATCGGCCAGGTCACGCCGGGTCGCGACCTCGGGCAGGAGCAGGTGCAGCCGGACCAGCCGCCCGATCAGCGCCACCTCGGCCGTGGGCAGGCCGATCCGGGCGGCGACCGCCTCCGCGATCGGCGCACCGACCTGACTGTGGTCACCGGGTAGCCCCTTGCCCACGTCGTGCAGGAGGGCGCCGAGCAGCAGCAAGTCCGGCCGATCCACCTCCCGGGTACGGCGACTGGCCTCGTACGCGGTCTGCACCAGGTGCCGGTCGAGGGTGAACCGGTGCACCGGGTGGTGCTGGGGCAGGCATCGGATCCGGGTCCACTCCGGCAGCCAGCCATCCACCAGCCCGTACCGGTCGCACGCCTCCCACGTCGACACCAGCCCCGGCCCTGCGCCCAGGAGCGTGACCAGGGCGGTGCGCGCCGCGGCAGGCCAGGGAGTCGGCAGCGGCGGGCAGTAGGCGGCCAGCCACTCGCCGGTGGCCGCCGCGATCGGCAGACCGGTGGTCGCCGCCGCCGCCGCGACCCGCAGGGACAGGCTCGGCTCCGGGCGCACCCCGATCACGGTGCGGGCGAGCACCAGCTCACCGTCGTGCTCGACCACGTCCCGGGCCACCGGTCGACGGAGCGGTCGCCCATCGGCGCCCCGGCGCCGGGTGCGGAGTCGGTCGGCCGCCCGGAAAGCGTCGTCCAGGGCATGGCTGACGGTCCGGGCGTCGTTGGCGACTCGGCGCAGCAGCAGGTCCGCCTCGTCCACCGGCTCCGCCGCCGGGTCGGTCCGCGGCTGGCGCAGCCCGAGCAGGGCGGCGACCCCGTCGCGCTCCGGGGCGACCAGCCGGTCCACCCGCCGGCCGACCCGCAGGTGCAGCGCGTCGCGGGTGTCCAATAGCCGCAGGTGGGCGGCACGGACCGCGGGCCGCAGCGCGGTGGTGACGCCGGCGCGGGCGATCGCCCGGAGGAGCCCCACGTCGCGAAGCCCGCCGGCGGCCTCCTTGAGGTCCCCCTCGAGCAGGAAGGCCAGCTCCCCATGGGCCGCCCACCGGGCCTCGGTCAACTCGCGCAGCCCCGGCAGTCGGCGCACCGCGCTGCGTCGCCACTGGTCGGCGGCCAAGCGAACCAGCCGGTCGGCCAACGCCTCGTCACCCGCGACGAAGCGGGCGTCGAGCAGGCCCAGAGCCACCCGGACATCTTCCTGGGCGACCGCGAGAGCCTCGGGGACGGTTCGTACCGAGTGGTCGAGCCGCAGCCCGGCATCCCAGACCGGATACCAGATGCTGGCGGCCAGCTCGTCCACCTCGGGTACGTCGGCGTGCAGCAGCAGCAGGTCGAGGTCCCCGTACGGGGCGCACTCACGACGGCCGAGCCCGCCCACCGCCACCAGCGCGACCCCGTCCCGGCCGGGCAGCAGCTCAGCGAGCCAGCTGTCGATGGACGTGGCCCGGGCCGCCCGCGCGGCGGCGTCGATCCCGCCGGGAGCACCGGTGACCTCGTTGATCAGGAGGTCCGGTCCGGCCGCACACTTCTTGATCAACGAGGTCATCGGTACCTGCTCCCGCCCGCGGAACGCCTACACGGCGTCGAGACCGCGTTCACCCGTACGGACCCGGACGACCTCCTCGACCGCGGTGACCCAGACCTTGCCGTCACCGATCTTGCCGGTCCGGGCGGCGGCGACGACAGCATCAACGATCTTGTCAACATCCAGCTCGTCGGTGAGTACCTCCACCCGGATCTTGGGCAGAAACTCCACCGTGTACTCGGCACCCCGATACACCTCGGTGTGCCCCTTCTGACGGCCGTAGCCCTGGACCTCGCTGACGGTCAAGCCGGCCACACCGAGCGCGTGCAGGGCCTCCTTCACCGTGTCCAGCTGGTATGGCTTGATGACCGCGGTCACCAGCTTCATGTCCAACCCCTCCATTCCGGCAACGTTAACCAGCGACCTGTTCGACGGCGGGCCCGCCGCTCAC
This sequence comes from Salinispora fenicalii, assembly GCF_000514815.1. Taxonomy (GTDB): domain Bacteria; phylum Actinomycetota; class Actinomycetes; order Mycobacteriales; family Micromonosporaceae; genus Micromonospora; species Micromonospora fenicalii. The sequence goes on from NZ_AZWQ01000008.1 coordinate 48,605, forward strand.
CGCCGACCTCCCGCCGACGAGGCCGACGCGACCTGCTGCTCCGCGGCGCTGCTCTCCCCGACCGGCTTCCCGCCGGCCAGGCCCGCCGCCGCGAACGCGCCCCCACCGGCGGAACCGGCGGCGGGCGAGAGGTCGTAGCCGCTCTCGGCGTGCTCGGCGATGTCGATCCCCTCGACCTCGGCCTCCTTGCTGACCCGGAAACCGATCGTCTTCTCCAGGACGAGGGCGAGGACGAACGCCACCGCGAAGGAGTAGCCGGTGACGATCAACGCGCTCAGCGCCTGGACGCCCAGCTGGGCCACCCCACCCCCGTAGAAGAGGCCCTCGTCGCTGACGAGCGAGCTGACCGACGACGTGCCGAAGAGACCGATCCACAGGCAACCGATCCAGCCACCGACGAAGTGCACGCCGACGACGTCGAGGGAGTCGTCAAAGCCCAGCCGATACTTCAGGCTCACCGCCAACGCGCAGACCGCACCGGCGACCAGGCCGAGCAGCACCGCGGCCCACGGAGTGATGAAGGCGCAGGCCGGGGTGATCGCGACCAGTCCGGCGATGGCGCCGGAGGAGGCGCCGACCAGGGTCGGCCGACCGTCCCGCGCCTTCTCCACCACCAACCAGCCGAGTACGGCGGCGGCGGTCGCCACCTGGGTGTTGATGAAGGCCAGCCCCGTGGTCAGGTCCGCGGTCAACTCGGAGCCGGCGTTGAAGCCGAACCAGCCGAACCAGAGCAGGCCGGCACCGAGCGCGACCATGGGAACGTTGTGCGGCTTCATCGTCTCCCGGGGCCAGCCGAGCCGCCGGCCCAGCACCAGCACCAGGGCCAGCGCCGCCGCCCCGGCGTTGATGTGCACCGCGGTCCCACCGGCGAAGTCGAGCGCGCCGAGCTCCGCACCGATGAATCCGCCGCCCCAGACCCAGTGGGCGACCGGGAAGTAGACCAGACTCGCCCAGCCGACCACGAACAGCAGCCAGCCGGAGAACTTGGCCCGGTCGGAGATCGCACCGCTGATCAGGGCGACCGTGATGACAGCGAACATCATCTGGAATGCCATGAAGACGTAGAGCGGAATGCCGGTCTCGCCCCACAGGTCGGTCTCCGCCATGAAGGTCTTGGTGCCGAGGTACTGGCCGAGGTCGCCGATGACCCCGCCCTGATCCGTACCGAAAGCAGCGGAGAAGCCGTAGAACAACCAGAGAATGCTGACGAGCCCGATCGCGGAAAAGCTCATCATGATCATATTGAGGACGCCCTTGGCCCGGTTGAGGCCGCCGTAGAACAGCGCCAGTCCGGGCGTCATGAGCAGCACGATCGCGCTCGACACCAGCAGCCACGCGGTGTTACCGGTGTCGATGGTCGGTGCTTCAGGCACGCTGGCCTCCTAAGGTGAAGTTCCCTCCTTAACGGCTTCCGAGGCAGCGCTGCCCGTCCACCGGTTACCCGGAAGCCTGCTCGTTCCCTGTTTCCGGTAGCGTCACCCATCGATTTCCAGGCGGTGACGACCTGTTTCGTACGTGTGAAGCGGGCCTCGACCAACCAAACGGATGATGCCGGGACCGGCCGATTGCCGACCCAGCGCAGCCCCAGAGCAGGGTCTGGGGCTCCACTGAACCTCCGATGCCGCAGGTGGCGAACACCGGGCCCAACTTGGGCCCCCTTCCCTGTGACGCAGAAAAGCAGCGGCCCCGTTCTCACCGAAATCGGCAGGAACGGGGCCTTGGTGAATCCGACGTGTCCGGCCCGCTACCCGGAACAACCGGGTACGTTGACGCAGTTGTTCGGCCTGTTCTTCGCCACGACGGTGCCGGTGGCGGTGTTCAGGTTCACCGTTCCACCCGCCGCGTTGAAGATGCCGCCTCCATCGGTGACAGCAACGTTCTTCACAATCTTGGAAGTGGACAGGGTGGCCGTACCGACGGCGGAGTTGAAGATTCCACCGCCCTCTTCGCCTGCCTGGTTGCCGGCGACCGAGGTCCGCCGCAGTACTACCTGCCCACTGTTGAGGATTCCCCCACCGTTGATGACAGCGGTGTTGCCTGCTACCCGGCTGTCCTCGAGGACCGCCGCGGGGGGCACCGGAATCCCCGCCGCGACGAACAGCCCGCCCGTGTCGAACTCGGTCGCGGTGTTGTTGAGGATGCCGACGCGTCGCATCGTGGTCTGACCGAATACCGCGACGCCCCCCGTGTCGCCGGCGGTGTTGTCCGCAATCTTGGAATCGGCGATATAGCCGACCTCGGCGAGCTGGATGCCTCCGATGGTTTGGGCTCGATTTCCCGTGATGAAACTGTGTTCAATTCGGATCGCACCACCACCAACGGCGCTTCCTATACCACCCGCGATGCTAGCCGTATTCTTGTCCACCCGTGCGGAGCCGACGGTGAGCTGACCCGTGGTGTGGACCCCACCACCATTCACGGCGGCGGTGTTGCGGCTGATGCTGGAGTGCTCGGCGACAACCGTTCCACTGCTGGCCACACCTCCACCGTTCTGGTCGGACACGTTGTTCACGACCTCGACGTGCTTTAGGGTGGCGCGGCCACCAGCGTTCACCAGGAGGCCACCGCCGTCGCCTCCGGCGGTCTGCCCGCCGGTGACGGTGAGGTGTGTGAGGGTGAGGTCACCACCGACGTCCACGGCGAGAATGCGAAACGGGTCGACTGCGGCGGCGCGTTCAATGGTGGTGTGTTTTCCGCCGTTGAGGGTGATCGGGGTGGTGATGGTGGGAAGGCCGGCATCGTCGAGTTCGGCGGTGAGCAGATAGGTGCAGTCCTTGGCGAGGTCGAGGAGTGCGCCGCCCCGGGCATTGGCAAGGGCGATCGCGGAGATCAGTTTGTCCGTGTCGCAGGGGACGGGGATGCCCGTCGAGTGCTTTCCGGTGGTGGCAGCGGCGCTCCCGTCCGCACCAGCAGCGGAGGCGGCGATGCCACTGGTGACGGTGAGGGCCAGGCCGGTCACACCGGCGAGCCCGACGGCCCACCATCGTGGTCTCGCCCGGCCCCCGCCGGGGCGACCAGGTTCGTGTGTGCGGTGCTGATGGTTCATGTCGTTCGGTGCCCTTCCCCGTCGTCAACGCGGAACGCACACCGGTAGGCCGGTTGGCGCTCCTCGGCTACCAGGTAGGTCGTAGCAGCCACCACCGAAGCAAAACCGACATAAAGCCCAAATGAACATGAACCTGAAACAGCTACCCATATGTGCGTAATGTCTAGACGGACACGTCGGCGCAGGGCACCCACCCACCAGCTCTCGCCGTGCCGGCACCCAACTCCGGCCGCTACCAACGGCACCGAACGACTACCCCGGAGCCCGAAGCGCGCCCTCAAGAATGTGCCGCTCGTATTCGAGCAGACGCAGGTCTCGCATCGGACGGCGAAGGTGGCCCCGGTTGACGATCCGCACGAAGGCCGGATCCCCGGCGGCGGCCATCCGCCGGATGCCCTCCACGTGGTCAACGATCCGCTTACGGATAGTACGGACCAGCCGATGCCGGTCGCGCGGGATCAGCCCGTACGCGTCGGCGAAGAGCCGCAGCCGCCGCGGCCGGTCCGGGCGCCGCCATCCGAGGGTGATCGAGTCCCGGTCGGCGAAGAGCGGCACCCAGGTCCAGGCCGCGTACGCGACGTCGTAGATGCGGGAGCCCGGCGAGGCGAGATCGAAGTCGATCATGCCGAGGGTGCCGTCCGGGCGCCAGATGACGTTGTGCGGGGCGGCATCGTGGTGGCAGATCACCTCGTTCTCCGGCGACGGGCCGAAGGAACGCCACACCGCCCCCTCCGGCAGGACGAGCCCGTACTGCGCGTCGTGGAACATCCGCAGCATCGTGGCGACCGTCACCAGCGCCTCGTCGGTGACCCAGTGCGGGGCCAGCGGATACTCCCCGCACTCCCCCTCCAGGTACGACAGCACCTCGCGGTTGCGCTCATCCATCCCCAGTGCCCGGGGGGCGCCGGTGAAGCCCGCGTACTCCAGGTGCCGCAGCAGGGCGTGCACCGACGGGGTCCACGGACCGGCGTTGCGCCGGACCGTGTCCCCGACCCGGACCACCGTGCTCACGTTGCCGCCGTGCAGCGGGATCTCATGGGCCATCACATAGGGCCGCCCGAGGCGGGACGTCGGGCGGTCGCGCCACCCCGCGTGGACGCGATCGTCATTCATCACCGTGGGGTTACACGTCCGGCCCGGTCTCGACGCCCAGCAACGCGTCCACGAACTGCGCGGGGTCGAACGGAGCCAGGTCGTCTTTGCCTTCGCCGAGGCCGACCAGCTTCACCGGGATACCCAGCTTGCGCTGCACGGAGATCACGATGCCACCCTTGGCGGTGCCGTCGAGCTTGGTGAGCGCGACGCCGGTCACGTCCACCGCCTCGGTGAAGACCCGCGCCTGTTCCAGACCGTTCTGGCCGGTGGTGGCGTCGAGGATCAGCAGCGTCTCGTCGATCGGACCATGCTTCTCCACCACCCGCTTGACCTTGCCCAGCTCGTCCATCAGGCCGACCTTGTTCTGCAGCCGGCCGGCGGTGTCGACCAACACCGTGTCCACCCCGGTCTCGATCCCGCGTTTGACCGCGTCGAAGGCGACGCTGGCCGGGTCAGCCCCCTCCGGGCCCCGGACGGTCTCCGCCCCGACCCGGCCGGCCCAGGTCTCCAGCTGGTCCGCGGCGGCGGCGCGGAACGTGTCGGCCGCGCCGAGAATCACACTCCGGCCATCCGCCACCAGCACCCGAGCAACCTTGCCGCACGTGGTGGTTTTCCCGGCCCCGTTGACCCCCACCACCAACAGCACCGCCGGCACACCGTCCTTCGGCGCGGTGTGCAGGGCGCGGTCCAGCTCCGGGTCGAGGGCGTTGACCAACTCGGCGGCGAGCAGCGTGCGCAGCTCAGCGACGGTACGGGTGCCGAGCACCCGAGTCCGCTCGCGGAGCCGGTCAACGATCTCCCGGGTGGAGTCGATGCCGACATCCGCAGTGATCAGGCTGTCCTCGATCTCCTCCCAGGTCTCCTCGTCGAGGCGGTCCCGGCTGAGCAGGCCCAGCAGCCCCTTGCCGAACACGCTCTGCGAGCGGGACAGTCGGGAGCGGAGCCGGACCAACCGTCCGGCGGTCGGCTCCGGGACCTCGACCGGGACCTCAACCGGGACCTCCGGCACCGGCACCGGGGGAGCCGGCGGCGGCTCGACCAGGATCCCGATGGGCGGCTCCGCTTCGGCCGCCTCGACCGGCGGTCCGGCAAGGTCCTCCTCGGCGCGGGTCTCGACCTCCGTCGTCGGCAACGGGGGCTCCCGACGGCGGCGCAACTTCGGCGCCACCAGCCCGACGGTGCCGAGAATCAGCACGCCGAGCAGGGCGAGTGCGATGAGGAGGTAATCCGTCATGCCCGAAATCCTGTCAGACGCGGGCGACTGCGTCTCCACCACCGCACCCCCGCCGGAAACCGGCGGGCAATAGGCTCGTCCGCACCGCAGTGCTGCGCCCGCCGGCCGGGGAGGCAGGACGACACGCTCATCGGGAGGCCCACCATGTCCGCCGCAGACCTGCTCGTCGGCCCACTGCTTCGCCGGGTGGTCGGCACGCAGGCCACCATCTGGGTGGAGACCAGCGCCCCAACGACGGTCACCGTCCGTACCGCCGACGGCGCCACCGGCACCGCGCCCACCTTCTCCGCCTACCAGCACCACTACGCCCTGGTCGTGGTCTCCGGGCTGACCCCCGACACCGCCAGCAGCTACGAGGTGCTGCTCGACGGGGAGCCGGTCTGGCCACTGCCGGGACCGTACCGCCCCAGCGTCATCCGCACCCGGGCCGCCGACGACCGGGACCAGCCGGTACGCCTGGTGTTCGGCTCGTGCCGGGAATCCACCCAGCACGCCACCGCCCACCGGCTGCCCCCGGACGCGCTCGACGCGTACGCCCGCGGGCTGGCCGCCACCGGCGACCCGGCGGACCTGCCCGACCTGCTGGTGCTCCTCGGCGACCAGGTGTATGCCGACGAGACCTCACCGACCGTACGGCGGCTGCTCCGGCGGCGGCGCCGGCGGCCGGTGGGCGCGCCGGTCGACCAGGTGGTGAGCTTCGACGAGTACACCAAGCTCTACCTGGAGTCGTGGCGGGCCCCGGAGACCCGCTGGCTGCTCTCCACCGTGCCGAGCGTCATGATCTTCGACGACCACGAGATCGTGGACGACTGGAACACCTCCGCCGCCTGGCGCGCGGACGCCCGCGCCCAGCCCTGGTGGAGCGAGCGCATCAGCAGCGGGCTCGCCTCCTACTGGGTCTACCAGCACCTCGGCAACCTCGCCCCGGAGGAGGTTGCGGCCGACCCGCTCTACGCGAAGGTGACCGCCGCCGCGGACGCCACCGATACGCTCCGTGAATTCGGTCAGCAGGTCGACCAGGAATCCAACCTCGCGCACGAACCCGCACAGCGACGGGCGGTGCGGTACCGGTGGAGCTTCGCGCTCGATGTCGGCCGAACCCGCCTGGTCATGCTCGACAACCGGTGCGGCCGGGTGCTGAAGCCGGGCCGGCGGGCGATGCTGCCGCCGGGCGAGTGGTCCTGGCTGGTCGACCAAGCCCACGGCAACTACGACCACCTGGTCCTGGGCTCGTCCCTGCCCTGGCTGCTTCCACCGGGCGTCCACCATGTGGAGGCGTGGAACGAGGTGCTCGCCGACTCCCACCGGCGCTGGGTGGCCGAGGCGGCGGAGAAGCTGCGCCGCGCTGTTGACCTCGAGCACTGGGCGGCGTTCCGGCACTCCTTCGACGCGCTCGGTGCCCTCTTCGCCCGGGTCGGTGGCGGCACGCCGGAGCGGGCGATCCGGACTCGTCGTGAGATCGGGCAGACCGGATGGACCGGGCAACCCGGACAATCGGCGCAGCCCGGGCAACCGGCGGAGCGTGACCCCGGCGCCCCGCGGCCAGCGTCGATCAGTGTCCTCAGCGGCGACGTGCACCACTCGTACGTGGCCCGGGCCCGGTTCGCCGATCCCGCGGTGGTCACCCCGGTACACCAGCTCACCTGCTCCCCGCTGCACAACCAGGTGCCGGACGCGATGCGGCTACCGCTGCGGCTGGGCTGGTCACCTGCTCTGGCCCTGGCCGCCCGAGCGCTGTCCCGTACCGCCGGGATCCGCCGGCCGGCGCTGCGCTGGACGAAGCTGGCCGGGCCGTACTTCGGCAACGCCATCGGTACCCTGCGACACGACGGGCGGTCGGCCGAGGTGACGATCGCGGGCACCACCAGCGCGGGTGCGCTGCAGGAGGTGATGCGCCACCAGCTCACCAGCGACTGACGCCCGGCCAACACCGAAGGCGGTCCCGGCTCGCCGGGACGGCGCCGGGTCCGGTTCACATGGCGCCGGCACGAGCTCCCGCCGGGGTGGTGCGCTCGTCCCGGACCCGCTGCGCGAGGATTCGGGCATGACTTGGACAGCACCTAAGATCGACCGCCGAACCGAGCCCGAGCTCGGTGCGGAACGCGCCCTGCTCACCGGCTGGCTCAACTACCACCGGGACACCCTGCTGCACAAGTGCGTCGACCTGACCGCCGACCAGCTACGCATCGCGAGCGTCGAACCGTCCACGCTCTCCCTCCTCGGCCTGGTTCGGCACATGACCTACGTCGAACGGGCCTGGTTCCGGCAGCGTTTCGCCGGGCAGGACCTGCCCGACCTGTTCGACTTCACCGCTGATCCGGACGCTGAGTTCCGGGTGGAGACCGCCGACCCGGAGGCCGATTTCGCCGCGCTCCGGGCCGAGATCGCGGCCGCCGACGACGCCGCCGCCGGGCGCGATCTCGACGAGGAGTTCACGATGCGCCGGCGGGACGGCAGCAGCTACCAGCTCAGCCTGCGCTGGGTCTACCTCCACATGATCGAGGAGTACGCCCGGCACAACGGCCACGCCGACCTGATCCGGGAACGCCTCGACGGCGTCACCGGAGACTGACCGTCAGGCGGCCGGGGTCAGGGCGGCCCGCAGGTAGCGCAGGTCGCCGGGGCCGCTCCAACGGTGCGCCGACAGGCCGGCCACCCGGGCCCCCGCGACCACCCGGTCGTTGTCGTCCACGAGCAGCACCCGCGACGGCGAGGTGCGCAGCGCCTCGCAGGCCGCCTGGAAGTACTCCTGCGCCGGCTTGTGCACACCAACGACCGACGAGTTGACCACGACGTCCAGTTCATCCTCGAGCCCGAGGGCGGCAAGGTCGGCGTCGAGCAGGTCGGTGGCGTTCGTGGCGAGCCCGACCGGGACCCCGGACGCCCGGACCTCCCGGACGAACGTCAGCACCTGCGGGTCGACCTCGCCCCGGTAGCGCTGCCACTCGTGCACAGCCGCCTGGGCCTGCTGCTCCCCCACCGACGGGGTCAACGCCGCGGCCACGCTGGCCATCCACTCGGCGTGGCTCACCTGGCCGGTCAGTACCGGCTGGAGCAGCCCCCAGGACATCGCGATCTCGTCGAGGACACCTTCGGTGAGCCCGTACGACCGCTCGACGCCGGCGGCGACCGCCGGGTCCCAGCGGCGCAGCACCCCATCGAAGTCCACCAACAACGCCGTCGCTCGTTCCCGACTCACTCGCTATCCTCCTGCCCGCCCCCGGCTCGGTCGAGCCGCTGGCTGATTACTTGGGTAACCCCGTTGCGCATGGTCACGCCGTAGAGCGCGTCCGCGACCTCCATCGTCCGCTTCTGGTGCGTGATGACGATCAGCTGGCTCTTCTCCCGCAGCTGCGCGAGCAGCGTGAGCAGGCGGCCCAGGTTCACGTCATCGAGCGCGGCCTCCACCTCGTCCATGATGTAGAAGGGGCTGGGCCGAGCCCGGAAGATCGCCACCAGCATCGCCACCGCGGTCAGCGACCGCTCCCCGCCGGAGAGCAGCGACAACCGTTTGATCTTCTTACTCGGCGGGCGGGCCTCCACCTCGACCCCGGTCGTGAGCAGGTCGTCGGGTTCGGTGAGGACCAGCCGCCCCGCGCCGCCGGGGAAGAGCACGCTGAAGACCTGTTCAAACTCCCGGGCGGTGTCGGCGAACGCACTGGCGAAGACCGCCAGAATCCGGTCGTCCACGTCCTTGACCACGGTCAGCAGATCCCGCCGGGTGGCCTTCAGGTCCTCCAGCTGCTCGGAGAGGAACTTGTACCGCTCCTCCAGCGCCGCGAACTCCTCCAACGCGAGGGGGTTGACCTTGCCGAGCAGGGTCAGTTCCCGCTCCGCCTTGGCGGCCCGCTTCTCCTGCACCGCCCGCTCGTACCCGACCGGCTCGGGCACGGGCAGGCCGTCCCGTTGCGCGGCGGCGACCTCGGCGTCGGTCGGCGGAACCGGCTGGTCCGGACCGTACTCGGCGATCAGGGTCGCCAGGTCCAGGCCGAAGTCCTCGGCCGCCTTCGCCTCCAGCTGCTCGATCCGCAACCGTTGCTCGGCGCGGGCGACCTCGTCGCGGTGCACCTGGCCGGTCAGCCGCTCCAGCTCCGCACCGAGGCGCTTCGCGGCGCCGCGTACCTCGGCGAGCTCGGCCTCCCGGGCGGCACGTTGGTTGGCCACGGCGTCCCGCTGCTGAGCCGCCTGGTCGATGGAGACGTCGAGCCGGGCCAGCGCCGTGTGTGCTCCGGCGGCCACCGCCTCGGCGACCGCGGCGCCCCGGGTCCGCACCGCCCGCCGCGCCGCCGCCCGCTCCCGGGCGGCCCGCTCGGCCGTGGCCTGCCGGCGTAGTGAGTCGGCCCGGCCGGCGATCGAGGAGACCCGCTCCTCGGCGGTCCGTACCGCCAGCCGTACCTCCAGCTCGTTCTGCCGGGCTCGGGGGAGGGCCGCGGCGAGCTCGTCGCGCTCCTCGGTGGAGGGTTCGGCGTCCACCGGCGCCTCCTCGGCCAGCCGCAACCGCTCCGCCAGCTCGGTGAGGGTGGTGAGGTCCCGCTCGCGGGCCTCGACCGCGCGGGAGCGGGCCGCACCGAGCCGTTCGGTCTCGGCCCGCGCCGACCGCGCCGCGGCCCCCAGTTCGGCGAGACGGCGAGCGGCGGCGTTCCGGTGGCTCTCGGCCTCCCGCTTCGCGGCGGCGGCCTGCTGCACCGCCTCCTTCGCCACGGCCACCTCGGCCCGCGCCTGCACCAGCTGCTCACGCAGCTGCGCAGCGGTCCGCTCGGCGGCGGCACGATGGGTCCGTGCCTCCTCCACGGCGGCCTGTACCTCGATGAAGCTCGGTGCCTTGGCCGACCCGCCAGCGGCGGCGTACGCCCCGAGCACGTCCCCCTCCGGGGTGACCGCCCGCAGCTCGGAATTCTCGCCGATGACCTCGGCGGCGGTGGCGAGGTCGGGGACGAGGACGACATCCCGCAGTGCCCGGTGTACGGCGGGGCGAATCTGCGGGTCGCACTCCACGAGATCCGGCGCCCACTGGGCCCGGTCCGGCAGCTTGGGGCGCAGCGCGTCGGCCGGGCCGGCCATGCCCGGGCCAGCCGGGCTGCCGACCAGCAGACCAGCACGACCCGCATCGGCAATCTTGAGTAGGCGAATCGCTTCGGCCGCCTCGTCCACGCCGTTGACCGCGACCGCGTCGGCGAGCCCATCCAGCGCAGCGGCGAGCGCGGCCTCGTGCCCGGGCGCGACGGTGAGCAGCCCGGAGAGGCCGCCGAGCAGCCCCGGCACCTCACCCGCCCGAGCCAGCAGGGCGCCCGCGCCATCCTTTCGGCGCAGGCCCAGGGCGAGTGCCTCCTCGCGGGCTTTCCAGGTGGCGGCTTCCTTCTCCGCGGATCGCTCCACGTCACTGCACGACCGGACCCCCGCCTGCGCCTGCTCCTGGTCAGCGACCGCCTCGGCGTGGCGGGCATCCAGGCCGGCGTTGTCCCGATCGGCTTCGGTGGACTGCTCCGCCACGGCGTCCAGCTCGGCCTGGGCCCGTTCCGCCCGGGCCAGAGCGTCCGCGTACGCGGCGGTGAGGCGCTCGATCTCCTCACCGGCGGTGGCGGTGCGGGCACGGGCGGAGTTGACCTGCCCCGCCAGCCGAGCCAGCCCCTCCCGCCGGTCGGCGCTGGCCTTCGCCGCCACAACCAGCTCCCGCTCGGCGGCGGCGAGCTGCCGCTCCAAGTCCTGGCGATGCTCCACCGCCTCCGCCAGCCGGATCTGGTCGTCGGTGAGCGCCGCGCGAAGCTCCTCCTCCTGCTCGCGGACGTGCTCCGCCTCCGCCTCCAGCTGGTCCGGGTCCCGACCTGGCCGCTCATCGTCCGGCGTGGCGCTGAGGTGGCGCCGCCGCTCCCGGGCAAGCTGCTCCATCGACCGGAACCGCTCCTGCAGGGCCGAGAGCCGGTACCAGGTGTCCTGGGCGGCGGCGAGCAGCGGGGCGTCCTCGGCGAGCGCCGCCTCCAGCTCGCCGAGGCGGGCCTGCACCTCGGCATGCTCGGCCTCGACCCGCTCGCGCCGCTCGCGCAGCACGGTCTCGTCAGCGATCTCCTTGGCCAGGGTGCCGCGGAGGGTGGCGAGGTCATCGGCGAGCAGTCGGAGCCGGGAGTCCCGCAGGTTCGCCTGGATAACCGCGGCCCGGCGGGCCACCTCGGCCTGCCGGCCGAGTGGCTTGAGTTGGCGGCGCAGTTCGGCGGTGAGGTCGGTAAGCCGGTTGAGGTTGGTCTGCATCGCGTTGAGCTTCCGCAGCGCCTTCTCCTTGCGCTTGCGGTGTTTGAGGACGCCGGCGGCCTCCTCGATGAAGGCCCGCCGGTCCTCCGGCTTGGCGTGCAGCATGCCGTCGAGCCGACCCTGCCCGACGATGATGTGCATCTCCCGGCCGATGCCGGAATCGCTGAGTAGTTCCTGAATGTCGAGCAACCGGCAGGAGTCGCCGTTGATCTCGTACTCGCTCTCGCCGGAACGAAACATCCGGCGGGTGATCGAGACCTCGGTGTACTCGATGGGCAACGCGCCGTCGGTGTTGTCGATGGTGAGGGTCACCTCGGCCCGGCCCAGTGGTGCCCGCCCGGCGGTGCCGGCGAAGATGACATCTTCCATCTTGCCGCCCCGCAGTGCCTTCGCGCCCTGCTCGCCGAGAACCCAGGCGATGGCGTCCACCACGTTCGACTTGCCGGAGCCGTTCGGACCCACCACGCAGGTGATACCGGGTTCCAGCTTCAGCGTCGTCGCTGAGGCGAAGGACTTGAAGCCCTTGACCGTCAGGCTCTTGAGATACACCTTCTCGATCCTCGTCCGGTGGCCGCCGTACCGTCGCCCGGCTGCGCGGACCTGGTGAACCCGCAGACTAACCCGCAGCCGGCAGCCGCCACGCACGCGACCCGCCTGCGGCGCCGCTGCCGGTCATATCCGATTCAGGTTTCCCGCCCGATCCGATCAAGACACGGTGACTCGGGACGTTGTTCCGGAGTTCACTGCACCGATTTAGGTGACGGGACGCACAGGTGACCAGACACACAGGCGACGGCCGGCCCCGGTGACACGTACTCAGGTAACGATCCACCCAGGTGTTGGCGTACACAGAACCGCGCGCCGGCACAGTCGTGTCGGCGCGCTTCTTGCCTGGTGCGATTCAGTTTTCTGCGGACTGCGGCTCGGTGCTGACCTGGTGGGTCAGGTCAGCGCCGGCTCGGCCAGACGGAGCAGGTCGTCCGCCTCGGCTGCCGCTGCCGCGAGCCGATCGTTCTCGGCACGCAGCCGCGTGATCTCGAACTCGAGTGCCTGAACCGTGGCACGCAGTCGGGTGACCTCGTCGAGCAGACGCCGATCGGGCGCCGCACCTACGTGGCCGTACAGGGCCTTCGCCATGTTGACTCCTTGATATGCGCTGCCGGAAAAGCCGGCCAACGCGCGCCCAGTTAGTACGCGACTGTCAATCCAGCAAATTCTGGGCATGACCGGGCGCGACTGGCGACACCTACATATTGAGCCGGCACCCCCTCCTTCGTCAAGTTGCTACAGGCCGTGACCCATCTCCACGTCTACCTGTCCACCTAACGGGGGTTGCCTTTCGGCGCGGACATGCACTGTCCGGACCACCCAACTGTACGCACTACTTCCGCCAACTCCCCACCCCCGGGGTCCGGGTTCCCCTTAACTCTTTCTTAGCCACGTTGCCGCAGGCAACGGCCGCGACGTAGCGTCGCCCCGGCCCGCATCTCAACCCGTGGAGGCGACCGTCGTGTACGGCTGGAACGACCCGAGGAACCCGGAAGGTAGCCATCGGCAACCCGAACCGGCGGCCGACGAACCAGCATGGCCGACAGACCGCCCGGAGCCGCGCTCCGCCTACCTGTTCGGTGACGAGCCGGACGGACCCGCCGGCGGCCGGGAGCAGCCCACGGAACAATGGGTGCAGCCCACCAACCCATGGGAGCAGCCCACCAGCGGCCGGGAGCAGCCCGCCAACCCATGGGAGCAGCCCACCGGCGAGTGGGACCGGCAGCAGCCGACCGCGCGCTGGCGGCCCGACGGCGAGCCCGCCCGGGGCTGGGGAGCCGCAGAGCACCCATACCACGGACCCGCCGGTGACCCCCGCCACGAGCAGCCCACACAGGGTTGGCAGGCCACCCCAAGCTGGCAGCACGGGGAGCACACCCAGAGCTGGCGGCAGGACCAGCCGGGCGACGGGAGCGACCAGCGATACGCCGACGGGCAGGACGAGCCCACCGGAGGCTGGCATGGCGCGGCCGCCCCCGCCGGATGGCCAGAGTCCACCGGGCAACAGTGGCCGGCCCCGAATTCGACCGGCTGGTACGCCGACGAACCGACGACCAGCATGCCGCCCGTCGCGGAGGCCGCTGCGCCAACCGGTGCCCAGCCGGCCGGCGAGGATCGGCGTCGGAACCGACGGCCGTTGCTCATCGGCGGGGCCGCAGCGGCAGCCACGCTGGTGGTGAGCCTCGGGGTCGGCGCCGTCGCCCTCTCCGGTGGCGGTGCGGCCAGCCCCACCTCGGCCATCGACGACGTCGTGGCGACGAGCCCGATCGAGGAGGGCGCACTCCCCAGCTCGACACCGACCTCGGCCAGCCCCAGCGCCACGCCGACCACGACGTCGCCCACACCGTCGCCGTCGGTCTCGCCGAGTAGCAAGCCAAGCCCGACGGCGTCGCGCTCCACCGCTACCTCCCGGCCCACCCCGACCCGTACCACCGCGCCCCCCACCAGTAGCACCACCACGCCCGCCAACGGCAGCGGCGACGTCAGTGAGGACGCCGCCGAGGTGGTTCGCCTGGCCAACGTGGAGCGCGAGAAGGCCGGCTGCGCGGCGTTGAGCATCGACGACAAGCTGATGACCGCCGCCCAACGGCACAGCCAAGATCAGGCCGACAACAAGAAGATGTCACACGACGGCAGCAACGGCAGTAGCCCCGGCGACCGACTCGACGATGTCAACTACCAGTGGCGCACCTACGGGGAGAACGTCGCCTGGAACCAGCAGTCGCCGGCCGCGGTGATGAAGGCCTGGATGAACAGCCCCGGCCACAAGGCGAACATCCTGAACTGCTCCTTCACCGAGATCGGGGTCGGCATCGCGACCAGCAACGGACCCTACTGGACGCAGGTCTTCGCCGCGCCCCGTTGACCGGGGTCGTCGTCCGCCCCTCCCCACCGGGTGCCCGGTTGAGCAACGCCGAACGGCGTACCTCAACCGGGTGCTTTCGGTTCAGCCACGAGCCGATGCCGGCCCACGGGGCCGCGGCTGGCAGCGCGGGCAGCTAAACGACGAGCGGTTCATGAACGTCTCGCGACGAATCGGCGCACCGCACCGCCGGCACGGCTGGTCCACCCGCCCGTACACGTTCAGCGCCCGGTCGAAGTAGCCGCTCTCGCCGTTGACGTTGACGTACAGGGCGTCGAAGCTCGTTCCGCCTTCCTTGATCGCCTCACCGAGCACGTCCCGGACGTGCCCGAGCAGTCGCAGCGCGGCCGGGCCAGTCAGCCCGTCAGCGGGCCGGGCGCCATGCAACCGAGCCCGCCAGAGGGCTTCGTCGGCATAGATGTTGCCCACGCCGGAGAGCAGCGTCTGATCCAGCAGAGCCCGCTTGATCTCGGTACGGCGGCGGCGTAGTGCCGCGACGAAGGTGGCGTCGGAGAACTCCGGGTCCAGCGGATCCCGGGCGATGTGTGCGATCTCCGCGGGCAACTCCGCACCCTCGGCGCTGACCGACAACCCGCCGAACGTCCGCTGGTCAACGAAGCGCAACTCGGGTCCGTCATCGGCGAACCGGAACCGGACCCGGAGGTGGGTTTCGTCCGGCGCCGCAGCCGGCTGCAGCAGCAGCTGCCCCGACATACCGAGGTGCCCGATCACCGCGTCGCCGCTGTCCAACGGCAGCCACAGGTACTTTCCGCGCCGTCGCACGTCCCGGACCGTCGTCCCGACGAGCACATCCGCGAAGTTGGCGGCGCCGGCCGAGTGTCGACGCACCGCGCGCGGGTGCAACACCCGCACCTCGGCGATCCGCCGGCCGATCACCCACTGCGCCAGCCCCTGCCGGACGGTCTCGACCTCCGGCAGCTCAGGCACTGCCGGCCGCCCCGCTGCCGGCACCAGCCGGCTCCTGCTCCGTCTGCTCGGTCAGCGTCCGCCAGGCCGCTTCGGCGGCTCGCTGCTCGGCCTCCTTCTTGCTCCGCCCCTCCGCGCCGCCGTACCGCCGGCCCGCCACCACCACCCAGGCGGTGAAGGTCTTCAGGTGGTCCGGCCCGGTGCCCTCGATGCGGTACTCCGGGACGCCCAGCCCCTGCGCGGCGGTCAGCTCCTGCAGGCTGGTCTTCCAGTCCAACGCCGCGCCCCGCCCAGCCGACTCGGCCATCAGCGGGTCGAAGAGGCGGTGGATGACGCTCGCCACGGTCTCCAGGCCGCTCTCGAGATAGATCGCACCGAGCAGCGCCTCCAGCGTGTCGGCGAGGATGCTCGCCTTGTCCCGCCCGCCGGTGCTCTCCTCCCCCTTGCCGAGCAGCAGGTACGGGCCGAGGCCAGTGGGCCCCAGACCGCGGGCCACCTCGGCGAGGGCCCGCATGTTGACCACGCTGGCCCGCAGCTTCGCCAGCTGCCCCTCGGGCAGATCCGGGTGGTTGTGGAACAACGCGGTCGTGATCACCACGCCGAGCACCGAGTCGCCGAGAAACTCCAGCCGCTCGTTGGTGGGCAGACCGCCGTTCTCGTACGCGTACGAGCGGTGGGTCAACGCCCGCTCCAGCAGCTCCGGGTCCAGCGCCACGCCGAACGCCGCCTCCAGATGTCCGACGGCCGGTCGCCGACGTTTGTCGATGCTCATGATGTGCGTACCTCGGTGTCGGTGATGCGGTCGTAGCGGTCCGTGGGAGCTTCCGCGCCAGTATCGGAAAGAAACGCACGGACCTGGTCGGCGGCTCCACGCCGGACCAGATGGGCGGCCAACGCGATACCCGAGGCGATGTCCCCTCCGTGGGCAGCACCATGGCACACCACCACCGTGCCAGCGACACCGAGCAGGGCAGCGGCCCGGGGAGCCCGGCCGCCAGCCGGCGGGCCACCGGTCAGTGCGTACGCGCCCTCGATCGCCTTGAGCAGCACGTTACCGGTGAATCCGTCAGTAACCACCACATCGGCGCGCGCGCCGGACGCAACGTCATACCCCTCGACCAGGCCGACGTAGCGAGCGGCGCAGGGCAGCGGTGCCGTGGCGAGGGTGGGATCGGCCAGGCGCCGTGCGCGATCGCCCTTACCGGGCTCGGTGCCGATCGAGAGCAGCCCGACCCGCGGTGACTCGAGCGCGTGCGTAACGGCGGCGTACGCGGCACCGAGCGCCGCATGCTGGGCGAGGGTCGCCGGACGGGGCTCCAACGAGCCGCCGACGTCCAGGAGGACCACCGGTCCGCTAACCCCGGGCAGGGTGGCGGCCAGGGCTGGCTGCCGGACGCTGGGCCAGCGGCCAAGCCCGAGGGCGGCGGCGGTGACGGTGGCACCGGTCGAACCGGCGGAGACGAGCGCGTCGGCGGCGCCATCGCGGACGGCGCCCACGGCAGCGCCAACGGTGGAGCCGGCTCGGGCAGTGCTGTGGTCTCCCCGCTCAGCGGGGCGAGTCGCGATCCGGTCGCGCTGGGCCGGATCAAGGTCGGTGGTCAGCTCGCCGACGGCCTCGGGCGGGCCGACGAGCAGGACGTGTAGATCGGGGTCGGCACGGACGGCCCGCAGAGCGCCGTCAACCACGACGGCGGGAGCGTCGTCCCCGCCGAGGAGGTCGACGGCGATCCGCACGATGCCCGGCTCCACCGGGACCTCGACCGGAACAGGCCAGCCGGTGGCGATGGGAGCCGGGACATCGGGCGAGCGCCTGGGCGCACGCGCCGCCCGACCAGAGGTCGGGGGCGTCACTCGTCGTCCAGGTCAGACCTCAAGGACCTGACGGCCGTTGTAGGTGCCGCAGACGGAGCAGGCGGCGTGCGGCAGCTTGGCGGACTTGCACTGCGGGCAGGCCACGGTCGCAACCGCCGCGGTCTTCCACTGCGCCCGACGGGACCGGGTGTTGCTGCGCGACATCTTGCGCTTGGGGACGGCCACGGTTCTTACTCCTCTTTACGGGTCAGTTGCGACAGGGCCGCCCAACGCGGGTCGACCTGCTGGTGACTGTGATCGGCCGGCAGCTCAGCCCAGCCCACCCCGCAGTCGGGGCAGAGGCCCGGGCAGTCCTCCCGGCAGAGCGGGTTGGTCGGCAGCGTCAACACCACCGCGTCCCGCAGCACCGGCTCCAGGTCGATCAGATCGCCCTGCATCCGGCCCACCTCGTCCTCGTCGGCCGTCATGTCCGTGGTGCTGTTCTCGTACGCGTACAGCTCCTGGATCGGGACGGCCACGACGTCGTCGATCTCGCGCAGGCAGCGGCTGCACTCGCCCTTGATGGGACCACTGATGGTCCCGGAGACGAGCACCCCCTCGGACACCGACTCCAACCTCAGGTCGAGGTCGAGATCAGCACCCTCCGGCACGCCGATCAACTCCACGCCGAGGTCCGCCGGTGCCGCCGCCACCCGCCGGACCGTACGCAACGCGCCAGGGCGACGCGGCAGGTCCCTCGTGTCGAGGACCAGCGGCGCCCTGGGGTCGAGTGGTGCAGGCGTGTGCTTGGGCATAGTTAGACTCCGGCCGGTAGGAGGGCCGACACCCGAGATTACCTGGGCGGTGGCCACAGCGTCGAACCGGGGGCGTTTCCACCCCACGGCGGCGGCGTACCGCGCCCGTTCCGGCGCGGCTCATCCGCGACGATGATCGTCGACCCTTAGAAATTCAACGGCCGCTCGGCCTCTTCGCCGCTGAACGTGCCGATCTCCCGGAGCGCGTGCATCTTGTCCCGACCCCGCTCGATCGAGGCGAGGGCTCGGGTAAGGAATTGCTCGAAGTTGGCGAGCGCGGTGTCGACGTAGTCGTCCACCTCGTCCCGGAGCCGCTGCGCCTCGGCCCGCGCCTCGGCGACGATCCGCGCGCCCTCGTGCTCGGCCGAGACGGTGATCTCGTTCACCGACACAAGCCGGGCGTGTTCCGTCTCCCCCTCGGCGATGATCCGGTCGGCCTCCCGCTTCCCGGCCTCCATGATCTTGTCTCGCTCATCGAGCAGCGCGGCGGCCCGGCGCAGGTCCGCCGGCAACTCGGCGCGCAGTTCGTCGAGGACAGCGATCATCTCACCCCGGTCGAACATGCAGTTGTTGCGAGACATGGGCACGGAGCGGGCCTGCTCCACCATGGTGATCAGTTCGTCGATTCGATCGAGCGGGTCCACTGGTACCTCACTCCTGTCGTTCGTCGGCCGATCTCAATGATGCGGGTTGAACCCCGGATTCGGCGCCCCCACACATGATGCGCTGTGCCGTCCACCGGTGCATCATGCCCCCTCCCGGCGCGTCGCCGGGAGGGGTTGACGTCGGCGGACCGGAACCGAGACGCCGACCACGGCACCCGGGCCAGCAATGACGAAACCGAGACGCCGACGACGGAATCAGGGACGTGGCGGCGGGTCGAGGCGGGCCAGCAGGGCTTCGCGGACCACCTCCGGCACGTGGGCGGAGATATCACCACCCCACTTCGCCACGTCCTTGACCAGACTCGAGGAGAGAAACGAGTAGAGCGGGTTGGTTGGCATAAAAAGCGTCTCGACGCCCGCCAGACCGATGTTCATCTGGGCCATCTGCAACTCGTAGTCGAAGTCACTGACCGCCCGGAGCCCCTTGATCAGAACACTGGCCCGCTGGGCGTGACAGAAGTCCACCAGCAGACCACGGAACGACTCCACCCGAACGTTGTCGTACGACGAGATCACCTCGCGGAGCATGTCGATGCGCTCGTCAACGGTGAACAGACCGGTCTTCGACTGATTGATCAACACTCCGACGATCACCTCATCGAAGAGCCGACTGGCCCGGCCGATGATGTCGAGATGACCGTTGGTGACCGGGTCGAACGAGCCGGGACAGACCGCACGCCTCATGATCCGCGACCGTACCAAAGAATGGTTTCGCCGTACCGGCGGCTGCGCTCGCCGGTGACACCTGGCACCCAGCCGACCGGGCCACTGCGACTCGACCGCTCCACCACGACGAGGGCCTCGGGCGCCAACCACCCGTCGCCGGCGAGCGCGGCGAGCATGGCGGAGACCTCCTCGTCCGACACCGGATAGGGCGGGTCGGCGAAGACCACGTCATACGGGCCCTCTTCGGGGCCGGCGGCGAGCACGGTGGCGACCTTCCCGGTAACCAGGCGGGCTGCCGGACCGGCCCGCAGGGCGGCCATGTTCGCCCGGATCGTCCGGGCGGCCCGCGGGTTTGACTCGACCAACAGCACGTGCGCGGCGCCCCGGGAGAGCGCCTCCAGCCCCACCGCCCCGGAGCCGGCGTAGAGGTCGGCGAAGCGGGCCCCCTCCAGGTCGGCCGCCGCCTCAACGGCGCTGAACAGCGCCTCCCGGACCCGGTCGGAGGTCGGCCGTGTGCCGGCGCCGGGCGGGGCGGTGATCCGGCGTCCACCGAGCGCTCCTGCCACGATGCGCGTCACCGCCTGCTCCTAGTCATGATGCGACGCTACGGCACCTGCACCGGGCCGAGCACGACCGGGCCGAACCGGGCCAGAAGTCACCTGATCACACACATCGGACGGTTATCACTCAACAACCCTCCGCCAATCAATGATCACGAATCGACAACATCATGTGAGCCCCCTCATCCCGACCCCCGAGATTGATCAAAGACCAGTACAGTCACCACCTATGCGCCCGTTCTGGCGAGCGCAGCCTGTGCCTAGGCGAGCACCGTGAGCCCGCGGTTCGCGTCACCGTCGCCGCTACCTCCCGTCCGCCCGGCACGTCGTCCGATCCCTCATTCAGGAGCAGACGTGAACCGTCTCCATGCCCTATTCCGACGTGCCAGCGCCGTCGCCGCTGGCACCCTGCTCGGCCTCACCGGAGTGGCGATCCTCGCCAGCCCCGCCAGCGCCCACCACAGCAACGTCACGGGCACGGCCAAGTGCGACGCCGCCACCGGCGAGTGGGTTGTCACCTGGAACATCAAGAGCGCAAGCACCCCGAAGAAGGTCAAGAAGTTCAAGCTGGCCGAGGTCGTGGCCAAGACCTACGTCGGGCGGAAGGCCACCGAGGTCACCATCCCCGACCTCACCGTCACTGACGGTGACAAGTACCCGCACTCGGTCAAGAAGACGCTGACCGCCACCCAGCGGGTGTCCGGCGACGTCACCAAGGCGTCGCTGGCCGTCCGGGTCGAATGGGACAACGGTTTCGCAGAAGACCGACTGCGCCCGGTCAAGGTCAAGTTCTGCGGCACCTGCAAGGCCCCGACACCGACGCCGACCCCGTCGGCCTCCGAGCCGCCGACGCCGACGCCGACCCCGTCGACCTCCGAGCCGCCGACGCCGACGCCGGGAGCTCCCAAGCCGACGGCGAGCATCCAGGCTGACTGCGAGGGCATCGCCCACGTCGCGCTCAACAACGCCGACGACGCGACCGCTCCGGCGAAGTTCACCGTCGAAGCCAATCTCGGCGCCTTCACCGAGAAGGTAGGCCTCAAGCCCGGTGAGAGCACCACGGTAGCGGTTCCGGCGGAGCATGCGACCGATATCAAGGTGACCGTCGAGGGCAGCAAGGACCCGCTCTTCGAGGGTGATCCGGAGCCGGCCGACAACTGCGTCGAGCCGGGCGAGCCGACCGGCGCCTACAAGTCCACCTGCGACGAGCTGATCTTCGAGATCAACAACCCCGAGGACGGCGAGACCGTTACCGCGACCTTCACCCCGAACAAGGGTGAGGCGCAGACGCTGACCGTCGAGCCGGGCATGAGCGGCACCGTGTCCTTCCCGGCCGAGGAGGGCCTGATCGTCACGCCGAGCGGCGAGGGCATCGAGAACCCCGAGCCGATCGCCTGGGCGAAGCCGGCGGACTGCTCCCCCGGTGAGGGCGGCGGCGAGCCGGGCCTGCCGGTGACCGGCGCCGCGGCTGGCGGCATCGCCGCCGGCGCCGCCGTGCTGCTGGCCGTCGGTGGCGGCCTGTTCATCATGGCCCGTCGTCGCAAGCTCCGGTTCACCGCCTGAGCTAAGGAATACTGACCGCTGAGGGCGGGCCGACCAACTGGTCGGCCCGCCCTTGGCAGTTGTTGGGCCAGCCGGTGCAACAGCACGACCGCATCGTCGGCAGACCCGACAGCGACGAGCAGCGGCACTGCTGCTGGACATCCCCGCCCCGACGCACCGCCGCCGTGGCGCGGCTACCCCTTCTCCAGGTACTCGGCGCGGTCCGCGTCAACCAGGGCGGCCACCGACGCCGCCAACGCCGGATGGCGCACCAGCTCTGGATCCTCCTCAACCAGGCTGATCGCCTCGATCCGCGCGTCGCGGATCAGGTCCGCGTCCCGCAGCAGCGACAACAGCCGCAGGTGTGAGCGGCGACCAGATTGAGTGGCGCCGAGCACATCACCCTCGCGCCGCTGCTCCAGATCGAGCTCGGCGAGCTTGAAACCATCCGTTGTCGACCCCACCGCGTCCAGCCGCTCCCGTGCCGAGCTGCCCTCCACCGCCTCGGTCACCAGCAGGCAGAGGCCCGCCGCGGAGCCACGGCCGACCCGACCGCGCAGCTGATGCAGCTGGGACACCCCGAACCGGTCGGCGTCCAGCACGATCATCACGGTGGCGTTGGGAACGTCCACTCCGACCTCGACCACGGTGGTGGCCACCAGCACATCGAGATCACCGGCGGCGAAAGAACGCATCACCGCGTCCTTCTCCTCCGCGGGAAGCCGACCATGCAGCACCCCGATCCGCAGCCCGTGCAGCGGCCCCTCGGCGAGCAGCGGCGCTACCTCGGTCACCGCGAGCGGTGGCCGCCGCGCGGTGTCGTCCTCCGGCGCCGCCTCCTCGTCGGAGGAGGGACCGTCGCCGATGCGCGGGCAGACCACGTACGCCTGGTGGCCGGCGGTGACCTCCTCCCGCAGCCGACGCCACGCCCGGTCCAGGAAAGCGGGCTTCTCCGCGGCCGGAACCACGTGCGACGCGATCGGCGAGCGCCCCCGCGGCAGCTGCGACAGGGTGGAGACCTCCAGGTCCCCATAGACGGTCATGGCCACCGTACGTGGAATCGGGGTAGCCGTCATGACCAGCACGTGTGGCGGCTGCTCCGCCTTCGCCCGCAGCGCGTCCCGCTGCTCGACGCCGAAGCGGTGCTGCTCGTCCACCACCACCAGACCGAGGTCGGCGAAGTCGACGCCCTCGTACAGCAGGGCGTGCGTGCCCAGCACGATGCCGGCGGCGCCGCTGCGCACCTCGCCCAGCGCCCGGCGACGGGCCGCGGCGCCCAACGATCCGGTGACCAGCTCCACCCGGGTGGCGTGCTCGGCGGCGTCCAGCTCACCCGCCCGCCCCAGCGGCCCAAGCAGGTCAAGGATGCCGCGGTAGTGCTGGGCGGCGAGCACCTCGGTCGGGGCCAGCAGGGCGGCCTGCCCACCGGCGTCCACCACCTGCAGCATCGCGCGCAGCGCGACCACCGTCTTGCCGGAACCGACCTCGCCCTGCAGCAGCCGGTGCATCGGGTGGGCGGTGGCCAGATCCGTGGCGATCTCGGTGCCAACCTCCCGCTGGCCAGCCGTCAGCTGGTACGGCAGGCGGGCGTCGAAGGCGTCTCGCAGGCCCCCGGCCACCACCGGCCGTGGTCGGGCTGGACGGTCGGCGGCCTGCCGCTTGCGTCGCACCAGGGTGAGCTGCACCGCGAAGGCCTCGTCCCACTTGAGCCGGCGGCGGGCCCGGTAAAGCGCCTCCTTACTGGAGGGCCGGTGCACCTCGCGCAGGGCGGTGCCGAGGCCGGCCAGGTTACGAGCGCTCCGTACGGTGGCCGGTACCGGATCCGCCGGTGGGTCGACAGTGTCCAGTACCACCCGAACACACCGAGCGATCACCCAGGTCGGCACCGCCGCGGCGGCCGGGTAGACCGGGATCAACGCACCCGCGAACTCCTCAACCTCCTCGCTGGCCGCCACCTCGCCCTCATCACCGGCGCCAAGCAGCACGTACTCCGGGCCGTTGAGCTGCCGGCGGCCCCGAAACTCGGTTACCTTGCCGGCGAACAGCCCCCACCGGCCGGGGCGCAGATCCCGCTCGCGCCAGACCTGGTTGCCGAAGAACGTCAGGGTCAACGCGCCCCCCGAGCCGTCGCCGACCGTCACCTCCAGCAGATTTCCGCGGCGCTGGCGCATCGGACGTACGGCGGTGCGCTGCACCTGGGCCAGCACGGTGACCTGTTCACCGACATCGAGCGACCGAATGTCGGTGTGCTCACCGCGCTCGTCGTACCGGCGGGGGACGTGGTAGAGCAGGTCGCCCGCGGTGTGCAGATCGAGGTGGCTGGCGAGCGCCTTGGCCGTCTTCGCCCCGACCAACTTGCCCAACGGAGTGTCGACGGTGGCCTGGTCGGAGGTCATTCGACCCCCACCAGGAGCGGGTAGTGCGGCTGCCCGCCCAGGTGCACCTGCACCTCGACGAACGGCCAGGAGCGGACCACGTGCTCACGGACCGCCTCGGCCAGGCCGGCGGGGGCCTCCGCCCCGACTAGCAGGGTCACCAGCTCGCCACCGCCACCGAGCATCCGGTCGACCACGGCGGTGCAGGTGTCGATCAGGTCCGCCCCGATGAGGTGCACCTCGCCATCGACCAGGGCGAGCACGTCCCCCGGTCGGCAGGGGCCGGCGACGGTCAGGGCCGCCCGGCTGGCGTGGCAGACCTGCGCGTACCGGCAGGCGCCGGCGGCCTCGGCCATCGCGATCACGTCGTCCTCGAAGCGCCGACCCGGGTCCCGGACGGCGAGCGCGGCGAGCGCCTGCACCGGTGACCGGGTCGGGACCACGCTGACCTTGACGCCGAGCCGGTGCGCTGCCCGGGCCGCGTCGTTCGCCATCACCTGGGTGTCTGGATCGTTGGGCAGCAACACGACGTGGGCCGCGCCAGTGGCACGGACGGCGGTCAGCAGCTCACCAGCGGAGGAGACGCCCTCCACCACCGCCGCCTCCGCTGCGGTGCAGAGCTCGACGATGCCGGCGCCGGTGGCCACCACCACCGCCGCCCGGTGGTCCGGGGCCGGGTCCGTCCCCGGCGACGCGGGCGGCCTGGGCAGATCGGCGAAGCGGGTCACCACGATCCGGTGTGGACGACCAGCGACCACGCCCGCCTCGATGGCCGCGCCAACATCGTCCACGTGCACATGCACATTCCAGGTACCGACCGCGCTGTCGCCGACGACCGCCAGCGAGTCGCCCAGGGCACCGAGCTCCTCGCGCAGCCGGTCCACTGCCGCCGGTTCGGCGTCGAGCAGATACTGCACCTCGTAGGCGTACGTCGACCAGTTGCCCTCGCGGGAGTCATCGGCCGGTGGGTGGGGCGAGCGGCCGGTGAGCTCCGGACGCGCCGGACGCTCCCCGGTGACCACCTCGACCAGGGCATCGAGCAGCAGGCAGAGGCCCCGTCCACCGGCGTCCACCACACTGGCCTGGGCCAGCGCCGGTAGCTGCTGGGGCGTCCGATCTAGGGCTTGGGCGGCCTCGTCGGCCGCGGCCCGGACCACGGTGCCCAGCTCGTCGCGGCCGGCCCGCTCGGCGGCGCGCGCTGCGGCGGCGGCCACGCTGAGCAGCGTCCCCTCGACCGGAGCGGCGACGGCGGCGTAGGCGGCGGTGGCGGCGGCGCGCAGGGCAGCGGCCAACGCCCGACCCCGCACCACGGGGACCGCGGCCAGCGCGTCGGCGAAGCCACGCAGGATCTGCGCCAGGATCACTCCCGAGTTGCCCCGGGCGCCAAGCAGCGCGCCCCGGGCCATCCGCCGGAGCGCCTGCCCGTGCGGGGTGGGCCCGTCCTCGGGCAGCGTCTCCAGCTCCACCGCCAACGCCTGCTGCGCCGAGGTGAGGGTGAGGACCAGGTTGGTGCCGGTATCACCGTCGGGTACCGGGTAGACATTGAGGTGGTCGATCTCGCCCTGATGGCGCTTCAACGCGACCAGCCCACCCGCGCACCAACGGCGGACCGCGGCGGCATCGAGGGTGTCCAGCACAGTGAGTAGCCTACTGGCGCGCTCCAGTCCGCGTCTGGCCCGGCGACGCGCGCCGGCGTGTACCCGCACAAGGCCGGGCGAATCCGGGCGCAGGGCCCGGCGGATCTGAGCGGGGTCCGAGGGGGGTTGGGCACCGCGAGCAGGCATCGGGTAACCTGGCCAGGTTGCCCGGGCAGCGCCTGGTGACGACCTCATGAACGGATCAATCCCAGGAGTATCCCGTGGCTAGCGTGTGCGACGTCTGTGGTAAGGGGCCGGGCTTCGGCCACAACGTGTCCCACTCGCACCGGCGGACCAACCGCCGCTGGAACCCGAACATCCAGTCGGTGCGCACCCCTGCCGGTGGTGGCAACACCAAGAAGCTGAAGGTCTGCACGTCCTGCATCAAGGCCGGCAAGGTAACCCGCGCCTGACGCGGTAGCTCAGCCAGATCGCGCCGGCGGGCCCCAACGGGTCCGCCGGTTTTGCGTTGCTGGGGCCCTGGCGCCTCCCGGGGCGGAGCGTGAATCAGAGGGCCCGGCCGAACGAGACGCAGCCTGGGGCATCCTTGTAGAAGCCAAAGTTCGGGATCCGCGCGTAGCCGGATGAACGGTACAGCGCAAGCGCCTCGGGTTGCCGATCGCCGCACTCCAGGACGATCCGCTGACGGCCCTGCTCACGTGCGGACTGCTCCACCGCCGCCAGAACGGCTCGGGCCACACCCCGCCCCCGAACGTGTGGCGCCACATACATCCGCTTCAGCTCGGCTGTCTCGACCGACCCACCGTGGCTGCGCCAGCCGCCACAGGCCACTGACTCGCCGTCGAGGTGGGCGATGAGGAAGGTACCGGCGGGCGGCTCGAACTCGGCCGCGTCCACCGGGGTCTCGTCGCCGCTGCCGCCGTATCGAATGCCCAGGTCCGTTAGGGCCGCCTCAATCAGCCGCTGCGCCGTCGGCGAGTCGAATCGGGTGGGGTGAATCTGCAGGTTCCGCACCAGTGCAGGGTACGACCGTCCGGTGCGCCTACCGGAAGTGGTCCCAGCCGGCGGGGCCCTCCCACTGCCGACGATCAACGGTCACCCCGGCACCCGCGGCGACCTCGCCGATCGGCTGCCAGCCCGCCGGCAACACGGCCGTCGGGGGGAATGTCGCCACGAGGGCGTGGTCGTCCCCGCCGGTCAAGAGCCACGTGTACGGGTCGACGCCGAGCGCCTGGGCCGCGTCGCGCATCTGCCGGGGCACCGCGAAGGCCTCCCGCCGCACATCCACCGCCACCCCGCTCGCCCGGGCCAAATGTCCCAGGTCGGCGAGGAGCCCATCCGAAACATCGATCATCGCGGTCGCCCCGGCCCCGGCCGCCGCCGGTCCGGCCGGGTACGGCACCTCGGGTCGTCGGTGTGCCTCGACCAACAGCCGCGGTGTCCGAAAACCTCGAGACAGGACGGTGAGGCCGGCCGCCGCGTACCCGGTCCGGCCGGCGAGCGCCACCATGTCACCGGGCTTGGCCCCGGCCCGGGTCACCGGCGCCCGGCCGCCTAGATCACCGAGTGCGGTCACGGCGATGGTCAGCGTGGGACTCGCCGACATGTCCCCGCCCACCACGCTGGCCCCCACCTTGGCGGCCTCCGCGGCCAGGCCGTCGGCCAGCTCCTCTGCCCACCCGGGCGGCAGCTCCGGCGGCATGCAGAGGGCGACCAGCAGAGCGGTCGTTCGCGCACCCATCGCCGCGATGTCGGCGAGGTTCGCCGCGGCTGCTCGGTGGCCGATGTCCTGCGCCGCCGACCAGTCCCGGCGGAAGTGCCGGCCTTCCACCAGCACGTCGGTGGAGGCGACGACCCGGGCGTCCGCGGCAGCCACCACCGCCGCGTCGTCCCCGGGGCCGAGCAGGACGGTCGGTCCGTAGGACAACCGAGCGGTAACCCGGTCGATCAGACCGAACTCGCCCAGCCCCACGACGCCGTTGCCGCGTTCGCTCACCGCTTCTCCTTCTCCGCCGATCGGAATCCGGCCTGGTCGGTAGGGTAGTTTCTCCCTTCGGGCCGCTCATCCAGCGGCGACGGAGGGAGGTCGAACGTGGTACAGGCGTACATACTCATCCAGACAGAGGTCGGCCAAGCGCGTGACGTGGCCGGTCAGATCGCGAAGATTACCGGCGTTGTCCGCGTCGACGCCGTCACCGGGCCCTACGACGTGGTACTGCTCTGCGAAGCGCAGACCGTGGACGAACTCGGCGACCTCATCGTCAGCAAGGTACAGATGGTGCCGGGAATCACCCGCACCCTCACCTGTTCGGTGGTGCGTCTCTAAGTGAGCAGGCTGCCCGACTCGTCCGAGACCACCACCCCTGCCCCCGACGACGCACCCACCCCCGGGGGCGACACCGCTGCCCGCCAGTCGGACACCGACGGCGCCGATGGGGCCCCGGAGGGCGGCCGGGACCGCTCTAACCGGGGCGCGGCACTGATCGCGACGGCGGTCGCGCTCCCGGCGACCGTGCTGGCCGGTGTCCTGGCGTTCAACCAGTTCGCCCCGGATCAGCCGGGATCTGAGCCGAGCGCGTCGGCGACGACCCCCGCGCCGCTGTCAACCGCCGCAGTGGAGATGGCCGCTCCGGCTCTGGCCGAGCGCCCGGCCACCGTCTGCCGCGCCCTGCTCTCCCAGCTTCCGCCGACGATCCGGGATCTGCCGCAGCGTCCGGTCACCGCCGGCCCCGAGCAGAACGCCGCGTACGGTGACCCGGCCCTCACCGTGGCCTGCGGCGGGGCGGCGCCGACCTTCGCCGATACCGACAAGCTCTGGTTGGTCAACCGGGTCTGCTGGTACGGCAACGAGGAGGAGGGCAGCACCGTACTGAGCACCGTCGACCGGGAGATGACGGTCACGGTCCGGGTGCCCGACGATTACGACCAGCCGCTGCAGTGGGTCTCCCCCGTCTCGGAGACGATCGCCGCTACGGTTCTCTCCGTTGACGACGCCCCGACGGGCTGCCGCCCCGAGTAGCCCCCGCCAACGGGCCGCCGCCGCTGCCACCGGACCCGCCGCACCGGTAGTCCCGGCGGGCGGCGGCGAGGCGGCTCAGCGCAGGCCGGTCCCGCGGTGCAGGGCGGTCCGGATGAGGCGATTGATCAGCTTCGGGTACTCCAGACCAGCGGCCGCCCACATCCGCGGGAACATCGACGACGGGGTGAAGCCGGGCATCGTGTTGACCTCGTTGAGGTAGACGTCCAGCTCGGGGGTGATGAAGAAGTCAGCCCGAGCCAGCCCGGCGCAGTCGAGCGCGGTGAAGGCGCGGACCGCGTACTCCTGGACTTGACGGGTCACCCGCTCCGGCAGGTCGGCGGGGACGTCGTACTCAGAAGCGAGATCGGCGTCGATGTACTTCGCCTCGAAGTCGTAGAAGTCGTGCTCACCGACCACCCGGATCTCGGCGAGCACGGACGCTTCCGGCGCCCCACCGGCCTCGCCCTCCAGCACCCCGCACTCGATCTCGCGGCCGACGAGCGCGCCCTCGACGAGGACCTTGGAATCGATCTTCCGGGCGATGGCGACCGCATCGTCCAGGTCCGCCCAGTCGCTGACCTTGGTGATCCCGAAGGACGAGCCAGCCCGGGAGGGCTTGACGAAGACCGGCAGGCCGAGGCGCTGCTTGTCCTGCTCGGTCAAGGTCATGCCGCTGCGCAGCACCGCGTACGGGCCGACCGGAATCCCCTCGACGGCGCAGAGCTTCTTGGTGAACTCCTTGTCCATGGCGGCGGCGGAGGCGAAGACGTTCGCCCCGACGTACGGGATACCGGCCATCTCCAGCATCCCCTGGATGCTGCCATCCTCCCCGTACGCTCCATGTAGGACCGGAAACACCACATCCACGTCGGCGAGGGCCCGGGGCCCCGCGGTCGCGTCGAGTACCAGCAGCCCGCTGTTGCTCGGGTCCGCGTTCAGCATGATGGTGTCCCCGCACTCCGCGGTGATCTCCGGCAGCCGCCGGGCATTGATCGCGAGCTCGTCCGGATCACCCCCGGTCAACACCCACTGACCGGCGCGGCTGATCCCGATCGGCACGACCTCGTACTCGTCGGGGTCGAGCGCCGCCAAGACGCTGCCGGCGCTGACACAGGAAATGCCATGCTCCGGGCTACGTCCGCCGAACACGACCGCCACGCGGGTCTTGCCTGGGCTGGTCACTGGCCCTCACCTCTTCGTCGGCTCGTCGCATCTGCCGCGGCGCTCACCTTGGTGACCTTACTGTGCGTGGCGAACGTCGGCGGGCGATACCCCAATGAGAGCGCGAGGGCCCAGCAACTAGTCGACCCGGAATACGGTGGGTAACCGGATTTTGGGGATGTATCGGTTTAGCTCGACAGGAAGGAGACGGCCCGCCGGTTCCGGCAGCCCGCCAGTCCGTCGACTATCGGCGAAGGCGCCGCCGACCGATCGCGATCAGCTTGACCCGCTGCCGACCCGCTCGCACCATGCCCAGCGCCATGAATGCTCCCGCGATGCGCTCAGCCGCCTCGCGACTACTCGCGCCCACCACCTGCCGGCGCCGCTCCGGGCTGGCCCGCTCGTCCCGACCACGGTCCTGGGAGCGCACATCGGTGAGCACCACCAGGAACCGGGTTAGCGCTACCGCGCCGGGCTCGGTGGCGCCATAGCGCTGTCGGGGCAGCTGGGCAGTTCGCATGTCGAGTCCCTCCGGACGGCGAGCCATCGGGGCAGCACGCGGCAATCGGGTCCGGGGGAGTAACCCGACCACCGCGCGCCTCATCCCTCCGAGTCGCTCGCCGCCACCGTCGCCACGACAACCGTCAGCGAGGACCTGCTAACAGCGTGACACTGCGATAGCTGTGAATGCAACTCTCACCCGCGTTCTCTCATTTACCACCTCCCAAGGATGTGCAATGATCGATACATGGCTCCGAAAACCGCCCGTGCCCGCCGACTGGGCATCGCCCTGCGCATGCACCGGGAGGCCGCCGGCCTCACCCTGGAGTCCGCAGCGGACGAAATCAGCAGCACCCGCAGCACCCTGTCCCGCTACGAGAACGCGCAGACGCTGGTGAGCCCGGCGGTCGTCCGCGCGCTCCTGACCGTCTACGGTGTCGCACCAGACGACATCGCGGCAGCCACACAGCTCGCCAAGGACGCCCGCAAGCCCGGCTGGTGGGTCTCCTACTCATACCTTCTCGACCGGCGCACCATCGACTTCATCGCGCTGGAGGCGGAGGCCACCGGGATCGCCAACTTCGAGCCCTCCGTGGTGCCCGGCCTGCTCCAGACCGCCGACTACATCCGCGGAGTGATGCGAGGTGGCCCACACACCCTGACCGATGACGAGGTCGAGCAGCGAGTCCAGCTCCGGCTCGACCGACAGCAGCGACTCACCGCACCACACCCACCAATCCTCGACGCCATCATCGACGAAGGCGCCCTACTACGACCGGTAGGCGACCGGATGGTGATGGCGGCGCAGCTGGGCCACCTCCTCAAGGCAAGCGAGCTGCCCAACGTCACCATCCAGGTGATCCCACTGGCCGCCGGCTACCACCGCGGCACCCGCGGCTCGCTGCACATCCTGGAGTTCGCGGACCCCGAAGACCCCGTCATCGCCTCGGTGGAGACGGTCGCCGGCCAGATGGTCCTCGACCGCCCCGGCGACCTCCGCACCTGCACCAAGATCATGGAGCACCTGCGAAGCGTGGCCCTCAGCCCGGCAGCCAGCCGGGACCAGCTTCGGCACCTCATGAAGGGACGGTAGGACGATGACCCCGACGATCGGCCCGGAGCTGACCCGGGCCTACTGGCGCACCAGCAGCCACAGCGGAGACGAGGGGGCGTGCGTCGAGATCGCAGCGCTGCC
Source organism: Salinispora fenicalii (assembly GCF_000514815.1). Lineage (GTDB taxonomy): Bacteria > Actinomycetota > Actinomycetes > Mycobacteriales > Micromonosporaceae > Micromonospora > Micromonospora fenicalii. The sequence continues at coordinate 79,949 of NZ_AZWQ01000008.1, forward strand.
GCAGGTGGTGGGCGTGCGCGACTCAAAGGACCGGGGCGGCCCAACGCTGCTCTTCACCCCCGCAGCCTGGACGACCTTCGCCGCCGCGCCACCCCGCCGGTGACCGGTCGGGCGGCGGTACTGGTCCCACCGTCGCCCGACCACCGAAGGCCAGCTCCGGCCGCCCGTTGCTCGGCATCCCGCAGAACGACGCGGGGTCATCGCCCCGGTGCCGACAAAGCCCGCAGCGCCGCGAGGGCCACCCCGCGGGCCCCGGCCATGTCCCGCTCCGGCACCAGCGCGAACGTCGCCACCGCCGCCTGTTCCTTCCGCAGCACGGTGTGCTCGCGGATGGTGGCGAGGAACCAGTCGCGGAACTCCGGGGCCGCCTCCACCACGCCCCCGCCAACGAAGTACGCATGCGGGTCGGCCAAATTCGCCGCGAGCGTGAACAGCCGGCCGATCGCCTTCGCCTGCTGGGTGAAGATCTCCCGGGCCAGCGGGTCGCCCCGCTCACCAAACCCGCGGACCAGCTTCGCCGCCCGCGCCAGCGGCTCGGCGGCCAGCGGATGCCCGGGGAACCGGGTCAGCCAGTACGGCAGCAGGTTACGGGCGATCCCGGTCAGCGACGCGATGCTCTCCGCGTCCCCGATGAACCCACAGCCACAGACCGGTTCCGGCTGGCCGGGGCCGAGCAGGCCGGTCAGCGGTAGCTGCACGTGTCCCAGTTCCCCCGCCATGCCGGCCGCACCGGCGATCACCCGCCCTCCTTCGACCAGCCCACCACCGAGACCGGTACCGACCACCACGGAGACCGACGAGCGACGCGCCGCATCCGCTCCGAAGTACGAATGGTGCGCGTACAAGGCAGCGGCGTTGCCATCGTTGAGATACACCACCGGTAGGCCAAGCCGCCGCTGAAGTGCACCCCGCACGTCGTAGCCCCGCCACTGCGGCTGGGAAAAGTTGGTCGAACCACGCGAGGAGATCACCCCGGCGGCGCTGGCCGGACCGGGAGTGTCCAGCCCCACCGCCCGGACCAGATCCCGAGTTACCCCGACCGACGCCAATGCCTCGGAAAAGGCGCCCGCAAGGGCCTCGATCGCCGCCGGTGGACCGGCCTGGACCTCGCTCGGGCTCTCGAGCAAGCCATCCACGAGGAAGCGTCCGTCCACTGTCAAAACAGTGACGTTGTTGCTGGTGCCGCCGTTGTCCAAACCAACAACCACCGGCGTTGCCGTGCTACCCACGTTCCGCCCTCCCACTCCGGAGACGATGACGTGAGGCTAGTTCCCGCGCCGGTGACCCGCTATGGGGAACCGGCAGCGGTCAGCCATCGACGAGCCGCAGCGCGGCAGCCACATCGGCGACCAGGTCGGCGGTGTCCTCGACGCCGCAGGAGAGCCGGACGAAGCCGGGCGGCGTGTCGTCACCCCATTGGGCTCGTCGGTCGGCCGTGGTGTGCAGCCCCCCAAACGAGGTGGCCGCCGCCACCAGTCGGGCCGCGGCAACGAAGCGGGCCACGCGGTCGGCGGCGCCGAGATCAAACGAGAGCACCCCCGGCATCCGACGCAGCTGGGCCACGGCCACCGGGTAGGCCGGGTCCTCCGGCCGGCCCGGCCAGCGCAGCCCAGTCACTCCCGGTTGCTCCGCCAGCAACCCGGCGAGGGCCGCAGCGTTCGCGGTCTGCCGAGCCAGCCGCAGGTCGAGAGTGGCCAGGGATCGGTGCGCCAGCCAGGCATCGAAGGCGCCCGGGACCGCCCCGGTGTGGTCCCGCCACCGGGTCACCGCCGCGAGCAACTCAGCCGACCGGGTGCAGACATAGCCGAGCAGCAGGTCCGAGTGGCCGGTGAGCGCCTTCGTGCCGGAGGCCACCACCAGGTCTGCGCCGAGTTCCAACGGACACTGCCCGAGCGGGGTCGCGGTGGTGTTGTCCACTACCAGCAACGCCCCCGCCGCCCGCGCCCGCGCCGCCAACGCGGGCAGGTCAACGACGTCGAGGCCCGGGTTCGCCGGGGTCTCCACCAACACCAGCCGTACGCCGGCGAGGTCCGGATACGGCCCGACGGTCGGCGCGAGGAGCACCCGTACCCCGATGCCAGCCAGGGTCTCGGTGGCGAACGCCCGCACCGAAAAGTAGCCGTCGGCGGGGAGCAGTACCGTGTCGCCGGAGCGCAACACACTCAGCAGCAGCCCGGTGATCGCCGCCTGGCCACTGGCAAAAACCCGACAGTCGCCCCCCTCCAGCTCACCGATCGCCGCCTCCAGCCGCCGCCGGGTCGGGTTGTCCGACCGACCGTAGCCGTTCGGCGTGCCCGGGGGCCCGGCCCACGGATCGAGGTGGTACGGCGCGGCAAAGACCGGGCCGGGCAGGAACGGCTCCCCGGGTACCGGCTCCGGCAGCCCAGCGCGGACACAGCGGGTTCCATCACGGTCGGCCAGCACGGCGTCACTCCGGCTTCGTCGTACGGCTCATCAGCGCCGCGACCGCACGTCGTGGGTCCCCGCCCTCGTGGCAGACCACCTCGACCTGCTCGGTGATCGGCATCTCGACCTCGTGTGCCCGCGCCAGATCCCGGATGGCCAGTGCGCTCTTGACCCCCTCGGCGGTCTGCCGGGTGGCGATCCGGGCCTCCTCCAGGGTTGCCCCCCGGCCAAGGTGCTCGCCGAAGGTGCGGTTTCGGGCCGACGGGGAGGAGCAGGACGCCACCAGGTCACCCATGCCGGCGAGGCCGGCGAAGGTGAGCGGGTCGGCACCGAGCGCTACCCCGAGCCGGGCGGTCTCGGCCAGCCCCCGGGTGACCAGCATCGCCCGGGTGTTGTGGCCGAAGCCCATCGCGGTGGCGATGCCGTACGCGAGGGCGATGACGTTCTTGACCGCGCCCCCCAGCTCGCAGCCGATCACGTCGTCGTTGGTGTACGGGCGGAAGTACGGGGTGGTGATCGCCCGCTGTACGAGGGTGGCCCGGTCAACGTCGGGGCAGGCGACCACGGTGGCGGCGGGCTGCTCGGCGACGATCTCGGGGGCCAGGTTCGGCCCGGAGACCACGACCACCCGGTCGGCGGGGACGCGGGCGGTCTCCATGACCACCTCGCTCATCCGCTTGGTGGTGCCGAGTTCGATCCCCTTCATCAGGGAGACCAGCGTGGCGTCGCTGTGCAGGTACGGCAGCCACTCCGTGAGGTTGCCGCGCAGTGTCTGCGACGGGACCGCGAGCACCACCAGCTCGGCACCCGTGATCGCCTCCCCGGCGTCACCGGTGGCCGTCACCCGCTCCGGCAGGACCAGACCCGGCAGGTACTCCGGGTTGCTCCGCTCGGCCCGCAGCGCCGCCACGACCGCCTGTCGCCGGGCCCAGAGCCTGACATCCCGGCCCGCGTCACCGAGGATTTTGGCGAAGGCAGTCCCCCAGGACCCGGCCCCCAACACGGCGACGTGCCCGCTCATGCCGCCGCTCCCGGGCGTTCGGTGTGGCGGGGGCGTTCCCAGAGCGGGGGCGGCTCGGCCTGCCGAACCTCGGCCAGCAAGTCGCGCAGACGCAGCATGATGGCCTCGGTCATCTCCTCAAGCACCGCCTTCGTCGGAGGGACGCCGGCCCACCGGTCCAGGTCGACCGGGGGCCCGGCGACGACGGTCACCGGGATTCGGGGACGTGGGTTCAGCCGGGAGGTCCGGGGATCGAACATCCGCTCGGGCCCCCACATCGCCACCGGAATGACCGGGGCGCCGGTGGCCAGGGCGAGCCGCGCCGCGCCGGTCTTGGCCTTCATCGGCCACAGCTCGGGTTCCCGGGTCAGGGTCCCCTCGGGGTAGATCACCACCGCACCGCCGCTGTTCACCACCTCGACTAGGAGGTCCAACGACTGAACCGCGGCCGCGGTGCCGCGCTCGACCGGGATCTGCCAGCAACGGCGCAGAATCCCGCCGACCAGCGGAATGCGGAACAAGCTGGCCTTGCCGAGGAACTGCGGCCAACGCCCGGAGTCGTAGACGAAGTGCGCAGCGACCAGCGGGTCGGCGTGCGAGATGTGGTTCGGCACGATGATCATCCCGCCGGACCGACGGAGGTGTTCCATGCCGTGCCAACTCCGCCGCGTCCAGATCGTCATCACGGACTTGACCAGCACCACAGCGAACCGTGGCCAGAATCCGATCCTGCGCCGCGCCACCCGCGCCTCCTTCTACCGCCACCGTCCGGCCCGCCGGTACGCCCCACCCGGTTCAACGCCCGCGAGGTGAAATCATGCCTGCTCCCACCGGGTCCGGCCAGTGAGGGTACCGGCACCGGGCTGGCAGGATGGCGGGGTGACCCAGGTGTGGACCGTAGTGGTGCCGGTGAAGCGGCTGGACGCGGCGAAGAGCCGGCTCCGCGGCGCGTTGCCCGGCCAGCCCCACGAGGCGTTGGCGCTGGCGCTGGCGGTCGACACGGTCGAGGCGGTACGGGCCTGTCCGGTGATTGTCGAGGTGCTGGTGGTGACGGACGACCCGGCCGTAACGGCGGCGATCGGTGCGCGGGTGGTGCCGGACCACCCCGCCGCCGGGCTCAACCCCGCCTTCCGGTACGGCGCGGCGGCCGCCGGGGCCGGCTGGGTCGCGGGCCTCACCGCGGACCTGCCCGCGCTACGCCCGGTCGAGCTGGCGGCCGCCCTGGTGGCGGCGCAGTCCGGCCCCACGACCCGCCGGTTCGTGCCGGATGCCCCCGGCACTGGCACCGTGCTGCTGACAGCGCCGCCCGGCGTGCCCTTGGACCCACGCTTCGGTGGCAGCTCGGCGGCCGCCCATGCAGCCAGTGGTGCGCTCCCGCTGCTCGGTGACTGGCCGAGCCTGCGTCGGGATGTCGACACCGCCGCCGATCTGGCTACCGCCACCCGGCTCGGGCTGGGGGCGCGCACCGCGTCACTGTGTGGCGCGGCTGCCCCAACCGTCGGTCGACCGGTGTAGCGTGCCGGTCATGCAGGGCACGGTGGCCACCTACGACGCGACGACCCGCAGCGGCGTGCTCCTCCTCGACGACGGCACCGAACTGGCGTTTCCGGCTCCGGCCTTCGACGCCTCCGGCTTGCGGCTGCTCCGCCTCGGCCAACGGCTGCGGGTGGAGACCGACGGGGCGGGAACGGTGATTCGCGTGACGTTGCCGACGATGAGCTGATCAACCCGGCCAAGTTCATTTGGCGTTCACCGAGCTCAGGTCAAGATGGGCGGGTGAGCACCCCTGGCGAGCACCCTGCTGACTCCGTCGCCGGCCGACCGGCGGTTCCATCCCACAACGGCTCCCGCCCCCGCGGGGCCGACGGCCGCTTCCTGTCCGCCCGGGGCACCGACACCGCCGACTCCCCGGCCGAGCCGACCAGCGCCGACCCGGCCGATGGCGCAGCCGGTCTGGAGGAGGTACTCGATCCGGTGCCGGACCAGCCGGCGCCGCCCGCCGAACCGCCCGCCGCGCAACCGCTGCCGGATGACCGATTCCTCAACCGGGAGCTCTCCTGGCTGGACTTCAACGCGCGGGTCCTCGCGCTCGCCGAGGACCCGCGCACGCCGCTGCTGGAACGGGCGAAATTTCTCGCCATCTTCGCCAGCAACCTCGACGAGTTCTACATGGTGCGGGTCGCCGGGCTGCAGCGACGGCTCTCCGCGGGGCTGCCGGTTCGCGGCGGCGACCGGATGCCGCTCCGCACCCAGCTCGAGCTGATCGCGGAGAAGACCGCCACCCTGGTTTCCCGGCAGGCCGCCTGCTTCGTTGACGACCTCCTGCCGAAGCTGGCCGCCACGGGCATACGCATCCTCCGCTGGGGTGACCTGTCCGACGCCGAGCACACCCGGTTGCGCACCTACTTCGGTGAGCACATCTTCCCGGTGCTCACCCCCCTCGCGGTTGACCCGGCACACCCGTTCCCGTACATCTCCGGGCGCTCCCTCAACCTGGCGGTCTCCGTCTGCGCCCCGGACGGCGGATCGGAGCTGTTCGCGCGGGTCAAGGTGCCGAACAACGTACCGCGGTTCGTCCGCGTCCACCGCGACCAGCCCGGCGTCCAGGTGCTGCCGGTGGAGGATCTGATCTCGGTGCACCTGGGCCAGCTCTTCTCCGGGATGCAGGTGGTGGAGTGCCACCTGTTCCGGGTGACCCGCAACGCCGAAGTGGAGGTTGACGAGGACCGGGACGAGGACTTGCTGCAGGCCCTCGAGCGGGAACTCGCCCGGCGTCGATTCGGCCCATCGGTACGCCTGGAGGTGGCCGCCTCGATCTCCGAACACATGCTGGAACTCCTCGTCCGCGAGCTGGACATGGACACCCAGGACGTCCAGCGGGTCAACGGCCTGCTCGACCTGTCGGCGCTGTGGCAGCTCTACGGCGAGGCGGATCGGCCAGACCTGAAGGATCCGCCGTTCGTGCCAGCCACCCACCCGCGGCTCGCCGAGGGCGAGGTGCCGCGCAGCGTCTTCGCCACCCTGCGCGATGGTGACGTGCTGGTGCACCACCCGTACCGCTCCTTCGCCACCAGCGTGCAGCGCTTCATCGAACAGGCCGCCGCGGATCCGAACGTACTGGCCATCAAGCAGACCCTCTACCGCACCAGCGGCGACTCCCCCATCGTGGACGCCCTGGTAGACGCGGCGGAGGCCGGCAAACAGGTAGTGGTGCTGGTCGAGTTGAAGGCCCGGTTCGACGAGATCGCCAACATCGGTTGGGCGCGGACGCTCGAACGCGCCGGGTGCCACGTCGTCTACGGCCTGGTGGGTCTCAAGACGCATTGCAAGACGGCGTTGGTGGTCCGGCAGGAAGGCAACCAGATCCGCCGCTACTGCCATATCGGCACCGGTAACTACCATCCCAAAACCGCCCGGCTCTACGAGGACTTCGGTCTACTCACCGCCGACCCGGAGATCGGCGCCGACCTGACCGACCTGTTCAACGTGCTGACCGGCTACAGCCGGCAGACGGCGTACCGGCAGCTGCTCGTGGCGCCGCAGGGAATCCGCAGCGGCCTGATCGAGCGGATCGAGCGGGAGATCTCGAACGTCCGGCTCGGCTTGTCAGGACTGGTCCAGTTCAAGGTGAACTCGCTGGTCGACGAGGCGATCACCGACGCGCTCTACCGGGCCTCCCAGGCCGGCGTCCACGTGGACCTGCTGATTCGGGGTATGTGCACGCTCCGTCCCGGGGTTCCGGGCCTGTCAGAGAACATCCGGGTCCGGTCGGTCCTCGGCCGGTTCCTGGAGCATTCGCGGATCTTCCGGTTCGGCAATGACGGCGACGCCGAGTTCTGGATGGGCTCGGCCGATCTGATGCACCGCAACCTGGACCGGCGGGTCGAGGCGCTGGTACGGGTCACCGACCCGGTAGCCCGGGCCGAGCTGGACCACGTGCTGACCGCCGCGTTCAGCCCGGACGTGGAGGCGTTCGAGCTGGACGCGGAGGGCAGCTGGCACCGGCGCTCTGGCACCGGGGAGGACCCCCGCGGGCACCTGCAGGAGTTGCTGCTACGCCGAGTTGGCGACACGGCCGTACGCTGACCGGATGGCGAGCGGGATCCGGGCGGCCGGCGGGGTCCTCTGGCGGTCGGGCCGGGGCGGTATCGAGGTCTGCCTGGTGCACCGCCCCCGCTACGGCGACTGGTCGCTGCCGAAGGGAAAGCTCGAGCCGGGCGAGCACCCGCTCCGCGCCGCCCTCCGGGAGGTCGCCGAGGAGACCGGCGTCCGGGCGGTTCCGCAGGCCCGGCTGCCGAGCGTGCGCTACCGCAGCCAGGACCGGCCGAAGGTGGTCGACTACTGGTCGATGCGGGCGGTCGCGACCGGTGGTTTTCAACCCGACGCCGAGGTTGACGAGGTGCGCTGGCTCGCGGTGGACCAAGCGGTGCGGTTGGTCAGCTACCCGCACGACGCGGCCGTGGTCAGCGCATTCGCGGCCCTGCCACCGGTGACCGCGACGGTCATGCTGGTGCGGCACGGGCACGCGGGTGGGCCGAGCAGCTGGGCCGGGTCCCCGAGCGGGCGACCGCTCTCCGTTGCCGGCTGGGCCCAGGCCCGACGGCTGGCGCCGCTGGTGGCCGTGGTTGCGCCGGTACGCCTGCTCGCCGCTTCGACCCGGCACTGCGTCCAGACCCTCAGCCCGGTGGCGGACTTGCTCGACCTGCCCATTGCGGTAGCCGGAGATCTGGACGAGCCGCGGGCGGGTCAGAGCCAGGACGAGTGCGCGTTGGCCGCTGCCGCCCGCCTGGCTGCCTTCGGCACGGCCGGAACGCCGGCCGTGGTGTGTTGCCAGGGGCCGATAATTTCGGGGGCACTGGGGCGCCTCTCCGGCCGCTGCGCGGACTTCACCACCCAGCACGGGGGCGGTTGGCTGCTCGCCTTCTCCGGCGCGACTCTCCTCGTCCCCGAGCCCTTGTAGCGCGTTGGGGGGCGCCCACCGTGCTGGTGGGCGCCCCCCAACGGTGCCGCCTCAGCGCGTGGACGCCCCGACGGTGTTGGCTCAGCGCGTGGTCGCCCGCTTCGCGGGCGCCTTCCGCGCGGTGGACTTCGTGGCCGCCGTGCTCTTCCGGGCCGCCGTGGACTTCGTGGCCGGCGCCGCCTTCTTCGTCGCGGACTTCCGTGCCGCGGCGGCCTTCGTCGCGGTGGCGCGCTTCGCCGGCGCGGCCTTGGCCGCGGTGGCCTTCTTCGCCGCGGTCGTCTTCTTGGCCGCGGTGGCCTTGGCCGCGGTGGTCTTCTTCGCGGCGGTGGCCTTCGCGGCGGTCGTCTTCTTAGCGGCGGTGGTCTTCGTCGCCTTCGCCGCGGTGGTCTTCTTGGCCGCGGCACCTGTGGTCCTGGCCCCGGCCGCCTTGGCGGCGGTGGTCTTCTTCGCGGCGGTGGCCTTCGGTACCTTGCCGCTGGCCACCATCTCCTTGAACCCGGTACCCGGGCGGAACGTCGGGACGGAGGTCTTCTTGACCTTCACCGCCTCGCCGGTCCGTGGATTGCGCGCTGTTCGGGCTCCCCGGACACGCTTCTCGAACGCTCCGAAGCCGGTGATCGACACCTTCTCACCCTTGGTAACCGCCGCCTGAACCTCAGTGAGGACCGCGTCAAGCGCGGCCGTCGCCGTCTTCCGGTCCCCCAGGCGAACGGCGAGCGTCTCGATTAGCTCGGCCTTGTTCACGACTTCCTCCCGATTGTGCAACTGACTCGACGCGAGCCATTCTGCGCGCACGTTATGCCCTGTGCTGGCGCTACACAAACATTCGACAGAAAAAGGCCCTTGTGTCGCAACAGATTCGCCCCCACCGGCGACGCCGGTGGGGGCGACTTTCCCTCGCGTGGTGGGGCAGGCGGCTATGTGATGGTCGGCAGGAACGGTCGCCGAGACGCCTCGAAGGCACCGATCAGGGGCTCGTGCCGAAGCGTGAGTCCAATGTCGTCCAAGCCCTCCATCAGCCGCCAGCGACTGAACTCGTCCAGCGGGAACGCCCAGGTCACATCCGCGACCCGAACCTGGCGGGCGGCGAGGTCGACGGTGATCGACGTGCTCGGGTCGGCCTCGACACGATCCCAGATCTCTTCGACTACGTCCAAATCCAACTCAACCGGCAGCAGCCCTCCCTTGAGCGCGTTGCCCCGGAAGATGTCACCGAAGCGCGGGGCCAGCACCGCCCGGAACCCCCAGTCCCGCAGGGCCCAGACGGCGTGCTCTCGGGACGAGCCGGTGCCAAACTCAGGGCCAGCAACAAGAATCGAGGCACCAGAATATGATTCATTATTGAGAACGAAGGCCTGATCTTCCCGCCAGGCGCTGAAAAGAGCGTCCGCGAAACCCGTTCGCGTTACTCGCTTCAGATACACGGCCGGGATAATCTGATCTGTATCCACATTAGAGTGACGCAGTGGCACGGCAGTGCCGGTGTGGATGGTGAACTTCTCCATCAGCGGTGTCCCTTGCTACAGATCGGCGGGGGCCGCCAGCCGGCCCGCCACCGCGGTGGCCGCGGCGACCGGCGGGGAGACCAGGTGGGTACGTCCACCCCGGCCCTGGCGGCCCTCGAAGTTACGGTTCGAGGTTGAGGCGGCGCGCTGGCCCGGCCGGAGCGTGTCCGGGTTCATCCCCAGACACATCGAGCAGCCCGCGAATCGCCACTCGGCGCCGGCTTCGGCGAAGACCTTGTCCAGCCCTTCCGCCTCGGCGCTCTCCCGCACCGCGGCAGAGCCCGGCACAACGAGCATCCGTACGCCCGGAGCCACCCGGCGCCCGCGCAGCACGTCGGCAGCCACCCGCAGGTCCTCAATCCGGCCATTGGTGCAGGAGCCGACGAAGACCACGTCAACGGTGAGGTCTCGCAGCGGAGTGCCCGCCGCGAGGTCCATGTACTCCAGCGCCTTACGGGCGGCAGCCCGCTCCGGCTCGGTGGCGAACTCCTCCGGGTTTGGCACCCGCGCGTCAAGCGGCGCACCCTGCCCGGGGTTGGTGCCCCAGGTCACGAAGGGCGTGACCTGGCTCGCGTCCAGGGTCACCTCGGAGTCGAACGTCGCGCCCGCGTCGGTGGGTAGCGTCCGCCAGTGCGCGACCGCCGCCTCCCAGTCGGCACCGGAAGGTGCGTTCGGCCGCCCCCGGAGGTAGTCGAACGTCGTCTCGTCCGGGGCGATCAGCCCGGCCTTGGCACCCCACTCGATGGACATGTTGGCGACGGTCATCCGCCCCTCCATGGACAGCTTCCGGATCGCCTCGCCCCGATACTCCACGACATGCCCACGGCCACCACCCGTACCGACCTGGGCGATCAGCGCGAGCACCAGGTCCTTGGCGGTAACACCCGGCGCGAGGTCACCGACGACGTTCACCGCCATCGTCTTCGGTCGGGCCTGCGGCAGCGTCTGGGTGGCGAGCACGTGCTCGACCTCACTGGTGCCGATTCCGAAGGCCAGCGCGCCGAAGGCACCGTGGGTGGCGGTGTGCGAGTCGCCGCAGACGATCGTCATCCCGGGTTGGGTCAGGCCCAACTGCGGGCCGATGACGTGGACGATTCCCTGATTCCGGTCGCCCAACCGATGTAGCCGCACACCGAACTCGGCGCAGTTGCGGCGCAGCGTCTCGATCTGCGTCCGAGAAGTGGGATCGGTGATGGTCAGCAGGTCACCGCGGCGGGACTGGTACGACGGGTCTGCGTACCCGGTGGGGGTGTTGTGATCCTCGGTCGCGATCGTTAGATCGGCGCGGCGGACCCGCCGGCCGGCAAGGCGCAGCCCGTCGAAGGCTTGCGGACTGGTCACCTCGTGGAGCAGGTGCAGGTCGATGAAGAGCAGATCGGGCTCGCCCTCGGCGGATCGGACGACGTGCGAGGCCCAGACCTTCTCGGCCAGGGTCCTCGGTTCAGGAGTGACTCCCACCATCTGGACATCCTAAATTCTGGGAGGTAGGTTTCGGTTTGTGGGACACAGTATGAGCGGTGTCGGCGTTCTCGACAAGGCGGTGGTCATCCTGGCTGCCTGCGTGGACGGCGCCAGCCTGGCCGAACTCGTTGAACGCACGAAGCTGCCCCGGGCGACAGCGCACCGGTTGGCACAGGCATTGGAGATCCACCGAATGCTGGTACGCGACACCCAGGGACGGTGGCGCCCCGGTCCCCGGCTGGGGGAGCTGGCCAACGCCGCGCCCGACGTGCTGCTGACCGCGGCCGAGCCCCTGCTCTGCGCGCTCCGGGACGCCACCGGGGAGAGCGCTCAGCTCTACCTGCGCCGGGCCGACGAGCGGGTCTGCGTAGCCGCCGCCGAGCGGGCCAGCGGCCTACGGGACACCGTGCCGGTCGGCTCGGTGCTACCCATGACCGCCGGCTCCGCGGCGCAGATCCTGCTGGCCTGGGAGCCACCGGAAGCGGTCATGCCGCTCCTGCCCCGCTCGAAGTTCACCGGCCGAGCACTGGCCGAGGTCCGGCGCCGGGGCTGGGCGCAGAGCGTGGCGGAACGGGAAGCGGGGGTGGCGAGCGTCTCCGCACCGATCCGGGATCGCACCGGACGAGTCATCGCCGCCATCAGCGTCAGCGGCCCGATCGAGCGGCTTGGCCGCCGTCCCGGCGAACGCCACGCGATGGCGGTCGTCCGAGCCGGCCAGCGGCTCTCCGGCCTGTAGCCCGCCGCCCTGGTGACCGAAACCAACAGGCCCGTCTCGCGGTGGCGAGACGGGCCTGTTGCAGATGAGTAGCCCCGACCGGATTCGAACCGGCGCTACCGCCTTGAGAGGGCGGCGTCCTGGGCCGCTAGACGACGGGGCCAGGAATTTCCCAAACGACCGCCCAACTGAGCGGTGCGGAGATAGTCTACCGGCACCGGCCGGTCGACCCACGGCGGGGGGAGCGGGACGGCGAATCACGCCGGGCACAGACCCAACCCGGGATGAACCGGCACAGGGTGCAGGGCTAACCCGGTCCGGGAAGAACACACGACCCAGAGTGAACACGTCCGGAGCTAAGCGCGGTCGAGGGGCGAACAGTGCAACACGGGGCAGAAAGACGGAAAAGCCCGCCCCGATAACGGGACGGGCTCACACCGCTTCTGTAGCCCCGACCGGATTCGAACCGGCGCTACCGCCTTGAGAGGGCGGCGTCCTGGGCCGCTAGACGACGGGGCCAGAACCTGCTGCTTCCTCACCCAGTGAGTGGTGAAGCCTTTCAGCGGAGGCGGAACCTCCGCTGAAATCCAGCGGCCACGACTCAACCGAGTCGAGACAGCGCTGGGGTACCAGGACTCGAACCTAGACTAACTGAACCAGAATCAGTCGGGCTGCCAATTACCCCATACCCCATCGGCGCCTCGCAGCGCCGGGCACAAACATTACCCTCCTCCCGCCGCAGGGCCAAATCGCCCCCGGCAGAACGCCCTTGAGCTGCGGAAACCTCGTACTGGATCAGCTGGCCGGCAGTACCGGATTAGTCAGCTCACCGACCCCCTCGATCCGCACGGTGACCGTATCCCCATCCACGAGCGGACTAACCCCGGCCGGTGTGCCGGTCAGGATCACATCACCGGGAAGCAACGTCATCACATGTGAGACGTACGACACCAGGGCCGGCACGTCGAAGACCATGTCCCGGGTCCGGCCCAGCTGACGGACCTCCATCTCCTCCGGATCGCGACCCACCTCACACCGAATCTCCAGGTCGGCGACGTCGAGGCCGGTGGTGATCCAGGGACCGATCGGGCAGAACGAGTCGAAGCCCTTGGCCCGGGTCCACTGCCCGTCCGTCCGTTGCAGATCCCGCGCCGTGACATCGTTGGCGCAGGTGTAGCCGAAGACCGCGCGCGCAGCGGCGGCCCGGTCAGCCCGCCGGGCACCGGGCGCCCCGATCACCACGGCCAACTCGGCCTCATGCTCGACCTGCTTCGACAGCGCCGGCAGCCGGATCGCGTCCCGCGGCCCGATCACCGAGGTGGACGGCTTGAGAAAGAGCAACGGCTCCTGCGGCACCTCGGCACCGTGCTCCGCCGCATGCTCGGCGTAGTTGCGGCCGACACAGACAACCTTGCTCGGCAGGATCGGCGAGAGCAGGCGGACATCGGAGAGGGCCCACCGAGCGCCGGAGAAGGTGATCCGTCCGAACGGATGCCCCTCGACCTCAGCGACGGTCAGCCCCTGCGGACCCGCCTCCGGCTCCCCTTCGACGACTCCGAACGACATTCCCTTGGTATGAGCAAAACGAGCAATACGCACCGAGCCAATCTATCCCCGGCCCAGTGCGCGGGCGCAGTCGCAGGTCGGATGCCGCGTGGCGCGCCGCGCAGCCTACGCCACCACCGCCCGGAGGGGGCCGGCTTCGCCACTTCCTACCGCCTGGCGTGACACCGCCCTAACGTCGGCTCCGGAGGTTCGTTCGTATGCCTGCATCGACACGACACCACAGGGCCCTCGCAGTGCTCGTCCACTGCCTCGGCATGCTCGCCGCCGTGCCGGCGCTACCCGGCCCGGCCGCCGCAGCGCCGCCGGCCGCCCGGCAGCCCGCTCCGCCCGTGGCAGCCACGGCGCCGGCCGGCCAGCCGTCCGCTGAGGCTTCCGCGGAGCCGGGCCGACCATCCGCACCGCCGGCGCTGCCGAGCCCGACCCGGGCGGCGGTCCCACCACCGAAGCCGCCGGTCACCGTACAGGTCGCGCCGGAGAACACCGCCGCGCCGAGGTACCGGATCCAGGTCCGCAACGACGGGAACCGGCCGATCGCCACCACCGTCCGGCAGGAGCTGCCACCGGGCACCTCGGCGACCTCGATCACCGACGGTGGCCGACCCAGTCCCAACGGCGGCGCAGCCGGAACGGAGGTCACCTGGGACCTGCGGCTGCCCGCCCGGAGTACCACCACGCTCCGCACCGAGCTCTCCGCGCCACCCGATGCGCCCCTGACCGCGCCCGCCTGCGCGTTCGCCGCCGGCGGCGAACGCCCGTACGACTGCGCGACCGCGACCTGGCAGTCCGCGTCGACACCAGCGGCAGCCGAGCCGGAACCACCGCTGTGGCAGCGGCCAGCTGCCCTCCTCACCGGCCTCGGTGGGCTCGCCGCGCTCGCCGTCGGCGGCTGGTGGACCTGGCAACGGCGGCGGCGCCCAACACAGCTCCCGCCGCCCCACCAGGGGGGCCGAGGGACCGTCTATCCGCGACCGGCGGCACCGACCACGCCAGCGCGCCGCCGCCGGCCCTCGACCTGGCTACTCGTCCCGGTCGCCGCGGTGGTGCTGGCTGGCACCGTGGGCGCAGCGACCTGGACGGCCACCCGGCAGGCCGCTGCCGTCGACACCGACTCCCATCCCACCAGCGGCGCCTGGGTCGGCACCGGAGCCGCCGGGGCGATCGGGGAACCACTCCGCGAGGCGGCGTTCGAGTTCACCGTCTACCGGATCAACTGCCGACCGACCTCGGCGGCACAGACCTGCGCCGCGACCGTCGGGGTCCACAACGGCACTCCGGAACAGCAGAGCTGGCACGGTCCACTGCAGCGGGCGTACCTCGCCGATGGCAACTTCGTCAGCACCGACGAGCCGGCGACCCGCCGGGCGAACCAGGGCCGGGACGTGTTCGCCAAGCCACTGGCCGGCGGGAGCCGAATGGTCCTCCCGCTGGTCTTCACCGTGCCCGGCCAGCAGCCACCGACCCAACTCGAGCTACGCAGTGGGGTGTTCTCCGCCGGAGTTCGGGTGGACGTGCCCTGACCCGCGGGCACGCAGCAGAGCGAGGAACTGGTCATGCCGGTCCCCGAGATCGGTCCGGAGGGAGGGCGCGTCCGACCCTCCAGACCGCGATCGGCACGTCTTCGCCTCGTCCCGACCCTGACCGACTCCTGTCGTCGGCGTGCGGAGCTGTGCCATGGAACCACCGTAGACGCCTCCGATGATCAATTTCGATCTACGACACGGGTGGCTTCATCGGCCCGCAAGGGGTCGCGAGTCAGTCGGCCGCCGCCGCCGACGGCTCCGGCAGGTACGCCTCGTACTTCTTTTTGATCAACGAGTTGTAGACGAAACCCCAGACCCGGGTACCCCGGAAGGTCCAGACCCTGCCCGCCTTGACGTCCACGATGGTGGGCTGGGTCAGGACCGCGAAGCCGGACCGTTTCAGCCGGTACGCCTTCTGGGTCAGCGCCGTCGCGGCGGGATCCGCCGCCTCGGTCACGAGTACCGGCAGCACGATGATGCCCGTCTGCACGCCGAGCCATCGGCCCTTTCGTTCCAGCCCCAGCCCTACCACGTTGTTGACAAAGGACCGCAGATCTCCCTCGACAACCTGATCCATTGTCGTGACGACCGTGAAAAAGTGAATCCTGGTCAGTGCCCGAAACTGAGCCCGGTACCCAATCACCACGGAGTCAGCACCAAGGCGCTCATCGGTCACCGCACACCCGTCGGCCACCAGCCGTCGCCGAACTAATTCCACGTAGTCTGCTGGCGCTACCATTTCGCGCCCCCCTCAATCCTCGCCACCGACCGAGCATAGAAGGTTGACACCCGCAGGACCGATATCCGCCTCGCTTCAGGGAACCCGCAGTTCCTACCTCGCGAGTTCGGCAATGTTCCGGTGGCTCTTCGGGAACAGCGTGCCGACCAGAAGTCGATCGAGGCCCGGCACGCGCATCGCCCGGAACCCCCAGCGCCGAGCCAGAAGCTTGGCCGACGACGTCGGCAGGAACCACTCGGTGACCCGATCTCGGGCCGCCTGCTGCGTGGTGCGGATGATCGGCCTCCAGCGACGCTCGTAATCGGCCAGTCCCTCCTGGACCGATCCGGCGGCCTGCAGCCGTTCGGCCAGCAGGTAGGCGCCGGCGATCCCCAGTGAGGCGCCCTGCCCGGCGATCAGGGACACCGCGTACGCGGCGTCACCGACCAGCGCGACCCGCCCTTCGGTCCAGCGCGCGGCGTCGATCTGGGCGACCTGGTCGTAGTAGACCGCCTCCGGCCCAGGACAGTTGACCACGGCTCGCTCCACCAGGTCACCCATGCCGGTGTAGGTACGACACAGCACCTCGCGTGGGTCCTCGGGTAGGCCGGCGTCATCCCTTCGGTGTAGGGCGAACACCGCGACCCGCCCATCGGCGAGCCCGTAGAGACCCAGTTGCCGGTTGAGGGTCTCGGTGAGCACGAACTGACCCCGAACCTGTGCGAACACCGCGGGGTCCTCGAAGACGTACGCCGCAGTGTGCATGCCGAGGTAGCGGAGGTAGTTGCGCTCGGGGCCGAAGACGAGCGAGCGGACGTGGGAGTGGATGCCGTCGGCCCCCACGATTACGTCCGCCTCAACTGCAGTGCCATCGGAGAGCTCTGCCCGGTCACCGTGGATCCGGTCGATCGTGACGTTATAGCGAATGTCGACCTGGTCGTTGAGCGATTCGCGGAGCATGCGTTCGAGGGCCGGCCGCATGATGCTGGCGAATTCGCCGTCGAGAGCCCGGGCGAAGAACGTGTAGTCGACGCGGACAGTCGTTCGGCCGCGGGAGTCGATGTAGCGGAAGGAATCGACCGGACTGGCGAACCTCCGTAGATTCGGCCGCAGTCCCATCGCCGTCAGCGCCGCGTACCCCGGGCCGAAGAAGTCGATCATGTACCCCTGTTCGCGCGGCCCGGGAGCGTGGTCGACGATCTGAACCTCCCAACCATGGTGGTGCAGGCGGTGGGCGAGGGCCAGTCCGGCGATGCCGGCGCCGCAGATGAGGGCTTTCATCATTGTTCTCCGTCCTCTTCGGTGTTGGGGATTCGACTCTCTTCGGTGCTGGTGACACGGCGCAGTAGCGGGGCGATGTCCTCCGCGGACAGGCCCTGGTCGAGGCCCTTGTGCAGGACGAAGCCGTCGAAGAGCGCCATCACGATGCTCGCGGCGGCTTGCGGTTCGGGGTGTCCGGAGCGGGTGAGCGCTTCGGTCAGCGAGCTACGAAAGTCGGCGACCAGTGCACTCATCCCCTGACGCAGTTCGTGGTCGCGGGTGGCGGCGAGGTAGGTCTCGACGAAGAGCAGCGAAGCCGGGTCAGCACCGTTGTACTGGTCGAGGTCGAACAACATCCGCTCGATGCCGTCGCTCGGGCTCGTGGCCCTGGCGAGGAGCGCGCTGGTGCCGTCGAGCATCCGTTGAACCTCAGCCAGGGCGGCGTGACGCAGCAGCGCCTGCAGCGAGTCGAAGTGGTAGTGCACCAGCCCGGAACGGACGCCGGCCCGCTCGGCCAGCGTCCGGGTACTGACCGCGTTCCAACCGAGCTCGCCGATCAGTTCCCGGGCGGCCGTCAACAGGCGCGCTCGCGCGTTCCGGCCCCGTTCGATGCTGGTCTCACCCACGTTGGCCTCCTTGGGCGATCGCCTTGGACGTTCGACCAAATACTATCCGTGGCGTGCTGGGGCAGCAACCCTCGCCGCCCAGCAACCGGCTGCGTAGCGCAATCCGGGCCCGGTAACGGCAGCGTGCGGCACGGGGCGCACCACGGGTGGACACACCCGGCCCCAGCGGGGACGGTCGTACCCTGGGCAGGTGACATCCGCCCTCCCCGCACTCGACACCGTGCTCGAACCGGCCACCTGGCAGGCCCGTCGCCGGGCACACCAGGAGCGGATCGACGCGTGGCTGGCCCCACACCTGGCCCGCCGCCGCCGGGGCGAGAAGCATCCAGTGCAGGACTTCCTCTTCACCTACTACTCGCACCGGCCGGCCCGGCTCCGCCGCTGGCACCCCGGCGCGGGGGTGGTGCTGCGCGACGCGGACCCGGCCGACTTCGGGCCGGACTACCGCGCCAGCGCCGCCGGCGCCACCCTCAACACCCCGGCGGTACGCGCCCGGCGGGCCGAATCGATCACCTGGATCCGGACCCTGTTGGCGGCCACGGCCGGCCGACCGGCGCAGTTCGGCTGCTTCGGCATGCACGAGTGGGCGATGGTCTACCGGCAGACCCAGGACGAGGTCCGGCACAACGCCTGGCCGCTACGGATGAGCCCGGCGCAGGTCGCCACGGTCGTCGAGGAGCGGGGCGTGCGGTGCAGCCACTTCGACGCGTACCGCTTCTTCACCGCACCGGCCCGGCCGCTGAACCTCCTCCAGCCGACCCGGGACAGCCAGCACGACCTGGAGCAGCCCGGCTGCCTGCACGCCAACATGGATCTCTACAAGTGGGCGTACAAACTCTCCCCGCTGGTTCCGTCCGAGCTGGTGGCGGAGTGCTTCGAGCTGGCGGGGCAGATCCGCGCCCTCGACATGCGCGCCTCGCCGTACGACCTCGCCGCGCTGGGCTACCCCCCGGTTGCGGTCGAGACCCCAGCGGGACGGATCGAGTACGCGGCCGCCCAGCGCGGTTTCGCCGAACGGGCCGCCCAACTGCGCGCCCAACTGCTCGACGCAATAGACAGGATCGATACGTAGCGACGGATGTGATAGCTTCACCGCCGCCGTGCAACGCGGTCCGGTTCTTCACCCGGCACCTCACGCCGCCGGTGACCGGCGCCGCCGAAGCGTCGCCAACCGCTGACGCACCGGGCTGATCCGGTCAGTCGCCGTCGACGCGGCGGTCCCGCTTGCGCTGGGACCGCCGCTTCTTCTCGGCCAGTCGACGTTCCTTGGCGGCGCGGGAGGGCCGGGTCGGGCGACGCCGCTTCGGCGGCGGTGCGATCGCCGCGCGGAGCAGCGCGGCCATGCGTTCCCGGGCGGCCTCCCGGTTGGCGAGTTGGGCGCGGTGCTCGCTGGCGGTCACGGTGAGGACGCCGTTGACGAGTCGCCCGGCGAGGCGGTCGAGGGCCCGGGCGCGCAGCGCCTCTGGGAGCCCCGGTGAGGCGGCCAGGTCGAAGCTCAGCTCCACCCGCGAGTCGGTCGTGTTGACCCCCTGACCACCGGGCCCAGACGACCGGGAGAAGCGTTCCCGCAGCTCGGCCTCGGGCACTACCCACCGATCGTGCACCCGCAGCCCACTGTCCACGCTCCCGAGGCTAGCGCCTGGGCCCCGGAGTGCACCGGGCAGGCGGGTACACCGGGCAGGCGGGTACACCGGGCAGGTGGAGTCGCTGCGGGGCCGGCCCCGCAGACCTCAGCCCCCCTTACCGATGATCGTGTCGGCGGTCTGCTGAACCTGCTCGATGGGGATGGCGAAGCCGATCCCGATCGAGCCGTTCCCGTCGATCGTGGCGATCGCCGTGTTCACCCCGACCACCTCGCCCCGGGCGTTCACCAGCGGCCCTCCGGAGTTCCCCGGGTTGATCGAGGCATCGGTCTGCACCGCCGTGTGCCGGTTGTCACCGAGGCGCACCTGCCGGTCCACGGCGCTCACGATGCCGGCGGTCACCGTGCCGGCGAGGCCAAGGGGCGAGCCCACCGCCAGCACCGGCTCGCCGACCCGGGTCGTCCCCGGCTTGGCCAACGGCAACGCCGCCAGGCCCGCGGACGACGGCACCCGCAACACCGCTAGGTCACTGCGGGGCTCCCGGCCCGCCACCTCGGCGGCGAACCGTCGCCCGTCCGGCAACTCCACCATCACCGAACCACTCCCCCCCTTTGCCAGGATGTGGTCGTTGGTGATGATGTGCTGCTGGTCGTCGACCGCGAAGCCGGAGCCGGTAGCGGAGGCGCCATCGGCGCCGGCGGCCAACACCGAGACCACCCCCGGAACGGTCTGCTCGGCGGCGGTCACCAGCTCCGCCGGGACCGGCGCGGCCGAGGCGGAGGCTGCCCCGGGCGCCCCGTCCTGGCTCGCCACCAGACCACCGGCCGCGGCGCCCGAGACGCTGGAGATGGCCACCAGCGCCAACCCGAGCAGCAGCCGGTGGTGCCAGCGGTGCGCCCCGCCTGCCCGCGCCGATCCGGACTCGTCTGGCCAGGGCCGCCCGTCCGGGCCCAGCTCGGGCGAGATGAACCAGGGGCCACGCGGTTCGCCCAGCCCGCTCTGCACTGCCATACGTACGCTCCTCGTGTCGATCGGCCACCCGCACCCAGCCACCCGGCGGGCTCAGGGCAGGCGGGAGAACCAACGCATTGAGCCGGCCGCCGCGCCCAGCGCGAAGACCAGGCTGAGGCCGATGAACCGGGCTGAGACGTCCTGTCGCTTGGTGCGGTACCCCACTGAGCTGCCGATGTCGTCGTATACGGCGCGCAACTCCTCGACGCTGACCGCCTCGTGGAACTGTCCGCCGGTCTCCCGGGCGACCGCGTCGAGGGTCTGCCCGTCCACCGGCACCTGGATCGGCCGACCGCCCCGGTCCACGTAGCCGGAGGCGGTGCCGAAGGCGATGGTGTGGACGGGGACCTCCATCTCCACCGCGTCGGCCGCCGCCTCCATCGGGTCCATGCCGGAGGTATTGGCCCCGTCGGAGAGCAGCACGATCCGGGCCGGCGGCGGGTCCGTCGCCGCCTCCCCGTCCAGCGCCTTCACCGCTCCGAGCGAGGTGTTGATCGCCTCCCCGATCGCGGTGCCCTGTACCCCGGTCGCCCCCTCGACGAGCCGATCGATCCCCTCGTCCAGCGCCTCCCGGTCGGTGTCCGGCGGCACCAGGACAGCGGCGCTGCCAGCGAAGGCGACCAGGCCCACGTTGAACTCGTCGGGGAGACCGTCCACGAAGCGACGGGCCGACTCTTTGGCGGCGGTAAGCCGGTCCGGCTCCACGTCCCCGGCAAGCATCGAGGTGGAGACATCCACCGCCACCATCACGGTCGCCCGTTCCCGGGGAACCTGCACCTCGGCGGTCGGTCGCGCGAAGCCGACCACCAGCAACGCCAGCATCGCCAGGAAGAGCCCGGCGGGCACGTGCCGGCGCCAGGCCGGTCGCTGTGGTGCCACCCGGTCCAGTAGTCGCAGGTTCGTGAACCGCACCGCGTACTGGCTCCGGCGGCGCTGCAGCAGAACGTAGCCGGCGGCCAGTCCGAGCACGGCGAGCAGCAGCCACAGCCGGGTCGGCGAGAGCCAGATCACCCGCCACCTCCCCTCCCGACCGGGACCGCAACGGTCGCCAGCCGGCGTTGTTGGTGCACGTGCCGCACGATGTCGGCGACCCAGTCCCGGTCAGTCCGCAGCGGCAGGTGCGCCGCACCGCCACGGCGTAGCGCCTGGCGTACCTGATCCCGCTGGGCGGCCGCCGCCGCGGCGTACCGCTGGCGCAGCCGGGGGTCGCCGGTCCAGACCTCACGCCGCCGGCCGCTCTCCGGGTCAACCAGGGTGACCAGGCCGACGTCGGGTAGCTCCCACTCCCGCGGGTCGGTCACCTCCACGGCTAGTACCTGGTGCGCAACGGTGAGCCGCCGCAGGTGCTGTTCCCAGGGGGCGGGCTGCCCGGGCGATTCGGGCAGGCCGTCCAGGAAGTCCGAGATCACCACCACGAGCCCGCGGCGGGTGGCCACCCGGCGTACGCCGTCCAGCGCGGTGGCCAGGTCGGGGGGCGCGAGCGGTGCGGTGTCCCGGTCGTACCCGCCGTGCCGGGGGGCCGCCAGCAGCATTCGGAGCAGCCCGAACAGATGGGTACGGCCGCTGCCGGGGGCGTAGCGGCGGAGCCCGGTCGGGGTGAGCACCGACGCGCCGAGCCGGTTGCCCACGCCGGCGGTGAGGAAGCCCACCGCCGCGACGGCGGCTACCGCGAGTTCCCGCTTGTCCAGCTCGGCCGTGCCGTACTCCATGCTGACGCTGGCATCAACTAGGAGCCAGGTGGTGAGTTCCCGGTCGGCGTCGAGCTGACGCACGTGCGGCACGGTGGTCCGCGCGGTCACCGCCCAGTCCATCCGGCGGACCTCGTCCTCACCGGGCCGGTACTCCCGACTGCCGGCCGGTTCGCTGCCCGGCCCGGGGAGCAGCCCCTGGTATCGGCCGTGCAGCAGACCGTCGAGCCGCCGGGTCACGGCCAGCTCGAGCCGGCGCAGCCGCCGGTCCCCGGCCAGGTCGGCCAGGCCGGGGTCCGGCGACACCGGGCCAGCGGGCCGGCTGCGCCACCTCACGCCGCCGCCAGGTTGGGCGCGGGTTCGGTTACCCCGGCGACCCGAGGC
Source organism: Salinispora fenicalii (assembly GCF_000514815.1). GTDB lineage: Bacteria > Actinomycetota > Actinomycetes > Mycobacteriales > Micromonosporaceae > Micromonospora > Micromonospora fenicalii. The sequence goes on from NZ_AZWQ01000008.1 coordinate 102,352, forward strand.
GGCGGTACCGCGTTGACCAGCCGCCGGACGACCGATTCGGCCGACACCCCGTCGGCGACCGCGTCGAAGGAGAGGACCAGCCGGTGGGCGAGCACGTCGACCGCCAACTCGCGGACATCCTCGGGCAGCACGTACTCCCGGCCGCGCAGCAGGGCTTGGGCTCGGGCGGCGGCGACCAGGCCAAGGGTGGCGCGTGGGCTCGCCCCGTAGGCGAGCAGCGGGGCAACGTCGGGCAGGCCGAACCGGCCCGGGTCACGGGTGGCCAGGATCAGCCGGACCACGTACTCGGCGAGCGCGTGGTGCACGAAGACCCGGCTCGCCCGGGCCTGGAGGTTGAGCAGCCGTTGCGGGTCGAGGACCTGCTCGGGCTTCGGCCGGTCGCTGCTCATCCGGTAGAGGATCGCGAGTTCGTCGGCGTCGCTCGGGTAGTCCACCACCACCTTCATCAGGAACCGGTCCCGCTGCGCCTCCGGCAGCTGGTAGACCCCCTCGGACTCGATCGGGTTCTGGGTGGCCAACACCAGGAACGGCGCCGGAACCTGCCAGCTCCGCCCGCCGATTGAGACCTGGCGTTCGGCCATCGCCTCCAGCAGCGCGGACTGCACCTTCGCGGGAGCGCGATTGATCTCGTCGGCGAGGACCAGGTTGGCCATGACCGGACCGAGCTCGACATCGAACGTCTCCCGGGACGCCCGATAGACGCGGGTGCCGACGATGTCGGACGGAACCAGGTCGGGAGTGAACTGAATGCGGGAGAAGCTGCCGCCGACGACGGTGGCGAGGGTCTGCGCGGCGAGGGTCTTCGCGACGCCGGGTACTCCTTCCAGGAGGCAGTGTCCGTCGGCGATCAGCGCGGTGAGCAGGCGTTCCACGAGTCGGTCCTGCCCAACGATCACGCGCCGGACCTCGGCGAGAGTCTGTCGTAACTCGGTGCTGGCTGCGTCGGGATCGACCGGGCTGGGCTCGGGGGCCAAGGTGTCCGAGATGTCCGTCACGGTGCTTGCTTCCCGCGCCGACCGCCAGCAAACGTCGGACTTACCGCACTGAGTATGGCCCTACCGGTTATTCCCCTCGATACTGGACAAACAACCTATTGAACGCTGAAGGCCTCCGGCGGCGTCGGCGAAGGATGAGCAGGCCGGCGTGCCCTAGTCTGCGGTCGTGGCGAAAGCAGGTAACCCCCGTCGGCGACCGGCGACCAGAACCGTGGCCGGTTGGCTGGCCGTCGCCCCGGGTGCCGCCTGGGCGGCCGTACGCCTGCTCGGCCTCGACCGCGGTCCCCTCGTCCAGCTGCTGGCCTTCACCCCGTACGCCGCCGCGGCCAGCCTGCTCCCCCTGATCCTGCTCCTCGCGTTGCGACGCTGGCGACCAGCGGCGGTGGCGGCGGTGACAACCGTGGCCCTGGTCGCCGTGGTGGCACCGCGGACGTTCGAGTCCACCCCGCCGGCCGCCACCGGCCCACCGGTACGGCTGCTGACAGCCAACCTGCTGGCCGGCTCCGCCGACGCCGAGGCGCTGGTTGACCTCGTTCGCCGGCACTCGGTGGAGGTGTTGGCCGTACAGGAGTTCACCCCGGCGATCGCGGCCGAGTTGGATCGATTGGGGCTCGACCAACTCCTGCCGTACCGGGAACTACACCCTGTCGAGGGGACCCCCGGCTCCGGCCTGTACGCCCGCTACCCGATCAGCGCGGGCGGCGTGCGGCACAACAGCAACGGCTGGGGCTTCCTCCAGGCGTACGGAACCGTCACCGTCCCGGCGGCGCCGCCGGTCCAGGTCGAGTCGGTCCACCCCGCCGCCCCGTACGCGCTCGACCAGGTCGGAAACTGGCGCCGGGACCTCGCCGCCCAGCCCCCCGCCACCCCGGACGGGCAGCTCCGCATCCTCGCCGGCGACTTCAACGCCACCCTCGACCACGCCCCACTGCGCGCCCTGCTGGACACCGGGTACGTGGACGCGGCCGACGCTGCCGGGACCGGGCTCACCGGCACGTGGGGGCCGTACGACGGTGGTCTGATTCCGCCGGTGACCATCGACCACGTGCTGGTGGACCGGCGGATCGCGGTCCAGGCCACCGCGGTGTACGCGATCCCGGGCAGCGACCACCGCGCGGTCTTCACCGACCTGCGCCTCCCGCCGGCTGGGTGAACCCGGACCGTCCGCCCCGAGCCTGGTCCAGCCCGTAGGTCAGGGCGTCAACCAGCGCGTCCCAACTCGCCTCCACCACGTTGGGGTGCACGCCTACCGTGGTCCAGTCCCGACCGTTGCGGTCCGACGTCTCCACCAGCACCCGGGTCACCGCCCCGGTGCCGTGGCTACCCGCCAGAATTCCCACCTTGTAGTCGGCCAACTCGAAGTCGCGCAGCTCGGGGTAGTGCCGGACCAGACCGGCGCGCAGCGCCTCGTCGAGCGCGTTGACCGGGCCGTTCCCCTCCGCGGTGGCGATCACCCGCTCGCCGCGTACCCGGATCTTGACGGTCGCCTCGGAGACCACCGTGCCGTCTTCGCGGTGCTCAACCAGAATCCGGTAGGACTCCAGCGTGAACGGTCGGGGCGGCGCCGCGTCCGGCAGCTCCGAGCGGACCAGCAGCTCGAACGAGGCGTCGGCCGCCTCGAACGACCAGCCCTCGGCCTCCAGCTCCTTGACCCGCTTGGTGACCCGGTTCAGCGTCTCCGGGTGGTCGGCCAGGTCGAGGCCCAGCTCCCGGCTCTTGAGTTCGATGCTGGCCCGGCCGGCCATCTCGGTGACGAGGATGCGCATCCGGTTCCCCACCAGCTGCGGGTCGATGTGGTTGTAGAACAACGGATCCACCTTGATCGCACTCGCGTGCAGCCCCGCCTTGTGGGCGAAGGCCGCGGCCCCGACATACGCCTGGTGGTCGTCGGGGGCGATGGTGGCGAGCTCGGCGATGCCGCGGGACACCCGCACCATCTGTTCCAGGCAGCCCTCGGGCAGGACTGGCAGCCCGAGCTTGAGTTGCAGGTTCGCCACCACGGCGAAGAGGTCGGCGTTGCCGGGCCGCTCGCCGTACCCGTTCGCGGTGCCCTGCACGTGCCGCACGCCCGCCTCCACCGCGGCGATGGTGTTGGCGACCGCGCAGGCGGTGTCGTCCTGGGTGTGGATGCCGAGTCGCTCGGGCGCCACCTCGAGCCGGGCGGTGAGGTCGGCGATCACAGCGGTGACCTGGGAGGGGAGCATGCCACCGTTGGTGTCACAGAGCACGAACCGCTCGGCACCCGCGGCGAGTGCGGTCTCGGCCACCGACGAGGTGTACCCAGGGTCATCGCGATAGCCGTCGAAGAAGTGTTCCCCGTCAACGAAGACCCGCCGCCCCTGCGCCACCAGGTATGTCACGGTGTCGTGGACCATCGCCAGGTTCTCGTCGGCGGAGGTGCGCAGCGCTCCCCGCACGTGCCGCAGGTCGGCCTTGGCGACCAGCGTGATGGCGGGGGTCTCGGCGGCGAGCAGGCTGCGCACCTGCGGGTCGTCGTCGACCTGTCGACCGGCGTGCCGGGTGGCGCCGAAGGCCACCAGCACCGCGTGGCGCAGGTCGAGTTCGGTACGGGCCCGGTGGAAGAACTCGGTGTCCTTCGGTACCGCGCCCGGCCATCCTCCCTCGATGAAGCCCACCCCGAACTCGTCGAGGAGCCGGGCCACCGCGAGCTTGTCGGCCACCGTATAGCTGAGCCCCTCGCGCTGGGCGCCATCGCGCAACGTCGTGTCGTAGACCTGGAAGGTCATCAGGATCCTCTCTGCGGCAACAAAAAGACCCCCCACGAACGTGGGAGGTCTGCGCGCTCGGCGGCTGGGAGGCCGGCGCGCTAACGGCGAATAATCATGACGGTGTGGTGCACGGAGTTCACTCTGCCAGCCATGCGCCCGGTGGGGCGACCAAATCCGCATTCCGGGACGGCTTTCGGAGGTCGTCGGCGTCGACCACCCCGAACTGCGGTGTACCTGGCTCGACACCGGGTACCACCCCGCGGTGGCCGGACGCCGGCCCGGACCGCCCCGGTGGAAGGAGGCGCCATGGCACGGCGCGACCCACATCCGGCCCGCCCGACCCCGAACCCACTCGGCACCGGCGGTCCGAGCAGCAACCCCGACGGCCCGCCCGGCAACGCCTTCGACCCGTGGCGATACCGCGCCGACACCACCGCGACCGACATCGACCTGGCGGGCTATCAGGTCGAGGCGAGTGACGGTGGAATCGGGAAGGTGGACCAGGCCAGCCACGCGGTCAACTCCAGCTACCTCGTGGTGGACACCGGCCCGTGGTTCTTCGGTCGCCGGGTCATGCTCCCCGCCGGCACCGTCAACCACGTTGACCACAGCACCCGGAAGGTCCACGTCGACCGGAGCAAGGCCCAGATCAAGGCCGCACCGGAGTACGACGAGACCGCGGACACCGATCCGGCATACCGGGACCGGCTCGGCGGCTACTACGGCGACACGTACTCAGCTATCCCACCGGGCACCGCGCGGGAACGATGATCGGCAGGACCACAAGCGCCGGGTCTGCCGCTACCGTGTCAGAGTGGACTCGATTGAAGTAGCGCAATTCGACACACTGTTCAACTTCCGCGACGTTGGCGGGCCCGCCGGCCACGACGGGCGCACCGTCCGAAGTGGCCGGCTCTTTCGCTCAGACACCCCGCACCGCCTGGCTGGTGCCGACCGGACGGCGTTCGCCACGTTCGGCGTCCGCACCGTGCTCGACCTGCGCCGGCCGTACGAAGTGGAGCGGGATGGCCGGATCCCGGACTTCGCGGGGCTGACCTGGCAGCACATCCACCCGGAGCATGCCGAATGGGACAAAACGCCATACCAACCCGGCGCCGACCTCGCCCGCTACCTCGCCGACCGGTACGCCGACCTGGCCTCGACCGGCACCGCCGGCCTGGCCGCCGCGATCGGGCTGATCGCGGACGAGACCAACGCCCCACTCCTGGTGCACTGCGTCGCCGGCAAGGATCGAACCGGCATCGTCTGCGGTCTCACCCTGGCCGTGCTGGGCGTCTCCGACGCTGACATCGCCACGGACTACGCGTTGAGCACCGCAGCGGGCGAGCGCTTCCGGGCCTGGTTCGCGACGACGGGCCGGGCGATACACCCGGCGCTGCCGCCGCTGAGCTGCCCCGAGGAGGCGATGCTGCTCTTCCTCACCGAACTACGCGACCGCTACGGCACGATCGAGGGCTACCTTCGCCACGCGGGCGTCACCGACGCCCAGGTGGCCGCGCTCCGCGACCACCTGCTGGAGTAGCCGCAACCCTTAGAGCACGTGGTGAACCCAGTTCTGCGGATCCGCGGCCTTGCCCCGCTGGATGTCGACGAGTTGCTGACGCAGGGCCATGGTGACCGGGCCGGGTTCACCCCCACCGATCTGGAACTCACCGTCGACAGAGCGGACCGCGCCGACCGGAGTGATCACCGCGGCGGTGCCGCAGGCGAAGACCTCGCGCAGTCGACCACTCGCCGCGTCGGCCTGCCAGTCGGCGAACGTGATCGGCTGCTCCGCCACCTGGTGGCCGGCGGCGGCAGCGAGCGTGAGCACCGACTCCCGGGTGATGCCGGGCAGGATGGTCCCGGTCAACGGCGGGGTAGCCAGGGTGCCGTCGTCGTAGACGAAGAAGAGGTTCATGCCGCCCAGTTCCTCAACGAAGCGGCGCTCCACGGCGTCCAGGAAGATGACCTGGTCGCAGCCGTGCTCGATCGCCTCTGCCTGGGCGACCAGCGAGCTGGCGTAGTTGCCGCCGCACTTGGCCGCACCGGTGCCCCCGGGCGCGGCCCGGGTGTAGTCCGGCGAGACCCAGACCGTCACCGGCTTCACCCCACCGGGGAAGTACGCACCGACCGGGGAGGCGATCACCGCGTAGAGGTATTCGTTGGCGGGACGCACACCGAGGAAGACCTCGCTGGCGAACATGAACGGCCGCAGATAGAGGCTGCCGTCCTCCTCTTCGGGAATCCAGTCCCGGTCCGTCTCGATCAGCCGGTGCAGCGAGTCGACGAAGGTCTGCTCGGGCAGGGTGGGCATCGCTATCCGCCGGGCGGACGCGTTGAACCGGGCGGCGTTGGCGTACGGCCGGAACATCGTCACACCACCGCTGGCGGTGCGGTACGCCTTCATGCCCTCGAAGATCTCCTGGGCGTAGTGCAGGACCGCGGCGGCCGGGTCCATCGGGATCGGCGCCCGCGCCTCGACCCGGGCGTCGTACCAGCCCTTCCCGGCGACGTAACGGATAGTGACCATGTGGTCGGTGAAGACCCGCCCGAAGCCCGGGTTGGCCAGCAGCGCAGCCCGGTCCGCAACGGATACCGGTGCCGAATTCGGACGGATCTCGAACTCGAGCTTGTCACCACCGCTCATCGCGCTGACCTCCCTGGAATGGATGATGACGGCATGCGACCCCGCGTGCCGAGCTGGTGCGAGCAACTTACCCCGAACGGTCGTTCAGCGGGTAGCGGCATCCGGGGGACGCCCGCTCCGGCCACACGCGTGGCTCGTCCCGGCTACCCGCCCGGTACGGACAGAGTCGTCGACCGCCTACCCAACGTGACTGAAGCGGTTTCGAACCGACGTGGGCCCGTGCTCCCTGAGCGAGCCGCTACCGGTTCGGGCGGACCGCGGAGGTGGCTACCGGTTCAGCCGGCCGCGTGCCCGGCCAGCCGGTCGCCGACCTCCTCGGTTCGGATCGGCGTGCCCGGCACCCGACCGGCCAGCTCCGCCGCCACGGCGGCCGTGATCCGGGCTGCCGGCTCGGCGTGACCGAGTTGGTCAAGCAGGAGCGCGGCGGAGAGTACCGCCGCCACCGGGTCGGCCAGACCGCGACCGGCGATGTCCGGCGCGGAGCCGTGTACCGGCTCGAACATCGACGGGTACGCGCGCTCCGGATTGATACTGCCGCTGGCCGCGAGCCCAATTCCGCCGGTGACGGCGGCGGCGATGTCGGTGAGGATGTCACCGAAGAGGTTGTCGGTGACCAGCACGTCGTACCGCTGGGGCTGGGTCACCAGGAACATCGCGGCGGCGTCAACATGCTGGTATTCGGTGGTCACGTCCGGGTACTCGGCGGCGACGTCAGCGAAGGCACGAGCCCAGAGCGAGCCGGCGTGGGTGAGCACGTTGGTCTTGTGCACGAGGGTGACCTTGCGCCGCTCCCGCCGTTCCGCCCGGTGGAACGCGTCTCGGATCACCCGCTCAACCCCGTGTCGGGTGTTCAGGCTCTCCTCGGTGGCGATTTCGGCCGCGGTACCGCGATGCAGTGCACCGCCCGCGCCGGCATACAACCCTTCGGTGCCTTCGCGGACCACCACCAGGTCAACCTCGCCGGGCTTGACGCCGCCGAGGGGACCGCTCGTGCCGGCCCAGAGCCGGGCGGGGCGCAGGTTGACGTACTGGTCGAAGGCGAACCGCAGCCGCAGCAGCAGACCCCGCTCCAGCACGCCGGGTGGGACGCTCGGGTCACCGACCGCACCCAGCAGAATGGCGTCATGCCCGGCCAGTTCCGCGAGGACCGAGTCGGGCAGCACCTCGCCGGTGCGGTGGTAGCGCGCGGCACCGAGGTCATACTCGGTGGCCTGCACCTTCGGCACCACCGCATCGATGACCTTGCGGGCCTGCGCGACCACCTCGGGGCCGATTCCGTCCCCAGCGACCACCGCGATCCGTGCCACGTCGACTCCTTTGCCTCACTCGCTCGCCTCCGACCGTACGCCCTGGTCCCGAGCATCGGTACGACACTTCCACCATTCGGGAATACAGATGTACAGCAGGCTTCCAGGTGACATTCATTCAGTGGTGATCTCCGCTGCCTATCCTGATCAGCAGCGGGGTCACAGGCCAGGGCCCACACCAACGCCGCGACGCAGGGCGTCGGCCGGGAGGCGGGATGAGAATGAGGACCGACGAACAGCAACGCAGCCGCTGGAACGGCTCGTCGCTACTCCGACCACAGCCGCGTCCGGACCTCCGCCTCGGTGGCCATCAGCGGCGGGTCGGCGGAGCAGGCCCGGCAACCGGGGAACGAATCGCCGTCGCGCACACCGTCCGCACCACCATCGCCGAATACACGTTGCTGTTCAACGCACCGGAATGGCTTGGCCACCGGGGCCTCGGCGCGGCGCTCCGGGACGCTGTCGCGGAGCTACGCGCGATCGACCTGACCTACGGGCCGAACCGACCAGAGAGCCTGGTATCCCGGTTACGGCGGGGGGAGGTCAGCCCCGAGTCATACCCGCCGCTGACCGACCTGGTGGACCGCTGCACGGCGATGCGGGCCGCGACCGACGGCTGGTTCGACGCCTGGGCGGTGCCCGGCGGCTTCGACCCAGGAGGGCTGCTGGGTGGGTGGGCGGTAGAACGGGCCGCAGCCCGGTTACGGGCCGCGGGCGTCCACGACTACGCCGTGCTCACCGGCGCCGACCTCGTCGTACGTGGGCACGCCGCACACGGAGGACCGTGGCGGGTCGCCGTACACCACCCCACCAACCGACGCCAGGCACCGCTGGTGCTGGAGATGACCGCCGGGGGGATCGGCACCTCCGGAGTGACCGGACGACGGGGGCACGTGGTGGACCCGCACACCGGGGAACCCGCCGACCAGTTCATCGCCGCCACCGTCGTCGGGCCGGACCTCGCCGTCGCCGACGCCTACGCCACCGCGCTCTACGCCGCCGGTCCGGCCGGGCTGAGCTGGTTCCACAGTGGAACGGACTATCGAGTCCTGCACGCCCACCGCCGCTGATGGCGGCCCATGGCGGCACCCATGCCCGCCCCGCCGGGGGTCACGATCGGCCCCCACGGTTTCGGCAACTACCGTGAGGGCCGGTCAGCGACGATTGCGCGTGGCTCGCNCACCCGAGGGGTGCGGACCAGCCAGGGCCGGACGCCAACCTCGTCACCCGAAGACGGGCCCGCATCACGGACTCAGCCAGTAACCGCATCGGTACGCTAGCGAATTGACACAACTCCACGCAAGAGGATCCACTGCAGACCCTCCTGTCAGGAGTATGGGCTGGTTGGGGGGTAGGGCGACTTCGACATGGCGAACGGCAAATGGCACGCTGTCCGCCGTGAGTTTCGATCTAAGCGTGTGGGCCCTGGCACCCGGGGCAACGGCCGAGGACGTACGAACAGCCGTGCGGCGGTGCCGAGCAGGCCAGCACACCGATCGCCAGCCCGACCAGCGGGTGGTCGGATTCTATCGGGCGATCACCGCCGCATACCCAGAGCAGCCGGGCGGGGCGGACACCCCCTGGGCGACGACGCCGCTACACACCGCTGGCGACCACGTCGAGCTGAAGCTGCATCCGACCTGCGCGGACCAGGTGCTGCTGGACATCGAACGGCTGGCCGGCGAACACCGGCTGATGCTCTTCGACGTCCAGGACGGCTCGGTCTATCCACCGTCCCACCACACCGACGGCTGACCGCCCCCGCAACCAGACCAACGCGCAGCCCGTGCCCGGGACCGCCTACGGCCACGGAGGGCCCACCGGCGGGCCCTCCGTGGCCGGCGATCACTCCTCCCGCAGGTCGGCAGTGCTGGCCGAGGTCGCACCGACCGAATCGGCGACCGCGGTGAGAAGATCGGCTCCGAGCGCCTGGTCAACGGTGAGGGTCATCAGCGTCTCCCCACCGGCCTCCCGACGGGCCACCTGCATCGCGGCGATATTGACGCCGGCCTCGCCGAGCAGGGTGCCGACCGCGCCGACAACACCGGGCCGATCGGCGTAGCGGAGAAAGGCCAAGATGCCCTCCGCCCCGATCTCCACGTCGAAGCCATCCACCTCGGTCAGCTTGTTGACGTCCCGGGCGCCGGTGACGCTGGTACCGGAGACGCTCACCGTCCGGCCGTCCGGTAGGGCGCCACGGATGGTGACCAGCAGCGCGTCGTCGGCCGTCTCGGGCCTGGTGACCAGCGACACCTCGACCCCCCGCTCAGCCGCCAGATGCGGGGCGTTGACGTAGGTGACCTGCTCCTCCACCACCGAGCTGAACAGCCCCTTGGTCGCGGCGAGCTTGAGCACCGAAACATCGTTGCTGACCACCTCGCCGCGCACGTCAACAGTCACGCTCGCGGCGATCCCACCGGCCACCGCGGTGAAGGCCCGGCCAAGCTTCTCGGCCAGCGGCAGCAGCGGCCGGACGTCCTCGGCGACCACGCCACCGGTCTGCACGTTTACCGCGTCCGGCACGAACTCACCCTGCAACGCCAGCTTCACGCTGCGGGCCACGGCGAGGCCCGCCTTGTCCTGCGCCTCGTGCGTGGAGGCACCCAGGTGCGGGGTCGCCACCACGTTGTCGAAGGCGAACAGTGGTGATGAAGTGCAAGGCTCCTTGGCGTACACGTCAACGCCGGCCCCGGCGACCCGCCCCTCGGCGATGGCATCCGCGAGGGCCTGCTCGTCCACGAGGCCACCCCGGGCGGCATTGACGATCCGCACCCCGGGCTTGACGATCGCCAGCTCCTTCTCCCCGATCAGACCCACCGTCTCCGACGTCTTCGGCAGGTGGATGGAGATGAAGTCGCTCTGACGCAGCAGCTCCTCCAGACCGACGAGGCGGACGCCGAGCTGCGCCGCCCGCGCCGGCTGGATGTAGGGGTCGTAGGCGATCAGCCGAGTGCCGAAGGCCGCGATCCGCTGCGCGAAGAGGACACCAATGCGCCCGAGGCCAACCACCCCGACGGTCTTGCCCTGCACCTCCACCCCGGTGTACTTCGACCGCTTCCACTCCCCCACCTTCAGCGCCGCGCTGGCGCTGGCGGTGTTCCGCGCGACCGCGAGCAGGAGGGCAACCGCCTGCTCGGCCGCGGAGACGATGTTGGAGGTGGGGGCGTTGACGACCATGACGCCGCGAGTGGTGGCCGCCGGCACCTCGACGTTGTCCAGGCCGACACCCGCTCGGGCGACCACCTTGAGCCGTGGTGCCGCGGCGATCGCCTCGGCGTCGATTCGGGTCGCACTGCGGACGATGACAGCGTCAGCCTCGGAGAGCGCCGAGAGTAGGGCCGGACGGTCGGTGCCATCCACGTGTCGGACGTCGAAGTCGTGGGCGAGCACCTCGATGGCGGCGGGGGCGAGTTCTTCGGCGATCAGTACGACAGGATTCATTGGTCCTCTAAGTGTCGTCTATAGCGGTCGGCCGGGCGGCGGAGGCAGCACTGCACTCCGCCGGCAGTCCGGCCATGGCCGTCAGGTGCCGGCTGCGGACACCTAACAGGGATCGTAGGCGGCCACTCGGGGCCGGCGCTTCGGCGGTCAGGGTGAGTGCCCTCACAGCGACCGCCCGTACCGGCTGGCCGCGCGCCTGCTCGTCGGTGCCGGAGCGCAGCCAGACGCCCGTGGCCCAACGCCGGGGAGGGAGAGCGTCAGGCCACGGGCGTCTGCGGTGCCGGGAAGCCCTCGCACCAGGGCGCCCGGGAGCTGCTGGATCAGGCGGTCTCGGTGATCGGCCGGTCGACCCAGCTCATCATGGCGCGCAGCTTGCCGCCGGTCTCCTCGATCGGATGCGCCGCGCCCTCCGCCCGCCACTTGGCGAAGTTGGGGCGACCGGCCTCGTCCTCGGCAACCCACTCCCGGGCGAACTCACCAGACTGAATCTCGCCCAGGATCGCGCGCATCCGCTCCTTGACCTGGGAGTCGATGACGCGGGGGCCACGGGAGAGGTCGCCGTACTCGGCCGTGTCCGAGATGCTGTACCGCATCCGGGCGATGCCGCCCTCATACATGAGGTCAACGATGAGCTTCAGCTCGTGCAGGCACTCGAAGTAGGCCACCTCGGGGGCGTAGCCGGCCTCGGTAAGCACCTCGAAGCCGGTCTGCACCAGCGCCGCCGCACCGCCGCAGAGCACCGCCTGCTCGCCGAAGAGGTCAGTCTCGGTCTCCTCGGTGAAGGTGGTCTTGATCGCGCCGGCCCGAGTGCCACCGATGGCCTTGGCGTACGCCAGGGCCAGGCCGAACGCGCTGCCGCTGGCGTCCTGCTCGACGGCGACCAGGCAAGGCACGCCCTTGCCATCGACATACTGCCGGCGGACCAGGTGGCCGGGGCCCTTCGGGGCGATCATCGCGACGTCCACATCGGCCGGCGGCGTGATCAGCCCGTACCGGATGTTGAACCCGTGCCCGAACAAGAGCGCCTTGCCGGCGGTGAGGTGCGGCGCGATCGAATCGGTGTAAAGGGCACGCTGGGCCGTGTCCGGCGCGAGGATCATGATGATGTCCGCCTCGGCCGCCGCCTCGGCCGGGGTCTGCACCCGTAGTCCCTGGTCCTCGGCCTTCGGCCGGCTCTTCGACCCGGCGGGCAGACCGATCACCACCGAAACGCCGGAGTCGCGCAGCGACAGCGCGTGGGCGTGGCCCTGGCTGCCGTACCCGATCACAGCGACCGTGCGACCCTGAATCAGACCCAGGTCGGCGTCGTCGTCGTAAAACACCTCAACGCTCATGGACTTCCCTTTCATATGGCCGCGCCCGGCGGCCGATCGGAGATCTGGTGGGGTAGGGATCAGGCGGCCCGGAGCGCCGGGCTGGCGGTAATGGAGCGGGACCCACGGCCGATGGCGACCGTGCCGGACTGCACCATCTCCTTGATGCCGAAGACCTCAAGGTCCCGGAGCAGGGCGGCCAGCTTGTCCGGCGTGCCGGTCGCTTCGACGGTCAGCGTGTCCGGGGCGACGTCAACGACCCGGGCTCGGAACAGGTTCACCGTCTCCAGCACCTGACCCCGGGCGCTGCGGTCCGCGCGGACCTTCACCAGCAGCAGTTCCCGGGCCACCGACACCTGGGGATCCAGCTCAACAATCTTGATGACGTTCACCAACTTGTTGAGCTGCTTGGTGACCTGCTCCAGCGGAGAGGACTCGGCGTTGACCACGATGGTGATCCGGGAGACGTCCGGGTTCTCGGTCTCCCCGACAGCCAGGCTGCCAATGTTGAAGCCGCGCCGGGAGAAGAGCCCGGACACCCGGGCCAGGACCCCGGGCTTGTTCTCCACGAGCACGGAGAGCGTGTGCATGGTCACAGTGGTGCCTTCCTCGTCTGATTCTCCCGACCCCGACGGCGCCCGGTGTGGTTGGCCATAACTACGCCTCGTCCTCGTCGAAGACCGGCCGGACACCGCGGGCAAACATGATCTCGTCATTGCTGGTGCCGGCGGCGACCATCGGCCACACCATCGCGTCCTTGCCGACCACGAAGTCGATGACCACCGGGGCGTCGTTGATAGACATCGCGGCCTCGATCGTCCGGTCAACGTCCTTCGCTGTCTCACAGCGCAGCCCAACACAGCCGAGCGCCTCGGCGAGCTTGACGAAATCCGGAATCCGATGCTTGTGGGTACCGAGTTCCGTGTTGGAGTACCGCTCGCCGTAGAAGAGGGTCTGCCACTGCCGCACCATGCCGAGATTGCCGTTGTTGATCACAGCGATCTTGACCGGGATGCCCTCCAGCGCACAAGTCGCCAGCTCCTGGCTGGTCATTTGGAAGCAGCCGTCGCCGTCGATCCCCCAAACCACCGTCTCCGGCCGGCCCACCTTGGCACCCATCGCCGCCGGCACCGCGTACCCCATAGTGCCGAGGCCGCCGGAGTTCAACCAGGTACGTGGCTTCTCGTACGAGATGAACTGGGAAGCCCACATCTGGTGCTGACCCACGCCCGCCACGTACACCGCCTCCGGGCCGACGATCTTGCCGAGCCGGCTGAGCACGTACTGCGGGGAGAGCGTGCCGTCGGCCGGCTCGTCATAGCCCAGTGGGTAACGCTTGCGCAGGTCCTGCAGCTGGGACCACCAGTCGTCGAGGTCGGGCCGGTGACCGGCCGACTGCTCGATGGTGACCGCACCGACCAGTTCGTCGATGACATGCCGGGCATCTCCCACGATCGGCACGTCCGCGTGCCGGTTCTTACCGATCTCGGCCGGGTCGATGTCGGCGTGCACCACGGACGCGTCGGGAGCGAAAGAGTCCAACCGGCCGGTCACCCGGTCGTCGAACCTCGCCCCCAGCGCGATGATCAGATCCGCCTTCTGCAGACCGTAGACCGCTGCGACCGTCCCATGCATGCCGGTCATGCCCAGGTGCTGCGGGTGTGAGTCGGGGAACGCCCCGCGCGCCATCAGGGTGGTGACCACCGGAATCCCGGTCAGCTCGGCGAGCCGACGCAGCCCGTCGGTCGCGCCGGCCTTGAGCACCCCGCCGCCGACGTAGAGCACCGGCCGGCGGGCGATGGCCATCAACCGGGCCGCCTCCCGGATCTGCTTTCCGTGCGGGTGCAGCGTCGGCCGGTAGCCGGGGAGGTCGAGCGTCGGCGGCCAGGCGAAGACGGTTGACGCCTGAAGGACGTCCTTGGGGATGTCCACCAGAACGGGGCCGGGCCGACCGGTCGCGGCGAGGTGGAACGCCTCGGCGAGCACCCGGGGCAGCTCTTCGGCGCTCTGGACCAGGAAATTGTGCTTGGTGATCGGCAGCGTGATGCCCTGGATATCCGCCTCTTGGAAGGCGTCCGTCCCGATCGACGGCCGGGCGACCTGGCCGGTGATCGCCACCAGTGGCACCGAATCCATGTTCGCGTCGGCGATCGGCGTCACCAGGTTGGTCGCACCGGGCCCGGAGGTGGCGATGCAGACGCCGACCCGCCCGGTCGCCTGCGCGTACCCGGTGGCCGCGTGTCCGGCGCCCTGCTCGTGCCGGACCAGGATGTGCCGGACCGTGGAGTCGTACAACGGGTCGTACGCCGGCAGGATCGACCCGCCGGGAATGCCGAAGATGACCTCGACGCCGAGCGCTTCGAGGGAGCGCACGAGGGAGCCGGCACCGGAGACCTGGGCGGGGGCGGGGAAAGGGGTGCGTACCGCCGGGACGGTCGGGGTGGCCGTCGGGCGGGGCCGGTCAACGTCGCGGGGCGGCTCGGCGGCCGGGCGGGCCCGCCGGGCGGAATTGGCGAGGGTCTCGGGTGTGGGTCTCGTCATGGCGGTTCAGGCCTTCGGCTGGAGGGTGCGGTGGGTTCTGCGGTGGAACGCCGGCGGATCTGACGGCAACAAAAAAGCCCGCGTGCGGGATGCACGGGGCCAGCGCACTCTCAGTGGGAGAGTGCGCTCAGGTAAGTACTCGCAGCGACCGGTACGACGACATGGGAACCAGCATGACGGATCTCAAGCAATGAGTCAACTAGTCCCACATTTTGGTTAACGGATCTGCCGAAAAGTTCCCGCCCGAGACAGTCGGCGCTACCGACCCGATCCGACCCGGTCTGACTCCAACCCGGTCCGACTCCGACCCGGTCCCGATCCAACCCGGTTCGACCTGGGCTACTCCGACACCGGCGGCCCGGGCACGGGCAGGGTCGGCAGCCGCCGGGGCGGCGGCGGACCGGAGGCCAGCACAGGCGGGACCGACATGGTGACCGGCGGGGAGTTCGACGAGGTGGCGGCCTCCAACATCGCCTCCAGGTGCTCGGCCGGCACCCCCCAGCCGAGGAGGGCACCCTGACCGAAGTGACAGCCCGCGGCGACCACTTCGGCCAACTCGGTTGGAGTCGTAACACCCTCGGCAATAACCCCAAGGCCCAACTGATGCCCCAAGCGCATGACAATGTCGACCATCGGGGCGAACGCCGGACCGTCGGCGTCCACCGGACGAACCGGCTCGTGCTCAGCGACGAGACTGTGATCAATCTTGAGAATGTCGAGCGGAAGCCGACGAAGCTGGCCGAGGGAGGAGTAGCCGGCGCCGAAATCGTCCAACGCGACCCGAACCCCGATCCGGCGCAGCGCGGTCAACCGTCGGATCAGCTCGTCCAGGTCGGTGGCGACGGCATGCTCGGTGACCTCCAGCACCAGGCGCTGCGGCGGAACCCGATGTACGCGCAGCGCGTCGGCGACCTGACCAACGTAGGCCGGGGCATGCAGTTCTCGAGGCGAGACGTTGACCGATACCCATACATCGTGCCCGTCGGCGAGCCAACGGGAGAGCTGGTGACAGGCCTGGTCCAGCACCCACGCCCCCAGCTTGGCGATCATGCCGCACTCCTCGGCGAGTGGGATGAACTCATCCGGGCGGACCGCGCCCAGCTCCGGATGGCGCCACCGGAGCAGGGCCTCGGCGCCGACCGGGCGCACCGACGGCAGCGACGCCACCGGTTGGAACACCAGCCGCAGCTCGTCGCGCTCAATCGCCCCCCGCAGCTCGTGCTCCAGCGTGGCCCGCCGGCTCAGCAACTGGTCGTAGGCGACGTCGTACCGCTCGATCCGGTTCTTGCCGCACTGCTTGGCGTAGCGCAGGGCCAGGTCGGCGTGGCGCAGCAGCAGCTCGACATCGGGCTGACGGGCCCAACCAGCGATGCCGATGCTCGCCGAGAGAAAGACTGGCCCCTCGGGCAGTTCGTACGCGGCTCCCAACGCCCCAAGGAGTCGGTCCCCCACCTGGTCGACGGTGGCGGGCGAGCCGGGCAACAGGACAGCGAACTCGTCCCCGCCGAGCCGGGCCGCCAGATCGCAGGAGCTCACGGAGTGGCGGAGCCGCCGGCCAACCTCAGCCAGGACAGCGTCCCCGGCGTCGTGACCGCGCACATCGTTGACGTTCTTGAAGCCATCGAGGTCGAGCAGGAACAGGACGCACGGGTCGCCCCGCTCCGCGCAGCGGTGCAGGGCCCGCAGCAGTCCCCGCCGGTTCGCCAGGCCGGTCAGGGCATCGGTGTGTGCCAACTCCCGGAAGTGCGCCTCCCCCTCGACCAGCCGGCGCGCGTACCGGCGGACGTCGTGCAGGGTCAGGGACTGCCGGGCAACCAGGACGAAGCCCTCGACACTGATGGCGGCCACGCCGCACGGGTCGAAGCGGCCATCCTGGAGGAAGTGGTACGCCGCCGCGCCCGCCATCACCAGGATCGGCAGGACGGCGTGCTCACCCTCACGCCGGGTTGGATCGATGTCCGACTTACAGGGGCGGTCGAACCCATGAAGCACCAACGCGACGGTCAGCAGGCCGCCGACGGCCACTGTCGCTCCGCTGAGTGCCAACCCCGTCTGCGCCTGGAGTAGCCCGGTGGCGACACCGAGCCCACCGACGGTCGTCGCGGCGGAACCGGCGCCGAGCGCGGCGAGCCGGCGCCGCGGCGACGAGACCCGGAACACCACGACGATGGCCAGGCCCACGATCAGCGCCGCGCTAACAGTGGCGAGCAGGATCGGCGCACCGCCCGTCGGGGCGGATCCGAGCAGGCGGGTCGGCTCGGTGAGGAGCACCCAACCCACGAACCAGAGCGCGGTGGCGATGATCAGCCCGTCCAGCGAAAGTCGGGTGGCTACCCCGACGGTGGGGGCCATGCCGGGTAGGCGGAGCAGCCCGGCCCCGAAGAGCAGCCCGCTGGTCGCGGTGGCCAGGGAGACCACCTCGGCCCAGCCGACCGAAGGGACCGGCTCTGGCTGCCGGGCAGCGGTCAGCAGCACCACCACGCCGGCCACGACGGCCACCAGACCGATGACGGCGGCCACGGCGACGAGGAGGAACGCTGCGGGCCGACGCGCCGACACCCGGCGGGCACCGCCCACCGCCGGGATGGCGGCCGGCCGGCGGGTGAGCCCGCTCCGCACCGCGCTGCGAAACCGACCCGGGGGTAACAACACAGCCCAACTCTGCCGGATGAACGCCCGGAGTGGGGGGCCGGGTGTGCATCTGTTGGGACACGTCCTGCGCGGGCTCCGGTCGCCCCGACGACGGTGCCAAACTGGTACGCATGCCTGAGCTGCGGTCGAGGACCTCCACCCACGGTCGGACGATGGCCGGTGCCCGAGCCCTGTGGCGCGCCACCGGAATGACCGACGACGACTTCGGCAAGCCGATCGTCGCCATCGCCAACAGCTTCACCCAGTTCGTTCCGGGGCATGTCCACCTCAAGGACCTCGGTGGCCTGGTGGCCGAAGCGGTAGCCGAGTCCGGCGGGGTCGGCCGGGAGTTCAACACCATCGCCGTGGACGACGGCATCGCGATGGGCCACGGCGGCATGCTCTACTCGCTGCCCAGCCGGGAGCTGATCGCCGACGCCGTTGAGTACATGGTCAACGCTCACTGCGCCGACGCCCTGGTCTGCATCTCCAACTGCGACAAAATCACCCCTGGGATGCTGCTGGCCGCGCTGCGGCTGAACATCCCGACTGTCTTCGTCTCCGGTGGCCCGATGGAGGCTGGCAAGACCGTCGCGATCGAGGGGGTCGTGCACTCGAAGATCGACCTGATTGACGCGATGATCGCTGCGTCCAACGAGGCGGTCACCGACGACCAGCTCGGCGAGATCGAACGCTCGGCCTGCCCCACCTGCGGCTCCTGCTCCGGCATGTTCACCGCCAACTCGATGAACTGCCTCACCGAGGCGATCGGCCTGGCCCTGCCCGGCAACGGGTCAACGCTGGCGACCCACGCCGCCCGCCGGTCGCTCTTCGTCGAGGCCGGCCGGACCGTCGTCGAGATCGCCAAGCGCTGGTACGACGGGGACGACGCCACGGTGCTGCCCCGCGCGGTCGCCAACCGCGCCGCCTTCGACAACGCGGTCGCCCTCGACGTGGCGATGGGCGGTTCGACGAACACCATCCTGCACCTGCTCGCCGCCGCCCGCGAGGCCGAGCTGGACTTCGGGGTGGCGGACATCGACGCCATCTCCCGGCGGGTGCCCTGCCTGGCGAAGGTCGCACCGAACTCCCCCCAGTACCACATGGAAGACGTCCACCGGGCCGGCGGCATCCCGGCCATCCTCGGTGAACTGAACCGGGCCGGCCTGCTCCACCAGGAGGTCCACGCGGTGCACTCCCCTTCGCTGGAGCGCTGGCTCGCCGACTGGGACATTCGTGGCGGCACCGCGACGCCGAAGGCGGTCGAGCTGTTCCATGCCGCCCCGGGCGGGGTCCGCACCGTCGAGCCGTTCTCCACCACCAACCGCTGGTCCGCCCTGGACACCGATGCCGTTGGGGGCTGTGTCCGGGACCGGGCCCACGCGTACACCGCGGACGGGGGGCTGGCCATCCTGCACGGCAACCTGGCGCCGGAGGGCTGCGTGGTGAAGACCGCCGGCGTGCCCGAGGAGTGCCTGACCTTCCGCGGCCCGGCCAAGGTCTACGAGTCCCAGGACGACGCGGTCGCCGCCATCCTGGCCAAGGAGGTGGTCGCGGGGGACGTGGTGGTGATCCGCTACGAGGGCCCCCGGGGCGGGCCAGGGATGCAGGAGATGCTCTACCCCACCTCGTTCCTCAAGGGCCGGGGGCTGGGACGGGCCTGCGCGCTGCTCACCGACGGCCGGTTCTCCGGTGGCACCTCCGGGTTGTCGGTCGGCCACGTCTCGCCGGAGGCCGCTGCCGGTGGGCTGATCGCCCTGGTCGAACCGGGCGACGAGATCGTCATCGACATCCCGAACCGGGCCATCGAGTTGGCCGTACCGCCCGAGGTGTTGGATGCCCGCCGGGTCGCGCAAGAGAAGCGAGACCGCCCGTACACGCCGGCGGAGCGGCAGCGCCCCGTCTCCGCGGCGCTGCGCGCGTACGCCGCCATGACCACCTCGGCCAGCGACGGCGCCTACCGCCGCGTCCCCGACTGAACGGACGGCGCCCGGTCGCCGTTGCCGGCCCCGCGGACGCGGAACGCATCCGCGGCCGCCTCCATCGACCGAACCTGGGGGACACGCTACGAGTCCCGGTGTCCAGCGGCACCTCATTAGGTGATGTCTGATTTAGTCATATTCTTCGTGTTCGTGTTCTTCTGAGCTTTGTGTCGGTTTAGCGTGCGGGTGGCTGCTACCGCCTACCCGGTAGCCGAGGACGACACCACCCCGGTCTGCCCCCGGGGCTGGTGCCTCCTCGCCACGCACGGGGGAAGGACACCGACACCGCGATGAACCAGCAGGACCACACCCACGAACCCNAACCGGACCGCCCCGGCGGACACCGGGCGAGGTCACCGCGGCGCTGGTGGGCCGTCGGACTCGCCGGCGTGACCGGCCTCGCCCTCACCGCCGTCGGCGTCGCCGCCACCCCGGCCGCCGACGCCATCGGACGCGCCCTCACCACCGACAACCGCACCGACAAACCCCACCAGCCCGGCAAAGACCGCGACAACCGCAGCGGCGACCAGGGCAAACACGACGACCAGAACAAAGACAACGGCAAGGGCAAAGGCAAGGGCAAGGGCAAGGGCAAGAAGGAGAAGAAGCCGCCGGGCACCCCCGTGCCCTGTGACGCCGACGCGCTCATCGCCGCGATCACCCTGGCCAACGCCCGCGGCGGCGCCACCCTCAACCTCGCCAAAGACTGCACCTACCTCCTCACCGCCGACATCGACGGCGCCGGCCTGCCCGCCATCACCACCCCCATCACCCTCAACGGCGGCAAACACACCACCATCGAACGCGCCGCCGCCGTCGACGAGTTCCGCATCCTCACCGTCAACGTCGGCGGCGACCTCACCCTCAACAAACTGAAGATCACCGGCGGAAGCACCCCGGACGAGGGCGGCGGCATCCTCGTCAACCTCGGCGGCACCCTCACCACCAACCACAGCACCATCACCCGCAACATCGCCGCCACCGCAGGAGGCGGCATCGCCAACTTCGGCACCACGACCGTCAAGCACTCCACCGTCAGCCACAACACCGCCGGCACTTCCGGCGGCGGCATCGGCAATGCCATTGGCCTCCTCACCGTCACCACGTCGCAGGTGAAAGCGAACACCGCTGGCATCGCCGGGGGCATTGCAGGTCTCGGCGCCACTGGCGCGGTGAACGTGACGAAGAGCGTGATCGCCAACAACCACGCAAGCAGTGCGGCCGGAGGCTTGCTGCTCAGCCAGGCTTCCAACACGATCTCCGACACCAAAGTCACCGGAAACACCGCGCTCCAGTACGGCGGACTGCTGGTCAGCGCGCAACTCACCCTGCGAAAGGTCGAGATCACCAAGAACACCTCGTCGGCCGGGGTCGGTGGTGG
The DNA here is from genome assembly GCF_000514815.1 of Salinispora fenicalii. Classification (GTDB taxonomy): domain Bacteria; phylum Actinomycetota; class Actinomycetes; order Mycobacteriales; family Micromonosporaceae; genus Micromonospora; species Micromonospora fenicalii. The sequence goes on from NZ_AZWQ01000008.1 coordinate 123,322, forward strand.
GCTGGTCATCGACGCCAACGGCATCGTGGTCACCGAGAAGAGCCTCATCAAGGGCAACACCGCCGCCGCAGACTCCGGCGGCGGCATCTACAACACGGGCCAACTGGTGCTGCGCGACAGCAAGGTTGTCGACAACCAGGCCACCCTGGGGGGCGGCATCTACAACGTCGACGGCGTCACCACCCTCTTCAACACCCAGGTGGTGAAGAACCTCGCCACCATCGATGGCGGCGGCATCTTCAACGACAACGGAACGGTGAACCTGAACACCGCCACCGGCACCGTCGTCATCAAGAACCGGCCCAACAACTGCGTCGCGGTTCCCGGCTGCCCGGCCTGACCGGGCACTCTGAGTAGTTGGAAGGGGGTTCGCCCCGCGCCGATGGGCGCGGGGCGAACCCCCTCGACCGTGATTCCGGACCGCCGGAGTCGCCACCTGCGGCGCCCGGCGCCGCCCCGTCCCGACACCGCTTCCGAGCAGATGGGATTATCAGCGGGTGAGCAGCTCCGACACTCTCCGGTTCCGGCACAACCAGGCCCTGCTGGTCGCCGCGGTGGTCGCCTTCCTCGGCGCACTGCCCCTGGCCGCCGCCCGGTGGTACCTGTTGCCGTTGCTCCTCGTGCCGCTCGCCCTCGGTGGGTGGGCCTGGCGGTCCGGCACCGACGCCAACGCCCAGGGGCTGCGCCTACAGGCGCTCGCCGGGCAGTACCGAATCCGCTGGGACCAGATCGTCGAGCTGGGCGCGGGCCCGGACGGCCGAGCGGTCGCCCGGCTCACCGACGGCCGGGCGGTCCCGCTGCCCGCCGTCCGCCACGATGACCTGCCCCGGCTCATCGCGGTCGCCGACCGGCCCCAGCCCGGCATCAACGGCGAAGCGACTCAGTAGCCCTCCACCACCACGTTGGTCGGCGGCTCGCCCGCGGCGAAGCGGCGGATCTGATCACCCACCAGCTGGTACGCCCGCGTAAGCAGGCCCTGCACCGAGCCAGCCACATGCGGGGTGAGCAGCACGTTCGGCATCGCCCACAACGGGTTGTCGGTAGGCAGCGGTTCGGGGTCGGTGACGTCCAGCACCGCCGAGATCCGGCCGGTGCCCAGCTCGGCGACGAGTGCTTCGGTCTGCGCCACCGGCCCCCGCGCCGCGTTGACCAGCAGTGCGCCGTCGCGCATCGCCGCCAGGAACGCCTCGTCAACCAGCCCCCGGGTCTGGTCGGTCAACGGCACCAGCAGCACCACCACATCCGCCTCCGGTAGTAACCGGGGCAGCTCCGCGACGGCGTGCACGCCGGGTCGCGCGGTTCGGGCTACCAGGGTGAGGTCCACCTCGAACGGGGTGAGGCGCGCCTGAAGCGCCGTGCCGATCGAGCCGGCGCCGACGATCAGCACCCGCTTGCCGGCCAGTTCTTCGGTGGGCGCCACCTCGCGGTACGCCCACTCCCGACGGTCCTGCGCCCGAACGAGCGCGGGGAAGGACCGTAGGTACGCCAAGATCGCGGTGACGACCCACTCCGAGGTGGCCTGGTCATGCACTCCTCGCGCATCACAGAGCGTCACGCCCGGTGGCATCCGGCCGACCCACGCGTCCGCGCCGGCGGTCAGGAGTTGCACCACCGCCAAGTCCGGCAGCTCCCGCAACAGGTCGGTGGTCTCCGCCTCGGCCAGGAACGGCGGCACCCAGAACCGGACGTCGGTCACCGGGGACGGAAGCCGGTCCGGCTCTGCCACCTCCACCGTTACACCCGCCGGCAGGTCACCAAGGAGGGATGTGCCGTGCTCATGGGGGATCCACACCTTCACACCCGCCGACGATAGGGCCTCGGCCCGAGCCGCGCCGTTCCGGGGGCAGGCACCGGCCCGCGTCCTCTCGGGCCCGCACCCGCTCCGCGTCCTTTCGGGCCCGCACCCGGCCGGCCCCGTTCCGGGGCCCGCACCCGGTTCACCGGCCGCTACCCTGTTCCGGGTGAGCGCCCGACCCGCACACCCGCGCACCCACCGTTTTCGGGCCGCCCTCGCGGCGTCCTGCGCGGCGCTGCTGGTTGCCACCGGTTGCAGCTTCGGCGAGCCCGCGCCCGACCCGGCCGGTGAACCCCCCACCTTCCCCACGCCGACCAGCACCGACCTGGGGAGCACCGGGCCGGAGGTGGTCGCCACCGTGCTGGCGAAGGGTCTACGCGTCCCGTGGGGCATCGCCTTCCTGCCGGACGGGGGCGCGCTGATAACCGAGCGGGACGCCGGCCGGATTCTCCAGGTCGGGCCCGAGTCCGACCCCGATGGGCTGCGGGTGACCGTGGTCCAGACCCTCGCCGAGGTGACGGCGGGTGGCGAGGGCGGGCTGATGGGGATCGCCGTCTCCCCGGACTACCAGCAGGATCAGACGATCTTCGTCTACTACACCGCCGAACAGGACAATCGGATCGCCCGGCTCACCCTCGGCGAGCCGCCGCGCCCGATCCTGACCGGCATCCCGAAGGCTCGCACCCACAACGGTGGGGGCCTCGCCTTCGGCCCGGACGGGCAGCTCTACGCCAGCACCGGCGACGCCGGCGACCGGGAGCAGGCGCAGGATGGCAACCGACTCGGCGGGAAGATCTTGCGGATCACCACCGACGGCGAGCCGGCACCGGACAACCCCTTCCCCGACTCGCCCGTCTGGTCGCTGGGGCACCGGAACGTGCAGGGCTTCACCTGGGCCGCCGACGGTCGGATGTACGCCGTCGAATTCGGCCAAAACACCTGGGACGAGATCAACGAGATCAAGCGGGGCGGCAACTACGGGTGGCCGGAGGTCGAGGGCCGCTCCGACGACAGCCGATACGTCAACCCGATCGTCTGGTGGCCGCCGGCGGAGGCCTCCTGTTCCGGACTGGCCCGGACCGAGCGTCTCCTCGCCACGGCCTGCCTGCGCGGACAGCGGCTCTGGCTGGTCGAGTTGACCGACACCGGAACGCTCGGCCAGCCGCGCGACCTGCTCACCAACCAGTACGGGCGGTTGCGGGCAGTAGCCGCGGCACCGGACGGCTCACTCTGGGTGGGCACCTCGAACCACGACAGGCGCGGAGCTCCGATGGCGGACGACGATCGTCTCCTGCGCCTGGTGTTCGCTGACGGCGAAGCCGGACGAAGCTGACCACGAGGTGTGATAGGGCCGACAGCGCGCGACACCCGGCCCAGATTTTCCCGAGCCGTTCGACCAGGCGAGTCAGAATTTCAGCATGGACGGTCAGGAGAACGAGCAGCAGGACAGCCGAGGCGGCCAGCCGCCGGAGACGGGCTGGAGTCGGCGGTTCCGGCTGCGGCACCGGTCGACCGACGGCCATGCGACCCGCTGGCGGGCGCTGCGAGCCGTCGGGATAACCCTGGCCGTACTCGCGGTAACCCTGGCCGGGGTGTTGATCGGCACACTGGCCGGAGGCCGGGTCAGCACCGAGGTCGGGCCGTTTCAGGCAGACCTGACGGTGACCCCGACGCTGCACGGCGGCACCACCATCGACATACCGCCGCTCGGCGCGCTCCTGCTCGACAGCCACGACGGCCCAACCCAACTGACCGTGCAGTTCGGCGCCCTCGACCAGGACCGCACCGAGGCGCTGCTGCACGACCCGGAGAGCCTCAACCGGGCGAGCCAGACCGTCGTGGATGACGTCCGCGAGGGCATTCTGCGCCTCGGTGTCCGTACCGTCGCCGCCACGGTGCTGGTCACCCTGCTGCTGGCTTTCCTGGTGTTCCGCGACACCCGCCGCACCGCTTGGGCGGGTGCGCTCGCGCTCGTGATCACCACCGGCAGCCTGGGCACCGCGGCGGCTACCCTCCGACCGCAGGCGATCGAAGAGCCCCGCTACGAGGGGCTCCTGGTCAACGCGCCGGCGCTCGTCGGCGACGCCCGCCGGATCGCCAACGACTACACCCGCTACGCCGAACAACTCCAGCGCCTGGTCGGCAACGTCAGCCAGCTCTACTCCACCGTCTCGGAGCTGCCGGTGTTCGAGCCGCAGCCCGGCACCACGCGGGTGTTGCACATCTCCGATCTGCACCTGAACCCAGCTGCCTGGCCGGTCATCCAAACCGTGGTGAATCAGTTCGGCATCGACGTCGTGGTCGACACCGGCGACATCACCGACTGGGGCAGCGAGCCGGAGGCGAACTACGTCGCCTCGATCGGACTCCTCCGCACGCCCTACGTCTACATCCGCGGCAACCACGACTCGGGGGGTACGACGGCGGCGGTGGCCCAGCAGCGCAACGCCATCGTGTTGGACAACACGACCACCGTCGTCGCCGGGCTGACCATCGCCGGCATCGGGGACCCGCGCTTCACGCCCGACAAGAGCACCTCACCGGCGGGCAGTGGCCTGACCGGGGAGACCGCCGACCAGCTCATCGACTCCGGCGACCAGCTGGCAGCCACCGCCCGTAGCGCACCCCGGCCGGTGGACCTGGCGCTGGTGCACGATCCCGCGTCGGCGGGACCACTCTCCGGTGCCACCCCGCTGGTACTCGCCGGGCACACCCACAACCGTGAGGTGTACCGGCTGCCCCAGCAGCCGGACCAGACCCCCACCCTGCTGATGGTGCAGGGTTCGACCGGCGGCGCCGGGCTGCGCGGGTTGGAGGGCGAAGAACCCACCCCACTGTCGATGACCGTCCTCTACTTCGACGAGGAGAAGCTGCTCCAGGCGTACGACGACATCACCGTCGGCGGCACCGGCCAGGCCCAGGTGAACCTCGAACGACACCTCGTGGAGGACCCGAAGGCTGGAGCACCGGCCCCGGTAACCCCCACCCCGACCCGCTGAACCTGACCGCCGGACAAGCCGGCGGCCAGCGATCGGGTCAGCGCAGGGAGAGCGCGGCGAGGGCGGCGTTGACGATGCTGCCCGGCAGCAGGTCGTGGAGCTCGTACAGCTCGGCGACGCTGCCGGACTGACCGAACTCGTCCACGCCAAGGGGCACCGCCGGGGCACCGACCGCCGAGCCGAGCCATGCCATCGCGTGTGACGCGGCGTCGTGCACGGTGACCACCGGCACCCGGTCGACGAACGCCGACCGCAACGCGCCCGGAACGCTCGGCACGGTAGCGGTGCGGACCCCCTGGCGCAGGGTCCGCTGCCAGGCCCGGTAGAGGCGGTCCAGGCTGGTGACGTCCACGACGTGCGCGGCGATCCCCTCCTCGGCCAGCTCGGCTGCGGCGGCCAGAACCTCAGGCAGGACCGCGCCAGAGGCGGCGAGCTGCACGACCGGGGCATCGGCGAGCTGCGGGTACGCCTGGTGGGCGTCGACCAGCCGGTAGGCACCGGCGAGCACCTGCCGACGCAGCACCGCGTCGCCGAGCCGGCTCCGGGCCGCCGCGAACGGAGCCTGGTCGACCGGGCGGGTGCTGAGCCGGAAGTAGTATCCGCCGTCCTCTCCGGGCGCGGCGGTCGCGGTCGGTGCCGCTCCCCCGGCGATCTGCCCCAACGCGTCACAGAGCAGCCAGTCCAGGGTGGTGGCGTAGGCGGGCTCGACGAAGGTGACCCCGGGCAGTTCCAGGCCGACGCTGGCGGTGAGCGTCGACTGGTGCGCGCCCCCCTCCGGCGCGAGGGTGACTCCCGAGGGAGTGCCCGCGACCACGAACCGGGCGCCGGAGTAGGTGCCGTGCAAGAAGGCGTCCAGGCCCCGCAGCACGAACGGGTCGTACACGGTGCCCACCGGTAGCAGCGGCTGCCCGGAGTGGTCCCAGGCCAGACCGAGCTGCCCGAGCAGCAGGAACAGGTTCATCTCCGAGATGCCCAGCTCGATGTGCTGGCCGGCCGGGCTCTCCGTCCACCGCAGCATCCGGTCCTCGGACCACGCGCGCTGCGAGGTGGGCGCGAACACCCCGGACCGGTTGATGAACCCGGCCAGGTTGGTCGAGGTGGCCACATCCGGCGCGGTGGTGACGAGGTAACGCCCGACCTGCGGGTCACGGGCCAGGTCAACCAGCACCCGGCCGAAGACCTCCTGGGTGGAGAGCGGCTTGTTCGCGCGTACCCGGGTCGTCTCCGGGACGCGCACGCCCAGCGCCCGCGTGCGTGGCGCCCGGGACAGCGCCTCCCGGCGCTCTCCGGCCCGGACACCGGCCGCCGACGCCGGGTCGAGCCGGTCCCACTCGGTGTCCCCGGTGAGGCCGTGCGCGGCCCGCAACGCGTCCACCTGCGCCGTGGTGAGCAGTGCCGAGTGGTTCCGCGGGTTGCCGGCCATCGGCAGCCCCCAGCCCTTCACGGTGTACGCGAAGACCACGCTGGGCCGGTCGGTGACCGCGTCACACTGGGCGTAGGCATCCAGCATCGCCGCCAGGTCGTGCCCGCCGAGGTCGGTGACGAGCGGCCCCAATTCGTCGTCGGGGATGTCGGCGATGAACTCCGCGATTCCCGCCGGCGCGCCGTCGAGGAACTGCTTGCGCAGCAGCGGCCCGGCGAGGCCGAAGAGCGACTGGTACTGCTCGTTCGGCATCGCGTCGATCCAGTCCCGCAGCGCCGCCCCGCCCGGACGGGCGTACGCGGCAGCGAGCCGACGACCGTACTTGACCTCCACGACGTGCCAGCCCGCGGCCTCGAACTGGCCCCGCCACTGGTCGATCCGGATGCCCGGAACAACGCGATCCAGCGACTGGCGGTTGAAGTCGACCAGCCACATCACGTTGCCGAGCCCGGCGGTGGCCGGGTCGGCGACCGCCTCCCAGATGTTGCCCTCGTCCAGTTCGGCGTCGCCGATGAGGGCGACGAACCGGGACCGGGGACGGGCACCGAAGTGCGCGTCCACGTAGCGGCGGGTGACCGCCGCGAAGAGTGGCGCCGCCGCGCCCAGCCCCACCGAGCCGGTGGAGAAGTCGACCTCGTCCGGGTCCTTCGTCCGGGACGGGTACGACTGAAGGCCGCCCCGGGCACGCAGCCGGGTCAGGTACGACCGGTCCAGGTTGCCGAGCAGGTACTGGATGGCGTGGAACACCGGGGAGGCGTGCGGCTTCACCGCGACCCGGTCCTCGGCGTCGAGGTGCGCGAACCACAGCGCCGTCATCGCGGTGACCAGCGAGGCGCTCGACGCCTGGTGCCCGCCGACCTTCACCCCGTCGCCGGTGTCCCGGTCGTGGTTAGCCGCGTCCACAATACGGGTGGCGAGCCACAGCACCCGGCGTTGGATCTCGTCGAGGACATCGAGGTCGTGCTGGTTCACGGGGACTCCATCCGGGCGCCGCCGTTGGCGCCCTCCGAGGGGTGGGCACGGCGTCAGGCCCTCCGCCGTACCAGCCGGAGGGCCTGCCTGGCACGTCAGCCCTGGACGCCGAGGCGCTCCAGGATCAGCTCACGCACGGTCTTTGCGTCAGCCTGGCCACGGGTGGTCTTCATAACCGCGCCGACCAGGGCACCGGCCGCGGCCACCTTGCCGCCGCGGACCTTGTCGGCGATGGCGGAGTTGGCGGCGATCGCCTCGTCCACCGCGGCGGTCAGCGCGCCGGTGTCGGAGACCACCTCCAGATTGCGGTCGGCCATGATCTTGGCCGGCGAGCCCTCTCCCGCGACCACGTGCTCCAGCACCGTACGGGCCAGCTTGTCGGTGAGCTTGCCGGCGTCAACCAGGCCCTGCAACTCGGCGACCTGCGCTGGGGTGGCGCCGATGTCGGCCAGTTCCACCCCGGTCTCGTTGGCCCGGCGGGACAGCTCGCCCAGCCACCACTTGCGGGCGGCGGTCGGGGTGGTGCCGGCCGCGATGGTCGCCTCGATCAGCTCGACCGCACCAGCGTTCAGGATCGACTGCATGTCCAGGTCGGACAGGCCCCACTCCTGCTGGAGCCGACGCCGGTGCAGCCGCGGCAACTCCGGCAGCGCGGCCTTCAACTCGGCCACCCAGGTCGGGTCCGGCGCGATCGGCACCAGGTCCGGCTCCGGGAAGTACCGGTAGTCGGTCGCGGTCTCCTTGGACCGGCCGGAGGTGGTCTCCCCGGTGTCCTCGTGGAAGTGCCGGGTCTCCTGGGTGATCCGGCCGCCAGCCGCCAGCACCGACGCCTGCCGGATCATCTCCGAGCGCACCGCGCGCTCCACCGACCGCAGCGAGTTGACGTTCTTCGTCTCGGTACGGGTGCCCCACTGCTCACCCGGGAGGTTGAGGGAGGTGTTGACGTCGCAGCGCAGCGACCCCTCCTCCATCCGGACGTCGGAGACGCCGAGCGAACGGAGCACGTCGCGCAGCTCGGTGACGTACGCGCGGGCCACCTCCGGCGCCATCGCGCCGGCGCCGGGGATCGGCTTGGTGACGATCTCGACCAGCGGGATACCGGCCCGGTTGTAGTCGACCAGCGACTCGGTCGCGCCGTGGATGCGGCCGGTGGCCCCGCCCACGTGCAGGGTCTTGCCGGTGTCCTCCTCCATGTGCACGCGTTCGATGCTGATCCGCACCGGTTCGCCGTTAACCTCGACATCCAGGTAGCCGTCCACGCAGAGCGGCTCGTCGTACTGGCTGATCTGGTAGTTCTTCGGCATGTCCGGGTAGTAGTAGTTCTTCCGGGCGAACCGGCACCACTGCGCGATCGAGCAGTTCAATGCGAGCCCGATCCGGATGGTCGCCTCCACGGCCGCCCGGTTGGCCACCGGAAGCGAGCCGGGCAGCCCCAGGCAGACCGGGCAGACCCGGGTGTTCGGCGCCCCACCGAAGTCGGTCGGGCAACCACAGAACATCTTGGTGTTCGTGCCCAACTCGACGTGGGTCTCCAGGCCGATCACCGGCTCGTAGCGTGCGACGACCTCGTCGTACGCGGGCAGTGTCGTCGTCATCGGTGCTCCTGCCTCACAGTGCCGGTGGGGTGAACGGGCCGACGGCGCTCTCCAGCGCGGCCGCGACCCGGTACATCCGGTCGTCGGCCATCGTCGGTGCCATGACCTGCAGGCCGACCGGGAGCCCGTCGGCGAGGCCACAGGGCACCGAGATGCCCGGCCCGCCGTACAGGTTGCTCGGAATGGTGAACAGGTCGGCCAGGTACATCTGGTACGGGTCGGCGGTGCGCGCCCCGACCGGGAACGCGACGAACGGCGTCGTCGGCGAGATCAGGGCGTCGACCTGGTCGAAGGCGGTGGTGAAGTCCCGGCTGATCAGCGTGCGAACCTTCTGCGCCTGACCGTAGTACGCGTCGTAGTAGCCCGAGGAGAGGGCGTACGTGCCGAGCATGACCCGGCGCTTGACCTCCGGGCCGAAACCGGCCTCCCGGGTCGCCGACATGACCTCCTCCAGCGACCGGGTGCCGTCGTCACCGACCCGCAGGCCGAACCGGACCCCGTCGAAGCGGGCCAGGTTCGATGAGCACTCACTCGGGGCGATCAGGTAGTAGGCCGGCAGCGCGTACTGGAAGTGCGGGCAGGAGACCTCGACGACCTCGGCGCCCAGCTTGGTAAGCGTCTCCACCGCCGCCCGGAAGGCCGCCAGCACGCCCGGCTCGGCTCCCTCCCCGGCGAACTCCCGGACCACGCCCAGCCGAACCCCGGTCAGGTCGCCGCTGGCGCCGAGGCGAGCGGCAGCCACCACGTCCGGCACCGGCGCGGGGATCGAGGTTGAGTCGAGCGGGTCGTGCCCGCCGATCGCCTCGTGCAGCAGCGCGGCATCCAGCACCGTACGGGCGCAGGGGCCGGGCGTGTCCAGCGAGGACGAGAAGGCGATCAGGCCGTACCGGGAGGTCCCCCCGTAGGTGGGCTTGACGCCGACGGTTCCGGTGACCGCACCGGGCTGCCGGATCGAACCGCCGGTGTCCGACCCGATCGACAGCGGCGTCTCGTACGCGGCCAGGGCGGCCGAGCTGCCGCCGCCGGAGCCGCCTGGGATCCGGCTCAGGTCCCACGGGTTGTGGGTCGGCCCGAAGGCCGAGTACTCGGTGGACGAGCCCATCGCGAACTCGTCCATGTTGGTCTTGCCCAACATCACCGTGCCGGCCGCCCGCAGCCGCCGCACGATCGTGGAGTCGTAGGGCGGGCGCCAGTCGGCCAGGACCTTCGACCCGGCGGTGGTCGGTACGCCCTTTGTGGTGAGCACATCCTTGACCGCCACCGGCACCCCGGCCAGCGGGCCGAGCGGCTCGCCGGCGGCGCGGCGCGAATCCACGTCCCGGGCGGCGGCGAGGGCACCCTCCGTATCAACGTGCAGGAAGGCGTGCACCCGGTCGTCAACGGCCGAGATCCGATCCAGGTGCGCCTGGGTGACCTCGACCGCCGAGGACTCGCCCCGCGCCACCAGGCCGGCGAGTTCAGCGGCGGAGAAGCTGGTCAGGTCGGTCATGAAGCCACATCCTCGTCCAGAATCCGTGGTACGCGGAACCGCTGCTCAGCGGCGTCGGGAGCGCCCGACAGCGCCTCCTGGGGCGTCAGGCACGACGCCACCACGTCATCGCGCAGCACGTTGGTCAGCGGCACGGAGTGCGACGTCGGCGGAATGTCCGCCGCGGTGACCTCGCCGACCTGGGCGACTGCCTGAAGGATCACGTCGAGTTGGCCGGCGAGGGTAGCCAGCTCCTCCTCGGTCACGGCGAGCCGCGACAGTCGCGCCAGGTGCGCGACCTCCTCGCGGGAGATGGCGGCCATCGGTGCCCCCTTCGTGGCTGTCCTGCTGATCTGTCCGCGCCGACCGCGGGCGGTGCTGCGCTACCCGCGGTGACCGCAGCGAGTCTATTGCTCCCTCCCGGCGCCGCTGCCTCGACTCCCCCCTCGACGCCGCTGCCTCGGCTCCCCCCTCGACGGCGGGGCCGGCGGGTAGTTGACGGTCAACGGGCGGGGCGGGGCCGGACGGCGGCCTCCGGGCCCGCCGTCGGGCGGACCGGACGATACCGGGCCAGCCAGGCGACAAGCTCCTCAGCCGGCATCGGCCGGGCGTAGAACCAGCCCTGCGCGGCGTCGCAGCCGATCGCGTGCAGCATCCGCCAGGTCCGCTCATCCTCCACCCCTTCGGCTACCGCCCGCAGCCCGAGTGCCCGGGCCAACTCGACCACCGAGGTGACGATCGCCGCGTCGTCGGCGTCCTCAGTCATCCCCAGCACGAAGGAGCGGTCCACCTTCACCTCGGACAGCGGTAGCCGCCGTAGGTGTTGCAGGGAAGAGAAGCCGGTGCCGAAGTCGTCCAGGGCGATCCCCACGCCGAGCCGGTGCAGCCGGGTGATGGTGGCGAGCACCCGCCGTGGGTCGGCCATCAGCGCCCCCTCGGTAATCTCCAGTTGGAGGCGCTGCGGCGGTATGCCGTGCCGGGCAAGCTGCTCCGCGATCCGGTCGGCGATCTCCCCGGTGTGCAGGTCCCGGACGCTGACGTTCACGGCCGCCCGGAGGAGCACACCCGCCGCCTGCCACCGCGCCAGCTGCGTCAGCACGTCATCGATGACCCGGAAGGTGAGCAGGCGCATCACCGCACTCTGCTCGGCCACCCGGATCAGCTCCTCCGGGTCGACCATCCCGCGCCGGGGATGGCGCCAGCGCAGTAGCGCCTCGACCCCGACCACCTCGCCGGTCGCGATGTCGACCTGCGGCTGGTAGTACATGGTGATCTCACCCGCGCCGGCCGGGTCGGCCAGCCCGCCGGCGCGTCCCACCGCTGCCCTGAGCTCCGGCCCTCCGGCTCCCTCGGCGACGTCATCAACGGTCCCGCTGGAGGCCGGCGGTCCGGCCGGGCCGACGGTGGTGCGGCGACGAATCGGGTCGGCCGCGGTGACGATCTGCTGGATCAGCTCGTCGGAGTGGACCAGGTGTACGCGCTGCCGTCGACCCCACAGCGACCACCGGCCCGGGCTTGGCCCGCCCGTGCCGGGCAGCGCCGCGTCGGCACCACCGATCACCGGGAACGTCGAACCGTTGCGCTCCGGGTCCGCCCCGCCGCCGTCCGCATCCGGGCGCAGACCGGAACTGAGTACCCGACGCAGGTCGGCGAGGAGACCGAGCCGCTCGGCAGAGTTGTGGTCGGACTCGGCCACGTAGACGGCGACCGTGTCGTTGCGCTGCTTCGCGTCGTACATCGCCACATCGGCGTGCCGCATCAGGGTGGTGAAGTCCTCACCATGGTCGGGGAAGAGCGCGACCCCGATCGACCCGCCGACATCCAGCGGCAGTCCGTCCAGCGTGACCGGCTCGGCCAACGCGGCCACCACCTGGTCGGCCCGGGTGCGCGCCTCGGCGACATCGGTCAGCCCGGTCAACACGATGGCGAACTCGTCCCCGCCGAGCCGGGCCACCAGGTCCCCGCCGGCGACCTCGGTCAGCCGGGCACTCACCTCGACCAGCAGGCGATCGCCGACAGCGTGCCCGAGCGCGTCGTTGACGTGCTTGAACCGGTCCAGGTCGAGCAGGAGCAGCGCCATTCGGGCCGGCGCCGAACCATCCGCCGCCCGCTCCGCGTGCCGGTGGAGTTCCTCACCGACCTCGGCGACCAGTGCCTTTCGGTTGGCCAGGCCGGTGAGGGGATCGAGGGCGGAGAGCTGCTGCTGCTCGGCACTGAGCCGAACCATCTGATAGACCGCGAACAGCGGCGCCAACACCAGCGGGACCAGCGCTGCACTCGCCTGGGCCGCAGTGACCAGCACCGGCGCGAGCAGCAGCAGCGAACCGGTGGAGAGCAGCTCGAGGCCCATCCCCGGCCGCCAACGCACCCCAAAGCGCAGCCACACCGCCGAGTTGACCAGCCCGTGGTTGACCGCGAACCAGGCGAGCATCGCGCCGCTGACCGCGGCCACGTCGGTCCAGCTCAGTTGCCCGCCACCGAAGAGGTCGCCCGGGCCGAGGCCGATGAGAACACCAGCGGCGGCGAGGGCGCAGGCGTACTGGCCGGCGTTGAAGGCGATTCGCCAGCTGGCGTGCCCCGATCGGAACCCGGATACCACGACCGCCACCACCTGCACGGCGACCGCCGGGCCCAGCCCCCAGCCGAGCAGGATGGCGAAGGTGAAGCAGGTGGACGGAAACACCGCCGACGACTGCCGCCGGCCCGGCGGGAGGAACGGCCGGGCGTCTCCGGCGACCGCCAGCACCGCCATGGTCCAGAAGGCGGCGGGCAGCTGGAACACCTGGTCGGGAAGCGCCAGCAACGGACCCACCGACGTCAGCGTGGCCAAGGCGAGGACCACCGCCACGAAGGCGAAGAACGGCGCGCTCCGTCCTGGTGGGACGAAGTTGCGCGGGTCGGCCGTCGCCATCACACCTCCCGCGGGTCAGGTCGGCGCACCCATGCGTACGCCGTGCCCCCCATGTAACGCCCCAGGAGCCAGAAATCCCCGTACGACAGTCACGAATCAGTCGTAGTCGTAATTAAGTTGGTATGCGCGCCTGCGGCCGCCGGTCAGCCCTCGACCCGGGCCACCGCGTGAGCAGCCTCGGGACCCGCGTCGAGCAGCACCTGGAAGCCCTCCTCGTCCAGCACCGGCACCTTCAGGCTCGTCGCCTTGTCCGCCTTCGTCCCAGGATTGTCACCGACGACCACAAAGGCGGTCTTCTTCGAGACCGAGCCGGTGACCTTGCCGCCGCGCGACTTGATCGCCTCGGCCGCCTGGTCCCGGGAAAAGCCGGCGAGCGTCCCGGTCACCACCACGGTCACCCCCTCCAGGGGGCGCGGCCCCTCCTCGACGGCCTCCTCCGCCATCCGCACCCCGGCCTCTGCCCACTTCCGCACCACCTCGCGGTGCCAACCCACGGCGAACCACTCCCGCACGCTCGCCGCGATGGTCGGCCCGACTCCCTCAACAGCCGACAGCTCCTCCTCCCCGGCCTGGTCAATCGCCTCGACCGACCGGAAGTGCCGAGCCAGGGCCTGCGCCGCGGTGGGGCCGACGTGCCGGATGGAGAGCGCCACCAGCACCCGCCAGAGCTCGCGCTCCTTGGCCACGGTCAGGTTCTCCAGCAACTTGACCGCATTGCTGCCGAGGCTGCCGTCCTTGTTGACGAAGAACGGGGACCGCGCCAACTGCGCGGTGTCGAGAGTGAACAGATCGCCCTCATCGGTGATGATCTGGGCGTCAAGCAACGCGGCGGCCCCCTTGTAACCCAGGACCTCAATGTCGAAGGCCCCCCGCCCAGCCAGGTGGAAGACCCGCTCCCGGAGTTGAGCCGGGCAGCTACGCGTGTTGGGGCAACGGATGTCGATGTCGCCCTCCTTCGCCGGAGCCAGCGGGGTGTCGCAGCACGGGCACCTGCTCGGCATCACGAACGGCCGGGCCTGCGCCGGGCGCAGCTCGACCACCGGGCCAAGCACCTCGGGAATCACGTCACCGGCCTTCCGGATCACCACCGTGTCGCCGATCAACACCCCCTTACGCTCCACCTCACGGGCGTTGTGCAGGGTGGCCAGCGCCACCGTCGACCCGGCCACCCGAACCGGCTCCAGGACCGCGAAGGGAGTGACCCGGCCGGTGCGCCCGACGTTCACGTCGATGTCGAGTAGCCGGGTGTTGACCTCCTCCGGCGGGTACTTGAACGCGATCGCCCAACGCGGCGCCCGGCTCGTCGAACCCAGCCGGCCCTGAATCGCCACCGGGTCAATCTTCACCACCACGCCATCGATCTCATGCTCGACGTCGTGCCGGTGCGCGGCGTAGTGCGCGATGTACTCCGCGACGCCGGCCAGCCCCGGCACCACCCGCCACCGATCGCTGGTCGGCAGCCCCCAGGCCCGCAACGCCGCGTACGACTCGGACTGGGTGCTCGGGGCCCAGCCCCGGCGGGCCCCGAAGCCATGCACGACCAGCCGCAGCGGCCGGGACGCGGTGACCCGTGGATCCTTCTGCCGCAGGCTGCCGGCGGCCGCGTTGCGTGGGTTGGCGAAGGGCGCTCGCCCCTGCTCGACCAGTCCGGCGTTCAGGTCCGCGAAGCCGGCGACCGGGAAGTAGATCTCACCGCGGACCTCGAGGAAACCCGGAATCTCCGGGAACTCGGCCGACGGCGTCAGCTCCCCCGGCACATCCCGAATGCTGCGGACATTCGCCGTCACGTCCTCGCCGGTGCGGCCGTCCCCGCGGGTGGCGGCCCGGACCAGGCGCCCCTGCTCGTAGGTCAGGTTGATCGCGAGGCCGTCCACCTTCAGCTCGCAGAGGTAGGGAACCGGGCCACCGGCATCCCGCTCGACCCGCTCGGCCCAGGCCGCCAGCTCCTCGTCGGAGAAGGCGTTGTCGAGCGACATCATCCGCTCGGCGTGCGCCACCGGGGTGAAATCGGTGGAGAAGGCGCCCCCCACCCGCTGCGTCGGAGAGTCGGGCGTGCGCAGGGCCGGGAACTCCGTCTCCAGCCCCGCCAGCTCCCGCAGCTGCTCATCGAAGGCCGCGTCGGAGATGGTCGGCGCGTCGAGCACGTAGTAGCGGTATTGGTGCTCGGTCAGCTCCCGGCTGAGCGTCGCATGCCGCTCGCGCGCCGCCGGGGTCGGCTCCGCGCCGGCCGCCGCCTCCTGCTCCGCAGGAACCTGCTGGCCGATGGCATCCTCGGACATCGCCCTGACCTCCCATTCTTCCCGCTACCCGGGAACCGTATCGGGGCGGTGGGACATTGCGCCGCCCACCCGCCCGCGCCAGCGACGGCGGCAGCAGCGCATCCCGACGCCGACAAGGCCACGCCTGACCGCCAGCGACGGCGAGGCCACGCCGGGCCCAGCCCGGCCACTCCGGCAGCCGAGCTACCGGCGAGGGCAGCCAGAGCTACTGGCGAGGGGCAGCCAAGCTACCAGCGAGGGGCGGTTAGCCGAGTCCGGCAGCACCCGCGGACCGTGCCGCTCACCCCGGCTCACTCAACCGCCGTCCCGCGTCCCGGCAGGCGGCCAGGACCGCCCGTGTGTGCCCTCCAGTGGCGTTCGCCAACCCGCAGGCCGGCGTGATGACGACCTGCTCCGCGAGCTGCCGGCGGGGGAACCCGAGCCGATCCCAGAGCCGGCCCACCCGCTCGGCGACCCGCGCCGACGTCGGTGGGTTGTCGGCCGCCGCCGGTCGCGTGGGCGCGGCGCCGGCCAGTAGGCCCAGCCCGGCGTCGATCGCCTCACCCAGCGGGTCCAGGTCGGTGACCAGGTCGAGATCGAGGGCCACACCGACCGCACCGGCCTCCCGAATCAGCTCCAGCGGCACGTCCGGGGCGCAGCAGTGCACCACGACCGGTACGCCAGCGGCGGCGATGACCGCACGCAGCAGGCTGCGGGCGCGGCCCGGCTCCACCGGCTGATACGTCCCGAACCCGCTCTCGGTCGGCACCCGCCCGGCGAGCACCGCCGGCAACGACGGCTCGTCCAGCTGCAGCAGCACCGAGGCCCGCGGTAGCCGGCGCGCGACGGCAGCGACGTGCTCGCGCACCCCCTCAGCCAGGGAGTCGGCCAGGTCCCGCACCGCGCCGGGATCGCGTACCAACCGGCCACCCAC
Organism: Salinispora fenicalii; assembly: GCF_000514815.1. Classification (GTDB taxonomy): domain Bacteria; phylum Actinomycetota; class Actinomycetes; order Mycobacteriales; family Micromonosporaceae; genus Micromonospora; species Micromonospora fenicalii. Next base: position 139,677 of record NZ_AZWQ01000008.1, read on the forward strand.
CGGCAGCTCCACCGCCGCGGCGAGGGTCAGCGGCCCGGCGACCTGGACCTTGACCGGCCCGGCGTACGCCTCGGCCTGCGCGGCGAGTTGGTCCAGATCCCGCTCCATCAGGTCCCGGGCCCGGCGCCGATCCCGACCGGAGCGGGAAGCAACGCGCCAACGGGCGGCGTAGAGCTCGACCGGGAACTCCACCAACAACCCGGCGGTCCGGCCGATCAGCTCCGCGCCCGGGCCACGGGCGGGCAACTCGGGCAGGTGAGGGAGGAGGGGCAGCTCACCGAGGGCGATCCGCTGGGCCTCCGCGATGTCGGTGCCGGGGAGCGACCCGACACCGGTCGCCGCACCCGCGGGCCACGGCCACGGCTGATCACTCACGGTCGAAGACTATCCGATTCCGGACGACCACCGCCGGGCCACCCGGGTGGGTCAGGCGGCGATGGTGGCGGAGCCGAGCACGATGTCGCCCGCCGGGTCCGGGCGGTAGGCCACGATCGCCTGGCCGGCCGCCACCCCGCGGACCGGCTGATGCAGCTCGGCCCGGAGCCCGTCGCCGGTCACCGCCACGGTCGCCGGCACCACGTCACCGTGCGCGCGCAACTGCACCTCGCACTCGACCGGATCAGCCGGCCGGGGCCCGCCGATCCACACCGGGCGCCGCGCCTGCACCTGCGACACCGCCAACGCCTCGGCCGGGCCCACCGTCACCGTGTTGGTCTTCGGAGTGATCGACAGGACGTAGCGGGGTCGACCGTCCGGGGCCGGGCGGTCCAGGTGCAGCCCGCGCCGCTGCCCGACGGTGTAGGCGTACGCCCCGGTGTGCCGGCCCACCACCTCGCCGGTGTCGCCGTCGACGACATCGCCCGGCGCCGCACCGAGCCGCTGGGCGAGGAAACCGCGGGTGTCGCCGTCGGCGACGAAGCAGATGTCGTGCGAGTCCGGCTTGTCGGCCACCGCCAGGCCGCGCCGGGTTGCCTCCGCTCGGACCTGCGTCTTCGTCGAATCCCCCAGCGGGAACATCGACCGGCTCAGCTGCTCGCGGGTGAGCACGCCGAGCACGTAGGACTGGTCCTTGGCAAGATCGACGCTACGGCGCAGCAACCCGTCGGCGCCAAGCCGCGCGTGGTGACCGGTGACCACGGCGTCAAAGCCCAGGGCCACGGCGCGGTCCAGCACCGCGGCAAACTTGATCTTTTCGTTGCAGCGCAGGCAGGGATTCGGGGTACGGCCGGCCGCGTACTCGGCGACGAAATCGTCCACCACATCGGCCTGGAACCGCTCGGCCATGTCCCACACATAGAACGGGATGCCGAGCACGTCGGCGGCCCGCCGGGCATCCCGGGAGTCCTCCAGCGTGCAGCAGCCCCGGGCGCCGGTGCGATAGGTCTGCGGGTTGCGGGCTAACGCCAGGTGCACCCCGGTCACGTCATGCCCCGCCTCGGCGGCCCGCGCCGCCGCGACCGCGGAGTCCACGCCGCCCGACATCGCCGCCAGCACCCGCACCCCGACCACCTTCCCCACGCCGTCGGGCACCGCGGTGGTGCCCGGACGAGCGTAACCACCCCGGCCGCCGCCCCCAAAACCCAGCACACCCCGCTTGCCCGGACGGCGCCTACGGAGCGAATCGCTGCCGCCGTGCGGCGCTGGGATCAGCGCGAAGCGCTGAGGCTACCGGCCCGCCGGGCCCGGTCGACCGCCTCCGGCAGGGCCGCAATCAGCGCGTCGACCTCCTCCGGCGTGCTGGTGTGGCCGAGCGTGAAGCGCAGCGAGGAGCCGGCACGAGCGCTGTCGGCCCCCATCGCGAGCAGCACATGGCTCGGCTGGGCGACCCCCGCCGAGCACGCCGAGCCGGTGGAGCAGGCGATGCCCTGCGCGTCGAGCAGGAGCAACAGCGCATCGCCCGCACAGCCCGGAAAGGAGAAGTGGGCGTTGCCGGGCAGACGATCGTCCGGGTCACCGTTGAGCACCGCCTCCGGCACCGCCTGCCGCACCCGTGTCACAAGGTCGTCTCGGAGGGCAGCAACCCGGGCCGCGTACTCCTGCTGGTGCCGGACCGCCGTCTCCAGGGCGACCGCGAAAGCGACGATTCCGGCCGTGTCCAAGGTCCCCGAGCGGACGTCCCGCTCCTGGCCACCGCCGTGCAGCAGCGGGGTCACCGCGACGTCCCGGGCGAGCACCAGGGCACCCACCCCAGCCGGCCCGCCGAGCTTGTGCCCGGTCACAGTGAGTGCCGAGACGCCACTGGCGGCGAAGTCCACCGCCACCTGACCGACCGCCTGGATCGCATCGGTGTGCAGCGGCACCCCGTGCTCGGCAGCCACCGCGGCCAACTCGGCGACCGGCTGGACCGTACCCACCTCGTTGCTGGCCCACATCGTCGTGATCACCGCCACCTGGTCGGCGGCAGCGGCCAACTCGGCGCGAAGCTGCTGTGGGCTGACCCGGCCGAGGGCATCGACCGGAAGCCAACTCACCTCGGCCTCCTCCTGCGCGGCCAGCCAGTCGACGGCGTCGAGCACCGCGTGGTGCTCCACCGCACTGGACACCACCCGCGTCCGCCGGCGATCGGCGGACCGGCGGGCCCAGAAGATGCCCTTGACCGCGAGGTTGTCGCTCTCGGTACCGCCCCCCGTGAAGATCACCTCGGCGGGGCGGGCACCCAGCGCGGCGGCCACCCGCTCACGCGACTCCTCCACGCGGCGACGGGCCTGGCGGCCCGCCCCGTGCAGGGCGGAGGCGTTGCCGACCTCACGGGCGGTGGCGACGTACGCCTCCAACGCCACGTCGAGCATTGGAGTGGTCGCCGCGTGATCCAGGTAAGCCATCAGAGCCAGCCTAACGACCCGATCTGCGTCGGCCGGAGGCCGGCGGGCCTGCCGCGGGAAGAGTCGCGCCGCGGGGCGCGCCAGCGCAGCTCAACCGAGCCGACGGCCGAACCAGCCGAACCGCTTGTCGAGTGCCACGACGGCACCGGCCACGAGGGCGACACCCAGGATCCGCAGCCACGTTCCGGGGCCGATGGGTGCCGTCCGGAACAGCGTATTCAGCACCGGCAGGTAGGTGAGCGCCACCTGGCCGAGGGCCTGCAGCAGCACGCCACCGATCAGCCAGCGGTTGGTGAACAGCCCCAGCCGCCAGGCCGAGTGACGCAACGAGCGACAGCTGAACAAATAGAAAACCTGCACGGCGACGACGAGGTTCACCGCCGCCGTACGGGCCTGCGCCAGCTCCGCGCCGCCGCTGCGCTCCCACTCGAACACCCACCAGGCACCGGCCACGACCAGTGCGGACACGAGCAGAATCCGCATCACCAAAGCGCTGGTCAGCAGCGGCTGGGCCGGATCTCGGGGCGGCCGGGACATGATCCCGCTCTCCTTCGGCTCGAACGCGAGCGTCAGCCCGAGCAGCACCGCCGAGGTCATGTTGATCCAAAGGATCTGACTGGGCAGGATGGGCAGCGCGGTGCCGAGCACGATGGCGACGAGGACCAGCATGCCCTCCGCCGCGTTGGTGGGCAGCGTCCAGGTGATGAACTTGGTGAGGTTGGCGAAGACGCCCCGCCCCTCCTCGACGGCCGCCTCAATCGTGGTGAAGTCGTCATCGGTGAGGATGATGTCCGAGGCCTCCTTGGCCACCTCGGTGCCGCTGCGTCCCATCGCCACCCCGATGTCGGCCTGCCGCAGGGCCGGCGCGTCGTTGACGCCGTCCCCGGTCATCGCGACCACCTGCCCATCGGCCTGCAACGCCTCCACCAGCCGCAGCTTCTGCTCCGGCGACACCCGGGCGAAGACCGCCGCCCGGTCCACCGCCGCCGGGCGGTCGGCAGGCGAGAGCCGCGCGAGGTCGGCGCCGGAGAGCACCGCGCCGGACCCCGGCTCCGCGTCCAACAGGCCGAGGCGACCGGCGATGGCGCACGCGGTGCTCTGATGGTCACCGGTGATCATCTTCACCGAGATTCCGGCTCGCTGGCTGGCGGCGATCGCCGCAGCGACCGCGGCCCGGGGCGGATCAAGCATGGCGTGCAGGCCGGTGAGGACCAGGCTGCCGGGCAGCTCCTGCTCCGCCAGCTCGGCCGCACCGTCCACCCGGACCTGCGCTGTGGCCAGCACCCGTAGCCCCTCGCCGGCGAGCGCTTCGGCGGCGGCCAGCACCTCGTCCCGGTCCAGTGGCACCGGTTGCCCCTGCTCGTCCAGCGCCGCGACGCTCCACTCCACCAGCCGCTCGACCGCGCCCTTGACCAACACCACCCGTCCGCCGTCCCGGGTTTCGTGCAAGGTCGCCATGAACTGCCGCTCCGAGGTGAACGGGATCGATGCGACCCGGGGCAGCTCGTCGGCCACCGCCGCGGCCCAGAGGCCGCCCTTGGCCGCCACCACCAGCATCGCGCCTTCGGTCGGGTCGCCGAGCACCACGTACTCCTCGTCCCGCTCGACCAGCCGGGCGTCGTTGCAGGCCACCCCCGCGAGTAGCGACCAGCGCAGCGCCCCGGCATCGGAGATCCGGGCGACCTCTCCGTCGGGACCTCGGATCTCACCGGCTGGTTGGTATCCGCTGCCGGTGACCTCGTGCTGGCCGGCGACTGTCCAGAGCTTCCGCACCGTCATCTGGTTCTCGGTCAGGGTGCCAGTCTTGTCCGTGCAGATCACCGTCGTGCTGCCCAGCGTCTCCACCGCCGGCAGCCGCCGGATCACCGCCTGCCGACGAGCCATCCGCCCGACCCCGATCGCCAGCGTGATCGTCACCGCCGCCGGCAGCCCCTCCGGGATGGCCCCGACCGCCAACGCCACGGCGGCAGTGAACATCTCGCTACCGCTCTCCCCCCGGAGGATGCCGACTCCAAAGGCCACCCCGGCGAGCACCAGGATCACGACGGTGAGCAGCCGGCTGAAGCGAGCCAGCTTGGCCGTCAGCGGGGTGTCCAACACCTGGGCGCTACCGACCAGGCGGTGGATCCGACCCAGCTCCGTCTCGGCCCCAGTGGCCATGACCAGACCGGCCGCCGAGCCGCCGGTGACAAGCGTGCCGGAGTAGAGCACGTTCCGACGATCGGCCACCGGCGTCTCGTCCGGGACGACGACCTCGTCCTTGCGGACGGGCTGCGACTCACCGGTCAGGGTCGACTCGTCGACCCTGACCTCATCGGCGCGGGCCAGGCGCAGATCGGCGGGGACCTTCTCCCCCGCCTCGACCAGCACCAGGTCGCCGGGGACGACCTCCGCCGACGGCACCCGCCGCGGTTGACCGTCCCGGACCACCCGGGTCTCGGTCCGCACCATCGACCGCAACGCGTCCAGCGCGGCCTCGGCCTTGGACTCCTGTAGGAACCCGACCAGGGCGTTGACCAGGACCACACCGAAGATCACGACCGAGTCGACGTACTCGGCGAGCAGCAGGGTGACCAGGCCGGCACCCACCAACACGTACACGAGGGGGTTCTGGAACTGGCGGAGCAGCCGGCGGAGCAGGCCGCCGCGAGTGGCGGCCGGCAGGACGTTGGCCCCGAAGCGCTCCCGGCGGTCGGCCGCCGTCGCGTCACTTAAGCCGCGCTCAGTGTCGGTCTCGAGCAGCAGCACGACCTCGTGCAGAGCCAACGCATGGTGGCCCCGGTCGGGCGTCCTCGACATCCGCGTTCCTCGTTCCCTGCCTCGGCGGGGTGCGTGCGGGGCACGCAGGCCATCCTCGCAGGTTGACGCGGCGACCGTACGGTTGTGGGCGGACGCCGACACGACCAGCGCCGGGAACCGTCGGGGTTCCCGGCGCTGGTCGGGTCTGGCGAGTTAACTCACCGGCGCTTGCGGATCTCCTCAGCGGTCTGCGGTACGACCTTGAACAGGTCGCCCACGACGCCGAAGTCGGCGAGCTCAAAGATCGGCGCCTCACCGTCCTTGTTGACCGCGACGATCGTCTTTGAGGTCTGCATACCGGCCCGGTGCTGGATCGCGCCGGAGATGCCGAGCGCGATGTAGAGCTGCGGGGAGACCGTCTTGCCGGTCTGACCCACCTGGAACTGGTGCGGGTAGTAGCCCGAGTCGACGGCGGCACGGGATGCGCCGACGGCACCACCGAGCAGGTCCGCTAGCTCCTCGACGAGCTTGAAGTTGTCGGCGGTGCCGACCCCACGCCCACCGGAGACGACGACCGACGCCTCGGTCAGCTCCGGACGGCTGCCCTTCTGCTCGGCGACCCGGTTGACGACCCGGGCCAGCTTGTCGGCGGCCGGGACCGAGACGGTGAGCTGCTCGACGGCCGGGGTGGCCGCGGCCGGTTCCGGGGTGATCGAGTTCGGCCGAACGGTAACCAGCGGCAGGCCACGGGTGACCTTGGACTTCACGATGGTGGAGCCGGCGAAGACGACCTGCGTCGCGGTGCCGTCGGCGTCCAGTGCGACCGCGTCGGTCAGGATGCCGTTGTCGAGCTTCACCGCGAGCCGAGCCGCGATCTCCTTGCCCTCCTGGGCGGAGGCGAGCAGCACGGCGGCGGGCTGCACGCGGGTAACCAGCTCAGCCAGGACGGTGGCCTTGGGCGAGACCAGGTAGTCGTCGATCTCCGCACTCTCGGCGGCGTAGATCTTCGCTGCCCCGTACTCACCCAGCTTCGCGCTCAGCGCCTCGGCAGCGCCGGGGCCGCCGAGCACGACCGCGCTGGGCGTGCCCAGGCCACGGGCGAGGGTGAGCATCTCCAGGGTGACCTTCTTGACGCCGAATTCCCGGGTGGCTTCGACGACGACGAGAACCTCAGACATGTTCAGACCTGCTCTCACACGAACTTCTCGGTGGCGAGGAACTCGACCAGCTGCGTGCCGCCGGCGCCCTCGTCGGTGACCTTCGTGCCGCTGGAGCGCGGCGGGCGCTTGCTGTGCTCCAGCACAGCGCTGGTCGCGCCGGCGCGGCCCACCTCGGCCGGGGCGACACCGAGGTCGCCCAGGGGCAGGGTCTGCACCGGCTTCTTCTTGGCGGCCATGATGCCCTTGAAGGAGGGGTAGCGCGGCTCGTTGATGGTGTCCCAGACGGAGACCACGGCGGGGGTCTCGGCGGTTACCACCTCGTAGCCCTCCTCGGTCTGCCGCTCGATGGTGAGCGTGCCGCCGTCAACGGTGAGCTTACGAGCACCGGTCAGCGCGGCGACGCCGAGCCGTTCGGCGATCATGTGCGGCAGGACCTGGACCCGGCCGTCGGTGGACTCGGCACCGCAGAGCACCAGATCGGCGTTCAGCTGCCCGAGCGCGGCGCTGAGCACCTTGGAGGTGGCCACCGCGCAGGACCCGGCCAGGGCATCGTCCAGGACGTGTACGGCCTTGTCGGGGCCCATGGAGAGCGCCTTGCGGATCGACTCGGTCGCCTGGTCGGGCCCCATGGTCAGGATGGTGACCTCGCCGCCGTGCGCCTCCTTGATCTTCAAGGCCTCCTCGATGGCGTACTCGTCCATCTCGTTGATGACGTTGTTCGCCGAACCGCGGTCGATGGTGTTGTCGTCAGTACGCAGGTTGCGGTCCGCGCCCGAATCGGGCACCTGCTTGACGAGTACGACGATATTCATCGCGCTTCGACGACCCTCCTGTATTTGGTGCGATTCGCTCGCCCGGTCTGGGGCGCAGCCTCCCGCGTAACTCAACGCGCGGTCAACCGCGGACGCTGTGCGGTTGCCCACGACATCATGTTACCCACAAGTAGCTTCGAGCTCCGGAGCCCGTATGGTGACACGGCTCACCAACACGGCTCAGGCCGGCTCCACCAGCGCACCCCGAATACGCTCGATCATCGCCGCCTCCTGCGGGGTGACGCCCCGGTGCGCCCCGGCCGCCTGGTCGGCAGCGGCCAATACCACCTCCCGGTAGGTCCGCACGTCCTGCGGAGACTTCTCCCGCAGAATCGCCACCGCCCGGGCCAACGCCGGAAGCACCACGGATTCGATCTCAAGCTCCGAATCACTCGGCAGTCGGGGCAGGGGACCACTGGTCAGCACCGCCTTGACCACCCCACTGGAGTCGGCCAGCGCGGCAGAGGCGGCGAAGCTCTCCCGAACCAACGCCAGCACACCGGGCTCCACATTCGACACAAGGGCGACCGCGCCGAAGGCGCCCGTCTTGAGAGTCAGCCGCTCCTCGGCCGTCAACCGCTGCTCCATGATCACGGAGTGTAAATGTCACGCCCTCCTTGGGGTGTGGCAACAACCACGGGTACGTCATGATGGTGTCATGGCTCGGCTGTACGTTCTCCTCTTCCTCGCGCAGGTCGTCCTCGCCGTCGTCGCGTTAATCAGCTGCCTCTCGGCCGAGGAGGGCGACATCCGCGCCCTGCCCCGGATCGCCTGGGTGCTGGTCATCCTCTTCTTCCCACTGGTCGGCTCGATCGCCTGGTTCGTGGCCGGCCGCGAGTCCAGAGTCGGTCAACCCGGGGCCGGTCGGCCGGCCGGCAACGGTCTCACCGGGCGCCGGCGCCGCCCGATAGCCCCGGACGACGACCCGGAGTTTCTCCGTTCGGTCGAGGAACGCACCCAGAACCGGGCCGACCAGGAGCTCTTCCGCCGCTGGGAGGAGGACCTGCGCCGCCGCGAGGACGACCTTCGTCGCCGGGACGGTGATCAGAAGCGGCCCGAGGCCTGACCCGCCTCAGGCGAGATTCGACGACCGGGGGTACGCGTCAGTCGGGTCAGTCACCACGTTGACCAGGTATGACACCCCGGCTTCGAAGGCCCGCCGCAGCGCCGCCCCCAGACCGGCGGCCTTCGTCACGGTCTCGCCCGCACCGCCCAGCGCCTGGACCACCTGGTCGTAACGCAACTCCGGCTGGAGGTCGGCGGCGACGTCGTAGCCGTACAGTGCCCGCATCGGATGCTTCTCCAGCCCCCAGATGCCGTTGTTGCCGACGACGATCACCACCGGGAGCCGCTGTCGGACCAACGACTCCACGTCCAGCAGGGAGAAGCCGGCCGCACCGTCCCCCATCAGGACGCAGATCTGCCGGTCGGGGTGGGTCACCCGAGCACCCATGGCGTAGCCCATCCCGGTGCCGAGGCAGCCGTACGGACCGGGGTCGAGCCAGGTGCCGGGCTGGGCGGGCTCCAGGTACCGGCCCGCGTACGAGACGAAATCACCACCATCGCCGATGGTGATCGCGTCCCGATCCAGTACCCGACGCAACTCGCCGTAGACCCGGGCGGGCCGGATCGGGTCGGTCTCCGCGGCCATCTCCGCGGCGTCGCGGGCGCGGGCGGCCTCCTCGGCGGCCCGCAACTCGGCGACCCACTCCGTGTGGTCGGCACGGTCGCCGGGGTGGTCGGCGAACGCGGAGAGGATCAGTCGCAGGTCGCCGGCGGGTGCGGCGGTCGGCTGGCGGTGTCCGGCGCGCTGAGCCGGCGCGTCCACAACATGCACCACCGCCGCGGTGCCGAAGTCGCCGAAGTTGAGCCGGAAGTCCAGCGGCGTGCCGACGACCACCACCACGTCGGCGTTCTGCAACGCCACCCGGCGGGACTTGGCGAAGGCGAGCGGGTGCTCCGGCGGCAGCGCGCCCCGGCCCATGCCATTGGTGAAGACCGGCACCGCAAGGGCCTCGGCCGCCGCGCGCAGGGCAGCAACGGCATCACCGGCGTAGACGTCGGAGCCGGCGATGAGCACGGGGCGCTGACCCCGGGCGATCAGGTCAGCGGCCTTCGTCACCTCCGCCGGGTCCGCCTCGATCGGGGCGATCGGAGCGACGGCGGGCAGGTCGGCGTCGGCCACCGAGAAGGCCACCTCCAGGGGGAGGTCCACAAAGACCGGGCCACGATGCGGGGTGAGCGCCGTGGTCAACGCGACGCTCACCACGTGGGGGATGTCCTCGGGGCGCGACACCGTCTCGGCGTGCTTCGTCACCGGGGTCACCAACGGCAGATGATCCAGCTCCTGGAGACTGCCCGCCCCCCAGCGAAACTGTGGTGCTCGCCCACCGAGCACCAGGATCGGTGACGCGTTGAAGAAGGAGCTGGTCAACCCGGAGATGCCGTTGGTGACCCCCGGTCCGGCGGTCAGCACGGCGAGGCCGGGGCGGCGCTGCAACTTCGCCACCGCCTCGGCCGCGAAGACCGCCGACTGCTCGTGCCGGACGTCATAGATCGGAAACCCGAGCTGGTGCGCGGCGTCGTAGAGCGGGAAGACGTGCCCACCGGAGAGGGTGAACATCTCCCGCACCCCGTGTGCTCGCAGTGCCGCAAGCGCGAGCGTTCCGCCGTGCCCCTCGATCCGCTCCGACATGACCAGCTCCCCTGCCCGCAGAAGGCCCGGACATACGCTACCGAGCGGTAGCCGGAATGGGAACGCCCCGGATCAACGTCCGGTGAAGTCCGGCTTGCGCTTCGCCACGAAAGCCGCCATGCCCTCCCGCCGGTCGTCGGTGGCGAACAGCGCCGCGAAGAGCTGACTCTCCCAGGCCAGGCCGGAGGTCAGATCCATCTCCAGGCCACCGTCGACCGCCAGCTTCGCCGCGCGCAGGGCCTGCACCGGCCCGGTCAGGTACGGCTGCACCAGGGCCACCGCGGCGGCGTAGACCTCGGCGGCGGGGACCACCCGGTCGACCAACCCGATCCGGAGCGCCTCCGCGGCGTCCACCATCCGGCCCGACATGATCAGATCCTTGGCCCGGGCCGGGCCGACCAGGCGGGCCAGCCGCTGGGTGCCACCGGCACCGGGAATGACGCCGAGCTTGATCTCCGGCTGGCCGAGCTTGGCGTTCTCGGCAACCACCCGCCAGTCGCAGGCGAGGGCCAACTCGCAGCCGCCGCCGAGGGCGTACCCGGTGATCGCGGCGACCACCGGCTTGGGGATCTGGGCGATCGCCCCCAGCGCGCTGGAGAGCGCGGCAGCCCGCTCGGACATGTCCACGTAGGACATGTCGGCCATCTCCTTGATGTCCGCCCCGGCGGCGAAGACCCGGTCCCCGCCGTACACGATGACCGCGCGAACGGCCGGGTCACCACCCGCCTGGCTCGCCGCGGCGCGCAACTCCTCCTGCACCTGGGTGTTCAGGGCATTCATCGGCGGTCGCTCCAACCGGATGGTGCCGATCCCGTCCTTGATCTCCAGCCGCACGAACTCGCCCACGCTGTCCCTCACTTCCTCGTCGAAGTCGCGTGCCAACCTTACGGCCCAGCCGCTTGGGCCGTAGTCTGGCGCCAGCCCCGGCACCCGGAGTTCCGCGATGGTCACGTATTACCACGATAAATCGATACAAGTCACCTCCACCGCTGTCCAGGTAGAGGGCCGGACCTTCCCGCTGGCCGAGATCAGCGCTGTGTGGCACCACCGTGGCAGCCGCTCCTGGCGCGTGCTGGCAGGCCGCGGCGCGATCGGCGCGGCCTTGGCCGGTCCGCTGGTCGCCGCTGTCGCCGGCATCGCGCTCGCGCTCTGGCTCGGCCGCTCCCCCACCATCACCATCGCCATCATCGGCGCCTCGGTGCTGGTCGGGCTCGCGGTCGGGCCGGTCGCCGACTTTCTCTTCGAACACCTGGACCGCTCCTACGCCCGGGGCAGCCGCCGACTGGAAATCTGGATCCGCTGGCAGGGCCGGCCGATGCTGCTACTGGCGACCGCAGACGCGCTGCGGTTCGGGCAGATCTACCGCGCCCTGCAGCGCACCATCGAAGCCGGCCAGTCGGCTCCCCAACCACCGCACCCCGCCCCGGCCGCGAGGTCGGACCGCTCCCGCGCCACTAGCCCGTAGCGGCGCAGCGCCGCAGCAGCGGCCCGCACCCGGCCCAGCCGGGCCGACCCACACCGACCGAACCCGGTTAGAGTTAATGATGACCCTCTATTACCGGGACGACGCGGTGCAGGTGACCTCCGAGGCGATCCGGTCGGGCGGGCTCTTGGTGCCGATAGCTGAGATCAGATACGTCTGGCACGCGAAAGGGCGAACCACCCTCGCCGTCCGCGGGCGGCTGCTCAGCCGCAGTGTCCTGGTGCTGCTGCTGTCGCTGCCGCCGCTGGCGGCAGTGGTCTGCGTACTCTCACTGGTCTGGTCGGCGCCGGAGCGAGGTTGGCTGCCGGTGTTACTCACCCTCGCCGGGTGCCTGCTGCTCGCACTGGCCGTGGCGCCCTTCCTGGAGATCCCGCTCGGCTGGCTGGACCGCTCCTACGAGCGGGGCAACCGCGTACACGAGCTGTGGGTGCAGGTGCAGGGCCGCGAACTACTGCTCCTGCGCACGCCGGACGCGCTCCGGTTCGGCCAGATCTACCGCGCCGTGCAGCGCGCCGTCGAACAGCAGACCTACGACCGGTGACCTCGCGGCCAGAACATCCCGCCCGGACTGCCGCGGCCACCACCCGCCGTGACCCTCGGCGCTGACGAGTCAGCCCGGTCGGTACAGCTCGTCGATCTCGTCCCGGCGAGGCAACGCCACCGAAGCGCCGAGCCGCCGGACACACGCCGCGCCGGCCGCCGTCGCCCACCGCGCCGCGTCCACCAGGTCGCGCCCCTCCCCCCAGCCGACCGCGAGCGCGGCCGAGAACGCGTCCCCGGCCGCCGTCGAGTCAACCGTCTCGACCGGCACCGCCGGGACCCGCACGCAGCCGCCATCCCGGTCGCCGTACCAGGTGCCGGAGACGCCGAGAGTGAGCACCGCTCGAGGGGTCAGCTCCAGTAATGCCTGTGGCTTGTCCCGACCGTGACCGGTGAACGTCTGCGCCTCGCTCTCGTTGACCACCAACACGTCGGTGGCGGCGAAGAGCTCCGGTGGCACGGTCCGGGCGGGTGCAGCGTTGAGCACCACGCGGGTGCCGGCGGCACGCGCCGCCACCGCCGCCTCGGTAACGGTCTCCACCGGGATCTCCAACTGGGCAACCAGCACATCCGCTTCACGTACGGCGGTCAGCTCCAGCTCGGTCAGCCGGGTCATCGTGGCGTTGGCGCCGGGACTGACCACGATGGCGTTCTCCCCCTCGGCGTTGACCATCACCAGGGCAACCCCCGAGGCGCCGTACACGACCCGCAGCTGGCTGGTGTCCACTCCGGCCGCGGTGATACGGGCGCGCAGGGTGACGCCGAAGGCGTCGGAGCCGATGGCGCCGAGGAACGTGCAGGCCGCACCGGCCCGCGCTGCCGCAATGGCCTGGTTGGCGCCCTTGCCGCCCGGCACCATGACGAAGTCCGTGCCGAGCAGCGTCTCCCCCGGTCGGGGCAGCGCCGCGGCGGTCGCCACGAGGTCCATGTTGGCGCTACCCAGGACAACCACCCGGGTCTGTGGCATCGAGCACCTCCGGTTGTGCGGGTTGGGGCTGCGGATCCCTACCCAGTTAGGGCCCGACGCGGGCCACGCCGTGGCTTAACCGGCGCGGGCGGTGTAGCGGTCGCCGTGCCGCTCAACCACCAGGGACAGCCCGAACGTCTTGCTGAGATTGTCCCCGCTGAGAACATCGGTCAGCAGGCCCTGCGCCACCACGGCCCCGTCGCCCAGCAGTAGCGCGTGGGTGAAGCCCGGCGGGATCTCCTCCACGTGGTGGGTGACCAGTACCAACGCCGGGGCTTCCGGGTCCGACGCCAGCTCCGCGAGCCGGGCCACCAGCTCTTCGCGGCCCCCCAGGTCAAGCCCGGCGGCGGGCTCGTCGAGCAGCAACAACTCCGGGTCGGTCATCAGCGCCCGGGCGATCTGCACCCGCTTACGCTCCCCCTCGGAGAGGGTGCCGTACCGGCGGTCGGCGAGGTCTCCGACGCCGAGCTGGCCGAGCAGGGATCGTGCCCGCGTCTCGTCGCCGCTGTCGTACTCCTCCCGCCAGCGGCCCACCACGGACCAGGACGCGGTCACCACCACGTCCACGACCCGCTCCTCGGTGGGGATCCGCTCGGCGAGGGCGGTGGTGGAGAGGCCGATCCGCGTCCGCAGCTCGGTCAGGTCAGTACGGCCAAGCTGCTCGCCCAACACGTGGGCGAGCCCGGCGGTCGGGTGCAGTCGACCACCGGCCAGGTTGAGCAGCGTGGTCTTACCGGCGCCGTTGGGACCGAGCACGACCCACCGCTCGTCCAGCTCGACCTGCCAATCAACGTCGTGCAGTAGGGCCGCACCAGCGCGACGCACGGTCACGCCGTCAAGGCTGACCACCAAGTCCGCGTCCACAGAAGCGGGGGCGGGGGCGGCACCGGAGGGGCCGGGGATCAAGGCACCAGTCACGACTCCATCCAACCACGCACCGGTGCGCCACACCCGGGCCCCCGAAGTCGAGATACCGGAACGAACACTGTCGATCGTCGGTCAGCTCGTCGTGGAGCCGAACACCTCGTCCCGAACGGCCTCCAGGGCGGTGTGCAGCGCGCCACGCAGGATCGGTTCCTCGGTCAGCCCGGTCGGCACCACCCGCGGCCGAACCAGGGCGATCGCCGCCACCTCCCGTTGCACTCTTTCGGCCAACGCCGCCCCACCGGCCCGACCGACCGCACCCGCCAGGACCACCAGCGGCGGATCCAACACCACACAAGTGCTCGTCACGCCGAGCGCAAGCCGACGGGCCAGCTCGTCCAGCATCGGGGCACCCGCCGCGCCGTCGGCGATCGCCGCGGAGACCCCGCCGGCCGCCGTATCGTCGCGATACCCGTACTCCTGGGCAAGCACGCGAACCGCATCCCCGCCGACGAGCTGCTGGAACGCGGGCTTCGTACGAGGGGCAGCGGCATGCGGGATCGGCACGCCAGGCACCGGCAGCCAGCCGATCTCACCGGCGGCGCCGGTGCTGCCGTGGTGCAGCCGCCCGCCGAAGACGATCGCCAGACCGATACCGGCGTCCACCCAGACCAGGACAAAATCAGCTATGCCCTGCGCCGCTCCCGACCGCGCCTCGGCCATCGCCACCAGGTTGACGTCGTTCTCGAAGACCACGCGGGTGCGCAGGTCGTCCCGGAGCGCGCCAAGCAGGCCGGCGTGCCACCGCGGCAGATTGAACGCGAAGGTGATGTCACCACTGGTCGGATCGACGAGACCGGGAGCGCCCAGGACGACCCGGCGTACGGTCGACAGCGGCGCCCCGGCGCTGCTCACGGCCGCAACGACGGCGTTGTGCACCACGCCGACCGGGTCATCGGTATCGCCAGTTGGCTGCTCGGAGCGACCGACCACGGCACCGGTGATGTCCGCACAGGCGGCGACCACCCGTTCGGCCCCGAAGTCCACCCCGACCACGTGGGCGCTGCCGGGACGGACGGCGTACAGCTGGGCGTTCGGACCACGCCCGCCCGCCTGCTCACCGACCCGGGTGACGAGACCCCGCTCCTCAAGCCGCTCCACCAGCTGGGATGCGGTCACCTTGGACAGACCGGTCAACTCGCCCAGCCGCGCTCGGGTCAGCGGACCCTGCTCCAGCAGCAACTCCAGCGCCGCGCGGTCATTGAGCGCCCGCAACAGGCGGGGAGTGCCGGGGAGCCGGGTCATAGTCATGCCAGTCCTCGAGGTTTCATCAAACTATCCACGCGCAACGACGAAAGAGGTAACCGTAGCGTAACGACCACCGATGAAACGGGTAACTGGCCGTACCGACAGAGCGACAGGGGAGTAGATGAAGCCGGATCCAGGAATTCGTCGGCTCGTGCTGGGCACCCTGCTCGCCGCGTACCCGGGCCCGGTCCCCCCACAGTGGGCCGTTGACCTCGTTGGCGACGGCCTCGCCGGGCACACGCTCTTCGGCACCAATGTGCACGACCCCGAACAGGTGGCGGCGGCCACCACCGCCCTCCGTGCCGCCCGGTCCGACGTACTGATTGCGATCGACGAGGAAGGCGGCGACATCACCCGCCTCGCGCACGCGACCGGAAGCCCGTACCCCGGGAATGCCGCACTCGGCGCGATCGGTGACGTGGCGCTGACCCGACGTGTCCACGAGGCCATCGGAGCGGAGTTGGCCACCCTCGGCATCACCGTCAACCTGGCCCCGGCCGTTGATGTCAACAGCGCCGACGAGAATCCGGTGATCGGCACCCGCTCCTTTGGCCACGATCCGGACCGGGTGGCCGCGCACGCCGCCGCCGCCGTAGCCGGCCTGCAACACGGCGGCGTCGCCGCCTGCGCCAAGCACTTCCCCGGCCACGGCGCCACGGTCGCCGACTCCCACCACGAACTACCCACGATCGACGCCCCGCTGACGCTCCTCCGCCAGCGGGACCTACCGCCGTTCGCGGCGGTGGTCGCCGCCGACACCCGGGCGGTGATGACGGCGCACATCCGAATCCCAACGCTGACCGGGGATGGACCGGCCACCTTCAGCCGGGCAGCCCTAGTTGAGCTTCTGCGCCACGAGTACGGCTTCACCGGTGCGGTCGTCACCGACGCCCTCGAGATGAAGGGCGCGGCATCGGCCGCGGGTGGGGTGGGCCCGGCCGCCGTCGCGGCACTTGCCGCCGGGGCGGACCTGCTCTGCATCGGCGCGCGGGTCGATGCTGGCCTGGTCGAGCAGGTCGCCAACGAGATCAGGACGGCGCTCACCGACGGCCGGCTGGAACGGGCCCGGGTCGAGGAGGCGGCCGGCCGTACCGCCGACCTCGCCGCCTGGACCCGGACTACGGGCCCGGCCGACGCCCTGCCCGCCCAACTCGGGTACGCCGCTGCCCGCCGCGCGGTCCGGGTGGAGGGCACGCTGACCCGGCTCGGCCGTCCCCTGGTGGTGCAGCTGCACGCCAACTCGACGATCGCCGAGGCACGCGTGCCATGGGGACTCGGCCCGCACCTCGCCGACGTCGAGCAGCTGCGGGTCGTCGCTACCGAAACGGATCCGGTGGCCCTGTGCCGGGTCGCCGGCGAGCGGACGATCGTCCTGGTCGGCCGACGGCTACACCTGCTGCCCGGCGCCGTCGACCTAGTGACGGCGCTCGCCGCGCAGCACCCGGTGGTGGTGGTCGAGATGGGCTGGCCCGGGCCGTGGCGGCCACCAGGAGTCGACGCCTTCGTCACCACGTACGGCGCCAGCCACGCCAATGGCCACGCCGCCGCCGAAGTCCTCGGGCTGACCGCCAGACCCACCTAGTACGCTCCGTCACCGCTTGCTTCGGCCGGTCGCACACCTTTACTGCAGGTCAGAGTCCAGTTTTCGACACACCAACACCTCCGATCACCCCTTGCCTACCCGTCGCCAAATACGTAGCGTCACAACTGCATCCGGCAATCGGCCCCGGGTGGCCAGCGGGGGGCCTGGGGGAAGGACGCGGACTGGGGTTCCGGCCCGGGAGCTCCGGTCCGCGCCCTACCCACTCCCGGGGCACGAACCGGCCGGCTCAGCCCGGGTAGACCCCGAACGACCGCCAGCCCCGGTCGGGGAACCCGGCCGCCTCTGCCACCCGGGCCGACGCCGCGTTCCGCCTACTGTGCAGGTACGTCGGCACCGCCCCCTCGGCGAGGACGTGGCGCGCCGCCTGGGCAACCAGCCGACGGGCCAGCCCCCGCCCTCGGGCTGCCGGGACGGTGCCCACCGCCAGTTCCCGGCCGTAGGCGTCATGGCACTTGACGCCGAC
This sequence comes from Salinispora fenicalii, assembly GCF_000514815.1. GTDB lineage: Bacteria > Actinomycetota > Actinomycetes > Mycobacteriales > Micromonosporaceae > Micromonospora > Micromonospora fenicalii. The sequence goes on from NZ_AZWQ01000008.1 coordinate 157,133, forward strand.
CCCGGCCCGGTACCGGCCGCGGTCGTCACGTACCACCAGCACCGGCCGGTCGAACAGTCGAAGCCAGGGCGGCAGGCCGGGTGAGGTCGGCGGGATCCACTCCCCGACATCCGGCAGCGGTGCGGGGTCCTCGGTCCACCGAAACACGTCGTCGTGCACCACCCAGTCGGGGTGGCCGACAGCCGCCGGCAGGCCAGCGAGGAGCCGCCGGGACGAGCCCCGGGCCAGTTCCCGGACGGTGGCGACCCGTTCCGGTGCCACCGAGAGCACCTGGTGCTCCCCGGCGGAGACGGCGATCGCCGGCCGGAGCCGGCCGTCCCAGGCAGGCTGGTCCCGACGCCGGGTGGCGACCACGTGCAGACCGGGGCCAGCCGGCCACTGCCCCAGCCAGGTGGTCAGGTGCAGGTAGAGCCGCCGGCTGCCCATCGCCGCCTCCTCCGAGGTCTGCTCGCCGCGCGTCGTACTCCGCGTCCGGGGTGTCCCGCGGGTAGCAGATCACCGCCGCCGACGACGGCCGTAACCGCCTCGCAAGATCTTAAGCCGATCGTCGCGGCTACGCTGGGCAACGACGAGGGAGGCCCGGTGACGCAACGGGTGCTGGTCGTTGACGACGACCGAACAGTCAGTGATGTGGTCTGTCGCTATCTGATACACGCCGGCTACCAGGTGCGGCACGTCGGTGACGGCAACTCGGCGCTCGCCGCGGTCGCCGCCGAACCGCCGGACCTCGTCGTACTGGATTTGATGCTGCCCGGGCTCGACGGCCTGGAGGTGTGCCGGCGGCTACGGGCCAAGCCGGGCGGGGTACCCATCGTCATGCTCACCGCGCGCGGTGACGAGGCCGATCGGGTCCTCGGCCTGCAGCTGGGCGCGGATGACTACCTCAGCAAGCCGTTCTCGCCCCGGGAACTGGTGCTGCGGGTTGGGTCGGTACTGCGGCGCAGCGGTGAGCCCCGGACGGCGCCGGCCACCGTGCTCCGCGACGGCGCGCTCGTGGTCGAGACCGGCCCCCGGGTGGCCCGATTGCACGGCCACGAACTGACCCTCACCGTGCGCGAGTTCGACCTGCTGGCGTACCTGATGCGACACCCCGCGCGAGCGTTGGGCCGGGCCGAGTTGCTGGAGCGGGTGTGGGGCTGGAACTTCGGTGACCAGTCGACGGTGACCGTCCATGTCCGACGGCTACGGGAGAAGGTGGAGGCCGATCCCGCCAACCCGCGCCGAATCGTGACGGTCTGGGGCATCGGCTACCGATACGAGCCGACCGATGGGTGAACTAGCACTGATCTTCGCGTTCGCGCTCGGTCCGGCGCTCTGTGTCGGCGCGGCCGGCGCGCTCGCCCTGCGCCTGCTGCGCGGACGCTCGGTGACGGTACACATCGTCACCCTCCTGGTCGTCGCGGTGACCGCGATGGTGGCCGCGGTATCCATGGTCGCCAACGAGATGTTCCTCTCGGCGCATGACCGGAACGTGGTGCTGATCACGGTGGCGGCGGCGGCCCTGGTAAGCCTCACGGTCGGCTGGCTCTTCGGACGCCGTCTGGCCGCCGCCGCGGTCTGGGCGGACCAGGCCCGGCAGCGGGAACGCCAGATCGAACAGGGTCGGCGGGACCTCGTCGCCTGGGTGTCGCACGACCTGCGGACCCCGCTGGCCGGGCTGCGCGCGATGGCTGAGGCGCTGGAGGACCGGGTGGTCGACGATCCCGCGACGGTGAGCGAGTACCACCGCCGGATCCGGGTGGAGACCGATCGGATGACCCGGCTGGTGGACGACCTCTTCGAGCTCTCCCGAATCAACGCCGGCGCCCTGCGCCTGACCCTGTCGGCGGTGCCCCTGGGCGATGTCGTGTCGGACGCCGTCGCCAGCACCGCACCGCTGGCGGCCGCCTGCCGAGTCCGCCTGCTGGCACCCGACTCGGACTGGCCGACCGTACTGGCCAGCGAGCCCGAGCTGGCCCGGGTGGTGGGGAACCTCCTACTCAACGCCGTCCGCTACACGCCGTCGGAGGGGACCGTCCGGGTCGAGGCCGGGGCGGACACCGACTGGGCGTGGCTGGCCGTGGCGGACACCTGCGGCGGCATCCCCGAGGGGGATCTACCCCGCGTCTTCGAGGTCGCCTTCCGCGGCGAGCGGGCCCGCACCCCCCGCCCCAGCACCGGGGAGCTGGCCAGCTCCGGGGGGCTGGGACTGGCGATCGTACGGGGGTTGGTCGAGGCACACGGCGGTCGGGTGCAGGTCCGCAACACCACTAGCGGGTGTCGGTTCGAGGTCCGGCTACCCCTTCCACGGGCCGCCTAGTCCCATCGATTGTTATAGCTATTGTCAATCGATGTACACCATCGCCTGGAATGGTGGGGGCATGCCGAAACAGCCACCGGACCGTCGCCGCCACACCCCCAGTGCCCGCTGGCCAACCGCCTGGGTTGCCGCGGAGTGCTTCCCGGCCCAGCCACCGCACCGCGGCACCCGCGCCTCTCCGATGCTCACCTGGGTTGAGCTGAACAGCCTGCCCACCGGCAACCTCAACACGCGCTGACCATCCGTCGGGCCACCCAGGGGGCGTCACGCGGGATCAACACCACTACCGCACCGACCGGCGAGCCGACGCCGGCATTCGCACACCTGTCGGGTAACGTCTGCTGGTCCTCCAGACCGGCCTACGACAGGAGAAGTTCCGCGCATGGGCAAGAAGACGATCCGCGTCTCCGACTTCAGCGGCCGGGTGCTCCAGCCCGACGACGAGGCCACCCGGGTGGTCGTCCTGGAGCACCCCGACCTGGTTGCCGGGCCCGTACAGTTGGACGCCATCCCCGCCGAGGTGGAGAGCATCGACGACGCGGCCCTGGATGTCGCGGTCGTTGAGATCCACGACAGCCACGGCGGGGGCGATCCGCGCCGGGTCGTACTGACAGCCAGCGAGTTCGACGCGATGGCCACCGACACGCCGATGGCGCAGCTGCTGCGGACCGCCGAGCGGGTTCGCCCCCCGAAGACGCGCCGCGCCGCCGAGAAGGTCGACTACAGCAGTATCGAGCACGCGGGCCGACCGCACCGGGGTCGAGTCACCGAGGAGGAGGCCCGGCTGGTGCGCGAGCGGCTGGACGAGGTCAACAAGCGCCTCGCCGACTCCGGCGTACGCCAGATCGACCCGGCCGATCCGGAGCACGCCGCCCGGTACGGCTTCCCCACCCCGGACTGACCAGCTCGCTTTCCGGCGGCCGGGGTCGCGGCGGTACGTGTCGTCTCGACCCCGCCCGCCCCTGTCCTGCTCCGTCCTGCTTCGCCCCGACCGCTCCGCCGTGGCGCGGCGAGCGGCGTTGATACGCCGGCCGCGTGGGTCAGCGGGGCCGAGCCCAGCTGTCGGCGTTTCGGCGAAGGGATACCGCGTGCGGCTCCAGGTGGGATGCGCGATGTGGACGCACAAGGCGTGGCAGGGGCGTCTGGTGGCCCACCCCCTACCGGCACCCGAGCGCCTGCGGCACTACGCCGGATGGTGCACGGCGGTGGAGGGGAACACCACCTTCTACGCGACCCCCTCTCGGGAGACGGTCTCCTCCTGGGCGCAGCAGACCGACCCGGACTTCGGGTTCGTGCTCAAGCTGCCCCGGGTTGTCACGCACGAGCGCCGTCTCGGCGCCGTCGACGAACCGCTGCGCGCCTTCCTCGACGCGGTCGAACCCCTGGGCCCCCGGGCGCAGGCCCTCTGGATCCAGCTGCCCGGTTCTTTCGCGCCTGACGACGTGGCCGTCCTCGCCCGCTTTCTGCGGCGTCTTCCGCCGACCTACCGGTACGCGGTCGAGGTGCGCCACCCCGCGTTCTTCGTCGACTCCAGCGCGGCCCAGTTGTTGGTCCGGACGCTGGCCGCCACCGACACCGAGTGGGTCCCCTTCGACACCACCACATTCTTCGCCCGCCCACCGACCAGCGACGCGGAGCGGGACGCCTGGACGAAGAAGCCACGGATGCCGCTCCGCTCGGCGGCGCTGACCGACCGGCCGATCGTCCGTTACCTTGGCCGGGACGATCCCGACCAGACCAGTGCGGGCTGGCGGCGCTGGGTCGACACCGTCGCCGGCTGGCTCCACGAGGGCCGCTCGCCCACCTTCTTCGTCCACACTCCAGACAACGCCGATGCCCCGGTGCTCGCCCGTCGCTTCCACGACGAGGTGCGCGCCCGCGTACCCGCGCTCGAGCCGCTGCCCCAACCGGCTCCGGTGCAGCCGCTGACGCTCTTCTGAGCGCCGCCGCTGCTGAGCGCAGTCACCGCTGAGCGCCGCCGTCGGCGCTGACCCACGTTGCGGAAGCCGAGTCAATCGTCCTTTTGCCCAGACCGACACCCTTAACGCCCGATACGCGTTGTTCTTGACGGTAGAGATATTTCTACCCGCACAGGGGGATAGGTGGCTAAGGATGGCTGCTGCCCTATTAGCGGTCATTTGCCGGCTCGGAGGTATGCACGATGCAAGGAATCGGTCAACGGCTCGGCCGAGGCGTTGGAGGGCAACAGACGGGACGCACCGCCGCCGGCTGGCTCTCCCTCGCACTGGCCGTGACGGTCACGCAGGCGGTCGTCGTGTCGCCCGTGTTCGCGCAGAACAAGCCACCAGCGAAGGCCGCCGTGACAGACACCGCCCTGTCCTGGGGCGAGAACGACAAGGGGCAGTTGGGTATCGGGACCAATGACAACAGCGAGGTACCGGTCGAGGTCAGCCTCCCCGCCGGCACCCTGGTCACCGACATCGCCGGCGGCGCCTCCCACAGCCTGGCGTTGACCAACACCGGCACCCTGCTCGCCTGGGGCGACAACTCCTTCGGCCAGCTCGGCGACGGCACCACGAACAGCAGCAACACCCCCGTCGCGGTAGACCTACCCGCCGGAGCAGAGGTTACCGCCATCGCCGCCGGCAACGTCCACAGTCTGGCGTTGACCTCCAGTGGCACCGTCTTCGCCTGGGGCGACAACTCCTCCGGCCAGCTCGGCGACGGCACCAACGACGCCACCAGCACACCCACCACCGTCAGCCTGCCCGGCGGCACCACGGCGACCGCCATCGCCGCCGGGGCCGTCCACAGCCTGTCGCTGACCTCCACCGGCGGCGCCCTCGCCTGGGGCGGCAACGACCAAGGCCAACTGGGCGACGAGACCACCAACAACACCAACGCACCGGTCAACGTCGCGCTGCTGCCGGGTACCACGCTCGCCGGGATCGCCGGCGGCGCCGCCCACAGCCTGGCGATAACCTCTGACAACGTCGCCGTCGCCTGGGGGGACAACTCCCAGGGGCAGCTCGGGGACGGGACCAACGACGACGCCCTCGCGCCGGTCAACGTCGCGGTGGCACCGGGCACCGAGGTAGTCGCTGTCGCCGCTGGCCGCATCCACAGTGTGGCGTTGTTCGGCAACGGCACCGCCGCCAGCTGGGGTAACAACTCCTCCGGCCAGCTCGGCAACGGAAACAACCTCACCAGCAACACCCCGGTCGAGGTCGTCCTTCCCGCCGACACCACGCTCACCGCCATCGCCGCCAACAACGGCAACCACACCGTGGCGATAACCAACACCGAAACCGCCCTCGCCTGGGGCGACAACTCCTTCGGTCAACTCGGTGCCGAGGTCACCACCGCCAGCAGCAGCAACACCCCCATCGCGGTCAGCCTGCCCGCCGGCACCACCGTGACCACCACCGCCGTCGGCAGCAACCACAGCCTGGCCCTGCCCACCCTGATCGCGACCTCCAGCACGGACCTGCAGGTCTCGCCGCCGGACCCGACCACGGATCAGGACGTCACGCTCACCGCCACCGTCACCTGTGACCCCGGACCCGCGACCGGCGACATCACCTTCCGCAACAACAACATCGACCTCGCCACCGTGCCCCTGGACAGCAACAGCACCGCCACCTACACCACTCGGCTGCCGGTCGGCACCCACACCATCACCGCCCACTACACCAGCACGACCGTCCTCTGCCCCAACAGTGACTCCGAGGCCGTCACCATCACCGTCACTGAGCCGACCAACCCGACCGACCCCACTGACCCAACCGACCCCACTGACCCGACCGACCCAGACCTACCCATCACCGGGGCCAGCCTGCCCAGCCTGCTCGGCACCGCCACCCTGCTCATCCTCGTCGGTGCCAGCTTCATGTTCCTCACCCGCCGACACCGCTCCACCCACCACCAGAAGTAGCGAGTAGCAAGCACAAAGCCCGGCCGGGGCTGCTCGTCGCCGATAGCGACGGGCAGCCCCGGCCGGAGCCGTCAGTGCCGGTGATACCGGATCGTCAGTGCCGGTGGTAGTTGTCGGGCTGGTTCGGGTCGCCCGGGTGCTCCAGCCCCGGCACCAGCCGCAGCCGGTGCGCGCGAGCGTGGTCAAGCCACCGAACAAAGGCGACCCGACGCGCGGAGTCGTTGATCCGATCAGTCGGATCAAGAGCCGGATCGACCAACTCCCGATGCCCCCGAAGCACCACCGTCCACGAGTCGACGGTGACCGTCTCCCCCGGCGTGGCCGAGCGCAACGCCTCCGCCAACGCCGCCGGCAACGAGTCCGGGGTCGCTTCGAAGTCGCCATCCGCGGAGGACAACTGCCACACGACTCCGGCCGAGGACGCAGCGGTCGCCGCACGGTAGGCAGCGACCTGCTCCGCTGGCGCGGTGACCTCCGCGGTCAGCTCCGCGTACAGCGCCCGGACCGCGGCGCAGCCCTCGAACGCCGCCGCGGTGATGGATCCGAACTCGACGGCGGCCAGCTGATCCAACCGAACCAGTGGCGCATCCGTCACGTCGAGACCACGGGCCTCGGCCTCCGCACTGCAGAGCTGTTCGGTCAGGATCACCTGCGCCACCCAGCGGGTCAGCTGCCGGTCCTCCGCACTACCGGGCACCGGCAGGGCGGAGGACCGCAGCCCGCCGCGCAGGGCGGCGAGCCGGCGGTCAAGTTCCGTACGGTCCAGTGGCCGTCCGTCGAGCCAGCCCAGCACCGACTCGTCGAGCTGCGCGGTGGTCATGGCTCCAGCACCAATTCAACCGTCGGGGCGTACTGGCAACGGCCGAACCACATCACCTTCACCAGCGCCCAGAATCGGCCCGGATCGGCGTCCCGCGGGGGAACGACGTCGAAGGTGATCGTGTCGGACTCGCCCGCGGGCAACGCGACGCCACGGATCGGCTCGGCGATGGCGTCCCAGGTGCCCCAGGGCGAGACGAGCTGGAGCTCAGCCCGGATCTCCCCCCGAGTGCGGTTGTGCAGAGACACGCCGACGGTCGCCCGCCCACCGGGGGCGACGGTGACCGAAGTGGTGGTGACGTCCACCGTGAGCCCGGTGTCACGTCCCGTCTCGGCCTTCGTGCCCTGCGCCGCGTCCCAGTCCTCCGGAATGTCCCCGGGCACCGGCAGCAACGCGGGAAGCTCGCCGACGGCGACCGTGGTGACATCCTCGATGGTCTGCCCAAGGTGCTCGGTCCGCGCCGTGATGAAGTACAGCCCGGACTCCACCCCTTCCGGCGGCGTCACGGTGACGTCGAAGCGAAGCTGACCATCCGGGTCGAGCCGGTACGGGCGGCTGCCCAGCGAGGCCGTCCACCCCTGCGGGGCGAGGATGGTGACGGTCCCCTCGACGGCCGCGTCCCGCAGGTGCGAGGCGAGCACCACGGAGACCTCGACCGGCTCACCGACGGTCCGCAGCAGCCCCGGGGAGACACCCACCGAAACCGGCAGGTAACCCATCGGCGCCGGGCCCCGGTTGTGCAACCAGTACCGGGAGTGCACCGGCTGGGCGATCTCGACCTCGGGCCCGAGCGGTTCCTCGCTGCGCGGGGCCGCTGCCGGCACGCCGACGACCGTGGTGACCTGCGAACCCGCCAACTCGATCGAGTCCGCGAGCGCCGCACCACGACGTTCCAACAGGTCGGCCTGGTGCTTGTCGGACAGGGCCAGCGCACCGGTCAGGGTCGCGGAACGGCCGAGCCCGGTGGACTCGAGCAGCCGCAGACTGACCGCGTCCGCCGGGTCCGAGGACGCGGCGGCGCCGTGCGCGATCGGGTTGCCGGTCGGCTTGAGCGTCCCGATCAGCACCTCCCGGGCCGGCTCCACCCCCAGGTACGAGTGCGTCGCTGGCTTCGTCCCCGAGTGGTTCTCGGCGACCCGGCCGTACAGCGGGTGGTTGTACTCCTGGCCCTGCGCGGGCAGCGTGAGCGCCCGCCAGTCGCCGTCGCCACTGGTCACCGCGTAGTTGAACTCGTGGGTCCAGTGCTGCAGCTGGAACGACGCGCCGTCGGGCAGGGTCCGCTTCGGCGGGTCGATCCACACCCCGGACGGCCAGCCGGTGCACGAGCGCATCAGCGACAGGTGCAGTGCTCCGGTCGGGTCGATGGCGAACCCGGGCAGCCCGTAGGTGAGCATCGCGACGGTGTGGTCAACCAGCAGCTCCGAGGTCGGCACCGTACCCGGGCAGCACGCCTGGATCTGGGCGTCGGCGACGTCCTCGGTGAGCGCGGCGACGTCGGTGACCACGAGCGCCGGTAGCGCCCGCAGGTCCCGCAGGTCGGCGTTGGGCTGCCACACCTCGTGCAGCGGCTTCTCCGCCGGAATCCAGACCCGGCCGTGCTGCTCCAGCGCCTCGACGTACTCCGGGCCCGCCCGCTCCAGCAGTTCCCGGGCGGCGTCGTTGGTCTGCGACCCGCCGATGACAATGCGGAAGTCGGGCAGGTTCGAGTCGACATCGAGCCAGCCGTACCGCGCCCAGTCGGCGCTGGCGGTGGTCACGGTGACGCCGACCGCGGCCAGCGCGACGACCAGGTCGCGGGCGTCGGCCGCCTCGTCGAGCGTGGGCGTGACAACCTCGGCGACGCCCAGGGCCCGGTCACCCAGCGGGGAACCGGCGGCGTCGGAGAGCGAGACCCGCGCCGTGGAGCCGAGCCCGAACCAGGTGTTGGCCGGGTTGTCCAGCGTCCAGGGTGCCTCGGCGGCATCCACGTCCGGCAGCGCGAACCCACGGCCGACCACCGCGGCGGCCACCTCGGAGACCGGCAGCGCGCCGGGCAGGTCGACCGGGAACCGCACCCGGACCAGCCGGTCAGCGCCGGCGAAGTCGACGATGCGGGTACGGCAGTCCACGCGGCGCACACCGTGCCACAGCGTGATCGTCTGCTCGTAGCCGATCTCGTCCACGACACCGGAGACCACCAGGCGGGAACCGATCGGGCTGGTCTCGACGCGGACCGTCGCCCCCGCCGCCGCGCTCCCCACGACCGGGCCCTTCGGGATCAGGTGCCACGGGCCCTCGCCGAAGTCCGGGTGGGCCGGGTACTCCTCGTAGATCCGCAGCTCGTTGCCGAGGTGGTCGGCGCGGATCAGCTCCCGCTTCGAGAGCTTGTCGTAGATGCTGTCGAGTCCGCCACCGCGCTCGGCGTCGGCGGTGACCCGGTAGAAGGCGTTCTCGATCGCGGCACCGTCGGCGGGCGTCCAGGCCGGCTCGGCGCTGGAGACGCCCGGCAGCAGCCGCCAGGTCCGCCACCCCAGGGCGGGGACGTCGGCGGCGTGGAACCGCAGCGTCCCCCGGTCAACGACGGCCGGCACCTCGGCGCCGGTGTCGTCGATCACCCGGCCACCGTCGTGGCCCTCGGGCAGCCGTACCGACACCAGGTCGGAGCGGACGAAGGAGAGCGTGTTCGCGACGACGATCGGAGTCCCGTCACCGGTGGTGTCGACCGTCCCGACGAGCACGTCCAACGCCCGGTCCCGGACGGCGGCCGCCAGGTCGTACGCTTCCCGCCAGCCGGAGAGCAGGTCGATGTAGACCTGGTCGGACTCCGATCCGGTGATCGCGTCGTGGTGGGCGCCGTAGGCGAGCTGCCGCCACACCTTGTCGAGCGCGGCGTCGGGGTAGCGGCCGAGCCCTTCCAGCGCAGCCAGCGTCGCCAGCTTCTCCGCGTCCACGGCGGCGACCTCGCCGGCCCGCTGCGCCTGCTTGGTGTCGATGTAGGAGACGTCCTTGCCCGTGTAGACCGGGTTCATGTCCCGCGTCTGTGGGCTGGGGCGGCGGCCGGTCTCGGCCAGTTCCGCGCGGACGGCGTCGAGGAAGTCCCGCGGGTTACCGCAGACGAAGCGAGGCCAGACGTACTTCTCGGCCCACGAACGGTGGATCTCGGTGACCCACTTGTTCGGCGGGGTGTAGTCGGTGCCGACCGGCAGCAGCAGGTTCTTCGTCGCGCCGACCGGCTTGAGGCGCTGGTACAGCTCGTAGACGGCCTTCTCGGCGCTGGCCAGGTCCGGCGAGGAGTCCATCCACCAGCCGGCCGAGTAGTGGTGCGGCATGAAGTGGGTGAGGACACCGAGACCCGACGGCGAGATCCACTCGAACTCGCTCGGGAACTGCATCACCGTCGCGTCGTTCTTGGCCTCGCGGAAGTTCTTCTGGATCGGCCCCCACTGGTGGAACGGGCCGCGGGCCCAGGCCGAGCCGGTCAGTCCGGCGTCGGCGAGGTAGCCCGGGAACTGCGGGTCATGCCCGAACACGTCCAGCTGCCAGGCCGTCTGCGGATCGCCGCCGAGGATGTCCCGCTGGTAGCCGACACCGTAAATGATGTTACGGATGGTGGTCTCGGCGCCGGTGAGGTTGGTGTTGGGCTCGTTGTAGGTGCCACCGATCAGCTCGACCTGACCACGCTCGATCAGCAGGCGCAGGTCCGCCCGTCGCTCGGGGTGCAGGTCGAAGTACGGCTTCAGGTAGTCGATCTCGGCGAGGACGAAGGTGTACACCGGGTCGCGCAGGGCGAGGTCCATGTGCGCGTCCACCAGCGCGAAGCCGTTGCGCTCCCAGAGCGGCCGGGTGGTGGCGTCGCCGGAGAGCAGCTCCCACGGCGAGGTGTACGCGGCCTGCGTGTTCCACCACACCGGGTCGTAGTGGAAGTGTGAGACGAGGAACATCGTCCAGCCCGGCTCGGCGACCTCGACCGTGGCTTCCGCGGTCGCGTCGCCGGCCGTGACGGTTACCGGCAGCTTCGTGCCGGGGGTTCGGTCGTCGATGTCCAGGGGGACCTCGACGACGCCCGTGCCGGTCGCGTTACCGGAGACACCGGGCCCGGTGACGGTGACTGGGCCGGCGGGTCCGTCAAGTGTCACGCGGAGCACCTGACGCGGATTGTCTTCGGTACCGACGAACAGGTCGGTGGACTCGACGGCGGTAATCATGACCGACACGGGGTCATCCTTTCTGTTGGTACGCCCACCAGCGCAAACACATCGCGCCGGTGGCAGTTGGGGAGGCTATTCGCCGCTGGCCACAGACTCGTGGGCGCAGACGACGAGGTCGTCGTTCTGGGTCAGGGTGGTGACAACCAGCCGCACGTACCGGGTGTTGACGCTCACTGGATGTGTCGTCAACTCGGCGCGTTCGCCGACCGGTCAAGCGCCGGGTTGGTCCTGGTCGGCGCGGTGCCGGACCAGGTGACGGTGGTGGTCGCCGCGGTGGAGCGGCCGTACTCGGTCGAGACCGCCTCGACCTCGATGGTCACGCTGGTCTCGGTGCCGACCCGGTCAAGCTGCGGCACGAAGTACGCGTCATTCGGCGTGGCACCCAGGAGGGTGCGGCTGCCGTCCGGGTTGCGACGGTACACCTCGTAGTGGTGCACCGTCCCCTTGGCCGAGGGGGTCCAGGCCAGCCGCAGCGTCTGCTGGCTCGCCGAGACGTCGGTGCTGCCCAGGACGGTCAGATCGGTCGGCGGGGTGACGCGGTCCACCTTGCCGTCGTAGACGGCGAGCTGGCCGACCTTGATGTCGTAGGACGGGACCGCCTCGGACGCTGACGCCTGCAACCCGATCTGGGCGATCGTCTTGCCGGCGTACTCGGAGAGGTCCAGGACGCGTCGCTCCCAGCCGGTGCCGGAGGTCGAGCCCAGGTCGAGGGGGATGAAGGTGTCCGGGGCGTCGGTGAACGCCACTGCCGCGCTCAGGTGGGTCGCACCGGCCTGCGGGGTCTTGACGACCGCCGACAGCTTGGTGTCCGTGGCGACCTTCAGCTGGGTCTGGTAGAGGCGCACGGTGTTCGTGGCGTCCAGCGTGCCGTTGAGGCGCAGCGTCGAGCCGCCCTCGTAGGCGTCGGTGAAGTCCAGCGACGGCGTCAGCTTCGTGCCGGTCGAGGAGACGACCCACTGGTACGTCGGCGGCACGTCCTGCAGCGACAGGTTGTTCCAGCCACCGGTGTGCACCCGCTCACCCAGGACGTGGTAAGCGTCACCGTTTCCGGTGTTGAAGCTGGTCACGAAGGGTCTCCGGGTCACCGGGGTGGACTCGGCGAGGTAGTTGGCGAGCCCCTTCCAGGGCGAGGAGGTCGCGGTGTTCGAGGGGTCGCCGTTCGCACCGACCCAGTAGCGAGAATCACGCTCCCGGAAGTCAGCGGGCCCGCTCGAGGACTTCCAGGTCCACTCCGGGCGGTAGATGCCCAGGGAGGTGACGTGCGACTCGTCGGCCGGGAACAGGGAGTCCCAGTCGACGTTGGTGTGGTAGCCGTTGGCCTCGGTGTCGATGCCGGCGTGCAGGTCGTACTCGCTGCGCCGAAGCGACTGCGCGTGCTCCCGCGACTCCGCGAGCAGTTCGCTGTTGGACCACCAGAAGTTGAGGAACATCGAGTCGGCGACCGGCTTCCGGCCACTACCCAGGAACGCGTCGTTGGCGTCGGTGAGCGCGTTCTGCCAGGAGATGGGGCCGGATTCGGTCATCGCGTCGTACCACATGAACTCCAGGCCCTGCTTGCGGCCGTGGGTCATGGCGTTGCGCATCTCGGTGGCGAGGGCGGCGTCGCCACCCGTCGTCTCCTGGTTGATGAACCAGCCCTCGAAGCCGTAGTACTCGGCCACCTCGGCGAGCTTGTCCACGACCGGATAGGTCGAGCCCGACTTGGCGACGAAGTCATGCACCCAGTCGATCTTCCCGCCGTAGGCGACCGGCGGGAAGAAGACAGTGCCGTACACCTTGACGCCGTTGCGGTGCGCGGCGTCGATCACCGTGGGGTTCGGCGCGAGGATCAGGCCCTCGACGGACGATCCGCCCCAGAAGACCAGGGTGTCGATGTACTGCCAGTGCCCGAACGCGTAGTAGTTCTCGTCGAGCGAGCCCTGGGACGGGTTGTCCGACGTCGGGGCGAACGACACCAGCGACGCCACCTCGCCCTCGCCGGCCCGCGCGTTCGGGTTGGCCTTCAGGGCGGGGTCGGAGACCCGCTTCTGAAGCGGAACAGTCGCTCGGTTGAAGCGGGCGTCGGGGTCGGTGTCCGGGTCCCAGTCGAGGATCTCGTTCGGGAACCAGTACGAGGCGTACGGCTGACTGTCGTCCTGCGGGTTGGTGTTGGCTGCCGCGGTGGGGGCCGCGTTGAGGGTGCTGCCAGCCACGACTGTGGCACCAACCAGCAGGGACAGAAGCAGGCGTCGCATCCAGGATCACCTCCATTGGGGGTGGGGGGGTGGGGGTGGGGCGAGGGTTACCCCTTGATCGCCCCCTCCTCGACGCCGCGGAAGAAGAACCGTTGCAGCGTCGCGAAGACAATGACGATCGGAATGAACGCGATCATCGTGCCGGCCGCGATGACCCGCGGGTTCGAGGTGAAGGCACCGCTGAGGTACTGCAGGCCGACGGTGAGGGTGTAGTTCTGCGGGTCGGTCAACACGATCAACGGCCACAGGAAGTCATCCCAGGCGCCGATGAACGCGAAGATCGTGATGACGCTGAGCATTCCCCGCACGTTGGGGAGTCCGACATGGATCAGCCGTTGCCAGGCCGACGCCCCGTCGATCACCGCCGCCTCGTCCATCTCGTCGGGGATCGCCATGAACGCCGCGCGCATCAACAGCACGTTCAACATGGCGACAGCGGTGGGCAGCGCCACACCGACCAACGTGTCGGCCAGACCGAGGCTGCGGACCGTCACGTACTGCGAGATGATCGTCACCTCGCCGGGCAGCACCAGGGTGCCGAGCACCAGCGCGAGAAACAGCGTCCGGCCCCGGAAGTGCAGCTTGGCGAGGGCGAACCCGGCCAGGGTGGCGCCCACGGCGTTACCGGCGACCGCCATCGCCGCCACGATCAGCGAGTTCTTCGCGTACGACAGGACGGGGATCGTCTCGGTCACCCGCAGGTAGTTGTCGAACGTCGGATCGGAGGGAATGAACTGCGGCGTCAGGGTGTAGATGTTCTCGCCGGCGCCTTTCAGGGAGGTGGACAGCTGCCACACGAACGGCCCGACGGTCACCACCAGCGCCAGCAGCAGCAGCGCGTACCGGAGCAGCTTCTCGCGCCGCCGCATGGTGCCGAAGCCCGAGCCCCGACGCCGTCGCTTCGGCGCGGAGGCCGGCGTCTTCGCCGGAGCGCCGGCGGGAGGGGTGGTGAGCTGCGTCATGGCTAGGCCGCCTTCCGGTTCAGGCGCAGGAGGAGAAGCATGGGGCCGACAGTGATCACGAACAACAACAGGCTGAGCGCCGAGGCGTAGCCGAGGTGCCCGGTGAAGCCCCGGCTGTACATCTGGATGAGCATGACCAGGGACATGGTCCGGCCGCCGGGCCCGCCGGTGCCGTTGGTGAGCACGAACAACTCGGTGAAGACCCGCAGTGCGGAGACGGTGACCAGGACGCTGACCAGCAACATCGTGGTGCGCACCCCGGGCACGGTGACCGACCAGAATCGGCGGATCGGACCAGCGCCGTCAACCGCGGCCGCCTCGTGCAGCTGGCGCGAAACGTTCCCCAACGCCGACAAGTAGATGATCATGTAGTAACCCAGCCCCTTCCACACGGTGAGGCTGATCGCGCTGAACAGCAGCAGCCAGCGCCCGCTGAGGAAGGGCAGCGGTTCGGTGAGGAAGCCGAGCTGTTGGGCCAGCCCGTTGACCAGGCCGCGGTCCTCCAGCAACCAGGTCCAGATCAGCGCCACGACCACCGCGGAGGCGATCACTGGGGTGTAGAAGGCCGTGCGAAAGAACGTGATGCCCGGCAGCTTCTTCTCCAGCAGCACCGCGAGCAGCAGCGGCAGGAACAGCAACAGGGGTAGGCAGACCAGCATGTAGACGATGCTGTTCACCAGCGCATAGACGAGTTGATCGTCGTTGAGCATGCGCTCGAAGTTGGCCACTCCAGTGAAGCTTCCACCGCCGAGTGGCTTGGCGTTGGTGAACGCGAGGACCACGGTGTTGATCGCTGGCCAGAGGTTGAACACCAGCAGCCAGACGAGGGCAGGCCCGAGCAACAGCCAGGGGGTGAACCAACGCTGAGTTTTCATTACGTCCCGCTCTGCTTTTCCGGTGGGGTGGCGTGGCGATGCGGTAAGTCGCGCAACGACAGGTGATGGCAGTGGTGGCGCGGGCGGCGCCGGTGCTCGGCCGGCCGGGGTTCCGGTCCGGCCGAGCACCGCTGGTCAACGTGGGACCGGCCCGGCTCGGCCGATCAGTTGTTGAGCAGTTCGTTGCACTTCTCGACTGCCTTGTCCAGCGCCTCCTGGGAGGTGATCTCTCCGCTGATCGCGAGGGAGAACTGCTGATTGATGAAGTCGGTCATCGCCTGGTCGACGATGACTGGCTTCAACGCCTCCGCCTCGGCCAGCGAGGTGAAGGCGATCTTCTTCGCGTCTCCGGCGTTGGTGCCGTCGCTCTCGCTGAACTGCGGATCCTGAGCGGAGGCAACTGTACTCGGGAAGATGCCGGGCACGACCTCAGCGAAGGCCGCCTGGTTCTCCGCGCTGGTCACCCAACGGGCGAGGGCGACGGCCGTGGACAGGTTGTCGCTGCCCTTGGCCACCGACAGCCCCTGGGTGTACAGCGGCGGGGTGCCGATCGCCGGTGACGCGATGATCTTCTCGGCCAGCGACGGGTTGTCGACCTTGATGGTGTTGATCGAGTTACCGCCACCGGTGGTCCAGGCGACCTGCTGCTTCTTGAACAGCTCCATGTTGCCGAGGTAGGCGTCGGTCAGCACGTTGCGGGGCAGGAGCCCTTCGGCGAAGGCGTCCCGGTAGGTGTCGAGGACCGCCACGGCCTCGGGGGTGTTGAAGACGAACTCCTTGCCGTCCGGGGAGAGGATGTCGACTCCGGCCTGGGTCAGGTCCTCGACGCTGGGCATCCGGCTCAGCAGGTGGACCTTGCCGTCGGACTCCTCCTTGACGATCCGGGCCTGGGCGACCAGTTCCTCAATCGTGGTCGGGAGCTTGGTTTCGTCCAACCCGTACTGGGACAGCAGCTCCGTGTTCCAGTAGTTCACGTCGGTGTTGAGGTACCACGGGTAGCCGTAGACCCCGGTCTGACCGGCGTACTCGTAGGAGGCGACGGCACCCGCGACGTACTCCTCGCGGAGCTTGTCGTCGGCCTGGTCAACGTCGAGCAGCAGCCCCTGCTCGGCGAGGGGCAGGGCGAATTCCGGTGGGAGGTTCGTCACGTCGGGCAGCTCATTGCTGGCCGCCTGGCTGAGCACCTTCTCCGGGTAACCGTCACCGGGCTGATCCAGCCACTTAACGGTCGTACCCGGGTACTTCTCCTCGAAGCCGTCGATAACACCCTGCATGTAGTCGGTGAACTTGGGCTTCAGGGCCCAGGTCTGCAGGGTCACCGTGCCTTTGATCTCACCAGTGATGTCGACCTGGTCGTCGCTGGTGTCCGCGTCAGACAGCCCGCATCCCGCGACGGCCGTCAGCACGGCCGACGACAGGGCAAGCCCGGCCAAGCGTGTTCGCATCTCTCTCCGCCCCTATCTTTTAGTCAGCCGGCCACCCCGTCGGATCGGGCGTGTCCGGTGCTCACAGGCGATCCGCCGGCAATGATAAACCGGTCTAGTGAACGGACTATCCCCCCGGTTAGAATCACGTGTCAAGAGCGGCGTCGCTTCTTGGTAGCCGCGTGGAGGGAGAGCGTCGCCAGATGCAGCGACCGACAATCGCCGACATCGCCCGGCGGGCCGGGGTCTCCAAGGGTGCCGTCTCGTTCGCGCTCAACGGCCGGCCCGGCGTCAGCGAGGCCACCCGGGCCCGCATCCTCCGCGTGGCCGAGGAGATCAACTGGCGCCCACACAGTGCGGCGCGGGCCCTCGGCGGAGCCCGAGCCGACGCCGTCGGGCTGGTGATCGCCCGCCCCGCGCGCACTCTCGGGGTGGAGCCCTTCTTCGCTCGCCTCCTCTCCGGCCTGCAGGCGGAGTTCTCCAGTCAGTCGATCGCGCTGCATCTGATGATCGTCGAGGACACCCGAGCGGAGATCGAGATCTACCGGAGTTGGGTCTCCGAACGCCGGGTGGACGGCCTGGTGCTGATCGACCTGAAGGTTCGTGACCCCCGCATCGCCGTGGTGGAGCAGCTCAAGATCCCGGCCGTCGTGGTCGGCGGGCCGGGCCGGCACGGGCGTGTCTCCTCGGTCTGGGCCGACGACCGCGCGGCGATGCTCTCGGCGGTGGAGTACCTCGCTGTACTCGGCCACACCCGGATCGCCCACGTGTCGGGGCTACCCGAGTTTCAGCACACCCAGCGCCGGTCCCGAGCACTGCGGGATGCCGCTACCCGGTTGAAGCTCCCCCGCGCCCGGTCACTGCACACCGATTTTAGCGATGCCCAGGGCGCGGCAGCCACTCGCAAGCTGCTCGCCGGGGCCGGTCGCCCAACGGCGATCATCTACGACAGTGATCTGATGGCCGTCGCCGGGCTGGGCGTCGCGCTGGAGATGGGCGTCGCCGTCCCGCACGAGCTATCGATCATCTCCTTCGACGACTCGGTGTTGGCCCAGCTCACCCACCCCTCACTCACCGCGCTGTCCCGCGACACCTACCGGTTCGGCGTGCAGGCGGCCCAGGCCATGACGGCAGTTCTGGCCGACCCCACGAAGACGAAGAACCACAAGACCGAGACGCCACGGCTGATCACGCGGGAGAGCACCTCACCGACCCGCAACTAGTACTCCCGAGTCGGTGCTCGCGCATCGAGCAATACTCGCAGTGTCGAATAAATCGGTTTAGCTTCCCATCTATGCCTGGCTATCCACCTGGAGGACCCTTTGATCACCAATGCCCGTACGCAGAGCACCCGAAGGTTCCGCCTCGGCGCCAACTACGTACCGTCCGACGGCTGGTTCTACAGCTGGCTCGACTTCTCGGCTGACGCGGCCCGCCGCGACCTCGAAGACCTGGCGAGCATCGGCCTGGACCACGTACGCGTCTTCCCGATCTGGCCATGGATCCAGCCCAACCGCGCGCTCCTACGTCAGCGGCCAATCGACGACCTGCTCTCGTTGATCGACGTAGCGGCGGAGTTCGACCTCGGGGTCTCGGTCGACCTGCTCCAGGGGCACCTGTCCAGCTTCGACTTCCTGCCCTCCTGGGTGCTCACCTGGCACCAGAGCAGCATCTTCACCGACCGGACGGCCCGCGACGGCATCAACGAGTACGTCCGACGGCTCAGCACCGAGGTCGCGACGCGCCCCAACGTCTTCGCCATCACCCTCGGCAATGAGGTCAACAACCTCTGGCCCACCAACCCCACCACCCCCGACGCCTCCCACCAGTGGGCGGCGGAGCTACTGGATGTGGTCCGCGCCGCAGCGCCCGACACGCTCCGCCTGCACTCCGTCTTCGACGACGCGTGGTACGCCCCCGACCACCCCTTCCACCCCGCCGAGGCGGTCGAGCTGGGCGACCTGACCACGGTGCACTCCTGGGTGTTCAACGGCACCTCGCGCATCGATGGGCCGCTTGGTCCGGCCACCACCTCACACGCCGACTACCTCGTGGAACTCGCCGCCTCGAGCGCCACCGACCCGACCCGTCCGGTGTGGCTGCAGGAGGTCGGGGTGCCCCGGCCGGACGTACCAGCGGAGCAGGCCGGCGAATTCGTCGCCCGCACCCTGGCCACGGTGGCCAGCAACCCGGCGCTGTGGGGCGTCACCTGGTGGTCCTCGCACGACATCGATCGTCGCCTCGCCGACTTCCCGGACCGGGAATACGATCTGGGCCTGTTCACCGTTGACCACCGACCGAAGCCCGCCGCGCTCGCCCTGGCCGAGTTCGCCCGCGACACCGCGGCCCACGCCGCAGCCCCGGCCCGACCAGCCCTGGTGGCGCCGATCAACCCGCTCCAGGAGCCCGCGCGGCGGGCGGAGGTCGCGCCGGGGAGCGCGTTCCACCGGGAATGGGTGCAGGCCCGGCAGACCGAACCCACCGCGATCGTCACCCCGGACCGGGCGACCGACGAGGGCTACCTCACCGCCCGCGGCCTCGGCCCGGTCCGCTAACCGGGATTTCGACCGGCCNCGACCGGCCGCTCAGGTACGACGCCAGGCGAGCAGGCCGAAGAGCAACCCCGCCGCCCCCGCCACCGACACCATCCGGTGCCGGGACAGCCACGCCTGCGGGCTGTGCCGCAGCGACCGATCGGTGAACGCGCCGTGCGCGCCGAAGTCGTGACCGCCGGGCCCATCGGCCGGCTGCCACAGGTTCACCGGCTGGTCCGGTCCGATGGGCTGGTCGGTCTGCTGCGAGTCGAAGCCCGTCCGGCCCAGGTAGCGATCCAGCAGCCCCGGCACCAGCCGGTTACCCAGGATGGTCAGGACGGTGGGCGTACCCACCCAGTAGGCTCGCCGCTCCGGCCGGGCCGCGGCGGCGACGATGGAGCGGGCAGCGACCTCCGGCTCGTAGATGGGCGGCACCGGCTGGGCGTGCCGCGGCAGCCGGGACAGCAGCCACGAAAACTGTGGGGTGTTCATCGCCGGCAGGTGCACCATGGTGACCTTGACGTTGCTCTTGTCGTGCAGCAACTCACAACGAAGTGATTCGGTGAACCCGACGATGGCGTGCTTGGCCCCACAGTAGGCGGCCTGCAGGGGAATCCCCCGGTACGCCAGCGCCGATCCGACCTGCACGATGGCACCCCGGTCCCGCGGGACCATGTGATCCAGGGCCACCCGCGTGCCGTAGACGTAGCCGAGGTAGGCGACCTCGGTGGTCCGGCGGAACTCTTCGGGCCGAATCTGCTGGAAGGGCGCGAAGACCGAGCTGAACGCCACATTGATCCACACGTCGATCGGCCCCAGTTCGTCCTCGACCCGCTGGCCGGCGGCGGCGACCTGGTGGTAGTCGGCCATGTCGACCTCGATCGGCACGGCGTGGCCGCCAGCGGCGCGGACATCGTCGGCCGCGGCGTCGAGACCGGCACGACCGCGGGCCAACAGGGCGATCGTGACCCCCGGCCGCGCCAGCTGCCGTACGGTGGCCCGCCCGACCCCGCCGCTGGCACCCGTGACCACCGCCACCTGAATCTCCCGTAGCCCGTGCCCCATCCGCGCCACCTCCCGTAACGGGTTTACCTGCTCCGGTTCTACTCGGGTCGGCACGCTGTCTACCCGGCCCGGGCCGGGATAGTCGGCTGGCAAGTGGGCTGCCGCGGGTGTGAGCCGCCGCCGATCGGGTACCGGGGACGGGGAGGTGCTGCCGTGGCCCGCAACGAACGGACCAGTCGATCCGAGGCGCCGCACCAGCATTCCCCGACCGTGCTCCGGGAGTACGCCTTACTCGCCGACGGCCAGCGGGCGGCGCTGGTCGGCCCGGACGGGAACATCGTCTGGCTCTGCGCCCCCGGGTGGGCCGACCCGCCGCTGTTCAGCAGCCTGCTCGGCGGCCGGGGCAGCTACCTGGTGACCCCGACGAACCCACGCTTCGTCTGGGGTGGCCAGTACGAGCCCGAATCGCTGATCTGGATCAACAGGTGGGTGACCACCGACGGAATCATCGTCACCCGGGAGGCCCTGGCCTTCCCCGGCGACCACCGACGGGTGGTCCTGCTTCGCCAGATCCACGCCCTGGACCAGGACGCGGCGGTCCGGGTGCGGCTCGACCCCCGGGCGGATTTCGGTCGAGAGCGGATCCGCCAGGTACGGCAGGATGGTGGGCTGTGGCACGCCCGCACCGGCGACCTGTACCTACGACACCGCTGCGACCAGCCCCTCGAATCCGACACCGAGGGGACGCTCGGCGGCGAACTGCGGGTGCCGGCCGGTGGCCGGATTGATCTGGTGTTGGAGATCTCCACCCAGCCACTCGAGGAGGCGCCGCCCGACCCCGCCGAGCTGTGGCGGATCACGGAGAAATCCTGGCGCAACGTGCTGCAGCCGCTGACCCACGGCACCGCGGGACGGGACGCGATCTTCGCCTACACGGTGCTACGCGGGCTGACCCGGCCCGGCGGTGGGATGGTCGCCGCGGTGACCACGGGGCTGCCGGAGCGGGCGCTCGCCGGCCGCAACTACGACTACCGGTACGCCTGGATCCGCGACCAGTCATTCGCCGGGCAGGCCGCCGCCCTGATCGGCCGGCACGACCTCCTCGACGACGCGGTACGGTTCCTCACCGATCGGGTCCTCGCCGACGGCGATCGGCTCGCTCCCGCCTACACCGTCGATGGCACCCCCGTACCGCCGGAAGAGGAGCTCACGTTTCTGCCCGGCTATCCGGGAGCCAAGGCCCGGACCGGTAACTGGGTTCGAGGGCAGTTCCAGCTGGACGCCTACGGCGACGTGCTGATGGTCCTGGCGACCGCCGCCGACCAGGGACGCCTGGAGGCCACCTCCTGGCAGGCGCTGACCGTCGCCGCCGAGGCCATCGAGAAGTGCTGGCGGTCACCCGACTCGGGCATCTGGGAGCTTCCGGCCCGGCAGTGGACCCACTCGAAGCTGACCTGTGTGGCCGGGCTGCGCGCGGCGGCCCGGGTCGCGCC
The DNA here is from genome assembly GCF_000514815.1 of Salinispora fenicalii. Taxonomy (GTDB): domain Bacteria; phylum Actinomycetota; class Actinomycetes; order Mycobacteriales; family Micromonosporaceae; genus Micromonospora; species Micromonospora fenicalii. The sequence continues at coordinate 178,861 of NZ_AZWQ01000008.1, forward strand.
GGGCGGGCTGGCCGGCCGTTGGGCCTCCCTCGCCGACACGATCCTCGCCGAGACCACCACGCACGGCCTGCACCCCTCCGGACGCTGGCAACGCGCATATGACGATCCCCGGGTTGACTCGGCGTTACTGCTGCCGGGAATCCGAGGTGCTCTCCCCGAGGGGGACCCCCGGACCGAGGCGACCCGTCGGGCCGTCCTGACCGAGCTCCAGCAGGACGGCTACCTGTACCGGTTTCGACCCGACCGCCGTCCGCTGGGCGACGCCGAGGGGGCCTTCCTGCTCTGTGGTTTCGCCGCGGCGCTCGCCGAGTGGCAGGCCGGCGACGCCGTCGCCGCGAACCGGTGGTTCGAACGCAACCGAGCGGGGTGCGGCCCACCGGGACTCTTCACCGAGGAGTTCGACGTGGCGCAACGGCAGCTGCGGGGCAACCTACCGCAGGCCTTCGTGCACGCGCTGATGCTCGAAACGGCCGTACGCCTCGGCCACGCCGCTCCCTGCGCCGACTAGGCCCTGCCTGCTTCACCGGCGGCTGCGGGCGCCCGCCCGCCTCGCGGCGAGACCGTCGTGGACGGTCCAGCCGATGGCGATGGCGGCGTCGGTCACCGCGACGCGACGCCGACGCCGGTCAGCGGTGAGCGCCACCGCGGTTAACGCGTGCACCCCATCGGCGACCGCGCCGAGCCGGAACGCCTCCGGCGTCGGCCAGCGGAGCAGTACCGCCGCCTGCACCAGATGCCGGATGCCGAGCACCCGCAGGATCGCTGTCGGGGTCGAGCTCGGGTGGCCGCCCATCGCCCGCAGCACCCGGTCGGGTGCGACCAGGAGCAGCCCGCCCCAGACCAGCCGAGTCAGCTCCCCCACCGCCGCCGTCGGGGTGAGCTCCCCCACGCCCACGGTTGGGTTCAACTTCCCCACGCCCATGCCCACGGTCGAGGTCAGCCTCCCCGTGCCCACGGTCGGGATCGATGCCCTTTTCGCTGCCATCGTTTCGCCCCTCAGTTTGGTGCCGGACCCGCCCTCACCACCGCCGCCGCGGCCGTGGCCTCCCCCACCACCGCGCCTTCGCCGCGACCAGGGCGAGCACCGGCGCGAGCGCGGCCAGGCCGACGAGCCCGACCGCGGCCAGCCGGGCCCGCTGGGAAGACGGCCGCGGCCGGCGCCCCCACCGCTGTTCCGGCCAGGGCACCACCGACTCGCCGCGCAATCCGGCGCGCAGCAGCTCCGCCAGGTGAATCGCCGAGCGACCACCGGCTGCGCTCTGCTCGACCTGGGTGCGACAACTGAACCCGTCAGCGAGCAGCACATCGGTGTTTGCAGCGTCCCGAACAGCGGGCAGGAGCACCCGCTCGGCACACGCCGTGGAGACCTCGTAGTGCCCCTGCTCGAAGCCGAAATTTCCGGCCAGACCGCAGCAGCCCGAATCGAGAAAGTCGGCTCGCACCCCGGCCCCGGTGAGCACCGCCTGGTCAGCGGCGGTACCCAGGATGGCGTGCTGGTGGCAGTGGGTCTGGATCAGCGCGTGCGCCGGCAGCCGCGGCGGCTGCCAGCCGGGGCTGTGCTCATGAAGCAGCTCGGCCAGGGTGACCGTCTGCTGGCGGAGGCGGGTGACGTCCTCGTCGTCGGGGAAGAGTTCGTGGGCATCGCTGCGGAACACGGCCGTACAGCTCGGCTCCAGACCAACCACCCGGGTACCCGCCCGCAGGTGCGGCCGAAGGACCGCAACGGTACGCCGCAGCACCCGCTTGGCGACGCCGAGTTGACCGGTGGAAACCCAGGTCAGCCCGCAGCAGACCGGTTCCTCCGGCACCCGGACCCGCCAGCCGGCGGACTCCAGCACCTCGACGGCGGCCTGAGCCACCCCGGGTTGAAACCGGTTGGTGAAGGTGTCCGGCCAGAGCAGAACCTCGCCGCGGTGGCCGTCCCCGGCCGGGGTCCGGTTGGCGAACCACCGCTGGAAGCTCTGGGCGGCGAAGGTTGGCACGTCGCGCCGCTGGTCGATGCCGCCCACCACCTTGGCAAGCCGGCTCAGAGCGGGGGCCTGGGCGAGGGCGTTCACCACCCGGGGTGCGACTCCGGCCACCGCCGCCAGCATTGGCAGCCACCCCATCGAGTAGTGCGCGCGAGGACGGGGCCGGCCGGCGTAGTGGTGGGACAGGAACTCCGCCTTGTAGGTCGCCATGTCCACGTTCACCGGACAGTCGGCCTTGCAGCCCTTGCAGGCCAGGCAGAGGTCGAGGGCGTCCCGGACGGCGGTGGAGCGCCACCCGTCGTCGATGCTGCCACCCCGGGCGCCGCCGTCTAGCATTTCAAAGAGCAGCCGGGAGCGGCCCCGCGTGGAGTGTTCCTCTTCCCGAGTGACCATGTAGGAAGGACACATCACTTCACCGTCGTGCCGGCGGCACTTACCCACCCCGACGCAGCGAAGCACAGCGTTGGCGAAGCTACCCTGGTCGTCGGGGTAGGCGAAGGTGGTCCGCACCGGGCCGTGGTCATAGTCGACGCCCAACCGCAGGTGACTGTCGAGCGGATAGGGCGCAACCGTCTTGCCCGGATTCATCCGGTCTTCCGGGTCAAAAATCGCCTTGACCTGGCCGAACGCGCGCAGGAGCCGGCCACCGTACATCCTCGGCAGTAGCTCGCCCCGGGCCTGACCGTCCCCGTGCTCGCCGGAGAGGGATCCACCGTAGGAGACGACCAGGTCAGCCGCCCGCTCCAGAAAGGAGCGAAACCGGTGTACCCCGTCGGCGGTGTTCAGCTCGAACGGAATGCGGGTGTGCACACACCCCTGCCCGAAGTGGCCGTACAGCGAGGCTTGGCCAAGGCCGTACTCATCGAGGAGGCGGCGCAGGTCCCGCAGGTATTCGCCGAGCCTCTCCGGGGCGACCGCCGAATCCTCCCAGCCCGGCCAGGTGCGCTCGGCGCCGCGTACCTGTGCCGTCGCCCCCAGTGATGACTCCCGGACCTGCCACATCTGCTGTTCGTGGGTCGGGTCGGTGAATTCGTGCACGGTCCCCGCACCACCGTCGCGGACGGCCGCGATCAACCGGCTGGCGGCGGCACGCGCCTGACCTGGCGTCTCCCCGCCCATCTGGATCATCAACCAGGCGCCGCCCTCGGGGATCTCCCGGAGCCCCGCGGACTGCTGGCGTTTGCGCCGCTCGTCGGCGACCAGCCGGTGGTCGATGCCCTCCAGCGTGACCGGTTGGTGCGCCAGCACCCGCATAACGTCGTCGCCCGCCGCGGCGATGTCCGGATAGTTGACAAAGACCAGGGCGGACGCCTTGACCACAGGTACCAACCGCAACCGCGCCCGGAGAATGGTGACCAGCGTGCCCTCGGAACCGACCAGGGCCTGCGCGAGGTGGAAGCCCTTCTCCGGCAGCAGGCTGTCGAGGTTGTACCCGGAGACCCGGCGCGGAATGTGCGGATAGCGGGTACGGATGTCGGCCAGGTACTCCTCGCGCAGCGCCCGCAGCTGCCGGTAGATCTCGGCCGGCCGACCACCGCGGAGCTGGATCTCGGCGTACTGCTCGTCGGTGGTCTCGCCGACCCAGATCCGGGTGCCGTCGTAGAGCAGTACCTCCAACTCGACGATGTTGTCGACCACCTTGCCGGTCCGCTGGGCGGTGGCTCCGCAGGAGTTGTTGCCGAGCATCCCGCCCAGGGTGCAGCGACTGTGGGTCGCCGGACGAGGACCGTACTCCAACCCGGTCGGCGCGAGCTGGGCGTTGAGTGAGTCCAGGACGATGCCGGGCTCCACCAGACAGGTCCGCGCCTGTGGATCCACCTCCAACAGAAGGTGGCAGTACTTCGACCAGTCCAGCACAACAGCGGTGTTGGTGCACTGCCCGGCCAGGCTGGTACCACCGCCCCGGGAGACCAGCGGCGCCTGGTGCCGACGGCACACCGCGACCGCCGCCACCCCGGCCTCGATCGTCCGGGGCAGCACCACCCCGAGCGGCACCTGCCGGTAGTTGGAGGAGTCGGTGGAGTAGGCGGCCCGGGAACCGCCATCGAACCGGACCTCCCCGTCCACCTCGGCCCGAAGGTCGGCGACGAGCGCCGCCAGGTCGACCTCCGGCGCCGGCCCGGGCGCGCGTACGACGGGGTGGGGCAGCAGGACCTCACTCACGGCCGCCGCTCCCGCCGCCGTTGGCTTCCCTACTCCCCTCACCACGCTCACCGCCCGGTTATTGCCGACTTGACGCAATTCTCGGGCCGGGTACCCGGGCGGGGCACCGGTAAACCCACCTCCCCCGGCGCGGCGGAAGGGGCCTCGGGCATCAGTACGGGTGGCGTGTCGGCCGGCGCTGACGGGTGAGGTGGATGAGGACGGCGCCGCTGAGGATGAGCAGGGCAGCCGCGCCGAGCGCGGTGGGCAGGTTGGTTCCGGTGGTGGGCAGTTCGGGGGGTTGTTCAATGGTGATGGTGGTGGCCTCGGACGGGCTGTTGGGGCAGAGGCTGGTGGTGCTGGCGTAGTCGGCGGTGAGGGTGTTGGCGCCGACCGGGAGCCGAGTCGTGTGGGTGGCGGTGTTGTTGCTGTCCAGGGGCACGGTGGCGAGGTCGGTGTTGTTGTTGCGGAAGGTGACGCTCCCCGTGGGGGTTCCGGCGTTGCAGGTGACGGTGGCGGTGAGCGTGACGTCCTGATCCGCGGTCGGGTCCGGCGGCGAAACCTGCAAGACCGTGGCCGAGGCCGCCTGGAGCGTGGGCAGGGCCAGATTGTGGTCGTTGCCGACGGCGATCATGCCCAGCGTGGTGCCGGTGGGCAGACTGACCGCCACGGGGGTGGCGCTGTCGGTGTTGGTCCCATCCCCCAGATGTCCCTGCGAGTTGACGCCCCAGGCCAGGGCCGTGCCGTCATTGGCTATCGCCACGTTGTGGTCGCTGTCGCGACTGGCGATGGAGGTGAGCTGGGTGCCGACCGGAAGAGTGACCGAGACCGGTTCGCTGCTGTCGGAGGTGGAGCCATTCCCCAGCTGCCCCAACTGGTTGCCGCCCCAGGCGAGGGCGGTTCCCTCGGAGGTCAACACCGCGCTGTGCGTACGGCCGGCGGCGACGGCGGTGGCCTCGGCGCCGGCGGGCAAGGCGACGGTGATGGGTACGAGGCTGTCCGTGGTGGTGCCGTTGCCGAGTTGACCGCGAGAATTGCTGCCCCACGCCAGGGCGGTGTCGTCGGCGGTCAGCGCCAGGCTGTGGTCGCCTCCGCCTGCGATGGCGGTGACCGTGGGGCCGGGTGGCAGCCCAACGGCGACCGGGACGCTACGGCCGGAGACGGTTCCGTCGCCCAGCTGGCCTTTGCTGTTCGCCCCCCAGGCGAGGAGGGGCGCCGGCCCGGTCGCGGTCAGGACCAGATTGTGGTCGCGGCCTGCGGCGATGGCGGCGGCCGTGGTCCCCGATGGCAGGCGTACCGCGACGGGCGTGCTGCTGCTGGTGACCGTGCCGTTGCCGAGCTGGCCGGAGCTGTTGGCGCCCCAGGCGAGGAGGGAGCCGGTGGAGGTCAGCGCCACACTGTGGTTGGCGCCGACGGCGACGGCGACGACCCGGATACCCGCGGGCAGGCTCACCGGGACGGGCTCGCCGCTGCTGACGGTGGTCCCGTTGCCGAGCTGCCCTTCGTTGTTGCTGCCCCAGGCGAGGAGGGAGCCTGCGGAGGTCAACGCCAGGCTGTGATGTTCACCGGCAGCGACGGCGGCGACCGTGGTGTTCGCGGGCAGACGCACGGCCAGCGGCTCACTGCTGTTGGTCGTGGTCCCGTCGCCCAGCTGCCCACCGGCGTTCCCGCCCCAGGCGAAGATCGCGTCCGAGATGACGGCAGTCGATGCAGGCTGGTGTTGTGCCGACGCGGATTGGTGTTGCGCCGACGCGGACGATCCGCCGATCACCGGCGAGAACGCCACCGCCAGCGCGAGGGAGAACCAACCGGCGGCAGCACGTCGCACCGGCCGCACTCCTCCGCGTCGGCCACGCCGCTGGCAGAATCCCTGCATCGCACCCACCTCCAAGCGGGACAATCCTCCACTAATAGGACAGAAGTCATTATTAACTACCTATTGCTGGAGGGGTGCGTAGAAACGCCCACCGCCATGGTCCTGGCCGATCCACCGACCGAAATCCCGGCCCAGCGGTGCTGCCGGGTGGACGCCGGCAGCGGGACCGCTACCTCCGCGGGCAGTGGCGCGACCGGCTGATGTTCACCGCCACCGGTTGCGTGGAGGTAGGTCAAGGAACACACGGGCACCGCGGAGCTGCGTGGTCAGTTTTGCCTGGGTCTCGGCACAGTCGAGGCGGACCCGGATCGGACCAGGAACGGTGGTGTCGGCCCGCCGACCGGCGGGCAGGACCGCGTCGTCGAGACCGTCACGGCGGGCGATGAGCCGGCCGAGTTCGTAGCGGCTGACCGCATCGGCGCCAGCGACGTGGTGGATCCCGGAATAGTCGGAACTGGCCAGCTCCAGGAGCGCCGAGGCCAGGTCCGTGACGTCGATCGGGCAGCGCAGGTCGTCGGTGAAGAGGACACCACTGGTGGGGTCGGCGGCGAGGGCGTGCACCATCCTCTCCTGGCGGGAGCTACCACCAGTTCCGACAATCAACGAGGTACGAGCGATGACGGCACTCGGATCCAGGCCCTTGGTCGCCGTCTCGACCGCAGCCTTGGCCGCACCGTACGGGCTGATCGGGTCGGGGCTACCCGTCTCGTCGTAGCATTCCGCCGTACCGGAGAAGACCGCGTCACTGGAGACCTGCACCAGGTGGGCCCCGTTGGCAGCCGCGGCGGCAGCCACGTGCATGCCGCCGTCGGCGGTGGTGACCCAGTCGTCCTGTCGGTAGGCCGCATTGATGATCGCAGCGGGTCGGAGCTGGTGCACCAGGGCGGCGACCTCGTCGCGGCGTCGGATGTCGAGCCTTCGCCAGTTCACCCCCGCTGCCGCCGCCACCTGACGGTGGAAGGTCGCCGCCACCTGACGGCCGGTCCGCTGCGCCTGGCGGACGATTTCCCGGCCCAGCAGCCCACTACCGCCCACCACCAGAAGATCCATGGGCCGCAATGTTGCTCGCTACCGCTATCGCTACCTGGTCAACTCAGTGGTGGGTCGACCGACGCCGGCGGGTGAGGTAGATGAAGCTGACGCCGATGAGGATGAGCAGGGTGGCGGCGCCGAGCAGCCTGGGCAGGCTGACCCCGGTGATGGGCAGATCAGGGTCGGTCGGGTCCGTCGGATCAGTCGGATCAGTCGGGTCCGTGGGATCGGTCGGGTCGGTGGGGTCGGTGGGGTCGGCGACAGTGATGGTGGTGGACTCGGACTGACTGCTCGGGCAGACGGTGGTGGTGCTGGTGTAGTCGGCGGTGAGGGTGTTGGCGCCGGCGGGGAGCCGGGTGGTGTGGGTGGCGGTGTTGGTGGTGTCCAGCGGAACGGTGGCGAGGTCAGTGTTGTTGGTACGGAAGGTGACGCTGCCAGTCGGATCTGCGAGGTCGCAGGTGACGGTGGCGGTGAGGATGACGTCCTGATCCGCGGTCGGGTCCGGCGGCGAGACCTGCAAGGTCGTGGCGGAGCTTCCTTGCTGAGCCGGCAGGGCCAGGCTGTGGTTACTGCCGACGGCGGTGGCGGTCAGGGTAATACTGGTGGGTAGGGCAACGGCCACCGGTGTGCTGGAGTCGGTGATGGTTCCATCCCCGAGCTGGCCATGGACATTGCTCCCCCAGGTGAGGGCGGTGCCGTCGGTGGCTATCACCAGAGTGTGGTCGCTGTCGCGGGAGGCGATGGTGGTGAACGTGGTGCCCGTGGGCAGGCTGACGTCGACGGGTTCGCTGCTGCCGCTGTTACTCCCGTTTCCGAGCTGCCCGAGACTGTTGTCCCCCCAGGCGAATACAGTGCCGGCCGAGGTCAGGGCGGCACTGTGGATGCGGCCGGCCACCACGGCGGCAACGTCAACGCCGAGGGGCAGCGCGACGCCGGCCGGCGTGTTCCGGTTGGTGGTGGTCCCGTCCCCGAGTTGACCGGAAGCGTTGTACCCCCAGGCGAGGGCGGTGCCGGTGGAGGTAACCGCCAGGCCGTGGCCGCGGCCGGCCGCGATCGCAGTGACCTCAACGCCGGGGGGCAGGGCGACACTGGTCGGCGTGTTCCGATTGGCGTTGCTCCCGTCGCCAAGCTGACCAAGGCTGTTCTGGCCCCAGCCGAACGCGGCACCAGCGGAGGTCACCGCCAGGCTGTGACTTGCGGCGGCGGTGACAGCGGTGACTGTGGCACCGGATGGCAGGCTCGCCTCGACCGGCGTGGTACGCCTGGTCGTGCTCCCGTCCCCGAGCTGACCGAAGATGTTGCCGCCCCAGGTGAGGACGGTGCCGGCCGAGGTCAACGCCATGCTGTGGACGTCGCCGGCGGCGATGGCGGTAACCGTGGTGCCCGACGGCAGGCTCACCTCGACGGGCGCCCTCCGGTCAGTCAGGGTTCCGTCCCCGAGCTGACCAAAGTGGTTGGTGCCCCAGGCGAGAACCGTGCCGGCCGAAGTCAACGCCAGACTGTGATCGCGGCCGGCGGCGACCGCGGTGACCGTGACGCCCAACGGCAGGCTCACCGCGATCGGCGCGTTGCTTCCGGTAGTGCTCCCGTTACCAAGCTGCCCGTGGTCGTTCCTCCCCCAGGCCAGCAGGAATTCGGACGCGGTGGTCGATATGGGCTGGTGCTGCGCCAACGCGGGCGACATGCCGATCGTCTGCGTTACCGTCACCGCCAGCGCGACGGAGAACCACCCGATGACAGCGCGTCCCGCCCGGCGCCTCCCGGCATCCCGACCCAGCCGCTGACCGAACCCCTGCATCGCGTACGCCTCCGAGCAGTGAAGTACCGCAAGAAGGACAGCAGCTACTACTGGCTGCCTATCCCTCAATACGGGCAGAAACACCTCTACCGCCAGAATCAACGCCCGGTGGCAGGTCCAGGTTGTTGGTCACCGTGGAAAGACGGCCGGCCTCAGCCGAGGGAAGATGGCGGGCCTCAGTCGAGCAGGGGTGTCGGGCCTCTGCCGACTCTGCGGTAGGGGAACTCCGGCTTGAGCTGTCCGATCGGCTGCAGTGCCGCGGGGATCGGGCCACCCGAAGACCCGCCCCAGCTCCGGACAGTGCCAGCACGGCAGCCACCCCGACCGCGGCCAGCGGCGCCCAGCCCTCGATAGCGGCGGCGCCGGCCGCAGCGCCAACAGCTGCGCCGAGCTGAATGGCAGCCCCCGTCCAGGACTGTGTCTCCGCCTCGGTACCCGAGGGCGCCAGGTCACCCGCACCGCTGTATAGGGCGACAAAGGTGGGCCCGATGAAGAGACCGACCAGGAGACACCCGGCCACCAACAGCACCAGCGGCAGTCGACCGACCGCTGCCAGGGCCACACACGCGAGAGTAAGCCCCAGGAGCAGGACGGGCAGGCGAGGCACCCATCGCCCGCGTAGCGCCCCAACGACCAGGCCACCGACGATGCTGCCTACCGACAGGACGCTGACCAGAGCGGCGCCAGCCGACCGACCAGCCGCTGCGGGAAGTGCGATCTGCACCGCGTGTAACGCCGCGGAGAAGAGACAGGCGACGAGCAGCAGCCAGCGCAGGGGCGCCAGCACAAGCGGCCCGAACCAGTGTCGCGCGCCGCCGGCGCCCCGCTCCGACCCCTGGCTGGCGCCCCCCGCAACCGGCTCCCGGCCGGCGCCCGCAACCGGCTCCCGGCCGGCGCCCCGGGCTGCTTCCCGGCCGGCCTGATCACGGCTGACTCCTCGGGCTGCTTCCCAGCCGGACTGCGCCCGAAGGAGCAGGACGGTCGCCAGCGCGCTCGAGCCACTGGAGACCACCAACCCGGCCATCGGTGACACGGTTTCGGTCAGCAGACCAACGAGGGCAGGTCCGAGGACGAAAGCGAGGTCCGTGAGCACCGCGTCGAGCGCCAGCGCGCTGCGCAGATTCTCCGGCTGCGACATCCTGCGCCACATGACCCGTGACAACACCCCGACCGGAGGCATCGACACGTTCGCCACGAGCGCCGGCCCGAAGGTGGCCAGCACCGGCCCGTGCAACCCCTCATTGACCGACAATGCCGCCACGGAGCCCACATGCACGGCCAGGATGGGCCAGAGGACACGCTTGTCGCCGAACCGGTCGAGCAGTCGCCCCCGGAAGGGGGCCGCGATACCACCGAACGCGGCGACCGCGACCACCAGCGCGGCGACGCCATAGGAACGACCGGCGGAGACAGCGTAGAGCAGCGCGAAGGAGAACATGCCGGCTTGAAGCTTGCTGACGGCGGCACCCGCCAACCGGACCCGGAAACCGGATTCGGCGCCGAGGCTGCGATAGCCGGACCGGGCCGGCGTTCGCGGATCAGCCATCACACCGTCTATTTTGCCGGCGCCACCCCGCTGTCCCGCCACTCCGCCACCGCGCTGCGCCGCCGCCCCGCTACGCCGCTTCCCGCCGCCTCATACCGCGCCCACTACCCTGCCGCGCGCGGCTCCTGCAGAGCGGGACCGGGCTCGGTGGCTGGTGCACCCGGGGTGGTCACCGTCCAGTATCGGGCCAGCGCCGTTGCGGCGAAAAAGCCCGCCAGGACAATCGCCACTTCAGCCCCGATCGCGAGCGGGGTTCAGCGCGTGCGAGGCACCGTTGAGGCACATGCCTCGCCCTTGGTTCGATGGGATGTACATGCTGGAATCTACTCAGTTCGGAGCGGAACCGACAATGCCCGGTTCCCGAGTGGGATATCGCCACAACGGCGGGAGTCCCGTGACCGAGGTGCGGCTACAGCGGTCGACATCCTCCGGACATCGTCCGCGCCACGTCCCTCGGAGTGCGGCTCCGGGACCAGGAAAAGTGGAGACCACAAACATGATGATCGCCAACTACGCACGGGAGGATTTCCTCGCTGACGGCCTTCCTGGCGGGGACGCCCTGCCGCCTGCGCCCGCGCCGGCTCCGGGTCGCCACCGGGTCCTCGTACGCCGCAGGGTCAAGCACACGGGAGGACCAGGACGGGCGCGCCGATGAGCGACGACTACGACGCCATCGTCATCGGTGCGGGCAACGCCGGGCTCAGCAGCGCGGCCACGCTACAACGCGGTGGCAGGCGTACGCTCCTGCTTGAACGCCACAACATTCCCGGTGGTGCGGCGACCTCGTTCGTGCGGGGGCGGTTCGAGTTCGAGGTGTCGCTGCACCAGTTGGGTGGCATGGGGAACGGCCCGCTCCGGCAGGTTCTCGACCAGCTGGACGTCACCCGCAGGTTGAAGTTCCTGGAGGAGCGTGACCTCTACCGCACCGTGGTCCCCGGGGTCCTCGACATCACCCTGCCCGCCGATTGGCAGGGTGTCGCCGACGCGATCGAGGACAGCTTCCCGGGCAACCGCGCCCGGGTCGAGTCCTTCCTCGAGTTGTGCCAGGAGGTCGGAAGCTGGCAGCTGGTAGCTCGGGCGAGCCTGCATCAGCCCCAGGAACAGGCCGCGTGGCTGCGCGGGCTGCCCCGGGTGCGCCGCAACGGCCTGCGCCCGGCGAAAGAGGTGCTCGACGAGTACTTCGACGACGACCGGATCAAGCATGTTCTGGCGTCCTACTGGAGCTATAACGGACAGCCTCCCTCCACCCTGCCGTTCATGGACCTGGCGAGAATCCTGACGCTCTACCTCGAATACAAGCCCTACCACCTGCGCGGTGGCAGCCAGGCCATGTCCTCGGCGATGCTGGACTCCTTCCTGGAAGCGGGCGGCGACGTCCGCTTCGACTCGAACGTCGCGGAGATCCGCACCCGCCAGGGCACCGTGGTCGGGGTCCGCCTGGACAACGGCGACGAGTACGACGCTCGGATGGTGGTATCGAACGCCTCCGCCGTCACCACCTACACCCGAATGCTCGACCCCACCGTCGTCCCCGATTCCGTCCTGCGCGATCTCCGCAGCAGAAAGCTGGGAATCTCCGGCACGATCACCTACCTCGGCCTGGACGCCACGGCACGCGAGCTGGGCTTCACCGCGGGAACCAACATGATCACCAGCGAACTCGCGGAGAACACCGTCCGGGACAGCATGCACTCCCTGGATCCGACGCCTTACGTGGTCGCGAGCTGTTACGACGTCGACCCGATCGGGTTCGCGCCGCCCCGGGCATCCCACGTGGCGATCTTCTCCGTCCAGTACGGCAGGGTGTGGGACACGCTCGCACCGGAGGACTACGCCCGAGCCAAGTACGCGTACGCCCAATCCCAGCTCGACTTGGTCGAGGTGATAAGCCCTGGGCTGCGGGACGTCATCGAGGAGGCCGAGGTGGCCACCCCGCACACCCTCCGGCGCTACCTCGGCCACCCGGGCGGCGCTATCTACGGCTTCGACCAGGACATCACCGACAGCTGGCTCTTCCGCGACGCCGATCTCAAGCCCAATGTGCCCGGCCTGTTCCTCCTCAGCGCGTGGACCACCGCGGGCGGGTACAACCCAACGATCGTGACCGCGGCACGCTTCTCCCAGCGGCTTTTACAGCTCTAGACCTCCCTTCGACAGACCGGGGAAATCTGATGCCCGCCCATCCCCTCGCCCGTTTCTTCGATCATGTCGACGATGTCACCGCCGAGATCGCCCGCCGAGAGGCCGGGGGTGTGGCGCACCCCGCCGCTGTGGACGACGAGATCGCGGTGTGTCACCCGAAGCAGCTCGATCTCGTCGTAGCCGAGGTCATCACCGAAACCGCGACGACGAAGACCTTCCGGCTACGCCGGGCCACCGGTGAGCTACTTCCACCGTTCCAGGCAGGTCAGTACATCAGCCTGCGGCTTCAGATCGACGGTGTCCGTACCAGCAGGGCGTTCTCGGTGTCCTCCAGCCCCACCGAACGCCGCCACTACGACCTGACGGTCCGGCGGGTTCCCGGCGGCTGCGTCAGCAACCACCTGCTCGACACCATCACTCCCGGTGATCGGCTGGTCAGCAGCGGCCCCATCGGCACGTTCCACTACAACCCGCTCTTCCACGGCGAAGACCTGGTCTTCCTGGCGGGTGGTTCTGGTGTCACCCCCGCCATGAGCATGATCCGCGAGGTCGTCAACCGCGGCCTGCCGCGCACACTCCACCTCGTCTACGGATCGCGCCGCGCCGACGACATCATCTTCCGGGCCGAACTCGACCAGATCGCCCGCGGTTGTCCGGAGATCACGGTGGACCACGTGATCTCCGAGCCGGACGCGGACTGGTCGGGACCCACGGGGTTCTTGTCGGCGGCAGTCGTCGAGCGACTCGCGGGTCCACTGCGTGGCCGGATGACCTACGTCTGCGGCCCGCCCGCCATGTATGCCTACCAACTCCGGCAGCTCGACCGGATGGGCCACCCGCGCCGCAGGGTGCGGTTGGAGGCCAACGGGATCGCCCTGCCCGCTGGCGAGGACCACGACTGGCCCGCCGACGTGGACCCGACCGCGGAGGTGACCGTCGCGGTGCGGGGGCGCGGAGCCTTCCGCACCCCGCGCAACCGCGCACTGCTTGACGCGTTGGAGGACAACGGCTTCCAGCTGGAGGCGTCGTGCAGGTCGGGAGAGTGCAGTATGTGCCGGGTCCGGGTGGTACGTGGTTCTGTCTTCACCGCGGCCGAGGCCCGCCTCCGGACGTCGGATCGTGACTTCGGGTTCACCCACTCCTGTGCCGCATATCCGGTCACCGACGTGGAAGTGGACTTCTGAATGCCGGCAGCCCAGTCCGGGGCGGGGGCAGGTCTATCGCCGACTGGTGGCCGTTGGTGAGGCGGAGGCCCCGTAGTAGTCCGAGGCAGGGAAAGCTTGACCGGCTCCGGACCGGGCCGTAGCGGTGTCAGTCGGACGCCGACAGCAGCGCCTTCACCTCTGGCAGGTGCTGGTAGTCACGCAGAGCGAGTCGCACGTGTTTGGAGACCGCCGCCCGAACACCGCCGAGTAGCGTGGTGGCCCGGGCCACTGACTCCACGCTCCCGGTAGTGTCCCCGACCGCCGCCTGGGCCTCCGCGGCGCGCAGCAGGTACAGCGAGCGCAACGACGGCGGCAGGTTCAGCTCCGACACGTGTTCGGAGAACAGCGGCTCGAAGGCTGTGATCGCCTGATCCGGCCGGCCCAGTTCCATTAGCGACACCCCGTCCATCATCTGCAGCCAGTAGTTGCTGCGGGCCGGCAGGATCGCCATGGGATCCCCGTGCGGCACGCTTTCCAACGCGATACGCCCCGCCGAGAGTGACCGGCGCCGACCAAGGTCGTCACCGATCTGAGCGTGCACCCGGGCCATCTGCGCGTGCATCAACGTGGGCAGCGCCGGATCCCGCACCGGTATCCGGGATCGGCGCAGGAACGTCCGCGCGGACGTGAGGAGCTCGGTGGCCTCCTTGTGTAGCCCGAGGTCCAGGTACTGGGCAGCGTGGATCGTCATGATCGCTGCGGCGATCTCCGCCGCACCGGCGGCCGTGGCGCAGCGCAGACCCGCCACGTAGTACCGCTGGGCGCTGACGTGTTCCCCCTCGAGTCGGGCGATGAAGCCGCACAGGGACAGCCCTTCTGCGGCGAGCGTCAGCAACCCGCGGCCCTTCTCCGCGATCACATCTGTCGTGGTGGCGAAGTGGTTGGCCACATTCCGCAGTTCCTGCTCGCTGGCCGGCACCAGCCATCCGGCGGTGAACCAACCCGCGAACGAGAGCAGCGTTTGCAGTCGAGTGCACGCCTGGAATACCGATCCCAGCTCGGCATCCGTTCCGAGTTGCCCCATGAGAGGCGCCCAGGCGGGTCGCGACAGGTGCTGTGGCACCTTCGTCAGGGCCTCGGTCATGGCGTCCTGCCAGTTCTCCGCGAGCGACTTGGCTGCCGATCCGGTTGCCAGCAGGTACCCCTGTTGCGCCTGTTGTCGCTCCGCTACGGCGTCGAGGATGGCCTCTGGGGCAGCCGCAGGTGTCCAGGGGAGCTCCAGCTGACGTGCGTCGCCGTATGCCAGGTGAAGCCATTCGGGCCAGCCCCGATTGTCGACGTACTCCTGGGCGACGCCATGGATGTGGGCGATGGCGAGCTGTGCGGTCCGTTCCGGGACGGCTCGGCCGGCCTCCCAACGGGAGACCTTTTCTCGGCGTGCCGCCATGTGGCCGAACCCCAGCGTGGCGTGCGTCTCGGCAATCAGGCGGGCGTACTCGCCATGGGTATGGCCGGCCTTGGCGCGTAGCACAGCGAGGGGGTGGCGCCGTGGTGCCGCAACTACGGTGCATCGAACGCTTTCGCGCATTGACATCCTGCACTCCTCGATGACTCGCTCACTTGAGGCGGTTGTGGCCGTCAAGCCGATACCAGCGTCAGCTACCCAGAAGACAGCGCGGCGGAATCAACGATTACGGCATCAATGCGCCATTTCCCAGACCCAAGAAAACAAATTGGTTCAACATTTTCCAAACATTCAAGATCGGCAAATTCACATTCAGAGCTCACTGTAAATGGTCAACCAAACCGATAGATACGCTATATCGGCTATTGAGTACGACCACGTCTCTGCGTTTACGACGAGACGAAGGCGTGATGACATGGCGGCGACGCTTCGGGGATCTTTGTTTCGACGAACACTACCATCCACGCCGCTCATTATGTCAACACCGTTGCACTATACTGCAATCCAATCAAACCAGTCAAAACAGGACACTTTGATTTTGTTAATCTTCGGTGCGAGTCCGGGATAGCGGTCGGCCGGCTTTGACAGCCAGCGATTTCCACTATGGATAGCCACAGTGCGTCTACAGCGGCTACCAGCGGCGGACCGAGGCAGACAACCTACCGACCCGCTGTGGCCCCGACCCAACCGAGGCAATACCATGCGAACCTCGATGCGTCACCCCGCAGGAGTGCATCGTGATACGGCGATAACTACCACCCCACGATCAGGGCTACCAACCCTTATGCGTGGCGGAGACCAGGTCACCGGCCACAAAAGAGTACCTCCGAAACGGTAAACAAGACCTCGCCACCACGTGAATGTGCCTTCGACGTGCCCTGCGTCGAGACACATCCGAGGCACCCGGTCACCCATGGCTATTCACCCAGCCTGAGGCCAAACTAGCGATGTCGACACGGCGAGGAACCGCGGCCGTTCTTGGCGCTCGGATACCGCCTGCACCACATCCCACCAATCCGGCAGGAGTTTGCCCATGAGTCGGTCTGTCTTGGTAACCGGCGGGAGCCGTGGAATCGGTCTTGCCGTGGCTCGACGACTCAGCGCCGACGGAAACCGGGTCGCGGTGACCTATCGATCAGGCAAACCCCCGGACGGACTGCTGGCCGTGCCGTGTGACGTCCTCGACACGGCCGCCGTGGACAGGGCATTCACCAAAGTCGAGGCGGAGCTGGGGCCGGTGGAGGTGCTGGTGGCGAACGCCGGCGTCACCAAGGACACGTTGCTGATCCGGATGTCGGAAAGCGACTTCACCTCGGTGATCGACACGAACCTCACCGGCACGTACCGGGTGGTCAAACGCGCAGCGAGGAACCTGGTGCGGGCGCGATCCGGGCGGGTGGTGATCATTTCCTCGACGGCCGCGCTGAGCGGCGTCGTGGGCCAGGTGAACTACGGCTCCTCGAAGGCGGGCCTGATCGGCATGGCCCGATCGCTGGCCCGTGAATTCGCGCCGCGCGGGGTGCTGGTGAACGTGGTGGCGCCCGGACTCACCGACACCGCCATGAGCACGGCCCTCTCCGACACGACCCGCGACTCTATCGTCGGCCGGATTCCGTTGGGCCGGATGGCGACCCCGGAGGAGGTGGCCGCCACGGTTCGCTTCCTCGCTTCCGAGGACGCCTCCTACATCACCGGGGCCGTCATCCCCGTCGACGGTGGCATGGGAATGGGGCACTGAGATGTCGAGGAGGCCACAGGTGCACAGTAGCGATCGGGCGGGCCGGACCAGCAGGACGGTCGCCGTCACGGGAGCGGCGGTGACCACCGGATACGGGCACGGCGTTGACGCGCTACGGACGGGGATCTGGTCCGGTGCGCCGGCATTCGTCCCGGTGACCCGCTTCGACACCAGCAGGTACGCGGTCGGCGTGGCCGCCCAGGCCGCAGACGTGTTCGACCTCGACTCAGAACTGCTCACACTGACCGAAGAAGCACTCAAACAGGCCGGTCTCTCCGCGGATGAACGCTCCGACGCCCCACTGGTGATGGCCCGACACCCGGACCCCGCGGTATCCCGGCTGCCGCGCGAGGAGCAGGAGTCACGGCCCATCAGTGAAACCGCCCGCTGGCTCTCCCGCAAGTTGGGCCTGGGCCTGGCCGGGCGCACATATATCAATGCCTGTGTTGCCGCCAGCACCGCCATCGCGGAGGCCGCGGCCCTCATCTCCGCCGGCCGTCACGACCGAGTAGTGGTCGCCGCCGGGCACCTCGTTGACGCGGAGTCCTTCACCACCTTCAACGCGGGCAAGGCCCTCGCGAAGGACGGACGGCTGAGACCCTTCAGCTCCGGGCGCAAGGGACTGTTACTGGGCGACGGGGCCGGCGCGGTCGTGCTGGAGGCAGCCGACAGCCGTACGGGCATGCGTCCGCTGGCCCGGCTGACAGGCTGGGGCATGGCCGGTGACGCCCACCATGTCTGCCAGCCCCACCCACAGGGCCTGGGGATGGCCCGCGCGATCACCCGTGCCCTCGACCGAGCTGGCCTGGGACCGGTCGACCTCGACTACGTCAACGCCCACGGCACCGGTACGCCGTACAACGACGCCGCGGAGACCGCCGCCCTGCACCGAGCATTCGGAGAACACGCCGAGCGAGTGCCCGTCAGCTCCACCAAGTCGATGCACGGACACGCTCTGCAGGCAGCGGGCCTCGTCGAGTTCGTCATCTGCCTGCTCGCGCTGGAGTTGGGGAGCCTGCCCATCAACTCCGGCTACCTCGGGCCGGACCCGGACTGCCGACTCGATCTCGTGCTCGATGCCCCCCGGCCGGTCCAGGCGCGCCATCTGCTCAGCCTCAACGCCGCCTTCGGCGGAGCCAACACCGCTCTGGTGGTGAGTGCCGCATGACGATCACCACGACAACGCCGGGCTCCCGACCACTGACCGTGCTCGCGCGGGCGTCCTGGTGCGCGGCGACCGACCAACCACCCCCGGACCTGCCCGGTTTCACGGCCTCCCCGTTCGCCCCGATCATCGCCCATGTCGCGGACCTGTGCCTGACGGCTCGATACCAGGGGTCGCCGGTACCGCCGGACCGCGCCGAGTCGACCGCGATGGTCATGGTCTCGCAACTCGGTGACATGGCCACCGAGGCCGCGGTTGTCGGCTCGGTCGACCAGGGCACCAAGGCATCGCCGCTGTTGTTCTTCCAGTCGGTGCCCAGCGCGGTACTCGGTGTGGTGTCGGCCCGTTGGAACCTCGGCGGTGCGGTCATCTCCATCAGCCCGGCCGGTGACCCACTGGCCGAGGGCATGGACTTGGCGCAGCTACTGATCGAGGACGGTAGCGCCAGGGATGTCCTGCTGGTGCTGGTCGAACTCGCCGTACAGGAGGACCTGTCGGATCACGCCGAGGCGCTCCTGGTGTCCGCCGAGGAGTCGCCATGACCGACACCGCGCCAGACCTACCGCTGGCCAAGGAGGTCGACCTGGTGCGCCAGGGCTGGTGGCTGCACGACGCCCGCTGGTACCAGGCGGTGAAGAACCGCTTCGGGCAGGAGGTCGCGAACGAGCTCAACGCCGAGGTCATGCAGTTCGTGGCCCGACGAGTCGCGACCGTCTACGCCCGGCAGCGCCCCGTCCCCGACAACGCGACGTCCACCGAGGTGGCCGCGACGCTGGAGAACCTGGCCCGGTTGATGTTCTCCCGCGCGATGGTACGGCTGGACACCACCGACGTTGACGGCGAGAACACCTGGGAGACCGTCGTCAGCGAACACTTCGCGCTACGGATGCTCAGGGCTAGCCGCTCCCTGGCGGGATACCAGTGCCCCTGCATGCAACTGCGTGCCGGCTGGTTCGAAGGCATCGGGGTGCAGGTCTCCGACGAGACCGTCGAATGCATGCGCGAAGGCGCCGTGGTCTGCCGCTTCCGCGCCTGTCTGAAGTCCTGAGGTGAAGGGGGTCCGATGCGACCGGCCGTGACCACCGTGTTCGTGCTGCCGTGCGGCATCAGAACGAGGATCGGCGACACCACGAGGCTAACCGCGAGAGCCGCGAATGGCCGGAAGGGCTGGTACGCATGAGTCACTTCACCGACCTCCGTAGCTACCTCGACGCACTCGACGTACTCGGTGACCTGAGGACCATCGAGCGGTCCGTGAGTGCCGACCTGGAAGCAGCGGCGATTACCCGGCGCTCGTACGAGATTCGCGCCGCCGCACCGCTGTTCACCAACATCACCGAGGACCGGACTGGCATGCGGATGTTCGGGGCTCCTGCCGGTATCAGCTCCCGAGCCGACATGCCACTTGCCCGGCTCGCACTCTCCGTCGGCCTGCCACCGGAGACCAGTGCGGCGGCACTCGTGGACCACCTGGTCCGCGTCCGCGACGCGGAGCCCGTACCGCCACGGGCGGTACCGCGGGAGAACGCGCCGTGCAAGCAGAACGTGCTGCTTGGCAGCGCGGCGACCCTGGACCGGTTCGCGGTCCCACGGCTGCACGAGTCCGACGGCGGCCGCTACCTCAACACCTGGGGTGTGATCGTTGTCAGGACACCCGACGGCGCATGGGTCAACTGGTCGATCTCGCGGATCATGATGCTCGACGGCAAGCGGATGACAGGCCTGGTGGTGCCACCACAGCACCTTGGTCTGGTCTGGCAGGCGTGGGCCGAGCGCGGTGAACCGATGCCCTACGCGCTGGTGCAGGGCGGCGCCCCGGCGATTCCCTTCGTGGGTGGTATCCCGCTGCCGCGCGGCGTGGACGAGGCCGGGTACATCGGCGCGCTGCACGGGGAGCCGGTCGAGGTGGTGCGCTGCGAAACCTCCGACCTGGAGGTGCCCGCGCACGCCGAAGTGGTCATCGAGGGACACATGTCGGTGGGCCGGGACAGCCTTGAAGGGCCGTTCGGCGAGTACGCCGGCTACGCCTCCACCCAGTCCTCCAACCAACCGGTGTACTCGGTGGAGGCCATCACCTACCGCGACGACCCGATCTGGCCAATCGTCCCGGAGGGCCGGCCGCCCGACGAGTACCACACCGTGACCGGTACCGGTCGGGCCGCGAACGTCCTGCACGCGCTGCGACGCACGGGGCTGCCGGTGACCACGGTGTGGATGCCGTTCCCGGCAGCGATGCACTGGACCGTGGTGACCGTCCCGGACGACTGGCGGTCGCACCTACCCGGGGTGGACTCCGCAGAGTTCGTACGACGAGTCGGCGAGGTCATCCACAACAGCGGTGGACCCAGCGCGATGATGCCGGTCACCTTCGTTCTGGATGATGACATCGACCCTTCCAATGAGGCCGACCTGCTGTGGGCGCTGTCCACCCGGTTGCATCCGAAGGACCGACGCTTCGCCTGGGACGGTGTGGTCCTACCGTTCATGGCCTGCTACACCGAGGACGAGCGCAAGGCGATGCGTGGTCCGAGTGTCGTCCATGACGGGCTGCTGCCTGCCTGGGGCGAGGGCCGGCTGCACCACAGTTCCTTCGCCCAGGCCTACCCCGCCGACATCCGCCGCAGGGTGCTCGAGCAGGAACACGGTTGAGCTGCCGTGGCTTCCGCACACCCCACCAACCGTTGCCTTCCCGACCGCGATCTGGAGCGACAGCGACATGGCGTTGAACCCAAGCTGCGTGGGTAAGTCGTACCCGCTCTCACGGCCCTATCCGGTTGAACCGGAGACGATCCGACGCTTCGCCGAGGCGGTGGGCGACCCCGCCGCCGTCTACACGGACCAGCAGGCGGCCCAGGCCCTGGGCCATCCGTCGGTGCCCGCGCCGCCGACCTTCCCGTTCGTGGTGGTCGCGCGGGCGTTGGACGAGGTGTTCAGCTACGACGAGATCGGCTTCGACCCGACCTATCTCGTTCACGGTGACCAGTGCTTCGAGTACGCCCGGTCGGTCCGGGTCGGCGATCGGCTGGTCACCGCGGTGTCGATAACCGGGGCGAAGAACCTGCGCGGCAAGGACGTGCTGACCCTACGCGCCGACGTCGCCGATACCGGCGGTGAACACGTCGTCACCCTGCACCTGACCTTCGTCTCCCTGACCGCGGTGAAAGGTGGTGTGAGTGATGCCGCTTCGCGCTGAGAACGTCGAGGTCGGAGACGAACTCCCGGCCAGGACCGTGACGGTCACCCGTCAGGGCCTCGTGCGGTACGCGGGGGCCTCCGAAGACTTCAACCCGGTTCACTGGAACCCGCGGGTGGCGCGGGAGGCGGGCCTGCCCGATGTGATCGCCCACGGAATGCTCACCATGGCGATCGCCGCCCGCACGGTCACCGACTGGGCCGGCGACCCGGCGGCGGTCGTCGAGTACCGGACCCGGTTCAGTCGACCGGTCGTTGTCCCCGACGATCCCGACGGGGCTTCGGTCGAGGTGGGGGGCCGGGTGGTCGCCCGCCTCGACGACGGCCTGGTTCGCCTCGACCTCGTCGTGACCAGCGGCGGAACCAAGGTGTTGAGCGACGCCCGGGTGACCGTACGCCTCGCCAGCTAGCCCACACCGGACCCAAGACCCTTCCCGCGCCCGGTAATCCCGGCCCGGCGGTTCGAGCAGACGGAGGTGATGGACGAATGGACACTTCACCGGTGCTCCTCAGCGCGCCCCGCTATGTCCTGGGTGAGATCGAGGAACCGTACACCGCGGTCCAGGACCTGGCGGCCCGAGTGACGCAGTTCGCCATCCCGATGGCTCCCGAGAGTTGGGGCTGGGGCAGCTTCTTCCGCACTGAGGGCACGTTGGTGGAACTGGCGGTCGCCAGTGGGAACGCCACGCTCGACGCCTCCAGGGCAGCGCGCGACACGGTGGACGGGCTGATCATCTGTACCAGTTCGTTCCCGCGGTCGGTGGACGACCACGCGGGTTTCCTCGGCTCGGTGCTGGACGGACTGGGGTTGACGAAGGTGGCATTCGCCGCTGGGGTGACCCTCAACCGGTGCAACAACCTACTCGCGGCCCTGCATCTGGCGCGCTGTCTGGTCAGCTCCGGTAGTCACCGGCTGATCCTCGTGGTGGCCGCGGACCGGGTCATCGACGAGGCGGCACGGCTGGAGAAGTTCGCGCTGTTCAGCGATGGCGCGGCGAGTTGCCTGGTGGGTGCCGAGGAGCAGGGGCGGGACTCCTTCGAGGTCCTCACCTCCGCCTCCGCGCAGGACCCGACAGTGCTCGGGGTGCGCGACGAGATCGATTCCCGGCTCGCCATCACGGTCAACGATGAGCTGGAGCGCGCCACCGGTGTCTCTCCGGAGAAGGTCACCGCGCTCCTTCCGGCCAACCTGGTCCGACCGCTGACGACACTGAAGGAGCGTCAGGCGGGCTTCGCCCCCGCGCAACTGCGCCTGGGCAACGTCGAGCGGATCGGCCACTGCTTCGCCAACGACCCGGTGATCAACCTCGCCGATCTCGTGGCCACGGGAGAGGGAAAGATCGATGGGCTTTACCTGCTGGCCTCCAGCGTGCCCGGTGCCCGCCACGGCGTACTGCTCCGGAAGGTCTCGTGACACCGCTGATGAATCCACTCGTGAGGCCGAAGGGGGACGTACCGGATGAACCGCCCACGCCACAGCCGCGAAGGCGGCACGATGACCACCGCCGCGCCCATCCCGTACCTCGAACTCAGCGGCGACAGCCACGAGTTGGGACGCCAGCATGGTGCCGCACGGGCCTCGCAGCTGCGCGCGTTCCTGGATGACGGCACCGCCCGGCTGAACCACCTGCTGGACGTCCCGGTGTCACCGGACTCCCTACAGCCGGCGCTCGACGCGTTCCGGTCGGAGGTCGAGGCCGGCGTCCCCGACCTGGCCGAGGAGATCCGCGGACTCGCCGACGGGGCGAACCTCACCCCGAACGAGGCCCTGCTGCTCCAGGTGCGACGCGAAATCCTCGGCTACCGCAGCACCCGCCGCCCCAGCGGTGACTGCACCACGTACGCGCGGGTCGCCGCCGGCCGGTGCGCCACCCTCGCCCAGACGGTCGACCTCAACGGCAATCTTGACGATCAGGTCGGGGTCCTGTCGATCCGGAGGTCCGGATCCCCGCGCCAGGTGCTGGTCCTGAGCTTCGGCGGACTGCTCGGCTACCTCGGCCTGAACAGTGATGGCCTGGCCATCGGCATCAACCTGGTGCTGGGCGGACCGTGGCGGCCGGGGGTACCGCCGTATCTCGCGGTACGCCACCTCCTGGA
Organism: Salinispora fenicalii; assembly: GCF_000514815.1. Taxonomy (GTDB): domain Bacteria; phylum Actinomycetota; class Actinomycetes; order Mycobacteriales; family Micromonosporaceae; genus Micromonospora; species Micromonospora fenicalii. Next base: position 202,169 of record NZ_AZWQ01000008.1, read on the forward strand.
CAACGCCGGGTCGGTGGACGAGGCGCTGCACCTCCTCGGCGAACTGCGGCTGGCCAGTTCTCGATCGCTGATGCTGTGCGACAAACGCGGCGCCGCGTGGACGGAGTTGATGGACGGCCGGATGTGCGTGGTCACTGGCACGACGCTGGTGCACACGAACCACTTTCTGCACCCAGAGTTCGTCCCCTTCGACGAGGTGAACGTGTTTGCCAGGAACGGTTCACTACGCCGGCTGGACGCCTGCGCCCAGCGGTTGCGGGGGCTGCCGCAGGACGCCCCGCTGGCCGACCACCTCGCGCTGCTGTCAACACCTCCGATCTTCGTGCCGGACAACGGGGACATCCGCCGCGAGCGCACCGTCGCCACCGTGGCGATGCGACCGAACCTCGGCGAGGTGCGCCTGGTGGGCCCGCAGCCGTCCGCGCAACCACAGATATTCACGGCCGGCGCGACCCGGACGGCGGCGGACAGATGAGGGCCGAGGCAACGGGCTGGCTGATCGCCCTGCACGACACCACGGACTCCACCTGGGACGACGCGTGCTGCCGGGCAGACCTCTCCCCGGAGGAGGAACGGCGAGCCGAGCGGTTCGTCCGTGCCGCGGCGGCCGTCACCTACGTCCGGGGCCGCTCGGCGGTCCGCAGGGTACTCGGTCACGTGCTGGACGAGCCGCCTTCGCAGGTGCGGATAGCTGCCGCACCGCACGGCGGGCCGATCCTTCCGGATCACCCGGAACGACGGGTCAGCTGGTCAACGACAGCGGGTGTGCTGCTGGTCGCGGTGAGCCGGAACGCCCGGATCGGCGTCGACGCCGAGGTGCTCCGCCCCGTCGGGTCGCCCGCCGAGGTGCTACGGACCTTCTACCCGGACGTGGACATGCTGGGCGCGTTCCATGAGTCGGAGACGTTCTTCTCTGCCTGGACACTGCTCGAGGCGGCGGTCAAGGCGACCGGGCGCGGCCTGGCGCGGGGCGCACGCCAGGTCCGACTGCACCGGCCCCCCGGCACCAACCGGTGTGCCCTCGCCGAGATCCGCGACGCCGACGAGATGGCGTGGTCCGGTCGTACCGACCGCTTCTCGGTGCCCGGATCGTCCGCCGAGGTGATGACGGCGTTCGTGACCAGCGGCACCCGCGTCCCGTTGTGGCTACACACCTGGCGGATGCCGACCATCGCAGGCTCCCCGGTCGGCGACGTCGCGCAGCCCGGACCCGGAGTCGTCTCGTGAGCGCCCGGACTGCCCCGCCTGCCACCGGTGACCCAACGGCCACCTGTATGAAAGGAGACAAGTTGTCCGCAACGGAGAACACCCGGCCGGCCGGCACCGACTCGGGGTTGCTGTCCCCGGTCTGGGCCGGTACCCCGGTCGAAGCTGTCACCTCGGACGAGGCGTGGCTGGCGGCGATGGTCGAGTTCGAGGCCGCGCTGGCCACCGCCCAGGCCCGGCTCGGCGCGGTCCCGGACGGTACGGCCGCCGCGATCCGCATGGCCGGCGAGGGCGGCCGGCTGGATCTGGTGGAGTTGGCCCGGCTCGGTCGGGAGGCCGCCAACCCGGTCGTCGGCTTCGTCAAGCACCTCACTGGACTGGTCGCCAGCACCGCTCCGGAAGCGGCCGGGCACGTGCACGCCGGAAGCACCAGTCAGGACGTCCTGGACTCCGCGGCCATGCTGGTCGCCACCCGCGCGCTGTGCCTCGTCCGAGATGACCTGGTGCGCATCCGAACCGCTCTGACGGAACTCGCCCGGGACCACCGCGGCACCGCGGCCGTCGCCCGCACTCTGACCCAGCACGCGGTCCCCACCACGTTCGGAACCAAGGCGGCCACCTGGCTCACCCTGATCTGCGACGCTCACGAGCGGGTGGACGCCCTGCTACGTCGGGGACTGCCGGTTTCGATGGGTGGGGCGGCCGGCACGCTCGCGGCCTACCACGACCATCTGACCGCCGCCGGCGTGGCCGACGAACATCCCGAGCTTCGACTGGCCACGCTGGTCGCGGACGAGTTGGGCCTCGCCCGGCCGACGCTGCCCTGGCATGCCGTCCGCACTCCGATCGCCGATCTGGCCGCCGTGCTGAACTTTGTGGGCGGCGCGCTCGGCAAGTTCGCCGCGGACGTGCTCATCCTGTCCCGCACCGAGATCGCCGAGGTGGCCGAGCCCGCCGCGGTGGGCCGCGGGCAGTCCTCGGCGATGCCGCAGAAGCGCAACCCGGTACTGAGCGTCCTGATCGCGACGGCCGCCAGGCAGATCCCGGTCTACGCGCTGGTGCTGGGCCAGTCGATGGTGGCCGAGGACGAGCGGTCCTCGGGCGCCTGGCACGCGGAGTGGCAGCCGCTTCGGGAGTGCCTACGGCTGGCTGCCGGCGCGAGCCACACCGCCGCCGAACTGGCGCAGGGTCTGGTCGTGGCGACTGAACGAATTCGCGTGAACCTGACCCTGACCGGGAGCAGTCTGGTGGCTGAGCGGTTGTCCGTGGCGCTCGGTCAGGAGTTGGGCCGCCAGCGGGCCAAGGAGGCGGTGACCCGCGCGGTTCGGGACACCGAGATGGGAATGCCCGCGGCCGACGCTCTGCGGCATGCCCTCAATGAGGCCGGACTTGTCAATGGACGGTCCGCGTGCCTCGACTCGCTCGATGACCTTCTCGATCCGGAGGGCTACCTCGGGGCCGCCGCGCCCCTGGTCGATCGTGCCGTGCACCGCGTCCACACGGCAGCCACCCCTCTCCCCCCGTCACAGGAACCGGAGGCGAAACAATGATGATCAACGAGCAACTCCGCCGGACGATTCTCGACGACCGGGCCCTCGGTGCGGGCAACGTGCTGCACCGGCTCACTCGCTACGGTCGGTCCCTGGAGGGGCAGGTGCTGTGGCTCGACGGCACGTGGCGCGATCCCGCCGGCAACCACCCCGAGGTACTCACCCTCGGCGAACTGCACGAGATCGTGGCGACCTACGCCGGTTTCTACCGGCGCAACGGCGTACGGGCCAAGGACGCGGTCGCCATCGTGACCACGTCGATCACCGACTTCGCGCTGAACCTGATGGCGCTCACCAGCATCGGTGCGATCGCGTCCCTGGTGAACGCCAACATGCCGCTGGAGACCCGACGCGAGTACATCCGCCGACAGCGGGTCGTGGGCATCATGACACGCGAGCCCTGGCACAAGGAGCTACAGGACCACCTGCGGGACGACGTTCCACCGTTGTTCGTGGCGCTGCAGGCCGAGATCACCCCCGAGGACCGGGCGCACCGTCCCGAGAACTACCCGTTCCGACACGCCCCGAACGACCCCATTCTCATCTCCCACTCCTCCGGCACCACGGGCATCCCGAAGTCGGCGTTCCACACCCACACGACGCTGTTCCACGGGGCCCTGAGCCGGTTGTCGGATGGCTTGGACTGCAGCACCCGCTCGCGGCTGCTGGCACTGCCCGGACACCACGTATCGGCGATGTCGAACACGCTGTTGGGCCTGTTGCTGGGGGCACCGGTGATCCATTTCACCGATCCGAGCGGTAAGAGCGTGCTGGACGGGATCGAGAAGTTCCGCCCGACCATCGTGTTCGGGTTCACGCACACGTTCATGGAAATGGCCGGCGAGGACCTGACGGACCGCGATCTGTCCTGCGTCGAGGGGTACTACGCCTCCGGTGACGCAGCCCACGTGGTGCACATCAGACGGCTCCTGGAAAAGGGCCAACATCCGGTCACCGGCCGTGACCTGAAACCGAAGCTGGCTCCGGGTGCGATCTTCCTCGACATCTTCGGCTCGACCGAAATGGGCTACGTCCTGTTCGACTACGTCCACCGCCTGGGCGCCCCGAGCATGGGCCGCTGCATCGGCCGTCCGATGCGCTTCGCCGAGGCCGCAGCACTCTCCGAGGACGGTGAGGTCCTGCCACCCGGCGCGGTGGGCCGACTCGGTGTGCGATCCCAGTCACTGACGCCAGGCTTCTGGAACGACAACGTGCGCTGGCACCAGCAGTGGCTCGGGGGCTACTTCCTCACCGGCGACCTGGTGTACCGGGACGCCGGCAACAACTTCTACCACCTTGATCGCACCAGTGACGCCATCCGCACCTCCGAAGGGTTCGTCTACAGCGCGTACACCGAGGAGCTGCTGCTCAGCGAGTACGAGGAGATCCGTGACTGCACCATTGTCGGGCTGGCCGCCGAGAACGTTCGATTCGGCTGGGAGGACGAGGGCGTCGCGGAGACGTACGTCCTGCTGGAACTCGCCGATGGGGTGACGGCGCCGGAGGATCCGACGGCCTGGGTGAACGCGGCGCTGACCAGGCACGGCCTACCCGCGGTAGCGGGCGCCGTGCTCGTGCCGGAGGACACGATTCCCGTGGGCATCACCGGCAAGGTCCTCAAGCGGATCCTGCGCGAACAGGCCAAGACGCTGGTCGCTGGTCGCTGACCACGTTCACTACCCGCCCGGTTGGGCGGCACGGGGCGCCGACCCGGTCCGGGAAAGGAGATACCAACATGAGCACCCACTACGACGTGATCGTCATCGGTAGCGGGCTCGGCGGCCTCGCCGCAGCCACCACCCTGCAGCGTGGGGGCAGGCAAACGCTGCTGTTGGAACGGCACAGCGTTCCCGGCGGCGCGGCCACCTCCTTCGTACGGGGCCGCTTCGAATTCGAGGTATCGCTGCACCAGCTGGGCGGCATGGGCGGGCACGGCCCCCTGAGGGCGGTGCTGGACGAGCTGGACGTGACGCGCCGATTGGAATGGCTAGAAGATCGTGATCTGTGCCGGACATTCGTGCCGGGTGAGGTCGATGTCCGGCTGCCCCACGACTGGTCGGGTCTGGCGGACGTGCTGGACGGCCTCAGCCCCGGCAACCGGCCACAGATCGTGCGATTCCTGGAGATCGTCCGGGAGACCGGGCTGTGGCAGCTGACCGCGCGGGTCAACCTGCACCGCATCCCGGAACAGCTGGAGTGGCTGAAGACCCTTCCCGACGTGCGCCGCTACGCACTGCGAACCTTCCGTGAGGTACTGGACGAGTTCTTCACCGACGAACGGCTGAAGCTCGTGTTGTCCTCGTACTGGAGCTACAACGGCCAGCTTCCGCACCGAATCGCCTTCATGGACATGGCCCGACTCCTGACGCTGTACGTGGAGACCAGGCCGTACCAGGTCGTCGGCGGCGGTCAGGCGCTCTCCTCCGCGCTCGTGGAGTCCTTCGAGGAGGCCGGGGGCGAGCTGCGACTGAACACCGAGGTCGTACAGATTCTCACCGATGGAGGGTCCGCGGCGGGAGTGCGGTTGGAAAACGGTGACACGGTCGGCGCGAAGCTGGTGGTCTCCAACGCACCGTCGACGACGACGTACACCCGGCTGCTGGACGACCCGGGAGTGGTACCCGCCCATGTTCTGCAGGGTCTGCGTGCCCGGCGGCCCGGGGCGTCGGCAACGTGTCTGTTCCTCGGCGTGGACGCGTCGCCGAAGGAGTTGGGCTTCACCGCGGCGACGACGTTCCTCTCCGCCAATCTGGACGAGCAGTCGGTGCTGCGTGGGGCCAACTCCCTCACCGAGCCCTGCCCATTCCTGATCGTGACCTGTTACGACGTGCAGCCGACCGGGTTCGCCCCCAAGGGCTGCACCCAGGTTGTGCTCTCCGCGATCCAGTACGCCGAGCCGTGGGAATCGCTGGCACCGGAGGAGTACGCCGCGGCGAAGGCCTCCTACGCGGAGTCCCAATTGGACCTGGCGGAGACTCTCGTACCCGGCCTCCGGGACGCGATCGAGGAGGCCGAGCTGGCCACCCCGCTGACCTTCAAGCGCTACACCAACCAGCCCGGCGGTGCCATCTACGGCTTCGACCAGGACATCACCGACAGCTGGCTGTTCCACGACGAGGACCTCAGGCAGAACGTACCGGGCCTGCTGCTGACCAGTAACTGGACGACGGCCGGCGGCTACAACTCCAACCTCGTGACAGCTTCCCGGCGGTGCCAGGGGCTGCTCGCCAGGGGCCAGTGACTTCGAGAGAGCGGAGTGGGACATGACAAACCCGCCATACACCCCCTCGGTGAATCCGTTGGCCCGTCTGCTCGAAGGTGCGGACGGCGTCGTCGAACGGCTCAAGGCGCACGCGGCGAACCAGGCGGCGCACCGAGCCGACGCGCGGGCCGAGGTCGAGCCCTACCACCCGCGGAAGCTCGAGCTGACGGTGACGGAGTTGATCGATGAGACATCGACAACGAAGACCCTGCGGCTGCGACGCACCGCCGGTGGGAGCCTTCCGCCGTTTCGTGCCGGGCAGTACCTCAGCCTGGACGTTCAGGTCGGTGATGTCCGCACCAACCGGGCATTCTCCATTTCGTCCAGCCCGACCCGACGGGACCACTACGACCTGACCGTGCGCCGACTACCCGGCGGTCTCGTCAGCAACTATCTGCTGGACGAGGTATCCATCGGTGACCGCTTCACCAGCGGCGGGCCGATGGGCACATTCACCCACGATCCGCTGTTCCACGGCGACGACCTGCTGTTCCTCGCCGGTGGTTCCGGGGTGGCGCCAGCGATGAGCATGATCCGGGAGATCGTCGAGTTGGGCCTGCCACGCCGGATGACACTGCTCTACGGCTCGCGGCGCTCGGACGACATCATCTTCCAGGACGAACTCGAGGCGATCGAGCGGCAGCACCCGAACATCGTGGTCCACCACATTCTGGCCCAGGCCGACCCCGGCTGGACCGGCGCGGTGAAACCACTCAACGCCCCGCTCATCGTCAAGCTTGCCGGACCGTTGACCGGACGCATGACGTACGTATGCGGGCCCGCGTACAAGTACCCGTATCTCGTCGGGGAGTTGGAGTCGCTCGGACTGCCCGGTCGACGCATCCGAATGGAGGCCAACTACGTCGCCAAGTCGCCGCCGGACACCCCCGACTGGCCGAGCGGCGTCGATCCCACAGGTGCGGTCACGGTCAGCGTGCGGGGAGGTAAGAGTTTCCAGATGCCCCGCGGCCGGGAGCTGATCTACGCACTGGAGGAGAACGGGATGCCACCGGCGGCGTCCTGCCGCTCCGGCGAATGCGGGGACTGCCGGGTCAAGGTCTGCTCCGGCGAGGTCGTCCACGCCGAGGAGGCCCGGCTACGCACGAGCGATCGGAGGTTCGGCTACGCGCACTCCTGCGTCGCCTATCCCCTGACCGATATCGAAGTCGACTTCCAGCCCGGTAACTATTTCTAGGAGCGAACCCGAAACAAAGGGAACCGCTGGTAAACCAACCCACCACCACCCTTCCCACTTTCTCACCTGCCCTCACCCATTCCCGAGGCGCTCCCACGCGCCCAAAAACCCCTTGATCAGAGAGGTACAACCATGTCCACTGACCTGCGAGAGTTCATCGTTTCCGCACTCCGCGACATGAAGTTCGATGTGGAATCGGCGACGGACGAAACCCCGCTGGGCGACGGCGGACTCGAATTGGAGTCACTCTCCTTGGCCGAACTTGTCATGCAGCTTGACAAATTCGGCGTCGAATTCTCGGACGAGGAGATGGAGAAGCTGACCGACCTGGACCTCGGTGAGTTCACGAAAGAGGTAAATCGTCGCGCCGAAGCGAAATAGCCGCCGCCATGACCGCTTCCTGGCGCTCGGTGCGTTCGCGCCCGCCGGACAAAGGAGATGTGACCTTGCCGCAGCCGATCCGTGCGATGTGCGTCGTGGGAGCCGGACCACGCGGACTCGCTGTCCTCGAGCGGTTGAGTGCCAATCACCCCGGCGGGCACCGGCTGCTGGTCCACGTCGTGGACCCCTACCCACCGGGGCCCGGCCGAACCTGGCGCACCACACAGTCCGCCCACCTGCTCATGAACACGGTGACCTCGCAGGTCAGCCAGTACACCGACGACAGTGTCCACTGTTGCGGCCCAATCCGGCCGGGTCCGAGCCTGCACGAATGGCTACACCTTTCCCCCGTGCACACGGGCCGGTCCTGGCCCGGCCCGGAACGGCTCGGCCCCGACGAGTACCCGTCCCGCGTCCAGTACGGCCACTACCTGACGTGGGTGTTCGAGGACCTTGTCGCGAACGCGCCCGAGGGCCTGCGCTTCGTCGTCCACCGGGCGACGGCGGTGGCACTGGACGACGAGGCGGACGGCCAGTGCGTCACCCTGGACGAGGACACCCGAATTACCGGCCTGGACGCCGTGGTGCTGGCGCTCGGACACGGAGCCAACGAGCCGACCGAGGAGGAGCGGCGGTTCACCACGTACGCGCGCCGCAACGGGTTGCGCTACCTACCGCCGGGCAATCCCGCCGACGCCGACTTCGACGGTATCGGCCCCGGGGAGACCGTCGCCGTCCGGGGGCTCGGACTGGCCTTCTTCGACGTGCTGTCCCTACTCACCGAGGGCCGGGGAGGCAAGTTCGTCAACTCCCCCGAGGGTCTGCAGTACCTCCCCTCCGGGCAGGAGCCGATCCTGTACGCCGGATCCCGGCGCGGAGTGCCGCACCACGCCCGCGGGGAGAACCAGAAGGGACCGGCGGGCCGGCACGAACCGCTGTTCCTGACCCTGGAGGCGGTTCAGCGCATCCGGAACACACCCGGCGCGACGTTCAAGCGGGACGTGTGGCCACTGCTGGACGCGGAGGTACGCGCGGTCCACCACCACGCCCTGGTGGCCCAGCGCACGGGACGGGCGACGGCCGACCGTTTCCTCACCGACCTGCTGGTGGCCCCGGCGGACGGTCGGGCGGACGTCCTGCGCGAATACGGTCTCACCGAGCGGGACGACTGGGACTGGCGAAGGATCGAATGCCCGTGGGGCGAGCGGGCGTTCACCGACCGCGCGGACTTCAACCGGTGGCTGCTCGGCCACCTACGCGACGACGTGCGGCAGGCCAGGAACGGCAATGTCGACGACCCGTTGAAGGCCGCCCTGGACGTCCTGCGCGATCTGCGCAACGAGGTACGACTCGCGATCGACCACTCGGGGATCACCGGCAGGTCGTACCGAGACGAGGTGGTGGCCTGGTTCAACCCGCTGAACGCCTACCTGTCCATCGGCCCGCCCCGGTCGCGGATCGAGGAGATGATCGCCCTGATCGAGGCTGGCGTGCTCCAGGTCGTCGGACCGCGTACCCAGGTCCGTGCGGCCCCCGGCGGCGAGGGCTTCCTGATCGGCTCCACCCACCTGGGGGGACCGGAGGTGCTGGCGACAACGCTGATCGAGGCACGCATCGCCGAACCGGACCTACGCCGCAGCACGAATCCGCTGCTACGGCATCTGCTCGCGACCGGGCAGTGCCGGCCCTACCGGATCGCCGACGGGGACGACGACTACGAGAGCGGCGGCCTGGAGGTCACCGCCCGGCCCTACCGCGTGATGGACGCGTCGGGCGTTCCCCACCCGAGGCGGTTCGCCTACGGGGTGCCGACCGAGTACGTGCACTGGGCCACCGCGGCGGGCATCCGCCCCAGCGTCGGCTCCGTGATCCTCGAGGACGCGGACGCCATCGCCCGCGCGACATCACCCTCATGACGACCCGTCACGAGGTCCCCGCCCCCGACGCCCGTGGCCCACATGGAGTTGCCACTGTGGACAGGTTCGCCATCTTCGACCCCGACATCCTTCACCTCCCCTTCTACGACGACGAACACCGCCGGTTCGCCCACCAGGTAGCCACCTGGTGCGAAGGTCAGGGCGACCGGTGGGAGACCGTCCGCAGCGCGCACCCGGACGACTCCGGGCGCAGGCTGGTCGAGCTGCTCGGCGCGGACGGCTGGCTCGCCGGGCTCGACCCGGAGGCGGAAACCCACCAGTACCCTGCCGACCTGCGGAGCGTGTGCCTGGCCCGGGAGGCGCTCGCCTACACCGAGGACCTGGCGGACTTCGCATACTCCATCCAGTCGTTGTCGGCGACACCCATCATCCGGTTCGGCGATGAGGAGCAGCGACGCCGCTACCTGCCGACGATGGCCAAGGGGCTGCTGGTCGGCGCGTTCGCCGTCTCCGAGAAGGAGGCGGGTTCAGAGGTCGCCGCGGTCGGGCTGAGCGCCCGGAGGAACGGGGCCGACTATGTGCTCGATGGAACCAAGGCGTGGATCGCGCACGCCACGATCGCCGACCTGTTCGTGGTCGTCGCGCGGACCGGCGAGGGGCCGGGTCCGCTCGGGCTGACGGCGTTCGTGGTGCCCGCCGGCAGTCCCGGTGTACGGGTGGAGCCACTAGACGCGATCGCCCCACGCTCGTTCGGCCATCTCGTGTTCGAACACTGCCGGGTGCCTACCGAGGCCGTCCTCGGCCGGCCCGGCAAGGGCTTCATCATCGCCATGGACCTGCTCGAGAGGTTCCGGATGACGGTCGCCGCCGCCGCGATCGGCTTCGCCCGCCGCGCCGCCGATGTCGCACTGGCTCATACCCGCAGTCGCCGGGCCTTCGGCAGCACCCTGTTCGACCTTCAGCTGGTGAAGGCATCGCTGGCGGACATGGAGGTTCGACTCCACGCCGCGACGCTGCTGACGGCACGGGCCGCCTGGGAGTGTGACCGGGGTAGCCGACGTTTCGCCCGGTACTCCAACATCGCCAAGGTGTACGCCACGGAGGCGGCCCAGGAGACCGTCGACGCCGCCGTCCAGCTGTTCGGGGCGGCGGGAGTGATCCGGGACGGTGTTCCTGAGCGCCTCTACCGGCAGATCCGCTCCCTGCGCATCTACGAAGGCAGCACCGACGTGCTGCGACTCGCCGTCGCCGACGCACTGGACGTCCGACGGGCCGGCCACAGCATGGAAGCCACGGCGAAGGAGGAGCGCTGATGCAGCGTCCACCCCATCTGTGGGTGCGGCACGAGACCCGCACCACCGAACGCCGGGCACCACTGGTGCCCGAGGACGCGGCACGGCTCGTGCGCCAGGGTGTGTCGGTCACCGTGGAGGAGTCCCCGCAGCGGGCCTTCCCGATCGACCAGTACCTCCGGGCCGGCTGCGCCTCGGCGCCGTCAGGCAGCTGGGTCGAGGCGCCTGAAAGCACCTACGTCCTGGGGCTCAAGGAGCTACCCCCACAGCCGCGTACGCTGCGCCACCGGCACATTTTCTTCGGTCACGCCTACAAGGGCCAGACCGGCTCCGGCGACCTGCTCGCCCGGTTCACCAACGGCGGCGGGGTACTACTGGACCTTGAGTACCTGACCGACGAGAGCGGCCGGCGCCTGGCTGCGTTCGGCTACTGGGCGGGCTACCTGGGTGCGGTCCTCGCCGTGCTGCACCGGCGCGAAGCCCTGGACCTGCCGCTGCGGCCTCGGGGCCGGTCGCAGTGGGACGCGCGGCTGCGGGCGAGTGCACGCCGCACCACGGAGAGAGCCGTGGTGATCGGGGCGCTCGGCCGCAGCGGGCGCGGAGCGTGTGACGCCCTGGTGACTGCCGGGATCGACCCGGTCCGTTGGGACGTCGAGGAGACCCGCGTGCTGGACCGACCGGCCCTGCTGGGTTCCGACATCCTCGTCAACACCGTCCTCGTCACCCAGCCCATCCCGCCATTGCTGACCCCGGAGGACCTGGACGCGCCGGAGCGCCACCTGTCCGTGATCGCGGACGTCACGTGCGATGTCGACTCGGCGTGCAACGTGCTGCCCGTCTACGACACCGTCACCGACTGGGACCAGCCGGTTCGACCGCTGAGAGCAGGCGACCGGGGGGTGGACATCATCGCCGTCGACAACCTCCCCTCCCTGCTGCCAGTCGAGGCCAGCGTGGCGTTCTCCGCCGAGTTGTGGCCGCAGTTGCTGCGGCTGGGCTCCGGGGATGGTGCCTGGGTCCGCTGTCTGCGGGCCTTCGTCCGAGCGATCGGCACAAGCGCTGTGGCAGAGACTGCGAAGGAGAACGCCCATGTTCGCTGAACCACCGACAGCAAGCGGTACCGTCCACTGGATCGGCACCGGCAGGTCCACCGGCCGCACCGGACTCGGCCTGCTCTGCGACCACGCCAAACGGGTCATCGTGTGGGATCGCACCCGCGAGCGCGCCCGAGGCCGGCTCAGCTCTCTCGGGCTGGCGGACCGGGCGGAGCAACGATCGCTGAGCCGCGACTCCCTGGAAGCGGAGGTACGCCCCGGTGACGTGATCGTTTCCATGCTGCCCGCGGCCGAGCACCCAGCCCTGCTTCGGCTGGCGCTCTCCCGCCGGGCCCACTTCGCCTGTACCAGCTACACCTCAGCGGAGTTGGCGGCGGTAGCGAACGCGGCGAGCACCGCCGGGCTCGTCGTGCTCACCGAGGCCGGTCTCGATCCGGGCATCGACCATCTGATGGCCCACCAGCTCATCGAGCGAGCCCGGCGCGATGTCGGCGACACGGCGGTGACCGTCGACTTCACCTCCTACTGCGGAGGTGTCCCCGCGCAGCCGAACGACTTCCGCTACCGCTTCAGCTGGTCACCCTACGGGGTGCTGACCGCCCTCGGTTCGCCCGCGCGCTACGTCGAGAACGGGGAACAACGCACGGCCGAACGCCCCTGGGAGGCCACCCGCCCGCTGGTGCTCGGCGAAGAGGCGTTCGAGGTCTACCCCAACCGGGACAGCCTGCCGTTCGTGACACAGTACGGCGTCCCATCCGGCTGGCGGCTGGCGACGTTCATCCGGGGCACACTCCGCAACGAGGGCTGGTACACAGCCTGGACCGACGTCTTCGACACGATACGAGCCGATGACGAGGTCCGGATCCGGGCGCTGGCGGCGGAGTTAGCTAACCGGTACCCGACCACGGACGCCGACCGCGATCGCGTCGTGCTCACCGTCGCGCTGACCGTCCGCGACTCCGATGGTGCCACCTGCTGGCGTGGAACCCAGCTGTTGGATGTCAGCGGCGACGCCGCTGAGAGCGCGATGGCCCGCTGCGTCTCGCTGCCCCTCGTCGGCGGGGTGATTCGTATTCTCGACGGCGCGCTGCCCGCGGGAGTCAACCGCGCGGCCGAGACCACCGACGAAGCCGATCGCTGGATCGACTTCTTGAAAAGGCACGGCCTCCCCGTCACCGCACACTACCCGCCGACCCCACCGACTGATTCGGACGACCCGCTCAACGAGCGCGGCGAGCGGTCGAAAGGAGAAGCCCGTCATGGTGCCTGAGCCAACGCGCTCCGGCGCGGAGCACTACCGCTGCCTGGGAGTCGGCGTAGGGCCGGCCAATCTGAGCCTGGCGTCGCTGCTGTACGTCCGGCCGGACGTGACCAGTATATTCCTCGACCGAAAGGCATCCTTCAGCTGGCATGATGGCCAGCAACTGCCCGGGAACACCCTCCAGGTCTCGCTCTTCAAGGACCTGGTCACGCTGGCCGACCCGAGAAACCCGTTCTCGTTCCTGTCGTACCTACACGACGAGGGCAGGCTCTACCACTTCCTGAACGCCCAGTTCGACGCCGTGCCCCGGGTGGAGTTCCGTAACTATCTGGCCTGGGCGGCCCAGCGTAACGAAAACTGCGTCTTCGGTGAGACGGTGCGGGAAGTGTCCTTCCGCGACGTCTTCACGGTCCACACGGACCGACGCACCCTGACCGCGGACAACGTGGTCGTCGGCGTCGGCAGCCGGCCCTGGGTGCCATCGTACGTTCGCGACCGGTTGGGGCCGACACAGTTCCACGTCAGTGACTACCGGGACACGGCCGCGGACCTTCGGCACAAACGGGTGGTGGTGATCGGCGGCGGGCAGTCCGGAGCCGAGGTCTTCCTCGAACTGATCTCGCAGCGGCCGGACAGGTTGCCGCGCCGCATATCGTGGCTGTCCCGGAGGGGAAACTACTTCCCGATCGACGACTCGCCGTTCACCAACGACTATTACATGCCGTCGTATGCGGACTACTTCTACGCCCTGACCCGCGAGGCACGGCACTCCTTCAACCGGCAGCACCTCCTCACCAGCGATGGCATCTCGCAGACGACGCTACAGGAGATCTACCAGCGTATTTATATACACAGGTTCCTGGAGCACAACGTTGACCTGGTGAGCCTCTACCCCAACCGCGAGGTCACCGACGTCGGCAACGGGCTCTACGGAAGCTGGCAGGTGACCTCCCGACACAACGACCACCCCGAATCCACCGAGGTGTTCGAGGCGGACATCGTGATCTGGGCGACGGGCTTCCGGCCGACCCGCAAGGACTTCCTCGCCCCGATCGCCGACCGCCTGGAACGGGACGGCGACGAACTACGCATCGACGAGGACTACGCCGTGTACTGGGACGGACCAGAGGACCGACGGGTGTTCGTCCAGAACGCCGCCCGCGGCCAGCGTGGCCTGGCCGACCCGAACCTGAGCCTGAACGCCTGGCGCAGCCAGCGCATCGCCGACCGGCTCAGCATGGTGTCGAGCAACGAACAGCTTCCCTCGTTCATCGAGTGGTCGAGCAAGCCACCCACCGGGAAGGCACCCTGATGGCCCGCCGTGCGGGCACCGTCGTGGTCGGTGCCGGCATTCTCGGCTGCCTCGTCGCGCGGGAGATCCTGGCCACCGACCCCCGAGCCTCGGTGACGGTCATCGACCGCGACCTGATCGGCAGCGGTGCGAGCCGTCGATCGGCGGGCCTGCACTTCCCTCGTGGTGCGAACCCTGCGGTACGAGCCCTCACCACCGAGAGCCAGCGGTACTACGCCGACCTCGCCGCGCGTCGACCCGATCTGCCGATCCACCCGATCGGCATGACCGTCGTCGCGCGGGAGAGCACCGAGGCGAAGGTGCGCAGCACGTACCTGCCGGAGGCGAACCTGCGACGCGTCACCAGGGTCCCGGACGGCGTCGCCCTACCCAAGGGCACCGTCGCCTGGGCCGGAGACGGCTGCCAGTACGCCGACGTTCCCACTCTCACCCAGGCCCTCGCCGCCGAACTACGCCCAACAGTCGAATTCCTGGAAGGCGTGACGGTGACCGGTGTGATCTCGGGTGTGGATGGCGTCCAACTGTCGCTGAGCACCGGGCCGCCGCTCATCGCCGAGCGGGTGGTGCTCGCGCCGGGCCCCTGGCTCGCCGCCAGGGCATGGCGAGACCTGGTGGCGCCCCTCGGGGCGCGCGTGAAGAAGATCGTGGCCCTGCACATCGAGCAGGCGCCGACGGAGCAGGACGGCGCAATCGTCTTCCAGGAGGAGGACGCCTTTCTGCTGCCGTACCGACGTCGCGGTCACTGGCTCTTCAGCTACACCTGCAGCGAATGGGACGTGGATCCCGACACCGTCGAGCCGGGTGTGAACCCGGCGCATCTGGCGGAGGCCCGCGAGCTGCTACGCCGGTACGCGCCGCGGCTGGCCGACCGCTGCGTCTCGGGCCGGGTCTTCTGCGACGCGTACGCCCCGGACGCGGCCCCGCTGGTGCGTGCGCTCACCGACGACGGCCGACTGGTCTTCGCGGGCGCTGCGAACGGCTCCGGGTACCGGCTGGCTCCAGCGGTCGCCGCCGAGACCATCCGTCTGTTGTCCACGCAGGCCCCGACTCCCACCAGCCGGAAGGACACGAGATGATCTTCAGCAAGTACGATCCGGACCTCCTGGAGCCGGCCTTCGGTATCGGCATGAGCGACGTCGAGGGGCTCGGGACAGGCGCCGGTTGGGGGCGGGTCGCGCCAGGTGGGGCGTCCACCAGCCACCAGCACGACGAAACCGAGTTCTTCGTCGTCGTCGCCGGTGAGGGAGTGTTCGTCGTGGATGGTCGCCGCCACCCGGCCCGGCCCGGCACGCTGGCCCTCTTCGAACCGTTCGAGTCGCACGTGCTGGAGAACACCGGCGATGACGACCTGGTCTTCCTCACCCAGTACTGGCGCGACAGCGAACGTGCCCTGAACTCGGCCGGAAACAACGAGCGGCTCGCGTTCGGTGAACGCCCGGTGTTCGTCTTCTCCACCCCGCCGACACCCAATGGCGACCTCCACCTCGGGCACCTGTCCGGCCCGTACCTGGGCGCGGACGCGTTCGTCCGGTTTCAGCGGATGAACGGCACTGAGGCATGGCACCTGACGGGCAGCGACGACTACCAGAGCTACGTGGTGAACACCGCACGGCGTGAGGGCCGCGCGCCTGCGGAGACCGCCGCACACTACAGCGCCGAGATCGCGGACACGCTGGCCATGATGGATATCAACCCTGACCACTACCTGGTTACCGACACCACGCCCGGCTACCGGCAGGGCCTGCGGGACTTCTTCTCCCGGGTAGTCGCCTCCGGGCGAGCCACGGTCACCGAGCGGGACGCCCTCTTCGACGGTGACAGCGGCCGTTACCTGTACGAGGTGGATGTCCAAGGCGGCTGCCCCGGCTGCGGCGAGAGCACGAGCGGAAACATCTGCGAGGAGTGCGGCGAGCCCAACACCGTGGTGGACCTCAGGCAGCCGAGATCGAACGAGTCCGACGCCGAGCCGCGGCGGGCCCCGCTGGCCCGCTGGTCGCTGCCGCTGCACCAGTTCCGGGACGAAATCTTCACCCACCACAGTCTCGGCCGCGTGCCTGCCCGGCTGCGGGAACTCGGCGACCGCCTCTTCGCCCGCCCCGTCCTGGACATCCCGCTGTCACACCCCGCCGACTGGGGCGTCCGCCCGGCGGAGAAGGACGTCAACAACCAGGTCATCTGGGTCTGGCCCGAGATGTCGTACGGATTTCTGCACGGCATCGAGGCGTTGGGCAGCCGACTGGGCCGCGGTTGGCAGGCCGCCGCACCCGAGCAGGACTGGAAGATCGTCCACTTCTTCGGCTACGACAACAGCTTCTACCACTCGGTGCTCTACCCGGTGCTGTACCGGCTGGCCCACCCCGGATGGCAGCCGGACATCGACTACCACGTCAACGAATTCTACCTACTGGAGGGCGAAAAGTTCTCGACCAGTCGGCGGCATGCCATCTGGGGCAAGGAGGTCCTCGACGAGAACACCGTTGACGCCGTCCGCTACTTCCTCAGTCGCACCCGGCCCGAGATCGAGCGCACCAGCTTCCGGCGGGCCGACTTCCGGTCGGTGCTGAACGACACGCTAGTCGGAAGCTGGCAGCGCTGGCTTACCGACCTCGGCGCCCGGATCACCAAGCACTACGACAGCAAAGCCCCCGACGCGGGTGTCTGGACGCCGGAGCACTCGGCGTTCCTGGCCCGGCTCGGCGGCCGGCTCGACGCGGTCACCGGTTGCCTACGCGCCGACGGCTTCAGCCTCAACCAGGCCGCCGCGGAACTCGACGCGTTGGTGGCGGAGACCCTGCGCTTCGTCGGCCGGGAGGCCCGTACCGCGCGGAGCGCCCGGTGGCAGGACGAAGCCCGTACCGCCATCGCCCTGGAACTGGCCGCGGCCCGCCTCCTCGCCTCGGTCGCAACACCGCTGATGCCGCGCTTCGCGGGTCGACTGGCCACCGCTCTCGGCCTGCCGAAGCCCACCACATGGCCCCAAACGGTGGAACTCGTTCCGCCAGGGAACGATGTCTGCCTCGCCACCACCGTGTTCTTCCAGCCCACCACCGAGCCGGCCGAGAACGAGGACCGGGGGTCGGACCGATGACCTGGGAAACCTTCGACCGGCTGGTCACCACCGAGCCGGCCACCGGGCGCATCACCTTCGCCGAGCTGTGGGGCGCCCGTACGCTCGACCTCGCCGACCTGTACCGGCGTTCCGCCCGAGTGGCCCGCTGGCTGCTCGGGCACGGGGTCCGACCCGGCGACCGCATCGGCATCCACGCGGCGAACGGGCTGGAGTGGGTGCTGCTCGACCTGGCGGCACTGCGGCTGAAGGTGGAGACGGCCGGGCTCGAGCCGGGCAAGTTCACGCCCAACAGCGACCTGCTGACCCGCTACGACCTGACGCTCCTGTGCACCGATCGGCATACCGAAGCGCCCGGCATCATACCCATCAGTGAGGTGGCGGAGGCCGCCGGACGCCGCGACCTGGACGAGCCCGCGTTGCCGCCGGTGACGTGGCGATCCGAAGACGTCACCACGATCAAGTTCACCTCGGGCAGTACCGGCGAGCCCAAGGGCCTAGGCGCCACCGTGGGCAGCATCGGCAGCTCGCTGCGGGCCGTCCAGGAAATCTTCGAACACGGGCCGGGTGACGACCTGTTCGTCTTCCTGCCGCTCTCCCTGCTCCAGCAGCGCTACTGGATCTACTCGGCGTTGCTGTACGGCCACGACGTCACGGTCAGCACCTACGAGGCGGCCTTCGCGGCGCTGCGCCAGGTCCGACCAACCGTGGTGATGGGGGTGCCCGCCTTCTACGAGACCGCGAAACGCCAGATCGAGGCAAGGCAGCGTCGCGGTTCGTCAGTGACGGAGTCCGCACAGGCAGTGTTCGGCGACCGCATCCGATATCTGTGGACCGGTTCCGCGCCCGCGGCCCCGAGCACCCTACGCTTCTTCGTTGACGCCGGTCTCCCCATCTACGAGGGGTACGGGCTCAACGAAACCTGCATCGTCACCAAGAACCACCCGAAGGCCCATCGTGAGGGCAGTGTGGGCCAAGTGCTGCGGGGCAAGGAGGTCCTGATCGACGCGGACGGTGTCGTCCACGTCCGCAGTGACCACCCCGTCAACACCCGCTACGTCTATGCCGAACCCGGCAGCTCTGAGCAGATCTTCGCACCCGACGGCACGGTGCGAACCGGTGACCTCGGGCACCTCGACGAGGACGGTTTCCTCTTCATCCGGGGGCGGGCCGACGACGTGATCGTCCTAGACAACGGGAAGAAAATCATCGTTCGGCCGATCGAGGAACAATTGAAGGCAGACCCGGCGATCGCCGAGTGCGTCTTGTTCTGTCCTGGTCAGACCGAATTGGTCGCCGTGGTCTCGCCGGCCCACGTACCCGCCGACCGGACGGCGATCACCGCCCAGCTCGCTTCGACCAACGCCGCGCTCACCAGTGACGAACGGATCAGTCGGATGATCCTCGCCGACGAGCCGTTCAGCATCGACAACGGGCTGCTCACCTCGCAGTACAAGCCCAGAAGGCGACAGATCCTCGCCGCCCACCACACCGCAGTGCACGACCCCAAGGAGGGAATCCATGCTCCCTGAGCTGGAAGTGACCGCCCGCGAACAGTTCGCCGCCGTGCTGACCCACGAGGTCACCCCGGCCGCCCTCGACCTCGACGCTGACATGGTTGGTCAATACGCCCTCACCTCCCTCAACAAGGTGCTGTTTCTGACCGAGCTGTGCGAAGCCACCAAAGTCGACCTAGCCAACTTCACCGAGGACGACCTCGCCGGAATGCGCACGCTGCGCGACGTCACCGACGCCATTGCCCGGCATGTGGGCTCGGTGGGAAGCTGAATCATGACCTGGGCTGAGAAGGCAGCGCGCATTCTTGAGAACCAGCACGTCAGGCTGCACCCCGTCACGGAGTCCGACCGAGGGGGGATCCGGGCGGTCGCCATGGACCCGCATATCTGGCGATACTTCGTGACGGCCGTGGAAAACGAGGCCGACTTCACGGCATTCTTCGACACCTGCCTCGCCGACCAGGCTGCTGGCCGGCGGGTGGTATTCGTCGTCACCGACCGGACCACCGGCCGCACCGCCGGCAGCATGAGCTACGGCAACCTGGCCGAGGCCGACGCCCGACTGGAAGTCGGCTGGTCCTGGCTGGGTCGCGACTTCCGCGGTAAGGGTGTCAACCGCTGGGCCAAGTACCTTCTCCTGGAACACGCCTTTGACCGACTCGGCGCCGAACGGGTCGAGTTCAAAACCGATGTGCGCAACGAACAGGCACGCAAGGGCCTGCGCAACATTGGCGCGGTGGAGGAAGGCACGCTACGTAGCTTCAACTACATGCCGGGGGGCCGGCGCCGCGACGCGATTTTCTACAGCGTGCTCCGGGCCGAGTGGCCTGGGGTGAAACAACACCTGACCGCTGGTCGGACGTAGGGGTGTGGGGTGGGTGGCGTCCCGGGGTTCGGCGCCAGTTGCGTGGACGCGAAGGCCCGGGCACGTAAGGGTTCACGTGCCCGGGCCTTCCAGCCAGTCACCGAAGGCAAGCTACTTGTACAGCTCAGCTACCTCGTCGGCGAAGTCCTCCATGATGACACTGCGACGCAACTTCAGCGACGGCGTCAGGTGACCCGACTCCACAGTGAACTCCTTGGGAAGAACCCGGAACCGACGTACCGCCTCGGCCGTCGACACCGCCGCGTTGCCCTCGTCCACGGCGCGCTGCAACTCGTGTAGAAGGTCGGGATCGTCGATAAGGTCGGAGACTGCGGCGTCAGCGGGTTTGCCCGCACCGGACTTCCAGTGCTCCAGGTACTCCGAATCGACGGTGATGAGTGCAGCGACGTACTTCTGCCCATCACCCACCACGAGTGCCTGGGCGACCAGCGGAGCGGCGGCGATGCGGTCCTCGATCACGGCGGGCGACACATTCTTTCCGCCGCTGGTCACCAGGATCTCCTTCTTGCGGCCAGTAATCCGCAGGTGCCCGTGCTCGTCGAACTCCCCGATGTCACCGGTCCGGAACCAACCGTCCTCGGTGAACGATTCGGCGTTGGCCTCATCGTTGTTCCAGTAGCCCGCGAACACCGGACCACCGGTGCACTGCACCTCACCGTCATCGTCGATCCTCATCTGTACGCTGGGCAGGACCCTCCCCACGGTCCCTGGCCGGAAGGATTCCAGCGAGTTGACCGCGACCGCTGCACTGGTTTCGGTAAGTCCGTAGCCCTCGAATACGGTGATGCCGCAGCCGCGGTAGAAGTGCGTGAGGCGCTCGCCCAGGGCCGCACCTCCGGAGATCACGAAACGCAGGTTCCCACCGAAGGCCGCCCGGAACCTGCGGTACACGAGTCGCTCGAACAGGGCGTGTCGCATGCGTAGGCCCAGTCCGGGCCGCTGCGCCTCCGAGTAGGCGGTCGCCGTCGCCGCCGCGGTGTCGAACACTTTGCCCTTGCCAGCTTCGTAGGCCTTACGCCGGGCGGTATTGTAGGCCTTTTCCAGCACGTAGGGAACCGAAAGCAGGAATGTCGGCTTGTAGCTGACCAGTTCCGCGGGCACCTGCTTGACGTCGGAGCAGTGCGCAATGGGCGTCCGCGCCACCATCGCACCGACCTCCACCATCCTACCGAAAACGTGGGCGAGGGGCAGGAACAGCAGTGTCGATGCCGGAGTGTCACCGAGCGGACCGAACATAGCGCGCAGCAGAGCTACGGCGTTACCCGCCTCGGCGAACAGGTTGGCATGGCTGAGAACGCAGCCCTTGGGCATCCCGGTGGTTCCGGAGGTGTAGATGATCGTGGCCGTGTCCTCCGGGAGTACGGCCGTCCGCCGCTCCTCAACGGCGGCGGGGTCAACGTCGGCACCCGCGGCTCGCAGTTCCTCCACCGCGCCACCGTCGATCTGCCAGACGTGTCGCAGGGCGGGTAATTTGCCCCGCATTTCCTGGATCACGTTCTCATGCGCCTCGGCCTCCACCACAACCGCTACCGCACCAGAGTCGCCGAGAATCCACTCGATCTGCTCAGGCGAGGAGGTCAGATAGATCGGCACCGGCGCCGCGCCGATCACCCAGAGGGCGAAGTCCACGAGCGACCACTCGTACCGGTTACCGGAGAGAAGACCCACGCGATCCCCACGCTCGACACCCTTGGCCATCAACCCTCGGGCGAGGTCGGTGACCTCGGTGTAGAACTCCGCGGCACTGACCGGCTCCCACCGGCCGTCGACTTTACGGTGGAATGCCGGCGCATCCGGCTCCTCCGCTGCGTTGCTCGCGATGAGGTCAGCGAGCCCGCCCTTCTCCGGCACCACGTATAGCGGCGGCGATGTCGACTCCCGCACCCGTTCCTCCAATATTCAGTGGCGGCGGTCGCCGCTGCTGGCATCAGGGGAACCGGCCGCCCAGCCTGTGAAGAGATTTCAGAGCTCCGACAGTGGTGCGTCACCGGACTCAACGCAGACAGCCCGGCTTTACTGGGAAGACCACAAAACAAGCCGGCGGGAGCGATCTGCTGCGCCCCACCAACCGCGCATTCACGTTAACCGAATTCTTCGCTAACGGGAAGGTCTGTTCGGCGCCATTCTCCGCCCACCAGGTCGACGCACGTTGGGCGGTTACCCGGGTGCGGATGCCGCCAAGGCCTGAGGTCAACTCGGGCGGTCCGGTTCGGTACGTCCACCCACTCCCACCCAGAACCCGCCGGGACAGACCGCCCTCACCCAGGGACAGCACCTCGAGCGCCCTCCGCCGCCGAGCCAACCCCGCCATCGGCGTGCCCGATCGACGAGGTGGTGGGGATTGGAGTCCTTGAATAGCCCTTTCCGGCTATGGCAATCAGATCAACGCCACCCCGTCGCAGCGCCGCCGAGCCTTCCACCGATTAGCGCTTGGGCAGCCTGGCCATAGGAGTCGGCGTCGAGGTGGGGGTCCCAGGAACGTTGCAGGATGAAGCCTTGAATGATTGAGATCAGGACCTGCGCCGCGGCGTCCGCGTCGATGTGGACGCCGATGTCGGCGGAGTTGACCTCGATGCTCTCCCGAAGCGCGGCGCGGGCCCGCCGTAACCCTTCCTGCATCCGCTCGGCGAGGGCGGGATCGCGGAGTGCTTCCCCCCACGCCTGCACCGCCAGTCGCATCCGCTCGTCGATCTGTTCGAGATCGAGCAGCGCGCCCGGCAGCGTAGCCAGCAGATCGGCGACGGGGCGCCCGGCCTGAACACCGTCCCGGACCACGGTCTCGATCACACTGATCGCCTCCAGGGAGATCGCCATGACGATGTCGTTCTTGGTGCGGAAGTAGCGGTAGACGGCGCCGAACGACAGGCCGGACTCGTCCACCACGTCCTGCATAGAGGTGCGGTGAAAGCCGTCGCGGGCGAAGCGGGTGGCGGCGGCCGTCAGGATCTGCCGGCGGCGGGCAGCGCGGTGGTCTTCAGAGACTTTCGGCATCCGCTCATCGTAAAGCGAGCGCTCCCTCTTGACGGCGCCTCGTGGGAGGCGCAATCTAAAAGAGAGCGAGCGATCGCTTTTATCAGTTCCCGGTAGAGAGGTGCACGACATGTCACACCCGCAGGTGCTGATCGTCGGGGCCGGCCCCACCGGCCTGGTCCTCGCCGCCCAACTGACCCGACTCGGCGTCGACGTCCGAGTCATCGACAAGCACGCCTCCCCACTGGAGCTGACCAAATCCGCCGCACTGCACGCCCGTACGCTGGAACATCTCCGTGATCTCGGGGTGGCCGACCGGATTCTCGCCGAAGGGGAGCGGGTCGACGTACTCACCCTGCGAACGAGTCACCGCGACCGACTGAGCGTCGACTTCCGCGTACTCGACGACACGGCGTACCCACACCTGGTCGACATTCCGCAGTACCGCACCGAGCAGATTCTCATCGATCACCTGACCCGGCACGGCGTTGCGCTACACCGCAACACCACCCTGGTCGGCCTCACCTCGACCGACAGTGGAGTCACCGCCACCCTCACCACGCCGGACGGCGGCACCGAAACCGTGACCACACAGTGGGTCGTCGGCTGCGACGGCGCGCACAGCACGGTTCGGGACCTGCTCGGGATCGACTTCGACGGCACCACCTACAGCGATCCATGGGTGCTCTGCGACGCGGTGGTCGACTGGCCGTTGCCGCGCAACGAGATGACCTTCTCCAGCGACGGCACCGGGATCTACGGCGTCTTCCCCCTACCCGGGGAGAGGCGGTTCCGGCTGGCATACACCCAGACCATCGACGCCACCGGGCAGCCGGTACCACCCACTCACAACGATGCGCAGGCGGCCCTGTCCCGGACCGGCATCCCCGCCACCATCGAGTCCACCGACCAGTTCTGGACCTTCAACCTGGCTCGCAAGCAGGCGAACAGCTACCGCGCGGGTCGAGTCTTCCTGGCCGGCGACGCCGCGCACGTCCACACCCCGTTCGGCGGCCAAGGGCTCAACCTCGGCGTCGCCGATGCGATCAACCTGGGCTGGAAACTCGCCGCGGTGCTCGCCGGTTGGGCCCCGATCGCACTACTCGACAGCTACCAGGCCGAACGGCACCGCATCGGACGACAGGTCGTCCGCTTCACCCACCTCGGCGCGGAGGCGATGCTGTTGCGGGGCGACCCGCGCCGGCACCTGCGTGACATCGTGCTGGCCGGGCTGCAGGCCAGCACACCGGCCCGCCGACTGCTCGCCCACCGGCTGTCCCAACTCGCCCACAGCTACCGCGGTACCGCCGGGGTGACCGGCCGCAAGGGCGGACTGCACGGTGGCGACCGCCTACCCGACCCGACGCTGTTCGACGGGATCACCCACCAGCCGCAGCGCCTACACGACCACCTCGCCACCGACCGCCACACCCTCCTGCTGACCGCACCGAAGCCCGACCCGGCTCTGCCGACACAGATCAACAAGCTGGCCGACACGCTGGCCCGCCGCCGGTCCGGTGCGGTGGAGCTGCGGCTACTGACCCCAGCCTGGCAGGTGGCCCAGGCCGTACGCGCCCCGGTTCCGGTCCTCCTCGACCGGGGCCGCAACGCCCAGAAGCTGTACGACGCCGGCGCCGCGGCCTTCGTGATCCGGCCGGACCGGCACATCGGCTACGCCGGCCCACCGGAGCCGACCCGAATCGAGCGGTACCTGTCTGGCGGGTAGGCAGGGTGCGGCGACTCCCCTGGAGTAGGAGACACGAACAACGCCGACGTGGAGGCGAGTCGCTAGAAGGCGACAAGCTTGTCGCGGTTTGGCAGTACGGGCTCCTCGGGCGAGAGGATCTCAAAATCCATGCTGCGGAGCACGTCGGCGGCGAGCTCAGGATCATCCCGCACCGCCGCCCGTAGTTGCATCTTGCGCCATTGCTCGCGCCCATGATGGATCGCCTGTCGAAAAGCCGGGCAGGTGTCAATTCCGAACTCGAAGATCAACATTTCAAGAACATCTTCAATACACGGACGGAAACGATGGCCACCGAGCGGGAAATGGAGTTCGGCGAGGCGAGGGACCTTGACCTTCCGTTTACGCGCCTTCGGCCTTCCGCGTTCCGCGGCGGTCATCAGATAGATTGTCTCGTCGCGGTGGGCATGAACCTGCAGGTGAGCGGCGGGGATCACGCCACCGGGCTGGCGCACGTACTCGTACCGGAAAAGCGGTGTATCCTTCTCGTCCAACCTGACATGAAACCAAGATTTGTCGACGGCGAGGAACCGGCTCGCACTGTCCCATCCGCAGAAGAACTTGATGAACAGTTGCAGGCGAGCCTTCCCGTTAATCGTCAACTGAATCGGTCGAAATTCGAGAGTACCTGTATCGATCACCCCTACAACGATCCGAGCAGATGAGCCCTCGCCTAAAATTACAGCAGTAAACGAGTCAGCCGCGGCGACGACGGACTGAATCCTGGCAGTCAGGTCGTCCGCGAAGGCTGATGCCCGGCGGTAAAGATCGTCGGAGGCGGCTACAGCCGGCGAGATCACGCGCCAAGAAGATAGTCGATGGCACGAAGGGCCTCGAACGCTCGCCGCTCGCTGGGCTGCAACGTGTAGGAAGCGGCCCGCCCACGCAACACCTCGTAGCTCATGCCGACACGATCAAGGATGCGGCGACGACGCTCAAGCAACTCTTCACGCGACATGCTGATGGCCGTTGCCATGCTTCCTCCCGCGCTCGGTCGTGCTGCTGTGGCTACCGTCATGGTATGTCGACCCCCTGACACATGCAGCGACTGATGACGCTGCGGCTCGCGTTCGAGTGCGCACTGTAACGAGATCCAAAGGCTGACCGGGAGGGGCCGCCGGACTGACTTTGTGTCGGAAAGGCGATTCAACAGGACATGGACGCCGACGACGAGCCGCTCGACGGGAGGACCGGGCTGACCAAGGACCCGGCCCAGGTACACCATGCAGGAACACCGCCAACCTCAGCGGCCAGCCAGTAGGCAAGTCCAGCGGTATCGTGACGGCGAGGTTCTGGTCGACCGCCTCCACCAAGGCAGTACCTCGGACTTTGGCGACGTCCTGCGCCGACTAATCGGCGACGTCGGCAAGCGGCGAGTACCGCATGGATCGAGTACCACCGCATCCCAGCACCGCACCGTGCCCGTCGAGCGGCAGGTTCGGGACGGTAGAGAGTTGCCCGAGCCCACGCCGTTGGCCTCCCCGAACGGCCATCGAACTCAGCGGCCGGTCGGGAGTCCGGCCGGGAGGGGCGTACCTGAGCCCACAACACCGTTGACTCAGCTGGCGGCTGACCACCCGCCCAGAACGTGCGATAGTCGCAGGCGTGGCCTTTCCGCTGGAGGCGCTGCCAGACGCTGTACTGGCTCGGGCCCAGACCTGGGCGAGGTTGGGCATAGCATGGCACACGCGACCGATCAAGCCGAATCATGGCAAGCCGATCATTGTCAGCGAGTTCGAATCCGCGTCATGGCTTGCCGTAATCACGATTTGGAGCACCGGCGAGGCTGAACTGGAGACAGTCCGTCTGGCCGACGAACGGGTCATCAACAAGCACCACGATCTGACCAGCACCGACGACCTCGAAGCACTGCTCGACGAACTCGTCGCCCTACTCATCAACGACCGCATCCCCGAGGCGGCAGTTGTTGCCCACCTGTGACACCAGCCTGAGCCACGAATCGAGCGTTGCCCTCGGAGCGCCCGAACTCGCATGAGCGCATGGCGGTCAGCGCGTCCGCCCAGATCGACCGGCACCCTCCCGACCGCTCCTCTACAACCTGCCGGCGGGGCCGGTCGAGCCCTGCCTGGGTGTAGGACAAGAGCCTCGCGCAACTGCTGTTTCGTCGAACCCGCTCCACGGGCGGGCGCCCGGCGTGATCCAGCCAGGTTCGCCTCTGCGCTACGGCAACGTCGTGAGTAGGCGTTGCAGGGCGTTCGTGGCCCAGTCCCGCCATCGCGTGTGCGCCCAGCCCTGATGGTGCACGAGCAGGTGGTATGTCTCGGGGCTGAGGATGGCCAGGGCGGTGTCGGCGGCCGCGTCGACGGCCATGTTGGCGGGCAGCGGCGTCTTGCGGGCCAACGCTTCGGCGAAGATACGTTGCACGGTGAGCCGCTGCTGAAGATTGGTCGCCCATACCTCGGCTAGTTCGGCGTCGATGGTGGCAGCGCTGCGCACGACGTCCAACAGTGGCGCGGCGCGCCGATAGACGTCTGCGGCGCCGGCGACCTGCCGGCGGATCTGCCCGCGTGGGTCCGGATCGGCGAGTGCGTCCCGCACCCAGGGCCGCTCAAGTGTGGGAACAGGTTCGTCGTCACCGGCGATGGCCAGGTCGAGGGCCGCGGTGAGGATGGCCCGCTTGGTACCGAAGCTGTAGTAGACGCTCTGCTCGCTCACGCCGGCCCTGGCGGCGATGGCCGCGATGCTGGTGCTGCTGTAGCCGGCGGTGGTGAACAGCTCGGTGGCCGCCGTGGTGATCCGCGTCCGGGTGGACCGGGATCGCGCGGTCCTGCCGTCCTCGGATGGCCTCTTCACGGTTGGTTGCTGGCGGTTGCGGTGTGGTGTTTCGCTCACACCATTGACTATAGCCCGACTACAAAAACATTCTTGTAGCGTGACTACTAAAACTTGGGGCCGAGGTGGGCTGGCCGCACTGCTGCTGCTCACCTCCGTGGAACTCGTGGTGTTTCTTGAGGTGTCGATCGTCAACGTCGCACTGCCGGCGATGGGTGCAGCGCTGGCGTTGACCGAGTCCGGGCTGACCTGGGTGGTCAACGCCTACCAACTCACCTTCGGCGGCTTGCAGCTGGTCGCCGGTAGGGCCGCGGACGTGTTCGGCCGGCGCCGCATGTTCCAGGCCGGAATCGCGCTGTTCACCGGCGCGTCGCTACTGGCGGGCCTCGCACCCGACGCGGGCACGCTGCTGCTGGGTCGAGCGATACAGGGCGTTGGTGCGGCGATCGTGGTCCCCGCCGAGCTCGCGTTGATCGCCGCGATCTTCACCGAACCCGCTGCCTACCGTCGGGCGTTCGCGGTATGGAGCGCCATGGCCGCCGCCGGTGCGGGCTCGGGTGTGGCGTTGGGCGGCGTCCTGACCCAGACACTTGGATGGCCCTGGATCTTTCTGATCAACGTCCCGATCGGTGTGGTCGCCCTTATCCTGAGCCCGCGCCTGCTCCCCGCCGACCCGCCGTGGGCCGGGCGTGCCAGTGGCGCTCGGACGCAGCTGGACCTGATAGGTGGACTCACCGTCACCGGATCCGTGCTCGCCATGGTCCTGCTCGCCACCGAGTTGCCCACCGCCGGGTGGACGCCGCTCACCTACACGGCAGCCGTCGCCACCCTCGGGCTCGGTACGGTGTTCGCGGTCAACCAGCGGCGTCATCCGGCCCCGATCCTGCCGCCGCAACTGCTGCGGATACGCCAGGTACGGGCCGGCGTCGCGGCCAACGCTCTCGTGGGCGCCTCCCACGTGCCAGCGTTCGTGCTGCTGTCGCTCATGCTTCAGCAGGCCATGGGATACTCCGCCCTCGCCGCCGGATTCGCCGTACTGCCTATCGCCGCGGTCAACATGGTCACCGCGCGTACCGCGCTGCCCTGGGCGATCGGCCGCTTCGGGTCACGCGCGGTTCTCGCGGCCGGGATGTTCCTGGTCGCGCTCGGCCTGGCCGGATACGCGATCCTGCTGCACCCCGGCGCCAGCTACCTGACCGCCGTGTTGCCGGCCAGCCTGATCTTCGCAGCCGGCCTGCCTGCTGTGTTCGTCGGTTCCACCGCCCCCGCCGTACGCAGCGCACCTGAAAATCAGCAAGGAGCCGCCTCTGGCCTGGTCAACACCGCCCAACGCCTCGGCGCCGCCCTGGGCCTCACCGCCTTGCTGATGGCCTCGGCAGCATGGACCGACAACCGCGGCAGCGGCGACGGGGCCACCGCGATCGCCGATGGTCTGCGCCTGGGGTTTGCCGGCGCGGCCGCCATCGCCGTCCTGGGAATCCTCTGCGCGCTGGCCATGGGCACCCGAGAACCGAAGAAGCCGGCGAGCGGCGATACACCACCACAGGAGGCGGTCGCCCGATGAACCGGATCCTCGTCCTCGGCGGATACGGCGCCGTCGGCATGCACGCCGTGACCGCACTGGTCAGTCACCTACGCACGACAGAAGTGGTGGTGGCCGGCCGTAACCCACACCGTGCGCCGCGCGTACCGGGGTCCACCGTGGTGCGCCTGGACGCCGCCGATCCCGGCGACCTGGCCACCGCGCTCAACGGGGTTGACGCCGTGCTCATGTGCGCCGAACTCGATAACGCGCGGATCGCTCGCGCCTGCCTGGAGCGGGGAATCCACTACGTGGACATCTCGGCTTCCCACCAGCTGCACGTCGAGATCGAACAACTGGACGAGCTCGCCTCCCAGCGGCAGGCCACAGCGGCCCTCAGCGTCGGACTGGTCCCCGGGGTCAGCAACCTGCTTGCCCGACACTGCGTCGAACAGTCAACAACGCGGCAGGTGCACATCGGCGTGCTGCTCGGTTCCGGGGAACGGCACGGGCCAGCGGCGCTCGCCTGGACTCTCGATGGGCTGGGCCGCCTACACGGCTCGTGGGCAATGCGATTTCCGGCGCCGTACGGCGAGCGAACCGTGTACCGGTTCCCGTTCTCAGACCAGTACACGCTCTCCACCACGCTGGGTGTCGCCGCGAGTACCGGCCTATGCCTAGACTCCCGACTGACCACCACGCTGCTGGCAGCCGCCGGGCGACCCGGCATCGCCCGCCTGCTACATCGCCCCTGGGTCCGCCGCGTCATGCTGAACGCGTTGGCCAAGATCAAGCTTGGCGGTGACGGATTTGCCGTCACCGTCGACTCCGGCGCCAGTCAGGCAAGCTTCAGCGGCCGCCAGCAAAGTCGCGCTACCGGTCTCGCTGCGGCGCTACTCATCCGAGACCTGCCCACTATGCCCTCGGGAGTACGGCACATCGAGCACCTCGTGGAGCCGAGAGCCTTTCTCACCGAACTCGCCGCCAGCGGGTTCACCCTCAACCTGAGAAGCTGACTACCCGGCAGCACAGCTCGGCTGGCAGTGAGGCGGCTGCGTTCGTCCAGCGGTACAGGGTCCGCAGCCGCCGCTGACCGAAGTCCACCGACGGGAACAGGGCGTTCGCGAGCTGGAACGACGTCCAAGATCGGCGGCCATCCTGGTGCCGATGGTCCCGGCGGCTCCGGTGAGCAGCAGTGTCACGGCTTCCAGCACCGGGTCGCACTCGGTGTGGCCGGCGGCTCGGCACTGGCCCGCCAGGTGGCTCGGCTCGCGGTACATGTTGTTGATCCTGATGGGAGCACTAGACACAATCGCCGGGTGGCCACGAGCGCATTCTTCGATGTGGGCGAGACCATCGTTGACGAGTCCCGGGAGTACGGCGCACCTGGGCGGACTGGCTCGCAGTGCCGCCCCACACCTCCTCGGCCGTCTTCGGGACGGCAATCGCTCGCGGCCTGGACTACCGGGAGACGTTCCAGGTCTTCCGACCGGGCTTCGACCTGACCGAGGAACGGGAACGCCGGACGGCGGCGGGACAGCCGGAGTCCTTCACCGAGGAAGACCGCGCATCTTGGGTGAAGTCGGGGTCGGTGCTGGCTTTCCAGGTTCTTGGTGGCCCGCCATAGTACGCCACGTTCGTGCAGAATCTGCCGGATAGTCTCGACATTGATCGTCGTGACGTAGCCAACGGCGATGAGATAGTCGCGCAGTTTGGGCCAGGGCCCAGCCCGAGAACGGCTGGCTGAGGAAACGGGGGTCGCACCGGGCGATGACGCAGATCCAGTCGCGGGTCTGCTCATCGGTCCGTCTCGGTGCGCCATCGCTCCGTTTTGGGTCCCAGCGCGTCGAACCCCCGCTCGTTGAACGCGTGGATCACATCGCGGACGTAGTCCTCGCTGGCCTGAGCAGGTAGGCGATGTCCGGCGCCGGCTGGCCCTGAGCCGACATCAGCACCACGATCGCCCGCCGCAGCTTCACCGGATCCTTCGCCGTCCGAGTGATCTGCTGCAACCGCTGACCCTCGGCCATCGACACCTGCCGGACGAACACTTCCGGCCCTCTACCCACCGACCACCACCTCCCACACGAGCACTGGGAGACAGCTTGCCTGATCCATCCTCAGAACCGACGCAATACCCAATCAACGTACAAAGACGAGACAATAGCATATAGGCCATACAATCGTTGTGGGCACTCGAAGCCCCAAATCTTGACGAGCCACTTGGTCGCGCAACGCGCACTCTATCAGGCGGCGGCGCCACGTCGCCTGGCGCTCATGATCGTCGCTGTCACCTCATCCGCCCGCGTTTGCGAGTTCTTCCATTTCGCCAGATTGGATTTCTGCACAGCCCATGCCACCACCAGGTCACCCGAAGCGGTCGTGATGGTCAAACCACCGTAGCCCGGCTCAACCTTCACCACATCACCGAGCGGTATCCGCTTTGAACCGCTGGGATTTCGCACCATCACCTCGCTGTCCGTGAGGATCACCGCCGGGTGGAAGGCAAAACGAATCGCGGTGACGACGCCGCCGACGATCACCAGGCCGACGAGGAATATATTGGACCAGATCAGCCAGGAATAGTAGCTGAACAACGAAATAGCAGCGAGCGTCCCGAACCGCCCTAGTGGCGATACCTTCCACACCTGGTGCATGGTGGATACCCTACTCGATCTGTTCGAAAATCGGCAGCCCGCAAAGCTCGACCAGACGCTCGTCAGAAAACTCTCACCGTTGGCCGGTTTCCGGAGCTCGGCCGGTGGCATAGTTCCACACCGTTCGGATCGGGACAGAGTCGTGGGTACGGGCCGGTCTCTCCACGAACAACAGATGCTCCAACTCGTCGGTGCGCCCCTCCCCAGCCAGGATCCAGGCACGGGTCAGCCAGGCCCCCGGACCGAGAATGTCCGGAGTCCGGTTCAGCACGACGTCCCGGTCAAGCAGCGACAAAAGCTGCGGCATCAGGTCGTCCAATTGTTGCCGCACTCGCGCGGACACCTGGGCTGCGGAGTCCTCGTCGGCGATACGCCACTGGTCGTTGCCCGACAGCCCTGAGAAACGAAGCCGCCTACGCCACCCGCCGTCGTAGTGGCGGGGCAGCTCCTCAACCGACCACCCGGTTCGCTGCCGGTCCCATTCCCACTTCGGTGCCAGCACCAGGCCGATGTTGATGTAGAAGGCCTTCTCCCAGTGGCTGGAGTGATTTGACGGCTGAACCTCGAAGATGAGCACGTCCCCTTCGGGAGAAAATCGACGAAAGACGCGCCCCTCCTCTCCCCGCTCGAAGCCATGCCCGGCGAGCTGGATCGCCAAGTCCTCGACAAAGCCGTTGAACGACAACTGCGCGGACACCAGCATCTCCTTCCCAGCTTGCCGAAGCAGCAGCGACAGACACAGAATCACCCCGATGCTATCAAGGAACCGCCGACGGCAGCAGCACCAAGGGCTACCCCACAACCTCCTGCGGTGGCCAAGACACACACACCGACCGCGGCGCCGCCGGCGATCGTACCGACCACCCACGGATTTTTGATTACCGGCTCCTGGACCTGTACCGGCTTGGGCACCCGCACCGGTTGCGGCGCCGTCACCGGGGGCGGCGGAGGCTTGGGCTCACGCCACCTGAATGGACGGTACAAGACCTGGCCCTCGGTCGGCCCATTGAATACCACAACGGACTCCGGGGTGCCGGGCACCGTCGCGAATAGCAGCGAGGTCAGCGCGAATCCGGGCTCGGCGTCATATTCACCCAGAGCGTTGATTTTGCGAATGTAGTGCTTGAGGTCCTGATGAGCCTCGTCCGGACGGTGGGCTATCTTTACCTCCCAGACATAGATTGTCTTGGTGTCTTCATCAATGTAAACAATGTCCGCATAACCTGGATGACCGCACTTCCCTTTGTGCGACTTTGTCTTACAGCCACCCCTAATCTGGTACTCTAAGAGCACCATCTCCGGGTCGCCACCCATATCGGCCACCTGCTTCTTGATTCGTTCGTGGGCCGCACGCTGAGCCGCGTTGTGTCGGACAGTATTGAGGAAGCCGCGGTAGCTCTCCCGAGCCTTTCTTGATTCTTTGGCTTGCTTCGTCTCATGCTTTCTTACCCGCTTGTGATACTCTGACCAGGTCTCTTCCTCGAACTTAAGGCCGGACGGGTCGGAGAGGGTGACAGGATTGTTGTTGCTGTAGACGTAGCCATTGATCTGCTGCGGGTCGAGCAGGTCCATGACCGGATCAAGGGAAACGAACCGCCCCAGGACCGGGTCGTACTCGCGAGCTCCAAGATGGATCAACCCGGTATTGTCGATAGTCCCGCCGACAAATCCCTTGTCGTTGGGCCAGACCGGCGTACCGCCGCGCGGCGTGCCGTACGGCGTCTGCCGGCGGACGGTAGCCTGCTGGTTGCTGGCCTGGATGGCCACTAGTGCGGTTCCCTGGTGATCCGGCGAAAGCCAGGTCAGCCCGCCGCTGGTCCGGGAAGCGACCATCGACCCGGCGAACGAGTAGAACCGAGTGCAGGTCGTGGTGCCGGTGCTCGCGCCGTAACGAATCTCCTGCCCGGGTAGGTAGAGAGTCCTACCGGCCGGGTCCCGACGAATTAGCCGATTGCCGTCGGCGTCGTAGATGTAGCGCGTTTCTCCTGTCGCATCGGTCGACGTCTCCAGGTGCCCCTCTGCATCCCAGGTCAGGGTCTGGGTACCTGCTGACGGCGTGGGCCGGCTGGTCAGGTTGCCCGTGGCGTCATAGGTGTAGCTGCCGGGGCTGGCACCCGAGGTGGCCGTAACTGCATGAGGCCGGACGCTGTTTGCGCCGGAGGCTGGATACGCGTACGTGGTGGTCACGTCACCGGCACTACGGTGCACCACCTCGGACGTCCGATTGCCGAGCACGTCGAAGCGCCAGGAGTGCCAGTACGGCGCCGGCCCGCCGAGAGCTGCGACACTCCGTGATGCGGTGCAGTCGCCGCTACCGGGCGTCCATGCCTCGGTGAGCCGTCGAACGTGGTCGTAGCCGAAGCATTGGGTATCGTCGACCGGGTCGGCAGCGGTGTCGACAATCTTCGTGATATTGCCGATGTCGTCGTAGCTGTATTGAGTGTTCGCGACGATGTGCGGAGCCACCGCGTCCCGGTCGGTGCGGACACCAGTGAGACGGCCCGTCTCCAACTCTCGCGTGTACGATTGGAAGACGCGTCCACCGCTGCCGGTGTACAGCTCGATCTGGTCGATGTCACCGAGGGCGTTGTAGTCGGTGTCGGCCACGTACGACGACGACTGGTTCCCCAGAAGCGTGTGCAACGTGGTGGGCTTCCCCAGGCTGCTGTAGCCACGGGTCAGCGTCTCGGCCGGCATACCCGTATTGGTTGACGGAATACTCGTCGTGGCAACCGTGTCGTCGAGATTGTACGTACTGTTGTAGTTGTACGTACCACCCAGGCCGGTCTCACTGTTCGGAATGACGACCTGGGTGTTCCCGGGCAGGTAGCTGTCGTTGTAGTCCAAAATCTTGACCTGGTATGAGGCGGACCCCACGAACCGAGTCGACTGGGACAGATAGCCCTTGGCGACGGTGTCATAAATCCACTGGGCACGCATCGGACCACCCAGCTGGTTCTCGTAAATAGCCCGCTTGCGGCCCAACGGGTCGTACAGATAGGCAATCTTCTTGCCCGCTGCATCGGTGACCGTGCTGACCCGTCCGGCGTTGTCATACGTAGAAACGGTCAGCCCCTTGTCGGGGTCATCAATCTCCGTCTGCCGGCCACGAACGTCGTACCGATAATTCCAATCGTTGCCTTTTGCGTCGACAATCTTTGTTAGATGACCCCGCCGGTCGTAGCTATACGATGTCGCGTCCCAACTGCCAGCCGTGCCGGGGGTCGGCGTCGTACCGTGGTACTGCCGGAGTTCCACTAGCCGGTCGCGCACGTCCGTGACCTTCGAGGTTGCAGTACCACCCTGCGGTGGAGTGAGGTCGGTGCGGTCGCCGGCATAGTAGGTGGAGGTGCGCCACCGCTCCGCGCCGTACGGCTGGAAGATATCTGCGCTCGTCCGTCCGGCCCCGTCGTACTCGGTGCGCGTCTGCCGCGGTACGAACGCCTTGTCCGTCGCCGTCAACAGCGTCCCACCGGGTGCGCCCGTCGCATGGTAGGTGTCGAACTTGAGCGACGCCCGGCCCGCGGTGTCGTAGAACGATTCGGTGACGAGCCGGCCGCCGGACGATGAAGGACGCTGCGTCTGGCGCTCGCGCATCAATCCGTCGAGAAGCTCATACGACCTGACGTACTCGCCGTCGGCATTCAGCCGCGAAGTGGTGATGACCGATGGGGCGTTAGTTCGGATCTGGTAGCTGAAGGTGTTGTTGGCAGTCTCGGTGGCACTGTCCCGGCTGGGACCCCAAACTGCCGTCAGCCGCCCGAGCGGATCGTAGCTCAGATCGGTGCGCTTGCCGTTCGGGTCAATGATCGAAGTCGGCAGACTCCAGGCGGGATCCAGGCTCGTTGTCGTCTCGTGCAGTAACGGGTTCGCGGAGACGGTCGAGGTGACCGGAGCATCGGTGGAAGGGGTGAAGGCGATGGTGGTCGCCCGATTCATCGCGTCCCAGGTGGACGTCACCCGGCCATGAACGTCGTAAGCGTCTCGCTTGATCGTGGTAAAGGTCGGCGCTCCCGAGTTCCAGGCGGCAATCTCCTCGGTGTGGGTAGCCAGACCCCTGGTCGGGGTCGCCTCGAACGCCTGATTGTCATAGCGGGTGCGGGTCTCCCCGATCACATCTGCTTCGGCGAGACCGCCTGGTGTTCCGGTGTCGGCGCACGCGACTGCAAACGATTGCACTCGGTGCAGCCGGTCAACCATCCATGCGTCGGTGTTCCGGGGAGTGTAGTCGTTCTTTGTGCACTGCTCATCACCGGCGACACCGTCCAAGCCGAAATCATCAATGCTCTCGGGCATGCCATAGCTGTCATAGGTGGTGACGGTCTTGTTGACCCGCTCGCCGCGCCCTCCGTCGAGAGTGGTGTGGCGTGTGACGGTGCCGACACGGGTGAAGCGGGCTGTGACGGTATCCCCGTTGATCGTGCGGGTGGCAGTAGGCGCAGAGGCCCACGGCGTTGTCAGCTCGCGTTGGACCACCGCCCCGCCGGGGCCGTCGAGAACCTTGGTCTCCCGGGCCATGCCCGCGTACCAGTCTTCATCGTGGATTCCGTCGATAGTGACGGTACGCGTGCCTCCAGTCGGCGATTGCTTGTCGCCATGCATGCCGCGGAAGTACCGGGTTTCGGTGTACTCCCTCTCACCGGCGTCACCGACGGTGACGCCCACTCGCTCATATCCGCGGTAGCCCGACCAGGTTTTGTGGTTGCGCTCTACTAGTCCGTCGTCATCGTTGTAGTGCCAGGCGACGTCGCCGTAGTAGGTGTAGGAATATGCGACCCGTGGACTGCCCTGAGGCGGCGCGCCACCAGTGTTGTCGCTTTCATAGATGGTGGCCACCACGTACTTGTGGAACCAGTCGGTGACCGGGTTGGAGTAGCCCTCTGGTTCCCAGATCACTGGGTAGCATCGACGGGTGTTGGTGTGAGGGGTGGGTTTGGTTTGACCGGCCTTGCAGTCCTGAGCCGAATAGTTGACGCTGATGGTCCCGCCGGCTTCGTTGCGAATCTTCGCGATCCGCATCCAGTTCATCGCCGGAGCGAAATCGCCGATGGCGTCGACCCGGTTGGCTAACTGAACTGGGGTGAACTCAAGGTCCGGAACGGAGATACTCCCCCCGGCGAGGCCGGTGTGGGAAAGCTTGTCGAGCCAGAGCCCGGCGCGGGTACCGTCGCCCGGGTCCGGGAACGTGTGGGTAAGGGACCAGTGCTCAACGTTGCGATACCCCGTGCCATTGCGCACCTGAGTGGTAATGTCGGTAAGCCGCTTGGTGGACCAGAACGTGGGGAAAAACTTGTCCGGACACGAGGCCGCCGAACATGCCATGTCCCACGGGGTGTCCGGCCAGTGCACCTCGTCACGGGTGGAACAGTTGGTCAGGCACCGATCGGCGATGCCGAGATTCACCCGCATCGGCGCGTTCGTGTTCAGTGCAGAGTCGACACCGTTGATCTGACGGGTGCCGTAGTCGATTCGGGCGAGCCAACCGCCACGGTCATAGGTGGTGGCGTCGGCAGGGTTGAGGTTCCGGCCGTACTTGTTCGTTTCCCGCTCGTACCAGTAGGAAATGGAGTTACCTGAAGGATCAACGACGTAGTCGAGGTTCCATCGCCAGGCCTGCGTGCAGTCCGAGTCACTGAACGCCGCCGCATGGCAGGGTTCAGTGGGTTCGTTGCCGAAGACCGGCACCGTCAAGGTCGAGTTGGTGACTGGCTTGCCGGAGCTCCAACCCGGCAATTGGTTTCGACCAAACCAGTACTGGACGCCACTACTGGTCGTGATGACCCAGTGCTCACCGTTGTTGTCGCCATTGCTGGCGCCGGTCCTGCGTTCGATGCGCGAGCCGTCGTCGCCGCGCAGGTGCCACCGGTTCTGGGCCGCGTTGAAAATCAACTCGCCGGAGTTGCCTGTCAACGACAGGACCGCATTGTCGGTTTCCCAGCACAGATCGCCGGTCTTCTTGGTGTTGTTGGCCGAGCCGCCCATGTCTCGCGCACAGGGCTGGTATCGGCGCTCTATGAAGCCGCCGATCGAAGCATCAAAGCCTTCACCGATCCAGGAGGGCTGATTGTTTGAGGCGGCATGCTGCCCATCGACCGACTGCGCGGAGTAGGAAAGCCCGAGTTGCGGGGAGGGTCCGCCCAGTGCCGGCGGTGTCCGCATAGGGTACGACCAGGTGAACGCACCCGTGTTACCACCGACGGACCAGGTCGCCGAGGGCTTCAACGAGGTGGCCGAATAGTCGCCGGCCGGACCACTCGCACCCGCGGTCACCGCCACCATCGTCGGTGTCGCGCTGAGCGACAGCTCGGCCGAGAGCGACTTCGCACGTAGGTCATTTCGTGAGGGCAACGGCGTGCCGGCGCATTCCGGCCGGTGCGGGGTGGTCAAGGCACACTCGGGCAACGAGACCAGCCGCAGTCGGCTGGACCAGTCAGCACCGTAGGCCGTGGCGAAGGATTCATAGCTGATAGTGACTGTGGAACTACTTGTGGTGCGAACACCGTCGGCTCTGGCAAGGCTGACCAGCACGCCGTCGACCCGAGCCTGCTGCGTGGCCGCCCGGTCGAGGATTTCGATCCGTACCTGCTGCGGCGCCGACGTCCGCGCTGCTGCCGACCCCGACGACACGCGCACCGGTACGCCTGTGTCCGTCTTTGCCTGAGCATCACCGGACAGCTCGACGACCTCGGTGCGCGGCGCTGGCCACACCGGCGCTGGTTTCGCTGTGGCAGCTGCCGGACGCGCGACCGGCTTCGGTGCAGGCGGCGACGCTGGCTCAACGACTGGCACCGTCGGCACCGGTTTAGCCTGAGATGGGGTATAGGGCTTGACGGGCGCGGCTTGCGCGGGAGGTACGTAGAGCAGTCCGGCCGCCAGGATAGCGGTAAAACCCGCGGCCGAGGTTGAGTACCACCGGCCGCCGCGCCACCGACTGGTCACGCTTACTGAGCTTCGAGAGTCGACTGCGGACATTTGCGTCTCCAAAGATCACCAAGAAGGCGAGATCAGCCGGGCGGTGGCATCAGGAAGTGGGCGGGTTGAATCGCAGGCCCAGTCCGGGCCGGAGGACGGGGTGGCGGTAGGTGTACTGGATGGCGTGGGTCCCGTCGGCGTTTTCGATGCCGATGGTGGCGCCACCACCGCGTTCAAGGAACGTGCCATCGTTGTCGGCATAGGCGAAGCGGTAATCGCCGGCCTCGTCAAGGATCACCTGGAACGTGACCCGGGTGAGGGGGTCCTCGTACGAGTGGACGTTGCGCCACTCGATAACGAACTGTCGGTCAGGGGCGTTGCCCCGTGTCGTGGTGCGGATGCTGGCGTCGTCGTCGACGACCCAGTCGTGCCAGAACGGGTAGAGGGCAGCGTTGGGTTCCTGCGGGCTGTCCGGCGATGGGATGGGCCAGGCGTCGGGCGCGGGCTCGCCGGGGTCGACGAAGCTGAGCACGCCGTTGGTGTCCACCCAGCCGGTGGAGTAGGTCTGCCCGTAGTGCGTGACCGGGAACGGCAGGGTGAGCGAGGTGTAGGCGTCATCGCCGGTGAGGGAGACCACGGTCGTGTCCGCGGGAATGTACGGCACGGGCTCTTCGGAGAAGATGTACCCGCCTCCGGTGGGGGTGGCGCTCAGGGGGTAGTCGGCGATGGCCTCGGTGTTGGTGCCGACTGTCACCTGTCGCACCTCGGACCCCGCGCAGGTGCCGCTGGTCGCCGTCGCGATCGCCGCCCAGGAGCCAGCCGGCACGTTACCCACCGTGTATGTGCCGTCGGTTGCGGTGGTAATCGACCTGTCGGCCACCACCACCGTCGCCCCGGCCACCGGGGCGCCCTGGCAGGTCACTGTTCCGGCTACGCTGCCCTGCCCGGGCGGGTTGGGGGTGAAGGTGACGCCCTGGCCGCTGGCCAGCCAGGCCTCGCGGTGCAGATATTGGAAGCCGATCGAGCCGTCAGCGTTTTCGATGCCCACCGTGGCCTCGCCGCCCTGCTCGACCGCCTTTTCCGGGTCGATGTCGGCGTAGGCGAGGGTTATATCACCCCCCTCGTCGAAGATGACTTCGAAAGTCGCGCGGATGGTGGGATCGCCGTAGAGGTGGACGTTGCGCCACTCCACGATCCACTGCCGGTTCGGCGCGGTGCCGCTGATCTTCGTGGCGATCCGGGCCTGCGCGTCGACCACCCAGTCATCCCAGTGCACATAGACCGTGGCGTTCGGTGAGCCCTCGCTCGCCGGTGACGGGATGGTGCCTGGTGCGGAACCGATCCACCCGAAGTAGGCCGGGTCCTTGAAGCTGATCAGCCCGTTGGCACTGATCCAGGCCGAGGTGTGTGACTCGCCGTAGAGCTTGACGGGAAACGGTGGGTTCTTCTGCCACACCGTCTCGTCGCCCTGCCATCCTTCCACGATGTCGCCGGGCACGAAGGTTTGCGCACCGGTGGTGCACTTGTAGCCGAACTCATCGCCGTCGACCATCAGTGACAGGTCCACGTCCAAGGTGCCGCCGGAGTGGTTGATGGTTTCGCGGGCGTACTGGCCCGTGCATCGGTTGTCCGCGATGGACGCGGCGACCTTGTACTCCCCGACCGGCACCGTGGTGAACTGGTAGCTGCCGTCCGCGCCGGTGGTGACGGTGCGATTGCCCGGGTTCAGGGTGACCGTCGCCCCAGCTATTGGTTTAGCGGTAACCGCCGTCGTGAGCACACCACTGACGGTGCCCGCCGGGGCCGGGGTGTAGGTGATCGAGGAGTTCGCAGTCAGCACCGCCTCGTGGAAGGTGTACAAGGCCGCGACCGTGCCCGACGCGTTTTCCAGCCCGACAGTCGACCCAGCACCCGTCTGAATCGGTGTGGACATCGCCCCGTAGTGGAATGCGATACGCCCGTCTTCGTGGAACATCACCTCGAACGTGACCCGCTCGGTGTTAGTTGGGCGGAAGCCGACGTTACGCCACTCCACGACAAAGGACCGATTTGGAGCGGCGCCCAGGGTCTGTGTCCGTACGCTCGCCGATCCGTCAACCTCGAAGTCCTCCCAGAATGGGGCCACCACCGCGTTCGGCGCGGCCGCGGTCGGCATCGTCGGGTTGGCCCACGCATCCACTGCGCCGTGAACAGCACCGAAACTGACCAGTCCGTTCGTGTGCACCCACCCGGAGGTGTAGGACTGACCGTGGAACTCGATCGGGAAGGGCAACGCCACCGATGTCGCCGCGTCGTCACCGGTCAACGCCAGCACGTTGGCCGCAGGAACGTAGCCCGATGGCCCTGTCCTGCATGCATAGCCCAAGCCGCCGTAGTCCGGGCCCAGCTGCAGATCGACGACAGCGTCAGCGGACAACTCCACCTGACGGGATGCCACCTCACCGCATCGACCGGCCATCTGCACCGACACGCCGTAACTGTCGGCCACCAGCCCCGTGAAGCTATACGCGCCCCCGCTACCCGTCGTAGCGGTCAAACCGCTCGGGTCGAGAGTGACCGCCGCGCCAACCACCGGTGCGCCCGTGGTGTCGGTCAACGTGCCGGACAGATCGTAGATCTTCGGTCCGCCGTCCACGTCCGGACGGGTGAAGGTGATCGCGATGCCGCTGCTGAGCACCGGCTCGTCGATCGAGTAGGACAACCCGTCCTCACCCACGGCTGCCTCGATACCGACGATCGCGTTGCCGCCCTTCTCGGCAGCGCTATCGAGCTGGTCGTAGTTGGTGGTCACCGTGCCATCCGGTGCCAAGATCGCCTCGAAGGACAGTCGCTGCGCAGGGTTGGCCTTGCGGTGCACGTTGCGCCACTCGACCACGAAACGCTGATCGTCACCGCTACCAACAGTGTCGGTCCGCACACTCGCCGCAGCATCTACCACCAGGTCATCCCAGAACGGAGCCACGATGGCGTTCGGCTCCGCCGGCGCCGGTAGCTGACCACCACCGGAATACGGGTGGGAGCCACCCGGATCGGTAAACGACAGCACCCCGTTGGTATCCACCCACGCGCTGCGGTAGAAGCCACCGTAGAACGGGAACGCGAACGGCAGCTGCACCGTGGCGACCGAATCATCACCCGTCAACGGCAACACGGCAGAGGCAGCCATGAAGGAGGCTGCCTGCTCACTGCAGGTATGACCAAGGTCGTCGCTGAACACCAGGAGGAAGATGTCCAGCACCTGACCGAGTCCGTCGACAACGACATCCTGGGTGAACGCGGGCCCGCATCGGCCACCGTAGGTCACCGTGAGGGTGTACGAGCCGGGGGAAAGGCTACTGAACGAGTAGCTGCCATCCGCAGCCGTCGTGGTCTGATATCCGCCGGGCTGGAGTTCGACGACCGCGTCGGCCTGCGGCAGGAAGAACGGGTCGTACACGGTCCCGGACAGGCTCGCCGCCGGGGAGACAG
Organism: Salinispora fenicalii; assembly: GCF_000514815.1. Classification (GTDB taxonomy): domain Bacteria; phylum Actinomycetota; class Actinomycetes; order Mycobacteriales; family Micromonosporaceae; genus Micromonospora; species Micromonospora fenicalii. Next base: position 244,096 of record NZ_AZWQ01000008.1, read on the forward strand.
TGAACTGCTCCTGGCTCATCCCACTGACCCGGTTACCGTCGTCCACAGCGACCGCGTACACCGGTCGCTCGCCCGTAGTGGTGCCCACATCGATGGTGATAGTCGCGGTGCCGCCCGCGGTGCCGGCATTCACGGTGCTACCCAGGCCGGTGCCGTCCACGCTGTACTTGAACGCCGTGACGTTCGTGTCACCACCGGCGTCGAAAGTCACCGTGAGTTGATCGCCGGCCGTTACCTCGTTCCCGTCCGGAAATGTGATCTTTGGTGGCAGTGGAACAGCAAGCTCCGCCAGGTTGGCCGCCGTCTCGGTGAAGTTGTACACCCGCACGTCATCGACGGTGCCGGTGAAGAAGCTGTCGGCGCTGCCGTTCCACGTGCGGCTACCGACCGCCACCTCGGCGGTGGCGTTGAAACCCCCGCCGAGCGTGGCGGTACCGCTCTGCGCCGCCCCATTGACGTACAGGGTCATCTTTTTGGTGGATGCGTCGTACACACCAGCAAGGTGCGTCCACTTCCCCGCCGTCGGCGCCGCGTCGGACAGTACGCTGTACAGCGCCGGATCATCGGTGTCCGCCCCGGCCATCGCGAAGCGCCAGCGCTGACTGCTACCGGCATAGCCCAGCTGGTACGCCGAGGTCCTGGACCCGCTGGCACTCACCACCGTCTGCACCCCGCCACCCTCTGTCGAGGTGATCTTCACCCACGCGGCGACGGTAAAGTCGGCGTCGGTACGGACCGGGGTGGAAACCTGAGTGTCCGGGTGAGGACTGTTGACCGGGCCGGACATGACCGCCGCCGTACCACCCGGCAATGACAGGGCGGTGCCAATCCCGGACCGTCCCGCGACCCAACTGGCCGAGCCCCCGACAGTCAGGGAGTTTCCGTGGCCAGCGGCATCTGTCGCCGTGGAACCGTCACCGTCTTCGAAAGTCCATTCCGCCGCCGGGCCGGACCCGGCGCGAACGCTGAACGTATATGTCACCGGGGTAGAGAATCGGCCCGCGTGATCCTTCGACCACACGTAGAGCCGGTTGATCCCGTCATGCAACGGAGCCAACGACACCGTCGCTCCATGGTCGCTGCTGCGAGCCGCAACAGTCTTCGCCCCGTTCAGCACCCCGGAGTCCAGGCTGTAGGCATACTCCTTGACCTCGTACGGCCGAGTCGCCGGCGGATCGATGGCGAACGTACCTGAGATACCGACGCCACCCCGCGGAGTGCCGTCATCAACATAGTAGCCGGAGTTTACATTCGTCGATGGCGATGGGGGTGTCGAATCCACCGTAAACTCACAGGTACCCGACCACGTGCCGTGATCGGAACCGTCCCAGGTCCGGGCCTGCCACACATAACTTCTCCCGTCAGTCAACCGACCGGACGGGATCTTTTTCGATACCGTCGACGAGTTGCCCGCGGCCTGCGAAACCTTGTTCGACTCGCTTCGCGATCCACCCACCGGCCACCAGTAGAACCAGGTGGTCAAGGACTGCTGCGACGAGTCCGGATCAGACTGCTTAGCCGACAACGTCGGCGTCGTGGTCAACACATACGGCCGCGCTGAACCCGTGGCGCATACCTTACCGTCGGACTTCCGCGTCGACGGAGCATTCGGCAACGTATTGTAGGTGATCGCCAACTTCGGTGAAGCATGATTGAACCGTTTCCACTGACTCAGCGTTCCCTCGTTGACCGCTCGCAAGCCAACAGTCAACGTCGACCACCCACTCGCCGCCGCCTTCGCCACCATTGAGGTTACATTGAACTCAATCGTCCCCGTACCCAAACATCCGTGTGCCGCGCCGCGCTTACGATTACCCAAAGCCTGAGCGGTGTAACTGCTGTACCATGTCGGCTGCTTGTTCCACGTCGTACCCGATGAGATCGACCCCGTCATCCACAGCTTCGCATTCGACTTAGGGCTACAGGTCCATGCCCACCGCTGCTCGATCCGGAACTCCGCCTTCAGGATTCGCTTGCCCCGCACCGCCGACGTGTTCATTCGGAACAGCGACCGAATGATGTAGTCAGCGCAACCGGAGCAGTCCTCGGTGCGACCCGAACCCGCTGACCCATATGTCGAACCGTTGTTCAGCGCCGACGAGTTCTGCCAGAACGAACTCGACTTGTACTTACTCCACACCGACGTCCACGCATTGCCCGAGATCCCACCGGTCCACGACGGATCAATGAACACCGGTAGCTTCGTGTCCGGATCCGCCAGGAGCGTCTTATCGGGAACCAGCGTCATCGTCTCACCCTCAACGCGGACCGGCATCACGGCCTGACGAGCCTTTTCCGGCACCGCCTTTCGGCCCGCGGCCGCCCCGTCGACCCGTACCCCCGGCGTGACCAAGGCCGCCGCCGTGGGCTTGCGCGTTACGGTGGCAGACGTCCCACCCTTGTCCCCCGCAGCGGCGGGAGCAACACCGCTATCCGTGCCCGACGAATCCCACATCAACGGCGCCGGGGCCGCGAAAACCGTGCCGCCCTCGGCGTCACGGGCAGCCAACCCACCGCCAGCCGCGGCTGACACCGTCACACCCTTCGTTGCCACTCCAAACTTCAGTGACGCCAACCTCGGGTCCGCCGCAGCCGCACGCGAACGCACCACCAACACCTGCGAAAACCCGAGAGGTTCCGCGGTTACTTGAAGATCCACATCCGGAAACACGTCGCGATACGTCGCGGTATTACCCTTCAAAACCGGCGCGGGTAGCGTGTCAGGCCACGACAACGCCAACTCCCGAGAACCGTCCCGCAGTCGCACAAATGGACCGTCTCCCGCACCTGAGAACACGATCGGCAGCACCGTTGCCCGGGGCGACACACCCTCCGGCGTCACCTTCAACGTCGTGTCAACCGGAACCCACGAATCGCCCTTACGCACCCTCGTCGGCTCGATCGTCTGCTCCACCGTCCGGGAGTCATCGGCATTAAGAAACGTCTGCGACCACTCTGTTCGCTCAGACAGAAGCTCCACCCGCCGACCACACACCTGCACCATACGCCGCGCGGCCACCACGTCCGACTGCTCGTCAACACACGCCGAGGCCGCCGCCGGCGCCGCTGCAGCCCTAACGGGAACCCCCACGCCCGTCATCGCCACAATCGTGGCCACCAGCACCGACAACCATCGCCGCCATGCCCGCACACCGAAAGCAGTCACCCGGCACCCCCGTCGCTCGAACAAGACCACCGAACCGTAGATCTCTCACAAGTCAATGTAAAGAAGTATCACGCATTGTGAACTACAAAAAAGACAAACTCGGACCAAATCTCACACTCCACTTTCCACACCCAAAAGGAGTGATTCAATTTTTATGTACAGTTCTTCCGAATTTCGGATTCCCTCCCAGACCCAGCGCGTTCGCAGTCCCACCACAAATAGACATAAGGCACATAGATGCGGTTTACGAACCCCCGACAGTCGTAATCCCACAAAGCCGATGAAATGAGAGTGTGGCATCTTCCGTTGATTGGCCGGTGGGTGTCGGAGGATCCGTCCGCCGTGGCAATCAGGCCAGTGAAGGTCTCTTCCTGCCGTTTACCGCCGTACTCCGTGATTGCAGGACGGAGGGGTGTCAGGCGGGGGCAATCTCGCCTTGGGTCAGCTACGGTATTTGGCTGGCGGCGTCAGGAACGCACGCCCTCTTCCGTCTGGCAATGGCTTCCGGTCCTCCAGGGCCCGCACTTCGTCTACGGACAGGAAACCGGCCTCAATGCCGGTGCGGTAGACCTGGTACCGCTCCACGGTCCTAACGCGGAGTCTCACGGGGGCTGGATCGAGCCAGACCGGCTGACAGACCGGTTTGAACGGCTAGTCCGGAGGGCTGGCCCACCGCCGATCCGACTGCACGACCTACGCCACGGTGCGGCAACGATCGCGCTCGCGGCGGGAGTCGACCGGAAGGTACAGGAGATGCTGGGCCACGTGTCCATCGGACTCACGTCAGACACCTACACCTCGGTCCTACCTGAGGTAGCGCACGATGCGGCGGAAGCCGCCGCGCGTCTGGCGCCCCGGCAGAAGCGCTCCCGGGCTCACGCGAGCCTAGGAATTCGACCAGCACCGATCACGCCAACCGGCACACCGGCCGGCCCGAGGACGGATCGGGGCAGCAACGAGCCGACACGACCACCAGTGAGGTTGTTGTCGCGGCAGCAGGAACAGCGGTCGCAGTTGTGGAGGGAGCGGGCGGCAGCGGGCTCGCTCAGCCTGAGAACAGCTACTCCGGGAACCGTCGACAGCACGACGGCCCGGTGGGGCATCGACTCAACCCGCCGGAGAAAGATCCTTCATGACGACTCCCCTGTCACTCGACACCATCGACCACCCGCCCACTCCCAAGCCTCCAACGACCGGCGACGCTCCCGAAGGAGCGCCACCACCCCGGCCGATCGAACATGGCGGGCAGACCGTCACGCGGTCACGTTCGTATCAGTACGCCTCCGCCGGCAGCACCCTGTCAACCAACATCACCGGCAGTCGATCACGACTCTTCAGAACCCATTAGGACACGCTGGTACCCGTCAACCCGTACTGATATCCAGTGGTACGGATTCCCTGCCGAAAATGACAGAAAAATCTTGACCCACCCCGTTCAGCCATCTCACCTTGCGAGACAGCGCTCCCGCCAGCCGAGCGGGCCAGGGTTACAGGTCGCCGAGGACCCCATCGGTGAGTCGGACCGGCACGGCTTCCCGAACCGAGGCGTACCCGGTGCGGCCGAAGGGTCGGCACCGGCCCTCACCATGGCAATGCCGCACTCGTGGCCTCCGCTCTCACGCCCGGGGACGACACGCCCACCACCGCACTGGTCGAGCTGAACGCTGCCCTCGTCGTGGCGGCGAGCGGGATGGACATCGACGAGGCGGTCAACCTGGTCCGCCACGCCCGCCGGTCCGGACACGCCATGCGCCTGCTGAGCACGCTCTCCTGAAAGAAGGGGCCGCCATGCCCGCCGTATCTATCGACGCCGAATCAACAGCAATCCTGACCGAACGGCTCGGAGCAACCGCTCTCCGCTTTACTCACACCGACGACGCACTGTGGGTCTTGCACCCCGACCGGCGCCAGTCGTTAGCGATCGTGACGGGCTTCGGTCCGACCAATGCACCGACCGCCGGCACCTTGTCGGTCATGCTCGGCGCGATCGAGTTGCAGCGACAACTCGATGTGCCGATGACGGTCGTCATCTCCGACCTCGGGGCATGGAACTCCCGCAACGTCTCATGGTCGGCCCTGGTGCGGGTTCGCGACCAAATGCTCGCGTTCCTTGTCGAACTCGGCCTGGGTCCCCACCAAGCCGAACTACGGTCCCACCTTGAGCACGACAACCTCGTGCGTGCCGGCCGGGTCGCCCGCTATCTGTCCCGGGCTGACTTCCAGGAGCACCGTGAGAGCCTCTTGGAGCTTTACGCCGAGCACGGCTTGCTCGGCAGCGAAACCGGGGTGGTGGTTGACTCGCTGTACACGGTCGCTGACGTACTCGGCCCCTTCGACAACGGCGCCAGCAACGTCCTCATGGTGTCGGGTATGGAGGAGGCGTACTTCACGGACCTGGCCCGCCTGGTGCTACAACGACAAGCGAACGCCGGTGAGCTGGGCCTCGGCTGGAGCGGCCGGATCGGCGGCCTGTACTTCCGGGTCCTCGAAGGGCTTGCCGGTTACCCCAAGATGTCCAAGAGCATCCCCGCGTCGAGCATTAACCTCAACATGACCCGGGCCGAGATCACCGACCGGGTGATGGACGACGAGGAGTCGTCCCAGGCCGCGTTGCTGTCAACGATCGAACTCAGCAGCGGCTGGGACGCCGTGGATGTCGCCCGCACCCGCGAGGCATTCGCAGACCGCGTCCTACGTCCCGACAGTTGGCGCCAGGCTCGCCGAGAGTTCTGCCACTCATTCGGCCGATTCGCGGAGATGTGGCAGCGATGCGCCCGATGAGCCCGGTCCTCGTCCTCCTCGGTGCGTCGGGGCGCCTCGGCCGTGCAGTCCAGCCGCTGGCCGTCGCCGCCGGATTCCACGTCGTTGCGGTCGCGCGGACGCCGCCGGCTGCCCCGACGCCGGGCAGCACTCAGTGGGTTGGCGCAGACTTGACGGTCGTCCGGGACCGCGCCCGAGTTGCCGCCGCCATTACAAACCGGATCGCCTCATCCGGTCCTATCTACCTCGTGGACGTCGTTCTCGACCGTAGCGGGGTAGACGCCATGCACCGCAGCATCCGAGGCGCGACCGAAGGCGTGCTGCAACTACGAACCGAGTTTCGCGCCACAGGCCAGGAAACGACGCTCATCGCCGCGAGTACGACCGCTGTGCTCGCTCCCGGGCTGTATCAGACGCCGTACGGGCTCGCCAAGCGCAGGCAGGTCGTCAGGTATGCCCGCTCCGGCGTCACGGGCGCCGCGCTACTGCTCCCCCAGCTCGGCCCGGGAACGGGCACTGTATCGAAACCCCAACCGATCTGTTCCTTCGAGCAGGCCGCTCACGCATTGGTCAGCACCGTGTCGGCTGCACCGCACCACGGCTTCACGGTGCGTGTGCCCGCCCTCGACGTCGAGACCAGCCATACGGCTGTCAATGGCAGCACACTCCTGGCCCATCTCCACAGTCTTGTGCTCGACCGCGACTCCATGCTCGCCCATCGGGCGGCAGCCCGCGGCCGGCTGGGCTGGACTCCCGAGCGGCTGCGGCTTGGCAACGATCACCACCACGCACCGGTGGAACTGGTACGCCGGTTTGCCAACCGATACCACCTTGTCGTCGTCGATGAGCGGTCCGGCCGGGGCCCGATCCGTGGAGGCAGTCATGAGTGACGACAGCGTCGATGTCCTTGTCATCGGGGCGGGGCTGTGCGGCCTCACCATCACCGTCACCGCCGCGCGGCAGGGGCTGCGCGTTCGCTGCCTCGACGATGGACGCCCCGCGGCCTCGCGGGCCAACTTCGGCCAGTTGCACTCCGGCGCCGTCTACGCCCCGGTACTCCCCGCACTCAGCACAGCCTGCTGGGAGCAGCGGGACCGCTGGCACGACCTGGCCAGACCCGCACGGTGCGGCGAGGCCACCGGGATGGCGCTGTTTCACTCAGCAGATGGCGTGCAGCGCTACCTGGACGCGTGGCAGCAGATCGGTATCGACGCCTCGGAGGTGGACCCGCGAGGCGCGGGAAGGTTCCCGCCGCCGGCAGCCGCCTTTCGCATCCCGGACTACAGCGTCGACCTGTCGGTCCTCAACACACGCCTCGTCGATCTGGCACGTTCCAACGGCGTACCGGATGTCCAGCGGTTCACCGCCGTCCTGCGTCGCGATCCGGATAGCGGCCTCGCCTCGATCGCGTCTCCCGCGCCGCAGTCGCGGATGGTGGTGCTGGCAGCCGGCGCCAGCACACCGACCTTGCTGTCCAACGCCGGAATTCAGCACACCCTGCACAACCGCCGAATCGCCTGGGGCCGACAGCCCGGGCTTGCGGTCGACGGTGTGACCTACTGGCTGGACGGCGATCTGCTCGCCATCAGCCCGGACCGTGGCGGCATCCGCGTGGGCTTGCCCAGCGTGCAGGATGGATACGGCACAACGGCGGAAGAACATGCCCGACTACGGGAAGCACTCGATCGACACCGTCTCAAGCCGGCCCGCCAGGACCTCAGCCTGATCTGGGGGACCGTATGCGAGCCAATCAGTCTGCAGGCTGATCCATCCAGCCTTGTCGTGGACCTCCGACAGCCTCCAGAAGGATGGACTCCCACCAGGAATCTGCTTGTCGCGCTGCCCGGCAAATGGACCACCGCCTGGCGCTGCGCCGACCAGGTGATTGACGCGCTCACCTGACCGGCGGGGGCCAAGCTATCCGATGCCAATGGCGTCTCTCACCCGCTCCAGCAATGGCCTGGTCTGCTTCCGGGCCTTGTCCGCGCCGTGGGCAAGCAGGTCGTCCAGCTCACTGCCCTGCGCCATCAACGCCTCGTAGCGCTCCCGAAGCGGCGCGAACTCCGCGACAAGCGTGTCAGCGAGCTGCGCCTTCACCTCTCCCCAGCCCATCCCACCGGCCGACAGCCGCGCCCGTGTCTCGGTGACCACATCAGCCGCGCCGAACCGCTCGAGCAGCTTGAAAACGGCAGCCGAGTCGGGGTCCTTCGGTTCCTCCACCGGCACGCTGTCAGTCGGGATACGCCGGACCAGTTTCCGCAGGCTGGGCTCTGACGCGAACAGCGGGATCGTGTTGCCGTACGACTTGCTCATCTTGCGACCGTCGGTGCCGGGCAGCGTGTGCGCCGACCCCGCATCCGGAATCACCGCAGCGGGGATCTTGAACTTGAACCGGTCCCCGTACACGGCGTTGAAACTGCCCGCGATATCCGCGGCGTACTCGACATGCTGGACCTGGTCGCGACCGACGGGCACGACATCGGCGTCCATGATGAGGATGTCGATCGCCATTAACACCGGGTAGTTGAACAGGCCCATGTTCACGCCAGCGTCAAGATCCTCCTTGCCGGCTTCCCGGTTGCGGTCCCGCGACGCCTTGTAGGCGTGCGCCCGGTTCATCAGGCCCTTGCTGGCCATGCACGCCAGGATCCAGCTCAGCTCGAAGATCTCCGGGATGTCCGACTGGCGGTAGAACGTGGTGCGATCCGGGTCGAGCCCGGCCGCCAACCAGGTGGCCGCCACGGAGCGGGTGTAGTGCCGCAACTGATCACGGTCGCGAATCGTCGTCAGTGCGTGATAGTCCGCGATGAAATACAGCGACTCGTAACTGTCGGCCAATCGCAGCGCCGGCAGGATCGCGCCGATGTAGTTGCCCAGGTGCGGCTCACCGGTCGGCTTGATGCCGGTCAGCGATACCCTTCGCGCCGTCGAACCCATGGGCATGATATTACCGTGATCAGCCAGCGATCTTCCGTCCTCATTGGCTATCGGGGTGTACCGAGATGCTCCTGTTGCCGTTGGCAAGGTCGAGCAGCGACGGCAACTCCGCCATGCTCCTGAAGGCTCGGACAGGCTCCGGCGCGAAGCCGTCGGGCGCGTACCGCAGCACGCGCATTCCCGCGTTACGTGCAGCTGCCACCCCGGACTCGCTGTCCTCGACAACGACGCAGCGGGCCGGCGGGACGCCCATCCTGGACGCGGCCAACAGAAACAGGTCGGGAGCCGGTTTGCCACGGGCGACCTCGGCGGCCGTGAAGATCCGGCCCTCGAAGTACACCGCCAGGCCGCAGCTGCCCAGGGTCAACGCGACCTTCTCGGGCCGCCCGTTCGACGCCACGCAGGCGGGGACACGAAGCTGCTGCAACACCGGTACGATGCCGGACACCGGCGTCACCTGGGCGCGCAGCGCGGCATCAACCGCGACGGTCAACGCGTCGAACCAACCGGGTGGGACAGCACCACCAAGACGATCGGTGATCAACCGGGCCGCCGCCGCCTGATCGAGACCGGCTAACGCGCGAGTGCACTCCTGGTCGGTGATCTGAATACCCAGCTGCCGCATCCGGTCGGCGAGTACCCGGCTGACGATCGGCTCGCTGTCCACCAGTACCCCGTCACAGTCGAAGATCACGAGATCGACCGGACCATGATCGCCCATCGGTGATCGCCTCCCTTCCGGCCGCGTCGCACCAGTCACCGCCGGTCCCAGCATCGCCGGCCCGGTCCAACGGCTCCCGAGCACCCACCGAGCGACCAGCTACCACCGCCGTACGCGAAAAGGCCCCGACCGGCACAGAAGTACCAGGTCAGGGCCTTGCTCATTGGTGCGCCGCCAGGGACTCGAACCCCGAACCCGCGGATTAAGAGTCCGCTGCTCTGCCAGTTGAGCTAGCGGCGCTCGTTGGCAACGGGGAGAACCCTAGCACGCCAGTTCAGCCGGCTTGTAATCCGATCCCCACTCCCCTCTTTCGGTCGAGATATCAGGACAGATAGCACCAAAACCACCAGGATGGCTCTGGGCGGGCCGGTGCGGCGGGGCATGGTTGCGGCACGATGTGCGCCAGGTGCGTGCGAACTGTGTTGGAGACAGGGCCACGGGCCGGTTGACCACCGGCTCGGTCCAGCTCTTCGACGGCGAGGAGTAAGGAAGAGCACATGCGAGCCGTTAAGGACCCGCCGCCCCTGCGCGGGCAACGCCGTCCCGGTCAACGCCGACACGCGTTCGTGGCCGGGCTGCTCACCGCCGCCCTGGCGCTCACCGCCGCCTGCTCCTCGGGAGACAAACAGCCCGACAAGAAGACTGACGACACGCCACCTCCCCCACTGGCCTCCGTCAGCATCGTCGAGCCGGCCGCCGACGCCCGGGACGTACCCGCCTCCACGGGCATCGCCTTCACCGCGGAGCAGTCCCAGGAGACCACTGTCGCCCTGGTTGACTCGGCGGGCGGAGCCGTCGAGGGTGCGCTCGACGCCGACGGCGCGAGCTGGCTGCCCACCGGTGCGCTCGAGTACGGCGAGACGTACACAGCGACTGTCACCGCCACCGGAGACGACGGCCGTCCCGCCACCGCGACCAGCACCTTCACCACGATGGCCAAGCCCGATCAGCAGGTTCGGGTCAGCAGCTTCCTCGGCGACGGGCAGGTGGTCGGGGTCGGGATGCCGCTCATCGTCAAGTTCGGACGGGACATCCCGGAGGAGTACCGGGACGACGTGCAGCGGCGGATGACGGTCACGGCGGCCCCCGCGCAGGAGGGGGTGTGGCACTGGGTCAGCCCGACCGAGGTGCGGTACCGCCCGCGGGAGTTCTGGCAGGCGAACAGCACCGTCTCGTACCGGGTGCAGGCTGGTGGCCTGCCGCTCGGCGACGGCTGGTACGGCCGGGCCGACCTCACCGTCGACATCAAGATCGGCCCTGCGCTGATCATGACGGTGGAGAACAAGACGAAGCGGATGGTGGTCACGAAGGACGGCGAGAAGGTACGCACGATCCCGGTGAGCCTCGGCAAGAAGTCCACGCCCTCGTCGAGCGGCACCATGGTGGTGATGGAGAAGCTACGCGAGACGGTCTTCGACACATTTGAGGAGCTGGGGCCGGACGAGGGCTACCGCACGGACATCGAGTACGCGCAGCGGCTTACCTGGGGTGGCGAGTTCATTCACGCCGCGCCCTGGTCGGAGGGGCAGCAGGGCTCGGTGAACGTCTCCCACGGCTGCGTCAACGTGTCGATGGCCAACGGCGCCTGGCTCTTCGACAACACCCGGATCGGTGATCCGATCCAGGTGTTGGGCACCGAACGGAAGCTGAAGAACGGCAACGGCTGGACGGACTGGAACCTGAGCTGGGAGGAGTACGTCAAGGGCAGCGCCCTGCCGACGGAGCCGGCGACGCTCCCCTCCACGACCGCCCCGCCCAGCCCAGCCACCTGACCCGTACGGCGGTTGCGGCGTCGGCCCCTGACCGAACCAGGTGGACCGGATTGACTCTGCCGTGCTCACTGTTATCCGGCGCAGCCGGGTACGTCGCCGGAGCAGTTGTTTGGCCGATTCTTAATCACAACGGTACCGGTGGCGGTGTTCAGGTTCACGGTGCCACCCGCCTCGTTGAAGATGCCCCCACCGTCAGCTACAGCAATATTCTTCATCACTTTTGTCGCGAAAAGGGTGAGCACACCAGGCGCTTCGTTGTAGATACCACCGCCTTCGCTACCCGCCTGGTTGCCGATCACCTTCGTGTTTCGCAACACCAGCTCCGAAATATTATAGATACCGCCACCCGCGTCGTCGGCGTTGTTGTTCTTGATAACACTGTTCGTAGCGACAGCGGAAGCGTCGGTGTCCACTCCCAGGCCACCAGCAAGCCGGCCGGACAGGTTGCCGATGATGGCGACAGATTCGAGGGTAATCTGCGTTCTGTTATCCGCGAAGACACCACCAATCACATCAGCGACATTGTCCGTGACTTCAGTATCGACGACAAAGCCGGAACCGTCGTCAACGAAGATTCCACCAGCATTACCCCGAGCATGATTGGCGGAGACGCTACTTTGCTCGATCCGGACGGTTCCCGCGCTGGCGACCCCAGCCCCATCTCTGGCGGCATTGGCGCGCACTCGGGACTTGCTGATTTGAAGTTCGGCAAACCCGGCGACACCTCCACCGTCCGTGCTGGCGGTGTTCCGTTCGATGATGGAATGGGCAATGCGGGTGGTGCCGTTGGCGGCGATGCCGCCGCCGTCACCGTCGGCGATGTTGCGGGTGATGGTGCTGTGGTTGGTGGTGAGGGCGCCCCCGGAGTTCACGAGGATTGCGCCGCCGTTGCCGTCGGCCCGTCCGCCGATGAGTTTCAGTTTGTTGAGGGTCAGATCGCCCCCGACGTCGACGGTGAGGATGCGGAACTCGTCGACGGCGGCGGCGCGTTCGATGGTGGTGTGTTTGCCGCCGTTGAGGGTGATGGGGGTGGTGATGGCGGGGAGTCCGGCACCGTCGATGTCGGCGGTGAGGAGGTAGGTGCAGTCTTTTGCCAGGTCGAGGGTGGCGCCGCCACGGGCGTTGGCCAGGGTGATCGTGGCGATCAGCGCGTCGGTGTCGCAGGGCACGGGGGTGCCCTGCGGCTTCCCTCCCCTCCCCTGTTCCCTACTTCGTTTCCGGTGGTTGTCGGTGGAGGGTTGGTCGGCATTCTCGAGGTGGTCGCCAGCGGTGGTGCGGGGCCGTTCGTTGGCGTTGGCGGCGGGAGCGAGGCCGACGGTGGTGAGGGCGAGGCCGGTCATGCCGGCCAGCCCGACGGCCCAGCGCCGCCGTCGCGCCTCTGCCTGGCTTGTGCCAGGAGATCTGGTGTGGTGTCGGGGCTTCATCGCGGTGTCGACCTCCTTTCCGTGCGTGGCGAGGAGCCGCGCGCACGCCCGGAGCAGACCGGGATGGCACTCCTCGGCTACCAAGCAGGTGGTAGCAGCCACCCTGAGCTAAGCCGACATAAGCCCCATTGAGACATGAACACGAGGAAAAAACCTGAAAGGCTCGTCGGTACTCTGGCATCCGGCGCACAGCCTCACACCCTCGAGTGGTTCCGATGACCCCACGACCAACTGGTCTCGGTGATCTGCATCGACTCCGGTCGTCTACCGGTGCAGCACGACACCGTCGAATCTGACGTACAGCTGACGACGGCGCACCGCGTTGCCCGAGTCATTCAGCTCGTAGCCCTCCAGCCACACCCAGCCGTCGTAGGTCGGCCGATCAAGGGCCCGGATCACCCGAACCGTGATCGGGCGAACGAACTGCGGAGAGGCACGTCGGTCCAGGCGGATCGCCTCCCCCGCCCGCAACCTGCGGCCCGCCGCTGCCGGCCGGGCTGCGGTCTGGCCTCTGGCCGGCATCACGGCCGACCCGTGCGCCCCGGAGGTGCCCACCCGCCCTGGCCGACCGTGGCGAGGTAGTCATAGGCGGTCTTGGTGGGCGGGCACGGCCACCCGCATCCGCAGACCGGGCACCGGTCCACCCGCGGCCAGTGCTCGTTGATGATCCGCTGAGCCGACAGGATCATCCGGTTCCGTAGCTGGATCGTCGACAGGCCCGGGCGGGGCCGGGGCTGGGTGGCCATCACCGCCGGCAGGCCCGTTGCCGGGCGAGCGGAGTCAGCAACGGCCGGCTGTCAAAGATCACCGTCGGCTGATCACACAGTGTGCGGTAGGCACCAGCTCGCGCCATATAAACGGTGGCCGGGCCAGTCGCATCCAGCCGTACGGAACGGCGGCGACGGCGAAACAACCGGATCATGTGCGTGCTCCCTGTCGTCAGATGAGCTCCCCGCGCCGGCGCGTATCCCCGGTGGAGCAATTCATGGACAGACAGAGATTCACCGTTAGGCTTCGGGTAGCGGTAGGCGTGCGTTGTGTGCACACGGATCGCCCACACTTCCAGCGCAGGAGGCGAGATGACCTCGTTTGGGCAGGTTCTTCGGCGATACCGCCAGCAGCGACAGCTTTCTCTCCGCAACCTGCAGAATAGGATCCAGTTCGACTACAGCTACATTTCCCAGGTTGAACGGGGCACCCGTCGCCCCACACTCCAGTTTGCGCAGGCATGCGAAGACGCCCTAGACACCGGTGGGATTCTTGTAGACACCTACCGACAGGACCAGACGGGCGATGCCGCTATGCGTAGACGATCCCTGCTACAGGCCATGGGCGCACTCGCCGCTACTCCTGTTGCGGGAAGCCTTGTCGAGTTGGAAGCGCTGCGCCACGGCCTAGCCGCTGCCACCGGCTACAGCGAGTGGGAACAGGTGGTAGCCGACTACGGTAGCGACTTTTACGTCATTCCCCCTACTCAGATCATTGAACGGTTGCGCGGGGACCTGACTGTGCTGCAACACCAACTCGCCGCCACCCCGGGCGATCGGTCACTACTCCGCGTTGCCGGCAGCCTGTCAGCGATCATGGCGATGGCCGTCTCCACGTTGGGGCAGAACACGATGGCGCGGCGGTGGTGGCGTACCGCTCGCACCCACGCCGACCATTCCGGCTGCACGGGCACGCGGGTGTGGGTACGGGACTGGGAGGTCGTCAACGGTACCTACGAGCACCGGCCCATCACGGAGATCCTCAATCGCGCGGAGGAGGCCACCGCTATCGCAGGCGACCGGGCATGTGTCGGGCATGCGGGCGTGCTGGCCGGGCAAGCCCAAGCGCTTGCCGTGGCTGGGCAACCGGAGGCAGCCCTGAATGCACTTGAAGCCACAGCCGCCATGACCGACCGGATGACCAACGAGGCGACCCGTGATACGGCCAGCATGTTCGGGTGGCCGGAGGTCAGACTGCGACACACCGAGTCGTACGTGTACACCCAACTCGGCTACACCACGAAGGCGCTAGCCGCACAGGATCGGGCGCTGGAGTTGTACTCCGCTGACCTAAACCGGGAACGTGCGCAGATGCTGATGCACCGCGCATCGTGCCTCATCCAGGACGGACACGTCGGCGACGGCCTCAGGTGTGCAGCCGATGTCCTCGACGCGCTGCCGCAGTCTGATCACAACGCGCTGCTCCACCACATGGCTACCGCGGTCGTCACTCGGATACCCAAGCGGGAGCTACATCGGGTGGAAGCCGTAGAGCTGCGGCAACGGCTCGCCGAACTGCCGTCGGGCTAGGCTGTCGCACGTGGACGGGGTGACGTACACGATCACTGACTCGGCTGGCGCCCGCCAGCTCACCGACGACGTGCGGAACCTTTACGCCGCCGTGTATGCCGAGGCCCCGTACCACGAGGGGCCGGAGCATGTTCGGCAGTTCCGCCGCTGGTGGTCGGATCACCTCCGACGCCCCGGCTTCGCCCTCGCCTCCGCTACCGAGGCCAGCCGGCTGGTAGGGGTTAGCTACGGATACACCATGCCCGGCGGCGACTGGGTGGAGCCGAACGCGGACGAGCCACCCGCGCTCTTGCGGGCCGCGGAGAAGCTGCTGGTGCCGGAGTGGATGGTGGCCGGGGACTATCGCGGGTCTGGGGTAGGCCGACGACTGCTGTCGATGCTGCTCAACGGGCGATCCGAGCCATACGCGGTACTGGCCGCGAACCCGCACGCGCCGGCGCGACGGTTGTACGAACGGATGGGCTGGCGACAGTACGGGCAGATCAGACCCAAGTCGATCCCGGACATGGACGTGCTGGTGCTGCGGATTTCTGCCCTGGACCCGCCCTAGCTCCCACGACGCCCCCACAACGACGCAGGCCCCCTCCGTGGAGGGGGCCTGCGCTGCGGTGGAGTAGCTCCACCTTCCGGGTGACTGATGGGAATTGAACCCACGACAACCGGGACCACAACCCGGTGCTCTGCCAACTGAGCTACAGCCACCATCCGCCGTGCCAGGGATCACCCTGGCGGCGCGACCAATAATAGCCGCAACCGGCCCGGCCGCGTCCAGCGGGTTCGGCCCTGCGGCTACAGCTTCGCGGCGATCGCCTTGGCGCTCTCCACGTCCGGCCCCGGCAGCGGCACGAAGAGCGTCCGTCGGTAGTACTCGAGCTCCCGGATGCTCTCGCGCACATCGGCCAACGCCCGGTGCTCCAGGCCCTTCTGCGGCTGGCTGAAGTACACCCGGGGGTACCAGCGCCGGCAGAGCTCCTTGATCGAGGAGACGTCGATCATCCGGTAGTGCAGGTGGTTGTCCAGCCGGGGCATGTCCCGGGCGATGAAACCCCGGTCGGTGGCGATCGAGTTGCCGCAGAGCGGGGCGGTACGGGGGTCCTTCACGTGGCTGGTGATGTAGTCGAGGACCATCTCCTCCGCCTCGGCGAGCCCGACCGTGGAGCGGCGGACCTCCTCGGTGAGCCCGGACTTGGCGTGCATCGTCGCCACGATCTCGGGCATCTTCTCCAGCGCCGCCTCGTCGGCGTGGATCACCACGTCGACGCCCTCGCCGAGCACGTTGAGATCGGGGTCGGTAACGAGCGCAGCGACTTCGATCAGCTTGTCGCCGCCGAGGTCCAGGCCGGTCATTTCACAGTCGATCCAGACGAGTAGATCTGCCACCGGCACAGCCTACGCGCAGCCCAGCGGCCCGCGCGCCGCGCATCTGTCGGCACCGCGACCGTTAGGGTTCTCTCGTGCCAGCCGAATCCGTCTCCCCTCCCGTCGTCATCGAGGACGACACCAGCGGGCGGACGGCGCGTCGGATCGTCACGGTTCTGGCTATCGCCGCTGTGCTGCCCGCGCTCTATCAGAAGGGGTGGCACAACTTCTACGACCTGAAGATCTACATGTCGGCGATGGAGTGGTGGTCCGCAGGCAATCCGCTCTACGACTACGTCCAGCCGGACGTGGTGCAGGGCGAGCTGTACTTCACCTATCCGCCGCTCGGCGCGCTGCTGCTGTCGCCGTTCGCGCTGCTCCGGTTGGACGTCACCGTGACGATCTTCACGGTGCTGACCGTGCTGGCGGTGGTGGTGACCACCCGGTGGCTGGTTAACCCGGTGATCGCCCGACACCACCTGCCGCGCGTCTTCACCCTCACCGTGGCGGTGCTGCTCGTACTCGCCGTGGAGAGCACCCGGGAGACCATCACCTTCGGGCAGATCAACATGCTGTTGGTGGTGTTGATCCTGGCGGACCTGCTGTTCGCCGTACCGCGGAACGGGCGTTGGGCCGGGGTCGGGGTGGGGCTGGCGACGGCGCTCAAGCTGTATCCGGGCATCTTCATCGTCTATCTGCTGGCCTCCCGGCAGTGGCGGGCGGCGGCGGTGGCGAGCGCGACGGCGGCGGGAGCGACGCTGCTCGCCGGGGCTCTCCTGCCGCTCGAATCGTGGCGCTACTGGACGCACGAGTTGTGGGCGACCGACCGGGTCGGCCGCACCGACTACACCGGCAACCAGTCCCTGTTCGGTCTGATCCACCGCCTCACCGTGCCCCAGGAGCCGGACCGACTCCTGTGGCTCGCCCTGGTCGCGGTGGTCGCCGGGTACGGGCTGTGGCGGGCGGCCCGGGCGGCCCGGGCCGGCGACGCGTTGACCGGCCTCACCCTCACCGGCCTGGTTGGCGCGCTGATCAGCCCGATCACCTGGCCCCATCACATCTACTGGTTCGTGCCGGCCGTCGTGGTGCTGGTGGACGCGGCGCTCGCCGCGAGGCCGGGCCGCAGGCGCCGTTGGCTGTGGCTGCTCGTCGCCGGTGTCACCGTGATCATCGTGTACGGCGTGGTGACGTTCCACGATTGGGGCACTGCCCTGGTGCGCACTGACACGGTCGGAGAATTCCTGGAACGCAATGTCTACGTGCTGCTGGGGTTGATGCTGCTGGCTGCTCTGCCGATCCGCAGCAGACCGATTCAATCGGACACTCTTCACGAGACGCCCACAGCACGCTAATCTGACTTCAAGGAAAGTAAGTGACGTTTCGGTAGCACCGATCCCCCGGTGCGGGACGGCCCTCCGTGTCGGCAGCACGGAGGGCCGTCCTCGTGTGCCCCGCTACCGACAACCTCGCCGAGTCGAATCGCTACCGTGCCGAGTCGAACGGAGTAGCCGGCCGCAGCCGCCGCGCCGGCAGCCGGCCGGGATCAGCCGGCAGGTCGGTCGCCGCCGGCTCGTTGAGCGGCCAGGCCGGGCCGGCCTCCGCAGCCCGCCGGTGCCTCACCGGGCCGACCTCCGCAGCTTCCCGGTGCCCCACCGGGCCGATCGTGCGCTCCCCGGCGGGGCGGGGCATCGCGCGGGTTCGCTCACCGGAGGCGCCGACCGACACGAGCTGCCGGGCCGACGCGTCGAGCCGGCTTCCGTCTCGCGCGACGACCGGCCGGCCCCCCGCTCGGGCAGCGGGCGCACCGAGCCCACTGAGGGAGGTCACCCCCAGCCGGCTGGCGAGCAGCGGCACCTGGTCCGGCTCGACCACGAAGACCACCTCCCGGGGGCGAACCGGTCGCAGCAGCAGCGCCAGGGCCCCCGACACCAGCAGCATCCCACCAACCAGGAGGGCGGCGGTGACCGGCGCGACCCAGCTCTCCCGCAGTTCAGCGCGGAGATCCAGGGTCAGGTCAGCGCCGAGTGCGGCCCCACCGAGCAGCACCGGAATCCCGGTGACCAGCAACAACACCCCGGCGACCACCCGCACGAAACGCACCGACTTCACCCCTCTCCGTAGTTGAGCACCCGGACGACCTTACCGACCTGAAGCGCCCAAACAGGGGATATCCACGGCCATCGCCGCGGAAAGGCACCGGCCCGCCGGAAACCCGACGGGCCAGGCCGAGGGGGCCGGCGGGTCAGCGCCAGCCCGGCGGGAGCGGGTCAGCGCCAGCCCCGGCGGGAGCGGGTCAGGCCTTCGGTGCGGGCTCGCGCCGGGACCGGGTGAAGGCCAGCCCACCCAGCACCAGGCCGCCCACGCCGGCGACCAGGCCGGCGACGCCGAGACCGACGGCCAGCCCGTCCCCCGCCGCCGCGTCATCCGCAGCCTCGTCATCCGCCGTGGCCGGCGTCCCGTCCTGGGCTGCCGCCGAATCGGCGTCCTCGGCGGCGGCCAGCTCCAGCACCGGGGCCGGCGCCGCCGGCTCCACGCCATCGGCGGTCGGCTCGTCGATCCAGCGCACGACCGCACCGTCCGAGTACGTCTGCAGCGACTTGAAGACCATCGTGTCAACCGTGGGCAACGGCCCCACCGAGACCGGGAACTCCTGGAACATGCCCGGCCCGATACCGGCCTCGGGCTGCGCCGTCCAGGTGATCTTCGCTACCGCCTCGGTGATCTGGCTGCCGTGTACCTCCACCGGCTCGTCGAGCGTGCGCTTCTCCACCACCGCCGTCCAGCCCGGGACCAGCATCGTCGAGACCGATCCGAGCGGGGCGTTCTCCGGCAGGAAGACCTCCACCTTGGTGGTGGACTCGGTGTCACTCTCGTTCGGCACCCGGAAGGCAAACCGGCCGTACCCGCCCTGGGTTGCCTCCTTCGGGTCGACCGTGATGTGCGCCGAGGCGGCCCCGGCGGAGCCGAACACGGCTGCGGCGACCGCGCCGAGCGCGAGGAGGGCGATGGCGGAGCTGCGCCGGTGACGGATCATGAAGTGGAACCCTTTCCTACTTGACGGCCACGGTGGTCGCCACCGTGGCCTGGTCGATCTCAGACGTGCGGACGGTCACCCGCAGCTGCCAATCCCCGGACGCGGGCAGGTTGATCTCGCCGGTCGCGTGGTTGTCGGTCAGTGGCAGCAACGGCACCTCGATCGGTTCGATTCCCGCCGCCGGCAGCGCGACGGTGGCCCGCCACTCCGCCACCGGCTGGGGTCGGTTGTCCGGGGTGTAGGCGTAGAAGTGGACCGAGTTGTTGCCGCGCTTGGCCGGGTCCATCTCGACCTGCAACGAGTACAACGAACTGGTCAGGGTCGTCGAGAAGTAGCCGCTGTTGGACTGGGCGGTGTCGGCGACCGCGGTCCGCGCCGGAGTGGTCTGGACCAGCGCCGCCGCCAGCCCGAGCAGCACGGCGGTGATCGCCAGCTCGACCATGATCGCCCGCCGCACCGGCGCGGGCCGCTCGGGCGCCGTACGCCGACGCACCAGTGTCCGAGAATAGGCGGCCACCGCGACCACCAGAACGAAGAGCCCGATCTTGCCAAGAAGCAGCCGACCGTACGGGGTGTCGACGAGGGCCGTGAGGGAGGCGACCTCGATCAGCGCCTGTACGACCCCGGCGACGAGCAGCGCGGAGACGGAGAGCGCCGCCCAGCGGGACCAGATCGGCAGGATCGCGGCCAGCTCCCCCTCATCGGCCTGGCGTAGCAGGAAACCGACGAGCATCGCCAGCCCGCCGAGCCAGACCGCCATGCCGCCCAGGTGCACCGCGTCGACCACGACCGAGACCACCGGAGCCGGGGAGACCGCCGGATGACCGGAGAGGGGCCAGGTCAGCAGGGCCGCACCGCCGAGGAGGCCCAGTATCACCAGGTCGGTCCGGCCGACCGGGCCGGCCAGCACCGGCCGGAGCACGAACGCCGCCGCCGCGAGGAGGCCCAGCCGGACCAGATGCGCGGCGCCGAAGGCGCTACCCAGCACCGTACTCAGGCCCGCACCGGTGACGTCGAAGACGCCGCCACCGTTGGTGTAGGGAATCTGGAGCCAGCCCGTCGCCAGGGTGGCGAACGCCAGCAGGCCCAGACCGGTCCACGCCAACCGGGCCGGGCCGCGACGGGACAGCCGGCGGGGCCAGAGCAGGGTGAGGACCAGCACCGGGCCGACCAGGAGCAGCAGGCCGACGTAGCCGAGATACTTGCCAACCTTGATACCGACACTCACCACCGGGTCGGCGCGGCTGTCGCTGCCGGTGTCGACCGGGGGTGTCGACGGGGCCCCGACGGAGTAGGTGAAGGCGCCGGAGACCGGATGACTGTCTGCCGAGATCACCCGAAAGCTGACCAGGTAGGTGCCGCGACCGGAGTTCGGGTCGACCGGAATCGCGACGACGGTACCGTCGAAGCTGGGCTCGCCCCGATCCGCCCGCGACCCGTCCGGCGCGATGACCCGGATCTTGCCGGGTACCTTGCGGACCGACTCACTGAAGGTGAGGACCACCTCGGTGGGTGCGTCCGGCACCACCGCCGACGAGGCCGGGCTGCTACTCACCAGCACCGCGTGGGCGCTGGCCGGGCCGGCGGGGGCCACCAGTAGGGCAACGAGGGCGATCAGGAGACCACCAGCAGCGGTGAGCCGGGCGGTCCAGCGGCGGAGGACGACACTCATGCCGGTCATGCTCGCCCAGAATGCTCTCTGATGCCCAACCGGACCTGGGTCGGCGGGAGACCCGTGACCGGGCCGCCCCTCACCGCTCATGAGTGGGTAGTCGGACGTCGCCCCGGAAAAGTTCCCGGCGTGGCAAACCCCACCTAGGGGCAAAGGTCCCTACCGTCCCAGCTCGCTCCGCGTAGCCTGAACTGTCATGATCCTGACCCCGCGTGACACCGCATCCGCTGGTCCCGCCGTTGGCGTAGCGTGGATCGGCTGAGTGCGGGAACTTGCCGGGGGCGAGGAGCGACCACATGAGCGTGACCAGTTCGAGTAGCCGCTTCCTCCGTTGGCCAGTCGTCCGCCCCTGGATCGGACTCGCCGTCCGGCTCGGCCTGGCCGCGGTCTGGCTTCTCGCCGGCGCCGCCAAGGTTGGGGATCTCGCCGCCTCCGGCCGAGCGGTCAACGCGTACCAGATCTTCTCGTACGACGTGTCGGCCGTGATCGGCGCCGCGCTGCCCTTCCTTGAGCTGGCCCTCGGCGTACTCGTGCTGATCGGGTTGGCGACCCGGCTGACCGCCGGGGTGTCGGTGGCGCTGCTGCTGGTCTTCATCGCCGGCATCATCTCGGCGTGGACGCGCGGGTTGAGCATCGACTGCGGCTGCTTCGGCATCGGCGGCGAGCTGGCCCCGGGGCAGGCCCCGAGCTACCTCCCGGAAATCCTCCGGGACCTGGGATTCCTGGCGTTGGCCGGGTTCCTGTTGATCTGGCCCCGCACCCCGTTCTCGGTGGACGGCTGGTTGCTGGGCGAACGCGCAGTGGAGGACAAGGATGAGTAGTCGGAAGGGCCGCAAGGAGGCCGCCCGGGTGGTCCGGGAGCAACTGGCCCGGGAGCAGCGGCGCAAGCGGACGCTGTGGGTGTCGGTGACCGCCGTCTTCGTGCTGGTGATCGCCGGCTTCGTCGGCTGGGCCGTCTACTCCGAGCAGCGCGCCGGCGAGTTCACCCCGCCGCCGGGCGCCAACGAGGCCGGCACCGGCATCGTGTACGGCTCCGGGCCGGTCACCATCGACCTGTACGAGGACTACCTCTGCCCGGCCTGCAAGCAGTTCCAGGAGATCAGCGGCGAGACAGTTGACCAGCTCGCGGACGAGGGCAAGGCGCAGGTGGTCTTCCACCCGGTGGCGATCCTGGACAGTCGCTCCACCACCCAGTACTCGACCCGCTCCTCCGCCGCCGCGGGCTGTGCCTCGGCCGGTGGGAAATTCCGCGAGTTCAGCGAGGCGCTCTTCGTGCAACAGCCGGCCGAGGACGGCGCCCAGTTCAACAACGACGAGCTGATCGACCTCGGGGTCGGCGTCGGGCTGGACCGGGACAGCTTCGGCTCCTGCGTCAAGGACGGCACCTATCTGTCCTGGACCAAACACGTGACCGAGGAGTCCAGCCGGGCGAACGTCTCCGGTACGCCGACGGTCCTGGTCAACGGGGAGCCGGTCGCCGACTGGACGTCGCCGGAGAACATCCGGGCCGCGGTGGAGGCCGCCAGCTGATCCGTTCTCAGGTCAGCGGGGCGTCGGACGGGGCGTGAATCCGTAGGGCAGTTCGAGGCGGTGCCGGGCGAGCAGCGCCTCGTCTGCCAGGATCTCCCCGGTGGGTCCGTCGGCGACGAGCCGGCCAGCGTCCAGGATGACCGAGCGTTCACACAGCTCCGACGCGTACGGCAGATCGTGGGTGACCATCAGCAGGGTCACCGGCAGGGCCCGCAGGATCTCGGCCAGTTCGCGCCGGGCGGCCGGGTCAAGGTTGGACGACGGCTCGTCCAGCACCAGGATCTCCGGGTGCATGGCGAGCACGGTCGCCACCGCGACCCGGCGACGCTGCCCGAACGACAGGTGGTGCGGGGCGCGGTCCCGGTGCTCGCTCATCCCGACCGCGGCGAGCGCCTCGTCCACCCGGGTCGTCAGCTCGGCGCCACGTAGCCCCAGGTTGGCCGGGCCGAACGCCACATCCTCGGCGACGGTGGGCAGGAAGAGCTGGTCGTCCGGGTCCTGGAAGACGATGCCCACCCGCCGGCGCACCTCGGCCAGGGTCGACCGGTCCGGGCGGACGGTCAGCCCGCCGACGGTCACACTTCCCGCGGTGGGGTTGAGGATGCCGTTGAGGTGCAGCACCAGGGTGGTCTTCCCGGCGCCGTTCGGCCCGAGCAGCGCCACCCGGTCACCGCGGGGCACGGTCAGCTCCACGCCGCGCAGCGCCGCATGCCCGTCCGGGTAGGCGTAGTGCACGTCGTGCACGTCGAGGCTGGGAGGCGTCATCGGCTGCACGCTCCGATCATGTCAGGACCAAGGCGGTGGCGGCGACGCCGGCCGCTACGGCGGGAACGGTCGAGGCCACCAGCCACTGCCCGCTGGTCGCCGCCTCCGCGCCCTGCCACACCTGGGGCATCCGCCCGGTGTAGCCGCGGGACAGCATCGCCAGGTACACCCGCTCCCCCCGCTCGTAGGCGCGAAGGAACAGCGCCCCGACCCCGATCGCGAACCCCCGCAGCTGCCACACGAAGCGCGGATCGTCTCCCCGGGACAGGCGGGCCACCCGCATCCGCCGGACCTCGCCGACCAGCACTTCCAGGTAGCGCAGCATGAAGGCGGCGATCTGGGTGAGCAGCTGCGGGCAGCGCAGCCGGTCCAACCCGATGATCAGGTCCCGGGTGGTGGTGGTCGCGGCCAGCAGCAGCGACGCCAGGACGCCCAGGGTGCCCTTGGCGAGGACGTTCCACGCCCCGTACAGCCCGTCCACGGAGACCGACAGGCCGAGGAGTTCGGTCCGCTCGCCCGCACCGAGGAACGGCAGGGCGAACGCGAACAGCACGAACGGCAGCTCGATCAGCGACCGGCGCAGCAGCCAGCCGGGCCGGACCCGGGCCACCGCCGTGACCACCGCCACCAGTACGGCGTAGCCGCCGAAGGCCCAGAGCGCCTCCCGGGGGGTGGCGACCACGGCGAGGGTGAAGGCCACCATCGCCGCGATCTTCACCTCGGGGGGCAGCCGGTGCACCGGCGAGTCGGAGCAGTGGTAGAGCAGCTGGGTGTGCCCGGCGCCCACGGCCCGCTCCTCAGCCCACTCCGGCGGCGGAGGTCGGCTGCGCCGCCCCGTCCCCATCCCCGGTGGTTTGCTGCCCGGCCCGGCGACGGACCAGCCAGAACCCGCCCCCGGCCAGGGCGAAGGTCAGCAGCACGCCGACGACGCCGGAGAGCCCGGTGGCGAGGGCGTCGTCGGCGATGCCGGTGACGCCGTAGTCGG
This sequence comes from Salinispora fenicalii, assembly GCF_000514815.1. Taxonomy (GTDB): domain Bacteria; phylum Actinomycetota; class Actinomycetes; order Mycobacteriales; family Micromonosporaceae; genus Micromonospora; species Micromonospora fenicalii. Next base: position 268,518 of record NZ_AZWQ01000008.1, read on the forward strand.
CCAGCGGACCGCCGATCTCGTGCTCCTGTTCCCGCTGCGCCGGACAGTCACCGCCGGTGACCGCACCCTCCGCGTCAACGGTGCAGCCCTCCCGCAGCGCGGACTCCAGCCCGTCCGGGTCGGCCGACGCGAAGCCGCTCACCACCCCGGCCAGCAGCAGGGAGACCAGCAGTCCGCTGGCGATGAAGCCCCAGGTCCGTTTCCTCACCGGGCACCTCCAACAGCCGGGATGGGGGTTGACGCGACCGGTCCGCGGGCGCGCAGCGCGTACACGAGGTCGGGTCGGGTTTTCGCGACGGTCAGCACCGTCATCGCGGTGATCAGGCCCTCACCGATGCCGATCAGCAGGTGCGTGCCGGCGATCGTGCCGGCCAGGCCGGCGATGTTGTCGCCGAGGTCGACGGCGCCACCGAGCTGGTACTGCAGGACGAAGCCCATCGCCGCCGCCACGACGCTGACCAGCGCCGAGACGAACGCCGTCACGGCGAGCCCGGCCGGCGTACGTGGCAGCACCCGCAGCAGCGCGACGATCAGCAGGTACGCGGCGGCGGTGCCGATGATCGCCAGGTTGGTAATGTTGAGGCCGAGCATCGCCACGCCGCCGTCGCCAAAGACCAACGCCTGCACGGTCAGCACGACGGCCACGCAGAGGGCACCGACCCACGGCCCCACCAGCAGCGCGGCGAGCGCACCACCGAGCAGGTGGCCGCTGATTCCGGCGGTGAAGATCGGAAAGTTGATCATCTGCACGGCGAAGATGAAGGCGGCGACCAGGCCGGCCATCGGTGCCAGCCGATCGTCCAGGTGTTGTCGGCCACGCTGGACGCAGAGCGCCATCGCCGCCAGTGCGATCACCGCGAAGATCGCGGCGACGGGACCATCAATGATCCCGTTGGAGATGTGCATCGCCAGGTGCTCCACGCGACCTCCCCACGTGTCCGGCGGGTCTGTCCACGCCACCGCAACAGGCTATTAGGAGAACTAGGCTATTGCCAATCCTTGGCAACAAGAGATGACCTCGGTCACGTCGCCGCCGCTGCCAGGGGGGAACGAGGTCGCCGACCGACGCGCTCCTCGCCGGAGCGCCGAGCGCCACGCCACCGAGTCACCGAAGCGAACCGGGAGCTGGTGCGGCGGTAGGGTCGCAGCCATGACCGCGCCTGCCCGCCTCTCCCCCGGCGACACCGCCCCCGACTTCACCCTCCCCACCGACAGCGGCGACCAGCTCGCGCTGGCCGACCTCCGCGGCCGCAAGGTGCTGCTCTACGCCTACCCGGCCGCGATGACCCCCGGCTGCACCAAGCAGGCCTGCGACTTCCGCGACTCCCTCGCCTCGCTCCAGGCCGCCGGCTACGAGGTGGTCGGCATCTCCCCGGACAAGCCGGAGAAGCTGGCCAAATTCCGCGAGCGGGACGCCATCACGTTCCCCCTCATCTCCGACACCGACCGGGCGGTGCTCGCCGCGTACGGGGCGTACGGCGAGAAGCAGTCGTACGGCAGGACGGTCACCGGGGTCATCCGCTCGACGTTCGTCATCGACGCAGACGGGCGCATTGAGCAGGCGTTCTACAACGTCCGGGCGACCGGCCACGTTGCCAAACTCCGTCGCGATCTCGGCCTGGACTGACGACGGCCGCCGGGCCGCGCCCCCACGTCCCTGGCTGGTCGGCGCCGGCACGCCGAGCTGACCACCGGGCGGGGCGCGGGCCCGCCACCGGAGGCTCTAGACTCTTCCCGCAAGCGGGAGTGGCGTAATTGGCAGCCGCGCAGGTCTTAGGAGCCTGTGTCCGAGAGGACGTGGGGGTTCGAGTCCCCCCTCCCGCACCACTCAGAGGGTTTGCACCAGCCGAAATCGCTCCAGCACGGCCAGCGTGTCGTCGTCCACGGTGAAGTCCGGATCGCCGATCCACCCTCGGTAGTCCGCCCCGTGCCAGTACTTCTCGTGCCCCGCTCGCCAGGCGGCGACCGAGTCGTCCCCCTCGCCCTCATCCCGGGCGTGGTCCAGGTCCACGTCGCCGAGCCGGCTGACCCGCACCTCGGTCAGCTCGATCACGGCCACCCGGCGACCAGCAGAATCGATCACCGCCGCCCGGGTACCCGCGACCGGCAGCGCTTCCCCTTCGATCTCGTAGTCCTGGCGCAGGCCGGTCGTGGTGGTCTTGGTTCCCGCGAGCACCAGGGCGACCAGCTTGTCCCGCAACGGACCGGGGAAGGCGAACTCGAACGGTGGCAGCTCTTCGATCATGGGCGGACCCTAACCGGATTCGCCCCGTCGGGCTCGTCACTTTCTCGGGCGGCGGCCCGACCCGACCGGTCAGGATGAGCGGCGTGGCCCTCCGGTTCGTGCTCGACCCCGACCTGACGCCCGAGCTCCGCGCGGAGATCGTCGCGCTCTGGGTCGACGTCACCAACGCCGGTGGCGCGGTGGGCTTCGTCGCGCCGGTATCCGCCGCCGAGGTGCGGACCATCGCCGACCCGACCCTCGCGGCGATCGCCGACGGCCCGGACCGGCTGCTCCTCGGCTACGCCGGCGACCGGCTCGTCGCGATGGTGATTTTCACCGACAACCGGTTTCACCTGAAGACCCACTACCGGGTCCTGACCCGGGTCATGGTTCACCCGGGCTGTCAGGGTGAGGGCTACGGCCTGGAGCTGATGCGCGCGGCGGAGCGGATCGGCCGCCGGTGGGGGCTCGCCGCGCTCCAGGTCACCGTCCGGGACGGGTTGGGGCTGGACCGTTTCTACCGGCGCCTCGGCTACCGCGAGGTGGGGCGGTTGCCGGGCGCACTTCGGGTGGCGGCGGGAGATGATCGGGACGAGCTCCACATGTGGCTCGACCTGAGCGCGGACCGGCCCGAGCGACGCGCGACGCCCTCGGGGTGAGCGACGGCGGCCCGGGTGATCAGCGGCCCGGCCTGACCCGCTGCGGTCAGTCGGCGGGCACGACCTCGTCACCGACGGCGAGCCGGCCGGTCTCGACGGGCACCAGGTGCAGCCCAAAGAGGAGTTTCTGCCGCACGTTGCGGTAGCGGCCGAGGGTAACCAGCGGCTCCTTCCCCCGGACCCCGGTCTCCTGGTCGGTGGTGGTGACCACGCAGCGACCCACCGGGCCAGCGGCGCGGAAGGTGACACCACCGATGCGTACCGGGCGGCCGGCCCAGTCGTCCTCCGCCCAGGCCGGCGCTCCGGTGACCACCAGGTTCGGGCGGAAACGGGTCATCGGCACCGGCGGCTCGCCGGCCTCGGCCAGCCACCCGTTGAGCGCGTCGAGCGAGGCGGTGCTGGCCAGCAGGATCGGCGCCTCGTCGGCGAAGGTGACCTGGTCACCTGGGTCATGCTCGCAGTCGGCGGCGGGGATGTGGCGGGCCGGCCGGGCCAGCCACACCAGGCGGGCCGGGCGGCTGAGGAAGTGGCTGACCCAGGTCTCGGCGGCCGGACCGGCAGCGTGCGCCCACACATCCAGCTTGCGGCTGCGGAAGGTGCGCACGGCGATCGGGGCACCGTCCACCGGCTCCGCGACGTCGAGGTCGGGGTGGCCGGCGGCACGCAGGGTGAGCCCGCCGGCTCGGGCCACCGCGCGCAGCGCGACGAGGCTGCTGGCCTCGCGTTGGGTGATGCCGACGCCCGCCGCGTCAACGAGCATCCAGCGCCGGTCGTCGGCCAGGCCCCAGGGCAGCACCGGGGCGGCATCGTGGTCCCGCCGCCGACACCCTTTGACGGGGTAGGTGTGAATAGCGCTCAGCCGCATCGACCCACCCTGCCACTCGCACCCCGCCGGCACCGGCCGCAGCGGTCCGGTTGCCGATGAAAGTTTCTATGCATAGGGTCGAAACGTGAATGAAGGATCCGTCGTGCCCCCGGGTGACCGGGTGCTGGACCTGTTCCGAGGGGTTCGGCTCACCCCGACGCAGCGACGGATCGCGCACTGCCTCGTCCAGCAGGGCCCGGCGGTGGCGTACCTGTCGGCGGCGGAGGTCGCCGAGCTGGCCGGGGTGAGTCAACCCTCGGTGACCCGCTTCGCGATGGCCCTCGGCCACGACGGCTACCCCGCCCTGCGCCGCCGCCTCCGGGAGCTGACCGCGGCACCCCGCGGCGAACGACCGAACTCGAACAACGAACTCCAGCAGGCGGTACGCGCCGAAATCGAGAACCTGGACCGGCTCGCCGACCAGTTCGCCGATCGGGACCGCGTCGCCGCCGCCGGCCGGCTCCTCGCCGCCAGCCACCCGCTGCCGGTGCTCGGCCTCCGCGCCGCCGCGCCGCTGGCCGCCTACTTCGCGTACTTCGCCGCCAAGGTGCTCCCCGACGTGCGCGTCCTCGACGACGGCGGCAGCCTGCTCACCGACCGGATCGAACAGGCCGCCGAGGCCGGCGCGACCGCCCTGCTCGCCCTCGTGCTGCCCCGCTACCCCCGGGAAGCCCTCGACGCCCTGCGGGAGGCCCGGACGGCGGGCCTGACCGTCATCGCCATCACCGACTCGCCGGTCAGCCCGGCCGGTGAGTACGCCGACGTGGTGCTTCCCGCCGCCGTCGGCGCACAGCTCGTGTTCGACCTACACACCGCACCGATGACCCTGGCCATGGTGCTACTCCAGGCGATCTGTGACGCCGCACCCGTACAAACCCAACGGCGGTTGGAGGCGTTCGAAGCCTCCGCCGCCCGTCGTCAGTTGTTCCTCGGTTAGGAGGTTCCTCATGACCCAGCCGATCCGCGCCGCGCGCGGCACCACCCTCACCGCCCGAGGCTGGCCCCAGGAAGCCGCACGGCGGATGCTCATGAACAACCTCGACCCGGAGGTGGCCGAACGCCCCGAAGACCTGGTCGTCTACGGCGGGACCGGGAAGGCCGCGCGGGATTGGCCGTCGTACCGCGCGCTGTTGAACACCCTCACCGAGCTGCGCGACGACGAGACGATGCTGGTGCAGTCGGGCCGACCGGTCGCGGTGATGCGGACCCACGAGTGGGCGCCACGGGTGCTGCTGGCCAACTCCAACCTGGTCGGCGACTGGGCCACCTGGCCGGAGTTCCGCCGGCTGGAGCAGCTCGGCCTGACCATGTACGGGCAGATGACCGCCGGGTCGTGGATCTACATCGGCACCCAGGGCATCCTCCAGGGCACCTACGAGACGTTCGCGGCCGTCGCCGCGAAGCGGTTCGGCGGGTCGCTGGCCGGCACGCTGACGCTGACCGCCGGCTGCGGTGGGATGGGCGGGGCCCAGCCGCTCGCCGTGACCATGAACGGCGGCACCTGCCTGATCGTGGACGTCGACCGCTCCCGCCTCGAACGCCGGGTACGCGAGCGCTACCTGGACGAGGTCGCCGACTCACTCGACGACGCGGTGCAGCGGGCAACCGCCGCCCGCGACGAGCGGCGGGCGCGCAGCATCGGCGTGGTCGGCAACGCGGCCACCATCTTCCCCGAGCTGCTGCGCCGCGGCGTCCCGGTGGACGTGGTCACCGACCAGACCAGCGCCCACGACCCGCTGTCGTACCTGCCGGAGGGGGTGGAGTTGGCCGACGCCCGCGACTACGCGGCGGCCAAGCCGGCCGAGTTCACCGACCGGGCCCGCGCGTCGATGGCCCGACACGTCGAGGCGATGGTGGGCTTCCTCGACGCGGGCGCCGAGGTCTTCGACTACGGCAACTCGATCCGCGGCGAGGCGCAGCTCGGCGGCTACTCGCGCGCCTTCGACTTCCCGGGCTTCGTCCCCGCCTACATCCGGCCGCTGTTCTGCGAGGGCAAGGGCCCGTTCCGGTGGGCGGCGCTCTCCGGCGACCCGGCCGACATCGCCGCCACCGACCGGGCGATCCTCGAACTCTTCCCGGAGAACGAGCAGCTGGCCCGCTGGATCCGGATGGCCGGCGACCGGGTGGCGTTCCAGGGGCTGCCGGCCCGGATCTGCTGGCTTGGCTACGGCGAACGGGACCGGGCCGGGGTACGGTTCAACGAGATGGTCGCCGCCGGAGAGCTCTCCGCGCCGGTGGTCATCGGTCGGGATCACCTGGACTGCGGTAGCGTCGCCAGCCCGTACCGGGAGACCGAGGCGATGGCCGACGGCTCCGACGCGATCGCCGACTGGCCACTGCTCAACGCTCTGGTAAACACCGCCAGCGGGGCCTCCTGGGTCTCCCTCCACCACGGTGGCGGGGTCGGGATCGGCCGCTCCATCCACGCCGGCCAGGTCTGCGTCGCCGACGGCAGCGCCCTCGCCGGGCAGAAGATCGAACGAGTCCTCACCAACGACCCGGCGATGGGCGTCGTACGGCACGTTGACGCCGGCTACGACGATGCCCGGCAGGTCGCCGAGCGGACCGGCCTGCAGATCCCGATGGCGAAGGCGTAAGGAGAGCTCCGTGTTGACCCATCCGGTGGTGGAAGGCTCCCTTCCGCGCAAGTTCCGGCGGCTCTGGGACGAGATCGCGTCGATCGGCCGGGACGATCGTAGCGGCGGGTACCTGCGGTACGCGCTGACCGACCCGGAGCTGCGGCTGCGGGAGTGGTTCCGGGCCCAGGCCGACCAGCGCGACATGCCGGTGACCGACGACGGCAACGGCAACCTCTTCGCCTGGTGGGGCGCCCCGGAGGCGGGGAACGCGGTGCTCACCGGCAGCCACTTCGACTCGGTACCGCACGGCGGGGCGTACGACGGGCCGCTCGGCATCGTCAGCGCCTTCCTCGCCGTGGACGAGCTCCGCGCCGCCGGCACCACCCCCACCCGGCCAATCGCGGTCGCGGCCTTCGTGGAGGAGGAGGGGGCCCGGTTCGGCGTACCGTGTCTGGGGTCTCGTCTGCTCTCCGGCGCGCTGCCGGCCGAGCGGGCGGCCGAGCTGCGCGACCCGGCCGGGGTGAGCTTCGCCGAGGCGCTGGGCGGCCCGCCGGCCGGTGCCCGACCGGAGCTACTCGGCCGCTTCGCCGCCTTCGTCGAGCTCCACGTCGAGCAGGGCCGGGCCCTGGTCGAACAGGCCGCGCCGGTCGCCGTCGCCAGCGCGATCTGGCCGCACGGCCGGTGGCGTTTCGACTTCACCGGCGAGGGCAACCACGCGGGTACGACCCGGATGATGGACCGCCGCGACCCGATGCTCACGTACGCGTTCACGGTGCTCGCCGCCAACAAGGAGGCCCGGCGGCTCGGCGCGCACGCCACGGTCGGCCGGGTACGGGTGGAGCCGAACGCCACCAACGCCATCCCCTCTGCGGTGACCGGCTGGCTGGACGCCCGCGCGGCCGAGCCGGAGACCCTCGCCGGGCTGGTCGAGGCGGTCCACGACCGGGCCGCCGAGCGGGCCCAACGCGACGGCACCGGGTTGCGGCTGACCGAGGAGTCGGCCACGCCCCTCGTCGCGTTCGACGGCGGGCTGGCCGACCGGCTCGCCCGGCTGCTCGACGCGCCGGTGCTGCCGACCGGGGCCGGGCACGACGCCGGCGTGTTGGCCGGGCACCTGCCCACCGCGATGCTCTTCGTCCGCAACCCCACCGGGGTGTCACACTCCCCCGCGGAGTCGGCGAACGACGACGACTGCGCGGCCGGGGTGCGAGCCCTCGCCGCCACGCTGGAGGAGCTGACGTGACCCGCTGGCTCGCTGAGTACGCATGGCTACCCGAGCAGCCCGAGCCGACCCCGGACGTGCTGATCGAGACCGCTGACGGCCGGATCACCGGGGTCACCCCGCTGGCCGCCGATGGTCGGCCGACCACCGGGGTCGAGGTCCTCGCCGACGCGGTCCGCCTGCCCGGGCTGACCCTGCCGGGGCTGGCCAACGCGCACTCGCACGCCTTCCACCGCGCGTTGCGTGGCCGCACCCACGGCGGTCGCGGCGACTTCTGGACCTGGCGGGACCGGATGTACGAGGTGGCCGCCCGGCTGGACCCGGAGAGCTATCTTGCGCTCGCCCGCGCCGCGTACGCGGAGATGGCGCTGGCCGGAATCACCTGCGTCGGCGAGTTCCACTACCTGCACCACAGCCCGGACGGCACCCCGTACGACGACCCGAACGCGATGGGGGCCGCCCTGATAGAGGCGGCGACGCAAGCCGGGATCCGGCTGACCCTGCTGGACGCCTGCTACCTGACCGCCACCGTGGCCGGCGACCCGCTGGCCGGGCCGCAGCGCCGCTTCGGCGACGGTGACGCCCTGCGCTGGGCGGAGCGGGCGGCGGCGTTGCGCCCCACCGACGCGCACGTGCGGCTGGGCACGGCGATCCACTCGGTGCGCGCCGTGCCCGCCGACCAGCTGGCGACGGTGGCCGGTGCGGCGCGGGAGCGGGGCGTCCCGCTACACCTGCACCTCTCCGAGCAGCCGGCCGAGAACGACGCCTGCCGGACCGCACACGGCTGCACCCCCACCCGGCTGCTGGCCGACCGGGGAGTTCTCGACCAGCACACCACCGCCGTGCACGCCACCCACCCCACCAGCTCGGACGTGGTCCTGCTCGGGGAGAGCCGCACCGGGGTCTGCCTCTGCCCCACCACCGAGCGGGACCTCGCCGACGGGATCGGACCGGCCCGCCGGATGGCCAACGCCGGCAGCCCACTGAGTCTCGGCAGCGACAGTCACGCGGTGGTGGACCTCTTCGAGGAGGCGCGCGCGGTGGAGCTGGACGAGCGGCTGCGTACCCGGCAGCGCGGTCACTTCACCGTCGGTGAGCTGGTCACCGCGGCCACCTCCACCGGGCACGCCGCCCTCGGCTGGGGCGACGCCGGCCGGCTGGCCGTGGGCGGCCGGGCCGACCTGGTCACCCTCCGGCTGGACAGCCCGCGGACCGCGGGGGTACCGGCAGCCGGTGCGTTCTTCGCCGCCACCGCGGGGGATGTCCACCAGGTGGTGGTGGATGGCCAGGTGGTGGTGCAGGACGGACGGCACTGCACCGTTGACGTCCCCACCGAGCTGGCCACGTCGATCGCGGAGGTGACCGGAACGCCATGAGTAGCCTGCTGCTGGAGAACATCGGAGAACTGGTCACCAACACGGCCGCCGGGGAGGGGCCGCTGGGCATCCGCCGCGACGCCGCCGTGCTCGTCGAGGACGGCGTGGTGGCCTGGATCGGGTCGAGCCGGGAGGCGCCCGCCGCCGACCAACGCATCGACGCCGAGTCAGCGGCCGTGCTGCCCGGCTTCGTGGACAGCCACGCCCACCTGGTCTTCGCCGGGGACCGGGCGGTCGAGTTCGCCGCCCGGATGGCCGGCGAGCCGTACACCGGTGGCGGTATCCGCACCACGGTCGGCGCGACCCGGGCCGCCACCGACGACGAGCTACGCGCCACGGCCCGCCGGCTACGCGCGGAGGCACTGCGGCAAGGCACCACCACCATCGAGATCAAGAGCGGGTACGGCCTCACCGTCGACGACGAGGCCCGCTCGCTGCGAATCGCCGCCGAGGTGAGCTCGGAGACCACCTTCCTCGGGGCGCACCTCGTCCCCGTCGAGTACGCCGACCGGCCGGACGACTACGTCGACCTGGTCTGCGGCCCGATGCTCACCGCCGCCGCGCCGTACGCCCGCTGGGTGGACGTCTTCTGTGAGCGGGGCGCCTTCGACGCCGACCACACCCGCGCGATCCTGACCCGCGGGCAGGCCGCCGGGCTGGGCACCCGGCTGCACGCCAACCAGCTTGGTCCGGGCCCGGGGGTCCAGCTCGGAGTGGAGCTGGGGGTCGCCAGCGTTGACCACTGCACCCACCTCACCGGCGCCGACGTCGACGCGCTCGTCGGGGCCGACGGAACGACCGTTGCCACGCTGTTGCCGGGGGCGGAGTTCTCCACCCGCTCGCCCTACCCGGACGCCCGGCGGCTGCTCGACGCGGGCGTGACCGTGGCGCTGGCCACCGACTGCAACCCCGGGTCGTCGTACACCTCGTCGGTGCCGTTCTGCATCGCGCTGGCCGTACGGGAGATGCGGATGAGCCCTTCCGAGGCGGTCTGGGCGGCGACCGCCGGCGGCGCCGCGGCGCTGCGCCGCAGCGACGTGGGCCGGCTGGCGCCCGGCGCCCGGGCCGACCTGATGATCCTCGACGCCCCGTCCCACCTGCACCTGGCCTACCGGCCGGGGGTCCCACTGATCCGCCAGGTCCTGCACAACGGAGTACCGCAATGTCGACCGTAGTCATTCAACCAACCGGGGTCACCCCCGCCGACGTGCTCGCCGTAGCCCGCGGCAACGCCAAAGTCGTTCTCGACCCGGCGACGATCGACGCGATGGCCGCCAGCCGGTCCGTCGTGGACGGGATCGAGGCCGCCGGCCAGCCGGTGTACGGCGTGAGCACCGGCTTCGGAGCCCTCGCCAACACCTTCGTCGCCCCGCAGCGACGGGCGGAGCTACAGCACGCGCTGATCCGTTCACACGCCGCCGGGGTGGGGACCGCCATGCCCCGCGAGGTGGTGCGGGCGATGATGCTGCTGCGCGTCCGTTCCCTCGCGTTCGGCCGCTCCGGGGTCCGGCCGCTGGTCGCCACCGCACTGGTGGACCTACTCAACCACGATGTCACCCCGTGGGTGCCCGAGCACGGGTCGCTGGGGGCCTCCGGGGATCTGGCGCCGCTGGCGCACTGCGCGCTGGCGCTACTCGGCGAAGGCTGGGTGCTGGGCGCCGCCGGTGATCGGATTCCGGCCGGCGAGGCGCTGCGCCGGGCCGGTCTCACGCCGATCGAGCTGGCCGCCAAGGAAGGACTGGCGCTGATCAACGGCACCGACGGCATGCTCGGCATGCTGCTGATGGCCAACCACGACGCCGCGCACCTGTTCACCCTGGCCGACGTGACGGCCGCCCTGGCCATCGAGGCGATGCTCGGCTCGGACCGGCCGTTCCAGCCCGAGCTGCACACCATTCGGCCGCACCCCGGTCAGGCCATTTCGGCGGCGAACATTCACCGCCTGCTCCAGGGCTCGGCGGTGATGGAGTCACACCGCGACGACGTGGTGCACGCGGTGCAGGACGCGTACTCGATGCGGTGCGCGCCGCAGGTCGCCGGCGCGGCCCGGGACACCCTGGACTTCGCCCGGCAGGTGGCGGGCCGGGAACTGGTCTCGGTGGTGGACAACCCGGTGGTCCTGCCGGACGGGCGGGTCGAGTCGACCGGGAACTTCCACGGCGCGCCGCTCGGTTTCGCCGCGGACTTCCTCGCCGTCGCCGCTGCCGAGGTCGGCGCGATCGCCGAGCGGCGGGTGGACCGGCTGCTCGACGTGACCCGCTCGCGGGACCTGCCGGCGTTCCTCTCCCCCGACGCCGGAGTCAACTCCGGGCTGATGATCGCCCAGTACACGGCGGCCGGCATCGTCGCGGAGAACCGCCGACTCGCCGCCCCCGCCTCGGTGGACTCCCTGCCCACCAGCGGCATGCAGGAAGACCACGTGTCGATGGGCTGGGCAGCGACCAAGAAGCTGCGGACCGTCCTGGACAACCTGACCAGTCTGCTCGCGGTCGAGCTCCTCGCCGCGGTCCGCGGGCTTCAGCTCCGGGCGCCGCTACAACCGTCGCCGGCCGGACGGGCTGCCATCGCCGCGTTGGCCGGGGCCGCCGGGGAGCCCGGCCCGGACATCTTCCTCGCGCCGGTGCTGGAGACCGCCCGTGCGGTGGTTTCCGGCCCGGAGCTTCGGGCGGCGATCGAACGCGAGGTCGGGACGCTGGCCTGACCCACCTGCTCGACTGTGCCGGGCAACGGCTGCCGAGTTCGGTAGCCGTGGCCCGAGCACGGCAGGTCAGGCCGGCGGCAGCACCTTGGCGACCAGCTTCGCCAGTTCGCGCAGCGCCTTGCCGCGGTGGCTGATCGCGTCCTTCTCCGCCGGCGTCAGCTCGGCGTTCGTCCGGTCCTGCCCATCGCCCCGAAAGATCGGGTCGTAGCCGAAGCCACCGTCGCCGTGCGGCTCCCGCAACAGGCGACCCGCCTGCCGGCCGTCGACCAGGTGCTCCTTACCGCCGGGCAGCGCCAGGGCCACCGTGCAGACGAAGGATGCCCCCCGATGCTCGTCCGGCACGTCGGCGATCTGGTTCAGCACCAGCTGAAGGTTGGCATGGTCATCTCCGTGCTGGCCCGCCCAGCGGGCACTGAAGACACCGGGCATGCCGTTGAGCGCCTCCACCGCCAGGCCGGAGTCGTCGGCGATGGTGGGCAGCCCGGTGCGCCGGCACCCCTCCCGGGCCTTGATCAGCGCGTTCTCACCGAATGTCAGGCCGGTCTCCGGCAGCTCCGGATAGGCCTCGACATCGTCGAGGCCGACCAGTGCGACCCGGTGCGCGCCCAGGGCGCCGTCGAGGATGCGCTGCAGCTCGATGAGCTTCTTCCGGTTCCGGGTGGCGAGCAGGACCTTGTTCATGCTGAAACACCTTCGTTCACGACCGCGGGACCCAGCAGCGGACCCGCCCTCACGAGAGCGCCTTCCGCTGGGCTTCGGCCAACTCCACGCAGCCGGCGACGGCCAGGTCGAGCAGGGCGTCGAGCTGTCCGCGGCTGAAGACGCCGGCCTCACCGGTGCCCTGCACCTCAACGAAGTCACCCGTGCCGGTGCAGACCACGTTCAGGTCGACCTCGGCGGACGCGTCCTCGGCGTAGTTGAGATCCAGCCGCGGCTCACCGGCGACCACGCCGACGCTCACGGCCGCCACCGAGCGGTGCATCACCGTCTCCGGCCGACCGACGAGGGAACGGCGGGTGGCGAGCCAGGTCACCGCATCATGCAGTGCCACGTACGCGCCGGTGATCGCGGCGGTACGGGTGCCGCCATCGGCCTGGAGCACGTCGCAGTCGAGCACGATGGAATTCTCGCCCAGTGCCTTGAGGTCGATCGACGCGCGCAGGCTACGACCGATCAGCCGGGAGATTTCGTGGGTACGCCCACCGACTCGCCCCTTGATGCTCTCCCGGTCGGAGCGGGTGTTGGTGGCACGGGGCACCATGGCGTACTCGGCGGTGACCCAGCCGAGCCCGGAACCCTTGCGCCAGCGGGGCACCCCCTCGGTGACGCTTGCGGTGCAGAGCACCCGGGTGGCACCGAACTCCACCAGCACAGAGCCCTCGGGATGGGTACTCCAGCCGCGGGTCAGGGTCACCGGTCGGAGGTGGTCGGGCAGCCGCCCGTCAGGTCGCGCCATGTCTGCACCCTATGTGGTGGCAGGGGCGGGCCACCCCGCGGTGTCCCGGTCGGCTCGGCCCACTGAAGCTCGGGCGGCCCGCGCCGGTCAGACCTCGTAGCGCGCGCCGCGCCGGTCAAACCTCGTAGCGCGCGCCGGGCCGGTCAAACCTCGTAGCGCGCGCCGGGCCGGACCACTTCGAGCGGGCCGGCGTAGGCAGCGCCGGCGGACGCCACGGTGTGCGCCTCGCTGCCCCAGGCCGCCACGAGGTGGGTCAGCAGCAGCCGCCCGACGCCGGCCTTGGTGGCGACTTCGCCGGCCTCCCCGCCGGTCAGGTGCAGATCCGGCGGGTTGTCCACCCCGTCGAGGTAGCTCGCCTCGCAGAGAAACACGTCGGCTCCCTGAGCCAGCTGGAGTAGCGCATCACAGGGGGCGGTGTCGGAGGAGTAGCAGAGCACCCGACCGTTGTGTTCCAGCCGGACCCCGTACGTCTCGATCGGGTGGTTGACCCGGTCGACGGTGACGGTCAGCGGGCCGATCGGGAAGGTCCCCGGGGCCAGGGCAGAGAACTGGTACACGTCCTCGACGGTGCGGTCCTGCACTCCGTCCAGGGCGGCGAGCCGCTCCGGTGTGCCCGCCGGGCCGTACACCGGCAGCGGCGGATAGGGGCCGTCCGGGGCGTACCGGCGAACCACCACGTAGAGCGCGGCGTCGAGGAAGTGGTCACCATGCAGGTGCGTGAGGAGAACGGCGTCGGGAGCGTGGAGCCCCACGTAACGCTGGAGGGTCGACAGCGACCCGGAGCCGAAGTCGACCAGGAGCCGGAAGCCCGCGGCCTCGACCAGATAGGCCGAGCAGGGGGAGTCCGGGCCGGGGAAGCTCCCGGCGCAACCCAACACCGTTAGTCGCATTGGGTCGTCTCACTGTCGCATTCTGTAGTGTCCGGACCGGTTGCCTCTCCGCGGAGCATTGTTCCAACCGCCGTGTACGCCACGCTGCGCAGCCTACGCTCGGCTACCCGAGCGCATGAATCATCCCCGGAAAGGTGTCACGAAAGTGACACCGTCCCAGTTGGTGGGTCAGGCCCAGAGTTGCCCCTCCAGCGCCTGTTCAGCCTCGGCGAGAGTGCCGTCGTACGCTCCGGTCGAGAGGTACTTCCAGCCGGCGTCGGCGACCACGAAGGCCACGTCGGCGCGGCGCCCCTCCTGGACCGCCTCGTGCGCCACCGCCAGCGCCGCGTGCAGGATCGCACCGGTGGAGAGCCCGGCGAAGAGCCCCTCCACCTCGACCAGCTGACGGGTCCGCAGCACGGCGTCTCGGGTACCGACCGAGAAGCGCCGGGTGAGCACCGAGGCGTCGTACAGCTCCGGTACGTACCCCTCGTCGATGTTGCGCAACCCGTACACCACCTCGCCGTAGCGTGGCTCGGCGGCCACGACCTGGACCCCCGCTACCTTCTCGCGCAGGTACCGGCCGGTGCCCATCAGCGTGCCCGTGGTGCCGAGCCCGGCCACGAAATGGGTGATCGTGGGTAGGTCCTGGAGCAGCTCCGGGCCGGTGGTCAGATAGTGGGCATTCGCGTTGGCCTCGTTGCCGTACTGGTACAGCAGGACCCAGTCGGGGTGCTCGGCGGCGATCTGCTTGGCGGTGGCGACGGCCTGATTCGAGCCGCCCGCCGCGGGCGAAAAGATGATCTCCGCGCCGTACATGCGCAGCAGCTGCACCCGTTCGGTGGAGACGTTCTCCGGCAGCACACAGACCAGCCGGTACCCGCGCAGCTTCGCCACCATGGCCAACGCAATACCAGTGTTTCCACTGGTGGGCTCGAAGATCGTGGCGCCCGGCCGGAGCCGGCCCGCCTCCTCGGCCGCGCGGACCATGAACAGCGCCGCCCGGTCCTTGACGCTGCCGGTCGGGTTACGGTCCTCCAGCTTCGCCCAGAGCCGCACCGGCGGCGCCCCGGCGGGCACCGCCGGCACGAGCCGGGGCAGCCCGACCAAGGGCGTTCCGCCACTGGCGTCCAGCAGGCTGTCGTAGCGCGCCACGGGGCCGCGCCCTCAGCGGGTGGGTAGCGACCCGACGCGCAGGCCGCGGGGAGCGGCCACCGCGGCGGAGCCGAGGGCCCCGCCCGCGACGGCCGGCAGGATGGTCACGCTGTCACCGTCGTTGAGCTTGGCCTCCAGCGCGCCAAGGAAGCGAACATCCTCGTCGTTGATGTAGACGTTCACGAACCGGTGCAGCGCGCCGGTGTCGGTAACCAGGCGGCCCTTCAGGCCGTCGTGCCGGCTGTCCAGGTCGGCGAAGAGGTCACCCAGCGTGCCGCCGGCGCCCTCGACGATCTTCGCACCGCCGGTGTGGCTGCGCAGAATGGTGGGGATGCGAACTTCGATGGCCATGATGCAATGCTCCTTGGTCGGGAATGCCGAAAGGTGACGGGACGTGGTGGGGCCTTACCGCGCTGAAATCAGCGGCCAGAACACTCGTAGTCGACCGTCGCCGGGCTCTGCCCGAACATGTAGGACTGCACGGCGTGTGGGTCCACCCCGGCGTCCAGGATGCGGACCGGCTCCTCAGTCACCACGCCATCCACGATCCGGAAGGAGCGAATCTCTTCGGAGTCGGGCTCACGGGTGGAAACGAGCAGGTAGTGCGCGTCGGGCTCACCGGCGAAGGAGACGTCGGTGCGCGATGGGTACGCCTCGGTCGCGGTGTGCGAGTGGTAGATGACCACGGGCGCCTCGTCCCGGTCGTCCATCTCCCGCCACACCCGCAACTGCTCCATCGAGTCGAACTCGTAGAACGTCATGGAACGGGCGGCGTTCTCCATCGGGATGTGCCGAGTGGCGATGTCGCTACCGGCGGGGCCGGCGACCACGCCGCACGCCTCGTCGGGGTGGTCCCGACGGGCATGGGCAACGATCGCGTCCACGATCGTCCGGTCGATGCTCAGCACGCCGACCAGCGTAGCGTCTGCCGGTGCTGGCCGGCGAGGTGGTAGCGGTCACGGATCAGTCGATCAATGCGCTGAGCAGGGACTCCTGCAAATAGCCCAGGTACGCGTAGACCGATAGTTGGAACATCCGGCTGGACCCGGGGTCCGTGGCGACCGCGTCGTCGAGCTCCGCGCCGAGATCGGTGCTGTCCCGGATCTCCAGCCGGACGCCCATCGCCAGCCGGGCGTCGTTGAGCGCCCGCAGCCACGCCTCGGCCGCCTCGTTGTCGAGCCGGACCTCACCACCGGTGTCGTCGGGCAGCGCCGCAAGAATCGCGCCGGCCTGGTCGATCTTCGCCGTCTTCAGGTCGCCCTCGGTGTACTGGCGAAACTCGGCGGCGTCCGCCGCGTCGTCCGGGTAGACCTCTGGGAAGAGCCGCACGACCACCGGGTCGGCGTGGTCGAACGCGTCGGTGAGCAGGCCGACCACCTCAGTGGCGACCTTCCGCAGGACCCGCACCTCGTCTACCGCGAAGGTGGCCACGTAGTGGCCACTACAGCGCTGGAACATGCTCACGCCCGATCCACCGTCGCCCACAGCCCGTACGCGTGCAGTTGCGACGCGTCGTGCTCCATCCGTTCCCGGGTACCGCTGGAGACGACCGCCTTGCCCTTGTGGTGAACGTCCAGCATGAGCTGTTCGGCCCGCCCCCGGCTGTAGCCGAACAACTTCTGAAAGACCCAGGTCACGTACGCCATCAGGTTGACCGGGTCGTCCCATACGATCGTCACCCACGGCCGGTCGGGCGCCGGCACCTGGTCGGTGTCCGACGTCTCGAGTGGTGCAACCTGTGGAGCCGCCATGCCCCCATCGTGCCACCGGATCCGCCGAATCGAGGAACCGGAACCTCGACCGGTCACCGACCGACGCGGTCACGGGCGCAACAGCCCGTGACAAGGTGACGGCCGGCACCACGAATGTTCCTGGGCCAGGAGGGCGTGGATCGCGTGGGAACTCTAGGCTGATCCGGGTGAGCACCCTGGGCCCCGCGTTGCTGACCGACCACTACGAGCTGACCATGGTCCGCGCCGCGCTGCGAGACGGCACCGCCGACCGCCGCTGCGTGTTCGAGGTGTTCAGCCGGCGGCTACCGACCGGTCGCCGCTACGGTGTCGTGGCAGGTACCGGCCGACTGGTGGAGCTGATCCGAAACTTCCGCTTCGACGCGGACGAGGTGGACTTCCTCCGGCGAACCGGGGTGGTCGACGACGCCACCGCGCAGTGGCTCACCACCTACCGCTTCACCGGCGACATCGACGGCTACGCCGAGGGGGAGCTCTTCTTCCCCGGATCGCCGATCCTCACCGTCTCGGGCACGTTCGCCGAGTGCGTCGTACTGGAGACGCTGGTGCTGTCGGTGCTCAACCACGACTGCGCCACCGCGGCGGCAGCCACCCGGATGGTCACCGCCGCCCGCGGACGCGCCCTGATCGAGATGGGCTCCCGCCGCACCCACGAGGAGGCGGCGGTAGCGACGGCCCGCGCGGCCTACCTGGCCGGCTTCCGGTTCACCTCCAACCTGGCCGCCGGCGAGCGCTACGGCATCCCCACCGCCGGCACCGCCGCGCACGCGTTCACCCTGCTGCACGAGGATGAGCGGACGGCATTCGCCTCCCAGGTAGCCACGCTGGGCAAGGACACCACCCTGCTGGTCGACACGTACGACATCAGCCAGGGCATCCGGAACGCCATCGCGGTGGCCGGGCCGGACCTGCGGGCGATCCGGATCGACTCCGGCGACCTGGCGGTCATGGCGCAGCAGTCCCGTGACCTGCTCGACTCCCTCGGCGCCACCGAAACGAAGATCATTGTCTCCGGGGACCTCGACGAGTACGCCATCGCCGCGCTCGCCGCCGAACCAGTGGACATGTACGGCGCGGGCACCGCCGTCGTCACCGGCTCCGGCGCACCGACCGCCAGCCTGGTGTACAAGCTCGTCGAAGTCGAGGGGCGCCCGGTGGTCAAACGCTCCGAACAGAAGGCCACCATCGGGGGCCGCAAGGTGGCGGTCCGCCGGCACAAGCCGACCGGCACCGCCACCGAAGAGGTGATCGTGCCGCAGGGCGTGCCGGAGCGGCAGCCCAACGACCGGCTGCTGCAACGCACCTACCTCGCGGGGGGTGCGGTGACGGCGCAGCCGACGCTGGACGAATCGCGGGAGCACCTGCGACAGTGCCTGATCTCGATCCCCTGGGAAGGATTGAAGCTCTCCGCCGGCGACCCGGCCATCCCGGTCACGGTCGTACCGGCCGACTGAAGGGGCAGCACATGGGCAACGCTTTGATCATTGTGGACGTGCAGAACGACTTCTGCGAGGGCGGCTCGCTCGCCGTCGGCGGCGGCGCCAGCGTCGCGGCCGGGGTCAGCCAGCTCCTCGCCGCCGAGCCGAACCGTTGGGACCACGTGGTGGCGACGAAGGATTACCACATCGATCCCGGGGCACACTTCGGCGATCCGCCGGACTTCGTCGACTCGTGGCCCCCGCACTGCGTAGTGGGGACGCCCGGCTCGGAGTTCCACCCCGACCTGGCCACCGATCACATCGAGGTGATCTTCCACAAGGGCGAGCACGCCGCTGCGTACTCCGGTTTCGAGGGGCACACGGACCAAGGCGAGTGCCTGGCCGACTGGCTCCGGCGGCACGGGGTTGACCAGGTGGAGATCGTCGGGCTCGCCACCGACTTCTGTGTCCGGGCCACCGCCCTGGACGCCGCCGAGGAGGGGTTCCAGACCACCGTTCGACTGGACCTGACCGCCGCCATCGGGCCCGAAACGGCCGACGAGGCGCTACGGGCGTTCGCCGACGCCGGGATCAGCACCCAGGGAACGCCTGTGATCAGGACCGCATGAGCCAGTAACACGTTGGTGAACACCGGCCACGCGGGCAAGGATGTCCCCCGGAGGTACGGACCGACGTGAACCTGAAGCCTTACCGGGCGGCGCTCGCCCTGCCCGGTCTCCGGGCCCTACTGATCGTGGCGGTGCTAGCCCGGATCCCGCTCACCACGATCGGTCTGACCCTGACGTTCTACGTCGTCCAGGACCTCGACCGGGGATACGCCGCCGCCGGACTGGTCGGCGCCGCGATCACCGTCGGCGCTGCCTTCGGCGGCCCACTGCTGGGCCGCCTGATCGACCGGCGCGGCCTGCGGCCGGTGCTGGTGTTGACCGCCGTCGCCGAAGCGGTGTTCTGGTCCACCGCGCCGCTGCTGCCGTACGCGCTGCTGCTGCCCGCCGCCTTCCTCGCCGGCTCGCTGGCGCTGCCGATCTTCGCGGTGGTCCGCCAGTCCATCGCGGCCATCGTGCCGGCGGAGAAACGCCGGCCCGCGTACGCGCTGGATTCGGTGTCGGTGGAGTTGGCCTTCATGATCGGGCCGGTCCTGGCCACCCTCGCCGTCACCACCATCTCCGCCCGAACCACGCTGTACCTGGTGGGCGCCACCATCGTCGCCGCCGGCATCGGGCTCTTCCTGCTCAACCCGCCGGTCCGGGGCGCCAGCGAGGCCGCCGGCCCACGACGTAAGGTGCCGCGGCGGGAGTGGCTCACCGCCCGGATGGTCGCTGTGCTGGCGGTCAGCGCCGCCGCCACCGTGGTGCTGGGCGGCACCGACGTGGCCGTGATCGCGGTCCTGCGCGACAACGGCGATGTGGGCTTCACCGGCGTCGTGCTGGGCATCTGGGCGCTCGCCTCGCTGATCGGCGGCTTCGCCTACGGCGCGATCACCCGGTCCCCGTCTCCGCTGGTGCTGCTGGCGGCGCTGGGCATCGCCACGATCCCGGTCGGGCTGGCCGGAGCGAACTGGTGGCTGCTCAGCCTGGTGCTGATCCCCGCCGGCCTGCTCTGCGCCCCCACCATCGCCTCCACCTCGGACGCGGCGAGTCGCCTGGCACCCGCGGACGCCCGCGGTGAGGTGATGGGGCTGCACGGCTCCGCCATCACCGTCGGCGTCGCGGTCGGCGCCCCGCTGGCCGGAGCCGTCATCGACGCGTCGGCGCCAGCCTGGGGCTTCGCCGTAACCGGCGCGGTCGGCGCCCTGGTGGCGCTGGCGGTGCTCCCGGTGCAGCTGCGCCACCGCCGGGAAGCCGAAGCATCGACCCCCGCTCCTACGCCCGAGCTGACCCACGCTGCTTGAGCCACCGGTGATCATCCCGGCGGCACAAAGCCGGCAGGGAGGGGACGCCGGGGG
The DNA here is from genome assembly GCF_000514815.1 of Salinispora fenicalii. GTDB lineage: Bacteria > Actinomycetota > Actinomycetes > Mycobacteriales > Micromonosporaceae > Micromonospora > Micromonospora fenicalii. The sequence continues at coordinate 288,759 of NZ_AZWQ01000008.1, forward strand.
CGCCGGTTACCGCACCGGTAGGAGGGGACGCCGGCTACCGCACCGGTAGGAGGGGACGCCGGCGGCGCCGGTGGCCGCACTGGTGGGGCTACCGGGGGCGGGGTTCATCACCGGCTACTGATGAGACCGCGACCGGTGTGGTGATCCGGCAGCCACTGGTGGTGGGGCGGTCTGGTCCGAAACCAACGACGGGCGCCGCTCCAGATGTTCCTGGAGCGGCGCCCGTCGTTGGCGCGTGTAGGTGCAGCGTCAGTGGCGGTCGCGGTCGCTCGCCACGTCCTCCTGGTAGCTGGCACCACCGTCGGCTTCGCTGGTCAGCGGCTTGGCCCCACCCTCCGGCGGGCCAACCAGCGACTGACCGGCGGCCAGCTCGGGGAACTTGTAGTCGAACGCGGGCCGCTCGGAACGGATCCGCGGCATCCGGTCGAAGTTCCGCAGCGGCGGCGGCGAGCTGGTCGCCCACTCCAACGAGTTGCCGTGCCCCCACGGGTCCTCGACCTCGACCACCGGACCCGACTTGTACGACTTCCAGCAGTTGTAGATGAACGGCAACGTCGAGATACCGGTGATGAACGCACCGATGGTGGAGATCATGTTCAGCGTCGTGAAGCCGTCAATGACCTGGTAGTCGGCGTACCGCCGGGGCATGCCCTCGTTACCGAGCCAGTGCTGCACCAGGAAGGTGGTGTGGAAGCCGACCATGGTCAGCCAGAAGTGCACCCGGGCCAGCCGCTCGTCGAGCATCCGGCCGAACATCTTCGGGAACCAGAAGTAGATGCCGGCGAAGACGGCGAAGACGATCGTGCCGAAGAGCACGTAGTGGAAGTGGGCCACCACGAAGTACGAGTCGGAGACGTGGAAGTCCAGCGGCGGGCTGGCCAGCAGCACCCCGGTGAGACCACCGAAGAGGAAGGTGACCAGGAAGCCGACCGAGAAGAGCATCGGTGACTCGAAGCTGATCTGCCCCCGCCACATGGTGCCGATCCAGTTGAAGAACTTCATCCCGGTGGGGACGGCGATGAGGAAGCTCAGGAAGCTGAAGAAGGGCAGCAGCACCTGGCCGGTGGCGAACATGTGGTGCGCCCAGACGCTCATCGACAGGGCGGCGATGGCGACGGTCGCGGCGACCAGGCCCTTGTAGCCGAAGATCGGCTTGCGGGAGAAGACCGGAATGATCTCGGAGACGATGCCGAAGAACGGCAGCGCGATGATGTACACCTCGGGGTGCCCGAAGAACCAGAAGAGGTGCTGCCAGAGCAGCGGCCCACCGGTCGCCGGGTCGTACACATGGGCGCCGAGGATGCGGTCGGCGGCGAGCGCGAAGAGCGCGGCGGCCAGCAGCGGGAAGATCAGCAGCGCCAGCAGGCTGGTGACCAGCATGTTCCAGGTGAAGATCGGCATCCGGAACATGGTCATGCCGGGCGCACGGAGGGTCAGGATCGTGGTGATCATGTTGACCGAGCCGAGGATCGTGCCCAGACCGGAGATCGCCAGACCGACGACCCACATGTTGGCGCCCACGCCCGGCGAGTGCTCCACGCTGCTCAGCGGGGTGTAGGCGAACCAGCCGAAGTCAGCAGCGCCACCCGGCGTGATGAAGCCGGCGGTGGTCAGGGTGCCGCCGAAGAGGAAGAGCCAGTAGGCGAAGCTGTTCAGCCGCGGGAAGGAGACATCCGGGGCGCCGATCTGGATCGGCACGAGGTAGTTGCCGAAGGCGAAGACGATCGGCGTCGCGAAGAACAGCAGCATGATCGTGCCATGCATCGTGAACAGCTGGTTGAACTGCTCGGGCGACAGGAACTGCAGCCCGGGCCGCGCCAGCTCGGCCCGCATGATCAGGGCCATCAGCCCACCGATCATGAAGAACGCGAACGCGGTGACCATGTACATGATCCCGATTTGCTTCGCGTCCGTGGTGCGCAGCAGCCGCGAGAGGGCCGACCCCTGAACCGGCTCTCGGACCGGCCAGGGCCGGGTCTCGACCGGCTTGGGTGCGACGGTGGTCACGAGTGGCCTCCGGTTCTGGGTTGTCCCGCTCGGCACGCTGTGCGGAAAGCGGCCGTCATCCGCAAGGAGGATAGTCCCCGACAGGCGGCCCGGCTGCGTGGGGTGGCCGGGTACTCTGCCCGGACCCGGGTTGCATGTCCGTTACCCGCTTCGGGGAGAGCACCCGAGTGGACTCACAGTGGCCCCAGGAGCAGCCGGTAGTGCTCGCCGAAGATGCGCCCACCCCGCCCGCGCAGCAACGGGTCCCGCAACTCCGGTGAGACGTCCCGGGTCCGGTTGCGGTCCCGGGTCCGGTCCCGCACCCAGCGGGTCCGCGGGCGCCGCCGACTCTCGTACGCCGTCAGGGCAGCCTCGATGTCACCGGCCGACTTCCGCAGCGACTCGGCGAGCACAACGGCGTCCTCGAGCGCCATCGCGGCACCCTGCGAGAGCGTCGGTGCGGTGGCGTGCGCGGCGTCCCCGACCAACAGCACCCGACCCCGGTGCCAACGGCCCAGCTCGACCTCCTCGGTCAGGGTGGAGTGCACCTGTTCCAGGCAGTCCAGCACCTCGGGGATCGGTCCACCGTAGTCGCCGAACAACTCACCGAGCCGGGCCAGCGGGTCGGCCGGCGCGACGGCGCCGGTCTCGTCGGCGTAGCAGTACAGCCGACCGGGGCCCACCGGAACGAGCAGGAAGCCGGCCCGGTGGCCGAGCAACGCGGTCCACTCGGCTACCGGTGGGCCGTCGCGCACCACGGCGCGGTAGACCACCTGACCGGTGGGGCGGGGCGGGCCGCCCAGCGCGGCGAGGGCGCGGACCTCGGATCGCGGACCATCGGCGCCGACCACCAGGTCGTACTCGGCGGCGTCACCGTCGGCAAAGGTGATGCCAACGGTCGTCGGAAAGAGGTCAACGGCGTCGAGCCCAACTCCGTACCGCACGGCTCCCCCGGCGCCGGTGAGCAAAACGCGGTGCAGTTCGCTCCAGAGCAACGCCCGGCACTGGCCGACTCCGGACCAGAGCGCGTCGAGGTCGACCTCACAGAGCGGCGCGCTGGTGGCGTCGCGGAAATACTGTCGGCGGATCACCTGGCCGAGCGGACGGACCGGGCCGTCCAGATCGAGCCGGCGCAGCGCCCGGTCAGCGTTGCCCGGCAGGTAGAGGCCGCTGTCCACCAGGTCACCGGGGGTGAGCTTGTCGATGAGGTCCGGTCGGAAGCCCGCCAGCTGCAGCGCCCGGGCCACGGCAAGACCGGCGAGACCCGCACCGACGACGAGGATACGCAGGGGGAAGCCACCCATGGTGGTGTACGCCTCCGGGAGGGGTCGGGGGCACGCGTTGGAGGCAAGACATTACTTGGAGCAATTGACCCGCACCAGACTCCGGCTGTCGCCGGGCGCCCCGGCAACTCACCCGACCCACCCCTAGTCGGTAGTCGGGTCGGTCAGCCGCCAGGCGGCGTTGATCAAACCAATGTGTGACAGAGCCTGCGGGGTGTTGCCGAGCTGTGCGCCGGTATGCGGGTCGATCTGCTCACTGAGCAACCCGACATCGTTGGCGTACCCGGCCGCCCGCTCGAACAACGCCGCGGCACGCTCCCGCTCCCCGGCCAGCACCAGGCACTCGACCAGAAGGAAGGTGCAGAGCAGGAAGCCAGCCGGGTCGGTCTCCCACCGCCGGATCAACCCACCCCCGGCGCCCAGGACCCGCTCCACCACGTCGATCGTGGCCCGCATCCGCGGATCGGTAGCCGGCAGGAAGCCCACCACCGGCAGGAACAACACGGAGGCGTCCAGCTCATCGGAGCCAAACGCCCCGGTGTACGCGCCGGCCCGCGCACTCCACCCCGAACGCAGCACGGTGTCCCGGATCTCGTCGCGGATCGCCGCCCAACGGCGGGGGGCCGCCCGCTCACCGAGCCGGGGCGCCAGCGCCACCGCCCGGTCCAACGCCACCCAGCAGAGCACCTTCGACGACAGGTAGTGCCGGTCCACGTCCCGGGTCTCCCACATGCCCCGGTCCGGCAACCGCCAGGTCTCGGCGACCTGCTCGGTCAGCCCGCACACCATCTCGCGCACCTCATAGTCGAGGGGGTCGCCGAGCAGGTGGTGCAGGCGCCACACCGCCGCCACCACCTCACCGGGTACGTCGAGCTGCCGCTGCCGCCACGCGTCGTTGCCGAACCGCACCGGGCGGCTGTCCGCGTACCCGCGCAGGTGCTCCGCGACGTGCTCGGAGATATCCCGCTCCCCCGCCAGCCCGAACAGCACCGGCACCGGCTCGGCACCGACCCGGCCGATCGAATGGGCCGCCCAGGTGAACAACCGGGACGCCTCCGCCGGGCAGGCCGCCACCCAGAGGGCGCGCAGCGTCATCGAGAAGTCACGCAGCCAGGCGTACCGGTAGTCGTAGTTCCGGTCGCCGCCGAGCTCCTCCGGCAGGGAGGTGGTGAGCGCCGCGGCGACCGCGCCACTGCGGGCATAGGTGAGCCCGGTGAGCACCACCGCGCTGTGCCGCACCAGCTCCGGGTAGCACCCCTGATACCGGTGGGTCTCCCGGAAGGCCTCCCACGCCTGCACCGTCTCGGCCAGCATGGCCGACGGGTCCAGCCGCACCGACGACGACGCACCGTACGCCGGCCGGTAGCCGGCGGCGAAGCTGACCGTCTCTCCGGCAGCGACCTCAAACTCGGTCTGCACCCGGTCCGTCCCAGCGCACAGGGTGAGCGAATCCGAGCAGAGCTCCACCACCGTCGCACCGGCCACGGCCAGCACCGTCCCACCCGGCTGGTCATGCAGGTACGGGGTGAGCAGTCCGTGGTCCGGACGAGGCACGAAGTCCGACGCCAGCCGTACCCGCCCGGAGAGCCCCTCGACGCACCGCAGCAACACCGCGGGCGAGTTCAGGCCAAGCTGGTGTCCCCGCGCCCCGCGTTCGGCGGCGAGCGCGTCGGTGACCGCGACGCTCCCCTGCGGCGTGTGGTGGACGGTACGTAGCACCAGGGTCTCCGGCCGGTACGCGCGTTCTACCCGCCACCCGGGACGGTCCGCGCCGACCGGAGCCAGCCGCCAGTGGCCCGCCTCGGGATCGAGGAGCCGCCCGAAGACCGCAGGAGAGTCGAACCGATCCGGGCACCACCAGTCGATGGAGCCGTTCCGGCCGACCAGCGCGCCGGAGCGACAGTCGGAGAGGAACCCGTAGTCGGAGATCGTCGGCTGGTCCACCCACCGCGGATACCCCGAACCCGCACGGTCAGACCGGTTCGGCGCTGCGCCGCCATTCGAGGGGCCAGGCCGCTTCGATGCTGCCCCGCAATTCGCCGCGGGCTCGCCGTTTGCGCCCACGCTGGGCGGGAAGAGTCTGCCGACCGGCCTTCGGCCTCTCAGCCCGGCCGCATCGCTCCGGTCTCGCCAAGTCCCCGCTGGTGTACCGCCGTACGGCTGCGCTGGTGGGAGACGGCCAGAGCGCGGCAACGTACCGACCTGGGTCGGACAGCACCGTGCGCTCGTTGCCCCACCGCCGCCTGCGCAGCGGTGGGGCGCTCGGGTGTAGGGCCCGGCACCGGGCTGTGCCGGCTCCGGTCCGGCGCCCCGCCGCGCCGAGGGGAGCCCGGGTTACGGCTGCTCGGTGAAGCCGAACTGCACGATGCCCTCCTCGTCGACGGTCACGTCCACCGCGGCGTCTCCGAGCAGCTGGGCCGCGTCCGAGTCGAGGAAGATCCGGGCGCCCTGGTTGTCCACCACCTGGTCACCGGCGACGGGGCCCTCGACCAGTTGCACCGTGAGCGAGCCCTCCTCTGGATCGGCGGCGATCCGGACCCCGCCGTCATTCGCGACGTCCTGCTGATTGGCGAGGTCTCGGATCACCAACACGGCGTTGTCGGTCATGGTCAGCATGGCGGAGCTCCTCGTGGTCCTGGGATTCGCCACCGGCCGCAGATGGGGCCGGGGAACCGGCGGCGATCGCCGCCGTGGCTCGGGACCGCGATGGGTCCCGCACGCCAACGGTGCCCCTTGGCGGGGCCTGCGTCATCCCGGGCCACCAGCCCGTACCTGATCGGGTGAAAACCAGTGCTCCAGCCCACCGGTCGGGTCCACCGTGCTACCGCCGGGCGGTCGATCAGCTCCGCTCGAGGACCACCACCGGGATCTCCCGGTCGGTCCGGGCCTGGTAGCCGTCGTAATCCGGCCAGATCGCCGCCATCGTGGCCCACATTCGCGGCTTCTCCGCCGGGCTCGCCACCCGCGCCCGGGCGGTGAACCGCTCCGCACCGACCTGCACCTCGACCTGCGGATTGTCGCGCAGGTTGAGGTACCAGGAAGGATTCTTCGGCGCGCCCCCCTGAGAGGCGACCAGCAGGTACGTGTCGCCGTCGCGGCCGTAGATGAGCGCGGTACGCCGCAGCGAACCGCTCCGTCGCCCCCGGGTGGTCAACAGCAGCGTGAACACCCCGGGCCGCCACTCGTGCCCGTCCGCGCCGTCGGTTCGTTCGTACCGCGCGATGTGGTCGGCCACCCAGTCCGTAGCACTGTCCTGCACCTGCTCGGCCATCAACAACTCCCATCACCTGTGATCGATCGCCGCTCTGACGCTACCCGGTGCGACGGCTCCACCGGTTCACCCCGCCAGCGCAGCACGGCGTGGTGCGGGCGCCGGGAGCGGCCCGGGTCAGCCGATCTGAAAGCCGAGCGCCTGGGCCAGCACCACCGCCTGCTCGGCGCTGACGATTGCCCCGGCGCGCTCGACCTCGATCGGATCAAGGTCGGTGAGGTCGCTGCCACGCAGGTCGGCGCGGGACAGCTTCGCGTGCTGCAACTGCGCCCCGGACAGGTCGACTCCGGTGACCGTCGCACCGCGCAAATCCACTCGGATCAGGTCGGCCTCGCGCATCCGGACGTCCACGATGCGCGCACCCCGCAGGTCCGCGCCCGGAAGCGCGACAAATGACCAGTCGCCACCGACGATCGTCAACGGCCGCAGGTCACACTGGTCGAAGGTGCTGCCGACCAGTTTGCAGCCGGTGAACTCGGCGGCAAAGAAGTTGCAGCGGCGAAAGGCGCAGCGCGTGAAGGCCGTGTTGACGTGTCGGGAGGCGTTGAAGCTGACGTTGCCGAAGGTGCACCCGGTGAAGAGCGCCCCTCGGGTGGTCGCCTCGGTGAGGTCGACCCGCTCGAAATGGCAGCCGATGTAGTGCCGGTCGGCAATCTCCTCGCCATACCAGTCCTCGTCGCGGAGGGTTAGCCCTTCGTACTGATCCGACATCACGCCAGGCTACTGACCGACACCGACAACAACGACCGGTCAAGCCGGAGCAGCGGCGACGTCGGGATCGGCGTTCCCCGGGCGGTGGCCGGGCAGCATCCCTAGCCTGAGGGCGTGGGCAACATCGTCGTCTTCGGGGCGGGCGGAACCGCGGGCTCCCAGATCACCCAGGAGGCGTTCCACCGCGGGCACCGGGTAACCGCTGCGGTACGTCGGCCGGAGGCCATCTCATACCTACCGGCAGGGGTGCAGGTGGTGACCGGGGACGCGACCAGCGAGCGGAGCGTACGGGAGTTAGCCCCGGAGGCGGACGCGCTGGTGGTGGCGATCGGTGGCGGGGAACGCAGCCTCTGGCTCGACGCGGCGCGGACGCTGATCAGTGCGCTACGCGAGACACCGAACCCGCCCCGGATCCTCCACCTGGGTGGCGGGGCCACACTCTGCACCCCGCAGGGCGGCCGGTTCCTGGACGAGCCCGACTTTCCCCAGGAGTACCGGGACGCGGCGCTGGGCCAGGCCGACGCCCTGGCGTACTACCGGTCCGCGGCCGACGGGGTGCGCTGGACGTATGTGTCACCACCGCCGCTGGAGTTTCACCCCGGCGCCCGGACCGGGCACTACCGCACCGGCGGGGACCACCCGGTAACCGATCACGAGGGTCGGTCTGTCCTCAGCTACCAGGACATGGCCGTCGCGATCGTTGACGAGATCGAGAACCCACGGCACGAGAACACCCGCTTCACCGCCGCCTACTGACCCGGTAACGCCGGCCTGGTGTTCGGCCGGCGCGGCGGGCGGGCAGGCTGGACGGGCACCCGGGGACGGACCGATGGACGCCAGGCACGGCCATTGGCGTAGATCACCCGGAAGCCGAGGTACGAGGCGAGCGGTGCCCAATGCGCCGAGCCCATGCGCAGTTCGGCCGCGTTGTGCCGCTGCCCGTTAGCGAGCACATCGAGCAGGACGGTCTCAAAGGCCGCGGACTCCACCCAGTCGACCTCCCGGGTGAAGCCGCAGATCAGGGCCGCACCGGTGGAGTCCAGGAAGGCTCGCAGTACGGCGTCGTTGGCGCGCAGCACCGAGCAGCTGCCGAAGTAGAGGCGCCGCCCCTCACAGCGACCAGCCATCAGCTCGGCCACGTCGGTGAGGGCCACCGACTCCCAGTCGGTCAGGCGCAGCCGGCTGGGCTCCCCATGGGTGGCGAAGAAGCCGACCCGGTAGTCGGCGTACTGCTTGAGCAGCCAACGGTCAACGAAGTAGAACAGTTCATCCCGGGTCGCCGCGTCCTTGTGGATGAACCGGATCCGGCTCAGTCGCTCCAGCAGTTCCAGGGTGGGTAGGACGGAACCGCGCTCGTTGAGGTCACGGTGCCACTGGCCCTCGACACAGAAGACGCCACCGCGCGCCACCTGGCACCTCCCCTCGTCGGCGGCGCCGACGTTACCGGCTGCCCGGCGGCTGGCCGAGCTATCACCGCCTGGTGTGGCGCGAAGGGCCGGGTGGCGCGGCCGGTTCTGGTGATCAGGCCCTGGTGGACCCGAGCGATGCCGAGGTGTCGGGGTCGCCGCGGCGACCCCGACACCGGAGATCAGTGGACAACCGCCGGCGTGCTCGGTTCGCCCGGCTGGCTGCCCGGCTGGTCGTCGTGCGACCGCGACCGTTCCCGCCGCCGGGGCAGGAACGCGGCCGGGATGAAGGTGAGCAGCACCAGCGCGAAGGCCACCCAGAACGTGGTGGCGAAGGAGTCGGCGGCGAAGGCGAGTCCGCGCTCGATGAGCGTCGGATCGGGGACCTGCTGGGCCAGTTCCGGCTGCTGCTGGGCGGCGATCGCCAGGCCCGCCTCGGTGACCGGCTCACCGTTCGGACCGGTCAGGCCGGGGATCGGCCGGGATCCGTTCAACTCGTTGGTGAGGATCACCGACATCACCGCCGCGCCGACCGAACCACCGATCTGCTGGATGATGTTCACCAGGGTGGAGCCGCGAGCCACCTCCGGACCGGTCAGCGTCCGCAGCGCGGAGGTCATGATCGGCATCATCGTGCCGCCCATGCCCAGGCCCATGACGAACAACGAGCCGCAGATCAACAGGTACGAGGTCTCGGGGCCAACCTGCGTGAAGGTGAAGAACCCGGCGGCGAGCAGCACCAACGCGAACGGCACCGTGCGCCCCACCGGCACCCGGTCGGCCAGCGTCCCAGCGATCGGCATCGTCACCATCGCACCGATGCCCTGCGGCGCGATGAGGAGGCCGGCGTGCAGGGTCGACTCCCCGCGTACCTGCAGGAAGTAGCTCGGGAAGAGCAGACCGGCGCCCATGAACGCGATAATGAACACGAACATCGTCACCGACGCCACAGCCAGCCGACGGTTCCGGAACAGCCGCAGGTCGAGGAGCGGGTGCCGGGGCTTGAACGAGTAGAAGACGAAGGAGACCACCAGCACGGCGCCGATCAACATCGGCACCCACACCTCGGGGTCGGCGAAGGTGCCCACCTCGGGCAGCGTGGAGACGCCATAGAGGAAGAGCGCCAGCCCCGGGGAGAGCATCAGCATGCCGAGGAAGTCGAACGACTCGGACGACTCCGGAGCGTCCTTCGGGAGGGCCAACTGCGCATAGACCAGGGCGAGTAGCCCGATCGGCACGTTGATCAGGAAGATCCAGTGCCAGCTGGCCACGTCGATCAGCCAGCCGCCGAGGATCGGCCCACCGATCGGACCGAGCAGCATCGGGATACCCAGGACGGCCATCAACCGGCCGATTCGGTGCGGCCCCGCCGCCCGGGTCATGATCGTCATGCCGATCGGCATCAGCATGCCGCCGCCGAGGCCCTGCAGCACCCGGTACGCGATCAGCTCGCTGATCGTGTCGGCGGTGGCGCAGAGACCGGACCCAATGGTGAACAGGGCCAGGGCGATCATGTAGAGGCGTTTGGTGCCGAACCGGTTGGCCGCCCACCCGCTCAGCGGAATCACCGTGGCCAGGGCGAGGGTGTAGCCGGTCATCGTCCACGCGACCCGGGCGTAGGACGCGTCAAACTCACTCTGGAAGGTCGGTAGCGCGACGCTGACCACCGTCACGTCGAGGATCGCCATGATCGCGCCGAGCACGACCACGCCCGCCACCTTGAGCACCGCGGCGTCAAGCTTGTCCGATGGCGCGCCCGGCTGGGGGGACGCGACCGATTGTTGTGTCACGGATTCTCCTGATGTCGGTTCGGTCTAGGGAGGTCGCTGCAGGCACGCCGCGGCGCCCGCCACGGGCAGCGGGTGGCCAGGAACGAGCAAAACGCAGGAAGACTAGCCCTCTCCACCGACAGCCCGCCGTCGAATTTGACGCTCCCCGAAGCCCGTCGGTAGGTGTTCCTCGTCACGCCTGGCCGCCCAGGGCGGCGATGTCGAAATCCCCGCCCCGCTCCGTCCCACCCACGAAATCAGGACGACCGAGCGGAGGGCGCAGGCCTAGCTACGCCCTTCCCGGCAGCCGCAGAACGAGCACCAAAGGGAGCGAAATGCGAAAACTCATCGTGGTCAGTGCCGTGTCGATGGACGGCTTCTACGACGGCCCCGGCGGCGGCGTGACCGTGCCGATGGAAGACTGTTTCGGCACCTACAACCTCGAACGGATCCAAGCAGCCGACACCGTACTGCTCGGCGCGAACTCCTACGCGATCTTCTCCAACCACTGGCCCGGCGTCGCCGACGACAGCTCCGCCTTCGAGGCCGACCGCGAATTCTCAAAGATCTACAACGTGGTCGAGAAGGTGGTCGTCTCCGACCACGCCGCCCCACCGCCGGCCGACCACCCCTGGGCCGACAACACCCGCATCATCAGCCGCGCCGACGCCCCCACCGAGATCGCCAAGCTCAAGGAAGAGGACGGCCGGGAAATCGTCACCTGGGGCAGTCGGGCCGCCTGGAACGGGCTCCTCCCGCATGGCCTGATCGACGAATTCCACGTGCTCCTCGGCCCAGCCGCCCTCGGCGGTGGCACCCCGCTGTTCGAACGCCCGGTCTCACTCCGACGCCTGGGCGTACGCACCTTCGACACCTTCGACACCGTCCTACTCCAGTACGGCGTGGCGCAGCCATCCGCGCAGCGGTGACCCACCCGGGCGACCCGCACCGACGTTGTCCGGAACTGCAGACACGGCCCGTGAGCTCCACGGCCACCCGGTCTGCGAAACAGCCAGGCGGTCGAGGCGTATCCAGGTGGCAAGCGGGTACCAAGGGGCCGGGCCGCGGGTGCCCTGGAAGGTGGTACGGGCGTGGCGAAATATCTCTTCCAAGCGACCTATACCGCCCAGGGCGTGGCGGGACTGGGTGAGCAGGGTGGAACGGTCCGGGCAGAGGTGGTCCGGGCGCTGATCGAGAACGCTGGCGGGCGGGTGGAGTCGTTGTACTTCGCGATCGGCAAACACGACCTCTTCGTCTCCTGCGAGGTGCCGGACAACATGACCACCGCCGCTCTCGGCATCGCGGCCCAGGCGACGGGGGGAGTGAGAGCCGAGGTCATCCCGCTGATTACGCCAGAGGAGATCGATGAAGCAGCACAGACGCCGGTCACCTACCAGCCGCCGGGTCAGGCGTAGCCACCCCGTCAGCCGGTAAGGCCGAGCAGGCCACGCACCCGGTGACGGAGTAGCCGGAAGCTCGCTACGACAGCTTCGTCGCACGGTCCGGGCGTCCGTCGCCCCGGTCTGGCGTCGCGTCCCACCCGGCGGCGCGGTCGCGATCGGACTCCCACCAGCTGGAACGACCGTCCGGACCGACCGACGACGACCGGTCGTGCCAGCGTTTCGGGCCGCAATGCCACCCGCATCTGCCGTCCCGCCCCTCCCCGGCCCGATGCGACGAATCGGCGCGGTGCGGCCACTCGGCGCGGTGCGACGAATCGGCGCGGTGCGACAGATCAGCGCGGTGCGACAAATCAGCACGATGCGACACCGACGGATCAACGGAGGTCGGCGCGGGCGACGCTTCGGCGGACGGCGGCACCACAGCGGGCGGCACCGCCACGGCGGACGGCGGCACCACGGTGGGCGGATCGGACTGCGGCGACGCGGGGGGCGCCGGGCGGTTGCTTGGTACGGGGCTGGCGGGGCCGGACGCGTCGCTGGGTTCGGACCGGTCGAGCCCCGCCAGCGGCGCGGCCGGCGGCAGCGTCACCCCGGCGGTGACAACGAAAGCAGCCACCACCGAGGCAGCGACCGCCGCGACGGCGCCGACGCACCGGCGGTCATTCAGTCGAGCCCGCATCGGGGCCTGCTCCGGCAGGGCGACCGGGGGCGCCATCGGCCGGCTGCGCTCGTGGGCGGCGACCAGCTCATCCAGGCAGGCGGCGACCGCATCTCGGTTGCCGAGGCCATCGGTGAAGGCGAGCGTGACGTGAAACCGGAAGGTCAGGGTCACCGGACGCGGCACCAGCAGCCCGGCCACCGAGGACCCGTCGACGGTGGGCAGCAGGGTCAGCGGCGAACGGCGATGGTGGGCCGGCGCGACCAACTCCTCGAACCACCAGTCCCGTTGTCGATGCCGGCCGAGAAAGATCACGCGCCGGTCGGTCACCACGCCGCTGCCGACCTCCACCGCCCGGATCCCCGGCGGCAGTGGACGCGGCGGCTGGTCGGTGCCGGCCAGGTCCATCGCCAGCCCGGGCACGGGTAGTCGGCCGATGTTCCCGGTAACGGCCTCGACCAACTCCACGGCCGGGAACACGCGGTGGACCACCTCACCGGGAACCAGTCGCACCGGCACGCTCCGCGGCGGGCCCGACCCAAGCAGGCCGACCTCGACCCGTAGCCGGGTCAGCTCCTCGGCACGGCAGCGCCAGGCATCAGCCTCGGCCACGTGAACACGCTGTCGCCGGTCGTTCTCCCGGTTGGCCCACCGGGAACGCCAGGGCGGTCGAGGACCACGCACGAGGCGGGGTGAGGTCGCCGTCACATACAGAACAACGTTTCACATCCCAGTTGGATACGGCCATCCCTACTGACGAGTACGATCTCGGCAGGAAGCGGAACAGGCCCCCCAACGGGGTTCACCCGGGCTGCGGGCTCAGCGCACGTACGGTGCGCCAGACGCCGCCATGCTGGCCACAGGCGCGCGGACTGCCGCCGGCGAGACTGACCGCGCTGTTTCCACACTGCACCAGATATCCACGGCCGGCCCAGAATCCGGGCACGCAGTCGAACCAGTCACACACCTCGGCGGCCGGCTTCCGGATCGGGTCACCAGCGCAGAAGCCGTACCCCAGTGGGTTGGTCGGAGCGCCGCACAGGTCTGCTGCCGCGATCGGCGTCGGTGCCGGGGAGCCAGTCATGGCGGCAGCCGCGCCGACAGCCGTGGCCGAGGTGGCTGCGGTAGCCGGGGTGGTAGCGGTAGCCGAGGTGGCTACGGCAGCAGAGGTGGTTGCGGCTGGTGGTTCCGTCGCGTTGCCGGCCGTCGCCGCCGCCACCTCCGTCCGGATCGAATCGGACGGGGCGGACGGGGCAGAGACGATCAACGCCGCCGGGACCAGTAGGGCGACCCCGACGGCGACCGCCACCGTCCGCGCGCTACCGCGGACGAGCCCGGTCAGTCGAGCCTGCGCGGGCGTGAGAACGGCGGGGCGCAGCGGCTTGCGCTGAGCGTGCTCGGCGAGGGCCTCGTCGAGTTGGGCGAGCACCGCCTCCCGCTGCTCGATCGCGTCCGCGAAGGCCACACTCAGCTTGAACCGGAAGTCGGCCGCTGCCTCCGACGGCAGCAGCAGGCCGGAGGCGCGCCGCCGGTCGAGCACCTGGATCAGCGTCACCGGCGCGCGGGAGTCGTGGGCCAGGCCGGTCATCTTGCCGTACGCCCAGTCGCGCCGACCGCGTCCACCGAGCAGGACCAGCCGACGGTTGGTGATCACGGCGATGCCGGTGTCGGTGATCCGGATGCCGTCCGGGCGCCGCTTGCGTAGCGGACTGGATCGCAGCGCAACCGTGAGCTCGGGTGCGGGGAGCACCGCTGCACGCCGGACCTCGACCAGCTGGGCGGCGGGCAGCACCCAACAGACCGTCTCTCCAGGGTCGAGTTCGATCGGGAGACCGGCGCCCGCGTCGGCCGAGCCACCGAACTCCTCGGCCAGGGTCCGCAGGCGCCGCAGCTCCTCGTCCCGCTGCCGCCACGCCCCGTCGGCCGCGCGGAACACCCGCTGCCGCCGTTCGTTCTGCCGGTACGCCCACTGGTACCGCCACGTCGAACCCGTCGAGTCAGTCTTCGCCACGCCGACCCCTCCGCCGCGTAGGCCACCATTCGGGGTGTCACCAGGAATAACTCCGGTGTAATCCCACGAGGGACGGCCTACTGCGAACAATATGTCCGATCGACGGAGTGATTCAGACGATAGGCGGACCTGCCGCGTCAGGGTGTCTCGACGGCGGAAATCTCGTATCGAAAGATTCTCGCGTCCCGAATCGCTATCTGCTGTTCCTCAGTCGGGCCGGCACCGCGGAAGGTCAGCAGCTGTTCCTCGGTCTCCCAACGCTCGTAGACGTTGATTCGGCCGGGCTCGACCAGGTCCCCGCTGATCGTGAAGTCGAGACAGCCGGACGCGCCCCGCGCAGCCGTCACGACCTCGAGGCATCCGGCGAGGTAACTTTCTCGATCCTCCGGGTCGACGTACATGCTTCCGGCGACGATGAGCATCTGCCGGACCTCCCACCCTCGTGATCCACTGGCGAAATCCCGCCCGCCGGTCTTCGACGGTCCTAGGCTGGCGGAACCTCACCAGCCAGCCTACGACCGTCCGAGCCCGCGCCCCGCCCCCTCGCTCAAGCCCGGCTGATCGCGTTGGCGTGAATCGCGGCGAACCAGCACCGCGACAGTCAGCGCGGCGAACGCCGCCGCACCGGCCATCGCCCAGAGCACGGACCGCAGCCCGCTGGTGAAGCCGGGATCGGCGAGCCGGCCCGCGGTGGTGCTCGCCAGCACCGCCCCGACGACCGCGATGGCGACGGTCTCGCTGGCCAGCCGAGCCGTATTGATCATCCCGGCACCAGTGCCGGCCCGATGCGGCGGGACGCTAGCGATGGCGAGGGCGTCGAGCAGCCCGATGGACAATCCGACACCGATACCGATAGCGAGCAGCGGGCCGGCCAGGTCAGCCGGGCCGCTGGTCGGGGCGATCACCGTCGCCCACGCCGCCCCCGCGGCGACCGTCAGAACGGCGACGACGATCACCGCCGACGCCGGCACCCACCGGGTCAGCACCCCGGCGAGCAGCGGCAACGCCACCGTCGGTGCGGTCAGCAGAACCAGAGTCAGGCCAGCGGCGCTGGGCGTCAACCCAACCACCGTGGTGAGGTACGACGGCACATACACCAGCAGCGGCACCAGGACCGAGACGACGGTGGCCGCCGCCAGACAGATACCGACGAAGCGCGGGGTGGCCAGGAGGGTCAGGTCGAACATCGGCTCGGAGTGGGATCGCTCCACCCGGACGAAGACCACGAGCAGAGCCACTGTCGCCGCAAAGGCGGCCACAATCCGCGGGTCGCCCCAGCCGTACGCCGGCCCCTGCACGAAGCCGAAGATCAACAGCAGTAGTGCGGCGGTGAAGGAGAGGGTGCCGCCCCAGTCGATCCGGCCCGCGTGCGGCTGACGCGACTCCGGCAGCCACGGAACCAGCAGCAGCACCGCCACCGCCACCAACGCGGGCACGGCGAACACCGCCCGCCACCCCAGAGAGTCGATCAGCAGCCCGGCGGTCGTCGGGCCGAAAGCCAGGCCAGCGCCGATGGCCATACCGTAGGCACTGAACGCGCGTAACCGAGCCCGCCCCTGAAAGGTGTTGGCCAGCAACGCCCCCGCGCTGGTCGCGGCGGCAGCCGCACCCACACCCGCGAGTGCGCGCAGCAGATTCAGCAGAAAGATGTCGCCGGCGACGACAGCGAGCAACCCCGCTCCGGCGGAGATCGCAAGCCCGATGGCGTAGACCCGCCGCCGACCGAACAGGTCGGCCAGGGCGCCCGTGGCGAGCATGAAGCTGGCGAAGGTGGCGTTGTAGCCGTTGACCACCCACTGCACCCCGGCCAGTTCCGCGTCGAGATCACGCCCGATCTCCGGCAACGCCACCGAGGCCCCGGTCAGCGAGAGCGGCAACGCGAAGGTCGACACCAGGACGGCGAACAACACGACCACGCGTCGGTTCCACACAGCTCCCCCGTTCCGTTCAAGCCGCTCCAGGCTAGTGGCCGCTGCTTCAAGCGGCCACCGGCCCGGAGGACCGGGTACGGGGAGCCGCTGCCGGCGGTCACCTTGCGACCGCCGGCAGCACTGACGTCAGGGCAGCCAGTCCGGCCGCAGCGGGTAGCTCGTCACCCCCGCGGCGCTGGTCCGCGTCGCCAACACCTGGTGGAGCTGGATGGCGTTGCGCTCGAAAGACATCCGGGACCCGGCCATGTACAGACCCCAGACCCGGGCAGTTCCCGCGCCCACCTCGCCGACGCAGAAGTCCCAGTTCGCCACGAGGTTGCGGCACCAGGCCGCGAGCGTCAACGCGTAGTGGCGGCGCAGGTTCTCCTCGTGCTGCACCTCCAAGCCCACATCGTGGATCTCGGAGAGGATCCGGCCCGGCCCGGCCAACTCGCCGTCCGGAAAGACGTATCGGTCGATGAACGCGCCGGAGCGGTGCGGCGCGCGGTTGTCGGCGCGGGTGATGCAGTGGTTGAGCAGCCGGCCCTCGGGCCGCAGCCGGTCCCGCAACGAGCCGAAGTACGCCGGATAGTTGCGCACCCCGATATGTTCGGTCAATCCGATCGAGGACACCACATCGAACTGCTCCGGCGGCGTGTCCCGGTAGTCGAGGTACCGCACCTCGGCCAACGCGGTCAGCCCCTCCCGCTCGATCGCGGCCTGCGCCCACTCAGCCTGCGCTCTGGAGAGGGTCACCCCGAGCGCCTGGACGCCGTACTCCCGGGCGGCGTGCCGGACCATGCCGCCCCACCCGCAGCCCACATCCAGCAGCCGCATCCCGGACTTGACCGCGAGCTTCTGCGCCACCAGGTCATACTTGGCCGCCTGCGCCGTCTCCAACGAATCCTGCGGCGAGCGGAACAGCGCGCAGGTGTACGTCATCGACTCCCCGAGCACCTTCTCGTAGAAGGCGTTCGACACGTCGTAGTGGTGCGAGATGGCGCTGCTGTCGCGGATCCGGGAGTGGCGCAGCCCGCCCAGCACCCGCTTCCACCGGGGCACCGCCTCCTGAGGTGGAGGCGGCGGCGGCAGCAGTCGCTCCCAGCCCAGTCCACGGGCCAGGGCCAGGGCCTCGGGCACCGGTGGGACTCGCAGCCGTAACTCGTCCTTGAGGACCCGCAGCGCCTCGTACGGATCGCCCGGATGCACCCCGGACAGGCCGAGGTCACCGCTGACATACGCCCGGGCCATGCCCAGGTCGCCCGGGGCAGTCAGCAGGTAGGACAGGCCGCGCGGGGAGCGGATGGCGAGGGTGATGCCGGCGTCGGCCGGGCCGACCGAACTGCCGTCGTATCCGGTGACCCGAACCGGCAGGGGCTCGGTGGTCAGCGCCCGAATGACGTCGGCCAGGGTCCAGCCCCGGCCTCGGGCCGCCCGCGACGATGTCGTGGGGACGCTCGCCGCCCGCTGATGTCGATCGATCAGACTCATGCTCGTGCTACCGCCTTCTCGTACAGTCCGGTTAGCCGGTGAGCCGGGTCGTAGCGGTCCTTGACCGCCCGCCAGGTGTCGCCGCCGTAGAGCTGGTCGAACACCTCCCGGTCGTAGTATGCGTCGGAGTAGAGCGACTTGTGTCCGCCAAGCTCCGACACCCTGCGTTCGATCACCCGGTTCATGTCGCCGTCGGCGGCACCCCGGGCGATCGGCACGCTTCCCCAGAACCCAATGTTCACGTAGTCCTGCCCCGGCCGCAGCGGATATAGCGGCCACGATCGGGCCGATCCCGGCCCGGTCGGTTCCCGCAGCCGCAACGGGCAGAGCCAGACCGGGGTCATCCGCACGGCGCTGGCGAACCAACGTAGGAACTCGGCGGTACGCGCCAGCGGGATCTCCACGTCCTGCACCACCCGTTCCCGCTCCGGCTGTCCACGCCAGCGGTCGATCCGCGCGGCCACCTGATGCCGGTGCTCCAACCGAACCAGTCGGTGGTAGACATCGCTGCGCCGCCAGCGTGCCGGCCAGATCCGGCGCACCACCGGGTGCTGCGCCCCGAACGCCGCGGAGCACCAGAACCAGTCGGTGTCCCAGCGCCACAAGTAGTCGTGCCCGGTCAGCGCATCCTGGGTGCGTTGCTGCAGGGACCGGTAGTAGATCTCCTGGCCGGTGTAGTCGCTGACCGGTCCAGCATCGTCGGTGAAGGTGGCGAGCACCAGGTACGCCTCGTCCGGGCTGAACATCACCCCGTCCATCGCGTCCACCGCCGCGCCGGCCCACGAGCGGGTGGTGATGACCTCACCGATCGCGTCGGCGAGCTCCTCCAGCCGGTTGAACCGCACATTGTGCAACGCGACCCGCCGGCCGATCGGTTGCAGCTCGATCCGCAGCCGGGTCGCGTAGCCGAGGCTGCCCAACGAGTTGGGGAAGGCGGCGAACAGGTCGGCGTGCTCCCCCTCCGGCCGGGCGGTGACGACCTCCCCCGCCCCGGTGAGCACATCCAGCTCGGTCACCGACTCGTGCGGCAGCCCGTTACGGAACGATGTGGACTCGATCCCCAGGCCGGTCACCGCCCCGCCGAGGGTGATGGTGCGCAGCTGCGGCACCACCAGCGGCATCAGCCCGTGCGGCAGGGTCGCGTCAACCAGGTCCTCGTACGTGCACATGCCCTGCACGTCGGCGGTGCGGGCCGCCGGGTCAACCTGGAGGACACCGCCGAGGCCGCTGACATCGAGGCCCGGCTCGCGCGGTGCCGCGCGCGGGCGGAACAGATTGGATGTGCGCTTGGCAAGCCGAACCGGCTGTCCTGGCCGCACCGCCGCGTACGAGCGCCGGAGCTGAACCACCGCCTGATCATGATCACGCACGGCATTCATGAGATCACTTTACGCCTCGGTGGGACCAAGGCAATGGATGTCCACGGTGGCCGGTAGTGAAATGTCAACTGGGTCGCGCGAGCCGTTGGCGGCGCAGCAGCACCACCGGGGCGGCTGGTCACACCCCCCGTTGGTAGGTCAGGATGCCGGGCATGTCCGCCTCCGCACAACGCCCCGACCCGGCCGGCACCGTCTACCGCCGGCCCGGCCCCACCCGTCCCCGGCCGCCCCGCGATCCACTGATGTGGGGGGCGGCGCTCATCGGTGCGGCCGGCCTCCTACTCGGGGGATTCTTCGTCCTCGGCGGCCCGGGAGGCGCCGGCACCCCAACCGTCCCGGCGGTGGCGGCGACCCCGTCAACCGAAGCATCAACCCCGTCGGCGCAGGAGCCGCCCGCCCCGCCCACCGTGGCAGCCAGCTCCCCGACGTCCGCCCCACCCACCGAGAAAGCCAGCTCCCCGCCGGCCATCCCCACCGGCCCGACGGTGTTTCGTCAGGTGGCGTCGGGCCGATGCCTGGGCGTCGACGGAGACGGCGCGCGGGCGAGCGCGAAACTCCTGGACTGCCACAGCAACGACCCCCGGCAGCGATGGCTGCCCACCTCCATCGGCCCGGGCCTGGTGAGCCTGGTCAACCAGGCCTCGAACATGTGCCTCGACGTGGAGGGCGCCAACGGCAACGACGGGGCGAGGCTTCAGCAGCATCCCTGCCACGGCGAGGCCAACCAGCAGTGGCAGCTCGTACCCACCGCCGGTGGGCAGGTGCTGATCGCGGCGCTACACAGCGGCCGGTGCGCGTACCCGGACGGCGGCCGACCCGATGCCGGCACCGAGGTCCGGCAGATCACCTGCGTTGACGTCCCCGACCAGCAGTGGCAGTTCGGCTGACCGGCTACTCGGCCACCCGGAGCATTCTGAGCTGGGCCTGGTGTTTGGGAAGGTGGACCCGGGCGTGCAGGTCCAGCACCCGCCCCCAGGGCAACGGGCCGTCCACGACGAGGTCGTAGCCCTCTCGCAGATGGGTGTCGACCGGCGTGCCGGCCGCCGGGCCGAGCCGGTCGACCAGGGCCACCAGCCGGCCACTGGTGGCACGCAACCGAGCGTCCAGCCCGTCGAGGCCACCAAGCTCGGCGACCAGCGCATCGACCTGGGGCCGGTGCATCGTCTCCAGGTCGTAGTAGGCGTACGGCGAGCCGGCGAGGACCGCCTCGCTCGCCTCGATCATCAGCTCGTCGTTCGCGACGAGATGGGCGATGATCTGCTCGGCGTCGAGCCGCCCCTGGGGTGCCGGGCCGAAACCGCCGGCGGCCACCTCCGCAAGCAGCTCCTCGTAGGCCCGCCCCAGCCCTGCGCTGTCCACGCCTGCCAGTCAAACCCGCGACGCGCCGGTCCGCGTCGCGTTCCGGCGCGGTCTTCACCCGGACGGGTGGTCGGCGGCGGCCGGGCCGAGCCGGGCGAGCGCGGCGTCGAGGGCGACGCGCTGCGCCGCCCCGGAATAGGTGGCCGGGTCGATGGCGGTCAGCGTGTTCAGCCCCTCGACCAGGGCCACCAGCCCGGTGGCGGTGGACGAGCAGTCCGCCGCGGGCCAGTCGGGCCGGACCGTGGCGACCAAGCCGCGAACCCGATCAACGAACCGGCGGTTGTAGCCACGGTGCAGCTCGGCCAGGACCGGGTCAGCCAAAGCCGCGGCCAGGAAGCCCACCCACACCCGCGCCTCCTCTTGGCGCTCCGGGGTCGGGGCGGCGGCCTGGAGCAACACGGCGCGCAGCGCCATCCCGGGGGTGCCGGCCGCGGCCTGCACGGCGTCGGCCCGCTGACCGGTGCGCTGGTGGAGCAGTTCGCGCGCGTGCACTAGCAGGGCCTGTTTGTCGGCGAAGGTGTGCAGCACCATCCCGGTGGTGCAGCCGGCCCGCTCCGCGACGGCGCGCAGGGTGAGACCGGGCAGGCCGCGTTCGGCGAGCACCGACCAGGTGGCTGCCGACAGTCGTTGGCGCTGGTCGACGCGGTCACGTCGGTTGGCCATCCACCCTCCCCGGTCCGGTTCCATCCGGCTGGCCCGCGCCCGCTGCGCCGACCCCCACTCCCGTAGCGTACGTTACGGTAACGCTTGTTACGAACCAGGAGGGCACGTGATCACCGTCCACCCCGAACCGTGGGAATCCACCGACAGCACCCGGCTGCGCGCCGCGCAACGCGCCGAATTGGACGCGCGCTACCGCAGCGACGACCACGAGCCCGGCGCCCCGCCTACCGCCGACAGCGTCCCCGTCTTCCTGGTCGCCCGCGACCAGGACGGCACCGCGCTCGGCTGCGGTGGCCTCCGCTTCCTCTCCACCGAATCCGCCGAGATCAAACGGATGTACGTCGAGCCGAGCGCCCGCGGCACCGGCGTGGCGACCGCCATCCTGCAAGCCCTGGAGGACGCCGCCCGGACCGCCGGCGTACGGAACCTGCTGTTGGAGACCGGCCCCGCCCAACCCGACGCGATCCGCTTCTACGAACGGGAGGGCTACCACCGCATCACCAACTTCGGCCCGTACCAGGACGAATCACTCTCCGTCTGCTACGCCCGCAAGCTGACCTGACCTGGTCAACGACTATCCTCATGATCGTGAACTACCAGGCCGCCGACACCCGCTACGACCAAATGACCTACCGGCGCAGCGGGGCCAGTGGGCTCCGCCTACCGGCGATCTCGCTCGGCCTGTGGCACAACTTCGGGCCCGACCGCCCCTTCGAACGGCAGCGGGACATCGTCCGCCGGGCCTTCGACCTCGGGGTCACCCACTTCGACCTCGCCAACAACTACGGCCCACCGCCGGGCGCGGCCGAGGAGAACTTCGGCCGGATGCTCGCCACGGACCTGAAGCCGTACCGCGATGAACTGGTCATCTCCAGCAAAGCCGGCTACCTGATGTGGCCCGGCCCGTACGGCGAGTGGGGGTCGCGCAAGTACCTTGTCTCCTCGTTGGACGCCTCGCTCCGCCGCCTGGGGCTGGACTACGTCGACATCTTCTACAGCCACCGGTACGACCCGGACACCCCGCTGGAGGAGACGATGGGCGCCCTCGACGCCGTCGTCCGGGCCGGCAAGGCGCTCTACGTCGGCATCTCCAACTACACCTCCGAGCAGACCCGGCGGGCCGCGGCGATCCTGCGCGACCTGGGCACCCCGCTGCTGATCAACCAGCCGTCGTACTCGATGCTGAACCGCTGGACCGAGGAGGACGGCCTGCTGGACACGCTCGCGGATGTCGGTGCCGGCTGCATCTCCTTCAGCCCACTGGCCCAGGGCCTGCTCACCGACCGCTACCTCGACGGCATCCCGGCCGACTCCCGGGTCCGCACCAGCGTCCACCTGTCCGAGCGGGACGTGAGCCCGGATCGGCTGGTCACCATCCGCGGCCTCGCCGCCATCGCCCAACGTCGCGACCAGTCCCTCGCGCAGCTCGCACTCGCCTGGGCACTACGTGACCCCCGAATGACCAGCCTGATCATCGGCGCCAGCAGCGTCTCCCAACTCGAGGCCAACCTCGCCGCGCTGGACAACCTTGAGCTGACCACCGAGGAGCTGGCCGAAGTCGACCGCCAGCTCGACTGACGTCCGGCCTGAGGTCTCCCTCACCTTCCCCACTCCCGCAAACGATCGCGGAAGCTAACCTGCCGCATTGCCTGAGACCGTCGGTGTCATGCACGAGAACAACGCGCTCACACCGTTCCGAATCAACATCCCGCAGGCCGACATCGACGACCTGCGTAACCGGCTGGCCCACACCCGCTGGCCGAACCCGGTGCCCGGCCGCGACGACCGCACCGACTTCAGCCGCGGCATCCCGCTGGTGTACCTGAAAGAACTTGTCGAGTACTGGTGCGACGGGTTCGACTGGCGGGCACAGGAGGCGAAGCTCAACGAGTACGAACAGGTCACCACGGTCGTCAACGGCCAGACATTCCACGTCGTCCACGTGCGGTCGACGAACCCGCAGGCCACCCCGCTGGTTCTGAACCACGGCTGGCCCGGCTCGTTCGTCGAGTACCAGCACCTCATCCCGCTGCTGACCGACGAGTTCCACGTGGTCATCCCGTCACTGCCCGGCTTCGGTTTCTCCACCCCGCTGTCCGGGACCGGCTGGGAGTTGGCGCGGACCGCGGAAGCCTACGCCGAGATCATGACGCGTCTCGGCTACGAGAGGTTCGCCGCCCACGGCACCGACATCGGTTCGGGCACCACCGGCCGCCTCGCCGCCGAATACCCGGAGCGGGTCATCGGCACGCACCTCGGCCTCGACCCCTTCCTGCTCGGGCTGGTCGGCGACAAGTTCCCCTACCCCGACGGCCTCTCCGAAGACGAAATCGCCCAGATCGAGGCGGCACGTACCGAGGCCTCGGCCGAACACGGGTACCTCCTGATGCACAACCACCGCCCCGACACCATCGGCGCGGCCCTCACCGACTCGCCGGTCGGCCAGCTCGCGTGGATCGCCGAAAAGTACAAGACCAGAACCAACGGCACCTGGCGGACGCCGGACGAGTCGGTCGACCGCGACCAACTCCTCACCAACATCAGCCTCTACTGGTTCACCCGCAGCGGTGAGTCGAGCGCACAGTTCTACTACGAGGCCGAACATTCCGGCCTCGACCTGGTCATGGCCACCCAGGTACCGACCGGATGGGCCGTGTTCAACACCCACCCCCTCGTACGCCGCGCGATGGACCCATGGAAGGCAATCAGCCACTGGAGCGAGTTCACCGAAGGCGGCCACTTCCCCGCCATGGACGCCACCGAACTGCTGGCGAACGACATCCGTACCTTCTTCCGCAGCATCACCTAACCCCGCGGTTCGACGGATGGCCCGGCGCCAGCTGGGCCATCCGTCGAGGCTCGCCTGTTCGGCGCCGACGAGATCGCGGACCTGCCCATGCCCGACGGGTACCGGCGCTCGATCGACAACTGGTTCACCCGGCTCGAGTCAGACAGAGGAAGCGAAAGGGGCTTGTGCTAGGGTCGCGCCCGTGGTAAGCCTCGATGTCATCACCGAACGGTCAGATCCGGCAGTACAGCGGATCAGCGACGTCGTCAAGCATTCGCGATCCGCCGTCCGCACCGTTCTCATCGAGGACGCCGAACCGCTCGTGGAGTGCATCCGCGCGGGGCTGGACTTCGTCGAGGTCTACGGAGTCGAGAGCATCCCCCTCCCCAACGAGGTGCTCGCCGCGTGCCGGCAGCGGAACATTCCCGTTCGCCTGGTGGCGGTCCCGATCATGAGCAGCCTGTTCAAGGCCGACAAGAAGCCCAAGGTGTTCGGTGTGGCACGCACGCCACGGCCATGGAGCTTCAACGACCTGTCCCGTACGACCGGTGACATCATCGTCCTGGACGGCGTGAAGATCGTCGGCAACATCGGCGCCATCGTGCGCACCTCCTTCGCGCTTGGCGCCGCCGGCATCGTGCTCGTGGACAGCGACCTGGCCACCGTCGCGGATCGACGCCTCGTCCGGGCCAGCCGAGGATACGTCTTCTCACTGCCGATCGTGCTCGCGTCCCGGGACGAGGCGATCGACCACTTCCGGCACAGCCGCGTCCCACTGATCGCCTTCGACACGGACGGCGAGCTGGCGGTCAGCGATCTGCGTGACGCCGATGAGCCGCTCGCTCTCCTGCTCGGGGCCGAGAAGACGGGTACGTCGCGGTCATTCGAGAGCATCGCCAGCAGCACCGTGTCGATCCCGCTCAACCCGGACGCGGAGTCGCTGAACGTCTCGGTCTGCGCCGGGATCGCCCTGTTCGAGCGGTCCTCCTGGAACCTCCCCACACGAGGCCGCTCACCGCGCCCGACGGGGGACGGCCGGCGGGGTAGCGCCAGGCGCGGCGGCCGCCCCGAACGGTCGGGACACCGAGGCCGCCCCGGCCGGTAACCGGAGAGCGGCCCCGCCATCGTCAGAAGGCGGGCTGGCCGTGGGAGATCTTCTCGGCCGCACTGGGGAAGGCCAGGGCGCGGGCCCGCAGTCGCCGCAGGAGCGGGTCTGCCTCGTCGAACATGACGGGGTGCGGAATATCAGACAGGCGCGCGGGTTCCTTCGGCACAGTCAGGTCCCGAGGCGGGCGATCAGCGTCTCGATGTTGGGCGCGACCTCGAGCCATTCCGGGTCCGCCGTTGTGCTGAGATAGATCACCGATGGGACGGCCAAGGAAGGTCTGTAGTCCAACGCAAACGGCTGGTCGGGGGCCGAGTCCCCGATCAGGAGAGACCGGTCCGGATCCACGTCGCCAGGTGGACGCCTCCGGTCCGGCTGACCGAGATAGAACCCGCGATAGTCCTCAAGAATGTCGTCGAAGTGTGGCTTTCGAACTGAGGCGAACCCTGGCGGGGACATGTCCTCGCGGATGGACCACCTGTGGGATGCCTTGGTCCGCGGCTAGGACGACAGCGGGTTCCCCGAGGCGGCCGGGCCCTGGTGAGCTGACTCAGTCAGCGGTGGGGGCGGGCTGGTTGCCGTAGATGGGGCAGAGGTCTACGGCGTTGCCTGTGGCGGTCAGAAGAGTTTCGGTGGCAATGAGGAGGTCAAGGAGTTCGGTGCGGGTGAGGCGGTAGAAGGATTGCCGGCCGACGGGACGGTAGTCGATGAGTCCGCATTCGCGCAGGCACGACAGGTGGCCAGAGACGGTGGATTGGGTAAGGCCGAGCGAGGTGCAGAGATCAACGACGCGGGCTTCACCGCGGGAGAGGTGTTGGACGATGGCGAGGCGGGTGGGGTCGGCGAGGCTGCGGAACAGTGCGGCGGCGGGTTTCAGGACAGTGGTGTCTGTTTCGCTAGGCGGACTTTCCATCGGCACGTTCCGATATTAGCCCGTGTTGTTGTTGTGGGCGGGTAGCAATGCTGTTGGTGCGGTTACGACCGTCCCGGGTGGGGCGCGTGGTGGATCCCGAGCTTCTGGTGCAGACGGCGGATCGGACGGGGAGCCCACCAGCTGGCCGGCCCGGCGAGTCGCAGAAAGGCGGGGACAAGGGCGGCGCGGACGATGGTGGCGTCAACGATGACGGCGAGGGCGAGACCGACGCCGAGGAGTTTGATGATGGAGATCTCGCCTGCGGCAAGGCCGATGAAGACGACGGCGATGATGGCGGCGGCTGCAGTGATGATGGGTCCGGTGCGCTGTAGGCCGGCGGCGACGGCCGTGGTGTTGTCGCGACGGTGGTCATACTCCTCCTTGATACGGGAGAGCATGAAGACCTGGTAGTCCATGGATAGACCGAAGGCGAGGAAGAACAGCAGTACCGGTATGGAGATTTCAATGGTGCCGGTGCTGGTGAAGTTGAGCAGGTCGGAGAGGTTGCCGTCT
This sequence comes from Salinispora fenicalii, assembly GCF_000514815.1. Taxonomy (GTDB): domain Bacteria; phylum Actinomycetota; class Actinomycetes; order Mycobacteriales; family Micromonosporaceae; genus Micromonospora; species Micromonospora fenicalii. Next base: position 315,378 of record NZ_AZWQ01000008.1, read on the forward strand.
TGGAAGCCCCAGACCATTGCGCCAAAGGCGGCGGTGAGACTGAGGACGTTGAGGACCAGGCTGATGATCGGCAGGAAGAGACTACCGAAGACGACCATGAGGACGAGGAAGCTGACGGTGGCGATGAGTCCTGCGGCGAGTGGCAGTCGGTCTGCGATGAGCGCCTTGCCGTCAACGAGTTCGACTGACGGGCCGGCGAGCTTGGTCGGGAACGGTGCGCTCGTGGCACGGATTCGGGCGACGAGTGCTTCGCCGTCGGGAGAAACCGGTTCGACGGCAGGGACGATCTGAAGCCAGGTGGCGGTGTTGGTGGCGAAGCGGACGGAGGTGGGTCCTGCCGGAGCGACTTGCCGGCCGGCGGTGTAGCTGCCGGTGACGGCGTCGACGCGGGCGACGCCGTCGATCCGGGAGAGGGTGGCGGCGTAGTCACCGATGGCGGTGGTTTGGGTGGTGGGGTCGGCGATGTTGGTGGCGACGGCGGCGATGGCGTCGGTGTCGCGGGTGTCGAAGTCGGTGCGGAGTTGGTCGGAAACATGTCGGGCGGTGGAGGTGGTAGGTAGGGCGCGGTCGTCGACGTCACCGAATCGGATGTTGAGGAACGGGGCGCCGAGCATGAGCAGGATCACCACGGCGGTGGTTGCCACGATCAGGGGGCGGCGCATGACGGCTAGGGCGACGCGATGCCAGCCGGATCCGGTGCCACGGGCGCGACACACGGCGAGGGAGTTGACGCGGTGGCCGAGCACGGCGAGCAGGGCGGGTAGACCGATGACGGCGGCGAGGGTTGCGCAGGCGACGACCGCGATGCCGGCATAGGCGATGGATCGCAGGAACATCTGGGGAAAGACCAGCAAGACGGCGAGGGAACCGGCGACGGCGAGGGCACTGACGAGTACGGTACGGCCGGCGGTATTGACCGTGCGGCACACGGCATCGGGGACATTCAGGCCGGCGGCGAGTTCTTCCCGGAAACGAGAGACGATGAACAGGCTGTAGTCGATCGCGAGACCGAGGCCGAGCGCAGTGGTCAGGTTTAGGGCGAATACGGATACATCGGTGATGCCGGTGAGTCCGTAGAGGATGAGCAGGGCGCCGAGGACGGTGAAGATTCCGACGGCAACGGGAAGTAGACCGGCGACCAGACCACCGAAGACCACGATCAGCAGAATCAGGGTGACCGGAAGGGCGACGAGTTCGGCGCGGATGAGGTCCTTCTCGCTCTGTTCGCTGATCTGCCGGAACACCTCGGCGCTGCCCCCCACGGTGACCTGCAGTGTGTCGTCGGCGCGACCGTAGGCGGCGGACAGCTCGCCGACACGGGCCTCGACGGCTTTCTCGTCGCCGGTGACTCGGCCGACGACGATGGCCTTGGTCCCGTCCCGGGACTTCAGCGATGGCAGGCCGCTGCTCCAGTAGGAGGCGACGTCGGCGACACCTGCCTCGGCGGCGAGTCCGTGGGTGAGGGCAAGACCAGCCTGGGCGGCCTGCGGGCTGTCCACTCCACCAGATCCGACATCGACCAGCAGGATGAGATTAGGTTCGCCGGCCTTGAACTCGCTTTCGAGGACCCTCTCCGCAGCGGCGACCTCGTCGCCGGCATCGTCGAAGCCACCGCCAGCGAGCCGATCGATGACACCGCCGGCGATCAGGCCGGCGGCAACGAGGACAGCAACTGCGGCGGCGAGTACGACCGCTCGGGCACGCACGGCAAGGTGGCCCAGCCAGTTCAGCATGCGTCAGTCCTTTGTACGTGTTGGCGAGCATCAACAGCACAAATCATCGCATGTAGCCGATGAAATCGTGGTATGGCGATGAATTTGTTGCTGGTGGTGTTGGATGTAGATCGTGAAGGGATGAGTCAGGTGGTGTCGGCGCGCACTGCGAAGGAAGGCGGCGTTGCTTCGGTTACGGGGCAGACGTCGATGGGTGCCTGGGTCGGTGCCACTGCGCTAAGGGCGAGGTCGAGGGCGGTGGGGTCGAGGTAGAAGTTGGGCCGCAGGTCGGCTTCGTAGTAGTAGCGGTGGAACACGGGGGTGGCGCTGCCGGAGACGGGCGGCACGATCCAGGTCCAGTCTGCGGGGACGAGGCGGCTGGCGCGGGCTTCCCGGTCGAGGTGCGTGCAGAAGCGCTGAGCTTCGGTGTGGTGATCGCTGACCTTCACCCCGGCGGAGGCGAAGGAGTGCAGGACGGCAATGTTGAGTTCCACCAGGGCCCGGTCACGCCAGAGGCTGGCGTCGGTGCTGGTGTCGAGGCCGAGGCGGGCGGCGACGACGGGAAGCAGGTTGTAGCGGTCGGTGTCGGCCAGGTTGCGGGCGCCGATCTCAGCGCCCAGATACCAGCCGTTGAACGGAGCGCAGGGGTAGTGCACCCCCCCGATACTCAGACGCATGTGGGAGATGGCGGGCACGGCGTGCCAGCGCAGGTCGAGATCGGCGAACCAGGGGTGCTCGGGGTGGGCGAGGGGGACTTCGGCGACGGCATCTTCAGGCAGGTCGAACAGGCGGGGTCCGTCGGCGGGGGTGTCGATGACCAGCGGGAGGATGTCGAACGGGGTGCCCTTGCCGATCCAGCCCATGGCGGTGACGGTGTCGGTGAAGTCGGTGTAGCGGGGATCGCCGACGATGCCGCCGTTGGGGCGTCGGTGCCCGGCGTAGCGAATGAGTTGCTCGTTCCAAACGCGGGCAAACCGGTGTCCGGGCCGCGCCGGGGGGAAGACTGTGATGGTGGGGCGGATGTTGCCATCGTTGGTGGCGGCGCGTAGATGCTCGACCAGGTTGCGGTAGATGTCGTCGGCTTGGTGTACGTCGCGGCGGTCGATGACCCGCAGGCTGCGCCAGTAGAGCCGGCCGATGCACCGTGAGGAGTTCCGCCAGGCGACGCGGGCACCGAAGGCCAGCTCATCGGGAGTGTGGGTGTAGGTACCGGTGGCGGCAATCTCGGCGCGAACCGTGGCCAGACGTGCGGGCAGTTCCTCGGCAGCGGAGCGTTCGCGGTGAAACAGGTGCAGAAACTCCTCGGCCTCGGCGGTATCGATCGGGGCGTCGGGGTGCCACCGGGGGACGGGGGTGTCCCGGTAGCCGGGCACACCAGTTCCCCCCGATATCGCGACCGTGGCTTCGGCTGGGCCGTGCGGGCCGACATCGGCAGCACGCCGAGAGGGACATGTCACTGGGCGGCCCGCCTGCTGCGGGTGATCGACGTGCCGAACACCTTGTCCCAGTAGGGAGCGGAGACGCCGAAGCCGCGGGTGTCGTCGCGGAAGTGGTGGCGCATGTGCAGCTCGTGCAGCCATCTCATCGGACCGGCCTTCGGCCGCGAGTGATGCAGATAGAGGTGGATCAGGTCGTAGCTGAGGTAGCCGAGAACGAAACCGGCCGCGTACATGCTCGGCAGGCCGACCACCACGATCGACAGCACCAGCGCAGTGGCCACGACTGGGATGGACAGCAACGGGCTCATGATCGCCCGACGGGCATCTTGCGGGTATTCGTGGTGCAAGCCGTGAACGATGTGGTGGAACCAGGCACCCCAGCCCTGTTCGGGTTCGAAGTGCAGCACTATGCGGTGGCCCCAGTACTCTGCAAGAGTCCAGGTGAGGTAGCCACCGACGGCCCACGCCACCAACGCCAGGGGGGCGGCGTGGTCGAGGGAAGCCACGGCGGTGAGGACAATGACGGGGGTGTAGAGGGCCACCGCAACGAGCGGGTGGACGTGGACGATGTGGTCGATGAGGGAGGATGGGAAGACGGACGGTCCACGGCCGCGCAGGATCGCTCCCCGATTTGCCATGGGATCACACCTCCTGGGTACGGGTCGTCGCCTGGGCGCGCTGCTCGTAGCGGACCCGGGCGTCGGTGTCGGTGGTCTTGAGTAGTTGGTCGGCCTTGAGTAGCCGGCCGGCGGCGTCACGCCAGCCCTGCGGCAGCAGGCCGAGTACCCGGGTGACGGGATTGGTCCAGCCCGGCACATACACGTGGTAGCGGGGCCGCCTAGCGGTCCGCACCACAGCATTGGCGATGTCGGTGCTGTGCAGGTAGGGCACGAAGCGGCCCTTGCCGACGCCGGAGGTCAGCTCGGTGCGGGCGGGGATCGGCAGGACGATGGAAACGCGAATCTTGGAGCCGCGCAATTCCCCGCGAACAGCTTCGGACAGGCCGACGACACCGTGCTTGGCGGCAGAGTAGGTGGCACAGCCGGGTAGGCCGACCATGCCGACAGCGGAGACCATGTTGATGATGTGGCCGCGCCCGCGGTCACGCATGCGCGGCACTGCTGCCTTCACGCCGTTGATGGTGCCGAGAAGGTTGACGTTGAGCTGTTGGGCGGTGGCGTCGTCGTGTTCGTGTTCGAACCGGCCGACGAGCATAACCCCGGCGTTGTTGACAAACACATCGATAGGGCCCAGTTCTTTCTCCACCGTACGGTAGAACTTCTCCACACTGCTGGAGTCGGTCACGTCGAGGGGGTAGGCGGCTGCGCCGATGGCGCGGGCGGTCGAGGTGGCGCGGTCGAGATCGCGGGCACCGATGGCGACCTGGGCGCCAGCGGCGATGAAAGCCTCGGCGGTAGCGCGGCCAATGCCGAGACTACCGCCGGTGATCGCGACGATCTTGCCGCGCAGGGAGCGCGTTGCCATGGTGAGAACCTCCTGGGTAGGGGTGGATATCAGGGGCGCTACCGGTCGGTGAGCTGCCGGTAGCCGCGGGCGTGCCACAGCAGGGGCTGCCCGCCATTGGTGTCGACGGCGAGGATCCGGCCGATGACGATGGTGTGGTCGCCGCCGGGCTGAGTCTGCTCGACGGCGCAGGTGAACGTGGCCAGCGCGTCGGCGAGTACGGGGACGGCGTTGACGATGTGATGACGGGCGAGGCTGAACCGGTGGCCGGGGTGGGGTTCGGGGGTGGCGAAGGCATGTGCGATGGCAGCGTGGCGCGCGGGGATCGCGTTGACGGCGAAGCGGCCATGCTCGCGCAGCCGGGTCAGCGTGCGGGAGGTGTTGGCGGCGCATACCAGCAGCAGCGGCGGGTCCAGCGACAGGGAGCAGATGGCACTGGCGGTCATGCCTGCCGGACCGTCTGGGCCGAGCGTAGTGACCACAGTTACCACCGCCGGCAGCTGAGCGAATGCCTTACGCAGCGCAGAAACGCTGATCGGCGGCAGCGCGTCCGCCACGGCGCGATCGTCCGCAGTGGCTAGATGCTGGGCTGCCATCGACATCTCACCGTTCCGCCACTACGGCGAGCCGAGGTGCGGTGGGGTCGAGGAAGGCGATGTCGTCACCGAGCAGGCCGTGCAGGATCAGCTGAACATTCTCCACCAGCGCCTCACGGGCGATCGGGTCGATGATGGCAGCTAGGCTGGGCATGCCGAGGTCGAAGGTGCAGGCGAAACGCACGACCACGTCGCCTCTGTCCTGTCGCAAGGTCCAGGTGCCGTCGAAGCGGTGGAAGTCACCATCGGTTTGGGTGAACTCGATGGTGCGGGCCACATCATCGAAGGCGTCATGTTCGGTCCAGCAGAGCACTCCGTTTCGGAAGTTGACCGACCAGTGGCTCTGCACACGGTGCTCGTCGAGGGCGACGACCCTTACCTCACGGACCGCGTCGGTGTAGCGGGGGTAGGAAGTGAGGTCACGCAGCTTGGCGTAGACGTCGCCGCCGTCAGCGGCGGGAACGAGGGCGTCGACAATGACGTCAGGCATGGCGGGCGGCCCTTCCATTAGCGGGGATGTGGCGGGCGAGTTGCCGGGCAGCACCAATCAGGGCTTGGCCAAGCTCGTCGAGGTCGCGGTTGGTCATGACCGCCGGCGGAGTCAACCGCACGACACGGTGGGCGTTGAGGGAGTGATTGACGATGACGCCGGCCTCCAGCAGATACAACATCACCTGCCCGGCCAAAGCCTCGTCGGCCAGTTCAATGCCGAGCAGCAGCCCGCGGCCCCGGATATCGGTGACGACATCGCCGCGTAGACCGGCGAATGCGTCGTCGAGCATGGCCTGGATCCGCTGACCGAGCTCGGCGGCGCGGGCCACGAGCCCGTCGCGGGCGATCACCCGTACGGCGGCGCTTGCCGCAGCCATGGCCAACGGCGCCGCGGCGAAGGTAGAGGTGTGCAGGAACGGGTCGCTGTCGAACGGCGCATACGCCTCCGCGGTGGCCACCGCCGCCGCGACCGGGATAACCCCGCCGGACAGGGACTTGCCCACCAACAGCACATCCGGACGCAGTCCGTCCAGGTCGGCACCCCACCAACTGCCCAAGCGACCGAGACCGGTTTGCACTTCGTCGAGGACAAACATCGCGTCGTGGGCCCGGCACAACTGCTGCACCCGGGTGAGGTAGCCGGGCGGGGCAGCGATGACGCCTCCTTCGCCCTGCACCGGCTCGACTACCACGCACGCGCGGCTGGCATGCGCGGCCAGCACGTCGGCGAGGCTGTCCGCGTCGCCGTACGGGACGTGAATGGTGGCAAGCAGCGGCCGGAACGGATCCTGGAAGACCGGCTTGGCGGTCAGGGCGAGCGCACCGGTGGTCTTGCCGTGGTAGCCGCCGTGAGCCGATACCAGGATGTGTTTGCCGTGGGCTCGGGCAAGTTTGATCGCCGTTTCGGTCGCCTCTGCGCCGGAGGTGACGAAGTGCACGTAGTCCAGCCCGTCCGGTGTCACCCCGGCCAGGGTTGCCGCCGCCGTTGCTACGGTCGGTTCCAGCAGCATCCGGGTCGCCAGCGGGTGGCGGCGGATCTGTGTGACTACCGCCTCGGTCACGTCCGGGTGGGCGTGACCGAGCAGGAAGACGCCGTATCCACCGCAATCCAGGTACTGGCGGCCGGTCGAGTCCCACACATGGGCGCCGAACGACGCCACCTCGGTCACCGCACCGGTCATCGCCGCCAAACGGGCGCGCCCCCGACCGACATGTCGACGGTAGGTTTCCACCACTTTCGCCGGATCGATCGCCGGATCAGGAACCCCGTACATGCGGGTCGTGGTGCTCATACCGGCATCCGGACCGGAGCAAACGCGGGTGCACCGAGCTTCTTGGCCTGTGCCAGATAGAACAGCGACGCCCGATATGCGCCGGCAACTTGATCGGCCGTCAGGGGTGGGGTCCGCGCCGGAAACTGACCCAGCGTGCTGGGGAACACCGGGGCGTCGACGAACAGCGCAGTCATCGCGAGGAGATCATCGAAGCGGCGCCGCATCGCCGACGGCAAAGGATCAATGAACACCGGCCGGATCAGGCGGTCCACCATCTCCGGCGGCACCATCCGGGGGTGGTTCACCCCGATCCCCAACTCCGCCCCGGTCGCCACAGCGATGTCGACCAGGGTGTCGACCGTGGGTGCGGCCTGCCCAGCGGTGATCCACGCTTCCCCACCGGTCTGCCCGGCGGCGACCAGCTCGGCGATGGACCGGCCCACCACGTCGCGCGGAACAAAGTCCAGCCGCGTCGAGGCCGGCATCGGCAGCAACGGCAGGAGGTTACGCAGCAGTACCGTGGAGAACTCGTGGAGCCCCTGGAATCGGCTGATCACCCCGGTGTCGGAGTCACCGATCACCACCGACGGACGGATGATCACCGCGGGCAGGTCACTGTCACGCACCACCTGCTCAGCGGCGCGCTTGGAATCCAGATACTCCTCGGGACGGGCGGCGGCGTCCCCGCTGTCACGCCCCAACGACTGCCGGGTCAACTCGGCGCGGGCCACGAACGCCGTAGACACGTAGTACAAGGCCGCGCCCGCGTCCTGGGCAAACCTCGCCACCTGGCGCGTACCCGCCACGTTCACATCCTCGGTCATCTGGCGCCCGCCCGAGAAGCCGGTGTGCGCCGCGCAGTGGATCACCGCGTCGACTCGTCTCGCCAACGCCCGGTAGGCGGGTGGAGCCAGGCCGAGCCGGGCCGCGGTGACATCGCCGGTGACCGATTCGGTGGCCCCAGGACAGGTGTGGTGATGCACCAGCGCCACGACGCGCGCGGGCGACAGATGAGGGAGCAGGGCGGTGCCGATCACCCCGGACGCGCCGGTCAGCAGCACCGTTCGAACAGCCGTCATGAGCACAACCTTGAGTAGGTGGGGTGAGGAGACAGCGCCGACGGCGCTGCCGTGCACCGGCCGGAGGAGGGCCGGTGACAACATGAGGCGGGAACAGGTCCGGGTCTACGGCACCCGCAGCGGACCGCCGGTGAAGTAGTCCCGCATGGCGGCGGCCATCCGATGGCGTCCGGGCGGATGCAACGCCAGTGCTCGGCACGCCCCGGTGAGGTAGGCGACATCGCCAGAGGAAATGAACTCCATCCCGCCCAAGCCCTCGACCGCCAGGTCGAGGACCTGAGTAATGGCGTCCTGCACGGCGTAGCGGCACACCAGCGCGTCGGCAAGGTGCTGTTCGCCGATGTGCCCGACGGTGGCAGCGGCGGTGCCCTCCAGCAGCAGCGTCGCCGCCCGCACCGTATTGGCGACCTGTGCCGACACCCATGTGTCAGCGCGATCAGCCGCCAGCAACCGCTCCGCCAGTGTCGTGACCGCACCGAGATAGCTCGCCGACATCAACAGCTCAAACCACACGAATCCGACCGTCTGTAGCTGGTCCAACTGGTCCCCGTCAGCCAACTCGGTCCGTACGACCAGGTCCTGCGGAACCTCCACATTCGTGAGTACAACCTCATCGCTCTCCGCCCCCGCCAGCACCGGGGTGTTCCAGAACGGCTGTACTGACACCCCCGGCGTGGAGGCGGGCACGACCGCGACCGCGAGCCGTGCGTCACCGTCGTCGCCAGGCAAGTTGACCGATGCGGTCAACAGGTCCATCGACCGAGCCAAGCTGCACGGCTTCTTCGTCCCGTTGAGCACGACCACACCGTTGCGCTCCACCGCGCTCATCGTTGGGGCGAGGATCCCCTGGCCGGCCCGGCCCTCAGCAAACCCGGAGGCAACCAGAAGGTTGTCGCGTGCGATCGCGGCCAACAGCATCCACTCCATTCCAGTGGACGCGGCAGCGACCTCTACCAGCGATGCCACCGAGAAGTGATGCATGGTGGTCGCTACTGCCAGTGACGGAGAGCGCGCCCCAATCGCCCGCTGCACCCGGGTCGCGGTCAGTAGACTCGCCCCGCGTCCACCGTGGGCGGCCGGAACCAGTAACGCGGGCCCACTGGCATCTTTGAAGACCGTCAGACCCGGACCCCCAGGTTGCTCCCAGACCGCCAGCGGCGCCTCAGCCAGCCGCTTGTCCATGCCCGGAAACACCTCGTCCAGGACATCACGTGCCTTCTCGAGCAGCCGCACGGTTGAGCCTCCCCATCGGCAAATGTGTTCTGGGAGCGACCGTGGAGCCGGCCCGCTGATGTGGCCGGTCTCCCTCCCTAGGTCTTAAGTCACGCTAGGGCCCAATGCTGCAACGAGTATCAAGGTCAGCAGCAGGACTGCGGCAATGCTTACTAAACATCCGCCCGCCCCTACAGGCGTTGCTGCATCTGCCCTGTACATTCCCTGACCATAAATACGACGCAAAAGGCTCTGCGACACCAAGCGGGCATCCAATTCGTGCGGCTCTACACCAACTTGCCAGGGATATCAGCAACGCCGGGACCGTACAACTTCACTCCCCCGGCTCGGGGCGAGCCACCAGGTCGCATCCATCGGGGCCTATCGACCACCACCGGCTGGCTACACAGCGGCGCCAATGCGCCCGGCACACACCGACGATGCACCCTCCGTGCGAATAGCACCTCGACGTGGCTTTCCCATACGGACTGTCGACGAGGCACCGGCCGACCCATTGAGCAGGAGAAGGAGTGTCCCACCCGGGCACCTAAACTCGGCCAGCCAAGCGCCGAGAAAGTCATCCGTCGGCGACGGCCAATCGGTTTAGCTTGTCGTCCGGGGTCCGCACCCGAAAGCCGACCCCTCGTACAGACTCAATCCACCGCCGGTCGCCCAGCTTGGTACGCAATGAACCGACGTGCACATCCAGCGTCCGGGTGGAGCCGTGCCAGTTCTCGTCCCACACCCGCTCGATGAGCTCCTGCCGGCCAACCACCGCTCCTGGATCGGCCAGCAATGCCGCCAGCAGATCGAACTCCCGCCGCGTCAGCCGCACCTCACGATCGTGTAGCACCACACGACGTACCCGCAGATCCACCTGCAACGGACCATGGCGACGTTGCCCACCCCCGCCGTCACCCGGCACTACGGGCCGCGGTCGGGTCAGCTCACCGACCGCGCCCCGACGCACAACCGCTTCCATCCGCGCCAGCAGTTCCCGCATGCTGTATGGCTTGACCACATAGTCGTCGGCGCCGGCATCCAACAACAGCACCCGACTCAGCTCATCGTCACGACCCGTGACGACGATGATCGGAATCCACGTCTGCTGCCGAAGGCGACGGCAGACCTCCTGCCCATCCAGGTCTGGTAGACCCAGGTCGAGTAGTACGAACTCGACGTCCCTGGCTGCGGTCAACGCCTGTCGTCCACCCGTCACGTGATACACATCGTGACCGAAACGTCGCAACGCCTCGCCCATCGCCTCAGCAAGATGCCTGTCGTCCTCGACCACCAGCACCCGCACAGCAACTCCGCCATAGTCGATCTTGAGATCGCCGCAAACGGCGAACACACCTATCATCGGGATTTGGCGATATCATAGGCGACCCCCCTTGATCATTACAGTGCGATGTCCAATGGTGACGGACTGCCAGGGCCGTGAGGGGTGAGCGGTAGGCGGCTGGCACGCAGCCGTCACATCGGGGATGACCAGCAGTTCGAATTAGAGGTAGGCACCCGATCGGCGGTCGCCCATCACGGCGGACGGGGCCGAAATGGGTCCGGACGGTGGTCACACTACGCCGAACGGCGGATATGCATCCATCCCCTTGGCTGAGCGAAGCGGCTCCGTCGGCGACAGCTACGACAACGCCCCTCGGGCACAGGCAGATCAGTGTGTGCTGGTCGGCTGAAGCCCATCGGTGGTCTCGCACAAGGTCACCCGGCTGGAGTCCGGCCGTGTATCGGGCCGCGGCGGACGACATGGCAGCGGCTGTCCGGTACGGGCCGGAGCTGTGGGCACGGGATGACCGGCGACCTCGTGCTGTCCTTGCGGCTATCCGTCTCGTCCGGCAGCTCTGACCGCGGTCGCGCCGGTGCTGCTCGGCTAATCTTGGGGTGGCAGTGGTGCTACCGGGCGGACTGCGGTGAACACAGAGTGCTCGTGCCGGGAGGCGGCGAGCAGCAGTAGCCATTCCCCACAGCCCTGCCACGGGTAGCAGTCGGCGGCACCGCCGCGTACCGTCCGGGGACCGTCACCGGTGCGTGGGCGGGCATCCGCCGGGGCGCCCACAAAACCGGGAATCCACATATCGGCGCAGATTTCGTTCGCCGAGCCCAGGGCGGCCAGTCCGAACGCGTTTTCCGCGGCAGCTGTCCGCTGCCCATCGCCGAAGTCGTCGAGTAGTTGGTCCTCGCCGGGTCTTCCGTCGCCGCGGAAGGTCAAGGTGGTGGTGCCGGCTCGGGCTGCGTACTCCCACTCGGCCTCGCTGGGCAGCCGGAACGGCATCGCCTCGAGCAGGTCGTCCAGGTCACCCTCGAGCCGGGCGGTGCCGGAGTCCGCGTCGGCGTAGTCGTCCTCGTACTCGGGCAACCAGTGCCGGACCTGCGCGACGGTCAAGGGGTGCCGGGCGAGCAGAAACGGTTCGACCCGCACCTCGCGTGTCGGCTGGGCGTCCCCGGCACCGGCGATGAACGGCTCAAGAGCGTCCTCGGCTCCCCCACTGCGTTCGTCGATCGCGCGTACCGCCGCCAGTTCCGCCTCGGACAGACCCATGCGGAAAGTCCCGCCCGGCACCTCCCGAAAGACCACGCCGGATGGGATGTGCCGCCAGGCTGGCCGCTCGGTCACGATCTCCTCGGTCCACATGGGGCCGAACGCTAGCAGCCCGGGTGCCACCAACCGCAACGTCTGGTATGAGTACGAGCACTCGGTCGATACCCGGGTCCTGGGCACGACGCGTAGCGGCCGAGCGAGGCGAGAGCAAACAGGTTGTCGGGGCGTCAGGTTCATGTAACTATGGGTGGGTGATCTACTGACACGCACCCAGCCCGCTACCGCAGCCCCACTTGTTGGTGCCAGTTGAGCGCCGGCGGGCAGTTCCTCATCTTTCTATTTGGCGAACGGCGTCCGCGTGGCCAACCGCGCACGCCGTCAACCACGCCGGGTCGATCACGGACAACACCAATTGGGTACGACCGGCACGGCGGCTGGTCCCGGATCGGCTTGCTGGCCGGTCGCGACGTGCAGCGGCCGGCCGGGCAGCTCTCCACCGGCCACCGCCGACGGGTCGCCCTGGCGTTTCTGGTGGCCCGGCCGCCGGTGTCCTGTTGCTCGACCAACCCACCAACCAGCTGCCGCTGCGCCTAGTCCGGGACGCTGCACAGCCGCACCGGACGGCGTCGTGGTCGCCTCCCACGCCCGTTGGCGGCGCCCGTGGCCGGCAGGGTCCCGAACTTCGGCCTCTATCGACGGCCGTATCCGGGATTGATCACGAGGAGTCTCATGTCTACCCAACTCACACTGCACGCGGTGAGCAAGGCGTACGCCCACGGTCTGGTGCTGAACGCGGTGACCGGCACGGTCCGCGACGGAGAACGGGCCGCCGTGGTCGGTGAGAACGGCGCCGGAAAGTCCACCCTCCTGCGGCTGCTTGCCGGGCAGGAGCTTCCGGACGAGGGCGAGGTCGTGGCCACCGCCGACGGCGGGATCGGCTACCTCGGCCAGGTCCTCGAGCTACCGGACACGGCCACGGTCGGAGACGCAATCGACGCGGCGCTCTCCGACCTGCGCGACCTCCAGCGCCGGATCACCGAGGCGGAGCAGATGCTGGGCACCGGCGAGGCGGAGCTACTCAACACGTACGGAGAAATGTTGACCGCTTTTGAACTGCGCGACGGATATCGGGCCGACGCGCGGGTGCGGGCAGCGATGTCCACCCTGGGGATCGGCGAGCTGGCACCAGATCGCACGCTCGGCACACTCTCCGGTGGGCAACGGGCGCGGCTCGCGCTGGCCGGTGTGCTGTCGGCCGAACCGGAGCTGCTCCTACTCGACGAGCCCACCAACCACCTCGACGAGGCGGCGCTGGCCTGGCTGGAGGACCGGCTGCACCGGCACCGGGGAACGCTTGTGGTGGTAACCCACGACCGGCTGCTGCTACGGCGGGTGGCCACCACGATCCTGGAGGTCGACGGGGATCGGGCCGCCATCGTGCGCTACGGCAACGGTTACGCCGGCTACCTCGCCGAGAACCAGGCGGCACGGCGGCGGTGGGAGCAGGCCTACGCGGAGTGGACCGCCGAGATCAAGCACTGGACCGAGTGGGGCGCGACGACGGCGTACCAGGTGGCGCCGGGCCGCCCCATCAAGGACAACAACAAGTGCAAGTACCACAGCGACGGCCACCGAGTCCAGGCGTCGATCTCCACTCGGGTGCGCAACTCGGCCGAACGGCTCGACCGGTTGCACGCCGAGCCGGTGCCCCGGCCGCCGGACCCGTTGCGCCTGAACGCGCCGCTGGATGCGGCGGTCCGGGAGGGCACCGTGCTCTCAGCGCACCGCGTGCGGGTCGGGGGCCGACTGTGGGCGCCTGAGCTGACCGTCACCGCGGGTGAGCGGATGCTGGTATCCGGGCCGAACGGGGCTGGCAAGTCGACTCTGCTCGACGTGTTGGCCGGTGTGCTCCCCCCGGAAGAGGGGACTGTGGAGCGCCGGGGGCGTCTCGGATACCTGCCGCAGGAGAGCAGGATCGGCGCCCCGGCGCACAGCCTGCTATCGGCGTTTGCATCCGGCCGCCCAGGCACCCTTGAAGAGCACGGCGAGCAGCTGGAATCGCTGGGACTGTTCCGCACCGGCGACTTCGGTAAGCCGGTCAACGCGCTGTCCGTCGGGCAGCGGCGCCGCCTGGTGCTGGCCCGCCTGCTGGCCGGCGAGGCCGACCTGCTGCTACTCGACGAGCCCACCAACCACCTGTCGTTGGCGCTGGTCGAACAGTTGGAGCGGGCGCTGGCCGAGTACCCGGGCGCCGTGGTGGTGGTCTCGCACGACCGGATGTTCCGGAAGCACTGGACCGGCACCGAGGCGGCCCTAGAGGCCGGCCAACTGCTCGCGCCGGTGCGATGAGCTGGTCGAGGGGCCTACGGTTTCCGCCCGGTCGTTACATTTGGCAACGACTACCTGGACATGCTTGGGAAGCATCGCAACGGCGGAGATCTCGCCACTGAGAAGAAAGAAATTTTGAGGGCGACTTCGTCAAGAAACCTGAAAGGTTCAAAAGGCGAATCCAGGAAGCCGTGAACAGAGGGACACCAAAACGCAACTGGGGCACCAACCCAGATAGTTCGAAGCGCGATGGATGGGTATATGATTGGGATTTCGGCCAGCCCAACAAGGTTGACAGGCTCTCACCATGGGAGGTCAAAGAGTATGGCCTGACCGGAAATCAGACCACCACCACAATGATGCACGCCACCCTCAACGAGTATGGAAGTTTGCGGACAGCACACCCCCCTTCGTAAAATCGGCAGGAAATCTTCGATGAGTAGCGAAGGCAGTCAAGGCTAGATAAAGTACGTCGCGAGGGGCGTGGATCACGCCCCTCGCGACAAGCAAAAGAAACACAAGGGAAGCATGACAGACTTTAGCACCTCTGGCTGGATCGCTCTCTTTGGGAATCATCAAGCAAACGTCGAGGGATGGGACCTGGTGACGCGCACAGCCCTGGTCGTCGATCCCGAGCAGGGAATTCTACGACCCGTTACCGATTACCCAGACTTTCAGCGCTTGATTTATGCACATAAAGTAGTCAGCGCAATTCCGGCCACTCCTGGGTATCGAGTTCTTTGGCGCGACCCCCTTGCCGGCGTTGAGACGGAGGCAATCGTCGGCTGGCTGGTGACCGAACGCGGAGGCGCCGTACCTATAACGGCGGACGGCGCCCCAGCAGAGGAAGCCGAACTGATCCTCGAACCCGGCCAGGAGGTACCGCCACCCGATGCATGATGCATGAGGGCGACGGGCCGGCAGCGATCCGAGAGCCTGGTGGGACACAGCCCGCACGGTGATGGCCTCGTCGTCCTCATCAGTCCCGCAATCGCCGTCGCCGTCCACACCGGCGAGATCACCATCGCCCCCTAGGCCCCCGCTCGACTCTCCCCGAACGCCAGCAACTGGCGGCTCGGCAGCACCCTGCGCGTCTGTGACGGCGACTTGGACACCGCCGCCCCCACCGCGTTCACCGAACAGACCATCCCAGCCGGGGCTGCTCTATCTGACGGTCACCCACAAGCGGACCGGCTCGGAGACGTTCGCGCAGATACTCAACGGCGACCGCGCCATCGGAGCCCTCGACAGCTGGGTGCACGTCTCTGCACCCCTCGGCCACCAGGACCACGGGATCCGCTGGACCCTGGAGGTCCGCGTCGCCAAGCCGGTCCGCATCTACGCGGGCATGACCTTCGGCAAGCTCTTCACCCAGCCCGCCGGAGCGTGGATCGAACCGGACTGACTGACGGATCGATTCGAGCGGCTGACCCGTAGGGCTGGGCTACCGCCGATCCAGCTGCATGACCTTCGTCATGGGGCCGCAACGATCGCCCTTGCAGCCAGTGTCGACCGGAAGGTGGTGCAGGACACATTGGGCCGCTCGTCCATCGGGCCCACGTCGGACACCTACACCTCCGTCCTGCCGGAGGTGGCGGCGGAGGCCGCCGCGCGTCTGGTGCCCAGGCGGAACCGCTCCCGGCTCACCCGGGCCCAGAAATTCGACTAGCACCGATGGATACGCCACCTGAAGCGGTGGGAGCTCCCACCGCCCGATGGCACGGCAATACACTCCCGGGCTCACCTCGGGCTCACATCGGCCACACAAATCGACTCCCGCAGAAGAGGAAGATCGACGAAGCTCCAGAAGCCCCAGCTCAAGGGGACTTTCTTGGTGGTGGGCCGCCAGGGACTCGAACCCTGAACCTAAGGATTAAAAGTCCTCAGCTCTACCATTGAGCTAACGGCCCGCTGGGGCACCAGGCTACCCGATCGCCGGCTCCGCTCCGGGCCCGCCTGGGTGGTACGGGTGAACGCCGTAGCTCCGGGCGCGTTCCGACCGCAGGGCGGTTGACACCAGCGGCACCGTTGCACGGCGGTGGGGCCCACAGACAAGCCTCGGCACGGCGAGGCGCACCATGGGCTAGACAGCACATACCTGCAGGCCGCGACCCTGCCCCAGTCGCACATAGTTTGACGCGCTCCGCTACATCCGGAAGATGCGGTCAAGATACTCAGCCTACTGAGCAAGGACAACATGCGAGTCAATCGCATCGGTCGGCTGGCAACAACGCTATTCGTCGATCGCCAAGTCCAGGCCGAGCTGAGCAGCGTTTTCAACGACGTCGAACCACCAGCCGAGCTTGTCGCTCTACTCAACCAGCGCCTGCCCCGGCTGACCATTGACGAGATCCGGACAAGCCTGACCCGGGCCCACGCCAGGTTTGACTTTCCGGCACTAGCCGAACGCCGGGTTCCACTCTCCAGCGCAACGGGTAGCCCACCGTCGCGGCCCTCGGCCGTGCCGCCGCAAGCCGAGCGATCCGGGTCCGCCACCACTGGTCGTGCGACCAGACCGACAGTGACCTCGACGGAGCGACGGATCAAGGTGACCGACATGATCGCCGCCGGCCGGCTCCAACCGGGGGCCAAACTCAGCGGAACGTATCTCGACGTAACCCACCACGGTGAGTTGCTCGCCGACGGTCGAATCCAATGCAACGGGCACGTCTACCCCTCACCGTCAGCGGCTGGCCGAGCTGTCAAGTTGGCGGCCCGCGGGCCCAGGGCACAGGATTCGACGATTTCCACCGACGGGCTCGACTTCTGGCACACCACCGACGTACTCAGCGGCGACACGGTCAGCCTCAAGGAGATCCGACGCCGCATCGCCCTAGACTCCGCCAGCCGCGGATCAGCTGATGCATAAGATGTCCGCTCTCACCCCAGCCCATACGCGGCCGCAGCAGCAATCCGGAGTCCCGCGAGCAGCCTTGATTGCCTTCCGGTAGGTGCGGCGGGCCGCCCGTGGCCCCGCCCGTCCGGTTGGTAACGTCCGTTGCTCGATCTCGCGGACCCCGAAGGATACCGATGGGCAAGAACAGCCGTGAGCGCCACAAGGCCAAGCGGAAGGCCGCCGCGGCAGCTCAACGTCGGCGGGCCGCAGCGACTGGGCAGGACGACCCACTGGGTAGGTATGACGGGTCGAGCATGCCGACGCAGCGGCAACTCGCGGACCAGATCATCAACCAGGCGATGTTCGCCCGGCAGCACGACGATGCCGCCGAATTCGAGGACTGCCTCCGCCTACTGATCACCGGCCCTGGTGGCGCCGCCGGGCTCCAGGTCGTCAACCGGGCGCTGCTGACCTACCTGCTCCACGAGGTCGAGCAGGCCTGGCGGCGCGGGTGGCAGCCGGCCGAGCTGGTACGGGTGGCCCGCCGCGAACACGCCGCGCGACACGGACGGCTCATGATCGATGTAATCGCGGCGCAGATGCGCGGCTATGCTGCGGCGACCGTCGATCCGCGGTGGCAGTCGCAGCTAACTTCCCTCGACGCGAGGGTGTGGTGGGAGCACGACGACCACTATCCGACTGTGTGGGGCGAGCGGCAGGGCCTAGACCGAAGCGCGGTCATCGAAATCATGATCGACGTGTGTTACCTGCTCGCGACGCTACCGCCGATCGAGCAGGTCGGGCCGATGCCGGGCACCGCCCGGCCGGCCAGGACGGCACCGCCGGCCGACCTGGATCAGCGAATCCTCGACCGGGTTCGGGCCCTGCTGGCCAAGGCGGAGTCCACCGACTTCCCGGAGGAGGCGGAGGCGTTCACCGCCAAGGCCCAGGAACTGATGGCCCGGCACCGCATCGACCATGCCCTGCTCATCGCCGCAAGCGGTGAACGCGAGCAGCCGGCCACCCGCAGGGTGGGCATCGACAATCCGTACGAGGCACCGAAGACCCTGCTGTTGCAGGTGGTCGCCGAGGCCAACAGCTGCCGTGCGGTGTGGAGTAAGCGCTTCGGCTTCACCAGCGTCGTCGGCTTCCCGGCCGATCTGGAGTCCACCGAGCTGCTGTTCACCTCGCTGCTGGTGCAGGCTACGCGAGCGATGACCCAGGCCAAGCCCAGCACCGATCGGTACGGGCGCAACACGACCCGTTCGTTCCGACAGTCGTTCCTGACCGCGTACGCGTCGCGGATCGGCGAACGACTCGAGGCCGCGACCGGCGGGGTGGACCAGGAGATGGCCGAGTCGGCGCAGGCCGCCCAGTTCCTTCCGGTCCTCGCCGCCCGGGATGACGCCGTACGCGATGTCTTCAACCAACAGTTTCCCGAGTTGACCCAGCAGACAACGACCATCAACAACCGGGCCGGTTGGGCGTCCGGCCGGGCCGCGGCCGACCAGGCTTCGCTGCACGGGCGCGAGTCCGTCACACCCCGCTGATCAGCTACCACCGGACGGCTACCTTCTGGAGGGCCAGTCGCGGCTCGGGATCACGACGGCGGGGGTCGCGGCGGCGGCGAGATCAGCTCAGGTCCGCGCCGAGGTGCCGGCGCCGCCGTTGCCGTCGGCTACGAGCAGCCGGAGGCCGAGCTCGGCCGTGTCGAGGGCGACGAGGTCCCGGTTCCGCTCGGCCCACCGGCCGGACGACAGGTCTTCGTGGAGCGACCTGACTGCCCGCTGCTCTGCCTGCGCTCCCACTCTGGTCCAGACCGACACCGCCCGGCGTACGTGTTCGTCCAGGTACGCCTCGGGCCGGCGCCAGTAGGCTTCGAAAAAGCCGTCAGCGCAGTCCCATGGGACGAGCACCGGCTCCGCACGTCCGCCGATCGCACGGGTCAGGTCGGCGAGGGACGGCCAGCCCACGAGCAGATTCCCGAACTCGGGTAGGTAGTCGCGGGTGAGCCAGAACCGCTGAGCCCAGCCGGTGTCCTCAGCGTCGTAGGTGAACACCACCACCCGACGCGCGACCCGCCGCATCTCCCGCAGCCCGGCGACGGGGTCCCGCCAGTGATGCACGGTGCTGACCGCCATCGCGGCGTCGAAGGACTGGTCCTCGAACGGCAGACTCTCCGCGGCGGCGGCCACGCATGGTGCCGCACCCGCGGGACGCTGCGCGCGCATGACCGCCGACGGTTCCACCGCCGTGACCTCACGGTCGTGGGGTTCGTAGGAGCCCGTGCCCGCCCCAACATTCAGCACCGTACGGGCGTCTCCCAACGCATCCCAGATCCGGGTGGCGATCCGTGGCTCGGTGCGCCGCGTCGCTGGATAGGCGGACCCGATCGCGTCGTACAACTGCGCGCCGAACACTTTCAGCTGCTCCGCTGGTGTCGTCCTGATTCCCATTGCCCGTGCCTCCAGCTCCCGGTCGATGGCCGTCACCATGGCGGCGGCGTGGTCCCGCTGGTCCAGCAGCAACCCGCGCAGCCGACGCAGGTGCGCGACCGCGTCGGTGGTCGGATCGTTGACCAGGTCCGCGATCTCCCGCAGCCCGAAACCAAGCCGCCGGTACGCGAGCACCTCCCGCAGCCGCTCCACGTCACCCGCCGAGTAGGCCCGGTGCCCCGCCACGGTCCGGGTGGACGGCCGCAGGAGGCCGATCTCGTCGTAGTGATGCAGCGTGCGGACGGTTACGCCGGCCAGTTCGGCCGCTTGCCCCACAGTCAGGTGATCCGCCACGGCGTCGACTATGGGACATGCCGCTACGTGAGGGGCAAGCACAAGGTGCTGTGCCGCCCGCTGTGATCTGGACTGTCCGGTACCGGCGCTGGCCGCCCACCCCAACCGCTCCTTACCTATCCTTTGGATCGAGGGTTGGTCTCGAAGCCAGAGATCATTCGCGGTATCGATGCCAGCTCGTCGGAAGCCGCAACGGCCGGGGCTGCCCTAGCGGGAGAGGTCGATGATGTCGGGTGTTGAGGTCAATATTCTCGGCGGCGTCGAAGTGATCGGACCGCGCGGCCGGACCGAGTTGGTGGGACGACGGCACCGTGCCTTGGCGGCTGCCCTGGCCCTGCGGCCCGGCGCGGTGCTGCCGCTGTGGCGGCTCGTCGAGGCGCTGTGGGGGGAGCGTCCACCGCGCACCGCTGTCCGGTCGCTGCACAGCCACGTGGCGCGGCTGCGTCTCGCGCTCGACGTGAGCGGGTTGGGCGGAGTGCTGCAGACCCGGGAGCCGGGCTATCTGCTCGCCACCGATGCGACGGTGGTGGACGCTTGCCGCTTCGAACAGCAAACGAGGGCGGCCCGGGACGGCCTGGCCGCCGGAATGGCCAGTTGGGCTGCCGACACCTTGGAACAGGCGTTGGCTCTGTGGCGCGGTGACGCACTCGCCGACGCGGAGCCGATCGGATGGACGGCAGCCGAGGCAGCGCGCTTGGAGGACCTGCGGTTGGCCGCGCGGATGGACCGCTGCGAGGTACTGACCTGCCTCGGCAGATCGGATGAGGCGCTCGGCGAGGTAGAGCGGTTGTTGGCAGCAGACCCGACCCGCGAACGGCTGGTGGGCCTGCGCATGCTCGCCCTGGCGGGATCCGGGCGGCCAACCGAGGCGCTGAACGTCTACCAACGGCTACGCGTTCGGCTCGCCGATGAGCTCGGGGTAGATCCGTCGCCCGAACTGGCAGATCTGCACACCGCGCTGCTCCGTGGCGCCGCGCCTGGTGAGCTGCGGGCACCGGGTACGGTTCTCGGCCGGAACTCCGTCGCGGCGACAGGCCGGAACTCGGTAGCGGCGACGCTGCCCCGACCGGCGCAGCTGCCGGCACCGGTGGGGTACTTCACCGGCCGCCTCGCCGAGCTGGGTGAGCTGAGCAGTGTCATCGAAATAGGCCACGACGATGTCCGGCCCGTGGTGCTGATCAGCGGCCAGGGCGGGATCGGCAAGACGTCGCTCGCGGTGCAGTGGGCCGCCAGCGTCACTGACCGGTTTCCGGACGGTCAGCTCTTCGTCAATCTCCATGGCCACAGCCGGGCCGATGCGCTTGCCCCGGCGGAGGTGGTGGCAGTCCTGCTGCGGTGCCTCGGGGTACCGGATGATCGGCTTCCTACCGGGCTGGCCGAGCGAGTCGCCCTGTATCGCACGATCCTCGCCGACCAGCGCATGCTGGTCGTGCTCGACGACGTCGGTTCCACCGAGCAGGTGTTGCCGGTGATCCCCGGCAGCGCCGCGAGCCTGCTCGTGGTGACGAGCCGTAATAGCCTCGTCGCTCTGGTGACGCACACCCGGGTACACACCATCCTCCCTGACCTGTTCAGCCGGGACGAGGCGACCGATCTGATGGCGAAGATGCTCGGCGCCGAGCGGGTAGGCCGAGAGTGCGATGCGGTGGCCGGACTCGCCGACCTGTGCGGTCGGCTTCCGCTGGCGTTACGGATCGCGGCGGCAAAGCTCGCGCTGCGCCCGGCTCAGCCCATCGAGGTGCTCGTCGAGGAGTTGTCTGGCGGCGACCGGTTGGCCCACCTCTCCATCGAGAACGGCAGCCGCGACGTCAGTGTGGTGTTCGCCAGTGCGTACCAATCGCTGTCGGTACCCGCGATGCGGCTGTTCCGGCTGCTCGGCCTGCATCCCGGGCCGCACCTCGGCGCAGCACTGGCTGCCGCGCTCTGCGGCCTGCCCGCCGACGTGCAGCAACATGCGTTGGCCGAGCTCGTCGCGGCGCACCTGGTTGCCGAGCCACGGCCCGGTCGATACCAGTTCCACGACCTGGTCCGGCTCTTCGCGCGGCGGTGCGCGCTGGCCGACGAGACCGCGAGTACGCGTGCCGAGGTGGCCGAGAAGTTGCTCGACTGGTATCTCGTCGGTGCCGCAACGGCCACCCAGGTACTCGACAGCAACCTCGACCGTGTAGCCGCGACGCTGCGTCACCCGGCTCCGGAGCTCCCCTTTTCCGCCACTCGCGAGCACGCGATCGCGTTTCTCGACTCTGAACGCGACAATCTACTGCCGATCGTGCGGTACGCGGCGGAGCACGACCAGCCCGCTGCGGCATGCCAGCTGACCTACCTACTGACCAGCTACTTCGACGTGCACGGCGACTGGTCCGAGCGGGTGGTGATGTGCCAGCACGCGGTCCGGGCCGCCCGTCGGCTCGGCGATCCGGTCCTCGAAGCCGAGATGCATCGGGCGCTCGGCGTGGCCTACCGCACGACACATCAGCTCAGCCAGGCGCTCGACAGCCACCACCACGCGTTGGCGCTGTTGCGGTCGCTCGGGGACAACCGCGGATTGGCGTACGTCCACAACAACATCGGCGGGGCGTTCGTAGAGATGCGTCGTTTCACCGCCGCGATCGAGGCGTACCAGACCGCACTGCGGCTGCACCGCCACTGTGGGAACCGGGCCGGCGCGGCGACCGCCCAGCGCAACCTCGGCTACGTCCACGTCCGGATGGGCTGTGCCGATCTCAGCTTCGCCCCGCTGAACGCGGCGTTGGCCACCAGCCGATCCATCGGTCTCTACCGGCTCGAGGCGAGCACGTTGAACAGCCTCGGTGAGGCGCACCTGCAGCAGCTGCGACACGGTCGGGCGCTCGACTGCTTCCACGAAGCCTTCGCCGTGAGCCGCAAAGCCGGCGATCGCCGCTACCAGATGGTCGCGCTGGGCGACCTCGGACGCACCTACCTGGCCCACGGCGACCCCGCGTCCGCGGTGGAGCACTTCGAGCGGGCACTGACGATGAGTCGGAGCCTGGGTCATCGACACATCGAGGCACGCACCCTCAACCAGCTCGGCGAAGCGCATCTGCGCCTGGCGAACCTTGACGCGGCCCGCCGCTGCCTGACGGCAAGCGCCAGCCTTCGGCGGGCCGTGCCCGACCTGTACGAGCAGGCACACGTGCTCCGCAACCTCGGCGACCTCGCGGAGCTGACCGGCAGCCGAGGTGCCGCAGAACGCCACTGGTCAACGGCTGTTCGCCTCTACCACGAGGCGAGCGCGACCGATGAGGCGGAGCAGCTCGCCGGCAAGCTGACCGACGAAACCGACCTGGGTGCCGTCCCCGTTTCCCCGCGATCTCGTCAGTCGTCGTCGACGATGCCCATGGCCACCTGATCCTGGGTGATCTTCCCGTTCGAGGGTGCGTAGAGGTGAACGTAGAAGTGCTCGTCGCCCTCCACCTCCCGGTCGTCCCGGACTGGGATGCTGAGCTCCGCTGTTGATGCCCCGGCCGGTACGGTGAGTTGCCCGTTGGAGATCCCGGTGTAGTCCGATTCGGCCGTCGCAGTACCATTCTGGGTGGCGAAATGGATGGTCAGGTCGACCGGCGCTGGCTCCGATATGGTCACGCTCAGCCGGCAGCCCACACATGATTCCAGGCAATGTGGCTTTCCAAGGGGCGTGATCGTGACGTCGTCGTTGCGGATCGTGCCCAGCCCGACCGGGTCGACAATTCCCAGCCCGACCGGGTCGAACAGCTCTAGCGTGAACACCTCGTCCGGCTCGATTCCGTAGTCGCTCACAATGTCCACGACGACGGTGTGGTTGGTGGTTTCCCCCGGCAGCCAGGACAACTCACCGGATACCGGCGTGTAGTCGAGTCCGGGTTCGGCCATCGGCATCCCACCGCCGGGGGCAGCCCCCGTCGCGAACTGGACTGTTCCCCCCGCGCAGCCGGCCGACGTCACCGTGAACGTGATCTCCGCCGGGAAGAACCCGCCCTCGAACTGAGTGGCGTCGCTTACGCCGATGCTGCGCGGCGCACAGATGTCGTCCGCCGCAGCCGGACCGACCGAAATTGCGGCCACCGCCAGGACCAGTGTTGCGCCGACCGCAACTAGCCGTGCCATGCCCTTCAAAGGGTCCACCTCCTTGGCGCCCGATCGGCGCCGGTCGAACGGGTGTCCTCCAGGATTAGCCCCTACCTGTTGTGGCGCGGTTGTGGTGCCGTCCCGCTTCCGCGGCACGCCACCGAGGGACCGGGCAGGCCACCCCCACAACAGCGCCACAACCGCCGCGCAACAGCGGTGCCGTTGGTTGGACGCATCGAGAGTCAGGCCCGGCACGACACGGTTCCCGAACCGTGCCAGGAAAGGAGAACTCATGCTCAGGCGACAAACGAAGGTGCGTGCGATCACCGCGATGCTGGGGCTTGTCGGTGCCACATTCGCGTCACTGGCGGTGTCCCCCAGTGCCGCACAGGCACGGTGCAACGGCGTCGGCAACAGCATTACCAGCACCTTGAACATCGGCTCAGCCGCCGCCGTCGTCGAGACCCCGATCGCCGGCACCTGCAATGACAACAACTACTACCAAGGCGGCTTCAAGAGCAACTATGCCGGCTGGCGGGCATCCGTCTGGTTCGAGCGAAACGGGTGGCAGAGCCGCTTCGGCCCATACGGTACGGCCGATCAGTATTATTCCTATACCGACACCAGCACCCCAATTCCAGGATCCACCGCCATGCACTTCTGCCTGGACAACGGAGTGACCTGGTACTGCGGCTGGGGAAATGACTACACCATCGCCGGCGGTGTCACACACACCTTCACCGGAATCAATCACGGCTTCTGATCCCGCCCTGACCCCCGCGACGCCGATGACCGGCGTCCCGGGGGTCGGCGTGCGTCCGGACGCTCCTGAGCCCCTGGCGGGATCACAGCCATCGGCGTACGCCGATGGCGGCCGTAGCTGAGGGCGACGTGGGGGCTGACTCGCAGTGGCCACTTTGGGTAGGGTCTGCGCGAGTAGCCGTGGTCGGTGAGCTGGGGGCGTGCGTTGGAGTCGGTGGCGTCAGCGTTCGGTCGGGCGGTGGCGGCGCACCGGGATGCCGTCTCTCACATTGAGGCTGCTCGGGCTAGGTTGCGCGACCGCACCGCGCAAAACGGCGTCTCGGCGCAGGCCCGCGAGGAAGCGCAACGTTTCACGGCCCGGATGCAGCGGCTCGCCGAGGGGCTGACGCCCGGTTGGCTGGGCTGCCGACTGGACGGTTCGGCTGCGGATCTTCCCACCGGCGTGGACGCGGCACTGGGGCGTCCGATACTGATCCGGCTGGGTGACACGACGCCGGTGGCGGGGAGCGGGTTCAGCGTTGTGACGCCATTCGTGGGCGCCGGTCACCTGACGGTCGACAGTGACGCCCGCGATCCGGCGGTGGCGCGCTGGCTACGCGGCGTACTGCTGCGGGTGTTGGCGGCGTTGCCGGACGGCGTGCTTCAGGTCGCGGCGGTGGATGGGGCGACCCTCGGGACCGTTTTCGGTCCGTTCCGCGAGATGGTGGAGGCGGAGGCGTGGCCACGTCCGGCGATCGACCTGGCGGGGTTTCAGCAGGTGCTGGCCGAGGCGGAGGAGCGGATCGAGCGCGCCCAGGGCGGCCAGTCGGTTCCTTCGGTGCTGCTGGTGTGCGTGGCGGCGATGCCGGAAGGTGCCGGGCGTAGGGAATGGTCCCGGTTGGCGGCGATCGCGCACGCGGGACCGGCGGCCGGGGTGTTCCTGCTGCTCGCCGGCTACCCACCGCCGCAACATCCGGGCGGGCTGAACACGGCGCCGCGCCTGGAGGGCACCACTGCGCTGACGGCGTCGAGCGGTGGGGTGTTCGCGGTCTCCGACCCGCCGGGGCAGCACCGGTTCAGCTCGGACGACTCGGGGTTGGCGGTGCCGGTACGGCTGGACGCCGGCCCGCCGGACACGCTGGTGGAGGCGGTCTGCCGCCGGTTGGCGAAGTCGGCTCGGGTGCAGACGGCTACAGACTTCACGATGCTGATGCCGGAGGAGATCTGGCAGCAGTCGTCGATCGACGGCCTGCGGACGGTGGTGGGCCGGGAGGGGCGTACCGAGTGCGTGCTGGCGTTGGACGACGCGACGCCGCACTGGCTGGTGGGGGGGCGTACCGGGTCGGGCAAGACGGTGTTTCTCCTCGACGTGCTCTACGGCCTGGCCTCCCGCTACTCGCCGGACGAGTTGTCGCTCTACCTTTTGGACTTCAAGGAAGGCGTGTCGTTCGCGGAGTTCACCCCGACGGTGGTGGACCCGTCCTGGATTCCGCACGCCCACACGGTCGGCATCGAGTCCGACCGGGAGTACGGGCTGGCGGTGCTGCGAACGCTGTCACGGGAGATGACCCGCCGGGCGACTGAGCTGAAGCGGGCCGGCGTGACCAAGCTGGCCGATCTGCGGACCGGTCGCCCCGATGTGGCGATGCCCCGGCTGCTGGCGGTGATCGACGAATTCCATGTGCTCTTCGAGGGCAACGACGCGGTGGCCCAGCAGGCGGTGGCGCTTCTTGAGGAGCTGGCGCGCAAGGGCCGCTCGTACGGCGTCCACCTGATCCTGGCGTCGCAGACGATCTCCGGGGTGGAGGCGCTCTTCACCAAGACCGACTCGATCTTTGGCCAGTTCCCGCTGCGGGTCGCTCTCGCCGGTGGCGGTGGTGTCCTCGACCAGCTCAACGACGGCGCGGACAACCTGCCCGTCGGCGGGGCGGTCATCAACTCGGCGGCCGGGATTCCGGGAGCGAACCGGGTCATCCGCTTCCCGAACGCCGACGCGGGGTCGGTGGCCACCCAGCGGCACCTGCTCTGGAGTGCCCGCCGTCCGGGTGGCACCCCGCCGACGGTCTTCGCCGGCTACGCCGAGCAGCATCCCGACCAGGATCCCACCTTCGTCGCCCTGACCCCCGACGTTAGGCGACGGCGAGCCCTGGTCGGCCGGACCGTGGCCGTCGGCCTGCCCACCGCGGGTTTCACCCTCGACGCGACCCCGGGCAGTCACCTGGCGGTCCTGGGTACCTCCCCGGTCGGGGCCGACGTGCTCTATGCGGCCACGGCCAGTTTGGCCCGCCAGTACGCGCCCGGCACGGCCCGGTTCCTCATCGCGCCGCTGGTCGCCGCCGCCGACGAGGCCTCCGACGCCACCGTCGAGGCGGTCGCCGCCGCCGGGCACCCGTACGAGACGATCAACGCGACCCAGCTTCGGGCGCGGCTGGCGGAGCTCGCCCAGCCGACCGTTTCCGATGGTGGGCCGACCACCCATCTGGTGATCTTCGGCGCGGATATCGCCAGCAGCCTGCTGGCCACCAGCGACCCCACCACCTACCGCTCGGGGCACGACGAGCTGCGCGACGTGCTGGCCAACGGCCCCACCCACGGTGTCCACCTGCTCGGCTGGTGGCGCTCGGTGAGCCGGTTCAGCAGCGACCTCGGGCCCACCGGCGGCAACGAGGTCGCCTGCCTCGTCGCCCTCAACCTGCCCAGCAACGAGGTCGGCTCCCTGCTCGGCGACTACGCCTCGGAGTGGCAGTCCCGCCCCAACCGCGCGCTGCTGATCGACCGGCACGACAACCGCCGCGCCCTCATCGTCCCCTACGTGCGCCCCGGCACCCTCGACCAGATCGATGAGTACGCATGACTGAGCAACCGGACACCCCACTGCCCCGCGATGGCGGCTGGGCCGCCTACACCGATCACGCCCGCCGCTTGTCCGCCCTGCTGAAGGAGGAACGCTCCCGCGGCGAGCAGCAGGCCGCCGCCAGCCGCGACGGGCAGGCCGCGGTGGACCAGCTCACCCAGCGGGTGGCGGCGCAACGGCAGCACCTGCACCACCTCGCCGCCACCCTGCGCCTACCCGCCCCGCAGTTCGGCCGGATCGCGCCCGGCCCCATCCCGGACCCGGCCGAGGCGCTGCGGCGAGCGACGACCGCCGCCAACGCCGCCGACGCCGCCGCCGAGAACGCCCACCGGCGAGCAGCCCAGCCACCGTTGTTGCCGGGGTTCACCCCGCTGGCCCGCAATGCCCTCGTCTACACCGTCGCGGCGATAGTCGGCACCTTCGCGTCGCTGTTGATGTTTGCCCTCAGCCCCGACAAGGACCTCGGTCGCATCCCATTGCACCTGGTGCCCTGGTCCCTGTGTGGACTGCCCGCGCTCGCCTTCTTCGCCGGCTATCTCACCATCAGCCTCGTCGGGCAGCCCCGCATCGGGGGTGGTGGCACCCGGTCCAGGAAAGTCGGCGGCGCGATCTGCTTCGTCGGCATGCCGATCTTGTGGTTCATCTTCATCGCCGCGACCCGCGGCTGACACCAGGCGCACCTGCGACCGACGGCAGGGCGTTGAACCCCACAACCCAGGGAGGAAAGTCAATGGCCACCATCGGAGACATCAAGGCGGGCCTGGCCCACGGCAAGACTGAGGCGGACAAGGCTCTCGCTCAGCTCGCCGGCGCCAACGCCCAGGTCGACAAGGCCATCGCTGTGCTCCAAGCCCTCGCCGCCGGCACCCAGCAGCCCGCCGTCATGGGCGCTATCGGCAAGCTCACCGCCGCCAAGCAGAAGTTCGGTGAGGGCGCCGGCCTGATCCAGGCCGCCGTCGCACAGACCGAGAAGTACAACGCCGTCCTCTGACACCGAACCCTCGGAAGGTCCCCCGATGCCCACCGTCATCGTCCCCGTCGGCCTCAACCTCGGCCCCTCCTACCGGTACGTCACCCCACCCGACCCCAACCCGGAGTTCTGGGAGGTCCGGCTCGGCAACGACTCCGAGGAGCTCACCGACGACGAATTCCAGGTGTGGGGGCGCGCCTTCCTCGACCCCGAGCGCCATGCCCGCCTGGAGATCACCCGCGAAACCCTCCAACGCGACCTCCTCGCCGCCGGCGCCGGCCCCACCAACCCAGGACCAGTCATCGACCAGCTCCTCGACCGCGGCCTACTGATTGAGTTCGATCCGAACGGGGAGCTGGAGAAGCCGTTCCGTCGCATCAAGCTCCACCCACTCGCCGAAGGGATGGGCAACACCCCCGAAGAACCAGACCGCCGCCACATCGGCCACAACGGCCAGGCACACGTCAAGGTCAACTCAACCATCTATGGGATGTGGGCCTACTCGTCAAGCATCGGATCTCTATGGGACGCGTGTATCGACTTTGAAGCAGGCTCCAAGGAACAACGTGCGGCTGGCGAGGCTATAGCGGAGACCACCGCAGCCGAGGTTGCAGGCGAAACTGCTGGGATCTTGCCAATGCTGATCGCGTCCGGCTGCGCCTTCCTGGATCAAGTTCGGTAGCGTCGATGGCGTGGACGAGAGGGCGCTACCAGCGAAGGCGCACCAGCGATCTAGGTAGACCTGGAGCACGGCAAAAGGCTGCCGGAGCCCTGACCGCCGTTGCGGGCGCTCTCCGTGACACCGCCGTCGAATCGGCGCGAGATGGCATTAGCAAGGCCAGCGAAAAGATCGGCAAGGCAACTGGCGGTGGGATGGCGATAGCGGCCACGGCAGCCGTGGACGCTGCCGGCTACCACCCATCCCCGCTGATTGCGGTTGGCGCGGCCTACGCCGGCATGAAGGCTGGCGGACTCGTCGGTCGCGCGATGAACACCGGGCTCGACCGGATCACTGCCGGACGGGGCGGCGGTGGCCCGATCGACTCGGTCATAGCGGAGTTGATCACGACGCTACGGTTGTTGGAGCAGGTGGGCCGTAGCGTCGGCGATGCCATCGACGCCGTGAACAAGGCCCAGGCCCACTTCCAGAAAGTCAGTCGCGGCGGAGAGAACAACCTTCTCAACAGCGCGGTACGCGCTTGCCGGCAGGCACCCGTTCAGCTTGAGGAGGGTGTGGACAACCTCAAGCAGGCCGGAGATCTCGTCGGAAAGCACCTCGTGGGAGTGGCGAAGACTGGCGGCTGACCGTCCCAGCGGACCAGGCCGCAGCACTGCCAGCCGCCAGCATCGTCGTCGGCCTGTTGACCGGTCAGCAGGGTGGTTCGCCGGCTGGCCTCTGCCTGCCTAACCTCAACGACGCAAACTGGAAGAAGAGCAGCCGTTCCAGCGCCAATGGCCAGTGTGTCGAGGTCGCTGCCCTCGACGGGGCGGTGGCGTGCCGGGACAGCAAGGACCCGAACGGCCCGGCCCTCGCCTTCGGCCGCGCCGCCTGGACGAACTTCCTGGCCGAGACGAAGGACGGGTTCCCGCAGCCGTAGCACCACTGCGAGACCTCCCGTGGTCACCCGGTCGGCGCTGTGGCATTTGTCGTCGAGCGGGTGGCCGGCTGCTCCAACGGAGTGCCCGCTCATCGCGCCGACCGGATTCATTCCGGCTCCAGGCGGAGCGCCGGGGCCACCCCAACGACCAGATCGGCGTAGAGGTCACGTGAACCGGCGTGTGTTCGCGCCACTGGCCGCCGAGTCAAGACCCGTGGGAAACATTAAATCGCCTTCGGCCTTGATTCACGTCTGACAGACCGCCCTCACCGACTCGCACGACCGAGCGAGGCAGCGGTCAGTTCCTTGTCCTCAGGGAAAGTCACTCCTACGCACACCGTACGGCGGTAGGCTTTTGATCGCCTTCTCCCCCATTGACACCTGGGGTGGGCTACCGGAAGACGACCACCATGGCGGGCAGCAGCCACGGGCAATAGCAGCCCGTTCAGGACTTTGCCTCCGCGACAGGGAGTGACCACATGTGGAGCTGGAACCAGCTTATGCCGGGCTGGCTCTTATTTCTCATATTCTTGATAGTATTTCTCATAATCGGCGTCATCGGTATTTGGCTGCTGCGTGGACGAGGTAAAAAGCTGTCCGAAGCCGAGCCCAAGTGGCTGGATCTCAGCACCCACACCGTCTCGGTCACCGGCACCCTCTACGCGCTCCTGCTCGTCCTGACCGCCCTGACCGTGTACGGGACGTACTCCCAGGCGGGCTTGGCGGTCGCGACCGAGGCGGCGGACCTGAAAGCGCTGCACAACGTGGTGTCCGAGTATCCGGAGCCCACCCGAAGTGAGCTCAAGGGCCTGCTGAACGAGTATGTCAACTTCATGGTCAATGAGGCATGGCCGGCCTACCAGCGCGGGGAGGACGTGGATGGCGACCGCGTACTTGAGGAACAGATCTCCCATACCCTTCTCGGCTTCACGCCGAGTTCTGACAAAGATCAGCAGTTGAGCGGCCTCGCCCTGTCGGAATTCGAGGACTGGAGCAAGTCCCGTCAAATCCGAAGCACCTTCAGCACTACCGCGCTTCCCCCAACGCTGTGGTTCACGCTCCTGATCGGCGCGGTGGCCATCATTCTGATGTCCTGCCTCATCCCCACCCGGACGCGTACTGGCTCCCTGGTCCTGGTTTCCGCGATTGCGGGCATGATTTCTCTGCTGCTGTTTGTCGTCGAACGGGTGGACGATCCCTTCCGGGGGTCGATGAACGTATCTGCCGGCCCATACGAAACGGTAGGAAAGACTTTCGACTAAATCTGACAAGGGTTCGCTGTGGCGCCACCCCAGAGGCGGCGCCACAGCTTTGGACGGCACCCCCGCATCGGTTGATGTTGTGCGGCCCTTGAGGTCCGTGGCGCTCGGTGGAATGCTCATCGCCATGGTGGATCTTGACAATCAGCTGGGGTACTGGAACTCCACAGGGACGTCCAAGACCTTCGGGCATCCGGTTGAGCCTTCATGGCTGGAGGGCGTCGATCGCCAGGCGCACATCCTCGACTACGGGTGCGGTTACGGGCGGCTGGCGGGCCAGCTCACCGAGTGGGGCTTCGACAATGTCGAGGGAGTGGATGTCGCTCCCAATCTCGTCGCCCGCGCACGTGCGCAGCAGCCGGGGGCGCGGTTCACGGTTCTTGACGCTCCTCCCCGGCTGGACCATCCGGACGGCAGCGTTGACGTGGTGTTGCTGTTCGCGGTGCTGACGTGCGTGCCGGGCGACGCCGGGCAGCGGGAGCTGGTGGCAGAGCTACGCCGGGTTCTGCGGCCCGGTGGGCTCCTCTACCTCAGCGACCTGTGCCTGCAGGTGGACCGGCGGAATCGTTCTCGGTATCAGCAGTTCGCCACGACGTACGGCAGCTATGGGGTGTTCGAAACCGACGACGGGGCGGTGTGCCGACATCACACAATGGACTGGTTGATCGACTTGTTCGTCGACTTCGATCGGGTCGCCACCCGCGAGGTCTCCGTGCACACCATGAACGGCCGCCCGGCCCGGGCTACCCAGCTGCTGCTCTCCACCAGGCCCTCCGACGTCGCCCACCGATAGCTCGTCCCGAGCGGTGGCTCCAGGCGTTGGCGGGCTCCTGCCATAGTTTCGGCATGGCCTCACCGGACGTCCGCGTGCTGACAGACCCCCGACGAGAAGCCTGGGGGACGGACGGTCCACGGCCAGTCGTGACCTATGTGTGGCCGGCAGCCACCACGACGACCAGTGGCACTGTTCTGCTCTCGCACGGAACCGGCGGTTGCGCACTCGACCTGTGCTGGCTGGCCGAGCCGCTGGCCACGGCCGGCATGCGGGTGATCGGCGTCGACCATCACGGCAACAACTACCGTAGCGGCTACCACGCCGAAGGCTTCGCGCGTTGGTGGGACCGCCCCCAGGACCTTTCGGTCGCACTGGACCACCTCGCCGATGGCGGTCCCGTTGGTGTCGCCGGTTTCTCGCTCGGCGGCTACACCGCCGCCGCGGTGCTTGGCGCACGGATCAACGCCGACATGTTCGGCGCTATCGCCACCGGACGAACGGCGGTGGCGCCACCGCCGGAATACCCGACGCTGATCGACGAACTGACCGACCGAATCGGTGCCGATGACATCGCCGCGTGGATCGCCGAATCCGGCGACGACTACGCCGACCGCCGAGTGAGCGCGGGTCTTCTCATCTGTCCGGCGCAGGGTCAACTACTCACCTCCACCAGCCTGCAGGGCATCACGACGCCCGTGTCGATCTGGTGGACCGGCGAGGACGACCAGACCCCGGCCGAGACCAACGCACTGCACTACGCTTCCTTGATTCCGGGCGCGACCGAGCACTGCGCCGACCCGTCGGCTGGCCACTACGTGTTCGTGCAGGACATGCCCGACGCGGAACGGATCCGCACTCGCCTCGCCAGCGCGGCCGTCACCTTCTTCCGCGAGCAGTTGACCGCGTAGGCCGAGCCATGCCTCTGCAACGAATCAGCCTGGTCGCAGCCGGCCACCGGCCACGTCAAGCGGCCAACCGTGATGAATTTATGTATCATTTCGCAAAGTGCGATGAGGAATCTATCGGTCGAATCCGCCTTACCAGCATGGCAGCGACATAGCGTCCGACCTCTCGTATTGTCGGGGTGGCACGGCGGCGGGCGGATGCGCCAGGACATCAATATGCATTAATTGGGCAATGGTCACTGGTGTGGCGCTAGTTCCTCGCCGAGGCGCCCGTATCCTCATGTGCGCGGTCCGGCTGGCCTCCGAACTCTCCCTACCACTGCCTTTCGGCACGGAACCTGTCTTCCTCTCAAATCCCGGATGGTCCAACGCCAGCCGGTACCGCCGATCACGCACCGAGGCGTACAGGAAGGATTCTCATGTTCAGTTGGCTCGCAACCGGAGGCATGATCCTCTCCCTGCTGGCTCCCACGAACCCGGTGGTGGAATTCCCCGAGCCCGCGACCCCACCCCCAGGTCAGATCGTCATCGATCTGGTTACTGTCAATGGCTCTGGCTGCCCGGCCGGCACTGCCGCCACCGCCATGTCGGCCGACAACACCGCATTCACGGTCACCTACAGCGCATTCATCGCCCAGGTCGGGGTCGGGGCGGAGCCGACCGACTGGCGCCGCAATTGCCAGCTCAATCTACGGGTTCACGTCCCCCAGGGGTTCACCTACGCGGTGGCCCAGGCTGACTACCGCGGCTTCGCCGCCCTAGCGGACGGCGCGTCCGGCGTGGAGCGGGCGAACTACTACTTCCAGGGAATGTCACCCACGGCCTACACGACCCACATCTTCGACGGTCCGCTGGTGGACAACTGGCAGGCCACCGACATCACAGACGTCGCCTCGCTGGTCTGGCACCCGTGCGGCGAGTTCCGCAACTTCAACATCAACACAGAGCTCTGGGCGCTCGCCGGCACCTCGGACACCAGCACCACAACGAGTTTCATGACGATGGACTCGACCGACGGGGCCATCTCCACCACCTACAACTTGGCCTGGAAGACCTGCCCGTAAGACAGGGCGAGCCCACCGGGTGAGCGTCAGTAACGCCCAGCCGGTGGGCCCGCGCCTACGGCCGTCACCACGGTTTGCCACCGGTCAATGCAAAATTTGACTATCAGACCGGCGCTGCCTACCCGCCCCCGCCCGGGGTGCGGGTCGTAAGCCGCGACCGACAGGATCCGATCGCCGCCAACCTCTACCACATCTGCTATGTCACCGCGTTCCAGGTACAGCCCAACGAAGTTGACTGATGGCAGAGCCGGCACGATGACCTCCTGCTCCGCGACTCCGACGGAAACTACGTCGCTGATGGCGACTGGAACGAAATTCTGCTCGATATATCAACCTCGGCCAAACGTGTGGCAATCGCGGGTATCGTCCAGAACTGGTTCGACGGCTGCGCGGGCCGGCTACCAGGAGATCGAACCAGACAACATCGACTCGTACGAACGTTCTACGGGCCTACTCTCCATTCATGACGCGATCGCCTACCTGGAGTTGCTGGCGCCACACGCCCACGAGATAGGGCTCGCCATCGGGCAAAAGAACAGCACCGACCTCGGTACGCGTGGCAGGAACGCCGGACTCGACTTCGCCACCGCCGAGGAGTGTGGGCGCCACAACGAGTGTGACTACTTCACCGGCGTGTACGGCGACAACGTCATTGTCATCGAGTACACCGACAGTGCGTTCGCGAAGGTGTGCTCGGCGGTCGGTGACGAGGTCTCGGTCGTTCGCCGCGACGTCGGCGTCACCGCAGCCGGCAGCGGCACCTACCGGTACGGCTCCTGCTGATCCCGCGTCGTCGTCGCACTCGTCCTGATCGACACCGCACAGGCCTGAACGTGCTCGTACCTCCCGCGCGGCCGGGAACTGCCCTGTTGCAGGCGAAGCACTTGGCCTTCCCGCCGCCGGGGGGACCGGCCGTCGATGACCTCGAACCGTCGTGCCACCGCAGCCACACCAGACGCCTGGATCGAAGACACGCGAGGCAGAATCAGCGTGCGATCTAGCAACAACGCGGCTCAGGATCGTGGCTCGTCAGTTCCACGGCCAGACCCGCACCGGTACGCGCGGGAACGCGGCTGTCAGGAACTGCCCGGTTAGGCCGTCGCGCACGGCGGCGTCCGGCCAGGCATCGAGCACCTCAGGCAGGGTGCGGTGACCAACGGTGAGGTGCAGCAGGGCACCGGGCGGAATGGCAGCATGGTGGCTCGCGTCGGAGCTCGGACCGATCGTGCTCCGTCTCGCCGTCACCGCCGTTAGTTCACCGTCGTCGAACTCGAGGTGCGCGCTCGCGGTGTAGGTGTCAATCACGAGCGTGGATTCGGGCCAACGCAGATCGGCCGACTGCCAGCGGCTGCGTAACAGCGGGGCGAGGCGGGCGAGCAGCTCGACCGGGTCGCCGGTTCGGGCGTACCAGGCTCTGGGGCGCGTTGGTATTCCGGTAGGCCCGATCCGGGCCAGGAGGTGGTCCGGATCGAGCAGCGGACGCACTGCGTGGAACGGGCGCTGGGCCATCGTGGCGTAGCGCCGACCGACCCGGCCGAGATAGGCGTACGTCGCGGCGGCGGCCTCCGGCCAGCGCCCGGCAGGCTCGCAGGTCGCGGCGAGCACGACCAGCTCTCCCGCCGCGTTGAGCGCGGTGCCGTGCACCAGATATCCCTGGACCTGTTCGCCGCGCAGCAGTACGGCGACCTCGCGGCGAACGATAGCCTCCGCCCGGCGGCCCACGAGTTCGTACCGCCAGGCGACGGCGTCGCGTGGGCTGACCAGAGCATCCCCGTCCACCTGCCGTCGGTCGAGGCGGGCGAGGGCGTCCGCGTCGGCCGCGGTAGCGGGGCGGACGGTCCAGGGGCCCGGGTAGACGTCCGGCAGGGCGGTGGCGGGCACCGTGGGTGCACCGCCGTGGGCCAGCGCGTAGTCGTAGCCAAACCGACGGTAGAAGTGGGGAATCCCTTCGACGATCTGGAGTGGCACGCGATCGGTCGCGCAGCGGTCGTGCAGCGCGGCGAGTAACCGTTCGGTGAGCTGGTTCCCGCGATGCTCCGGTGCCGTGCCCACCAACTCGACCTGCATCACCGGCAGCGGAATCCCGGCCAGGTTCCACTCCTGACGAAGACCGACCAAACTGGCCGCCAGCCGGCCGGTGGTGGTGTCCTCCACGACCAGGAAGTCGTCGGGTGTGACCGAAGGATGCCCGCTCAGCAGATCGTGGACCCATGCGCTGATCCCCGCGTGCGGTTCTCCACCGGTTGCCGCCTGCAGTTGAACGGTCGCATGCAGGCGGGCGAGCTGATCGACGTCCGACTCGCGACCGCGCCGAATCCCGTAATGATCGCCTCGGCTACTCATGCCTACGTTCTACCGTCAGATGATCGCTCGCGGTTACTCGCGAGGAAGTGACTCCGCCCACGCCGGGCGCTCGGTAGACCGTTGTAAGAGATCGCTCCGGATCCCCGCACGATCATCGGCGGCAGCAGCGAGACGACTGTTGGCCGGCACCCGGTTTCGGGTGCCGGCCAACAGCTTCTTTCCCCCTTGTACGGGTTAGGTCTGGGGTTGTGGGTGGGGTCAGCTGGTCCAGTGCTCGGCGACGAGGTCGGCGGCCTGGGTCTCCCACTGGGCGTAGTGGAACGGGTAGGCCGACACCTGTACCGTCTGGGCGGCTTCGGTCAGGGGCATGTCCTGCCAGCCCTCGACCTGCTTCANNCCNTCCAGGAANGCGGTGGTGGAGTATTCGGGGTCGGTGATCTGCTCCACCGTGCCCCAACCGGACGACGGGCGCTGCTGGAACAGGCCCTGCGAGTCGTGATCGTTGCGGTCACCCAGGTGTCCCAGGTTCTCCAGCTTCGACTCCT
>NZ_KI911473.1:0-88757 GCF_000514815.1 Salinispora fenicalii
ACAGGTCGTCCTCCCCACGCACGTGGGGGTGCTCCGCAGGTAAACGACGCCTACGGGCATGACGCGGGGTCCT
This sequence comes from Salinispora fenicalii, assembly GCF_000514815.1. Classification (GTDB taxonomy): domain Bacteria; phylum Actinomycetota; class Actinomycetes; order Mycobacteriales; family Micromonosporaceae; genus Micromonospora; species Micromonospora fenicalii. The sequence continues at coordinate 74 of NZ_KI911473.1, forward strand.
CCCCACGCACGTGGGGGTGCTCCGCTGTCTGGTCCGGCCAGCTCGGCGAGCAGGTCGTCCTCCCCACGCACGTGGGGGTGCTCCGGACGACCCGCGGCTACGCGGCTGCTTCGTCGCGTCCTCCCCACGCACGTGGGGGTGCTCCGCATATCGGGGGCGGTACGTACCACAATCTTGTGTCTTCCCCACGCACGTGGGGGTGCTCCGCATATCGGGGGCGGTACGTACCACAATCTTGTGTCTTCCCCACGCACGTGGGGGTGCTCCACCGTGGTAGTCGCGAATCCGAAGGGCGGTGCGGGTCCTCCCCACGCACGTGGGGGTGCTCCCAAATAGAGAACTGCTGTCGGACCTCGCCGTCAATCCTCCCCATGCACGTGGGGGTGCTCCGCTCAGGGCTACGCTGCGGGCGCTGCCGTGCGCGTCCTCCCCACGCACGTGGGGGTGCTCCAGCTGGACCGGCGTAACCGGTTGTCCTGCCCTGGTCCTCCCCACGCACGTGGGGGTGCTCCGCTGATGCGCTGCGACAACAGCAACCCGAACTGGTCCTCCCCACGCACGGAGTTTGGCGTTTTCCGTGTTTGGCCGTTGGGTGTGGTCGGGGTTGTTAGGTGGTGATCCGGTCGCTGTCGGCGAGGGTCAGGGCGTTGAGGGCCTTGCCTCAACCGTAGACCCGGCCGGTGATGCTCCCACTCTTGCGTCTCTGCCCGACGATGAGGTGCAGAATCTTCATCGCGGCCTGTTCCGTTGGGAGATGCCCGCGCCGGCGGGCGGCCTGCCGGCACCGGGCGTTCAGCGACTCGCTGATGGTGGTGGTGTAGAGGACCTTGCGGACCTCGTGGTCGCAGTCCAGCAACGGCACGAACTGCGGCCCAACAGGTGCGCCACAGCCGGATCACGGCCGGGTAGCGGCCGCCGAACTCGGCGGCGAACGCCTCAAAGCGGCCCTTGGCAGCCGCGACGGTCGCGCGGCGGGTCGAAGTCACGCGGCGGCCCATCAGTCACCCGGCGGCAGAGGGAGCCTGTCACGCCGGCCGGCGGGGGGGCACGGCCGGCGTGACAGGCGAGGGGAAAGTCAGCCGAGGTCGCGACGGTTGAAGGCCCATAGACCGATGCCGAGTATCACCACCGTCAGGGCCGCCAGCACACCCAGGTGACCCCACTGGAACCCATTCTTCAGGGGCTCTCCGCCGATGTAGTAGTAGAACGGCGAGACCTTCTGCAGCCAGGTGGCGCCCATCTGCGGGGCGAAGGCGTTGAGCATGTACGAGAGCACTCCGACCGATGCCGTTCCCGCGAAGACCAGTCCGTGACGGCCACCGGCGGCGCCGATGCCGAGCGCCAAGGCCCCGAAGAAGACCGCGAGAAGACACACTGCGGTGGCTTGAGCGGCGAACTGGCCGGCCGAGACGGTCTCGAGCTGAGCGCTTGAGCGGATGGCCAGCATGCCGAGGAAGATCATGAGGGCGATGACGACGGCTCCCACCGCCAACGCCCCGAATCGTTGCAGCAGGAGCTTCGTACGGCTCACCGGGTGTGCCAGAACGAGTTCGAGGAGCCCGTTCTCCTCGTCGCCGGCGATGGCACGCGCCCCGGTCGCAACTCCGTAGAAGAGCACGACCAGCGGCACCAGGATGCCGAACGGCGCAGTTCCCAGGTAGCCGGCGGCGGAGCCGATGTCGGAGAAGTTGAAGGCGTCCCGCAAGGCGTCGGGCACCGTCTCCACGCTCTGCGGCGTCATCTGCGGATAGAAGGCCCCGTAGATGATCGCGAGCAGCGTGGCGGCGACGATCCAGCCGGTCAGGCTTCGCCGGTTGTCCCAAAGCGACTGGGTCAGGATGCTACGCGACACGTGCCTTCTCCTCGCTGCTGTAGTAGCCGAGGAACAGGTCCTCGAGGTCGGGTTCGACCGCACGGATTCGCCTGACGGTGTGCTCAGCCGCCAGCTTGATCAGCGCGTCAGGGCTACCCTGGGCGCGGCAGCGCAAGGTGCACCCCTCCACCGTGACGTCCGTGACGCCTTCCAGCACGGCAAAGCGGTTGGCGTTGGGAGCAGTGGTGAACTCGATCTCGACCTGAACCGTCAGCGCGGTGCGCGACCGCAGCTCCGCCATGCCGCTGACCGCGACCAACCTGCCGTCGCGGATGATGGCGACCCGGTCGGCGACGGCCTCCACCTCACTCATGATGTGTGAGGACATCAAGACGGTCTGCCCGGCGGCCCGGGCCTCACGGACGAGGTCCAGGAAGGTCTGCTGCACGAGAGGGTCGAGCCCGGAGGTCGGCTCGTCGAGGATGAACAGCTCCGGCTGGTGCATGAAGGCCTGCACGAGGCCGACCTTCTGCCGGTTTCCTTTGGAGAGACTCTTGATTCTGGCGCTCAGGTCGAGATCGAGCCGCTGTGCCAGTTCGTCTATGCGTGCGGCGGGCACACCACCGCGCAGCCCGCTGAGGAAACTCAGGCATTCTCGGACACTCTGCCGCTTGTGCACGACGAAGTCGCCGGCAAGGTAACCGACGCGCCGGTGCAGGGCCACGGCGTCGGCACGAGGGTCCAGGCCCAACACCCGGGCCCGCCCACCGCTGGGCCGGATCATGTCCAGCAGCAGGCGAATGGTCGTGGACTTGCCAGCGCCGTTGGGGCCGAGGTAACCCAGCACCTCACCCGGATAGACCTCGAGTGACAGGTCGACGATCCCGCGTCTGCTTCCGTAGCGCTTGGTCAGCTTTTCGAGCTGAATGACCGGTTCCATACTCTCAAGCTATCAAGTCTTTAAAGATTTTTGAAGACTCCGAACCTCACGCGCCACTGGTGTTCGCCGTCGCGGGTGTCTGGGGTGAGAGCTGGGGACTCCCCGGGGTAGTTCGCGACCGCCCTCGCCCGCATGCTGCCTCTGGACCGCGCTGATGCCCACGGCACGAGAGGTACTCGGGTGACGACTTCCGAAACGACGATCCCCCCGCAGCCAAACGTCAACGACGCCGCCATCTACCCGTGGTACCGGATGATGCGCGACGAGCACCCGGTGCGACGTGACCCGGTCACCGGCTGGTGGGTGGTCTACCGCTATGACGACGCGCGCCACGTGCTGACCAATCCGCAGATCTTCTCCTCCGAGATGCACCGCATGGGATATCCGGAGTCCGGCCTGGAGAGCCTGCCGCAGATGGATCCGCCCCGACACACCCGGGTACGGCGCATCCTCGGCACCGCGTTCACGCCGCACTCCATCGGGGAGTTCGAGCCGCTGATCGTCCGGATCACCAACGAGGTGATCGACGGTTTTGTCGACAAGGACCGCGTCGACTTCGTGGCCGAACTGGCCTACACCGTGCCGATCGCGGTGATCCTCGAAGTCCTCGGCCTCCCGTCGGAGGACCGGGTGCACTTCTACGACTGGGCACGGCGGGTCATGGACGTCACCCCCGAGCAGATGGCTCAGGAGGGATACGCCGAGTCACTGTTCGACATGCAGCAGGACGCGGTGAGCTACCTGCGTGAGAAGGTCCACGAACGCCGGGGCAAGGCCGGTGACGACATGCTGACGCGACTCGCCAACGCGCAGCTCGACGGCGACACCCTGACCGACGACGAGACCGCGAACTTCGCCAATGTCATGTTCGCGGGCGGCCACATCAGCACGACCATGACCATCGCCAACACCATCGACCTGCTGGACATGAACGGACAGGCGCAGCGGGACGTCAGGGACAACCCGTCGCTGCTGCCACAGGCCATCGAAGAGGTCCTGCGGCACCGGCCCCCGATCACCACGGGATTGCGCGGCAGCACCCGCGACGTCGAGCTGGGCGGGGTCACGATACCCAAGCACCAGTACGTCGCCGCGAGCTTCTGCTCGGCCAATCGCGACGAGCGCCAGTTCACCCACCCGGACGCCTTCGACATCCACCGTGCGGGCGAGGTGCGCCACTTCGGCTTCGGGTTCGGTACGCACCACTGCATCGGCAACGCTCTCGGCCGCTTGGAGACCCGTCTGGTCGTCCGAACCCTGCACGAGCGCTTCAAGAAGATCACGGTCGATCGGGACGGCGAAGTCGCGTGGGCGAAGCCACCGCAGATGGTCGGTTACGACAAGCTGCCCGTCGTGCTCCAACCTGCCTGACGGACGCTGATGACGGCAAAGATCACCGAATCGCTCGCCGCAGCGCCGGACCGATGGGTATTGCGCCCGTCGAGCCGGCGCTGCCACCTGCGGCTACTGTGTGTGCCCTACGCCGGCGGCGGAGCCGCCGTTTTCCACGGGTGGCAATCGCTGCTGCCCGCAGGCGTCGAGGTGTGGGCACTGCGGCTTCCGGGTCGCGACGCCCGCTTCCACGAACCACTCGTGACGGATCTGCACGCGCTGGTGGACGACGCCGCGCAGGCACTGGCGCCCACGCTGGAGGAGCCATTCGCGGTGTTCGGTCACAGCCTCGGCGCGTTCATCGGCTACGAGCTGGTTCGCCGACTGAGCCATGACTGGGGCCTGCAGGCGTCAATGCTGGCCGTCTCGGCGCGCGACGCACCGCAGATCCCCTCCTACCGGGGCGGGGTGCACCGCCTCGACGATCAAGACTTCATCGACGTGCTCGATCGCCAGTACAGAGCGATCCCTCCGGTGATCCGCACGGATCCACAGATGCGTGAGCTGTACCTACCGATCCTGCGCGCCGACGCCACCATGCTGGAGACCTACCGTCATGAGCCCGGTCCGGCGCTGCGATGCCCGGTGTCGGTGTTCTACGGCGAAGACGACCTCGAGACAACGCCAGCCGGGCTGCTGGCATGGGCGGAGCTGACCACCGGCGGTGCGCGCCTGCACGGCCTACCCGGTGGTCACTTCTTCCTCGATAGCGAGCGCGCACGGCTGGCGCGGACGTTGGGAACGGAACTCACCAGCACGTTGATACCCTGACCGGCCGGAGCACGTCATCGGCATCGGACACCGGACCGGGCCGGCCGGCACGCCCGATCGCCTGCGCACCGGCGGCCCGAGCCGGGCTAACGGCTCCGCGCGTAGTACCACGTCAGCTCCGCCGAGGACGGCGCCACGGCCCCGGCCTCGGGCTCCTGGTGTGGCTGCTGCGCCCGCTGGCGCACCGCGTCCAGCCGGGGAAGTGCCCGCATGATGGTGTCGAAGGGCAGCCCGAAGTCGACCAGACAGGCGACCTCGGAGACGCCGATCGCGGAGAGCCGCCGCACGACATCGAGGCACTTCTCCTCGGAGCCCAGCAGCGACCGCCGCTGGAAGTAGTCCTCCGCCATGATCTCGGCGAGCCGGTCCCGTTCCGCCTCCCCGGCCGAGGCGCCGGCTCTGCTGTCACTGCTCTTCTGCGACATGAAGGAACCCAGATACTTCTTGACAGGTTCACGAACCAGCTGCCAGACCGAGTCGTCATCCGCGCCGACGTACGTGTGCAAGCCCACCGTGACGATGCCGCCGCCCGGGTCGTGCCCGGCCCGCTCCCGCGCCGCGCGGTAGGCGGCGATGTTCTGTTCCAGTCGTTCCCAGCTGTCCAGCAACGTCAGCACGTTCAGACCTCGGGTGCCCGCCTCGATCCAGGTCTGCGGGTTGGAGGTGTGAACCAGCCACAGCGGAAGTTCCGCCTGGCACGGGCGCGGGAACGTGCGTACCGGGAGCACGGCACCGTCCGGCCCCGGAAAACCCACCGCGTCGCCGCGCCACAACGCCTGCAACGTGCCGATCGCGTCGAAGGTGTACTCGCGGCGCGTCTCGTAGTGCTGTGGGTAGAAGACGAAGTCGCCGTGATGCCAGCCGGTCGCCAGGCACAGTCCGGCCCGCCCGCCGGAGAGCTGGTCCACCAACGCCCACTCCTCGATGATGCGCACCGGGTGGTGGTGCGGGACGACCACGCTGCCGGCCCGCAGCCCGATCGAGGTGGTGGTGGTCGCGATCGCCGCCGACAGCACCGCTGGGTTGGGGAAGCTGCCGCCGAACTCCTGGAAGTGGCGCTCCGGGGTCCAGATCGCCGTGAAGCCGCGGGCGTCGATGAACTGGGCCACCTCCAGGATGAACCGGTAGCGGTCCCCGAAGTCGTAACGGTCGTTCGCAGCGAAGAAATAGACGCTGAATTCCATCAGGCTCCTAACGGTTGCCGCTGCCGGCCTGGCTGACCGACGCGTCAAGCAGCGGTGCGATCATCTGCGCGATGCGGGTGAGGTTGTGGTCGTAGGCGATGGTGAAGTGGTCCGCGTCCAGGTCGTGGATCACGACCTGGTCACCGACGTATTCGGCGAAGCCGTTGGACGGGTCGGCGTTGCTGCGCGGGATGGCAGGCAGGTCGTTGTCGTTCTCCGCGGCCAGGAAGCCCCGGGTGGCGTGGAACAGGGTTGTCGGAACCGGATCGATCAGCGCGTCCGGCCGGTACTCCTGCAGGATCACGTTGTTTCTCATCATGAGGTCGTGACGCAGCCGGATCTGCCGCCGGATCGCCGTCGCGTCCGGGCGCGCCGGGGATCGACTGACGATGTGCCGCGCGACCACGTCGAGCTGCTCGTCTATCGTGCGGCCGGCCAGGTCCTGCAGGGTGACCCGCTCGGCGACCCCCCACCGTTGGCAGGATGCGTTGCCCAGCATGACTATCGAGAAGCTCTCCGCCTCGGCGTCGGTCACGTGACTCCAGTCGACGCTGTCCCAGGTGGCGGTGGCCGGCATGATGGGGTCGATCACGATGAGACGACTCACCTGCTCCCCCACGGCCTGCAACTGCCGGGCGATCTCGTAGGCCAGCACCCCACCGAAGGAGCATCCGCCCAGGACGAACGGCTCCCCGCCGTGCTGCTCGCGCAGCTCCGCGGTGTACCGGCCGGCCATCTCCCGGACACTGTGGAATTCCTGGGCCACCGCGTCACCACTGACCTGTTCCAGCCCGACTAGCGGCCGGTTCGGGCCGAGGTGCCTGGAGAGGTAGACCGCATAGCTGACCTCGCCGTAGAGGTTGTGCGCCCAGATCGACAGGGGACCGACGCCGTAGCGGTTGATCGGGACGATGGCGCTCGGCTTCGGGGCTGCCACCGCCGGTCCGGCGATGAGGGGCGCGAGATGTCGGGCCCCTTCGGCCGACACCAGCGCACGGGCTGGCAGGTCCAGGTCGTGGATCACCGGCGGCGGGGCGACCCACCGGTCAAAGTCGCCGTCCTGCGTGCTGCCGGTACGCTGCGCGGGGCGTACGACGGTGACGGTCCCGGCGCCGGAGATGGGCCACGGCCGGTAGGCGCGCGCCGCCGCCGCCAGGGCGAGGTACCAGCGTGCCGTCTCGGCGATCCAGGTACGCAGTGCCGGCGCCTCCATCGGCGCGTCGGCGCGCAGGTGGTCCGCTGCCGCGTCGACCACGGCGTCGACGCCGGCATCGGCCAGCGGCAGGTCGGTCAGGGGCGCGGTACGTCCCCACGCGGCGCCGAGCAAGTCGGCGACCGCAGCGACGCATTCGACCAGCGGGGGTGTGGCCGGCGCCGGCTCCGGCTCGGGAGTGCCGATCAGGTGAAGTTCGGCCACCTCCACGCCGCGGTCCATCAGGATGCGTGCGGTCTCGGCCGCGACGTAACCGGCGGTGCCATGGCCGATGATCCGGCACGGGCCGTCCCGGTGGCTCGCCGTGATCGCGTCGGCGCAGCCGGTGGCGAGCCCGCTGATGTCGGCGTCCGGGACGACGCCGAGCCCGAAGCCCGGCGCCTCGATGCCGAACACCGGGCCGGTACCGGCCAGCGCCTCGCGCAGGTGCAGCAACCAGCTCAACTCGCCGGTGTCACCGAACAGACAGTAGGCGGGTGCGCCGTCCGAGGTCCCGCCGAAAGCGATCAGCTCCGTGGCGGGGGCCGCCGTGCCCGGACCCGGCCGCGCCTGGTCGGGACGCTCGGCGGGCGGCGCGTCCGGTAGGACGAAATTCTCGGCGAGGTGTGCCGAGAGCAGGTCCACGTTGTTGTACTCGAGGATGGCGGCCATCGGAATGTGATCGCCGTAACGGCTTTGGATCTGCTGCATGATGCGCAGTGCCCCGATGGAGTCGACGCCGTACGAGCCGAAGTCACGACCGGGGTCGACGGCGTCCACTGGGATGCCGATACCCTCGGCGACCGCTTCACGCACCCGACGGCGAACGGCTCCCGAGTCCGCCGAGGCGGATCCGGCCGGCTGCCGGTCCGACACCGCGACGGTTGCCGGTCCGGCATCGGCTGATGACACGGTCACGGTGGGGCGGGTCGACGGGGCCTCGGCCAGGGACGCGGGCGGGGCGGGGCGGGCCGGGGGCGCGGCCGGGGCCGGCGCCGCCGTTGCGGGCAGCCAGTGCCGCGTCTTCCGGAACGGATAGGTGGGCAGGCTGACGCGGTTGCCCTGTCCCACCGGGTGCAGTGATGCCCACGCGATGTCGGCGCCGTCGACCCAGGCCTGGGCCAGCGGGGCCAGGGCGCCGGCACGGGCCCGGTCGGTGAGATGGTCCAGCACCTCCGAGGTGAGGTCCGGACCGCCGTTGGCACGGCTGGTCAACACCGCCTTGTCCGGTGCCCCGTCCACGAAGGCGCGCAGAGCGTCGGCGAGGTGGCCCAGTGAGTCGCCGACCACGGCGAGTCGGGCGGCGAGCGCTGGGCGGCCCACGCGCAGCGTGTGGGCGACGTCGGCGGGCGGCAGTTCGTGGAGTCGACCGCCGGCCTCGTACCGCTGCAGGAACGAGACCAGGCGTCGTGCGTAGGCGCGCAGGCGCTCGTCGTCCTGCGCGCTGAGGACGAACAGCTGCGGTCCGGCAGGGGTGCTGGCCTGACTGGCCGGCCGAGGAGCCGCCTCCGTCAGGGCCACGTGGGCGTTCGCGCCGCCGTAGCCGAATGAGCTCACCCCGGCCGCCCGTGGCCGGGATTCCCCCGCCCCGGTCCGGGCGTCCCAGGATCGGGTCGAGGTGACCAGGTGAAACGGCGAGGAGCGGAGCTTGACGAGCGGGTTGACCTCCACCAGGTGCAGCGTCGGCGGCAGGATGCGGTGCCGCAGCGACAGGACGACCTTGATGACGCCGGCCACACCCGCGGCGGTTTCCAGGTGCCCGATGTTGCTCTTGACGCTGCCCAGCCCGCACTGCTGCCGTGACGCGCCGGATCCGCGGGCGAACGCGGCCTTGAGGCCCTCGATCTCGATCGGGTCACCGAGCGCCGTGCCGGTACCGTGCGCCTCGACGTAGGACAGGTCGTCGGGGGTGATGCCGGCGCGTTCCCAGGCACGGACCAGCACGTCGGCTTGGGCGGCTGGGTTCGGCGCGGTCAGCGAAGTGGCGTGGCCGCCGTGGTTGACGGCGGTACCGGCGATCACGGCGTGCACGTGGTCGCCGTCGGCCAGCGCCCGGCTCAGCGGCTTGAGCACCAGCGCACCGACTCCCTCACCGCGCACGTATCCGTCGGCACGGGCGTCGAAGGACTTGCACCGGCCGTCGGCCGCCAGCATGCCGGAGTTGCCGAACGCGTCGAAGACGTCGGGAGTGAGGATGACGTTGACGCCGCCGACGACGGCCGCCTCACAGTCACCGCTGTGCAACGCCTGGACCGCCCGGTGGACGGCGACCAGCGAGCTCGAGCACGCGGTGTCGACCGGCTCGCTGGGCCCCCGCAGGTCCAGCAGGAAGGAGAGCCGGTTCGCCACCATGCTGTGGTCGTTACCGGTGACCAGCTGCCCGTCGGCGGTCGTCGCGGCACGGCGGGCGAGCTGGACGTACTCGCTGGAGGCCACGCCCACGAAGACGCCGCAGGCGCTGCCGGCCATCGACGTGGGGTCGTAGCCGGCCTCTTCGATGGCCGACCAGGCGGTCTGCAGGAACAGCCGGTGGTGCGGGTCCATCAGGCCGGCCTCCCGGGGACTGATCCGGAAGAAGTCCGCGTCGAAGGCGTCGATGTCGTCGAGGAACCCGCCCCAGCGCGCCGCGACGGCCTTGTCTTGCCCGGCGAACCGCCCCGACGGAGGCTCGGTGATCAGGTCGTCACCGGAGACCAGGTGGTCCCAGAAGGCGTCGAGGTCCGGTGATCCGGGGAAGGCGCCGGCCATCCCGATGATGGCGATGCCCTCGCCGGTCGACAGGCGTGGTGTGCGGTGCCGCTCGGGGGTGGTCGGGACCGGCGGAGTCGACGGAACCGGCGTGACCGGTGGGGTCGGCGAAGCCGGCGTGACCGGTGGGGTCGGCGAAGCCGGCGTGACCGGTGGAGTCGGCGCGACCGACGTATCCGGAGTCGCGCCACGGACGGCGTCGACGAGCGCCGCGACGTGCGGGAATCCGTAGAGTACGGCGGGATTCATCTCCGCGCCTTTCAGACGGGACAGCCGCGTGGCGAGGGTGACCATGGTGACCGAGTCAAAACCTAGGTCGCTAAGACGGTCGTCGTCGTCGATGTCAGCCGGTCGTACGCCGATGACGTCGGCGATCACTGCCGTAATCTCGCTCGGGGACGGTGCGGCAGGGGTGTCGACGGGATCGTCCCCGGCCGGAGCTGTCGTCATCAGGGGGCGCTCCTCGGTGGTTGGCGACGGTTCGATGGGCGGGAGCCAGTAACTGTCGCGCGCGAACGGGTAGTGCGGCAGCGAGACGATGTGCCGGTCGGACGGGGCGTGCAGGACGGTCCAGTCGACCGTGGTGCCGGACTGCCAGGCGTCCGCGAGCGAGCCGGCGGTGGTGTCGCCGGCTGTTGTGGGTTGCGGTACGCCGTCCGCGGAGGTGACGAAGTCGTCGAGGACCCGGACGGCGTCCTCGTGGTCGCGCACCAACCAGACGGCGCGAGCCTTGAGCGCCGCGCGGCCAGCTTGCAGGGTCCACGCGACGGCGGTCAGCGGCACCTCGGCGCCCGGGCCACGGAGGAAGTCGCGTAGGCGGGCGGCGAGCTGGCGCAACTGCTCCGGTTTGCGGGCTGAGAGCGGAAGCACGTGCTCGGCCGGGGCGGGGGCCGCGGGCTCGGGAGCCGGGGGCGCCTCCTCGACGATCAGGTGGGCGTTGGCCCCACCCGCGCCGAACGAGTTGATCATGGCTCGGCGCGGCACGCCGGGCCGAGCCGGCCACGGGACGGCCTCGCGGACCAGCGGTACGCCGGGGTGCGGGCGGCCGATGGCGGGGGTCCCGACGATGGTGGCGTGCCGCATCTGCAACAGGACCTTGGTGAGCTGGGCCATCCCCGACGCGGCCTCGGCGTGGCCGATCGCGGCCTTCAGCGAGCCGATGGGCGGGAGGTCGGTGAACGCCCGCCGCAGCGCGGCGAGCTCCACCGGATCTCCGATGGCAGACCCGGTGGCGTGCGCCTCCACGTAGTCGATGGACCCGCTGTCCAAGCCCGCCTGTCGCAGCGCCTCGGTGATCAGCGTCGCCTCGGCGTCGGCGTCGGGCACGGCGTATCCCGTGGCGCCACCGTCGGCGTTCAGGCGTGTCGCCACGACGCACCCGTGGACGCGGTCACCGTCGCGGACCGCATCGGAGAGCCTCTTCAGCAGCACGACGCCGACCGCCTCGCCGGTGATCATGCCGTTCGCCTCGGCGTCGAAGACCCGGGGCCGGCCATCGGGTGACAGCATGCCCCCGCGGTTGAGCGCCTCGTCGTGGCTGGGGTGCAGGATGACGTTCGCCGCCCCGGCCAGCGCCACCGCGCACTCGCGGTCCCGCAGGCTGCGGACGGCGAGGTGGATGGCGGTCAGGGCCGACGAACAGGCGGTGTCGACCGCGATGCTGGGGCCGCGCAGACCGAAGCACTGCGACATCCGGTTGGGCAGGCTCCAGCGCGCGGACAGTACCGCCCCGCCGGGCCGGGCGGCGTCGTGCGAGGCGAGCTGCTCGTACTGCGTGTGCATGGCGCCGACGAACACCCCGACGTCCGCGCCCAGACGGCGCCCGCCACCGCCGTCGCCTGTAGGCGGGTAGCCGGCGTCTTCCAGGGCTTCCCACGCCACCTGCAGGAGTTGGCGTTCGGCCGGCTCCATCCGGTGCGCCTCGACCGGGGAGATGCGGAACAGCAGCGGATCGAAGAGGTCGACGTCGGTGAGGTAGGCGCCCCACCGGTGGAAACCCCTCAGGTCGGGGGAACGGCCCGGGGGCACGTCGGTGATCATGGTGGCGCCGGCGCGCAGGGCCGTCCAGAACCCGTCGAGGCCGCTCGCACCGGGATAGCGTCCGGCCAGTCCGATGATGGCGATCGGTTCGTCCGCATGGGCTGGCGGGTTGACGGGCGCCTCCGGCCCAGCGGCAGACGCCGGCGGCATCGGCGGGGTGGACGGGTGACCGGCCACGGCGTCCGGGGTGCCGGCCGGCGGGTCGGCGGGCTGTGCGCTGAGCAACCGCCCGGCGATGGCGTCGAGGGAGCCCTGCGTGGTGTGCGCGGGCAGCGGACCGAAGGTCCGTTCAAGACGCTCCAACAGTTCCATGAGCAGCAGCGAGTCCGCCCCGTAGGTGGAGAGGTCCGCGTCGGTCTCGAGGTCCTCCTCGGGCACCCGCAGCACGTCGGAGCAGATGCGGGTGAGCTCGCCGAGGATCTCGTCCCGCGCTCCACCGGCGCCTGGGGCGGCGGGCATGCCCGGACGGTTCTCCGCCGCCGTGGTGGAGTCCGACGCGACGGACTGGTCGGCGTGGTGCCGCCATCGGCCCTGCTCGGCGACGATGAGGTGCTGGGCGGTGCGCTCGTCGGGCCACCCGTCGACGGCGTGGTGTCGCACGCCACGCAGGCCGGCGGTGGCCAGCACGGCGCTCCACCCGGCGGGGCTTAACAGCGGTGAGTGAGGCAGCCGCAGGTGCTGGTCCTCGGCCAGCCACCAGCCCTCGGTGAGACCAAAGATGAGGGTGACGCTGTCCAGCACGCGGGTGGCCTCGTTGAGCAGCAACACTCCCCCGGCGGCCAGCAGCCGCGCCACATGGTTTGTGGTGCGCTGGATGTCCGGGGTCGCGTGCAGCACGTTGGTGGCGATGACCAGGTCGTAGCGACGCCCCGCGGGTGGCGGCTCGGTGATGTCGAGGACGTCGAAACGGGTCCACGGCTGCGCCCAGGCCCACCGTTGCCGCGCCTGGTGCACCAGAGCCGGCGAGATGTCGGTGAAGTCGTAGGTCAACCTCTCCGCCCGGTCGCGCAGGGTCCGCAGGACCAGGTCGCTGGTGCCGCCGGTGCCGGCCCCGATCTCCAGGATCCGCAGGGCCGCGTCGCTTGCGGACAGTCGTGCGGTGACGAACGCGTCGGCCGCCCGGGCGGTGAGCGTGTTGAAGTGCCGCACCCGCGGGTCGCCGGCGTAGATGGCGGCCATCCGCTCGTGCGAGCCCTTGGGGAAGAGCACGTCCAGACCTCGACGGCGGCCGGCCAGCACGTCCGGTAGCGCGGCGGCGCAGTCGTCGATCAGCGCCAGGGTCGCTTCGGCACCGGGGAAGCGTCGCAGGATGGCGTCGCGGTCCTCCGCGGTGGCCGCGCCGTCCGGGCCGGGCGGCGTGGCGCCGCCGGTCAGCAGCCCGCCGTGGCGCAGTGCCTGGAGCACGGCGTGGTACAGGCGTGCCCGGCTCGGCGGGCCATCGAAGGGCCACGCCGGCCCACCGCTGTCGACGAGGACGCCGTCGCCGGGCAGCGTGCCGGCGTCGCGCAGCGACCGGTACATGCGGAGGCGGCTGTAGGCATCGAGGACGTCGAGGTAGTCCGGAGGGAACGGTTCCGGCGTGCGGTCGAGATGCTCCGTCAGAGCGTGTCGGATCGCACGTAGGGCGGACGACCCGGGGGGCAGCCCCTCGTGCCGCACCGCGTCGTCGACCGGGGTGGCGGCGGCGAGGGCGGCGGCGCGCACCGGGACGACGTGGTCCGCGCCGCCACGCACGATGGTTTCGAAGACCTGGACCCCCTCGGCATCGGAGAGCGACCCCACCCCGGCCCGCGACATGCGTTCGCGGTAGTCCTCGCCGGCGACCGCGCCGTGTTCCCCCCAGTAACCCCAGTCGATCACCTGGACTGGCAGGTGGTGGCGGGCGGCGAAGTAGAGGCCGAGCGCGTCCTGCACGGTGGAACCGGCGGCGTAGTTGGCCTGCCCGGGGTTGCCGGTGTGCGCGATGGCCGACGAGAACAGCGCGACGAAGTCGAGGTTCTCGGCCGCCAGTGCCGCGCACAGGGCCGCCGTTCCCAGTGCCTTCGGGGCGTAGGCGGCATCGAAGGTAGCCGTGTCCATCTGGGCCAGCGTCCGATCGGCCAGAACGAACGCGGTGTGAATCACGCCGTCGATGCCGCCGTACTCGGCGTGCATCGCGGCGACGACCGCGCGCATCTCGTCGACGCGGGTCACGTCGGCCTGCAGGTAGCGCACCTGGGCACCCGCGGCGCGCAGGCTCTCGAGCTGTCCGGGAGGCAGGTCCGGCTCCCGGCGGCGCCCGACGATCGTCAACCGGGCCCGGTAACCGGCGAGCTGGGTGGCGATGGTCTGTCCCAGGCCCCCGCAGCCGCCGATAATCAGGTAGCGGCCCTGCTGCCGGAGCCCCGGCAGCGCCTCGGACGGGGCCGGCGGAACGGCGCGTACCAGCGTCTTCTCAAGCCGGACGCCGCCGCGCCATGCCACCTCGGTCATCGGCTGGGTGGCCGGCTCGGCGGCGAGGCGATGCCGGACGGCGATCCAGTCGCCGTCGGCGGCACCGAGTTCCAGGTCCAACCGGTCGAGGTCGACGCAGACGGTTTCGACGAACGGCAGCTCCCTCGAGATGGTCCGGGCGAGTCCGTGCAGGGCGGCGGCGAGCGGGTTGCCGACAGCCGTGGCCGGATCGGTCTGCTGGGCGTCACTGGTGACGACGACGAGCCGGACGTCGCGCTGACGGCTGGCGGCCAGTGCGCGCGCCACGGCGAGCAGAGCATGCGGCCCGGTGTGACGCGACCGGGCGAGGTGGTCGGGGTCGGCGGGGTCGTACCAACGGTCGTCGACCCCGCCGAGGAAGTAGATGGTGGCCGGGCCCGAGATCCCGCCGGGATCGAACCCGTCATCCAGGCCGATCCGGCGCGCCCGCGGGTACGCGGCGGCGAGCGCGGCCCCGAGGCCATGGTCGTGACGGGTGCTGAGCACCAGCACGGGTTCCGAGGTGGCACGTCGGACGGGGCCGGCCGGCCGGATCTGCCAGGCAGGGCGGTGGTACGGCACGGGCGCCGGTCGGCGCAGGACCCGCAGCCCGGTGACGGCCAGCACGCCCCGGCCCTGACCGTCGCACATCAGCACGTCGAACGTGGCGACGCCGCGCTCCGGATCCAGACCGGTCCGTCGCGCGTGTGCCCAGCGGATGGCGTTCGACGGACCGTACACGTCGATGCGCGCGGCTGCCGCGGGAACGGTGAGATCGTGGGCGTCCTCAGGCAGCGCACCGTGCACGGTGTGCAGGGCGGCGTCCAGGACGCCGGGATCCAGCGGCCAGCCCTCGTCGGTGTCGTCCCGCTCGCCGGCCGAGGGCTGGTCCAGAGCGGCGAGCGCCTCGCCGTCGCCCCCGTACAGCGTCCGCACCCGGCGGTACCGGGGCCCGTACTCCATGTGGTGGGCCACGGCCTGCCCGTAGAGCGTCTCGGCGTCGGTCTGTCGCGGGCACCGTGACCGCACGGCGTCGAGGTCGCACGACGCGCCGTCCGGTTGCGGGTCGGTACGCATCGTGAATGTGGAGTGGACGACGGTGTCCGCACCGGTGCCGCTGCGGATTTCTGCCGACAACCGTCCACCGGCGGGGCGGACCCGCACCGCGCAGGACCGACCGTCGACATCGAGGGGAACCCGCCAGCGGACGTCGTCGACCACGGTGACCGGGATTCCGGCGTGGTGGCCGGCGGCGGACAACGCCAGGGCGAGCTGCGCGACGCCGGCGAGGAGCGGACGGCCGGCGATCAGGTGATCGGCCACCACTGGTGACCGTCGATCCAGGCGTACGTCGAACAGGGATCCGTCCGCCTCATCGGGCACCGGCACGAGGTGTGCCGGTAGGACGGGCCCCGCGTGGGACGAGGGCGCGTCGACGACGACCGGCCAGTGTTCCGGGCCTTCGAAGGGATATGCCGGCAACGGAACCGTGCGCGGTGGGTGGGACCGGGGTACCCGCTGCCAGTCGACGATGGCGCCACCGACCCACCAGGCGGCGAGCGTGTCCCACCGTCGTGACGACAACGCCTCGTCGGCCTCGGCGGGCTCCAACCTCGTGGTCTTCCCGTCGGGTACGTGCCCGTACCGCACCTGCTCGGGCTGTTCGTCGCCGTACCACCGCCTCAGGCGCTCACGAAGCTCGGCCACGGAGGAGGCGCGGACCGCCAAGCGGTGGGCGAGCGCCTGACGGCCGACCTGCAGGGTGTACGCGATGTCGCCGAGCCGCCCGGTGAGCGCCGGGTCGCCGAGCCGGGCGGCCAGCCGGTCGACGACGGCGGCGAGGCGGTCCCGGGTGTTCGCCGAAAGCACCACCAGTTCCTCGGCGCGGTCCCCGCCGTTGCCGGGCGGCGGATCGTCGAGGTATTCCTCGACGACGACGTGTGCGTTGGCACCGCCGGCACCGAACGAACTGACTGCCGCCCGCCGGGGCACCCCCGGCCCGAGGGGCTGCCACGCCTCCCGGTGCCGCGGCAGCCGGAACGGGCTCGCGGCTAGGTCGATACGGGGGTTCGGCGGGTCACTGTGCAGCGTCGGCACCAGTTCCCGATGCCGCAGTTGCAGCAGCACCTTGGTTAGGCCGGCGATGCCCGCGGCGGCCTCGGCGTGGCCGATGCTGGGCTTCACCGACCCGAGTACGCAGTACTGTCGCCGCCCGCCGGGATCGGTGAAGACGCGGCAGAGCCCGTCAAATTCGATCGGGTCGCCCAGCTCGGTGCCGGTCCCGTGCGCCTCCACATAGCTGACCGTTGCGGGCTCTACACCGGCGCGGCCCAGCGCGGCCGAGACCACCTCGGCCTGCGCACGGGGACTCGGGACGGTGTAGCCGTTCGTCCGGCCGCCGTGGTTGACGGCCGTGCCGAGGATGACGGCGTATATGTGGTCACCGTCGGCGATGGCGTCGGCCAGCGGTTTGAGCAGGACCGCACCGATTCCCTCGCCGGGGACGAAGCCGTCGGCGCCGGCACCGAAGGCGCGTAGCGTGCCGTCGCGCGAGATCATCCTTTGTTCGGCGAGCATGGCGAACTTGCTCGGATGCAGATTGAGGTAGGCGCCCCCGGCGACGGCCACCCGGCAGTCGCCGTGCCGCAGACCCTCGCAGGCGACGTGCAGGGCGGTCAGCGATGCCGAGCAGGCCGTGTCGATCACCATGCTCGGCCCGTGCGCGTCGAGGAGGTACGACAACCGGTTGGCGAGGGAGAAGTCCATCGAGTGGGCGGAGATCGGATTGCCCCTACCCCACTGGTCGGCACCGATCAGCTGGTAGCCCAGCCCGGTGGTGCCGACGTACACGCCGATGGCGTGGCCGCCGTCCACCGCCGCGGCGCGCTGCAGGCGTTGGGGGGTGTACCCGCCGTCCTCGATGGCCGACCAGGCGACTTCGAGGAAGAGCCGCTCGGCCGGGTCCATGCGCTGGGCCTCGCGAGGGGCGATGGCGAAGAACAACGAGTCGAAGCGGCGTACGTCCTCGATGAACCCGCCCCAGCGCCCGTAGCTGGTACCGGGTCGCCGGTCGACACCGAAGTAGCGGTGATGGTCCCAGCGGTCCGCCGGTACCTCGGTGATCGCGTCCCGGCCGTCGCACAGCATGCTCCAGAACTCGTCGAGGTCCCGCGCGCCCGGGTACCGACCGGCCGCACCGATGATCGCGATGCCCTCGGAGCCTGGCGTGGCAGACGCGGTGTGAGCCGGACGGGTTCTGGTCGCCCGGGGCGGTGACGGCGCCACGGCCGCCGGTCCGGGGTCGGCGTCGGTGGGAGTGGCGGAGGCGGTGAAAGCGGCCACGGCGGAGCGCAGCGGAGCGGGAAACGCCTCGGCGAGGTGACGGGCGAGTTCGCGGACGGTGCGGTACTCGAAGAAGAGTGTGGCGGGCAGCGGGCCCATCTTCTCCTCGAGCACCACGGCCAGGCGGCGGATGAGCACCGAATCCACGCCGATGGCGGAGAATTCCTGGTCCGCATCCAGCCGGTCGGGCGGAATCCGGGTCACGTCGCTGACGATGCCGACGAGGAAGCGCTCCACGGCACCCGTACCCTCCAGGTCGGTGACGCCCCCGCCGCCCGACTCGGTGTCGCCGGCGCGGGCGTCGACGTACCGGCGGATCCGGTCGGTGTCGCCGTGCGCGACGAGGACCTCCGGGCCGTCGAGGGCCAGCGCCGCGCGCAGGGCCGCCCACCCGTCGTCGGCCGGCATGGCCGTGATGCCCTGCAGCGCCTCGGTGGCCAACCGGTCGCGCTCGGACAGGGTCATGCCGCCGTCTGCCCACAGTGGCCAGGCGATAGACACGGTGCGGCCGCTGCGCAGTCCGGCCCGGACCTGCGCCTGCCGGGTTTCGGCGAAACCGCCGAGGGCACGGCCGGCGGCGGCGTAGTCGGCCTGGCCGGGGGCGCCGAGGTAGGCCGCGACGGAGGAGAAGACGACGAACATCGCCAGGGGGTCGTGCCGGGTGACGTCGTCGAGGTGGCGGACGCCCGCGATCTTCGGCGTCAGCACTCGCCGGTGGGCACCGGCGGCCTTGTTCACCACGTAGGTGTCCTCGTTGACGCCCGCGAGGTGCAGCACCCCGGTCAGGTCCCCGAAGGTGGCGCGGGCCAGGTCGGCGGCGGCGACGACGTCGGCGTGGCGCGTGACGTCGGCACGCACGTACCGGGCGCTGCCGCCGAGCTGCCCGATCCGGGCGCACAGCTCGTCGGTCGCCGCGGTCGGCGCGGAGCGCCCGAGCAGGACCATCCGTGCACCCGTGTCACGGGCGAGCCGTTCCGCGAGCTGCCGGCCGATGCCCCCGGCGCCACCGGAGAGCAGGTACACCCCGCCGGGTGGCAGCGCGGGCGCGTCAGCCGGCCACCCCACCGGGCGCAGCCGCCGTACGGACCGGCGACCGTCGCGGTACCGGATCTCGCCGAGGCCCGGGGAGGCCAGGGAGAGTTCGGAAACTGCCCGACGGACGATCTCCGGCAGGGTCGACGCCTCCGCGGGGGGCAGCGACACCGACAGGAGGCGTAGCCGCCGGTCCTCGAGGGAGGCGATCTGGCCGAAGGCGCCGAGCGCCGCCGCGACGTCCGCGCTGTGCTGGCCGACCGTGGCGAAGACGACCGCGGGCGGGGAACTGGGCCGTCGCCGGATGAGCGTACGCACCAGCGGGTAGGCCACGTCGAGGCTGTGTTCCGGGTCCACCGCGGTCACCACGACGACGGTGCGCGCCGTGCGGCCGCGTCGGTCCAACTCGTCCCACAGGTCGTCCCAGCCACGGTCGTCGGCCGTACCGACGAGATGACCGCCGGCGGAGTCGGTTCGGTAGCCGGCGCCCGGTGTGGCCGTGACCAGGGTGCCCGGCGCGGTGCTGGCTGCGGTGTCTGACGGAAGGTCGCCGTCCAGGACGGTCAACAGGCCCCGGCCGATCTCCTTCGCCCCGACGGGGGCCCCGGCACCGGGCTGCCAGTCGGGCTCGAACAGGCTCAGGCGGCTGAGCGGCCGGTGCGCGTCCGGAGTTACCGTACCGCCTAGGGCGGCCGTCGCCTGGGCGACGGACATGGCCCCGTCACGTACCCGGGCCAGGATCTCCTGCCGCGAGAGGGCGGGATTCATGAGACACCTCCGAGAATGTCGTCGGCCCGCTCCACCGAGATCCGGCCCTGGCTGACGGCATGCAGCAGCTCGGTCAGGTCTGCCGGCGGGGCGTCGCCCGCGTCTGCCGGCGGGGCGTCGCCCGCGGGCGGGACCACCCAGTGGTGGTCGGGGGCGAACGGGTAGGTGGGCAGTGACACCCGGCGTGGCCGATTCGCGGAGTCCGGCGGCTGCCATGCCGGCCCCCCGGTCACCCAGCCCTGCGCGGCCCGGTGCGGGTCGCTGTGCCGCTCGACCGGCGCGCCCGACCCGGCGGTGGCAGTGCCGGTATACACCCCCGGGTAGGCAGTGTGGTTCACGAAGGCGGTCAGCGCGGTCGCAGCGCCGGGCAGGTCGCTGGCGACCACGGCCAGCCGGTGCGGCATCTCGTCGCGTCCAACCCGCAGGGTGTGCGCGACGTCGGCGATGTCAGGCAGGTCACTGGTTGAGTCGAGGAAGTCGGCAAGTCGGCTCGCGGCGGCGGTCAGTGCCGTGCCGGTTCGCGCGGACAGGCAGAGCATGTGCGGGCCGGTGCGCGTACCGACCCGTGGCGGGTGCGGATGGTCCTCGAGCAGGACGTGTGCGTTGGTGCCGCCCAAGCCGAAGGAACTGACCGCGGCCCGGCGCGGCAGGCCGGCGGGCGCCCACGGTCGCGGGCGGTCGAGTACGTAGAAGGGACTGCCCTCCAACTCCAGCAACGGGTTCGCCGTGGTGTAGTGGATGGTGGGCGGCAGGACTCCGTGGCGCATGGCAAGGACCGTCTTCACCACCCCCGTCAGCCCGGCCGCCGCCTCGAGGTGGCCCATGTTCGATTTGACCGACCCGAGGCCGCACCAGGCCGTGACCGGTTGGTCGTCGGCCTGTCCGGTGAGGTCGGCGAACGCCATTCGCAGCCCCCGTACCTCCACCGGGTCGCCGAGTTGGGTCGCGGTCCCGTGGGCCTCGACGTAGGCCACCGTGCGTGGGTCGACGCCTGCGTTGCGGTACACCCTGGCGATCAACTCGGCTTGCGCGGCCGGCTCCGGCATCATCAGGGAACTGGCGTGGCGACCTCCCCCGTGCGAGACGCCGCTGCCGCGGATGACGGCGTGCACCGTGTCGCCGTCGGCAAGGGCGCGTGACAGCGGCTTGAGCAACACCGCCACCGCGCCCTCTCCCCGGACCATGCCGTTGGCCCGGGCGTCGAAGGTGGCACACCGGCCGTCCGACGACAGCACACCGAGCTGGCCCAGGGCGACGAACAGGTCGGCGGTGAGGAAGAGGTGGACGCCACCGACGATCGCGGCGTCGCACTCGCCCGCGCGGATGCTGGTGACTCCACGGTGCAGTGCCGTGAGCGAACTCGAGCAGGCGGTGTCGACCGCTTCGCTGGGCCCGTGCAGATCGAGGTGGTACGACAGCCTGTTGGCGATCAGACAGTGACCGCTGCTGGTGATGAAATGCCCCTCGCGATGCCGGCCGGCAGCCTGCAGGATCCCGTCGTAGTCCCGGGAGGTCGCGCCGACGAACACGCCGGTGCGGCTGCCGCGCAGCGAGCCCGGGCCGTGGCCGGCGTCCTCGACCGCCCGCCACGCCGTCTGCAGCAGGATGCGCTGCTGCGGGTCCATCAGCTCGGCCTCGAACGGAGTCACGCCGAAGAAGGCCGCGTCGAACTCGTCCACCCCGTCGCAGAAAGCCCCCCAGCGGCTGTTCACGCGCCCCGCCTCGGTACGCGGATCGCCGTAGACCTCCCGCCAGTCGAAGCGGTCACGGGGAATCTCGGTGACCAGATCTGCGCCGCGGGCCAGGTGATCCCACCACTGCCGCAGGTCGGCCGACTGCGGGAACTTCGCCGCCATCCCGACGATAGCCACCGGGTCGTCGTTCTCCAGTACCGACGTCGGGGTGGCCGCTGCGGTCTCGCCCGCCGTCGGGGTGGCCGCTGCGGTCTCGCCCGCCGTCGGGGTGCCGGTCAGCGCGGCGGCGCCCACCCGGGTACTGAGGTGCTCGGCGAGGTCCTCGATGGTGGGATGTTCGAAGAGCAGGACCTTCGACAGTTCTCCGAAGTCGGCCTCCAAGGCCCGCGCGAGTTGGATGGCGCTCAGCGAATCCATGCCGAATTTGTCGAAGGTGGCAGCCGGGTCGACGGATTCCTCCGACATGCCGAAGAACTCGCCGAACGTAGTCCGCAGGTGGCGGCGTACCGCGTCCACGGTCCGCGGGCCGCCCGGGGGCGGCTCCGGGACCGGTGCCGCGGCGACGGGGGCAGCGGGCTCGGCGGGCACCGGCTTGGTGCGGACCGCCGCCACGGCCAGCGGGGCCTCGCCCGTGGTGCTGGCGCTCGGGGCGGTGACCGCGACGATGACGCTGTTGTCGAAGTCGGCCTCGTCCTGGTCAACGCTGCCATAGGCGACGCTGCCGCTGAACCCGTTGCCGGCCAGCAGGGACCGCCACATCGGCGCGGTGAGCAGTGGTGAGCCCGGCAGCCGGCGGGAGGGGTCCGTGCTGGCCCAGTATCCGGGCAGGGCACCGATCATCGCGGTGACGAAGTCCCGGCTGCGAGTCAGTTCCTGCAGCACGAACAGGCCACCGGGGGTCAGGAGCCCGGCGACACGCCCGACGCTCTCCGCCACGTCGCGGGTGGCGTGCACCGCGTTGGCCGCGATGACGATGTCGGCGCTCGACGGCGCGAAACCCTGGTCCGCCAGGGGTCGGTCCAGGTCGAGGACCCGGAACTCGACCGGGGTTCGGCGCGACGCGAACGTCGTGCGGGCGGTGGGCAGGAAGGACGGGGAGACGTCGGTGAAGGTGTACCGCACCGGGACCTCCGCCTCTTCGAGGGCGGCGAGAACGGCGTGTGTCGTGCCGCCGGTGCCGGCGCCGATCTCCAGGACGCGCACCGGGCGTCCGGGCTCCCCGAGGTGCCGCGCGTGGCTGGTGACGGCCTGGGCGGCGAGGTCGTTGAAGTGGCGGGCGATGGCGCTGTCGCGGTAGATCGCGGCGAGCAGCTCCGGGTGTTGCGGTGCGAAGTACACCTCCAGAGGGTCGGCGTCGCCAGCGATGATGGCTGGCAGCTGGGGCAGACAGACGCGAACCAGGTTCGTCCAGGCGGCGAGTTCGGGGTGGTCGCGGGTGAGGGCGTCGAGCTCCTCGGTCAACGCGACGTTGTCACCGGTGCGGTCGGCGGGGGAGGTACGTGCCAGCAGCTCCGTCAGCGCCGCCACGAGACGGTCGTACCGGGGGTCGGCTCCAGAGGCCAGCGTGGCCGGGGACGGGAAGAGCAGGCGGCACCATCGGCGTACCAGGTCGTCGAGGCGGTCCATGCCGGTGGCCACCCGACGACCGGAGAACGCGCTGTCGTGAACCCACCGCCGCAGCTCGTCGTCGGCCCCGGCCGGGTCCTGGCCGCCCGGCGCGGCGGTGGCCGTGGGCAGGGGCCGGTACCAGTACCGGTTACCGGCGAAGGGGTGCGCCGGCAGGGTCAGCCGCACGGCGTCCGGGCCCGGCAGGTCGCTGGCCGTACCGGCCGCCCATTGCGTCGCGGCCGAGCGTTGGGCGGCGGACACCGGACAGTCCGGATCGCGGTACACGGCAGGGATCTGGACGCCGTCGCGCAGGACCCGGTCGAGCTGGCGCAACAGCTGCGGCATGGAGCTGGCGATGAGCACGACCCGGGCGGGCAGCGGATCCCGGCCGTGGACGAGGGTGGCGCTGACCCCCGCCAGCGGGAGGTGGGCATGCTCCTGCAGGTGGTCGCGGTGACGTCGCACCAGATCGTGCAGGCGATCGTCGTCGATGGCGGAGTACGGGAACAGCAGCGGCGCCGGCTCGTCGGGTGGCGTGCTCCGCGCCGGGGCCTCCTCGACCACGCAGTGCGCGTTCGCTCCGCCGAACCCGAACGAGCTGACGGCGGCTCGACGCGGACCCCCCGGCGACCACTTCACCGGTTCGGTGTTGATGAACAGCGGGCTGTCGTCCAGCGCGCAGTATGGGTTCAGGCGCTGGTAGGACGGCATGGCGGGGATCATTCCGTGCCGCATAGACAGGATGACCTTGATGAGGCTGACGATGCCGGCGGCGCCCTCGGCGTGCCCGAGGTGCGCCTTCGCCGAGCCGAGCGCACAGAAAGCGGTGCCGCTGGTGTGCTCGCGCAACGCCGCGGCGATCGCGTCGACCTCGATCGGGTCACCGAGCTTCGTACCGGTGCCGTGGGCCTCGAAGTAGGTGATCCCGGCCGGGTCGACACCGGTGTCGGCCCACGCCTGCCGCAGCAGCTCGCTCTGCCGCTGCGGGTGCGGTGCCGTCAGCGACCCGGCGTGGCCCCCGTGGTTGACGGCGCTGCCGCGGATGACCGCCAGGACCGGGTCGCCATCCGCGAGCGCCCTGTCCAGCGGCTTGAGCAGAACCGCGCCGACCGCTTCGGCGGGCACGTAGCCGTCGGCCCGCTCGTCGAAGCTGTGGCAGCGGCCGGACGGCGACAGCGCGCCGATGGCGAGGCTGCGCCGGTAGTGCTGTGCGGTGAGGATCAGGTTCACACCGGCGGCGAACGCCATGTCGCACGAGCCGTCCCGCAGTGCCTGCACAGCGAGGTGAACAGCGTACAGCGACGACGAGCAGGCGGTGTCGACGGTGAGGCTCGGGCCGGTCAGGTCGAAGTGGTGCGACGCCCGGTTGGCCGCCATCACCACGGCCGTTCCCGTCACGTCGTAGGCGACCGTGTCCCGGCCGTTCGCGATCATGTCGTCGGCATAGTCGTGGAAGCACCGGCCGACGAACATTCCGGTCGCCGAGCCGCGCACGGACGGGGTGACCGCCGCCGCGTCGGCCGTCTCGTAGAGGACCTCGAGCAGCAGCCGGAGCTGCGGATCCATGCTGTCCGCCTCCGCCTTCGAGATGCCGAAGAAGGGTGCGTCGAACCGGGCCACGTCATCGAGGAAGCCGCCCTCGTGCGGCACCAGACCCTCCGCGAGGGTGTCCGGCGCGGTGCCACGGCGCCCGGCCGGGACGGCGGTGACGAGGTCCTTGCCTTCCGCCAGATCCCGCCAGAAGCGCGTGACGTCACGGGATCCGGGAAAGCGCCCCGCCATGCCGATGACCGCGATGGCCGACCGGTCGGCGGCGTCGGCCGGCGGTGTCGCGGGCGGGGGGTACGGGCGTACGGCCGGTCGCTGCTCGCTCAGGTGGGCGGCCAGGCGCTCAGCGTCAGGGTAGCGGAACATGTCCGTCGGCGGGACCGGTACGGCCAAGTCCCGTTCCAGTTCGGCGGCCACCTCGACGAGCTGTTGGGAGGAGAGGCCGAGGTCGAGGAAGCTGACGGTGCGCAGGTCGTCGTCGTGCGGTACCGGCCGGCCCCCGTTGAGCTTGCCGCGCAGCAGGTCGGTGGTGTGCGCCAGGACGTCGGCGAGCGTCTGCCGGTGGTGGGTGGGCTCGGTGGCCGCCAGCGGTGGCGGCGCTGCCGACGGCGGCGGGCCGGGCGGTCCGGGGACGTCCGGGGCGAGGTACGGGACGGCGGCGAGCATGCGGGACCGGTCACCGTGCAACACCACTGTCTGGACGCCGGGGTTTGCCAGGGCGACCTCGATCGCCGCCAGCCCGGTGCTCGTCTCGAGCATCGTCATCCCGACGCGGTCGAGGATCAGGTCCGCCACCGCTGGATCGGGACGCATCCCGCCGTGCCGCCACAGCGGCCAGTTGACGGCCACCGTACGGCCACGGCGATCACCGCACAGACGCTGGGTGTCACGCCACGCGGCGAAGGCATCGGCGAAGCGGTTACCGGCGGCGTAGTCGGCGGCTCCCGCGCTGCCCAGGACCGACGCCACCGAGGAGTAGATCAGGAAGAACTCGAGGTCGCTGTGGCGGGTGGCCAGGTCCAGGTTCACGGTGCCGCGTACCTTCGCCGCGAGGACCCGCTGGACGGAGTCGGCGCTCTTGTTGACGATCAGCGCGTCCTCGATGCTTCCGGCGCTGTGCACCACACCGGTGAGCGGGCCGTGGCGCTGTTCGATCTCGGCCACGCATGCCCATACCTGGTGCGGATCGGTGATGTCGACGGTGTGGTGCTCGGCCCGGGTGGCGCCGGCGCGCAACTCGGTCAGGAGGGCTTCGGTCGTCGCGTCAGCCGGGCTGCGGCTGGCCAGCACGACAGTCACACCCGGCGCGGCGGCGAGCATGCGGGCGGTGTGCGCGCCGAGCCCGCCGGTCCCGCCGGCGACGAGGTAGATGCCACCGGGACGGGCCACCGGCGTGGGCTGCGGTGCGGGCGTCAGTGGCGTGACCATGAGGGCGTGCCGGTCGCCGCCGTCGCGGCGGACCTCGACGTGCTCGACGTCCGCGGCCTCGTCGAGGATGTCCGCGATGGACGGCGGCGGGTCGGTGAACCAGACCACTTTCACGGCGAGTTTCGGTTGTTCCAGCCGCACGCTGCGGGCGAGGCCGCCCACCGCCGCCAGGTGCGGTTGCTCCTGCGCGCCGGCGTAGGCGAAAAGGATCGGTGTCAGCTGCCGGACGCGGGTCACCATGGCCTGGCACAGGGCGAACATCGAGGTGGTGGGGGTGAGGTCGGCCGGGTCCGTGCCACCGTCGTCGAGATGCCACAGGTTCAACGCCACGGTGGGGGTCACCCCGTGGGCCCGCAGATCGTCGAGCACGGCGGTGAGGTGCCCGGCGTCACCGGGGCGGACCTCGTACAGGTCGTCCCCGACCCGGCGGAAGGCGGCCCCGGGGCGGACCTGAACGACCCGGGGGCCCATCGACCGCACGCTCGTCGCCCGGGCGGGTCCGGCGTCGAGGAGCAGGACCGTGTCGTCGCGGCCGAGCCGGTGCGGCGCCGCCGGCAGCGGCGCCCATACCGGCCGCAGGTACACGACCTCCGCGTCGGGGGTGGGAACCGGCTGCTGCGCCGGGCGTGCGTGGTCCACACCAGGGGTGGGTGGCGCCGTGTCGCTTCCCCCCAGCCAGTAACGCTCGCCGGAGAACGGGTACGTCGGCAGGGACACCCGCCGGGCGCCCGGGATGTCGGGCCAGGTGACGGTCTCCCCCGCCACCCACCGGCGCGCCAGGTCGGCCGGGACGTCGCCGCGGTCGCCCGCCGCCGCGACCGGTGGGGTCGCCCGGTTTCCGCGCACGGCGCCGCTGGGCTCACGACCGTCGACGATCGCGTGCAGCACCTCGCGCAACCGCGTCGCGGTGGACGCAACGACAGCGAGGCGTTCGGGATGGTGCCGGCGTCCGTGCTGCAGGGTGTGGGCGACGTCGGCCAGGGACAGTTCCGGGTGCCGGTCGAGGTGCTCACCGAGGCGGCGGGCGGCCGTCTCGAGCTGTTGCGCGGTGCGTGCCGAGAGGGGAACGACATACGTGCCGTGGACCTCGGCGGTGTCGCGTGCTGCGGTCCGGTACTCCTCGATGATGGCGTGCGCGTTGGCTCCGCCGGCACCGAAGGCGCTCAGCGCCGCGCGGAGCGGCTGAGCCGCCCCGGTCTGCGGGTCGGTGGGAGCCAGCCACGGGGTCGGGCGACGCGGAAAGTGGAAGCGGGTCCCGTCGAGGTGGATGGCGGGGTGGGGGTCGGCCCCGGTGGCGCGCGGTGGAACCGTCCGGTGTCGCATGGCCATCAGGATCTTGGTGAGGCCGACGATGCCGGCGGCCGCCTCGAGATGACCGAACATCTCCTTGACCGAGCCTAGGGCGCAGCCGGCGGACAGACCGCTGCCGTATGCCTCGCTGAGCGCCGCGAACTCGATCTGGTCGCCCAGGACGGTGCTGCTGGCGTGCGCCTCGATGAGGGTCACGGTCTCCGGAGCCACGGCGGCGTCGGCCAGGGCCGCCGTCATGACATCGAGTTGCGCATCCGGGTTGGGCACCGAGTAACCAGCGGTCCGGCCGCTGTGTCGCAGCGCGGTGCCGCGGACCAGGCCGTAGATGTGGTCGCCGTCGGCGACGGCCTCGGCCAGCGGACGCACGAGAACCACGCCGACGCCTTCGCCGGGGACGTAGCCGTCGGCGTCCCGGGCAAACGGGCGGCACCGCCCCCTGGCCGACAGCAGGCCCAGGTCGGCCAGGCGCAGGTACTTGTACGGGTGCAGCGACAGGTTCACACCGCCGACGAGCGCGGCGCGGCACTCCCCACGGCGGATGCTCTCCTTCGCCAGGTGCAGTGCGGTCAGGGCGGCAGAGCAGGCGGTGTCCACGGTGAGGCTGGGCCCGTGGAGGTCCATCTGGTGCGAGACCCGGTTGGACAGCGCGGACGGCCACGATCCGGCGGGCCGCAGGTCGCTGCCGGATCGGAGACGGTCGAAACCGTGCAGGGTGTAGTCATTCCACATGACGCCGGCGAAGACGCCGACCGCGCCGCCACACCGCGCCGCGAGGTCCTCGGGCCGGTGGCCCGCGTCCTCGAACGCCTCCCACGCCGTCCGGAGGAAGAGCCGCTCGTGCGGATCCATCAGGAGAGCCTGGTCACCGGTCAGGTGGAAGAACTCCGGTTCGAAGTCGGCGAAGCCGTCGTAGAAGGCTCCCCACCGGCCGTACGTGCGGCCGGGTCGGCCCCGGTCGGCGCTGAAGTAGCGGTCGTGGTCCCACCGGTCGGCGGGTATCTCGGTGATCATGTTCTCGCCGCTCAGCAGCCGTGCCCACAGTCGCTCGGGATCGTCCGCGCCCGGGTAGTGCCCGGCCAGGCCGACGACGGCCAGGGTGTCCGCGGCAGCGTCGGTCCCGCCGTGCGAGGCGGAGGGACGCGGCGCGACGGCGGGAGGGGGCACGGCGGCCGACGGCGATCCCCCGTCGCGGGCGACATGATGGCCTTGCTCGTGCAGGTGCGCCGCGAGCTGCCGGACCGTCGGGTGCTCGAATAACAGGGTGGGGTACAGCGTCGTGCCGAGACGCCGCTCAAGGGTGCCGACGATGGCGAGCAGATGCATGGAGTCCAGGCCGAGGTCGTAGAAGCCCTGGTCGGTCTCGATGGTGTGCGCGGGCCGGCGCAGTCGCTCGGCCACGAGGTCACGGATCAGCCCGGCGAGGTCGTCACCTCCGGCGGTCCGCGTTGGCGACGCATCGCTGTGCTCCTCCGCCGCTGCGGTGGTCACGCCGGCACGGCCGCGTCCGGTCGCGTCGGTGATCGCGGCCGCGGCGCGAATCCGTTTGGCGCGGAACCCGGCCATGCGCACCAGGAGGGCGCCGTCGGGTGCGCAGATGTCGATGTCGGCTTCGAACAGGTCGGCGTCCAACCCGCCGGTCGGGGGGTTCGGGACGTGGATGACGTTACGGGTTCCGACCGGGGCGTGGCATCGCACCGACTCGATGTAGAGGGGAATGAACGGGTTCGTAGCGCTCCGCCGTTGCTCCTCGGGCATCAGCGCCATGGGGACCAGCGTGGCGAAGTCCAGGACGGCCGGGTGGGCGGCGAAGTGGTCGAGGTACGGCTGCGCGGCCGGATCCAGGTGCATGTCGGCTACGGCGAAGCCGTCGCCCAGGTGGACCGCGCCGTCGGCCTTCATGAAGCCGGTGTGCCGGATGTCGAGACCCCGGACGAAGCTGTAGAGCCGGTCGATGTCGTAGGTTTCCGTCGCCGCACCCAGGAGGCCGGCGACGTCGACGCGACCGGCGGAGCTCGCGGCGAGGCGCACCTGCGCACGGCAGTTGTCCTCCCAGTCGTCGGAACCGATTGGCGCGCTGGAGACCGTCACCGGCCAGTGGCCCTCGTCGGTGCGGGCGTCGATCTCGACACGGATCCGCCGTCCGGTGCCGCCGCGGTCGATCACAGGCGCCAGGAACAGGCAGCCGCGGATCTCGACATCGGCCGGTGCCACGCCGCTGCGCCGCACCAGTCGCAGGATCAGGTCGATCAGGAAGACGCCCGGCAGCACCGGCACGGAGTGCACGAGGTGCTCCCGAAGCGGGTGGTCCTGCGCCGTCACAGTGGTGACCGCCCGTGTGCCGTCGAGCTGCCCGTCAGCGCCTGTGGTGGATGCGGCCATCAGCGGAGGTCCTCCAGTTCGAGCAGGGGGGATCGTGCGGGTACCGGCGCGAGCGCCGGTCCGTCGACCCAGAAGCGGCGGCGGTGGAAGACCGGGGCGGGCAGTGCCTCGCGCACGGATCCGCCGCGGGGTGTCTCGTCGCTCAGGGGTTCGCGGACCACGACGTGACAGTTGGTGCCGCCGAAGCCGAAGGCGCTGACCCCGGCTCGCCGTACGCCGTGACGGACCGGCCACTCCCGCAACCGCAGGTTCGGATAGAACGGTGACTCGTCGAAGGCGAACCGGGGGTTGGGACGCCGGCAGTGCAGGGTCGGCGGCAGCGCGCGGTGGCGCAGCGACAGCATCACCTTGTGCAGGCTCGCCATGCCGGCCGCCATGAGCAGATGGCCGAGGTTGGACTTGACGCTGCCGATCGCGCAGAAGCCCCGCTCGGTGGTGGACCGCTGGAAGACCTGGGTCAGGGCACGCAGTTCGATGGGATCGCCGATCATCGTCCCGGTACCGTGCGCCTCGATGTAGGACAGCGTTTCCGCGCCGACACCGGCCTTCGCGAGGGCGTCGGCGACGACATCCCGCTGGGCGTCGGGGTTGGGTGTGGTCAGTCCCATGGTGCGGCCGTCGTTGTTCATCGCCGCGGCCTCGATCACGGCGAGGACACGGTCACCGGCGGCGAGGGCGTCGTCCAGGCGTCGGAGCAGCACCGCGCCGACGCCCTCACCCGGCACCAGCCCGTTGGCGTCGGCGTCGAAGACGTGGCAGACGCCGTCGGGCGACAGCGCCTGGGCCGCGCTCAGCGTCAGGTACGGTCTCTCGTCGAGGATCAGGTCGGCGCCGCCGACGAGCGCCATTTCGCACTCCCCGGTCAGGAGAGCCTGCCGGGCCAGGTAGACGGCCGATAGCGACGACGAGCAGGCGGTGTCCACGACGAGGTTGGGACCGCGGAGGTCGTAGGTCTGTGCCAGTTGCGCCGCGATGAAGTTCTGGTTCAGACCGGTGGCGGTGCCGCGGTGGGGCACGGTGATGCGGTGCGGGTAGCTACTGGTAGCGGCACCGGCGAACACGCCCACCCGGCGTCCGGCGAGTTCGGTCGGGCGGTATCCGGCGTCCGCGAAGGTCTGCGCCGCGCATTCGAGCAGGAGGCGGACGAGGGGGTCCATGTGGTCGGCGTACTCCGCACGGATGCCGAAGTGGTCCGGGTCGAATTCCTCGATGCCGGTGAGGAAGCCGCCCCACTTGCTGACGCTCATGCCGTCGCGGAGGGCCGGCGAGTAGAGGGTGGCGACGTCCCAGCGTGATCGGGGCACCTCGGTGACGCCGCTGCGCCCGGACCGCAGGAGATCCCAGAAGGCATCGAGGTTCTCGGCGGCGGGGTAGCGCCCGGCCATGCCGATGACCGCCAGGGGGTCTCCGGTGCCGCGGCGGTGGCCGGCCGCGGGAGCGGCAGCCGTCGCGGCAGCCCCGGCGGGTGGCGCGGCCCACCGGGTGACGCCGGCCCGATGGTGGTCGAGCAGGTACGCGGCGAGCCGGTCCACGCTCGGGTGCTCCAGGACCAGGGAGGGTTCCAGCGGCGCACCGGCAAGGACTTCCAGGTCAGGCACGATGGCGGCAATGAGGATCGAGTCGACCCCGAGATCTGCGAAGGTCATGTCGGCGGCGATCCGGGATTCGTCGAGCAGCAGGTGCCGGGCGAGCACACCTCGCAGGTGCCGCACGCAGCGAGCGTGCAGGTCCGACTGCTCGGGAGCGTTCTCTCGCGGTGGGGGCACGGCGTCGTCTCCGATGTCTGCCGGCGGATCGGCCGGGGACGGCTTGGCTCGCGCGGCGGCGACGACGCTGGTGTGGCCCACCGTCGCCATCGCGATGTCCAGCAGAGCCAGGCCCTGATCGCGGGTGAGTGCGGCGAAACCGCTTCGCCGGTAACGGTCGTTGGTCACCTCGCCCATTCCCAGGCCGGCCCAGCTTCCCCAATTGATGGAGAGGTACTTCGTCGCGCGGCCCGCACGGGTGGCCCGGGCCTGGGCGCGGGCCATAGCCGCATCGAGGTAGCCGTTGGCGCTGGCGTAGTCGCTCAGTCCGGCCGCAAGGTCGGTCACCACGGCGGAGAGCGAGGAGTAGCAGACGAAGAAGTCGAGGTGTTCAGGGCCGACGGCGTCGAGGAGGACATCGAGCGCCGCGCCCTTGGGCGTCCAACAGCGCTCGATCTCCGCGAAGCTCTTGTGCACAAAGGCCGGCGTGGGTCCGGTGACTCCGGCGGCGTGGATGACGCCGGCCACCGGCGACAACGCACCGACGAGGTTCCGCACGGCGGCCGTGTCGGTGAGGTCGCCGTGGTGCAGGGTGACGGCGGCGCCGGCCTCCTCGAGCCGCCGGACCGCCGCCACGCGGTGGTACCACGGATCGTCGGGTCCGAGGGCGTCCCAGGTTTCCCGTTCCGGTGCCGGACGCAGCCCGGCCAGCGCCAGCCGGCGGGCACCGCGGGCGGCAAGCAGCTCCGCGGTGGCCAGACCCAGGCCGCCGGTCCCGCCGGTGATCAGGTACGTGGCGTCCGCACGGACGGGTACGTCGCCGAGGTGGCCATCGCCGCGTCCCGGGCGGGACGACGGTGTCGCGAGGCGCGGCACGTGCCGGACGCCGCCGCGGTGCGCCACTTCCGCGCTGGTCGGTGACCCCAGCTCGGCCAGTGCGAGATCGAGCTGCCCGCTAACGTCGTCGCTGGGCAGGTCGACGTCGAGGGTGACGGTGCGCATGTTTCGGTACTCGGCGCCGACCGCACGCACGAGTGCCGCCAAGCGTGCGCCCGCAACCGCGGGTTCGGTGTCGCCGAGCGCGCTGACACCACGGGTGACATGCACGAACTGGACGGGTGTCGACCTGGCGTGTCGGGCCACGGCCTGCAGGACGCCGAGCCGGCCGGCCTCGGGGAGCGGGGTCGTGGAGGTGGCGTCGGCGAGGTCGACCACGTGGGTCAGGGGTCCGTGCTCCGCGATGATCTTTTCGGTGGCACCACGTCCGGCGTCGTGGTCGCCGAAGTCGGTCTCGTAGTCCGACGACGTCAGATTCGGCAGGGTGCTGACGGGGCGCATCACCAGCCACGTCGTGTGAGGATGCGCGGCGAGGGCGTCGAGCGCCGGCAGGCACGCGTCCGAGCTGAGGATGAGCAGGCACGTCGGCGGTTCCGCCGGCTCGGCCGCCGCCTCGGCGGGCGCCGGGCTCCACTGCTTCACGAGCAGCCGGGGCGTGACGTCGGTGGCCGGGCGCCCGCCGGTCGGTGCGGGGCTCACGGGAGCCGGCACGTCGGCCGGGGTGGTAGGCGGCCTCCGGGTCGGCGCGGGCCCCACCGCAGCCGGGACGTCGGCCGGCAAACCGTGAGCGGTGCTGTGGTCGAAGGGGTACGTCGGCAGGGGTACCCGCCGACGGCGTGGTTCCGTCGGCCAGGATATGTCGAGACCGCGCGCCCAGCGGTGGGCGGTGACCTGCGCGGTGTCTCCGGGTGCCGGTTCCGGTCCGTCGCCGACGTGCACGGCCGGGTGCCGGCCTCCCGCGAGGTGACGGTCGAGGAGGTCGGCGAGCTGCTGGCACGAGGTCGCCACGAGGGCGAGCCGGCACGGCAACGGCGTACGCCCGACCCGGGAGGTGTACGCGACATCGGCGATCGCCAGGGGCTCGTCGTCGAGCGAGCGGCGCAGCCGCCGCGCGTACCGGCGTAGTTGTGCGTCGGTGCGGGCGGACAGCACCACGACGTGGTCCTGGCCGGTGTCCGGCTCCGGCTCGGGTGCCGCCGGTGGTTCCCGCAGCACCGTGTGGGCGTTCGCGCCGCCGAAGCCGAAGGAGCTGATGCCGGCATGGCGGCCTGCCCGGCCGGGGTCCGGGTCGTCCGGCGCCCAGGGCACTGCCCGGTCGAGCAGCTGGAACGGGCCGTCACCGAGGTCGAGATGGGGGTTCGGGACCTGGCCGCTGGCATTGGGGGGCAGTACACCGTGGCGGAACGCCAGCAGCACCTTGAGCAGGCTCGCCATGCCGGCGGCGGACTCCAGATGACCGACGGTGCCCTTGACGGCGCCGAGGTGGCACCACGGCCGGCTGTCCGGGGCTCCGAGTTGCGCGAAGGCCTCCCGCAGCCCGGCCAGCTCCACCGGGTCGCCGAGTTTGGTGCCGGTGCCGTGGGTTTCGATGAAGGTGACGTCGCGGGGTGACACGCCCGCCTGGCGGAGGGCGGCGGCGACGACCGCGGCCTGGCCGTCGGGCCGGGGAGCGGTCAGGGAATGGCCGCGTCCACCGTGGTTGACGGCGGTGCCGAGGATGACACCATGCACGGTGTCGCCGTCCTCCAGGGCACGCGCCAGCGGCTTGACCAGGACCGCGGCGACGCCCTCGCTGCGCACGAAGCCGTCCGCGCGGGCGTCGAACGCCCAGCACCGTCCGGTGGGGGACAGCACACCGGTCAGGTCCAGGGAGGCGAACCAGTCAGTGGTCAGCAGGACGTTGACGCCGCCGACGATGGCCGACGAGCACTCGCCGTGGCGAACGGCGTTCACGGCCCGGTGCAGTGCCGTCAGCGAGCTGGAGCAGGCGGTGTCGATGGTCTCGCTGGGGCCGGTCAGGTCGAGCAGGTAGGAGACCCGGTTGGCGATGATGCTGTGCACGTGACCGGTGATGGTGTGCCCGGCGGTTTCCTCACCGGCGTCCTTGAGCAGTTCCGAGTAGTCGTGCAGGGTTGCCGCGGCGAAGACCCCGGTGGCGGTTCCGGCGAGGCGGCGCGGGTCGTACCCGGCATGTTCGACGGCCTGCCAGGCGGTCTCCAGGAACAGCCGTTGCTGGGGGTCCATCAGCCGCGCTTCGCGCGGGGAGATGCCGAAGAAGCTCGCGTCGAAGCGGGTGATCGCGTCGAGGTAGCCGCCCGGCCAGCCCGGCGACGACTCCCGTCCGGGGGGCGGTGCGCCGGTGACACAAGCACCGGTCATCAGCAGCCGCCAGTACTCGTCGAGGTCGGCGGCGCCGGGAAAGCGCCCGGCCATGCCGACGACGGCGATCGGTTCCTCCCGGGCGAGGGACCGCTCCGCAATGACCATGATCGGGTGCGCCGGGATGGTGGACGGCGGGCTGGTCGACGGTGCCGGGCTGCCGGGCGACGTGGGCTCCCCATACGTCGCCAGCTCGACGGCGGGGGCTACGTCGTGCTGCTCGACGAGCGCGGCTGCCAAGGTGTCCAGTGTGCGGTAGGTGAAGAAGACGACCGGGGTCAGGGTGAGCCCGAAGCGTTCGTTGAGCCAGTTGGTGAAGTCGGTGAAGAGCATCGAGTTGAAGCCGTAGTCGCCGAACTCGGCGGTGACGTCGACCGCGGCGGCGTCAAGCTTGACCAGCCGGGCGGCTTCGGTCCTGAGATCGCTCCGGACGGTGGTGACCAGGCTTTCCCGGCTGGGCCGCGGTGACGTGCTCCCGTTCGCTGCCACCCGCCGCTCCAGCGCCTGTTGGATCCTGGCCTGGTCGCCGTGACCGACGAGCACGGCTCCCGGCCCGCCGCCGAGCGCTTGCTCGAGGGCGCCGATCGCCGTGGCGTCGTCCATCGGTGTCAGACCGAGGGTGGTGCGGAAAAGACGGCGGGTGGCTTCGGGCATCACCATGCCGCCGTTCGCCCAGCTCGGCCAGAGGACGGAGAGTGAGATGCCCCGGCGGGCACCTTCGCGGACCCGCGCCGCCCGCCACGTGGCGAACCCGTCCAGGTAAGCGTTCGCCGCCGCGTAGCCGCTCTGGCCGGCGTTTCCGAACAGGCTGACAACCGACGACATGAGGACGAAGAAGTCCAGCTCGTCGTCAGCCGTGAGCCGGTCCAGCAGCACGGCACCAGTGATCTTCGGGGCGGTGACCCGCCGCACGGTGGCCTCGTCCTGCCCCGTGAACGCCCGATCGGCAGTGACGCCCGCGGCGTGCACGACACCGTGCAGCCGGCCGAAGCGCTGCCGGGCGGCACGCAGCGCCGACGCCAGTTCCTCCTCGTCGGTGACGTCGGCACGCAGGAACAGCACCTCCCCACCGTGCGCGGCCGCCGCGTCGCCGAGCGCCGTGAGCGCCGCCGGGGCCTCCGAGCGGCCGACGAGAACCACCCGGGACCGGTGGTGCCGCACCAGGTACCCGGCGATGATCCGGGCCGCACTGCCAGCCCCGCCGGTGATGACGTACGTGCCGCCGGGACGCCACGCCAGCGGGGCCGCGTCGGGCGCCGGAAGCCACCGTCGCACCGAGCGCAGGGTACCGGTCCAGCGAACCTCGTCGGTGCTGGCGGACGCCTCCGCGACCAGCATGTCGGGGCTGAGGGTCACGCCCTCGGAGGTGGTCACCCGTACCGCGCGGAAGAACGGGTTCTCGTGGGCGAGCGCCCGGGCGAAGCCGACGACGGTGGCCGCGGCCGGTGTGACGGAGTCGTCGGGTGTCGCCACCAGGTACGTGACGCGGCGCGTACGGGTCGCCAGCCGAGCTAGGTCCATGGCCGTGCGTAGCAGCCGCTCGGCGTCGTCGGGATTGTCGCCGAGGGGAGCCCGGCGGTCGACGACCACCAGCGACGAGGCGCCGGTAAGCCAGCGTTCGAGGGACGCCACGTCCGGGACGCTGGGCATTGCGCGCACGTCGGACGCACCGGGGTCCACGAGCGCCACGACGTCACCGTCGAGAGCCGTGGCGGAGGGGGGCTCCGGCTCCCAGACGGGCCGGTAGTGCACCGTCAGCTCCACCGCGACGGCCGATTCGGCTGCTGCGGCGGGCCGCAGCGCCACCGACAGCGGGAGCGGGAGCCGGACGGCGGCGAACGGATACCCCGGCAGCGGCACCCGCCGCCGGGACCCCCGGGGCAGCAGCGACGACCAGTCGAGGGTCGCACCGTCGACCCAGAGCCGGCCCAGTTTGTCCCAGCGCCGTGCCCGCACGAGCTTGCCCAGGGCCTCCGTGAGTTCCGGGCTTCCGTCGAACACCTCGGCGACCTGCGATCGGCGGCCGGCCTGCCCCCGCATCACCTCGGCGGGCCACTCCCCCACCCCGAGACGGTCGAGCACGTCGAGCAGGTGCTCGCGGTCGCGGGCCACGACCGCGGCGCGACACTCGAACGGCTGCCGTCCGGCCCGCAGGGTGTACGCGACGTCGGCGAGCGAGCAGCCGGCACCGTCCGTGCGGAGGTGCTCGGCGAGTCGCCGGCACACCTGCTGAAGCTGCTCCACGCTACGTGCCGACAACGGCACCGGCTCCGGGCCGTCAGCCACCACCGCATCCGTGGTGGCGGGCGCCTCGTCGATGACGAGGTGCACGTTGACGCCACCGGCGCCGAACGAGCTGACAGCGGCCCGCCGGGGCTCGTGCGACGCCGACCAGGGTTCCCGCGTGCGCTGTACCGACAGCGGTGTGCCGGCGAACTCGATGTGCGGGTTGAGCGCGTCGGCGTGCAGCGACGGTACGAGGGTGCGTTGATCCAGTTGCAGCAGCACCTTGGTCACCCCGGCGAGGGCGGCAGCCGCCTCCAGGTGCCCGATGTTGCTCTTGATGCTTCCGATCGGGAGGTGCCCGGCGGCTCCGCGCAGCCGCAGCCCCTCGGTCAGGCCGCGTACCTCGATGGGATCGCCGAGCGGTGTGCCCGTGCCGTGTGCCTCGATGTAGCCCAATGATCGTGGGTCGATGCCGGCGGCCTGCCACGTCGCGGCGATGAGATCCGCCTGCGCGGCCGGACTGGGCACCATGAAACCGTTGGTGCGGCCGTCGGTGTTCGTGCCGACGGCGCGGATCACCCCGTACACGTGGTCGCCGTCGGCGAGGGCGTCGCGCAGCGGACGCAGGACCAGGGCCGCCACGCCCTCGCTCGTGACCATGCCGTCGGCGGCCGCAGAGAACGGCTGGCAGCGCCCCCGTCGGGACAACATCCCCTGCTGGGCGTACTGGATCCGGCGTGCGGGGTGCAGGATGAGATTGGCGGCGCCCACTATCGCTGCCCGGACCCGTCCGGCGCGCAGGGCGTCGAAGGCGAGTTGCAGCGCGACCCCGGACGCCGAGCAGGCGGTGTCGACGACCAGGCTGGGCCCGGTGAGGTCGAGGAAGTGAGAGATGCGGTTGGCCAACTGGTACAGATCCGCGTTCGGATAGCGGGCGGTCCCGGACAGGGCGGCCGCGGCGTTGGCGACCGCGAAGTCGGAACTCATGGCGCCGATGTAGACGCCGGTGTCGCGACCGAGATCGTCGGGATGGCCGGCGTCCTCCAAGGCGTGGTAGGCGACTTGGAGCAGTAGTCGTTGCTGCGGGTCCATCGTCTCGGCCTCGGCCGGGGAGATGCCGAAGAACAGCGGGTCGAACTCGTCGATATCGTCCAGCACACCGCCCGCGGCGGTGTAGGTCTTGGCGCGGCCACCGTCCGGGGCGACGACGTCGTAGTCACCCCAGCGGACCGACACGTCCCCGACGAGGTCGTGTCCGTGCAGCAGGTGCCGCCACAACTGGCGCACGTCGCTGGCACCGGGGTAACGACCGGCGACGCCGACCACGGCGATACCGTCGCCCGGCTCGACCGCGGGCGGAGCCGACCGGGCCGGGCACGCGGCCGGCTGTGCAGGCGCGACCGGCCGGGTGGGTGCCACAGACGGGCCCGGCCGGGCACCGGGGAGCTGGGCGGCGATGTCGCCGAGCGTCCGATGCTCGAAAAACAGGGTGCGCGGCAGCCGCCCGAACGTCGCCTCCAGTGCGACCGTGGCATCGACGATCTGCAGCGAGCTGAGGCTCAACGACTCCACGGTCGTCGCCGCGTCCAGGGTGTCCGGTGCCTGGGAGCCCGCGACGGCGACGGCCTGGGTGACGGCGTTCAGCGCGTCGGCTGACACCGCAGCGTCCGAAGGTACCGGGGCGGCGCGGTCGACGTGGCGGCCCACCGCCGCGATGTCGTGGTACTCGACCGCGATTCGGGCCAGTGCGGCGAGCTTGCGGATATCGACCGGCGCCGCCGGCGTCACTTTGGCTGGTGCAGCGTCGACGGGGCGTGGTGCCTCCTGCGGGGTGAACCGTGCCGCCGCGGCGGTCGCCACCGCGGCGCGGTAGACGATCCGCTCGTCGCTGTCCACGGTGCCGGTGCCGAGCACCGCGTCGAAGAACCGGCGCGCGGGCGTGTTGCGGCTGGTAGGCACCAGGACGGCGTCCACCTGCGCATCCGGTGGCCACCGGTCCGCCACGCGGGACAGCAGTGTGTGTTCCACGCCCTTACCCATGGCCCGGCAGCTGAGCAGGAAGGTGTCGAGTTCCACCCGGCCGGCCGCGGTCATGCTCATCGCGACGCCGACCAACCCGTAGTCACCGAACCGGTCGACGGCGTGCGCGACCCAACACTGGTTGCCCTCGCCCAGCCAGCGGCGGATCTCCGCCTCGGTGCGCCGGACCCCGGACAGGTTGAACTGGTTGGTGCGCTGTGTCAGCTGGGCGACCCGGTCGAGTTCCTCCGGACGCGCCTCATGGACATCGACGCGTAGGTCCAGACCCGCGAGGAAGTCCTGGAAGGTCAGCGCGGTGTCGGCGAGGTCCCGTCGGCGGCGTTCGGCACGGTAGGAGTCGTTACGGAGCCGGTCCGCGTCGGTGACGCCGGTCCGGTCGAAGGCCCAAACACGACGCAGGATCCCGGGGATCTGTTGGTCGTCGGCGGGCAGTGTCAGGGCCAGGACGCCGGGGTGGGCGGCGGCCACCTCCGCTGTCTCCATCGGGTTGTCGTCGAGCAGGACCATGCTGTCGACACCAATGCTGAGCTCGTCGGCCAGTTCGGTCAGGGACATAGACTTCGGGTTCCAGGTGATACGTCGGGCGGCGACGTGTTCCGGCCGTAGCGGCATCCCAGGGTGACGGCGGAAGACCGCGTCGACGTCCTCGGCGGTGTTCTTGCTAGCGAGGCAAATCAGGACGCCATCGTCGTGGAGCCGGACGGCCCACTCCTGCAGCGCACGGTGCCCCGCGGTGACGGTGACACCGTCCGGTCCGGTTTCACCGCAGACACCACGCCAGAGGGTGTTGTCACAGTCGAGCACCAGGGCTTTGAAAGGCGGCACCAGCGCCGCGTGGACGCGGCGCATGACCGTCACGGCGAGCGCGTGGAAGCCCTCGGCGGTGTACGGGATGTGCGCGAGCTGCTCCCGGGCCGGGTCGAAGGGTGTCGGTACGTCGTACCCGTCGGCCCAGTCCGCGCTGCCGACGACGAGTACGCCCAGGTCGCGCAGCCCCGCGCCGAGCCGGTCCGCGCGCCCGCCCTGCCCGGCGTCGTCGTTCGAGGGACACAGGACCACGACCAGGGGTGCCACCGCACGGTCGAGGTAGGTGCGCGCCGCGGCCACGAAGTCGTCGACCGGCTGCTCGCCGGGGGGCCAGTCGGACAACCGCAGCAGCGCGACGTTCACGCCTTTGCCGTTGATGGCGAAGACGCTGCCCGGGTCGAGCAACTGCTGGAAGACCTGGGCGTATGGAGCGGCCCGCACACTCAGGTCGAGCGCCAGATCCTCGGTCCACCGCTCGAGGAGCGGTATCAGCGGATCGACGGCGAAGGTCGCCGCCACCGCAAGGGTGCCCGCCTCAGTCCTGGTGTCACCGTCGGGGGTGGGCACGGGGAACTCCTCGACGAGCCCAGGTTCGCCGGAGCCGATCCGCCGCACGAGTGCGACCGCCGCGAGTTCCGGGTCGAGGGGCTGCTCCGCACCGAGCGCGGAGTCGGCGAAGGTGGTGGCGAGCCGGGGCGGCCGTGCGATCAGGGTGCGGATGCCCGGATGCCGCGACGCCGCGGTCCGCACCATCGACTCGAGAGCGTGCTTGGCGGTGACGTAGTGGTCCAGGCCCCGGGGAGGGCGGTGGACGTATGCGGAGGAAATCGCCACCAGCCACCCGGCGCGCTCGGCCAGCGCAGCGGCGAAGGCGGACAGCGGCGTCTGGGACACGGCGATCGCCTCCGCGGTGTACGCGGCGGATCGCGGACCGAAGGCGGGGTCGGTGGGGTGCTCCTGCACGGGGGGACCCGCGTTGAGCAGCAGCAGGTCGAGCCCACCGTGCTCTGCCGCGATGGTTCCGGCGAGACGCTCACACCAGCCCGCGTCGGCCACGTCACCTTCGACGAGGCGAATCCGATGGGCGTCGGTGCCCATCGCGGCCGCCATCTCGCGGGCCTCGCCGCCGCTGCGCGCGAACGCCGCATACACCTCACAGCCCGCGACCGCCAAGGCTTGGGTGAGCGCGGCGCCGAGCCCGCGGCTGCCGCCGGTCACCAGGGCGACCTTGCCAGTCAGCGAACCGGGCGGGTCGGCGAGCAGCCGCCGGATGCGCGCGGTGTCGGGGGGCCGGTGTTCACGGCGGACGAAGGTCATCACGTCGACCTCGGCGCCGCGCGTCCCGGTGGACAGTCGACCAGCCAGGCGCACCCGCCGGTAACGGTTGTCGACATCGACGACCGCACCCTCCGCGGTGAAGCCGTCGCCGGTCGGGTCGCCGCCGAAGGTCGCCGCGATGGCGCTGATGAGGGCGGCACGCCCTGGTACACGCATGCCGGCGAGGTAGCTGGCCCAGCTGAGAGCGGCGACATGCTCAACGTCGACGCCCACAGCGTGCAGACTCAGTTCCCGGACGAGATCGTCGAGGCGCGCCCAGTCCGGCTGGTACTCCTGGCCTAGTGGCCCGGCGTCGGCCATCTCCTCGATCGGCGGTGTGTCGGCTTCGGTGACGCTGGACGGCCGTCCGCCGGTCGGTGCCTGGGCGAGATCGGCGCCGGTGTGCTCGGCGGTGATCTCGATGACCGTGCGGGTCCCGTCGAGGACCCGCAGGTGCAGGTGGTCCCCGTTCTCCTCGGCGGCGACCTCGTATTCCGTGTCCGGAAGGACCGGGTACCGGAAGCTGGCCCTGAGTCGGCGCAGGCAACGGCCGGTGCGAGCCGGACCGTGTGACAGCGCTACCAACAGGGCCAGCACGCCGTGCGCCACGGGCCGGCCGAAGGGCGTCTTGTGGGCGTAGGCGGGGTCGACGTGCAGGGGACTGACGTCGAGGCTGGCCGAGGCGAACTCGGCGACCAGGGTAGCGGGCACGCGGAAGCGCACCCCGTGGATCGGCTGGTGCATGCGAACAGGCTCCTCGGGCCGTTTCAGAGGCCGGCGGCGGCGGGCGTGCGGAGGGCTTCGATACGTTTGATGAGTCCGGTGAGCACCGTGCCGGGGCCGACCTCGCGTACGGCGGCGTTGGGGTGGCCGAGTAGGTGGTCGATGGTGTCGCTCCAGCGAACAGGGCTGGTGAGCTGTCGTACGAGCAGGCCGGCGACATCGCCGTCGTACGGCAGCGCGGTGACGTTGGAGACGACGGGTATTTTGAGCCGGGACAGCACCCGGCGGCCAAGGAAATGGGCGAACTTCTCCGCGGCCGGTGCCATGTACCGGGAGTGGAAGGCGCCGGTGACCGGCAGGGTCACAACGGTGGCGCCACGGTCCTGCAAGGTGCGGCTGACGGCGGCGACGTCCGGCGGCGGGCCGGAGATGACTGTCTGGTCCGGGGCGTTGAGATTGGCGATGTCGACGCCGACGCCCTCCGGGCCGTCGAGGGCGTCACGGACGGCTTCCAGGGAGAGACCGATGATCGCGGCCATGGTGCCCGCGCCGACGGCGCCCATCAGCCGGGCACGCTCGCGGACCACCTCCAGACCGGTCCGGAAATCGAAGGCGCCGCTGGCGAACAGCGCGACGTACTCACCGAGGCTGTGCCCGGCGACGATGTCGGGAATCACCCCGCTGGTCCGCACCTCGTCGATGTAGGAGAGCGCGCCGACGACGTACATCGCGCACTGGGTGTAGCGGGTGTCGCTCAGCCGGTCCGGCGGTCCCTGTAGGCACAGCTCGACGATCGAGTATCCCAGGACGGAATCGGCCTGCCGGACGAGGTTGGGATACTTCGGGAACAGCTGGTTGCCCATGCCGACTCGGTGCGAGCCCTGCCCGGGAAACACGAAGGCGGTGGTCATGGTCGGTTCTGCCCCCCGTACGGTAGCTCCGATGGCCCGGCGAACGCCGTGACCCGTTCCGTCAGCAGCTGCGCGGCACCGCTCATCAGGAATTCCGCGATGTCGTCGACGTGACGGTTGCGCCAGTCCTCGCGTCCGGTGCCGCGCAGCAGGCCGTTGAGCGCGCCCATCGCCGGTCCGCAGTTGATCTGGTAATCCACCCGCGACTCGTCCGAACCGCTCATCGCCAGGCGGATGGACCGCACGAAGTAGGCCTTGAACACCAGCAGCATCTTGAACTTGGGATCCGTCCGCGCCCGCTCCAGCGCCGCGGGGTTCGATCGGGCGTGGTAGGCGGCGGTCTCGTCCCATACCTCGTCGAAGCTGCGCCGGTAGTACTTGCGCTGCACCTGCTCCGCGGTGTGCGGATCGATCTCGTCGAGCGACCCGTACCTTTGGTAGAGCTCGTACAGCTTGTTGGCCCGCGCCGGGTAGAACAACCCGCGGCGGAGAACCTGCGCCCGGGTGCCGGTCTCGAGCATGTCGCCAGCGGGCACGATGGTCATGTCGTGCACCGAGGCGTGCTGCAACATGTCCTTGACCGGCTCGCTCGTGCCCGCCTCGACGGTGCACTGGTTGACGCTTCCGGTGAGTACGAAGTCGGCGCCCATGACGAAGGCGGCGGCGACGGCTGCCGGTGAACCGAGGCCACCGGCGGCGCCGACACGGATCCGACCGACCGCCGGGTTCCGGCGAGTTGCCTCAGCACGCATGCGAAGCGTGTCCGGCAGGAGGGTCACCAGCGGCCGTTGATCCGTGTGACCACCGGAGTCG
The DNA here is from genome assembly GCF_000514815.1 of Salinispora fenicalii. GTDB lineage: Bacteria > Actinomycetota > Actinomycetes > Mycobacteriales > Micromonosporaceae > Micromonospora > Micromonospora fenicalii. Next base: position 43,513 of record NZ_KI911473.1, read on the forward strand.
GCCTCGGCGCACAAGTCGTCCACCATGGGGATCTGTGCGCCGAGGGCCGCCTCCTCGGCGGTGAGGTGTCCGTCGGTCACCAGCCGCCGCAGCACGTCCTGCGGAGGGGGTGCCAGGAATGCCTCGGTGACCTCCGGGCGACTCACCTTGGCCATGACGTGGTGGGGCACCACGACCCTGCCACCTCGGTCTCGGTGGATCCCGGCGACCCGGTAGCGGACCAGGGCTGGGGTGGGGCGGATGAAGGAGGCCGCTTCCACCCGTTGCACACCTTGCTGCAGAAGCGCGTCGACCGTCGCCATCTCCCCTACGGGATTCTCGTTGCTGGCCAACAGGTTGAGGCCGAACGGACGATCAGGGGCCTCCTGCCGGATCCGCCTGACTGCGGCAGCGATCCGCTCCGGCGACAGGCCACCCGCACCGAAGTACGCCAACATCCCCGCGCGGGCCATCCGGATGACCATGTCCTCGGAGGCCACCGCCTTGTACATGGAGCCGGCCACGTAGGCGTATCGCACCTGGTGGGCGTGCCGGAAGTCCGCGCTCCCGAGCACGGCGGCGGTGATGCGTAGCTGCTGCGGTACGCGTTCGACGACGTCGGTCACGGATGCCTCCACCCGGATGTCAACCCCGGCCGCCTGCAGCGACGCGCTGCTCGTGACGACTGAGAATCTTCGGCATCTCGGCGCTGACGAACCTCAGGAACCTTTCCAGGTTGCGCAGCCGCCGTAGCCGTTGCTCCGGCTCGTCGCGCAGAGCGTCGAGACCGGCAGCGGCGACGCGATGGAAGTCGTCGAACTCCGCGAAGATGCCCATGACCTTCGGCCCCCAGCTGTTCTCCCGCAGCCAGACGACGTAGTCCTCCTCGTCGAGCTTGCCGTCACGCTCGAAGACGCTGACCGGATCACCGTCGGGCGTGAGCTGGTCGACGATCCGGTCGACCTCCTCGCGGGAAACGCCGAGAGCGGCCACGATCTGCGATGCCGCCTGCCGGGGAGGGTCGCAGATCATGAGCCATCCGACGACCCGGCCACGGTCGTGTGGCATACCGTCGTTGTCGTAGTAGTACTGTGCGACTTCCTCGACGAAGGCGCGTTCCTCGTCGGTGGGCGGCGTCACGGCTTGCGTCGTCATCTCATTGTCCTTTCGTGAACCGGTCAGGCCGGAGTGGGCTCGGCGGACTGTTGCTGCCACCGGCGGCTCATGTCGGCCAGGTCGGGCACGATGCTGGAGAACAGCTCCTCGATGTCGGCGACGCGTCGCCTCCGTTCGGTTGAAGCGTCGTCGAGGACGCGTAACCCGTGCCGGAAGATTTCGAGGTACCGTGGCCAACTCGCGAAGGTGTGCGACACGACCTTGGTGTAGCCGTCCTCGACCAGGCGGTACCGGCGAGGCTGGCCGGGTTCGTCGATCTCCTCGTAGAGCTCGACGAGGACGAGTTGCTCGATGAGCTGCTCGATCTCCTCTGGCTTGATCTCCAGAACGGCGCAGATGTCGTCGATGCTCTGTTCCGGGGGGTCAGAGATGATCATCCAGGCCATCGTTCGTGCCTTCGGCCAGGTGAGGCCGTGCGCCTCGTGGTAGTGGGTGGCGACGCCGTCGATGAACGTCCGTTCCGCCGCCGTCAGAGTGGTGTTGGTGTCCGTCACGGGGACGTCCTCCCTGCGCCTTGGGATATCAGGAGTGGGTTCGTGGAGCGACCACGCTCCGGACCAGCCTCTCCGACGCGGGGATCAGACACCCCCGGGACAACCCCTAGCAACAACCCTAGGTGATGAAATTTTCACAACTGGCGACCGTTGCGAGTCGCGCAGGCTCAGTGGCTGGGACCAGCCGAAGAAGGGCTCACCTGACACCCCGGACCATCGGGCACGGCAATTCCATCAATAGCGATCTTGCTGACACGTGCGGCAGAATCCGGACCGCGCGAGCGCGCTTCGACGCGATCGTCCCATCGCGACCACGTTCGGCCGATCACCGCGCGACAGCTGCGTGTCGACTCCAAACAGGGGCGGCCACCGCCACCTGGACGCGTATTACCGAGGCGCCGGACGCCTCCCCCCACGACGCCACGAACCGCCGTGTCAGGCGCACCGCCCCCGACAATCGGAGACCTCGATGCCCGCCGCCCCCGTCCGCCCCGCCGTCGACAAGGCCCTCCCTTATCTCATCGGCTGCTTCTTCTTCTCGCTGGGCGCGTACTTCTTCATCGCTTCGCACCTCGGCACCGACCCGCTCGATACGTTCGCGATCGGCCTGCTGCCTCACATACCGGCGACGATCGGCATCGCGCAGGCCGCCGTCGCGGTCACCTGCGTGTCCATCGTCGCCGTATGGACACGTCGCCGTCCGGCTCTCCCCGCTGCTGACGTTCTTCCTCTGCGGCAGCGTCATCGACGTCCTGCTGACCCTCGACCCGGTTCGTCTTGCTCCGACACCCGCAGCGGCGTTGCTCGCGGCGGGCACCACGTGCTGCGCATACGGTTCGGCGCTGATCATCATGAGCGGGTTCGACATCCGGGCGATGGACCTTCTCGCGATCACCATGGTGGAGCGATGGCGGTGGCCGTTCTGGTTGGCGAAGGGCGTGCTCGAACTGACCCTGCTCGCAGCGGGATGGCTGATGGGCGATCCGGCTGGGGTGGGGACGCTCTGCTTTCTGGTCGGCGTCGACCTGCTGATCCAGCCGCTGATGTGGCTAAACGCCACCGTTCTGCGGGTGCGGAACCTGGGGCTGCCACCGCACCTGGCCCCGACCGGCAGTGGCCTCACGTGACGTCACAGACCGAACGGGAAGGGTCAAGTTCTCCGAGTTTTCTGAAACCTCGGTAGAGTGTGGGAGGAGAGAACGGGGGCACGATGACGACGGAGGCTCGCGATGCGGCCGAGCGACTGGCACTCACCCTGACCAAGGGGGGCATGCAGCGCATGCTGGCTCGGGTCCTGGCGGCGCTGCTGTTCGCCGAGTCGGAGACCGTCACCGCCGGCGACCTGTGCCAGTGGCTGCAAGCCAGCTCGGGCACCGTCTCCATGTCCGTGAAGGCACTGTCGTCCGTCGGCTTGATCGAACGCGTGCCGGTCCCTGGCAGCCGTCGCGAGCACTTCCGCTTCCGCGACAGCGCCTGGGCCATTCTGATGTCCAGCCAGAACGAGGTCGTCAAGGCCATGCAGGAGGAGGCGGAGCGCGCCATAGAGGCCGTCGGGGCAGACACCCGGGCCGGCCAGCGGCTGCGTGAGATGCACGACTTCTACAGCTATCTGATGACCGAGCTTCCGGCGGTGATCGATCGCTGGCACGCTAGCCGGCGGCCCACCGGCTAGCGGATCCGGCGCCTACGGCACGAACGCTCGGCGCTTCGAGTTCCGGCATGTCTCGCGCCATTTCGCCCTGCCCGGTTTGCCAAATATGGCCGGGCAGGGCGATCTCTTTCTTTTTACATATACCTTCCTCTAAATGGGGTTGCGGTGATGCGGGGATCTCCGCATACTATCGAGACTGGTGTGCCGGGAAGTCTGGTCGGCGTCTTATTGTCACGCGCAAAGGACCTGACATGGAACGGCAAAATGCCGCTAATCCCCCAGCCGCCATACGAAAATTGCAGTGCACGAGCCACGCCGTGACGTCCGCGCGCCGGCCGATCGCTTCCGCGGCGGGGCCGCCTCTCAGCAAGCCGCACGCGTCGCACCGCGGCACCACACCAGCCCTCCTCACGTGCTGGCCACCGACCCCCGGGACATCCGGCACCTCCGCCGTTCCGACGGCCGATCGCCCCCCGTGACCTCTTCCATGCCCAAGGGACAGTCGCACTCCGCCGGCCGCGAAGGCCGCATGGCGGACGCCGCAGCGACCTCGCCGATTGGTCGCACCACCTATCGATGGACACCTCGGGGGGGACACGTGCCACATCACCGCACGATCCTGCACGGCCGTGAAGACGCACTTCGCATTATCGATGAATTTCTTACGGATGTGGGAAGCGGCACCGGGCGGGCCATCGCCTTCGAGGGGAATGCAGGAGTCGGCAAGTCGGCGACACTACGCAAGCTACGCGAAGACGCTCAACACAAAGGACTTCAGATCCTTCGCGCGCGCGGCACGGAATTGGAATGTGATTTCCCCTGGGGCGTGGCGCGGCAGCTATTGGAATTCTGCAGTGACATCACGGCGCCCGATCAGAGATTCGCCGTACTGCGCGGGCCGGCAGAGCTGGCGAGCGAGTTGCTGTCGCAGAAGGTCCCCGAGGCGCCTAGAACGCTCGAGTTGCATCCCACCGTGCACGGTCTGTACTGGGTCTGCCGCAATCTGTCCCGCCGACGGCCCTTGGTGATCGTGGTTGACGACGCCCACTTCGCGGATATCGAGTCGCTCAACATGCTGGCCTACATAGCCAACCGGCTCGAAGACGGAAGCATCGGCCTCGCGTTCACCACCGGCCCTCTCGACGTGATCCATCGGGGTGAGTTGGTCGCGGCGGTGGCGACCGGACCCTCCGCACGGCTGGCGCGGCTGGGAACACTCGACGTCGACGCCATCGGCGCATTGATCATGGAACACTTCGAAGGCGTCCATACCGAGCCCGAATTCGTAGAAGCCTGCTACGCCCTGTGTCAGGGCAACCCCCGCTTCGTGAAGGAAATCCTCGCCGAGGCCGTGACTGCTGGGATCAAACCCACTGCCGAGGATGTCGGGAATCTCTACGACGTCGCTCCACGACGTATCACCGTGCACGTGCTGCACCGGCTCAACCGCCTCGGGCCGCTCGTGCGCCGCGCCGCGCAGGCCGTAGCCGTTCTCGGGCCGGACGCGGACGCCCGACGCTGCGCTTCGGTCGCCGAGATGAACACCTCCACGTTCACCGGCGCGGCCAGAACCCTCATCGACGAGCAGATCCTGCACGCTGCACTGCCGTTCGCCTTCTCTCATCCAGTCATCCAGTCAGTCGTCTACGACAGCCTCACGCCGAAGCAACGACACACCGCTCATCATCTGGCCGCACGTGCGCTCAGCGGCACCGGTGGAAGCCTGGCCACAGTCGGGGCGCATCTGCTGCGCACTCTGCCCGGTGCGGATCGTTGGGTCGTCGATATGCTTGCCGCCAGCGCGGCGGACGCCACCTGCCGAGGGCTCCCCCGTCAGGCCGCGGCTCTCCTGCGTCGAGGTCTCGCCGAGCCACCGAACGACACCGTGGCCGCAAGGGTGCTCGTCGATCTCGCAGCCGCCGAGCTGTGCTCCGGTGACAGCGCTGCGCTCAGCCATCTGTATGAAGCGCTGCAGCACCCCGCCGATGAGGATCTACACCATCGTGCTCGTCTACTGCTCGCCGGGGCTCACCTGGCCCAGGGCCGCTACGACGCCTGCCGCCGGATCGTCCACCAGGGTCTGCAACGAGGCCAGTCGGCACAGCACACCGTATTCCAACGGCTACGCGAATTCTCGGCTGCTCTCGACGACCTCACCCCTCGGCCATCCGCCGGCGACGCACCAGAGCCAACGCCGCCGCGACGCGGACCCGCACTACGGGCCCTACGAGGGCTGGGCAGCGGTATGAACGCCGCGCGGGTCAGAGTTCTGGCCGAACTAAGCCTTCGTCCTACCAAACCCCAGACGGGGCTTGACCATCCCTTACCCGAGGTCTGCCTCGCCGCATGGACACTGTGCCAGGCAGGTCAGCCCCTGAGGGCGGATGCTGTGCTGCGTGGCCCCGCAGGCCAGGCACGTGCCGCCGGTTGTCTGCTGACCGCGCAGGCAGCAACGGCGGTCAGTGCCCTCGCCGCTCTAGACCTGGGAGAGCTCGCAACGGCAGAGACACTCGCATCGCGAGTCCTTGCCGACTTCTCGCACGACACCCTCGTCACGCCAGCCGTATGGCTGGCAGCCTCGACGGCTGTCCAGGTCCTGATCGAGCTCGACTGCCCGGCTCGGGCGCAGACCGTGCTGGACTCTCTGCTCCGCGCCGGCGGCCCGCCCGATGCGGCGTTCTGCGATCAGCTCGCCGTAGCGCGAGCAGCACTCAAGATCAGCCAAGGGAAGGTGCAAGCGGGCACGTCAGAGTTGCTCAAGGTCAGAAAGGCTGCCATCGATCGTTGCTGGCACCATCCCGGGCTCACCGCGCAGTACATCGTTCCACTCACCGAGGGCCTGATCGCCACAAGCCGTGAGCGGCAAGCGGACCTTGTCACCGCTGAGGAGCTACTCCGCGCGCGCAGATTCGGGGCACCCCGGCCGATCGCCGCCGCGCTACGGGCACGAAGCCGGGTCTTGCCACCGCACCAGGCGATGACGGACCTGCAACATGCTCACGACCTGATGGCCACGACGCCATACCGGCTGGATCAGGCCAAGATCGAGGTGGACACGGGCACCCTGTTGCGCCGGACGGGACGACGCACCGAGGGCCGAGAGCGTCTGCTCCATGGCTTGGTGGGTGCTGAGCGATGCGAGGCGACGGCCTTGATCGAAACCGCCCGCAGCGAACTCCGCCTGGCCGGCGCCCGCGCGGCGACCGCAACCACCGCCCAAGTACTGACCCCTGCCGAACAGCGGGTCGTCGCCAAGGCGAGCGAAGGCCTGACCAATCGCGAAATCGCCAAGACGCTTTTCGTCACCGTCAAGACCGTGGAATGGCACCTCGGGCAGGCATTCCGCAAACTGGGCATCCGACGTCGCAGCGAACTGGCGCAAGCACTACCCGACGTGCCCGTCGGCAGTGACAAGAAAGCCGGCTGAGAGGATCCGGTTCGGACGGTTTCCCTTTGGTTGGTCGCCATGCCTTTCGTGATGCTCGCCTGAGAAGTTTGTTCGACCACGCAGGCCTGCCGGTGCCCGGTGAGGCAGCCACAGCGTGAGCCGGGGTGTACCCAACGGCGCCGTCGGCCACCTGGCGGAAACTGCTGACCACCGGCCCGGCACCCCACCGCCGTAGCCCGCTCCGGTCGACTGGCCGCCGTCCACCGGCGCCCGTCTGTGGCCATGCGGCCAGCCGGAAACGTGCTTCTCCGGTTGGCGTTAGCTCGGTAGGATCTCCGGCGATCAAGGGGGATGGAACGGTGGGCGATTTCCAGCAGTTCGTGACGGATGCGACTTCGCGTCTGTCCACGATGTCCAGGGGTGAGTTGTACGTCGTCGGCGACGGTCTCGACCGGGACTCACTCTGGCTCACCTATCTCGAATCCTTCCCCGTCGGCACCAATCTGCGGTTCCGTGAGCGGTCCGCGTACGACTGCTCGACCTGCCGCGGTTTCATCAAGCACTTCGGCAACGTCGTTGAGATCCACGACGGGCGGGTCCGCACCGTCTGGTCCGAGGTGTCGGCCTCCGACCCGGACTTCTCCGTCGTCGCCGCCGCTCTGGACGAGTTTGTTCTTTCGCTGCCGTTGTCCACCATCTTCCGGTCCACTCAGGCGCAGTACGGGACGAAGACCACCCGAACGCTGCGCGACGGCCAGGTCGAGGTGTGGCACCACCTGCACGGCCAGGTGGACAAGCGCCATCGCATCGAAGACGTCGGCGCGGCACAGGGCAACTTCAACGCTGCGGTGCAGGTCTTCCAGCGTGGCCTGGCCGAGCTGACCCAGCACGCTCTGGACACCATCGTCGACCTTATCGACGACAACGTTCTCTACCGCGGCACGGAGCATCGTCGGGCGGTGACCGAGTTCCGGTCGCTGCGGAACCGGTGGACGCAGGCGACCGACCAGCAGGCCTTCGTCTTCGCCAACGCCATGAACCCGGCGGCCCGGTTCCGCAACACGGTGATCGGCACCCTCGTCCAGGACCTCTCCGCGGGCGTCGACCTGGAGCAGGCGGTCCGGTCGTTCGAGACGAAGGTGGCACCGCAGAATTACCAGCGCCCCAGGGCGTTGATCACCCCGGCCATGGTCAAGGCTGCCATGAAGACCATCGACGAGTTGGGCATTGAGGAGTCGTTGCAGCGACGGTTCGCCCGGCTTTCCGACGTGTCGGTCACCAACGTGCTGTGGGTCGACAACGACACACAGCCGTGGATGAAGGACGGCATCGCAGGGCTGCTCATGCAGGCAGTCACCACCAGGTCGGCAGGTGCGGGCCTTCGGGAGGCGAAGCCGGAGGAGATTCCCGTGGTCTCCTTCATGAAGGACATCCTGCCCGCTGCCGCGACCATCGACCTGTGGGTGGCCAACAGCCACGAACCGCACCTCGTCAGTCTCACCACGGGCCGGCATCCGGCCGCCCCGCGGCTGTTCACCTGGGACAACGATTTCGGCTGGTCCTACAACGGCAACGTCACCGACTCGATCAAGGAGAAGGTCAAGCGGGCCGGCGGTAACGTCACTGGCAAGCTGCGGGTGAGCCTGTCCTGGTTCAACCACGACGATCTCGACCTGCACGTGTTCGAACCCAACGGCGACCACATCTGGTACAGAGAAAAGCGCAACAAGCTGGACGTCGACATGAACGCGGGCGGAACGCTCTCCCGCGAGCCGGTGGAGAACGTCACCTGGACCGACCGTGTCCCCGACGGTGAGTACCGGATCGAGGTGAACCAGTACCACAAGCGGGACAGCACCGACGTCGGCTTCGTGATCGAGACTGAGAACAACGGGAAGATCGAGCATTACAGCTACGAGCGGGCGGTCGGCCACAAGGAAACCGTCGAGGTAGGCCGGATGACGGTCGCCGGCGGGGTAATCACTGCTTTCCGGCCAGGTAAGGGCATGCAGCCGGGCAGTGCGAGCAAGGAGTTGTGGGGCATCACCACCGAACAGTTCGTGCCGGTGTCCACCATCATGTACTCGCCGAACTACTTCGACGCCAGCGAGGTCGGCAACCGGCACTACTTCTTCATCCTGAAGGGGTGCGTGAACGACCAACCGACGCGGGGGATCTACAACGAGTTCCTCCGCGGCGACCTGCAACCGCACCGCAAGGTGTTCGAGGTTCTCGGCGACCGCACCAAGTGCGAGCCGTCCCCGGATCAGCTGTCCGGCCTCGGCTTCAGCTCCACGGTCCGCAGCTCTGTGATCGCCAAGGTGACCATGACCGGCGGCCGGCGCCGTCTCATCAGCATCCAGTTCTGATTCGTCACCCAGACACCCGAGAAAGGCCACTGTGAACATCTTCGAGAAAGCCACGCGAGAAAAGTTCCGCTACCCGTCATCCAAGGGCCTGCTGACCACTGAACAGTTGTGGGAGCTTTCGCTGACCGCCAAGTCCGGCTTCAGCCTCGATGACGTGGCCAGGGCCGTCAACGCCGAGCTCAAGGCCATCGACACCGAGTCGTTCGTGGCCACCGAGACCAATCCGGCCAAGGCGACCTTGGAGACCAAGTTGGAGGTCGTCAAGCACGTCATCGCCATCCGTATCGCGGAGGACCAGGCGGCGAAGGCAGCGGCGGCCAAGAAGCTGGAGAAGGAGAAGCTGCTGGCGGTCCTAGGCCGCAAGCAGGACGCGGTCCTGGAGAACCTGACCGAGGCAGAGCTGCTGGCCCGAATCAACAACCTGTAGCCCGCCGACAATCAGCGTCTGCCAGCAGGCTCGCACATCGCCGAGAAGTACGGTCGCTGTGCAAGACCTGTGCGGCCAGGCCGGCACTCAACGGCCACTTCTCGGCGAACTCAATCGGTACAACATGCATGAACGATGACGTGGTAGTCAGCTATGGCTGATAGCTGCCCGGCACTCGCCCCATGCCGCAATGGAGACCGACCGCTACGGGCCGGTGAAGGGCTACCGATTCGGATCCCGCGACCTGCACCGTGACCTTGCCGCAATGGAGACCGACCGCTACGGGCCGGTGAAGTGGTGGCGGGGGTGCTGCTCGGGCTGGCGGTGGGGGTGCCGCAATGGAGACCGACCGCTACGGGCCGGTGAAGGGCTCGCGATCAGCGAGGATAGCCACCCATCATTGTCCCACTCGGCGAGGACCCTGGTGACGAAATAGTCGAAGACAGGCCGGATCACATCATCCAGAATGTCACCGCTGTGGAGCCGAGCGATCAGGTCCTCGTACATCGCCCGTACACTCGCCTCCCGGCCATCCGGCGCATCGTCAGGTCCAACGCGAGACAGGTATGCGCACATCTCCCTGACCTGCTTTAAGAGGCTCACGATGTCGGCAAGGCACAGTCTTCGCACCATCCCCTTACCGATAGTGACCAGCAACGGCGGAAGTACCCGCTGGGCGTTCCCCTCGCCGTGCCGGACGAACAGCTCCGCCGGTTCCGCAGTCTGGTTCGCGAGAGCCCCAGCCAGCAGTCCGACGCAGGCGTCGGTCAGCCGAACCGGCGCCCGGCGGGCCCACGAGTTCACGGGCTTGGTCGAGTAGCGGTAGTCGGCCGAAACACGCCGCAGCAGTGCCGATCCGCTTACGTGGGTGAAGTACTGCGACGGCGGCCCATACGCCGTGCCGTACAGGTGGATCGCGAGCGTAGCGCCGGTCCGGGAGTCGATTTGCTCGGTCATCGACCGTACCTCGGGAGGTTTGCGCGGTCCGCCGAGAGCACGTACCGCCTCTCGGATCACTGACTCAGTGATGACCCAGCGCTCGACATAGAGTTCAGCAACGTCGGCGCGACCTTGATCTCGGACTCGCGGGGCTGTCGGACGGCGTTGGGCTCATTCAGGCACCACAGCCCGACGATGCAGGTCTCCATCGCGGTACGCGCCAGCAGCGCCGCCGACTCCCGCTGATGTATCTGCACCGCCCGGCGCGTCGCGCGTTGCAACGCCAGCCTGAACCTCATCGGTGGATCGAGACTGAGCAATCGCCTGCCCCGTCACCCCGCTTCCTGGCGGGCACTCCTCGTCAACGATCAACCCTGAGTTGTGTTTTGCTCTTCGATGAGGAGTGGTACGTCGCGAATCGACATTTCCGGTCGGGCTCGTGCGTATCGCACACGGTGGCGCCAGCGTCCGTGTTCGAACGCCACGTCAGCGTCGATTTCCGCCACCACACTCGGTTCCACCCGCGTGTACGCCACGGGCTCGGATCGGTCGAATTGGCCGGACCATGAAGCGGGCAGCGGGTGCGGCCACGGGTGGGCCACGCTGCCGTCGAGCGGAATCCGCGGCGGGGCGAGGAGCGCCGCCAGTTCTGTGGCCTGTTTGGTGGTCAGAGGGTGGGAGCGGGCGGTGTACCGTAACCGGTCCCGCTGGTCGTACCGGCCGAGCAGCAGGGTCTCCGGACGGCTGATGCTGCCGGTCACCCCGCCGATGATGGCTTCGGTGACGATCCGGGTGCGGAATTTCGACCAGCCACGTCGGCCGGGCTCATACCGGCGGGCCAAGCGTTTGCTGACCACGCCTTCGACGCCGGCCACGGTCCAGTGCAGCAGCCAGTCCGACACCTGCCGCATGTCACCCGTCTGTGGGGTCAGGGTGAGTTGCGGCGGGGCGTCAGCGAGTAGCCGCTGCAGCCGGGCCCGGCGCTGCGACAGCGGCAGGTTCAGGATCACCTGGCCACCGGTGTCGACGAGGAGGTCGAACAGCACGTAGTGGGCGGGGCACTCGCGCGCCAGGCGCGGTAGGTCGCGGCCGGCGGTGACACGTCGCTGCAGCTGCGCGAAGTTGGTCCGGCCGTGTTCCCAGACGATCAGCTCACCATCGAGCACCACGCCGGGCGGGACCGCCGACCGGATCGCCTGGGTGATATCCGGGAAGTAGCTGGACAAGTTCCGGCCCGCTCGCGACTGTAGGTACGGTCCTTCGGTCTCGCGGAAGGCGATCATCCGCCATCCGTCCCACTTCGGCTCGTGCACCAGGCCCGGACCCTCGGGCACGATGTCGACCGGAGCCGCGAGCATCGGCGCGACTGGCCGACGCAACACCGGTCCCGGCCCGGCGCTCGACCATACGTGGCTTGACGTCACCCCAGCCCCCGTCACACCGACCGCCGGTGCCGCTCATGTCCGGACCCCCACACCCATCGTGGGACAGATGTGGGCTGTCTCGGGCGGAGATCCGCGACAACGCATGTGCCAGTGAGGCTCGCAACACCCTCGACGCTGGTCGAGCAGGGAGGAAGAACGCGATCACCCCCCGACGACGTGTAACCCCCTCTACGGCCCGCCCCCGCGTCCGCGCTGCTGGTGACACGAGGGCTAGCAGATCCAGCCATGATCAAGGGATCATCCACAGGCATCGGGCTATCCACAGCGCAGGGACCGCCGCTGGCGAGCGGTCGGGCCTGCGGCGAACCTGAACAGGTCGACGAGGTCACCGCTCGGCTGCTGGCCACGGCAACGCGCAGGTGGAGCAGCCTTGGCCGCAGGCCACCGACAAGCTGGTCCCCACAGCAACGCCCAGTTGCGGGGACCAGCCCACGTGGAGGCCAGCCATCTGCGGGCATCAGAACCTCGTCCGTCGCGTCCCGCGCTCGTCACGCACGTACCGTCGGAGGGTGGACGTGCTGCTGCACGGCGGGCCAGGCGACGGGCAGGTAGTGCCCGGCGGCGGTAGAACCGTCGTGTGGCGGGCGTGCCTGTACGAGATCACACCGGAGTACGGCCACCGACACGGCCGCGACCTGCGGGCCTACCGGCACCGTCCCGACTGCTGCGAGCCATACGGCCGAGGCGCCGAAGACCGCTGCGAATGACCCGCCCTGGCGCCGCGCGGACAGGCTCGTTCACCACCTCGCCTTTCGCGCTAATGCTGGGCGTGTGTACGAGGCCGGTCTTGATCGGCCGGCGGTGATCCTTCGGTGTATCGATGGGCGGCCTGGCGGAGCAGGTTGATCAGTTCGGCGACGAGTGCGGTCGGCTGTTTGCGGTGAACGATGCAGATTTGGCGGGCCGGATGGCGGTCTGCCACGTCGAGTATGTGGATTCCGGGTTCGTCGTTGAGGACCATGGCCGGGACGAGGGAGATTCCGAGCCCGACCCGGACGAGCGCGAGGGTGAGGCCGTAGTCGGCGGTTTCGTAGCTGATCTGGGGTGTGAATCCGGCGCGTGCGGCGAGGGTGTCCAGGCAGACGCGGTTGGGTGCGCCGTGGCTGCCGGAGATCCAGTGTTCGGTGTTGAGGTCAGCGAGCTTGAGTTTGCCGGTCGCGGTGGCGGCCAGTGGATGCGCGGCTGGCAGCACGATTCGCAGCGTGTCGGCCAGCAGGGGCCGCCGGGCGAGCCCTTGCGCGGGTACGGACGCGACGCCGGGGTACCGGTGGGTGATGAGCATGTCGAGGTCGCCGGAGGTGACCAGCCCGTAGCCGTCGGGTGGTTCGAGGTCCAGCAGTGATAGCTGGACCTGCGGGTGTCGTTCGCGGAGCGCGGCGAGAGCGGCCGGCACCAGGGCCGCGCCGGCGGTGGTGAAGGTGCCGATGGCGATCCGGCGCTGCTCGGCGCTCACCGCAGCGGCTGCCGCCGTCTCGGCCTCCCGTAGCTCTCCAAGGACACGTTCGCTGTGCCGGACGAGGACCGCACCGACCTCGGTGAGGCGTATCCCGGCCCCGCTGCGTTCGGCCAGTCGGGCGCCGAGTTCGGATTCCAGCTTGCTCAATTGCTGTGACACGGCCGACGGGGTGTACGACAGCCTGCGGGCAGCCGCGGCGATGGAGCCGGCGCGGGCGACTTCGACCAGCACTCGTAACCGACCGACGTCGAGGGCCATTTAGCGATGCTAACGGGCAGTGAGCAGGATTCGCTGGTGCTTAACCCCTGTGCTGCCGATGATGAGGGCATGACCGTGACTACCCACGCCGCACTGAGCGTCGGCACCGCCGAGGTGGCCGCTGCCGCCGAGACGATCGGGCCGTATATTCGTCGGACGCCGTTGCTGGACGCCGAGATCGACGGGCGGCGGCTGTTGCTCAAGCTGGAGCACTTGCAGCGCAGTGGCTCGTTCAAGCTGCGCGGCGCGCTCAACGCGATGCTCACCGGGCCTCGTGCAGAGCATGTGGTCACCGCGTCCGGTGGTAACCACGGCCTGGGCGTGGGCACCGCCGCCGCGCTGCTTGGCTTGCCGGCCACCGTTTTCGTGCCGACCACGGCCCCGGCGGGCAAGGTGCGACGTATCGAGGCGACCGGCGTGCGGCTGGTGCGCCACGGAGCGACGTATGCCGAGGCGGCTGCCGCTGCGGCGGAACTGGCCCACCGTCCCGGCCACCGCTACCTGCCCGCGTTCGATGACCCAGCCGTGATCGCCGGCCAAGGCACTGTCGCTGCCGAGATCATCGCCGAAGCGCCTGACGTCGACGCGGTGGCGGTGGCGGTCGGCGGGGGCGGCCTCGCCGCCGGCACCACGCTGGCGATCGGGCCTCGTACCACGGTGGCCGTCGAACCGTATGACTGTCAGTGTCTGGCCAACGCGCTTGCGGCGGGCCGGCCCGTCGACGGCCCGGTCGACTCCGTGGCCGCCTCGGCGCTGGGCGCCAGCCGGATCGGCGAGCTGCCGTTCGCGATCCTCCGGCGCAGCCCCGTCCAGTCGGTGCTGGTGAGCGACGCCGAGCTGCTGGCCGCCTGTGATCTGCTGTGGGAACAGTTTCGCATCGCCGCCGAGCCCGCCGCAGCGGTCCCGTTCGCGGCCTGGCTCGCCGGCCGTGTCCCCGGACAACTGCCCTGCGTGGTCATCTGCGGCGCGAACACCGACTGGTCGCCCGATCGAGCGTAGAGCGCGACTCGGCAAGATCCGTCCAACCCGAGATCGGCACCGCTATCGGCGCGAAACGGTGTGCGAGCGCGCGAGTTGGTCGATGCCTGCGGCGTGTCGAGGTGACTGTCCGAAGTAGAAGAAGGAGCATCCGCGGTTGCCCACAACTCGCGAGAGAGTCACCGCCGATGATCCGGGTGTCCACCCTACCGGGGTCGCTGAGGCGCGTGCTGGAACCGTTCCGGCCGTGCTTCACCACCCCGACGTTCACCACTTTCGTGACCCTGCTGGCCGGCATGATCGTCCGGCCCGGGCAGCGCACCGTCTGCGGCATGCTGGCCGGCGCAGGGCTGGCCGGCGTGTGGCATCACAGCCGGGCGCACCGGTTCTTCGCCGCCGCTCGATGGCGGCCCGACGCGGTGGGCCTGACCGTGCTGCGGTTGATCGTCGGACATTTGACGCCGGTCGGAGCACCGCTGCTGATCGCCGTTGACGACACCCTGTTTCGTCGCTGCGGCCGGAAAGTCTTTGCCGCACACTGGGACTACGACGGGTCGCTGAAGGTCGCCAAGGGCAACCAGAAACTGTCCCGCGGCAACACCTTTGTCGTCGCGGCCGTCGTGGTCGAGCTGCCGTTCCTGGACCGGCCGGTCGCGTTGCCGGTGCTGGCCAGGCTGTGGCGGCGCGGCGGGCCAACCAAGACCATGCTTGCCCGCGAACTGATCGAGCTGATTGCGGCGGCGGCCGGCCGGATCGTGCACGTGGTTGGCGACGGCGGCTACGTCTGCACCGAGCTACGCCACCTGCCGCCCAACGTGACCCTGACCGGGCCGCTGCCCAGCCACGCCAGCCTCTGGCACGTTAACTCCGACCTCGACCAGCCACCACGGATGCGGCGACGTGGCCGGCCCCGCGTCTACGGCGCACATATCGGCACCCCCGCCGAACTGGCCGCCGCGACACCGGCAACGCCGATGACCGTGACCCGCTACGGCCGCGCCACCACCGTGCAGCTGCACCTGACTGACATCGGCTACCGCCTGACCGACGATGCCCGTAGCCAACTCCGGGTCGTCATGCCTCATCCAGACGCGCCCGATCTGCTCCGCTCGTGGCACGAACAGCTCGCTAGTCTCGCCACTACCGGAAACCGCATCGGATACGCCGGGATGGCCTCCACTGCCCATGCGCAGATCAGCATCGCAGCCACCATCGGGCGACGAAGCCGTTCCGCCCGCCGTCGCGAGGCACTCATCGCGCGGGCGTTGTGGGCGGAGTTCCTCAGCTGGATCGACGAGCAAAGCGACGCCGTCGAGGCAGACGCCTGGCTGCGACACGTCCAGCAGCACGCCGTCGAAGCTAACGCGCCGACGCTGACGAGTTACGTCCTCATGAGGCAGAGCCAGCGCGCTCTCGAGCGCTTCGATCCGGGTAATGCCATTGCCTTGGCGCAGCGGGCGCTGGAGGAGGTTCGGCTACCCGGCCGCGTCCATGCTCTTCTGCTGATCCGCCAAGCCCAGGCGTACGCCATGGGGGGGTGACCAGAACGCTTGCGCAGCCAGCATCGACAAGGCCCACAGGGTCGCTGGCAGCACCGACTGGGGTTCAAAACTACCGGTCGATCTCGGCTTCCACTGCAACCCGGTGTACGTAGCTGCCCACGAAGCGCAATGCCGTCTACTCCTCGGCCAACCGACAGCCGCAGCCGATCTCTTCGAGCAACTCCTGGACCAGTGGCCTGATCAGTGGCGCGTTGACGAGGCCCTTTGGCGATCGGCCCTGTCCACCGCCTACATCAACACCGGCGACATCGAACGCGCGGCGACCGAGGCCGCCAACGCCCTGGCTTTGGCCGCTGGCACCTCCTCCACACGGGCCCTGCGCTGGTTGAACCCGACAGCGGTCGCCCTTCGCCAGCAGACAGCCGTTCCCGAAGCGGCCGCCTTTGTGCTCACCTATCGGCAGGCGACTCTCGAAGCGTGCAACCATTAGCCCGTGGATCTGATCACCACGGCGACGAGCAGCGACGAGTCCGAGCGAGCGGCTTCCGTCGCGGTCCTCCCGGTCGGGAGTTTCGAACAGCACGGCGCCCACCTACCGCTAGTGACCGACACTGTCGTGGCGTGCGCGATCGCGAAAGCAGTCGCCGAGCGCTATGACCTCTTCCTGCTGCCGCCTGTGACGATCTCCTGCTCCCACGAGCACGCGGCGTGGCGTGGAACGGTCAGTATCAGCGCCACCACCCTCACCGCCGTGGTCGTTGATATCGCCCGCTCTCTGCGCGCATCTGGTATTCATCGACTCGCTGTGATCAACGGACACGGCGGAAATTACGCGCTCGCCAACGTCGTTCAGGAGGCCAACGTCGCCGGACCAGCGATGACGCTGTTCCCCACTCGGGCTGACTGGGACGACGCTCGCGTTGCCGCCGGTATGCACAGCACAGCTCACCAGGACATGCACGCTGGTGAGCTCGAGGTTTCGCTGCTTCTGCACGTTGCGCCTGAAATGGTGCGTGATGGCTACGAGCAGGCCGACCACCTAGCCGACGATCGACGCCACCTTCTCACGCGGGGCATGGATGGCTACACCACCAGCGGCGTCATTGGTCTGCCGTCCCACGCCACCCCAACCAAGGGTAAAGCCGCGCTCGAAGCGCTTGTTCGCTCCTTCGCCGACCATCACGGCCTCCTACCGAGGGCGCTGACCACGGGCGGACGACCCCACACCCACAACGCACAACGCACGACGCACGACGCACGACGATGAACATGGATGACAAACCTGGTTGCCGCCCCCAGTAATCGGGGGGTTTCCGGGGGACGGTTCACAACATCATCGAAGAAAGTCGAAGCCCTGACCAGCATATCCGCTGGTCAGGGCTTCGTTTCTGTCGGGACGGCCGGATTCGAACCGACGACCCCTTGACCCCCAGTCAAGTGCGCTACCAAGCTGCGCCACGTCCCGATGCTCCCGCTGGCTTCCCCGCGACAGCCGGTACAGCCTACCGCACGATCTTTCCGGTGCCCGTATCCACCCCTTGGTGTCAACGCCCACCCTCCCGGGCCAGGCCGGGAGGGTGGGGTGGGCTGAGGTTAGCCGTGGGCCTTGCCGCGACCGCCGGGACCGAGCTTCTTACGGGGGCGGACCGAAATTTCGATCGGGGTGCCCTCGAAGCCGAACTCCTCCCGGAGTTTGCGCTCCACGAATCGCTGGTAGCCCGCGTCCAGCGGACCTGTGGTGAACAGTACGAACCGTGGCGGCGCCGCTCCCGCCTGGGTGGCGAAGAGAATCTTCGGGGCCCGTCCCCCACGCACCGGGTGCGGGGTCGCCTGCACCAGCGCGGTGAGCCAGGCATTGAGCTGTGCCGTCGGTACCCGCGTCTCCCAGCTGGCCAGTGCCCGGCGGAGCGCTGGGGCGAGCTTGTCCACCGCGCGTCCGGTCTTGGCAGAGAGGTTCAGCCGGATGGCCCAGGGAATGCGACGCAGTTCCCGCTCGATCTCCCGGTCCAGGTAGTACCGACGGTCGGCGTCCACCAGGTCCCACTTGTTGAAGGCGATCACCAGGGCTCGGCCGGTATTGGTAACCATCGACAGGATCCGCTGGTCCTGTTCACTGATGACCTCGCTGGCGTCGAGCAGCACCACTGCTACCTCGGCGGCCTCGATCGCCGAGGCGGTACGCAGGCTCGCGTAGTACTCGGTGCCGCTGGCCTGGCCGACCCGTTTACGCAGGCCGGCGGTGTCAACAAGTTGCCAGGCCTCGCCGCCGATCTCGACCAGGCTGTCCACCGGGTCGACGGTGGTGCCGGCGACCGCGTCAACGACGGCCCGAATCTCCCCGGAGAAGCGGTTGAGGAGGCTGGACTTGCCGACGTTGGGCCGGCCGACGAGGGCGACCCGACGGGGGCCACGCGGACGGTCCTCGACGATCTTGGGCGCTTCCGGTAGCCGGTCCAGGATCAGGTCGAGTAGTTCGCCGGCACCCCGGCCATGCAGCGCCGAGATCGGATACGGCTCCCCCAAGCCGAGCGACCAGAGCGCGGACGCCTCCATTTCGATGGAGCTGTTGTCGGCCTTGTTCGCCACCAGGATCACTGGCTTGGCGCTGCGTCGCAGCATCTTCACTGCCGCCTCGTCCACGTCGGTGGCGCCCACCACCGCGTCGACTACGAAGAGCACCACGTCAGCGGTGGTGATGGCCGACTCCGCTTGCGCGGCGATGGCGGCGGCACGGTCCTTCGCATCCGGTTCCCAGCCGCCGGTGTCGACGACAGCGAACTGCCGGCCGTTCCACTGCGCGTCGTATGGAACCCGGTCCCGGGTCACCCCGGGTACGTCCTCGACGACCGCCTGCCGACGCCCGATCAGTCGGTTTACCAACGTCGACTTTCCCACGTTGGGACGACCAACCACTGCTACCACCGGCTGCGGGGCCGTGGCCTCCTCGACATCGGGTTCAGGGGTGTCCCACCCCACCCAACCGGTTGGCTCGTTCATCGATCCACACCCCGCTCGGCCAGCATCTCCTGCAGGCTCGCGACGACCTCGTCAATGCCGAGTTCGGTGGTGTCCAGCACCACGGCGTCCGGGGCTTGCGTCATCGGGTCGGCCTTACGAGTTGAGTCCAACCGGTCCCGGCGGGCCAGGTCGGCGGCGGTCTGACCAGTGTCGGTGGCGTTCTCGGCGCTGCGTCGGGCTGCCCGGGCCGCCGCGGACGCGGTCAGGTACACCTTCAGGTCGGCGTCGGGGGCGACTACCGCGCCGATATCGCGCCCCTCGATCACGATCCGACCGGCGGCGGCGGCGAGGTCCCGCTGCCGGTTGACGAGCAACGATCGGACCGCCGGTACGGCGGCCACGGCCGAGACCGCCCCGGTCACCTCGGGTCCGCGAATCTCCACCTCGATGGCTACGCCGTCAGCAGTCACGCCGTACCCCTCAGGGTCGGTGCCGATGCCGAGCTCAGTTTCCCCGGCGACCTTGGCCACGGCCGACTGGTCAGCCAGGTCGACTCCGGAGCGCAGTACCGCCCAGGTGACTGCCCGGTACATCGCGCCGGTGTCGAGGTAGCGGGCGCCCAGGGCGATCGCGAGTCGCCGAGAAACGGTGGACTTTCCCGAACCGGACGGCCCGTCCACAGCGACCACGCAGCGCCCGGTCCGTACGTTTTCCTCCACCGCAATCCTCCTCAGTCCGTACCTCGCGGTCCATACCCGCGAGCGGTATCCGCCCGCCGACAATGATGCCTGGCACGGTGCGGTCTCCTCGTGCCGCACCTCCGGGAGCGTCCGCCCCCGCGCAGCGGGCCGCACGGAGCTTACCGGCTGCGGTACCCGCCACCGCCGGCGTCAGTCGCCGACCGCCTTGAACAGCGCGGCGACCTCCGCGTTGGTGAGTCGACGGGTGCGCCCGGTGCGGAGGTCGCCGAGCCGGATCGGCCCGATCGAGGTACGCACCAGCCGTGACACCGGGTGACCGACCGCATCGAACAGACGCCGCACGATGTGCTTGCGCCCTTCGTGCAGGGTGACCTCTATCTGGGCGGTTTTGCCCAGTGTGTCCACCAGGCGGAACGCATCCACCTTCACCGGGCCGTCGCTCAGCTCGACGCCGGCGGCGAGGCGCCGGCCCAGCGACCGCGGAATCGGCCCGGACACCTCACACAGGTACGTCTTGGGTACCCCGTAGGAGGGGTGCATGAGCCGGTGCGCGAGCGTGCCGTCGTTGGTGAGCAGCAGTAGGCCCTCGCTGTCGGCGTCGAGCCGTCCGACGTGGTAGACCCGCTCTTCCACCCGGTTGCCGAGGAAGTCGGCGAGGGCGGTCCGGCCCTTCTCGTCCGCCATGGTGGAGACGACACCCCGGGGCTTGTTCATGGCGAGGTAGACCAGACGGGTGTCGGCCTGGAGGCGCTCACCGTTGACGTAGATGGTGTCGGAGGTCGGATCTGCCCGGTCACCGAGCTGGGCGACCCGGCCGTTCACTGTCACCCGCCGGCGGAAGATCAGGTCTTCGCAGGCACGCCGAGATCCGACACCGGCGGCGGCGAGCACCTTTTGGAGGCGTTCTGGGCCGGTGTAGACGGGCGCGTCGGGTTTCGGGGCGCGGTTATCGCGAGGCATCGGCGAGGTCTTCCACATCGTCGGGGAGGAACGGAGCGAGCGGCGGCAGGTCGGTGATGCTGTCCAAGCCGAGCTTCTCCAGGAACAGGGTGGTGGTCCGGTACAGGTGGGCACCGGTTTCCGGTTCGGTGCCGCACTCCTCTACCAGTCCACGGGAGACCAGGGTACGGATCACCCCGTCGCAGTTCACACCGCGGATGGCGGAAATCCGGGATCGGGTCACCGGCTGTTTGTAGGAGACCACGGCCAGGGTCTCCAGCGCGGCCTGGGTCAGTCGTACGGTCTGGCCGTCGAGGACGAACCGCTCCACGTACCCGGCGTATTCCGGCCGGGTGTACAGGCGCCACCCGCCGGCCGCTCGACGTAGCTCGAAGCCGTGCCCGCGGGTGGTGTAGCCGGTGGAGATGGCGTGCAGCATCGCCCGGACCCGTTCGAGTGGCTGCGCCAGCACGTCGGCGAGGGTCGTCTCGGCGACCGGCTCGTCCACGACCAGGAGGATCGCTTCCAGGGCGCCGTGTAGTTCGACGTCGTCGAGCACCGACGCGGGGGGTGGGGCCGGCAACCGTTGGCGGGATCGCCCCTGGTCGGGTACCGACTCCCGGCCAGCACCAGCGGATTCTCCGGGTACGGCGACGGGACGGCTACTCTCGGCGGCGCCAGGCGGTTCGGGGTTGGGTTCTCCCCCGCTCGACGCGGCAGCGGCTTTGGCCTCGACCGGCTTGGTCGATGCCTCGCGGTGGCGTTCCCATGGTGGGATCCATGCGGCGGCCTGGTCGGCCAGGGAGTCCCCGTGTTTCTCGTCACCCATCTCGCTCGTCCTCTGTCGTGGCCGGCCTTCCGCCGGATGGTGCCGACCCTGCCGGGTCCGACCTCGTCGCCGGCAGTGACGCTGCCTCCCCAGGCCCGGAGTCAACCGGTCCGGAGTCAACCGGCACGGAGCCGACCGGCCCAGGCCCATCGGATCCAGCGGTGGAGAGGGTCCCCGCGTACTCGTCGATGTCCAGGTCACCACCGCCATCGACGGGGCCGGTCCAGCGTACGGTCAGCTCTTCCAGGGCCTCTTCCTGGGCGAAGGCGACCAGCCCTTCCCGGTAGAGCTCCAGCAGGGCGAGGAAGCGGGCCACCACCTCGAGAAGGGCGTCGCAGTCCGCACAGAGCCCGGTGAAGGTGGCCGTGCCGGCTCGGCGTAGCCGCTCGGCGATGATCTCGGCGTGCTCCCGGACACTGACCCGGACCTGGTGAATGTGCGCGATGGACACCTCCGGCGGCGGTTTCGGGGTGAACACCCGGACAGCCAGGTCCCGTAGCCGCTGCGGGCCGATACCGAACACCAGGTCGGGCAGGGCCTGTGCGTACCGTGGCTCCAGCGTGACCGCCCGTGGGTACCGCCGCCCGCCGGTCTCCTCGAGCACCGCGATGTGCGCCGCCGCCTCCTTGTACGCCTTGTACTGCAGCAGCCGCGCGAAGAGCAGATCCCGGGCTTCCAGCAGGGCCAGGTCGGCCTCGTCCTCGACCTCGGCAGCGGGTAACAACCGGGCCGCTTTGAGGTCGAGCAGGGTGGCGGCGATGAGCAGGAACTCGCTGGTCTCGTCCAGATCCCAGTGCTCACCCATTGCCCGCAGGTAGGCGATGAACTCGTCGGTTACCTGGTGCAATGCCACTTCGGTGACGTCCAGTTTGTGCTTGCTGATCAGTTGCAGCAGCAGGTCGAACGGGCCGGTGAAGTTGGCCAGCCGGACGGTGAAGCCGCTGGTCCCGTCACCGCCGTTGGTCTCCGGGGCATTGACGGGCACTTCGCCGCCGAGTGCCGCGCCGCCGGATGCCGCGGCGTCAACGGCGGCGTTGCTGGCCTCGGTGGGCGTGTTGCCGGCGTCGGCGGGCGTGGGCTGGTCGAGGGGCGGTGCGGTCACCGGCAAACCGTAGTCCACCACCTGGGCGCCCTACCCCCGGTCTACCGCTCCGCCTGGCTTCCGGTCTACCGCTCCGCCTGGGCGGCGATCACCTCGCGGGCGAGCTGCCGGTAGTTGCGCGCACCGGAGGAGGCCGGGTCGAGGGTGGTGATCGGCGCCCCGGCGACGGTGGACTCGGGGAACTTCACGGTCTTGGTAATCACCGTCTGGTAGACCTTGTCGCCGAAGGCCTCGACGACCCGCTGCAGCACCTGGCGGCAGTGGGTGGTGCGGCTGTCGTACATGGTGGCGAGGATGCCTTCGAGCTCCAGGTCGAAATTGAGTCGCTCGCGAACCTTGTCGATTGTGTCCAGCAGCAGGGCTACCCCACGGAGGCTGAAGAACTCGCACTCCAACGGGATGAGCACACCATGGGAAACGGTCAGCGCGTTGATCGCCAGTAGACCTAGGGAGGGCTGACAGTCAATCAGGATGAAGTCGTAGTCCTTACGGATGCTCTTCAGCACCCGCGCCAACGCCATCTCCCGGGCGACCTCGTTGACTAGTTGGATCTCGGCAGCGGAGAGGTCGATATTGGCCGGAAGCAGGTGCAGGCCCGCCACATCGGTCTTGATCAGCACATCGTCGCAGGTGACATCGTCCTGCATGAGGAGGTTGTAGACCGACAGGTCGAGGTTGTGCGGGTTGACTCCCAGACCGACCGAGAGGGCGCCTTGCGGGTCGAAGTCGACCAGCAGCACCCGGCGGCCATACTCGGCCAGCGCGGCGCCCAGATTGATGGTCGTGGTGGTCTTGCCGACACCGCCCTTCTGGTTCGCCATCGCGATGATGCGGGCGGGGCCGTGCCGGTCGGTCGGCATCGGTTCGGGGATCGGCTTCCGCGTGGTGTATGCGGCCGGATCTGCCGGACCAAGGTCAGTGCCGAGTGTGGACTGCTGCTCGCGGAGCTCCGACGTCCAGGTCTCGGCACGGCCACCGTCGCCAACCATGTCTTCGTTGCCCCCTCCCGACGACCACACCGGCGTCGGAGCCGACCGACGTCCTTCGCGACGCCGTCGCGAATCCTGGCCGCGTCACTTCCGCCAGGTCCGCGCCGAACCTGACTGTACGCCACCGGCAAGCAGGCCGCTCAGCACCGGTCCGGCGTGTCATACCCATCAACCGAGCGCCCGCGGGTGGGCCGTCGCGTACACCTCACGTAGTCGTTCGACGGTGACCAGCGTGTAGACCTGGGTGGTAGTGACCGAGGCGTGGCCGAGAAGTTCCTGCACTACGCGCACGTCGGCGCCACCGTCAAGCAGGTGGGTGGCGTAGGAGTGACGAAGCGTGTGCGGGGAGACCGCCTGCGGCCCGACATCCGGCAGGCCGGCCCGGCGGGCGGCACCGCGCAGGATCGCCCAGGCGCCCTGCCGGGACAGTGGGCCGCCGCGGGAGTTGAGGAAGACCGCCGGGGTGCCTCGGCCGGCGGCGACGAGGCCGGGGCGGGCGCGTACCAGGTAGGCGTTCAGCGCAGCCACGGCGTACCCGCCGATCGGGACCAGCCGGTTCCGCCCGCCCTTGCCCCGCAGCAGTACCGAGCCGGTGTCGGTATCGGTGTCGAGGTCGTCAACGGCGGCGCCGACCGCCTCGGAGATCCGCGCGCCGGTGCCGTACAGGAACTCCAGCAGCGCCCGGTCACGCAGCCCGAGCGGTGCCTCCACGCCGGTGGCGGTGACCGGGCCGACGGCGTCCAGCAGCCGGGTCACGTCGTCGACGGGCAGCGCCCGGGGCAGCCGGCGGGGCGGCGCAGGTGGGCGGAGATCACGGCTCGGGTCGGCACCGGTCAGGCCCTCGCGCAGTGCGAAGCGGTGCAGACCGCGCACGGCGCTGACGGCCCGCGCCGCGGAGGACGCCGCGAGTGGCGGGCGTTCCTCGTCCCCGACGCGCAGTCGGGCCAGGTGGGCTTCCACCTGACCCGGGGTGACCGACGCCAGGTCGGTCACCCCGATCCACGCGAGGGTGTCGAGGTAGCGGGTCAGGTCCCGCCGGTACGAGGCGAGGGTGTTCGCCGCGAGTCCCCGCTCGACGGCGAGGTGGTCCAGGTAGCCGCGGACGGCACGGCGTAGGGCCGGCGCGGGATCTGGTCCGACCTCAGCCGTCATGGTTGGCTCGCCGCCGCCTCAGACCAGCACCTCGGCCAGCGGCAGGGTGGCCATGCCGTGCGCGTCGGCGACCGGACCGTAGACGACCTGACCATCGTGGGTGTTCAGGCCCAACGCGAGCGCCGGGTCCCGACGCAGCGCCTCCCGCCAACCGAAGTTGGCCAGTTCCAGGGCGTACGGCAGGGTCACGTTGGTCAGCGCGTAGGTGCTGGTGTGCGGCACCGCGCCCGGCATATTCGCCACGCAGTAGAAGACGGAGTTGTGCACCGGGTACGTCGGGTCGGCGTGAGTGGTGGGGCGCGAGTCCTCGAAGCAGCCCCCCTGGTCGATGGAGATGTCGACCAGCAGGCTGCCCGGCTTCATCTGGGCGACCAACTCGTTCGAGATCAGGGTCGGAGCTTTGGCGCCGGGCACCAGCACCGCGCCGATGACCAGGTCCGCGTCAACCACCGCCCGTTCGATCTCGTACGCGTTGGAGGCGACTGTCTGTAGGTGGCCTCGGTAGATCGCATCGGCCTGACGCAGCCGGGTCACGTTCTTGTCCAGCAGCAGCACCTCGGCTTGGAGACCGAGCGCGATGGCGGCGGCGTTCATACCGGAAACGCCGGCACCGATGACCACGGTCTTCGCCGCGTACACGCCGGAGACGCCACCCATCAGAACACCGCGTCCACCGCCTTGGGCCTGCAGGTGGTAGGCGCCGACCTGCGGGGCGAGCCGGCCGGCCACCTCGGACATGGGGGCGAGCAGGGGCAGCGACCGGTCGGGCAGCTCGACCGTCTCGTACGCGATGGCGGTGACCCCACGGTCCAGCAGCGCGTCGGTGCACTCCTTGGAGGCGGCCAGGTGCAGGTAGGTGAAGAGCACCTGGCCCGGCTGCATCCGGTGGTACTCCTCCGCGACCGGCTCCTTGACCTTCAGTACCAACTCGGCGGTCTCCCACACCTCGTCTGCGGTGGGGAGGATCGTGGCGCCGGCGGCGGCGAAGTCGTTGTCGCTGGTGCTGGAGCCGACGCCAGCGCCGGACTCGACGAAGACCTGGTGGCCGGCGCGGACGAATTCGTTGACGCCCGCCGGCGTGATCGCCACTCGGTATTCGTGATTCTTGATCTCACGTGGAATGCCGACCTTCACGATGCAGACCCCCTTCTCCGGGGCTGCTCGCCCCAGCTTTTCGGCGCCACGGCGGCTCCGTTGCCGCAGTGCTCAGGTCCCGCCGGCGGAAGTCTAGGCCGGAGTTGACCGTCGGGGAGCCTGCACTGTGATATGTGGTGGACACTCCCGCTAACGATGTGTCAGGCGGACCTTGGTCGCAGCCCGGTGCTCAGCGGCCCGACTCCGCCGTTGGGACCAGATTCACCACACTTCTCGCCAGACATACTGATCCCCCGTTCGGACAGCTGGCTGTGGATCACTACTGTGTCCCCTCATGACTACTCCTCCTTACCAGCCCGGCCACCCGATGGGTGTGTCCGACAAAAGTAAGATCGCCGCGGGCGTCCTGCAGATCATGCTCGGCGCCTTCGGCGTCGGCCGGTTCTACATGGGCCACACCAAGATCGGCGTACTCCAGCTCGTCGTCACCCTGGTAACGTGCGGCTTCGGCGGCATCTGGGGCGTCGTTGACGGCATCCTGATCCTGATCAATGGTGGCGTTGATGGCCAAGGCCGGCCGCTGCGCGACTGACCCAGTTTCACCGTATGTGAAAGGGGGGCCGCGTGCGGCCCCCCTTTACATGAATGGTGTTCAGCGGGGCAGCGGTGTCCCAGCTGGACGCAGCGCCGTCCAGCCCCCGTCCCGGGCGCGAGCGGCGGCGAGCAGGCCGGCCACCGTCGCGGCGTTGGTGATCATCCCGGCCAGCACCATCTCCACCGCCTCGTCCAGGTCGACCCGGACGATCTGAAGGTCGGCTTCCTCCTCGGACCGGCCGTGCCGCCGGCCGACCGGCACCTCGGTGAGGTCGCGGGCCAAGAACACCCGAACCAGTTCATTGGTGAACCCGGGTGAGCTGTGCACATCGACCAGGACATCGAGCTGACCCGCGTGCAGGTCAGCCTCCTCGGCCAGCTCTCGGCCGGCGGCGGCGGCCGGATCCTCGCCGGCGATGTCCAGCAGGCCGGCCGGCAACTCCCACAGGTACTGGCCGACCGGGTGCCGATACTGCCGGATCAGCACCACCCGACCGGCCTCATCCAAGGCCGCCACCGACACCGCGCCGGGGTGTCGGGCACAGTCCCGTAGGGCGGTGCCGCCACCGGGCATGGTCACCTCGTCGGTGACCACATCGAAGATCCGACCCCGGTAGCGCTCGACGCGCGAACGCACCTGGTAGACGTGACCGGCGGAGCTCACGAGGTCGAAGCCGCCGGCGCCGTGGAAGCCCCGCCGTTGCTGGCTGCCTTCGTCGCCGCCGCACCGTCCAGGTCGACCGGAAGCTGATCAGCCTGCGAGTACGCGAGGGCCGCCGCCACAAAAGACGCGAACAGCGGGTGCGGGCGGGTCGGACGGCTCTTCAGCTCCGGGTGCGCCTGGGTGGCCACGAAGAACGGGTGCAGGTCGCGGTCCAGTTCGACGAATTCGACCAGCCGGCCGTCCGGCGAGGTCCCCGAGATGTGCAGGCCCGCCTTCGTGAGCACGTCACGGTACGCGTTGTTCACCTCATACCGGTGCCGGTGCCGCTCGCTGACCTCGGTGCTGCCGTACGCCTCGGCGACGATTGACCCCTCGGTGAGCACCGCCGGCCAGGCCCCGAGCCGCATGGTGCCACCGAGGTCGCCCCGGCCCGCGACGATGTCCTCCTGGTCAGCCATGGTGGCGATTACCGGATGGGTGGCTTTCCCCTCGAACTCCAGCGAGTTCGCACCGTCCAGCCCGGCGAGGTGACGGGCCACCTCAATGGTCATGCACTGCAGGCCAAGGCAGAGGCCGAGTAGCGGAACGCCGTTCTCCCGGGCGTGCCGGGCGGCACCGACCTTGCCCTCGATACCGCGGACGCCGAACCCACCCGGGATAACGACACCGTCAACCCCGGCCAGGGCGGCCGCGGCACCGGCCGAGGTGACGCATTCGTCGCTGGGTACCCACTTCAGCCGTACCCGGGCCCGGTGCCCGAAGCCAGCGGCGCGGATCGCCTCACTCACCGACAGGTACGCGTCCGGCAGGTCGACGTACTTGCCCACGAGGGCGACGGTGATCGTGTGTCGGGGCTGGTGTACCCGCTCCAGCAGGTCGTCCCAGCGAGCCCAGGCCACGTCCCGGAAGGAGAGGCCGAGCCGACGCACCACGTACGCGTCGAGGCCCTCCCGGTGCAACACCTTCGGGATGTCGTAAATGCTGGGGGCGTCCGCGGCGGCGGTGACCGCCTCCAGGTCAACGTCGCAGTACAGGGCGAGCTTCTGCTTGACCTTGTCCGGGATTTCCCGGTCGCAGCGCAGTACCAGTGCGTCCGGCTGGATACCGATGCTGCGTAGCTGCGCGACCGAGTGCTGGGTGGGCTTGGTCTTCAGCTCACCCGATGGCGCCAGGTACGGCACCAGCGAGACGTGCAGATAGAAACAGTTGTCCCGGCCCAGGTCGTGGCGGATCTGCCGGATCGCCTCCAGGAACGGCAGCGACTCGATGTCGCCGACGGTCCCGCCGACCTCGGTGATGACGACGTCCGGCACCTGGCCCTCGCCATCCGGTTCGGCCATGCCGAGCACCCGGGACTTGATTTCGTTGGTGATGTGCGGGATGACCTGGACGGTGTCCCCCAGGTACTCGCCGCGCCGCTCCTTGGCGATCACGTCCGAGTAGATCTGCCCGGTGGTGACGTTGGCCTTCCCGGACAGGTCCCGGTCGAGGAACCGCTCGTAGTGACCGACATCGAGGTCGGTCTCGGCGCCGTCCTCGGTGATGAAGACCTCACCGTGCTGGAACGGATTCATCGTCCCCGGGTCCACGTTGAGGTAGGGGTCGAGCTTCTGCATCACCACGCGCATACCACGCGCGGTGAGTAGGCTCCCGAGGCTGGAGGCAGTCAGGCCTTTACCCAACGAGGAGGCCACGCCTCCGGTGACGAAAATGTGCCTGGTCGTCCGTACTGAAGGGGCCAAGGCCTGCTCCCGTGTCGTCTGTCGCGGTCATGCAGACCGCCGTGCCGATCAGCAGAGTGATCACGCGATCCACGGGATTCCACGCTAACACCCCACCTGCTCCTGCCACCCGGCGCACCCGCCAGCAGCATCGCCTACCGCTGGCGGGTCAGACCGTCGTGACCTCGTCCGATGCGCGAGCCGTCGGGATCTTGCCGGCGGCTGGGCCGGCATCCCATCGGTCCACCGGCGCCGCACCGGCCTCGCCGCCCGCGGACGGTCCCGGTTGGTCTGCCGAACCGCGGCCACCCAGTGCCGAGCCAGCCGGGCTGCCTTCGCCACCGACGCCATCGGAGCGCCGGCCTCGATCTGGCCCACCACCGGAGCCGGTCGAGTCTCCCGGGCCGCCATCCCCGCCGGGCGTCGGACTGGTCCGGTCGGTGGAGTGGTCCAGTACCCGCAGCGCGGCGAGGGCCGCCATCGGCACCACCACAGCGGCCGCCGCCCCGGCGACGTCCAGCGCCGCCCCGCCCAGTAGCCCGCCGAGTACGGCCGCGACCGCGGTGCCGGTCATCGCTCCCCGAACCGCCGGGTAGATGCCGAACAGCCGCCGCAGCCCGCCCCACGGCTGCAGCAGAGCGAACCACACCAGGAGCACACCGGCCAGGGCCAGCACCGTCAACGGGCTGCCGAAGAGCGTCTCCAGGTTGGCGGTGTTGGCCCGGTGCACAATCAGCCCCCCGGTCCCGTCGCCGACGGCGGCCAGGAACCGACCCAGATCGCCTCGCTCACCGGTCGGGCGGTCGAGGTCGACCAGGGCGAAACCTACCGTTACCGCCAGCCCAGCCATCGTCGCCCAGGCCAGGCGGGTCAGCGTCAACCAACCACTGGCGCTGATCGCCGCGGCGAGGCTCACTCCGGCGGTCAACGCGACCGCGCCGGTGGAGTCGGCACCGAGGTAGGGGCTGCCGACCAGCACAACGGCGGCCCCAGCGACGGCCACAATCACCACCGGTCGCCGGGAACGGCGTACCCGCTGGGCCAGCCAGCCGGCGAGGAGTAGCGCCCCGGCCAGTAGCACTCCCAGTCCCACCGTGCCCAGGCCAACGAACCGGCCCCCGTCCACCGCGGAGTAGCCGACGACACCGTTGAGCTGAAGGTGGGTGCCGGTCAGCACATCGGCACCGACTGTCAGCGTAGCCAGGAACGCCACCGCGCCCAGTGGCCCAAGGGTGCTCCCGTAGCCGGGCAGGAACCGGACGAGCGCCGTCGCGGCGACGATCAATGCGAGGGTGACCCCGGCGAAGTACCACCCGGAGTGCGCACCACGCCACCATGGGACCAGATCTGCCAGGAGTGCGGCCGGCAGGGCGAGCGCAGCCGCGATCAGCAGCAGCTCCACCACCGCGACGATCCGCCGGGATACCGGCTGGGGACCGTACGGGCCGGCGTGTCGTCGAGCCCGGCGCAGCAGCGGTAACACCGCCACCCCGAGGAGCACCTGCGCGACGGCGAGCAACCCGAAGAACCAGCCGGTGACGCGGCGCTGTGCTGCGGCCTCCCGGTCGGCGTCCACCGGGCCGGCGATCGCGGTGGCGAGGTCGGCCGGCCGGCCACCGACAGACTCGGCAGCCCGCCCAAGAAACGGACGCTCGGGTAGTGGCCGGCCCAGGGCGGTGAGCGCGGTCGGCGCAAGATCAACCAGTTGCAGGTAGCCCGGACGGTCAGTGGTCGGCGAGGTCAGCCAGCCACGTTCCCAGCCGGCGCCATTGGCGACCGCGACGTGCAGCCGGGACGGCTCCTCCGTGTCCGCTACCCCGGCGACGATGACCAGGGAGCGGGGCGGGCGGGCGGCCAGCACCCGGGCCAGCCGGGCGTCGGCCGCGCGGGCGGCAGCCGCCCGGGCCGCCGGATCCGCACCTTCGACGGCACCGAGATCGACAATGCTGAGCACACACGAGCGTAGGAGGTCGGTCGGATCTGCCGGCAGTTCCGGCGCGTACCGGTCCACCCGGCCGAACGGCCGGGCAGCGGCCACCGCCGCGCCCGGGCCCACCGCCACCGAGCAACGCACCGACTCCGACAGCGAACCCGGCACGGCCCCCCAGGAGAGCCGTTCCTGGTTCGATAGGACGGCGCCCTCCTGGTCTGGCAGGTTCGCACCGATTCCGTCCGGCCGCTCCACGATGACGTCGGTGGGTGGGCAGGTGCCCTCCGGCCGCTCGCCCGGCCAGGCGGCGAAGCTGCCCGCGCCGAGGGTCAGCCAGCCGTCCACCGGGCAGGTGGGCCGGTGGGCGGAGCGCACCGCCAACGATCCGATCGAGCCCTCCTGCGCCAGCCGCCACAGCGTCGGTGTCGTCTGCGCGTCCACGTCTTCCCACCGCAGCCCGGCAACCCCGGCCAGGACCACGAAGTCGGCGGTCCGCTCCGGGGAGTGGACCGTCGGCCGGGCGGCCAGTGCGGCAACGGCGAGCGCCACGACGAGCAGGGTAAGCAGGGCGGGGGTGAGTCGGCGCAGCATTACCGCGGTCCCGTCGATGGTGCACCAGCGTCCGGGGTGGTGGGGCCGGCTGTGCCCGGGGACAGCTCGGCGTAGAGGGCGGCGAGGTGGGCGCAGGTCTCCGCCTCGGTCGGCCAGGTCGCCGCTTGCGCACGGGCCCGCCGACTCAGTTCGGCCCGTCGGGCCGGGTCTTCCAGCAGCCTGCCGACGGCGGTGTCAACCGCGTCGACATCACCCGGCGGTACCAGGATCGCCGCGTCCTCGACCAGCTCCGGCAGGCCGCCGACCGCGGTCGCCACCAGCGGTACACCGACCCGCATCGCCTCCTGTGCGAACAGCTGCCGGGCCTCCCAGTCGCTGGTGACCACGGCGATGTCGGCGCCGGCCAACAGGTCGGCCACGTCAGTACGGTGCCCGAGCAGGGTCACCGGCGCCCGGGCAGCGGAGATCCGGGCCGCCAGTTGCAGGTAGGCGGGTCCGCTGCCGGCGATCACCACGGCCGGTACCGGGTTGTGGGTCCGCCACCGGGCAGCGGCGTCAACCAGGACGTCGTACCGCTTCTGGGGATGCAGTCTGCCGACCGACAGGATCAACGGCTGGTCGCTACCGACGCCAAACTCGGCGCGGACCGCGTCACGGCGGCGGTGCGGCTCGGGCAGCGGCGGCGCGGCGACCGGGGCGAACCGGGCGTCCGGCGCACCCAAGGCGGTGGCTCGCGCGACCAGGTCGACCGAGGCACCGAGGGTCACCTGAGCACCACGGGCGACGACCCGCTCGACCAGGCGTGACGCGCTGCCGCGTAGGCCACCGCTGAGGACGGCATTGTGCCAGGTGACCACCAGCGGGACAGCCGGCCGGGCGACGACAGCGACCAGACCGGCGCGCAGCCCGTGCGCGTGCACCACAGCGACCGGTTCGGCGGCGAGGGCCCGGCGGAACGCGGTCACCGCCCGCAGGTCAGCGGGGGTCGGGCTGGCCGGGATCTCCACCGCCCGGAAGCGAGCGCCGACACCGGTGAACTTGAACTGCTCTTCGGTCGCGGCCGGGCCACAGACCAGCACCGCGATGCCCCCGCTGATCAGTCCGGCGGCCAACGACCGGACGTGCTGCCCCACACCACCGGTGCTGGAGGCGAGCAACAGGGCGACCGTGCCGCCCCGGCCGGCCCGCTGGGTCGGTTCCGTCACCGGGACACCGTCTCCTTCCCGTCGCCCCGCTCCGGGGGGACACCGTCCTGCCGCTGCTCGCCGACCGGGGTCGGCGAGCGCCTCCCGAGGGTCAGCCCGAGCCGCCGCAGCACGCCGGCGAGCAACGGTCGTACGTCCGGCCGGTCCAGTAGCCAGACCGCCGCGAGGAAAACGACACCGACCACGACACCGGACAGCATGCCCTGTACAAGGGCCACCGGTGCGCCCGGGGTGCCGTCGGTGGCCGCCAGCAGCGACCGCGCGACCGCCCAACCCACCAACGCCGCCAGCCCCCCGCCGATCAGGCCGGCTGCCCCGGCACGGCCGATTCCGGCGAGCGCAGTGGCGCCGGCGGTCCGTCGGACGGCGAGCACCAGCAGGGCGCCAAGCACCGTCATCCCCACCGAATTCGCCAGGGTGACCGCCGGAACCCGATCCCGCAGTGGCAGCGCGGCGCTGAGCAGCAACGCCGCGGCGGGCACCACGAGAAAACCGACGGCGATCGCGCCGGTGGCCGCCCGCGCCTGACCTCGCGCGTAGAGGGCACGGCTCAGCACGGCGAAGAGTCCGTAGCCGATCAGGCCGGGCGCGAAGCCGGCGATCCCGGCAGCGGCGGTCGCTGCCGCGCCGTCGACGAGGAAGAAGTGCCCCACTGGCACGGCCGTACCGACCAGAACGGCCGCACCGAGGCAGCTCAGCAGCAGCACTCCCCGGGCGGCCGGGGCCAACGTCGTCCGGTACGCCGCCTCGTCCCCGAGGGATCCGGCAGCGGCCAGGCTCGGATAGGCGGCTACCGCCAATGGCACCGCCAGCACCGCCCACGGCAGCAGGTAGACCGTCTGGGCGAGCTGGAACGCGCCGAGGTTACTGACTGCACCGTAGGACACCTGGTTCAGGCTCACCACAAGCGCTACCTGCTGCGCGGTCACCGTCACCGCGCCGGCCACCGCGAGTCCACCGACCCGGGTACGGGCGTCGGCGGGGAAGCGGAAGCCGAGCACCGGCGCATATCCCAGCCGGCGGAACGGGATCAGCAGCGACAGGGACAGCACCGCCACTCCGGCGGTCGTTCCCAACGACAGCAGCAGTTCACCGCCGCGGCTGACGCCCGCCACACTGGCCAGCCGCCCCTCGGTGAGGGTGAAGCCCAGGTAGACCGCGATGACGGTGAGGCTGGACAGCAGTGGGGCGATCACCGGCCAGGCGAACCGGCGGTGCGCCTGGAGAACCCCGGTGAGCACGATGCCGACCCCATACAGCGGCAGTTGCGGGGCGAACAGCCGCAGCATCCGCTCGCCGCTGGCCTGCTGGGCGGGGTCCAGTCCGCCGCCCAGCAGCTCCACGATCGGGCCGGCCAGCAGCGCCACCGCCAGCGCGAGTGGCACCAGCAGGGTAAGAACCCAGGTGAGCAGCGCCCCGGTGGTCCGAGCAACCGTCTCCCGGTCCGCCGCCGCCACCGGAGCGGCCAGCAGCGGCACCACCAGGCTGGCGAGGGCACCGCCGGCGACCATCTCGAAGATCACGTTCGGAGCGGCGTTCGCCACCACATACGTACCACCAAGATCGGTGGGCGCGAGCGTCCAGGTGAACACGGCGGTACGACCGAAGCCGGCGAGCCGACTGACCACGGTGAGTACGGCGATCAGCGCGGCGGCCCCGGCTACTCGGCCGGCGGCGACGGATGGGGCCGGTTTCGTCACGTCAGTCGGCGCGGCGACCCAGCGCGTCCAGCTCGCGCAGCCCCGGGGTCTGCTGGATGACCTGGGTGAAGCTGATCCGCTCGCTGGCGGCGGTGAGCCCGGCGAGGATGGCGAGCAGACCGGCCCGGCCGGCCGGGCCGGTGCGAGCGGCGAGCGCAACGCCGAGCAGCGCACCGAGCGCGTTGGCGCCGCTGTCGCCGAGCATCACGTCCTCGTCGAGGTCAGCGGGGAGCAGCCCGGCGGCGGCTCCGGCAGCACCGGCGACGATCCCGCCGTGCGGACTGGCGGCCAGCGGCGCGCCGAGCAGAAGACCGGACTTCACCGCCCGACCTGGCCGCAGGTCGAGCAGGTTGATCAGATTGGCGGTGCCGGCGATCACGCCCGCGCCGAGGAGGACGTCCACTCCCCGGCCGGCCGCGCCCTGCCGCTGCCGGCGCGGGTGCCGGGCGACGACCGGGTCACCGGCGAGCAGTGCGGCGGCGGCAAGCCCCGCCGCACCCACGCCGACGATCTTGACTAGGCCGGCGGTGATCCGCCCCTCGCGCAGCCCAGCTAGGTGCCCGGCGAAGCCTTTGGCGGCCTTCTGCTCCGGCCGCGCGCCGACCACGTCGTCGTAGAGCCCCACCGCCCCGGCGCCGAGGCCGGCGACCAGGGCAGCCCCGCCGGCCGCGGCCCCCGGTGCGCCGGTGGCACCGGCGACGGCGGCACCGGCGGCGAGCGCCGGGCCGGCCGCGAGAGTCACTGGCCGGCCCCGAAAGTTCGTCCGCTCCAACGCTGGACCCGCCGGCGAGGTTCGTACCCCATGCAACGCGTAACGGGCGACGGCGGCGCCGGCACCGGCGACGACGAGCCGACCAAGCCACCTCACGCCGTCACCTCGCACGCCACAATGATCAGTTGATCCGCTTGGCTGTTGCCCGCGGCGGACTGCTCGGCACGCTCACTCACGCCGACTCCTTCCGGTTGGCGGGCCAGGACCTGATGTTGATCGTCACGATCATTGGGGCAGTCTAGGAACCAGCGACGCGGCGTTGTCGCCGACGCCATAGTGACCAGCCTTGTCCTCGTTGACCTGTTGTACCAGGGCGAGCGCGGCTACTAGCTGCCCCTTGACGGTGTTGGCGTTGTCGACTGTGGAGATCTCCCCAGCCAGCACCGCGTCGCCCCGGACGAAGGCCACCAGGTTCCCGCCTTCCGAACCAGTGCCACCGACCACGGTCGCGCCGGTCCGATCGAACTGCTCAGTGATCTTAACCACGGACTCGTCCTTCTTCGAGGAGTCCTTGTCCGTGTACGGCGGACCACTGACGATCACGACCGCCTCCGCCGACTGAGTGAGCCGCTCGGAGGTGGTGAGGTAATTAGCGTTGGTGTACGCGGCCAGCACGGCCCGCCGGTCAGCCTCACTGATCGGCGTTGCCTCAAGCGCCCCGTCCAGCAGCACCGTGGCCAGCAGAGCGCTGGAGGTCTCCACGCCGTGCCCATTGCCGGGCAGGTTGGTGGTCGGCGCGTTGGTGGGACGGGCCGCGGTGACCGCCAGTTCCAGCAGGTCGTTGTTGTTCTCCGGGTTGATGAACTTGTCCTGCAGATCGACCCGGCCAACCACATCGGCGGTGCCGAGCTGGAGCATCTTGACCACGCCGTCGGTGTGTTTGCGCCCCGTCGGCAGGCTGAGCACCAGCACCCGCTTGCCGGTGAGCCGGCCCGGCAGGACCACCCCAGCCAGCTCGGCGGCGTAGTCATCCTCGCGGGTCAGTTCCTCCTCGAGGTTGTTGACCGCCTGACGCCACACCTGGTTGTCTTTCCGCAGCTCGTTGACGTTCTC
This sequence comes from Salinispora fenicalii, assembly GCF_000514815.1. Lineage (GTDB taxonomy): Bacteria > Actinomycetota > Actinomycetes > Mycobacteriales > Micromonosporaceae > Micromonospora > Micromonospora fenicalii. The sequence continues at coordinate 79,531 of NZ_KI911473.1, forward strand.
GTTGAGGGCATCCGCCACCGGCCCGTTGAGCGCGGTGGTACCCACCACCAGGCCGATCGCCAGCGCCAGAAAGACCGCGGTCAGGGACACCACGTGGTACCGGAAGTTGATCACACCTGCAGCCTCTTTGTCGGGTGGACGGCGTCAGAAGAGCCGTTCCAGCTGGAACACAAAATTGTTCCACCACTCGGAGACCACACCCAGGTACGCCTTGCCGACGGTGGAGACCGCCACGGCCGAGGCCATCGCGGCAATCGCGGACAGCACCAGCAGCAGCAGCGAGGATCCGGAAATGCTCTGCCGGTAGAGCCGGCTCACGCCCTTGGCGTCAACCAGCTTGCCGCCAACCTTCAGCCGGGTCAGGAAGGTCGACGCCATCCCGCCCCGTCCCTTGTCCAGGAACTCGACGAGCGTGGCGTGTGTACCGACCGCTACCAGGAGCGAGGCGCCCTTCTCGTCGGCGAGCAGCATCGCCAGGTCCTCGCTGGTGGCTGCGGCGGGAAAGGTGACTGCCGGGACGCCGAGGCCGTTGACCCGGGCCAGCCCGGGTGCCCGCCCATCCGGGTAGGCGTGCACTACGACCTCGGCACCGCAACGCAGCACGTCGTCAGTCACCGAATCCATGTCACCGATGATCATGTCGGGTGGATAGCCGGCCTCGACCAGAGCATCCGCCCCGCCGTCAACGCCGATAAGCACCGGCTTGAACTCCCGGATGTACGGGCGCAACACATCCAGGTCGGCCTTGTAGTCGTAGCCGCGCACCACGATCAGGCAGTGCCGGCCCTGAATTTCGGTACGGATGTCCGGAACACCCACCCCATAGAGCAGTAGATCCCGCTCCTGCTTCAGGTAGACCATGGTGTTCGCCGCGAACGCCTCCAGCTGGACCGAAAGCCCCTCCCGGGCATCGGCCATCGCCTTCCCGATGCTCTCCGCATCCTGCAAGTCACCATGGGCCACCGGCTCTTCGCCCAGATAGACCGTGTTGCCCTCGATCCGGACGGTGTCGCCCTCCTGAATCCGTTCGAAGACACCCTCACCCAGATCGTCCAGGAGCGGGATACCGGCCTCGATCAGCACTTCCGGGCCAAGGTTGGGGTAGCGGCCCGAGACCGACGGCTTGGCGTTAAGGACGGCCCCGACACCGACCGCGACCAGCGAATCGGCGGCGACCCGGTCCAGGTCGACGTGGTCGATCACCGCCACATCGCCGGGACGAAGCCGGCCAACCAGACGTTTGGTCCGACGGTCCAGACGGGCGGTGCCGCCGGCCCGGCCCGGATCGGCGGGTCGGGTCCAGCGCAACGTAGGTAGACGCATCGTAACCATCCTGGCATGTGAAGCGGGCGACCTTCACGCGACATGCTTGCGCGGGCCGCCAGTCCAGAGAAGCACACTATGGCGTGGGACGGCGCGCCGGTGGCGCTACTGAACCGCGACGCTACGCCCGCCGCTCCCGTGCCGCCACGGCCAGTAGCTCCTCGGCGTGCGCGATTCCCAGGTCCGAATCCGGCAGACCGGCAAGCATACGGGCGAGCTCCCGCGCCCGCTCGGTGTCCTCGACCACCCGCACCCCACTGGTCGTCACCGCACCGCCGGTGTCCTTCGCCACTACCAGGTGCCGGTCGGCGAACGCGGCGACCTGGGGCAGATGGGTGACGACGAGCACTTGGTGGCTGCGAGCCAGCCGGGCCAGTCGACGGCCGATCTCCACCGCGGCCTGGCCACCGACCCCGGCGTCAACCTCGTCAAAAACGAGCGCAGGCGGGCCGCCCGAGCCGGCGAAGACCACCTCGATGGCGAGCATCACCCGGGACAGCTCACCACCGGAGGCACCCCGCTGCAGCGGCAATGCTGGCGCACCCGGATGGGCCAACAGACGCAGCTCCACCTCGTCGCCGCCGTCCGGACCGATCCCAACCTCGACGCCGTTGACCGAAAGACCGGGCTCAGACTTCCCCACCGGGCGGGGCAGCACCCCCACCTCGACCCGAGAATGTGGCATAGCCAACCCCGCCAGCTCAGTGGTGACCTGTGCCGCAAACCGGGTCGCTGCCTCCTGTCGCGCCACCGACACCCGACCTGCCAGGTCGGCTACCTCGCCGGCCAGCCGGGACACCTCCCGGTCCAGCTCGTCGAGGAGCTCATCCGAGGAATCTAGATCGGACAGTTGGGCCCGGGCCCGCTCAGCCCAGGCAATCACCCCATCGGTGTCGTCAGCGTACTTGCGGGTCAGCGCACGCAAGGCGACCCGCCGCTCGTAGACCGCCTGCAACCGCGCCGGATCAGCGTCCAGCCCCGCCAGGTACGTCGACAACTCCGCGGAGACATCTGCGACCAGGGTTGCCGCCTCCTCCAAACGCGTCGCCAGCTCCCCAAGGGCGGGGTCGGTGCCGGACTGCCCATCCAAGGTACGGCGGGCGGTGCCAAGTAGCGTCGTAACATCCGGAGTGTCCTCGGCGGCCTCCATCCCCCCGGCCACACACTGCTGGGCCAGCCGCGCCGCGGTCCGCAGCCCCTCGGCGTGCTCCAGCCGTTGCGCCTCCGCCTTGAGCTCGTCGTCCTCGCCCGGCTGCGGATCAACCCGGGTGATCTCGTCGAGACCGAGGCGCAGCAGGTCGGCCTCTCGATTTCGCTCCCGCGCGTTTCGACGCCGGCTGGCCAAGTCGTCCACCACCGACCGCCACCGGGTGTATACCTCGCGCAACGCGTCGAGCAGCTTCTCGTGCTCCGGACCGGCGAACCGGTCGAGCGCGGCACGCTGCTCGGCCGGGCGCAGCAGCCGCAGTTGGTCGGACTGACCGTGCACCGCGAGCACCTGCTCACCCACCTCGGCGAGCATCGACACCGGCATGCTCCGGCCGCCGAGATGGGCACGAGAGCGGCCTTCTGTGGTGACGGTGCGACTGAGCAACACCGAACCGTCCTCGTCCGGCTCACCACCCGCGTCGATGATCCGAGCACATACGGTCTCGGCGACCCTTCCGGCCAGCCGCAGCCGACCCTCGACCACCGCGCGGCCGGGCTCAGCCCGCACCCGCCCGGCGTCGGCACGCCCGCCAAAGAGCAGACCGAGACCAGTCACCACCATGGTCTTACCCGCACCGGTCTCACCAGTGATCACGTTCATACCGCCGGCTAGCGGCAGCGTCGTGTCCTCAATGACACCCAGTCCGGTGATGCGTAGCTCTTCCAGCACAGCACCTGACAGTAGACGCGGTGCCCGACGCTTGACCAGCCGACAGCCGCGAGCACCGACGGTGGCCCGCTCAGTGTCGGCTGCCCCGCCAGCCCTGCACCGGCAGATCAAACTTGGCCACCAGCCGATCGGTGAAGGGCCGGGCCGTCAGCTGCACGATCCGCACCGGCAAGGCCCCGCGCCGCACCGTCACCCGTGCGCCCGGCGGAAGGTCGTACACCCGCCGTCCGTCACAACAGAGCACCGCGAGACTGGTAAAGGGGTCTACGGTGATGACGAAGGTGGACGTGGGCGCCGTGACCAGCGGCCGACTGAAGAGCGCATGCGCGCTGATCGGCACCAGCAACAGGGCCTCCACCTCGGGCCACACGACCGGGCCACCGCCGGAGAACGCGTAGGCCGTTGAGCCGGTGGGAGTGGCGCAGACAACTCCGTCACAGCCATAGCGGGACAACGGCCGCCCATCAACGTCAACGAGGAGCTCGAGCATCTGGGCCCGCTCGCCCTTTTCGACGCTGATCTCGTTCAACGCCCAGGACTCGATCGTCGGGCCACCATTGAACTCGGCGGTCACATCCAGCGTGAGCCGTTCGTTCACGGTGTAGTTGCGACCCACCACGTCCCGAACCACCGAGTCCAGATCGTCGATCTCAGCCTCGGCGAGAAAGCCGACCTTACCGAGGTTGATCCCGAGTAGTGGCACCTTCGCCGGCCGGGCCAGCTCGGCGGCCCGCAGAAACGTACCGTCCCCACCCAACGCAAAGACGATCTCAGCACCCTCCGCGGCTTCCGGACCAGTCACCGGAACCACCCCGGGTAGGTCGAGATCCTCGGCCTCCTCGGCGAGAACGCGAATTACGAAGCCAGCCGCGATCAAATCCGCGGCCACCGCCCGTGCGTGTTCAGTGCTGCGCCGCCGCCCGGTGTGCGTCACCAGCAGCGCAATCCGGTTCACCACACCCGCCGTACCGTCCGGGGCCCGTCGTCGGCCCCGCACACCACCCGGCTCACCCGCCCGCTCACCCCACTACCTCCTCCGTCGCTGTGCCGGACCGACCGCCGGCGGCCCCGGCCGTCACCACCGCCCGCACCCGCTCCGGATCAGCCGCAGGCGCGTCCCGGCGTAACCATACGAAGAACTCGACGTTCCCGCTGGGCCCCGGCAACGGGCTGGCACAAACATCAGCGAGACCCAACCCGAGTTGGGCCGCCGCACCGGCCACATCCAGCACCGCCTCGGCCCGCAACGCTGGATCACGCACCACTCCTCCGGCGCCGACCCGATCGCGCCCCACCTCGAACTGCGGCTTCACCATCAGCGCCAGATCGCCGCCCGGTCGGGTACAAGCTGCCAGGGCCGGCAACACCAGCCGCAGCGAAATGAACGACAGGTCAGCGACGGTAAGGTCAACCGGGCCATCGATGGCCGCTGGCGTAAGCGTACGCACGTTGGTCCGCTCGAAGACGCGTACCCGCTCATCGTTGCGCAGTGGCCAGGCGAGCTGCCCGTACCCGACATCAACCGCCACCACCTCGGCCGCGCCGACGCGCAGCAACACGTCGGTGAACCCGCCAGTGGAAGCACCGGCGTCGAGGCAGCGCCGCCCGGTGGCGGTCAGCCCACTCGGACCGAAGGAGGCCAAGGCACCAGCCAGCTTGTGCCCGCCCCGCGAGACGTACTCCGAGGCCGGATCTGCCCCGGTGACCAGCAGCGGATCGGCGGGGTCAACCATCGCGGCGACCTTGCGGGCCGGGACGCCGCGTAACTGAACGCGACCAGCCTCCACCAAGGCGGCGGCCTGCTCGCGCGAGCGTGCCAGGCCGCGGCGGACGAGTTCCGCGTCCAACCGGGTACGACGTGCCATACCTGCTTCTCCGGCTCTTAGGACTGGTCAATGCTGGCGAGGGTTTCCCGCAGTGTTTCGTATGCCGCTTCGTACTGCGCGATCTGGTCCGCCAGGGGTAGTCCGGCGACGTTGACCATCGCCTGCACCGCGGCGTCAACCGCCGGATTCGGCGCCGCCGTCTCGCCCCCGGCTTTTTCGGCGGCGAGCGCAGCCGGTGCTGGTCGCGACGCCACCGGCCCACCAAGTGGGGAAGAAGCGGGCGGCGGACCGGGGCGGGGCAGACCGGTCACGGCTGCCCCCCAGCGGAACCCGACTGGCAGTGGACGGCGCTCACTCCGGGCCACCCGGATGCTGCTTACGCGACGCCCTCTTCGCCGACCGCGGTACGGCTGACAGCTCCGTTGACGGCCGTACCGCCACAGACTGTCCGGGCACCGTCTTCTTCACGACCGGCTTCTTCTCAACCGACTTCAGTGCAACCGGCTTCTTCTCAACCGACTTCTTCACGACCGGCTTCTTCACGACCGGCTTCTTCGCGGCCGGCTCCTTCGCCGTGCTGGGCGTGGTCACGGTGCGTCCGGACGAAGGTTCCTCTGCCGCGGTAGGCGTAGCAGTCAGCAGCGGCGCCCTCGGCTCCACAGCAATACCCGGTGCGACCGGTTGGTCCGCATCCACGTCGTCCGCCACGGTTCCGCTGGCAGCGCGCGCCGCCGGCAACCCGTTTGGTGCTTCCCGAAGCCGCCGCTCCAGCTCGCGTACCCGCCGGGTCAGCTCGGTCACCTCCTCGGCGGTGGCGAGGCCGACAGCACCGAGCGCCCGTTCGACCTCGAACCGGACCAGCTTGGTCAACGCTTCCCGGTTGGCCGCACTTGTGGAGACCAGTTCCTCGGCAAGCGCCTGAAGCTGGACCGCGGTAGCGCCGCCAGCACCGACCAGCCGCCGCGCCGTCTCCTGGGCCTTCCTCCGGGGCGCCTCTGCCAGGCCCATGGCCAACGCAAGGTAGGAGCGCCACGCGTCCTGCATGCCTGAGTCCTTCCGCGAGAGGGGATGTGCGGTCCTCACGCTACCGGCGTGGCCAGGCCACCCGTGCGGTACGGTGCCGGAGAGTGGTGTGGCGAGTTGTGGAGGCGATGTGGCTAGCGTTGACGAGTGCCGGCAGGCGTTGCGGGACCTCACCGCTCGGCTGAACGGCAACGCCGAGGCCGTGCGCGAGCACGTCGGCCTGGATCGGACGCTGGCCTGCCGGATCACCGATCTGGACGCCGCATTCCACGGCCGCCTCATCGACGGCCAGCTGACAGACCTCGCCGACGGTGACGACCCGAAGGCCAAGATCGCCCTGAGCACCACCAGCGAGGACCTCCTCGCCCTGGTCCGCGGGGAACTGGACATCACCCGCGCGGTGGCATCCCGACGGGTGTCCATCAAAGCTAACCCGTTCGACTTGATTAAGCTTCGCAAGCTGCTCGGGACAAGCTGAGCGCGACCAGATTCACCGCGGCCTCCGGCCGGAGTTGCTCAGCCGGACAACAGGCCGAACGTCGCGAGCGCCCGCTCAGCCGCCGAGGAGACCGCCCGCACCGGCAACGACCGCGCGGTGGACCATGCCGCCGCGCAGAGCACCGGCAGCGCATCCAGCGGACGTCCCGCACCAGACAGTTCCAGCCAGTTGTCGCGGGCCGCCGCGGACCACCCATCGGCCTCCGTCGGACCCGGCACCCGCACCACCGCAGCCGGCTCGAAGAGCCCCGCCAAGTCCACTGACACAAACGTCGGTCGATGCTCAGGCGCAGCAGCCAGCAGCTCGGCCACGTCGCTAACACCGGTCAGCACCAACAAGCTGTCCAGTCCCGCGCGGACCGCACCCTCGATGTCGGTGTCCAAGCGGTCACCGACAACCAGGGCAGGCCCCCCGCTGGCCCGGCGGGAGGCAGCGACGAAGAGCTCCGGCGCGGGCTTACCCACGACCAGGTCCGGATCCCGACCGAGCGCGATCCGCACCGCGGCGACCAAGGCACCGTTGCCAGGAAGTGGACCACGCTTACTGGGCAGCGTGCGGTCGGTGTTGGTAGCGACCCAGGTCGCCCCACCTCGAATCGCCGCCGTTGCCTCAGCCAGGTCAGCCCAGCCGACCTGCGGCCCGTACCCCTGAACCACCGCGACCGGCTCATCCTCGGCCCGTGCGACCGGGGTAAGCCCGGCGGCGCGGATCTCGGCACGCAGCGCCTCCGCCCCCACGACCAGGATCCGCGTCCCCGCTGGATGCCGCTCGCGAAGCAACTGCGCGGTGGCCGCCGCGGAGGTCAGCACCTCCTCCGGGCGGGCAGCGATGCCCATACCGGTAAGCAGATCGGCCACCTCACTGGGCCGACGAGAGGCGTTGTTCGTGGCGTACGCGACCGCCCGATCCTCGGCATGTAGCTGGCGCACCGCCTCGATCGCCCCGGGGATCGGCTGGTCAACCAGGTAGATCACCCCGTCCAGGTCAAAAATGACCAGGGCGTACCCGTCAACCAGCCGCCTTCCGCCGGTCAGCGTCACTTCCCGGTACCCGCCTCGTCGCCGTCAACCGGGCTCTCCGAGTCACCACCGGACCGCTGGGTGTTCAGGCCACTCGGGTCACCAGCACCGGCTTCCGGCGCTAGGGGTCCACTGCCCGACCCAAGCTCATCGTCACCCAGGGCGTCGTCAACGTCGTCGTCCGAGACGTCGTCGTCCGAGACGTCGTCAGCACCGTCTTGGGCTCCGGTGGACTCAGCATCAGGCGCGTCCCCGTCAACGAACTCAGCACCCGGTTCTTCCGACCCAGCACCGAGGGCACCTGGGTCAGCGGCGACGTCCTCGGCCTCGTCCTCCTCATCGCCCTCGATCATCACTCCGTCGAGCTCCAACAGGCGCTCGGCCGCATCGGTCGCTCCGTCCGTGTCGACCTCCGCCGCACGGGAGAACCACTCTCGGGCCTCCTCACGTCGGCCTACCGCGAGCAACGCATCCGCGTACGCGTACCGCAGCCGTACCGTCCACGGCTCCGCCGCCTCCCCGGTCAGTTCCGGCACCTGGAGCATCGCCACCGCGGCGTCCTTCTGGCCCAGGTCGCCCCGTGCGCCAGCAGCAACGATCAGCAGCTCTCCAGCAACCGCGCGGTCCAGCTCTTTCCGGTCTGCCCCCCGGTACAGATCGACCGCCCGCTCCGGACGGCCGAGCGCCCGCTCACAGTCAGCCAGCACCGCGAGGTGACTCTGCAGACCGGTCATCCGGTGGTACGTCCGCAGTTCGGCGACCGCCGTCTGCCACTCACCGGCGTGGTACGCGGCCAGGCCGACTGCCTCACGGACGGCGGCGATACGCGCAGCGAGCCGCCGGGCTGCGAGGGCATGAGCCAGCGCCTCAGCTGGGTCCTCGTCAATCAACTGCCCGACTGCAACCAGGTGCCGGGCCACCTTCTCGGCGGTCGGCTTAGCTAGGGCGAGCAGTTCGGCACGGACATCTTTGTCTAGGTCGGTGGCAACGATCTCCTCAGGAAGCTCCGGCCCTACCGGGGCATCAGGCTCAGACCGGCGCTCCGCACGGCGGTCGCGGTCCCGGTAGTCGCCCTCGCGGCGCTCACCGCCCCGGAAACCATCCCGGTCACCGCCACGGAAGCCGCCCTCACGACGCTCACCGCCCCGGTTACCACCACGGTAGCCACCTTCGCGACGCTCACCGCCCCGGAAATCACCGCGGTCACCGCCACGGTAGCCACCTTCGCGACGCTCACCGCCCCGGAAATCACCGCGGTCACCGCCACGGTAGCCACCCTCACGGCGCTCACCGCCCCGGTTACCACCGCGGTAGCCGCCCTCGCGACGCTCACCGCCCCGGGAACCATCCCGGTCACCACCGCGGTAGCCGCCCTCACGACGCTCACCACCGCGGTCACCACCACGGTAGCCACCTTCACGGCGTTCACCGCCCCGGAAATCACCGCGGTCACCGCCACGGTAGCCACCTTCACGGCGNCCACGGTAGCCACCTTCACGGCGTTCACCGCCCCGGAAATCACCGCGGTCACCGCCACGGTAGCCACCTTCACGGCGCTCACCGCCCCGAAAACCATCCCGGTCACCACCACGGAAGCCGCCCTCACGGCGCTCACCACCACGGAAGCCACCTTCACGGCGCTCACCACCGCGGTCACC
>NZ_KI911473.1:88777-89684 GCF_000514815.1 Salinispora fenicalii
CGGTCACCACCACGGAAGCCGCCCTCACGGCGCTCACCACCACGGAAGCCACCTTCACGGCGCTCACCACCGCGGTCACCGCCACGGAAGCCGCCCTCACGGCGCTCACCGCCCCGGAAGCCATCCCGGTCACCACCACGGAAGCCGCCCTCGCGACGCTCACCACCGCGGTCACCGCCACGGTAGCCACCTTCACGGCGCTCACCGCCCCGGAAGCCATCCCGGTCACCACCACGGAAGCCGCCCTCGCGACGCTCACCGCCCCGGAAATCACCGCGGTCACCACCACGGAAGCCGCCCTCACGGCGCTCACCGCCTCGATAGCCACCGCGGTCGCCGCCCCGGCTACCGCCCTCACGGCGCTCACCGCCTCGATAGCCACCGCGGTCGCCGCCCCGGCTACCGCCCTCACGGCGCTCACCGCCGCGGAAGCCACCCTCACGACGGTCACCACCCTGGTAGCCACGTTCGCCGCGACGTTCAGCGCCTCTGTCATCCCGGTAGGAGGGGCGGCCGTCACGACGTGACGCACCGTCACGACCAGTTGGACGGTCTTCGTGTCGACGGGTGTGGTCGCCGCCGTGCGGTCCTGAGTTCACAGGTTCATCCTTCCTGATTAGGCCGGTGATGGCGGCACGCAGTGAGGGCCGACCCGGGTAGGGTCGGCCCTCAACTGAAGTTTTGCCCGGCGGTGTCCTACTCTCCCACACCCTCCCGAGTGCAGTACCATCGGCGCTGGAGGGCTTAGCTTCCGGGTTCGGAATGTAACCGGGCGTTTCCCCTCCGCCATGACCGCCGTAACACATATCGACATATCAAACACACCTAACATCACAGGCAATGTTTGTTTGTCAAGAGATACACAGTGGACGCGTAGCAACTTAGTAGTCAAGTCCTCGGCCTATTA
>NZ_AZWQ01000031.1 GCF_000514815.1 Salinispora fenicalii
CCGAAGGGCTACCGAAGGTCGACCTCTACTCGCAGGTGGCGGTCGCCACCGGGTCGCGGCTGGTCTTCCTCGCCGGCCAGGTCGCCGTCGACGCCGACGGGAACACGGTTGGCGTGGGCGACCTCGCTGCCCAGGTCGAGCAGTGCTACCTCAACGTCGCCACCGCCCTGGCCGAGGTCGGCGGCTCCTTCGATGATGTGGCGAAGTTGACCGTGTACGTCGTCGACTGGACGCCCGACAAGATGGCGCTCCTGGGAGAGGGGATCGCGCGGGCGGCGGCGAAGCTGGGCGTCACCCTGGCCGCCCCGTTGACAGGCCTGGGCATCAGCGCGCTCGCCGGCCCCGACCTGCTGGTCGAGGTCGAGGCCACGGCGGTCCTCGACGCAGTGTCACGTTGAGTTAGCCGAGGCCGGCGTGGCGCGGGTCGATGTTCCCTGGGCGTGGCCCTGGCCCGCCCAGGGAACATCACAGCTCAGCGCAGGATCCGAAATCGCAGGTGGGTCGCCTGGGGCGTATCGATCGCACCGATGTTCTCCAACCGCAGGGCGGTGGCGTCGAACAGCTTGATCCCGTCGTCGATCACCATGGGCCGTACCGCCAGCCGGATCTCGTCGACGAGCCCCGCAGCCAGGCACTGCTGGGCGAGCTGGGCGCCGCCGCCGATGATGACCTCGCGCTCTCCCGCGGCGACCTGGGCGCGGCCCACCGCCTCGGCCACGTCCGGGATGAAGTGGAAGACGGTGTCCCCTTTGGCCACCTGCTCCGGTGTGCTGTGCGAGACGACGAAGTGCTCGACCAGGAACGGGTTGTCCACGAACCCGTCCTGGCTGGCGCCCTGGTCGTAGGTGCGTCGCCCCATCACCATCGCGCCCATGCTGCGCTGCAGCTCCTCGACGATCGCCTGGCTCTCCGGCGAGGGGGCGAAGAACCAGTCATGCAGCCCTTCGGGCCCGCCGTCCGGCCCGGCAATGCAGCCATTTACCGACATCGTCATATCTAGCACTACTTTTCCCATGGCACCCCCACCGGTTGCTGGCATCCTGTTTCGCGAGCCGGGAATAGCGCCCCTGCCCACCTCTCCGGGTGCCGAGGTGTCATGAGCGCAAGCGGCTCGCCTCCGCCGATGTCATCATCACGCACCGACATTCCGGCGCCCCGTCGACTCACCGGCGTACCCCACCGTGGGCATCGGCGTGGACCACGCCCCACTGATCTACCAAGATCAAATACCGGGACTGCCTGAACTCGCCATGGTGAGGCCCGGGGATATGTCCAATCCCCGGGCCTCGGTTTGCCACCGATTTTTGCACACCGACACTTTTAAGAATGCAGATCATTCGTTACGACATCAGGTTTTACCGTTAAACTATCGCCGCATGTTGGAGCGGCGAGCTGGACTTGAACCAGCATCCGACGATCAGCGTCCACATTCGTTCGACCCGGTGTTCAGTGGCGAATACTGAAGTTGGAGCGATAATCTGAGATTGACCGTGGCTGCCTCTGCCAGTTGGGCTACCCCGACCCGAGAAGTGCCGGGGGCAGGGATCGAACCTGCACTGGACCGCGTTCGTCAGTTTAAGCTTCAGCTTCAGCTTTGCGCCCTTGGCGCACCCCTGCGCTCCCACAGGGGAACCTATGACGGCTACCCGAACAGGTAGTCAAAGACCGCTGCGCCTACCCGCTTTTCAACGGCCTCGGTATTGTTGGCCTCCTCCCGCGCGAACTTGACCGCTGCTTGCAGCGCCACGACGCGGTCGAGGATTTCGTTGACCCGCTTGGCTGGCAGGGCTCCGGAGAATTTCACCGTCGTCCAGTAACCGACGGCCACATCCTCGTAGTAGACCTCAACCTGGGCCGGGTGCTTCTCCGTGGCCTCGGCCTTCACGTGGTTGCGCGGAACTTTCTTAGTCCGAATGGTACGTACCGACTCGGTCCGCCAACTGTCGGTGGACTCGTCACGTACCCACGACTCAGCAGCGTCCAGGACTGGCAGCTTCTTGACGAAGGTGTGCAAGTCGACCAGCTGCTTCTCAAGAAACAGCAAGTATGTGACTGGTACGCCGCTGGCTACGGTCTGACCGTCGACCACGATGTCGGCGTGCGCCACACAGTTGGTCCAGTCCTTGGTGGCCGTAACGTCAAGAAGGCGTGTGAGCGTTGTCGAGACCTGCCGCAGGATGTCCTCGGCCTTGATCTGCACCCGCGTCGACTCGGCCGGCAGTTGCTCGCCTTCCTCGTCCTTGGGCTGGTAGGTGCGCGAGATGCCTGCCAACGGAGCGGTCTTCTGCAGGGCATGGTGTGCCTCAGTCCAGTCCGCGAACGACTTGCTCTTGACGCCCTTTTCGACCGCGATTATCTGGTTAAGCCTCGGCACAATTTCTCCTATCGACCAGCGGTACGTTAGCACCCCTGCCCACTGTGGCAAACATCAGCGTGACGCGGGCGGATGGAATCCCCTCGCGACGCCCGCTGGCCGGCCGAAGACGGTTGACTATCAGCCCGGACCTCTGGTGGTCCATCATGGCCGGTGACGTCGGCGAGGAGTAAGCCCGACGCGGTCCTGCCGTGACTAAGGGGCGACCACGCTGAGGTGGGTCGGGGGTAGCCAGAGGGAGGTGCCGTCGCCGGGGCGCAGCGGTGCTGCCGGCCCGGTGGTGAGGTGCAGGGTGACTCCGCCGCTGGTGGCCTGGATGTCGAGGTGGGTGCCCCGGTCGGTGACGGCGGTGATGGTCGCCGGCACCACATTGTCCCCCTGCTGGTCCCCGACCACGATGGCTTCCGGGCGGATGAGGAGCAGGCCTGCTCCGCGGTGGTCGGTGTCGAGGCGGAGGCGGCCGAGGGGGCAGTCGAAGTGGCCGGGGGAAGCGGTGCCGGGGATGGCATTGCCGGCGCCGCCCAGGAATCGGGCGACAGCCAGGGTCGTGGGCCGGCGAAACAGGTCGGCGGGTGGGGCGTGCTGCGCGACCCGGCCGTCGAGAAGCACGGTGACCGTGTCGGCCACGTCGGTGGCCTCGTCGCGGTCGTGGGTGACGAAGAGGGTGGTGCTGCCCTCCCGCCGGTGCAGCTCGGTGAGGAGTGCCCGCATGTCGCCGCGTAGCTGCGGGTCGAGGGCGCTGAACGGCTCGTCGAGCAGCAGGACCCCGGGGCGGACGGCCAGGGCGCGGGCGAGGGCGATGCGTTGCTGCTGGCCGCCGGAGAGTTCGCTGCTGCGCCGCTCGCCGTAGCCCGGTAGCGCGACGGCGTCGAGCAGCTCGGCGACCCGCCGCCGGATGGCAGCGCGGTCGGTGCCGCGCATGCGCAGCCCGAAGGCGACGTTCTCGGCCACGGTGAGGTGCGGGAAGAGCAGCGGGCGTTGAAAGACGACGCCGAGGTCGCGCCGGTGCGGGGGCTGGCGCAGGACACTGTGGCCGGCGACCCGGACGTCGCCGCCGGTGGGGGCGCTCAGCCCGGCGACGATCGACAGGAGGGTGGACTTGCCGCTGCCGGAGGGCCCGAGGACGGCGGTACGGGTGCCCGCCGGCACCTCCAGGCTGACCCGGCGCAGCGTCGGCGTGGTCGCGCCGGGGTAGGTGTGGTCCAGGTCGGCGATGGTGATGTCGGTGGTCATCGGCCGACTCCGAGCAAGGCGGTGTCGCGGCCGGCGAGTTGCCGGGCGGCGAGGGCGGTCAGCAGCAGGGGCGGGGCGACGGCGACCAGCGCGATGGCGGCGGTGGCGGCCTGGTTGCCGCTGCCGGCGGCGGTGGCGAAGAGCAGCAGCGGCACCGTGGTGACGACGCCACCACCGATGAGCAGGGTCAACAGATAGTCGCTCCAGGAGATGAGGAAGGCGAACATGGCGGCGACGACCAGACCGCCACGCAGCTGGGGGAGGCTGACCTCGCGGAACGCCCGCCACGCCCCGGCGCCGAGGGTGCGGGCCTGCCGTTCCAGAGCCGGGTCGACGCCGGCCCACACCCCGGACATCAGCAGTGTGGCGTACGCGGTGGCGGCGGGTAGCTGGGCCAGGACCACGCCGGCGAGCGAGTCGGCGAGCCCGGCGCGCAGGTAGACGATCTGCGCGCCCATGGCGACGGCGAACGGGGGTACCAGCACCGGGGCGAGCAGAACCAGCTCGATCAGCCGTCTCCCCGGCAGCCGGTGCCAGGCCAACGCGCGCCCGGCGGCGGCCCCGAGGACGGTGGCGAGGGCGGCGACGGCGGCACCGATGCTGATGGAGGTGGCGACGGCCTCGGCGAGGCGGGACTGTGGGCCGAGCGCCTGCTCCCAGCCGACCAGCGACCAGCGAGCCGGCCACAGGTCGGGGTAGAACCATTGGTCGGTGAAGGCCTGTACTGCCAGCGGCAGCAGCGGCCCCGCCACCCAGAGGCCGGTGAGGATCAGTACCGTGGGGCGGGCCAACGCCGCGCCGAGCGGCCGCCGGGGCCGCCCCGCTCCCTGAACCAGCTGCGCTCCCGCCACCGGCCCCGCTTCCTGCACCGCTCCCCGCCCCGGTCGCGCTTCCCGTACTGGCCGGGATCCCGTCGCCGGCCCCGCTTCCGTCATCGCCGCGCTCCCGTCACCCGGCCGACGGCACGCCGGCTGGCCCCGGTGTACGCGAGCGCCGCCGCGACGGCGATGACCGCGATCAGCAGGGCGACGGCGACGCCCTCGGCCCGGCCGGAGAGTTCGGCGGCGGTGAACCGCTGGTAGGCCAGGACCGGTAGCGGCTGCGGGTAGGCGCGGCCGAGCAGGGCGGGCACCTCGTACGCGCCGAGGGTGAAGGCGAAGATCAGCACCGCCACGGCCAGGATCGACGGGGCGAGCAGGGGCAGGGTCACGTGCCGCAGCACCTGCCGGGGGCGGGCGCCGAGGGTGGCGGCGACCCGTTCGTGCTCGGCTACCGGACCGCCGAGCGCGGCGAGGACGACGATCAGCACGAACGGCGCCTCCTTCCACACGTACTCGGCGATCACGGCGACCGCGTGCGGGTCGGCGACCAGGGCGGGCAGCGCGACGCCGACGGTACGGGCGGCGCGGGCCAGCAGGCCGGAGTCGGCCAGCAGCAGCCCGATCGCGACCGCGCCGATCAGGTGCGGCACCGGCAGCCCGAGCTGGGCCAGGAAGGTGGCCGTGCGTCGGCCCGCGGCTGTGCGGCGCAGGGCCAGGGCGGCGGCGACACCGAGGGCGACGGCGAGCCCGGTGGCGACGGTGGAGATCCAGAGGCTCAGCAGCAGTCCGTCGGTGAACGCCGGACCGTCGGTCACCCGCTGGTAGGCGGCCAGGCCGACCGGCGTGTCGGTGAACCCGGCCAGGCCGAGGCTCTGGGCGAACCCGTAGCCGAGGCCGCCGCCGAAGAGCAGCACCACGGTGGCCAGCGCCGGCAGGATCAGCAGGAGCCCGGTGCGGCGGTGGTTCACTGTTGCAGTACCTCGCGTCGCCAGCCCTCCTCCAACGGCGGCAGCCACTGCGCCCGTAGCTCCGGTTGGCTGTTACGCGACAGCTGGTCGTAGCTTGGCACCTGAGCCGAGGTGGGCAGGGCGGCGAAGCGGTCCCGCCACTCGACGTCGAGCTTGTCGAGGTTCACGGCCGGGTACTGGCCCCACCCGTCGGGGCGGGCCTTCTCGTACTGCAACTCGGGGGAGAGCATCAGGTCGGCCAGGGCGAGGGCGGCGGAGCGGTTGGCGGCGTTGGCCGGTACGGCGAGATAGTTGGTGTTGCCGATGGTGCCCTCGTCCAGCAGCAGGGTACGGGTGGTGGCCGGGAACTGTCCCCGTTCGACCAGGCTGGTGACCTGCGCCGGCCCGTACGTCATGGTGAAGTCGACCTGCCCGTTGGCGTACAGGTCGTTGAGCTCCTTCTCGTTGGCCGGGTACGTCTCACCCGCACGCCACAGGGCGGGCCGCAGCTCGCGCAGGGTCTGCCACAGCGGCGGGGTGAGCCGGTCGTAGGCGGCCTGGTCGAAGTCGTCCGGGATCTGGTCGACCCCGCCGGCCTGGTGGTAGAGGGCATGCCGGACGAAGACCGAGCCGGTGAAGTCCGGCGGGGCGGGGTAGGTGAACCGGCCTGGGTGGGCGCGGATCCAGTCCAGCAGCCCGGCGACGCTGGTCGGCGGGTCGCTGACCCGCGCGGAGTCGTAGCTGAACGCGAACTGGGCGCGGCTCCACGGCACCTCGCACCCCTCGACCGGGGTGCCGAAGTCGTTGGCGACCGTCGGCTCGGACCAGTCGACGTAGCGCATGTTCGGCAACAGCTCGACCAGCCCGCACTGCCACAGCCCGGCCTGCTTGCCGGTGCGGAAGTTCTCCCCGTTGATCCACACCAGATCCACCGATCCGCCTGAGCCGCGGCCGGCCTGCTTCTCGCCGAGGACCTTGTTGACTGCCAGGGCGGTGTCGGTGATCGGTACCCGGTTGATCCGGACGTCGAGCCGTTCGCGGGCGGCCGGGGCGACGACCTCGTCGACATAGCGGTTGGCGCCGTCGTCGCCGCCGTACATGAAGAGGTTGACCGTCTGCCCGCGGGCCTCCTGCAGCACCTGGGCGAAGTCGCGGGGGGCGGGGTCGACGTCGCCGGTGCCGGCGGTGCAGCCGGCGGCGAGCAGGCCGGCGGCGGTCAGCGTCGCCACCGCGCGCCATCGTCGGTTCATCGGGTGGGCCTCCCGGCGGGCTCGGACAGGGTACGGACAGCGTGCACGACGCGTTGCCCGGCGGTGATGGCGACCACGGCGGCCCAACCCCAGGCGAGCTGGCCGGCGAAGCCGGGCAGCAGGCAGAAGAGGGCGTGTACGGCGATGGTCTCGGCGCCCTCGGCCAGTCCGCCGAGGAAGTGCAGCGACCGCTCGTCACCGCGTTGCCGGCCCACCCGTTCGGCGATCGACGAGTACGCCAGCAGCGTCGCCCCGTTGACGTAGTAGGTCACCAGCAGGACCAGGAACGGGGTGGCGGGCCCGGCAGCGCCGACGGCGACTCCGGCGACGAACGCCCCGTACACGGTGAAGTCCGCGACGATGTCGAGGAACCCGCCCAACGGGGAGGCGGTGCCGCGGCGGCGGGCGAGGGGGCCGTCGAGGCCGTCGGCGAGCCGGGACACCAGCCACGCCACCAGCGCCGGCCACCACCAGCCGGCCGCCGCGGCGGCGCTCGCGGCCAGGCCCAGGGCCAGGCCGGCGGCGGTCAACCGGCCGGGCGTCACCCACGGCCGGTCCACGGCGGCGGCGAACCGGTCCAGGGTCTTGGCCAGGACCGGTCGCAGACGTGCGTCGATCATCAGGTGGTGCCCTCGGTGGCCGGCACCGGGCGGGAGTCCCGGCGCCGGACCCGGCGGGCCGCCGCCGCACCGGCCAGGGTCAGCGCGGCCAGACCGGCCACGGCGGCGAGGAACTGCGGCGAGGTGGGATCGGTCAGCGAGCCACCGACCGCGGTGTAGGCGACAATTCCCGGCGTCATACCGATCGCCGAGCCCAGGGCGTAGTCGCGCAGCCGGACGGCGGTCACCCCGGAGCCGTAGTTGAGCAGCGCGAACGGGACCAGCGGCACGAGTCGCAGCCCGATCACCGCGATCAGCCCGCGCCGCGCCAGGAACTGGTCCAGGCGGTGCAGCCGGCCGCCGACGAGCCGCTCCACGGCCGGGCGACCCAGCAGCCGGCCGAGCAGGAACGACGCCACCGCTCCCAGGGTCGCCCCCACCAGCACCACCACTGATCCGCCGACCACCCCGAACAGCGCCCCGGCAGCCGCGGTGAGCAGCACCCCGGGGACCAGCAGCACGGTGCCCAGGGCGTACCCGACGATGTAGAGCAGCGGTGCCCACGGCCCGGCGGCGGCGACGCGGTCCTGCAGCGTCTCCACGTCCGGGGTGCCCTGGGTGGCCAGCAGCGTCGCCGCGCCGGCCAGCAGGACCACCAGGAAGGCCAGCCTCGGCCACGGTGAGCCGACGATCCGGACGAGCCGTGACGTCGCCGCGGGCTGGGCTGATTCGTCGGTCATCGGTTCCCACCCCGGATCGGGTGCAGGGCGCGGCGCAGGGTGCGGAGCGCGGTCATCGCCCGGGTCGGCAGCGGCGCGGTCAGGTCGGCGCGGAGCTGGGCGAGACTGGCGTTCCACGGCCCGTCCCCGTACGTCGGGTAGGGGTGCACGGTGCTGGCCACGTCGCGTACCTTCGCGCCGCGCCGGATCGCGGCGGCGAGCTCGGCGATCGTCTCACCGGCCCGGGGCGAGACGACGGTGGCGCCGAGGAGCCGGCCGCCCGGCCCGCTCACCAGCTGGGTGAATCCGTCGGTACGACCGTCGGTGATCGCCCGGTCGACGTGGTCGTGGGCGAGCCGTTCCGCACGTGCTCGGGTGCCGTGCCGCTGGCGGGCCTGGGCGAGGGTCGCCCCGACGCGCGCCACCTCCGGGTCGGTGAAGGTCACCCACGGTACGGCGGCGTAGTCGATGCGGCGGCGCAGCCCGAGCAGCGCGTTGGTGGCGGCGTATCCGCCCTGCACCCCGGCGACGTGGGTGAACGGGAGGGTGCCGGTGACGTCACCGGCGGCGAAGATCCGCCGGTTGCTGGTCCGCATCATGCCGTCGATCACGACGTGCCCCTGCTCGGCGCAGCGCACTCCGGCGGCGGCCAGGCCCAGGTCGGTGCTGCGCGGTCGACGTCCGGTGGCGACCAGGATCCGGTCGACCTCGACCGTTGGGCCGTTGCTGAGGTGGAGCGTGCCGCCGGCGACCCGGTCGACGCCGGTCCCGGTCACCACGGTCACGCCCTCGGTGCGGAGCCGTTCGGCGATCAGCGCGCCGACCTCCGGCTCCTCCTTGCCCAGTAGCCGGTCGGCCAGCTCGATGAGGGTGACCTCGACGCCGAGCCGGGCGAGGGCCTGGCCCAGCTCGCAGCCGATCGGGCCGCCGCCGAGGATCGCCAGCCGCCGGGGCAACTCGGTGAGGTCCCAGAGCGTGTCGGTGGTCAGCGGGTCGGCCTCGGCGAGGCCGGGCACGGTGGGTAGGGCCGGCGCGGCACCAGTGGCGATCAGTGCCCAGCGGAACCGGGCTGGTCGGGTGCCCGCGTCGTCGGTGATTTGTAGCGTCCCCGGTCCGGTGAACTTCGCTCGGCCGGCCACCACCGTCGCCCCCGTGGCGCTGATCGCCGCGGGGGAGTCCACCGGCTCGATTCGGGTGATCGATGCCCGTACGTGGGCGAGCACGGCGGCGTCGTCGACCTTCGGCGGGCCGGTCTGCACCCCGTACCGGTCGGCGGTGCGGACGGCGTGCGCGGCGTGCGCGGCGGCGATCAGCGATTTGCTGGGCACGCATCCGGTCCAGAGGCAGTCACCCCCGGTGCGCTCGGATTCGACCAGCAGCACCCGGGCACCGAACCGGCCGGCGGTCTTGGCTGCCACGAGCCCCGCGGTGCCGCCACCGAGGACCACAAGATCCCACTCTTCCACCCAATCCAGCCTTCCTCGCTGTGCCGCCCGTGCGGCCGTGCCTGTTCAGGATGCCCGGTTGGGGCCCCGGCCACCGAACCCGGTAATGCAACGGTGAGAACTAGTTGTGGCGGATCGGCGCGGTGGCCGGCTCAGGAGCGGCTGGTGGTCTTGCGGGCGCGGTAGGCGGTGACGGCGGCCCGGTTGCCGCAGCCGGCGTCGCAGAAGCGGCGGGATCGGTTTCGCGACAGGTCGACCAGGACGTTGCCGCACTCGGGATGGTCGCAGCTTCGTAGTCGGCCCAGTTCGCCGCTGCGGACGAGGTCGACCATCGCCATGGCGGACTCCACCGCCATCCGGGTCGCGAGCGGCGCGTCCCGGGGCACCGCGTGCAGGTGGTACGGCTCGTTGTCGTGCGTGATGAGCTGGGGTAGGGCGGAGTTCTCCCGGAGCAGCCCGTTGACGATGGACACGATCTCGTCGGTGTCGCTGTGCCAGATCCGGCGCAGCCGGGGACGCAGCTCGCGTACCGCCCGCAGTTCGTCGTCGGTGTGCTCGTGTCGGCCGCTGTACGCGTGCGCGATGAAGAAGTTGTTCAGCGCGGCCGTGTCGGGCAGGTCGTCGCCGGCTCTGCCGTCGGTGTTCACCAGGGCCGCGGCGGCGATCAATGAATGTTCGGTGTCATGGGCAAAAAGCAACTTGACTCCTGTCATGGCGGCAGCCTAGCGTCATCAGCGTTGCCTCATTTTGCTCATGACATGGTGTTGTTGCCAAGGAGAAACCCATGCGTCAACCCCCGCGCGGCAGCGCCGGCCTCCTGCTGGCGGTGCTCTCGGCACTGACCTTCGCGACCTCCGGGACGTTCGCCCGCTCGTTGATCGACGCCGGCTGGTCCGCCGAGGCGGCGGTGGTCGTCCGGGTCGGCCTCGCTGCCCTGGTGTTGACGGTGCCAGCGGTGCTGGCGCTGCGCGGCCGCTGGTCGATCCTCCGGCGCAACGCCGCCTCGATCGGTGCGTTCGGGCTGCTCGGCGTCGCCCTCGCCCAGGTGTGCTTCTTCAACGCGGTGCGCTACCTGCCGGTCGGCGTCGCGCTGATGTTGGAGTACCTGGCCGTCGTGGTGGTGGTCGGCTGGATGTGGCTGGCCCACGGGCAACGACCCCGCCGGCTCACCGTCGCC
Source organism: Salinispora fenicalii (assembly GCF_000514815.1). Taxonomy (GTDB): domain Bacteria; phylum Actinomycetota; class Actinomycetes; order Mycobacteriales; family Micromonosporaceae; genus Micromonospora; species Micromonospora fenicalii. The sequence continues at coordinate 10,566 of NZ_AZWQ01000031.1, forward strand.
GGGTCGGTCGTCGCCCTGGCCGGGCTCGGCCTCGTGCTCGACCTCGCCGGGGCCGGGCGGCTCGACCCGGTGGGTGTGCTCTGGGGACTCGGCGCGGCTGTCGGGCTCGCCGGCTACTTCGTGCTCGCCGGCCGGATGGACGCGAACCTCCCGTCGGTGGTGCTGGCCTCCGGTGGGATGGCGGTCGGCGCCGGTGTGCTGCTCCTTCTCGGGCTGGTCGGGGTGTTGCCGCTGCGGACGTACACCGGCCCGGTGGACTTCGCCGGGCAGCGCACCAGCTGGCTGGTGCCGGTGGCGGGGCTGGTGCTGGTCGCGGCCGTGCTCGCGTACCTCACCGGGGTTGCCTCGACCCGTCTCCTCGGTGCCCGGCTGGCCTCCTTCGTCGGGCTGACCGAGGTGATGTTCGCCGTGCTCATCGCCTGGCTGGTGCTGACCGAACTGCCCACCGCGGTGCAGCTCGTCGGTGGGGCTCTGATCGTCGCCGGGGTGGCCCTGGTCCGCCTCGACGAGCCACGCGAGACCCCAATGGTGGAGCAGGGGCAGAAACCGGCACTCGCCACCCGCGGTTGACCCTGGCAAGCTCGACGCCATGCTGAGAACGGCGGTGTTCGATGCGGACGAAACCCTGCTCGACCTCCGCCCGGCGGCTCCCTTCCCCGATGCGCTGCCGGCGCTCGCGGAGTCGGCGGATCGTCCAGAACGTGGTCGGGGCGCAGAACGCCGGGCTGCGTGGAGTCTGGCTTAGCCGCGATGGTCGATCCTGCCCACCGGGGGTGCGGCCAGACGCGGAGCTGTCTACTTTGACGGATCTTCCTGCCGTCTTGGCTGCTCTTGCGGACGAAGACGATCTTCGGGGCGCAATCGGAAAGGCCTCTGGTGCAAACGTCGACAGTGCTGTTCGATGACTGCCACGTCCCGCAACGAGAGGATCCGATGTGAGTAGACGCTTCACCGCAGGCGCCGTCGCTACCGTGACGGGCCTGGCGTTGACGGTCACGGGTCTGAGTGTCCCCGCCGGCGCCGCACCGAGCAGCAGCGAAACCTTCACTGTGGTCGCGGAGGACGGCGTCAGCGCCGAGGCGGCCCTGGCGGAGATCCAAGCAGCCGGGGGCGCCGTCGTAACCCGGATCGATGATGTCGGCGTGTTCCAGGTGACCAGCGACCAAGCCGACTTTACTGATCGGATTGCCGAGGCAGACAACCTGATCGGTGCCGTCGAGCAGAAGGCCATCGGCCGTAAGCCCAAGCTGGACCCGGTCGAGCAGGAGGCGCTGCTGACCACCATCAACAGCAAGGGCTCCGGCAAGGGCAAGGACTCTGGCAAGGGCAAGGGCTCCGGCAAGGGCAAGAAGATGGACCCGCTGGACGACAAGCTGTGGGGCCTGGACATGATCCGCGCCGACAAGGCCCGGAAGAAGGAGTCCGGCGACCGGCGCGTCACCGTCGGCGTGCTGGACACCGGTGTCGACGCCAGCCACCCCGACATCGCACCGAACTTCAACTGGGCGTTGTCCCGCAACTTCGCGCCGGACATGCCCGAGGTCGACGGTGAGTGCGAGGTGGCGAGCTGCCTCGACCCGGTCGGCACCGATGACGGCGGCCACGGCACCCACGTGGCAGGCACCATCGGCGCCGCCGCCAACGGCTTCGGCCTCTCCGGGGTCGCGCCGAACGTCTCGCTGGTGGAGCTGAAGGGCGGCCAGGACTCCGGCTACTTCTTCCTGGAGCCGGTGGTCCAGTCGTTGATGCACGCCGGCCGGGCCGGGCTCGACGTGGTGAACATGTCCTTCTACGTCGACCCGTGGCTCTACAACTGCACCGCCAACCCGGCCGACTCGCCCGAACACCAGGCTGAGCAGCGGGCCATCATCAAGGCGATGAAGCGGGCCCTGAACTTCGCCCACGAACAGGGCGTCACCCTGGTCGGCTCCCTCGGCAACAACCACGAGGACCTGGGCGACCCCCGGATCGACACGTCCAGCCCGGACTTCGGTGACACCCCGCCGTACCCGCGTGAGATCGACAATGACAGCTGCTGGAACATGCCGACCGAAGGGCCGCACGTGATCGGCGTCTCCGCCGTCGGCCCCTCGGGCAAGAAGGCCGCCTACTCCAACTACGGCACCGAGCGGATCGGTATCGCCGCTCCCGGCGGCTGGTTCCGCGACGGTTTCGGCACGGACACCTTCCGCACCTTCCCCAACCTGATCCTCTCCACCTACCCGGAGAAGGTGCTCAAGGAAGACGGCCTGGTGGACGCGGACGGCAACATCGATCCGAGCGCCGAAGGGCTCATCTTCAAGGACTGCAAGAGCACCGGTGAGTGCGGCTACTACCGCTACCTCCAGGGCACCTCGATGGCGTCGCCGCACGCCTCGGGCGTGGCCGCGCTGATCGTCAGCAAGCACGGGAAGAAGCAGGGCCGCAACGGCTACGGTCTGGCCCCGGACCTGGTCGAGCAGCACCTCTACCGCACCGCCACCGAGCAGGCCTGCCCGAACCCGCGGCTACAGCAGTACCGTGACGAGGGCCGCGACGAGACCTACGACGCGTACTGCGACGGTGGGCGCAACTTCAACGGCTTCTACGGGCACGGCGTCATCGACGCGTACGAGGCGGTAACCACCCCGCTCAAGTCGCACGGCCGGCCGTAAGGCGGACCGAGCACTGGCCCGGCCGACCCGACAGGTCGGCCGGGCCTTCCGGCTCAGCGCACCGCGTGGGCCCCAACCGGTCAGCGCGGCACGTCGGCTTCAGCGCAGCGCGTCGGCGACGGTGCCGGCGGCCGTGCGGACCTGACCGCCGATCGTCTCGGTGTCCAGCGGCGTCAGGGAGACCACACCGACGCTCGCCTCCAGCCCCGGTACGCCCAGCACGGGCGCAGCCACCCCGTACGCCCCGGACTGCAACTCCCCAGCCGTGTCCACCGGCTCGGCCACGCCGGCTCGGCCGGCGAGAATCGCCCGCCCGGCCGCCCCCCGCTCCAGCGGATGCCGCGCCCCAGTCCGGTACGCCACGTGCAGGGCGGTCCAACTCGGTTCGACCACCGCCAGCGCGACGCCCTCACCGCCCTCGACCACGGTCAGGTGCGCGGTCGCCCCGGTCTGCTCGGCGAGTTGCCGCAGCGCCGGCAGCGCCCCCTCGGCCAGCAGCGGCTGGGCCCGCCGGGCCAGATTCAGCACCCCTACGCCGAGGCGGAGTCGACCGTCGGTGTCGCGGCGCAGCAGGCCATGCGCGTTCAACGGCGCGACCAGCCGGTACACGGCGGCGCGCCCGATCCGCAGCTGGCCCGCCAGCTCGGTGACGGTCAACCCGCCGGGCGCGTCGGCGACCAGGTGCAGCAGGCGCAACCCCCGGTCCAGCGTCTGTGCGCTCTCGCCGCCCCGCGGGGTCGGCGGGTTGCTGCGTCGGGGGGTCGTGTCCACGCCAGCAGCGTACGACCCGGCTCCCGGCGGCCCGAGGAAGCGGGGACGGATACCCTTGTCTAGTGACCCTACGCCTGTATGACACCGCCACCCGTTCGGTGCGGGACTTCGTCCCGCGGGAAGCCGGCAAGGTGGGGATCTACCTGTGTGGTCTCACCCTTCAGGCGCCGCCGCACATCGGTCACCTTCGCTCCGGCATCAACTACGACGTGCTCCGCCGATGGCTGCTGGCACGCGGGCTCGAGGTCCGCTTCATTCGTAATCTTACCGATATCGACGACAAAATCCTGGTCAAGGCGGTGGAGCAGGACCGGCCGTATTGGTCGATCGCCTACGCCAACGAGCTGAAGCTGACCGCCGCGTACCGGGCGTTGAACGTGCTGCCCCCGACCTACGAGCCACGGGCCACCGGGCACATCCCGGAGATGCTGCAGCTGATCGCGAAGCTGATCGACGCCGGCCACGCCTACCCGGCCTCCGACGGCTCCGGCGATGTCTACTTCGACGTGCACTCCTGGCCCGCGTACGGGGCGCTGTCCAACCAGGCCCCGAGCGACATGCAGCCCGCCGGCGACGCCCCCGAACGGTGCAAACGTGACCCGCGCGACTTCGCCCTCTGGAAGGGGGCCAAGCCCGGCGAGCCCGCCGACGCGTACTGGCCGTCGCCGTGGGGTCGGGGCCGGCCCGGCTGGCACATCGAGTGCTCGGCGATGTGCTGGCGCTACCTCGGCAGCGAGTTCGACATCCACGGCGGCGGGCTGGACCTGACCTTCCCGCACCACGAGAACGAACTCGCCCAGTCGCAGGCGGCCGGCCTGCCGTTCGCCCGTTACTGGGTGCATCACGGCCTGCTCAACATCGCCGGCACGAAGATGGGCAAGTCCTGCGGCAACGCCCTCGACCTGACGTACGTGGACTCGCTCGGGGTGCGTCCGGTGGAGCTGCGCTACTACTACGCCGCCGCCCACTACCGGTCGGTGATCGACTACTCGGAGGACGCGCTGCGCGAGGCGGCCGTCGCGTACCGGCGGATCGAGGGCTTCGTGCAGCGGTCCGCCGAGCGGGTCGGCGCCGGCCAACCCGCGGTGGTGCCCGCAGCGTTCGCCGCGGCCATGGACGACGACCTGAACACCTCAGCGGCGCTCGCCGTGCTGCACGAGACGGTTCGGGACGGCAACACCGCGCTGACCGGCGGCGACGATGTGACGGTCCGCACCGCGCTCGGCCAGGTGCGGGCGATGCTGGATATCCTCGGGGTCGATCCACTCGACCCGGCGTGGAGCGCCGGCGGCGGCACGGACGACCTGTGCGCCGTGGTCGACTCGCTGGTGCAGCTAGCCCTGGAGCAGCGGGCGCAGGCGCGCAGCCGCAAGGACTGGTCCGCCGCCGATGCGATCCGCGACCAGCTCAAGCTGGCCGGCGTCGTGGTCGAGGACACCCCCAACGGCCCCCGTTGGACTATTGGAGAGCAGGACTGATGGCCGGCAACTCGCAGCGCCGTAGCCGACGGCTGACCCCGAAGGCGGGTGCCCCGAAGGGCACCGGCGGCAAGGGGCGGGACGCCCTCGCGGGGCGGGGCCGTACCTTGCCCGCCGACGAGCGGCCGTGGCACAAGGCGTACTCGGGCACCGAGAAGCTGCCCCAGCGCACCGCCTGGAAGCAGGAGAAGGAGCGGCGGAGCGCGGCCGAGGAGGGGCGCGCCCCGAAGATCGGTAAACCCGGCACGAAGGACACCACCTGGGGCAAGGGTGGCGGTCGGGGCGTTCCCACCAACAAGAGCGGCCGGGGCGTCCCCAGCAAGAGCGGCCGGGGCCGGCCAGACAGCCGCAGCGGTGGCCCGCGGGTCGCCCCCGGTCGTCGGACGAACCCGGCGAAGGATGCTCCCGAACTGTTGGTCGGCCGCAACCCCGTGCTCGAATCATTGCGCGCGAACGTGCCGGCCACCGCCCTCTACGTGGCGCAGGGAATCAACACCGACGACCGGATCGGCGAGATCGTCCGGACCGCGGCGGACCGGGGCCTCGCGATGCTGGAGGTCAGCCGCGCCGAACTGGACCGGATGACCGGCGGCGTGTTGCACCAGGGCGTCGGCCTCCAGGTGCCGCCGTTCCGGTACGAGCCGTTCGAGGACCTGACGGCGGCGGCGCTGGAACAGCCCGCCCCGCTGCTGGTGGCGCTGGACGGGGTCACCGACCCACGAAACCTGGGCGCGGTGATCCGGTCGGCCGCCGCGTTCGGCGCGCAGGGGGTCTTCGTCCCCGAACGGCGGGCCGCCGGGATCACCGCGACCGCCTGGCGGACCAGCGCCGGTGCCGCCGCGCGGGTTCCGGTCGCCCAGGTCACCAACCTGACCCGGGCACTGAAAGCATGCAAGGAGGCCGGCTTCGTCGTGGTCGGCCTGGACGCCGACGGGGAGACCGACCTCTACCATCTGGAAGCCGCTGTTGGTCCGCTCGTTGTGGTGGTGGGCTCCGAAGGGCGCGGCCTGTCCCGGCTGGTCGGCCAGACCTGTGACCTAACCGTCCAGATCCCGATGGTCTCCGACGTCGAGTCGCTGAACGCCAGCGTCGCGGCGGCCGTGACGCTCGGCGAAGTGGCTCGCCGCCGGGCCGCCGAGGCCTGAACTAACTCCGCACACGAAAGGGGGGCGGTCCGCATCAGCGGACCGCCCCCCTTTCGTAGCTCAGGATTCGTAGGTCAGGACGAGATCCGGAGGCCGGTCTTCGAGTTGAAGAGGTGGCTGCGTCCGGGCTGCGGCCGGACGAACACGGTGCCGCCCATGTTCGGCATGGTGCGCCGGTCGGTGCGGACTACGAACCGCTCGTTGGTGCCCTCCAGCGCGGCGTGACCGTAGATGTTCGCGTCCGACCCAAGGTCCTCAACCAGCTCAACCGTGACCGGCAGGCCACCCTCGGTCGGGCTGACCAGCTCGCAGTCCTCCGGACGGAAGCCCACCACGACCTTGTCGCCGGCCCCCTCGGCGCGGGCCGCCTCGACCTGCTCGCGGGTCAGCGGGATGTGCATCTCGGCGAACTCGGCGCCCTTGTCGGTCAGCGGCACGGTCTTGATGTTCATCGCCGGCGAGCCCATGAAGCCGGCGACGAAGACGTTGGCCGGGGTGTCGTAGAGCGCCCGCGGCGTGTCGACCTGCTGGAGCTCGCCGTCGAGCAGGACCGCCACCCGGTGCCCCATCGTCATCGCCTCGACCTGGTCGTGGGTGACGTAGACCGTGGTCACACCGAGCTTGGATTGCAGCGACGCGATCTGCGTACGGGTCTGCACCCGCAGCTTGGCGTCGAGGTTCGACAGGGGCTCGTCCATCAGGAAGACCTGCGGCTCGCGGACGATCGCCCGCCCCATCGCCACCCGCTGGCGCTGACCGCCGGAGAGCGCCTTTGGCTTGCGGCCGAGGTACTCCTCCAGCTGGAGCAGTGTCGCCGCCTCCTTGACCCGCCGGTCGATCTCCGCCTTCGGGGTCTTGCGAAGCTTGAGGGCGAACGCCATGTTCTCGTACACCGACATGTGCGGGTAGAGGGCGTAGTTCTGGAAGACCATCGCGATGTCGCGGGCCTTCGGCGGCAGGTGGGTGACATCCCGGTCGTCGATGGAGATCGAACCCTGGTCAACGTCCTCGAGGCCGGCGAGCATGCGCAGGCTGGTGGACTTACCGCAACCGGAGGGGCCGACTAGGACCAGAAATTCGCCATCGCCGATCTCCAGGTCGAGCTGGTTGACGGCGGGCCGCTCAGTGCCCGGGTAGATCCGGGACGCCTTGGCGTAGGTAACCGTGGCCATGGGGGTGCTTCCTTTCACCGGCAGGAACGTGCCGGACGATCCGAGTGAAAGAGCGACCGGTCCGCAGCTGCGACCCGGCCCACGGGCGACGGGCGTCGACCGCGTCCCTGAACGGTAGATCGGTTTCCTCCGCGTGCCAAGAACGGGAGCAGCTGGTGGGACTGGGGCCATACGCATAACGGTCAAGCAGGCAGTGGCGGGCACGAAACGATGGCAGTCGAGGCGTGCTGCCGACGTTAGTCGTGCTGACGGGGCCTGCCGCGCGGGAAAACTGGACGTCAGTCGCTATGCTGGCGTCGGCAACACGCCCCTGTAGCTCAGCTGGACAGAGCACTCGCCTTGTAAGCGAGATGTCGCCGGTTCGATCCCGGCCGGGGGCTCCAACTCCACCAGGCATCCCACGACTGGATGCCGTCGTGTATCGCCAGCCTGACAGCCATGCTGACAGCAACGAGGTCAAGACCACCGCCCGTCGGACTCGCCGAGAACCTGAGGCGGTGAAGGAGAACGCCGCGTCCGGCGAATTTGCGATCGTGACCCACACGCCGACGACTGCTGACCTGTCGCGGTCAACGACGCCCCGCCCGGCCGGGAGGCCAATGGCGGGGCGTCGTTGTCGTTCAGATGCGTGTCATCACCGGTGTCACGCGCCGGCTCACAGGCCGCCAGGGCGATGGGGCGGTCGCCCAGGGCGAACTGCCTCGATCGGTTCCGGCAGGTGTCGGGCGGGAGGGTGGTGGTGTGGGCTGGTGGCACCTTGTTTCTACGTGGTCCGGTGTGGTGGGCGTCGGCGTGCGGCGTAGCTGAGGATGGCGCCGGCCAGGATGGAGAGGGCGGCGGTGCCGGTGGTGGTGGTGAGGTTGGGGCCGGTGATGGGTAGGTCGGGTTCGTCGGGTGGTGCGGCGATGGTGACGGTGGTGGGTGGGGATTGGCTGTTGGGGCAGGTGTTGGTGCTGGTGTAGTGGGCGGTGAGGGTGTGGGTGCCGGGTGGGAGTGTGGTGGTGGCGGTGGCGGTGGCGTTGGTGGTCAGGGCGACGGTGGCGAGGGTGGTGGTGTTGGTGTGGAAGGTGATGGTTCCGGTGGGGGTGTCGATGTTGCAGGTGACGGTGGCGGTGAGGGTGGTGTCCTGATCTGCTGCCGGGTTGGTGGGGGTGACGTGCAGGGTGGTGGTGGAGGTTGGTGGTGCGGTTAGGGCCAGGCTGTGGAAATCGCCGGCGGCGATGGCCGTGATGATGGTTGCTGGCGGCAGGTTGACGTTGATGGGTGTGCTGCTGTCGGTGTCGGTTCCGTCGCCTAACTGACCGAAGAGGTTGGCGCCCCAGGCGAGGACGGTGCCGGTGGAGGTGATCGCCAGACTGTGGAGGTCGCCGCCGGTGATGGCCGTGATGGTGATGCCTGCGGGCAGGCTGACGTTGACGGGTGTGAGTCTGTTGGTGTTGGTTCCGTCGCCCAACTGACCGAAGAAGTTGGCGCCCCAGGCGAGGACGGTGCCGGTGGGAGTCAATGCCAGACTGTATTGGTCGCCGGCGGCGATGGCCGTGATGGTGACGCCTGCGGGCAGGCTGACGTTGACGGGTGTGAGTTTGTCGGTAGTGGTTCCGTCGCCCAACTGACCGTAGAAATTTCTGCCCCAGGCGAGGGCGGCATCAGTGGACGTCAGCGCCAGACTGAAATCGCCGTGGGCGGCGATGGCCGTGATGGTGACGCCTGCGGGCAGGTCGACGTTGACGGGTGTGAGTTTGTCGGTAGTGGTTCCGTCGCCCAACTCACCGTCGTCGTTTTCGCCCCAGGCGAGGACGGTGCCGGTGGACGTAAGCGCCAGACTGTGGTCGTCGCCGCCAGCGATGGCCGTGATGGTGGTTCCCGGTGGCAGGTCGACGTTGACGGGTGTGCTGCGGTTGGTGTTGGTTCCGTCGCCCAACTGACCTTCGTCGTTATCTCCCCAGGCGAGGACGGTGCCGGTGGAGGTCAGCGCCAGACTGTGGTCGTCGCCAGCGGCGATGGCCGTGATGGTGACGCCTGCGGGCAGGTCGACGTTTACGGGTGTGCTTCTGCTGGTGTTGGTTCCGTCGCCCAACTGACCGTCGTCGTTTTTGCCCCAGGCGAGGACGGTGCCGGTGGACGTCAGCGCCAGACTGTGGTCGCCGGTGGCGGCGATGGCAGTGACCTCTGTGCCCGCGGGCAGGTTGACGTCGACGGGTGCGTTTCTGTCGGTGGTGGTTCCGTCGCCCAACTCGCCGTCATCGTTTTCCCCCCAGGCCAGGAGGGTGTCCGACGCGGCACTGGACGGTGCCGGCGTGTTCCGCGCGGCCGCAGGCCACACGCCAGCGACTGCCTGCGTGACTGTCACCGCCAACGCCAGAAAGAACCAGCCGACGATGGCCCGACCCACCCGGCCCACGCCGGCACTGTGGCCTAGTCGCTGGCAAAATCTTCGCATTACTCCTACCTCCACGCAGGCAAGCATCGCCAATAGGACAGAAGCTAGTGTCGACGAGCTAACGCAGATAGATGCGGAGAAACGCCCTTTAGAGGAAGTGCAGTTGACAGCGCCGGTCGAAACCGACAAGGAACGGCGGGTGAGGGGTCCGCTCAGCCGTCCCACTGCCGGACGACCTCCGTACCTCTGAGCGCATCGGGCCTGGCATCGAGTACGCATTCGACTGGAAGCGGTCTAGCGATGTTGCGACACCTGTGGCAACATCGCCGACTTCCCGGGCTGAAATAGGTTGGCGATGCGGGTAGAAATCAGGGCAGGCCGTTCGTCGTAGGGTCAGCCACCCGGCGCGGGTGGCTGACGAGGCGAAGAAGGTAGGTAGATGAAGTACCTGATGCTGGTGTGTGTCAACCGGTCGGCCGATGAGGGGGCAGGCGACCTCGGCCGCCCGGTCGGTGCCGCACCAGACGAGATCGACGTTGACTCCTGGGTCGAGGAGATGGACGGCCGGGGCGTACGGCTGCTGGGCGAGGCGATCCGTCCGGAAAGCGATTCGACGACGGTTCGCGTACGCGATGGCAAGGTCCTGCTCACCGACGGCCCGTACGCCGAGACGAAGGACGTGATCGCCGGCTTCGACGTACTCGACTGCGCCGACCTCGACGAGGCGGTAGAGGTTGCGTCGAAGCATCCGATGGCGCGTAGCAATGTGGTCGAACTGAGGCCGTTCTGGGAGTAGGACGCAGCACCGACATCGAGGCGGGCCGGGTCAGCGCGGTGGTCGCCACCGCCTACACCGACGACTGGGGGCGGATCGTCGCCATGCTGATCCGGCTCGCTGGGGACTGGGAGCTGGCGGAGGAGTGCGCCCAGGACGCGTTCGCCGCGGCGCTCGCGCGCTGGCCGACGGAGGGGATACCGGACCGTCCTGGGGGATGGCTCGCCACCACGGCCCGCAATCGCGCGGTGGACCGGCTTCGTCGCTCCGCCGTGGAGGCCGGAAAGCTGCGGGACCTGTCCCGGCTGGGGGAGCCGACTCCGGTCGGCTACTTCCCCGACGAACGCCTCGAGCTGATGTTCACCTGCGTGCATCCGGCGCTCACCAAGGAGGCGCAGGTCGCGCTCATGCTGCGCTACCTCGCCGGGCTCCGGACAGCGGAGATCGCCCGAGCTTTCCTGGTGTCGGAGCACACCATGGGGCAACGGCTGTTCCGTGCGAAAAGCAGGATCCGCCATGCTCGAATCCCGTTCCGGATCCCGCCGGCTCAGCTGCTACCGGAGCGGCTGTCGGCCGTACTCGCAGTCCTCTATCTGTTGTTCAACGAGGGGTACGCGGCGACCGCCGGGACGAACCTCGTGACCGCAGGTCTCTCCGGAGAGGCGATCCGGCTGGCCCGCCTCCTCACCACTCTGATGCCGGCTGAGCCCGAAGCCCGTGGACTGCTCGCGCTCATGTTGCTGCACGACGCCCGTCGCTCGTCCCGGATCGACCAGCACGGCGACCTGGTCATCCTGGCCGAACAGGACCGTTCGGCCTGGGACCGTACCCAGATCGCCGAAGCAGTCGCCCTGCTCGAAGAGGCACTGGCCCAGCGCCGCCCCGGCACCTACCAGGTGCAGGCGGCGATCGCCGCGGTCCACGCCGAGGCGCCCGACACGGCGGCGACCGACTGGCCACAGATCGTCGGCCTGTACGCGCAACTCGCCCGCCTGGCACCCACCCCGGTCGTCGAGCTCAACCGGGCGGTGGCGGTGGCGATGGCCGACGGGCCCGGAGCCGGACTGGCGTTGGTGGATCGCCTGGCCGCCACCGGAGAGCTCAATGACTACTATCTGCTGCCGGCGACCCGGGCCGACCTGCTGCGCCGGCTGGGGCGACACTCCGAGGCGGCGGTCGCCTACCGTCGGGCGCTCGAGCTGTGCGGGACCGACGCCGAGCACCGGTACCTACGCCGACGCCTGCGCGAGGTGTCGGCACCCACCTCGTAGGAAACCGTCCAACGCCGGCTGGGTGGCCTGCGCTCTCCTGCGGTGGCGGTCTTGCCGGCTACGTGGACAGCAGCAGCGGTATCGTCAGCACATACGCCGCGAGCAGCACCGAGCCTTCCGGGCGGGTGAGTGAATAGCTCCGGCGGAGCAGCATCCAGGCCGCCACCGCGGCCAGGCCCATCACCAGGACGAGCGCGACATTGGTGCCGGGGACACTGCTCGGGGCGGCCAAGGCGATCACGGCGCCGCCGACGAGACTGTTGAACAGGTTGGAGCCGAACAGGTTGCCCACGAGCAGGTCCGACTCACCCTGTCGCTGGGCTTGAATCGTGGTGACCAGCTCCGGCAGGGAGGTGCCCACCGCGACCAGGGTGATCCCGATGACCAGTTGGGGGACACCGAGGTCGGTGGCGATGGCGGCGGCGTTGACGACCAGCAGCTGCGCCCCGGCCAGGACCCCGACGAGGCCGAGTACGGTGCGGACCGGATCCCACCAGGCCAGCGGTTGCCGCTGCGCCGGCTCGTCTTGACCAGCCGGGGCGACCGCGGCGATGTTCTCGTTCTCCACGTGCTCCACCACGTCCTGGGCCAGCGGGGTCGCTTCGCCCTCGCCCGCCCACCGGACCAGCAGCCACAGCGCGCCGGCGGCGGCGACCAGCAGCACCGCACCGGTGACGACCGTTAGGCCGGTCCAGGCCAGGAGCCCGAAGAGCAGCACTGCCCCGACCGCGAGTCGCGCCTCGCGGTAGATCACCGTCGACTTCACGGTGACCTTGGCGACCAGTGCGGCGATGCCGAGAACCATGGTCAGGTTGAGAATGTTGGAGCCCGCAATGTTACCCAGGGCGATGCTGGTGTCGCCGCGGGCCGCAGCCACTCCGGAGACCAGCAGCTCCGGTGCCGAGGTGCCGAGACCGATCACCACGACACCGACGATGACGGGTCTGATCCGTAGCCGGTGGGCGAGCCGGGAGGCGCCGAGCACGAGGTGGTCGGCAGCCACGGTCAGCAGCAACAGACCGGCTACCGCGAGGAGAGTTCGGAAGATCATGATGGGCTCATGTACGGCGTTGTCCTCGCTATCCCGTTGACCCGGCGCCCGGGCTACCGGAGCCCAACCTACTGCCTGGGGGACTCGGGTGGGGCTGGGCGCGTACGGCGGCGACGCGACCAGTACCGGTGGGTTGCGGAGGGCACTAGCCTCAAGCTGTGATCGAGGCGGTGTTGTGGGACGTTGACGACACCCTTTTCGACTTCTCAGGCTCGGATCGGCGGGCGTTGTCGCGGCACTTCCAGGCGGAGGGTCTACCCGCGTCAGCGGCGTCGGTTGAGCGTTGGCAGCAGGCGACCGAGATCGCCTACGGTCGGTTGGCTGCTGGGGAGCTCACGTACGAGCAGTGTCAACGGCAGCGGGTAAACGGGTTCCTGGGGCGGACGCTGGACGACGTGGAGGCGGACGCGTGGCTCCGGCGCTACACGGCGCTGTTCGAACGCGCATGGACGGCATTCCCGGACGTCACGGCTACCCTCGCGGCGCTGCCGTACCGGCACGGGATCCTCTCCAACTCCAGCACCGTGCATCAGGAGCGCAGACTGACCGCCCTGGGGCTGCGCCACCACTTCGAGGTGCTGCTCTGCGCGGACCGGCTGGCCCGGGCGAAGCCGGACCCCTCGGCGTTCCTGGCTGGCTGCCGGGCACTCGGGTTGCCTCCGGATGCTGTCGCCTACGTGGGCGATCAGTTGGACACGGATGCGGTGGCTGCTCGTGACGCGGGCCTGGTCGGAATCTGGCTTGATCGTGCACGGGCGACGGGGACGACGATTGTCCCGGTACCGGCGGGTGTGCACCGGATCTCGGACCTCGCTGGCCTCCCCCGGCTGCTTGCCACGCTGGGTGGATGAGGCCACGGTTGTCCCGCCTATGATTCGGAGCCCCGCGATGCCGTTCGAACTCCAGCCCGTCCTGACCAGCGACCTGCTCAGCGTAAGGCCGCTTCAGTCGGCAGATTACGATGAGCTGTTTGCTGTCGCTGCTGACCCGCTGTTGTGGGAACAGCATCCGCAGTCGGACCGGTACCGGAAGGACATTTTTCACGCCTTCTTCCAGGATGCCCTCGCCTCCGGCGGCGCGTTGGCGGTGGTCGACGCCAGAGAGTCCCGTCTTGTCGGTTCATCTCGATACCACGGCTACGACGCGGATCAGCGCGAGGTCGAAATTGGGTGGACCTTCCTTGCGCGTTCCCACTGGGGTGGGCTTTACAACAAGGAACTCAAGCAGCTCATGCTGCGCCATGCTTTTCGGTTCGTCGATACCGTCGTCTTTCTCGTCGGTACGGCGAATCTTCGTTCTCGGCGGGCGGTGGAGAAGCTCGGTGGGGTCCTGGCCGGGCCCGGCCAGGACCGGGCTGGGGTGCCCCATGTTCGCTACCGGATCGAGGTTGGTAACTGGTCCGGCGGGCGTGCAGGTGCCGGCGGCCCGGGCGGTGCCGGTGGTCTGAGCTGACGGTGGTCTGAGCTGATGGCGGGTCTGGGGTGCCGGTCTGAGCTGACGGTGGCAGGGTGAAAGCGGGCTAGTCCTCCGGTTGGTCCGCTTCTATACTCCCCAGTAATGATCATCCCGCTGTGCGTGTCAGTGGGGTGTGGACTGTCGGGTAAGCGGTCACGGCCAGTAGTGCAACTGCAAGGGGCGACCGAGGGGGCATGGGTGCAACGGGCGCGCCTGATTCGCCGGTGTCGGCGAGTGATTAGCGAGCTCAGGATTCCCGCTCCGTTTGACCTGGATGAATTTCGGCAGGGTTTGGCCGAGCAGCGGGGGCGTGTACTTAACGTTACCCCGCTGCCGGTGTTGGCAGAGCCGGGATTCGCCAGCGGGATATGGGTTGCGACCGACACTACTGATTACATTCTTTACAACGATCGGACCAGTCCACTACACCAGCGGCACATCATTTTGCATGAAGTGGGGCACATGATCTTCAGGCATAACGAGCGAAGGCTGTCGGACAACGTGCTACCGGACGGTGGTTTCCCGAATCTTGACCCACAGTCGGCCCGGCACCTCATGGGCCGCGTCCACTACTCGGAGCCGGAGGAAGAGGAGGCGGAGATGACGGCGACGCTCCTGTTGGAGGCGATCGGCGAAGTGCCGGGTCCGAGCCGCTTCAGCGGCCTACTCGCCGAGGCCGAGGCGCTGCTTGGGTTTCGGAAGTTGACGGGAGTCCGGTCGTGATGGCGGTGCTGCAGGTCGTGGGGTTGGGGTCGATGTGGGTGGTGGCGGCCCTGCTGCTTCCGCAGGCCTTGCACGATGCCAAGCGCCGCATGCTGTGGGCGGTGCTCCTGCTTTTCGCGATTGAGCTGACCCTGTACCGGCCGGAGGTGCAGGCCCCGATCTACGACGTCATCAACGGGCACATCGTCTTCGTGGCCGTGCATCTGGTGAGCGTCGGCAAGGGGATCGGCGTGCTGTACCTGCTGCTCATGCTGGTGCAGCGCCCCCGCTATCGGCTACCGGTTGCGATAGCGGGGCTGGCGGTCTCCGCCACGATGATCGCGATCTACGCGTCGGCTCGGCCAGAGCCAGCCACAGTCGACATCCCGCCCGAGATCCCGTTGAGCTACTGGCACATTTTGTCGGTGTTCCACACGGTCGCGCATCTGTTGGCGGTTGGGCTGTGCTGGCATGCCAGCCGACTTGTCGCGCCGAGAGCGATGCGTATCAGCCTGCGGGCATTGACCGGCGGGCTGCTGTTGGCATGCCTGCCGTGGGCGTTCAACCTCGGCTGGCTCCTCACCGATGACACCGCCTGGCTCGATCCGATCGGTCCGATCGATGCGGTGACCGGTCTCTTCTTCGCGTTCGGTGCCGCGTTGCCGCTGGTGGCGACGGCGCATCGGGTGGTACGGCACTACCGCGCCTTGCGTCAACTGGAGGCACTATGGCGAGAGCTCACCTCGGTGGTACCCGACATCGTGTTCGAAGCGGTTCGGCCCGGGCTCGGTGTGCGTCAGCTACGGCTGCGGCTGTATCGACGGGTCGTGGAGCTCCGAGACGCGATGTTGGCGCTGCGTGAACATGTCACTCCTGCAGAGCTGCGCGCGGCGCAGGAACATGTTGCCGCCGAGGTGCTCGACGAGCAGCGACGGGAAGCTGCGGCTATCGCCTGCTGGCTGGCGGCAGCCGTGGCGGCGAAGTCCCGAGGCGACGCGCCGATGGTGCAGCAGGAGGACCTGACGAGCGCCCCCGGTGACGACCTCGACGAGGAGGTCCGGCAGTTGCTGGAGATCGCGCAGTGGTACCGCTCACCGCTGGTTGACCGCTATCGGGCCGGACTGCCGCCGGTCACCACGGCCCAGTAGATAGTTCATCCCGCAAATCGAGAAGGGAGACCTGGGTGGGATTCATCCAGATAATCGACTACCGGACCGAGTGCCCCGAGGCGGTGGACCAGCTCCTCACCGAGTGGATCAACGGGAGTGCCGGTCTGCGTACCGCCACCCGTACGCGGGTCTGCCGTGACCGTGATGACCCGACCCACTACATGGAGATCCTTGAATTCGACTCGTACGACGATGCGATGGTGAACTCCGAGTTGGCCGTAACCAACGCGACCCATGAGGCGTTCGTGCCACTGTGCACCGACGGCCCACGCTTTATCAATCTCGATGTCATCCGAGACGAGCCATGGCAATTATGAGCACCGCGGTGGGCGGGCGTGTCGCCCGCCCACCGCGCCCCTTCTACGGCCTACCTAGTCGGCTCAACCGGCATGGTCGCGTTAACTAACAGGGGAGCTACAGCGCCCCTGGTTCTGACTCCACTGGCTGTGGTTGGCACCCTGGCTCTGACCGGCTGCACAGCCGGATCCAACGCCCGCTGAACTTGCCAGGGCGAATCGAGCCGGCGTTCCAGTTGGACGCGCGCCGGTTACTGCTGGCTGCCTCAGCTGCCCGCACGTTTCCGTAGCATTTGCCGTAGTTCGTCGGGGAGGCCTTCGACCTCTGCCAGTGCGGGCAGCAACTTCGGCTCGTTCAGGTAGGCGTGGAAGGCCGCCGCGATTGTTACCCCATGGGTCGGCCGGTGGAGCACAGAAACTGAATCTCCGGCTTGGACCTCTCCCGGCTTGACAACCCGAAGGTAGGCACCCGGCCGATCTTCCCGGGTGAACCGCTTCACCCACTGCGGCTCCGCCATCTTTGCCTGGAAGGTGGCGCACGGGATGCGGCCAAAGGTCGGCTGAAGTTCGAGGTGGTCACCGATGCGCCAGATCTCGCCGATCACCGCACCGTTGACGTCAACACCGACCGTGGTCAAGTTCTCGCCGAAGATCCCGCCCGGCAGTACCCGGCCAAGTTGGGATTCCCACCAGTCGTAGTCCTCCCGAGCGTACGCGTACACGGCCTGGTCGTCGCCGCCGTGGTGCTCGATGTCGAAGATCTGGTCGCCGACCAGGCCGCTGTGTAGGCCGGTGGTCTTCGGCCCGGGGGCACGGACCGGCACGGGTCTGTCAACGGGCTGCTTGTTGATGCCGGTGAGCCCGACTCGCTTCGCGGTGCTGAGTTCCGGGACCGCCAGGTTGACCGAGAGGATGCTGCCCATAGGCAGCAACCTAACGGTGAACCTGGCGTGGAGCGAAGGGGGCTTCTGGGGGCGGTCTACGACGCGGCTTCCAGCACGACGACGGGGATTTCACGGGTGGTCTTGGCTTCGTATTCGGCGAAGCCGGGGAAGGCGTCCTTCTGCGCGCTCCAGATGCGCTCCCGCTCGTCCCCAGTGGCGACCCTGGCCACCAGGTCGAACGTGTTTGTGCCGATCTCCGCCTTGACCTGCGGGTGGGCTCGCAGGTTGTGGTACCAGTCGGGGTGGCTGGGGGCGCCGGCCTTGGAGGCGAACACGGCGTAGCCGCGATCCAACTTCTGGTACATCATCGGGTTCAAACGAGGCTGCCCACTTTTGGCGCCCACGGTGTGCAACAGCAGGAGTGGCGCGCCTGCGAACTGGCCACCGACCTGCCCGTCGTTCTCGCGAAACTCTTTTATGATCTTGGCGTTCCAGTCGTCCATGATCTCTCCTCGCTCGTGTGCCGGGCCCATTATCGTCAATCTGGCAACCCCGCAGTGCCATCCGTTGGGCTACCATCCACTCGATATGCGAGAGCCGACTGCGTCGAACGCGGCGTCGGGGTGCCTGTTCGGACTGGCCTACGGCGACGCCTTGGGTGGACCGACCGAGTTCATGACGGTCCCCGATATCCATGCCCGCTATGGGCCCGGTGGCCCGCGCGAGTTGGCGGGCCATCCCGCACCGGTCACTGACGACACCCAACTGACCCTGGCGGTCGGGTGGGCGCTGTTGAGTGCGCCCACGCCGACGGCCGAGGTGCTGGAACCGCTGCTTCGGGAGCGGTTCGTGCAGTGGGCGGCCAGCCCCGACAACAACCGCGCGCCGGGAATGACCTGCCTGCGTGCCTGCGGGAACCTGGCCCTCGGCCAGCCGTGGACCCAAGCCACGATGACCAGCTCCAAGGGCTGTGGCGCGAACATGCGGGTCGCGCCGGTCGGGCTCGTCGCCGACTACGACCTGGACACCCTCGCCGGGGTGGCGCAGCTGCAGGCCGCGATGACCCATGGGCACCCCACCGCGCTCGCGGCCAGTGAGCTGACCGCGTACGCCGTGCGGTTGCTGCGCGACGGCGCGGAGCTGCCATCCCTGCCCACGCTGCTGCGAGCCCGTGCCAACGACCAGCGCACCGTGTACCGCCACGAGTGGCTGGGTGTGCTGTGGCAGCAGCCCGGCGTTGTCAATCCCGCCGACTACCTCGCCCGAGGTTGGGACGAGTGCCGGCACATACTGGAACGGCTCGATTTCGCGCTCGCTTCGGCCGACGACGGCGCGGATGCCTGCCGGGTGACCGGCGCCGGTTGGATCGCCGAGGAGGCCCTGGCCACCGCGCTGTTCTGTGCGATACGGCATGCTGATGATCCGGTGTCCGCCCTTGCCCGCGCCGCCACTACCTCCGGCGA
Organism: Salinispora fenicalii; assembly: GCF_000514815.1. GTDB lineage: Bacteria > Actinomycetota > Actinomycetes > Mycobacteriales > Micromonosporaceae > Micromonospora > Micromonospora fenicalii. Next base: position 29,232 of record NZ_AZWQ01000031.1, read on the forward strand.
CTCCGACTCCATCGCCTGTCTGACCGGCGCGTTCCTCGGTGCCGCCTTCGGTATGGCCGCGTGGCCGGAGTCCTGGCGTGATCAAATCGAGTACGCGGGTGAGCTCGCCGCGATGAGTGCGGCCTGGGACTGATTTTCAGCTCGTGATCAGGTTCATTTTGCGTTACCCACGTACCCTGTCTTCGATGATCTATCAATGTGTGCGTCAGTATTCTGCCGTTTGTGTATCAGCTCGGGGGTAGGCCGCCTCACCTATATCAGCGATGACGTAGCAAATTGGTGGGAGTCGCAGCTACCTCCCCCCTTCCGAGCGCCAGCGCGGCTGAGTCGTCCAATTGAGAGGAAGAACCGGCATGCACACCGTCGACCTCGCCCTCCGAGCCCGGCCCAACGCCAACACCCCGTGCAACCACCAGCCGACGTGTCCCGCCGCGAGCGCGGTCGACCACGAGGCGGCCCGCATCATCGCGTCTCACCCCGAGCAGGGTTGGAGTCTGCGCTGCAACGGCGTGATTGTCTTCGATGACACCGGTGAATTGATGCCCGACAACAGCCCGGTCGCCCCGCACCGCGGTCCGGCTCGGCACTGGGAGAGCTACCGCGGAGCGTGACCCGAATGCCGCTGATCCGCCACCCTTATGGCCGGGTCAGTCCGTCGGAACCCAAAACCGGAGCTTCCCGCTGCGTTGGTCTGCGAAGACTCCGCCGTTGCGTTCGATCACCTTACGGGATGCGATGTTGTCCACGTCGCACGTCACCAGGGCAGACGTGATGTCCAGGTGGTACGCCATGGGTAGCGACGGTACGTGCCCGTCCGGGCGCGGGGAGTCCTCGAGGCTCTGGTTCCGCAACCAGTCGACGTAGTCGGCGAACCCCGCGGGAGTCGACCAGTGGCGCGTGAATTCGCGCAGCTCAGACCCGATCATGCTGCTGTCTTCCGCGCTGCCACGTCCCTCGGCATGGAACTCGGCCATGGCGGCAATGAACGATTGATGCACCCGCACGGTGGGCCGGCTCAACTCGGGCATAGCGATATCAGTATCGAATCGGCCGCTTCGGCGCACCAATATTCGGGCGTGGTGTGGGAGGCGGGCGGCGAGGGGCACGTCGCTGACCTGGCCGGAACCCCCGAGTACCGCCGCGGTCGGGCTACTCGTAGGCCCCGTCACGTTCGGCCAGAGCCCGACTACTCGTGTGCTCCGATGTGGTCTTACCCCCCCGTGGGTGGACGCCCGGGCCGGCGGCAGGGCTGGGAGGATCCACATGAATCTGTAGGGACGCCACCGGCGTCGGTGGCGACAACAGGAGGATGAGATGGCAGACGGAATGGTGCTGGCCTCCGGCCCACGCATCGGCGTGTTGGCCGACGCGTGGGGTGGTTCTCTGGCGCGGGAGGTCGCCTTGGTTGTCGGTGGGGCCGCTGTCGTCGGTGCCGCCGCGCAGGTGTCGGTGACGATTCCGGGGTCTCCGGTCCCCGTCACCGGGCAGACCTTCGCGGTGCTCCTGGCCGGGACCGCGCTTGGGTCGGCCCGTGGGGTGGCGAGCATGCTGCTCTATCTGGTGGCGGGGGTGTTGGGGGTGCCGTGGTTTGCCGACGGCGCGCACGGCTGGCCGTCCGCGACCGCGGGCTATCTGCTGGGCTTCGTGTTGGCCGCGGCCGTTGTCGGCCGGCTGGCCTCGGCCGGGGCGGACCGGCGGCCATGGCGCATGTTCGGGCTGATGGCTTTCGGGAACGTGGTGATCTATGCGGTTGGTGTTCCCTGGTTGACGATCGCCACCGGGATGGATCTGCCGACCGCGCTTCTGCTGGGCCTCGTCGCGTTCCTGCCGGGTGACCTGCTCAAGGCCTTGCTCGCCGCGGGCCTGCTACCGGGCTCGTGGCGTCTGGTACGCCGACTGTCCGGCAGCGCGTGAGCGAGCTCGTGGACCCCGGATGTGCGGTCCAGGCCGCCGAGCCGGAGCGCGTCGCCCACGACGAAGCCAGGGCGCAGCGGGCCGCCGCGGCGGAGGCGGCAGCGGATCAGGCAAGGGAGGGGGAGGGTTCGATGGGATCAATCATCGCCGGTGCCGCCGCCGGTGCCTCCGGTGCTGTCGGATAGCCCTCCTGACAGGAACGAAGACGACAGTGGCCGCGGTGTGGCTGCACCACGGCTGCGCACTGTCCGCCTCTCCAGCGGCTGGTCCGTTGGAGAGGCGGACAGCCTGTTCCGGAAGCTGGAGCCCGACCGGGCTGATCTTGGTCGCTGGCGGGGTATGCCCGTCGCCGGCCGACCATCTGGTCCACGCGGCGCGCGCTAGCGCAGCGAGCGCGGCGGCCGTCGTTCTAGCCGGCGATTGTCCCGAGAACAGGGGCCGAAGGTCACGTCCTGGAGGATATTACTGAGGTTAGCCTTACCTAATTCACGGTGAGTCTGGCTGGGGGCGTGCATGACGAGCAGGACGTTCGAACAGGGGACCGACGGTCGGCCCCGGGCCGAGGCCCGGTACGACCAGAGGACGCTGGCCGACCTGATGCCGACCGCCACGGCTCAGGTCGTGAGCGTCTCGGTGCCCGGTTCACCGGCTGTCGCGCGGCGCCTGGCCGACCTCGGATTCACACCGGGCACGGTGGTCCGGGTACTACGTCGGGCACCGCTGCGCGACCCCCTGATCTACCAGGTGAAAGACTACGAGATCTGCCTACGCCGGGCGCAGGCGTCGTGCGTGAACGTGGTCGAGGTTGACCGGTGAGCAACTCCTGCCACGAGAGTGGCCAACCGGCGGCCCAGCTGACCCAGCTGCCGCAGGTGGCCCTGGTCGGTGCCCCCAACGCGGGCAAGACGAGCGTGTTCAACGCCCTGACCGGCTTGAAGGCCAAGACCGGAAACTATCCCGGGGTGACCGTGTCCCGCTTCGCCGGGACCTGCCGAGCCGGCGACCGTAAGTTCGCTGTCGAAGATCTACCCGGTTCGTACGGGCTGGACCCGGTCAGTCTGGACGAGCAGGTTCTGGTCGACGTCCTGGACGGCGACGGCATGCGGGCGCCGGACGCATTGCTGATCGTGGTTGACGCGACGACCCTGCGGCGCTCGTTGGGATTCGTCGCGCAGGTGCTGGCCCGTGGTCTTCCCAGCTGCGTGGTGTTGAGCTTCACCGACGAGCTACTTCGCCGCCAGGGCGCGGTGGACGTCGACGCGCTGAGCCAGGCCCTGGGAGTGCCCGTGGTCGCGGTGGTCGGTCACCGTGGTCACGGCATCGCTGAACTGCGCGAACAGCTGCTCGACTGGAGAGACTGGCCGACTCCGGTAATACCACCACCGGTGGACCCGGGCGAGCGGGACGCCTGGGTGGAGTCCGTCCTGTCGTACGCCGGGTACCGCGTGGCCCAGCCGCACGGCCTCACCCGACGGCTCGATGCGGTGCTGCTGCACCCGCTGCTGGGCACCGTGGTCTTTTTCGCCGTGATGGTGCTCTTCTTCCAGACAGTCTTCGCCCTGGCCGCTCCGCTCCAGGGAGGCGTCGAGGCGTTCTTCGGCGTACTGTCGGAATGGGTGGCGGCGCACGTCACCAACCCGTGGCTGTCGGGCCTGCTCGGCGACGCCCTGATCGGCGGGGTCGGCGGTGTCCTGGTCTTCCTGCCGCAGATCATGCTGCTGTTCCTGCTGATCTCCCTCCTCGAGGGGGTCGGCTACATGTCCCGCGCGGCGTTCCTGATGGACCGCGTGATGGGCCGCGCCGGGCTGGAAGGACGCGCCTTCGTGGCGCTGCTGTCGTCGTTCGCCTGCGCGATCCCCGGCATCATGGCCACCCGCACCCTGCCCTCGGCCAAGGACCGGATCGCCACGATGATGGCGGCGCCACTGGTGACCTGCGCGGCGCGGCTTCCCGTCTACGTGGTCCTGATCGGTCTGCTGGTCGACCCGGCCGCCACGTTTGGCCCGTTCGGTCTGCAGGGACTGGTCATGTTCGGGCTGTACCTGCTCGGGGCGGTCTCGGCGATGCTGGCCGCGTGGGCGTTCAAGAAGTTCGGTGACCGCCGTAGCCAGCCGACACCGTTCTATCTGGAGATGCCGCCGTACCGGCTGCCCTCGCCCCGGGCGATCCTGCTGGCGGTGTGGGGCGCGGCGAGTTCGTTCCTCCGCAAGTGCTCGACCATCATTGTGGCCACCACAATGGTGCTGTGGCTGCTGCTGAACCTGCCGCTGCACTCGACCGAGCAGATGCAGGCGACGGGTGTCGACACCGCTGATTCGGCGGCAGTGTCGGCCTACGTCGTTGACCACAGCTACGCCGCCGAGGTCGGCCGGCTGGTGGCCCCGGTCTTCGACCCCCTGGGCTTCGACTGGCGGATCAATGTCGGCGTGCTGTCCGCCCAGTCGGCCCGGGAGACCTTCGTCGCCACCCTCGGGCAGGTCGCGGCGGCCGAAGACCCCGAAGACCCGGGCGACGCGCTGCGGGCCATGACCTACTCGGACGGCCCGCGCGCCGGGGAGCCGGTTTTCACCGCACCGACGATCGCCGCGCTGCTGGTGTACTTCGCCTTCGCCCTTCAATGTATGGCGACCGTCGGGGTCATCCGGCGGGAGACCGGCACCTGGCGATGGCCGTTGGTGGCCTTCGGCTACCTCACCGTGACGGCCTGGCTGATGGCTTACCTTGCCCGGACCGTGACCGCCTTCTTCGTTGGCTGACTCGGATGGTTCCCCTGCACCCGCAGCGCTGCGCCGACGAACCGGATCTGCTGCGCTGGGTCATCCCCGCCGACCTGCTCGAATCGGTCGGCGTCGTCGCCGCGGCCCCGCCACCGCTGGCGGGGCTGCTCGCCGACGGGACGCTCGCTGAGCTCCGGCTGGAGCCCGCCGCCGTGCTCACCCGTCTCGGTCCGCGACATAGCTGGGGAGACCAGGGGCCACGGGTACGCGGCGCGCTGCACGCCGCGCTCGGGGAACCCGGCGGCTGGCACGTCGTACCCGACTCCGGTGAGCGGGTCGGGGACACTGAGCTGCGTACGCTGACCCAGCAGCTCCTCGACGGGCCGGTCGGGCAGTTCGCCGCCGCGCATGGCGGCCGGATCGACCTGGTGGACGTGCGGGACGGCGTGGTCACCGTCCGGCTCGCCGGTGCGTGCAACGGCTGCCCGGCCGCCCGCAGCACTCTGCACGGCCAGCTGGAACGCCGCCTCCGGCAGCGCTATCCGGCACTGCGCGCGGTCGTCGACCACTCACCCCGGTTGATCAGGCCGGCACCGCGGTGACCACGAGGTTGTCACGATACCGGCGGGTGTCGGCGTCGAAGGGCCCGCCGCAGGTTATGAGGGTCAAGCGTTGGCCGCCATCGCGGGCGAAGTAGCGGTCCAGCGGAATTCTTGTCTTCTGGTACTCCTCCCGGGCGATCACGCGGTAGGCGCGTTCCTGGCCGTCGCTGCCGGTCACGGCCAGTCTGTCGCCCTGCTCCAACTCCCGGAGCCGGAAGAACGCGCCTTTGCCCTGAGTGGAGCTGTCCACGTGGCCGGAGATCACCACTGAGCCCGCCGGCGCCGTCAGCCCCGGGCCGTATCGGTACCAGCCGACCTGGTCCACCCTGGGTGGTACCTCGAACTCACCGGTCTGCGGGTTGATGCCGACAGCGTTCACCGTGGCGGTCACTCCGATTGCCGGGATTCGTAGGCCGACCGGCGGAACAACCTCGGCGCCGGTCGGCAGTTCCCCCTTGCGCACCGGCATCGGCGCCGGCGATCGGCTTCCTGCGGCGGAGGGGGTGGTGCCGGCGAGGGCGGTCACCTCGTCCGCGCCGACATCCGCCGTGGGCCGAGAGGCAACGGTGGCCAAGGCCGCGACGGTGAGGGCGGCGGCGCCGGCGGCCATCGCCGCCAGCGCCCCGCGTTTGCGCACCGTCACCGGTTGCTCCTCCGGGCGGTGGCGACCCGGGCTCTTCCACCGACCAGCAGGAGGGCGCCGGCACCGGCCAGGAGGTACAACCAGGTGTTCGCCGTGGTGCCGGCCTGGCCGCCGTCGCCGCTGGGCACCCCGGCCGGGGGCGAGTGCAGGCCGGTGATGGTCTGTGCCACGACCTCGAGGGTGCCGGCATCGGCCGAGCCGAACGCGTAGACGATCGTCGCGGTACCCTCGCTCAGTTCCAGTTCGGCGGGGCCGATCGTGACGGTCTCCGTGCCGGCGAGCACAGCATCCGCCTGTATCGTTCCGGCTTCCATATCGGCCTTGGCCTCGTTCGAGTTGGTCAGGTTGGTGAAGACCGAAGTGCCGCCGGCCCGTACGTCCATCGCCGGAGCGGCAGCGATGTGCCGGGCGATCAGCCGGGACTTGCCGGCCTCCACCTTCGAGATGTCGTTGACAAATGAGGTGATCTTCGGCTCGCCGCTCGCGTCCAGGTGGGCGGCCATGCTGATGTTGGTTCCGCCCAGCACCTCCGCGTCGTCAACCGTGAGGAACGCGTCGGCCACCGGCTCGCCCGACTTGGTCAGCGCGATGTCGAATACGCCCGCCGCCAGGCTCAGCGGGCCTGCCACCTCGCCGGGCGCGAAGTTGTCCAGCGTCTTCTCCCCATTGAGGTACACGTCAACCGGGATGCCCGGGATGCCATGGATCGCAGAGACCTCGGCTGTGGCCGCGTATGCCGGGGTCGCGGTGAGCGCACCGACTCCAGCGAACGTCAGCGCGGCGAGCACGCCACCTGCGGCCACCTGGCGGGAGTACGAGAGCTGCATGCCTGCCTCCTGGTGATTAGTCCTGATTGGTCAGGCTAACTGGTGAAGAGCATTACGCTCGCTCCATACAAGCTGGATGCGGCCGAAAATATCTTTGTCTTTCGACGTCGCCGCATTCACGCGGACCTCGGCCGATGAGCGACCCTGTCGAAAGGCAGCTATTCGGCACGATAGGGAGTCACATCCGGCGTGACACGCAGCGCCTGAAAGGCAGATGGGTGGCATCGTCGCGGAGATCCGGTCGCCGGTTGCCCCCGCAGGCTTGTCGCACCGGTTGTCGACGGTGAACTGGGCTGCGATTAACTGTGTCGTTGCCAGACGGCTCGCAGCGAGTCCCAGTTGCCACCGAGGCTGTCGCAGAGTACGTCCACAAAGACAGCGGTATCAGTGCCGTCCGGGTTCCACCAGATGCCGCAGAGAGCCGGGATTTCGCCGGTCGGGGTGGTGTACTCGACATACAAGCCCGGAGTCCCGGTGACGCCCCCCAGCTTGTCGCCGGGCTCCTCCGCATCGGGGCGGTCGCTCGCCGAACTGCGGGCGATCCGCTGCCGGAAACTCAGGTCGGCAGCTCGCCCCTCGGCCGACTGATACGCGACAAAGTGGAGATACATGCCGCCATCCCGGCACAGCACGTGGGCGCGCTCGCCGGGCCCGAGGGCCGGGCCGCCGTCATCGGTGTTCGCGACGCAGCTACTCATGTCGGCAAGCCACGGCTCCGCCAACGGGATCAGGTCACCCGGGAACGCCGCGCGGTTGGCGGCGGCGAAGACGTCGGTGGGTTCCTCGGCTGGCTCTTCGGGCGGTGCCGCAGCCGGTTCTTCGGCGGGTGCGTCCGACGGCGGGGCAGCGACTGGGGTGCTGTCGGGGGCAGTCGCTCGGCCGAGGACGAACGCGCCGACTCCGGCCACCAACGCGCCAGCGAGCACCCCGACTATCACGCCGAGCAGCAGCTTCCCTCGTTGTGGGGGTGGCGACGGCACGATCCGGCGCTGCGGTGCCGGCGCGGCGAAGTCACCGGAAAGAGGTGGTGCAGCGAAACCGCCCGATACCGGCTCTGTGCTCAGACCGTACTGGTCATGGCCGCCGGAGTGAGGCGCATGCTCACCGTTGGGCCGGTATTCCCGTCCGGGGGCGGGGCGATCAGTCACGTGCGGCACGTTATCAGCGTCTATCGAAACCCCGCAGACCCGTTCAGTAGCACATTCACTTTGCTGGAAGTGTGCGGATGGTGATGCGCGGCAGAACACGGTGGCGACGCGTTCCGGAATCGGCTTCGGCTAGACTTGGCGCGCGGCCCTCCAGCAGGACGACCGGGTTCGATGCCCACGTCACACGCCGCGACCGAAACGGTCAGCGCCGGGCGGGACGGCCCCCCTTCAACCTTCGGAGCCTTCATGGCGGCAAGCCGCCCGCGCCAGAACACCTTGCCTGACTCCCAGCACACCTTGCCTGACTCGCTGACCTTCACTGACCTCGGCGTCCCCGACCTGCTCAACCGGCAACTGGCCGCGGCCGGGGTGGAACGGCCGTTTCCGATCCAGGCCGCGACCCTGCCGGACGCGCTCGCCGGACGGGACGTGCTCGGCCGAGGCCGAACCGGTTCGGGGAAGACCTATGCCTTCGTGCTGGCGGTGCTGACCCGCCTGGCCGCGAACACCACGCGACGTCGCCCTGGCCGCCCCCGGGCGTTGATCCTCGCGCCGACTCGCGAGTTGGCCACCCAGATCGACCGCGTGATGGCGCCGCTGGCCCAGGCGCTGTCGCTTCGTACGATGGCCGTCTTCGGCGGCGTCGCTGCCCGACCCCAGATCGCCGGGCTCCAGGCCGGGGTCGATGTTCTGGTGGCCTGTCCGGGACGGCTGACCGACCACGTCGAGGCCGGACACGCACACCTGGACGCCGTCGAGATCACCGTCCTCGACGAGGCCGACCACATGGCGGATCTCGGCTTCCTGCCCAGCGTACGGCGGCTGTTGGAACGGACCCCGCGCGGCGGGCAGCGGCTGCTCTTCTCCGCGACCCTGGACTCCGGCGTCGATGTCCTGGTGCGGCGGTTCCTCACCAAACCAGTTGTACACAGCGTTGACTCAACGCTGTCACCGGTCGCCGCGATGACCCACCACGTGCTGCACGTCCACGCCGAGGACCGGTTCGCCGTGCTGGTCGAGTTGACCGCCACGGCAAACCGTACGGTCGTGTTCACCCGTACCAAACGGGGTGCGAAAACCCTGGCTCGACGGCTCGCCGCAGCGGGGGTTAGCGCGGTCGAACTACATGGCAACCTGGCCCAGGGCGCCCGCACCCGGAATCTGCGGGCCTTCGCCACCGGGGAGGCGCACACGCTGGTCGCCACCGACATCGCCGCCCGGGGCATCCACATCGACGACGTGGCGCTGGTCGTACACGCCGACCCGCCGGTGGAGCACAAGGCGTACCTGCACCGCTCGGGCCGTACCGCTCGGGCTGGTGCGGACGGGACCGTCGTGACCCTGATGACTGACGCGCAGGTGACCGAGGTGCGGGCCTTGACCCGCAAGGCGGGCATCACCGCGACCACGAGCCGACTGCGCCCCGGGGACGAACTGCTCCGCGAAATCGCCCCGGGCGAACGGCGGCTGGTACCCCAGCCCGTACCACCCTCTGGTGGCCCACAGCCGGAGGTGCGGCCCGCCCACGGTGGCCGGAGGCAGCGCGGCGGCAAACCGGCGTCGACTTCGACCCGGTCCGCATCGACCCGATCCGGGGCGGCCGCCTTCTCCAGCCGGTCCCGTCCGGGCACTCGCCGCAGCGGACGCTAGCCGCCGGGCTCAGTCCGGGGCCGGGGTGTCGCCGGCCGCGGCGGGTGGGCTGGGTCCGAGCTGGGTGATGTCGTACCCATTGGGGTAGGTCTTGGTCTTGATGCCGTCGGCGAACAGGGGGACCGCTGGTGGTCGCCCAAGCCAGCGTTGCGTGTGTGCGCGGGCGCGGAGGGCCAGGTGCAGTCCGACGCGCGCCGGCCAGGGTGGATTCGCCACCCGGGTCGCAGCGCGTAAGGGTGGGTCGTAGATGGCGCTGACCAGTGCGTTGCCCATCGGGGCGAGGGCGGCGGGTAGCCGGTTCAGCATCAGCATCCGGGTGGCCCGCTCGATCGCGGCCGCATCATCGTTGGGGCGCAGCTGGGCCCGGTCGTACCCGTCGAACCAGGCCTCGACCGCCTGGTAAGAGTCGGGGATGTCGGTGATCCCCATCCGACGGCCTAACTCCAGGTAGAACCGCCGGAGGGCATCGCGCCCGCGGGGCTGCTCGAAGCCGTTGAGCACGATCTCATACATGAGTAGGCCGGTGTCGTCGATCCGCTGCTGGGTGCGTTTAGTGAGTTCGCCGGTGGCGGCGTGCACCGCGGCGATCTCCGGGATCGAGAACGAGCGGTTGAAGGCGAGGTTGAGTCCGAGCTTCATGTCCCACGGGAACTCGTACCGCAGCATGATCTGGTAGATCGTCAGGTGGTCGTCGTCGGGGTCGAGCGAGCGGATCCGGTGCAGGTGAACGAGGCGGTCTCTCACTGGCGTGGGTCTCCGATGGGCTGCGACCGGGTGTCGGTGGCGGTGAGGTGCCCGGTGGCGTCGAGGGTGGCGGCCACCACCGGGGACTGGTGGTACGCGATCGCGACGCGGGTGAGCCAGGTGACCTCGCCGGCGTAGCCGTCAGCCGGTCGGGGTGGGGTATCGGCTGGCTGCGGCTGGGTGGCGGGGACGCCGGCGCGGTGCGCCCGCAGGCCGAAGGCCAGCTGGGCGGCCTCGATGGTGGCAAGCCGGTCGTCGTCGGCGAGGCCCGCCTGCTCGGCGAGGCCGTCAGCGGTCTGGGCGACCCGGGCGTCGAGGTCTGGCAGAAGCAGCTTGGACACATCGGGATCCAGTACGGCGGCGGGTCGGTGCCCAGCGAGCAGGTGACCCAGCTCGTGCCCGATGATCAGCATTTGGTGTATCGGCGAGGTGTCCTGCTCGTAGAAGCAGATACTCCAAGCGGGCGGTGAGTGTGTCGAAGGGTGGTAGTTCCGGCCGGCCTTGGTGCTCCGCAACCATTGGTTCGTACCCTCCCCGTGACCGATCCACAGCAGTGTCACGTCGCCGATGCCCGGCACGGCAGGTGTCGACACGTGACCGTAATCTATGATGCCTACGGCCCTTCCTGCCGATCAGGGCCTGTAGCCCACTCCGCAGAACTCGTCCACCTCGGGCCCGGCAGCGGTGTCGGCGTCGGGTCGCCACCGGGTCAGTGAGACGATGCCCGGCTCGACCAGCTCAAGGCCGCGGAAGAATCGGCCGATGCCGTCGAGGCTACGCACCACCATCGGGTCGGAGCCGCCCTCGTTCCAGATCCGGACTGCCTCGTCGGTCGCAGCGCCGTGAACGGCATTGGTGGTATGTGTCATCGCCAGGTAGCTCCCCGATGGGAGCGCCTCAACCAGGCGGTCGACTGCTCCGTAGGCCTCGTCGTCGTCGGCCAGGAAGATCACGATGCCGAGCATGGTGATGGCGATCGGCTTGGTGAAGTCGAGTGTCTTGGCCGCCGCAGCGAGAATCTTGTCCGGGTCTCGTAGGTCGGCGTCTATGTAGTCGGTCGTGCCCTTGGGGTGGCTGGTCAGAAGTGCCCGCGCATGGACCAGGACCAGCGGGTCGTTATCGGCGTAGACGATGCGCGACTCGGGAGCGATCGACTGAGCGACCTCGTGGGTGTTGTTGGCTGTGGGCAGGCCGGTGCCGATGTCCAGGAACTGTCGAACGCCGGTCTCTTTGGCCAGATGGGTGACCGCGCGTACCAGGAAGGATCGCTGGTTGCGGGCCAGTTCGATGATGTGTGGGTAGGCGGCGATCGTGTGGTCGCCGACCTCGCGATCTACCTCGAAGTTGTCCTTGCCGCCCAGCCAGTAGTTCCAGACCCGGGCCGGGTGCGCGATCGTAGTGTCGATCTCCGAGGAGAGTGACCCGTTCCGTTCGGCGGCCGAGGGCATGGTTTCCGCAGGGGTGTCTGTCACTGGGAATCTCTTCTCGACTCGCGGCGGGTGACTTCTCCCACACGGTAGCAGGGGAGCCGAAAGGTTCCACTGAGCATCCATTGTGGATGAATGAGGTCAGGTTTCACCGTTTGTGTGCAGGTGAAGCCGCACTACATCGGGGGAAACCTGCTCGCCGGCTCTGCCTCCGGCCCGGCTACGTCTGGCCAAGATCGTCACTACGACGACCCGTTGGCCGGGTGCTTCCCCGTCGTCGAACTTCCGCCACCGACGGAGCCGCCTGATTCGGGCCGCAAACTCTGCGGCGACCGTTGACCCGCGGCCTCTCGATTCCAGGGGAGGGTAGCCCGTCATTCATGACACGTGGTGATGGATGGCGTAGTGTGTCATCGGGCCTCGCAGTGAGGCTGCGGGAATCTGAAGGAGGAGGTGGCGTTTTCATGCATGTGACTGCTGAAAACCGCCACGCTTCGTGCGCCTGAGCGACATCAGGTGACGATCGGTTCACCCGATCGGATTTCACTCCTTCACGCAGAGGGTTCCTCAGTTGTCTTCTCCCCGTAGGGGTCCGTCGGAGACCCCAGAAACATCATCCTTGTCTCTTGCCGCCTTGGGCTGGTCGAATCGATGGCAGGCGGCGCTTGCCGCGCACGATGCTGGCCGTCCGGGGCGCGTCGTCCGCCACGACGGCTCAGCCGTTCTGATCAGCACCGAAGGCGACACCCAACACTTCCCCGTACGGCCCTCGGCGCACGCGCTCGCAGTCGGTGACTGGGTCGTCGTTGACGACAGCCGCGTCCTCGACCTGTTGCCGCGGGCTTCACTGCTGCGTCGTCGCGACCCCTCCACCGGAGGGAGCCAGCTCATCGCCGCGAACGTGGACGTGGTGGGCATTGTCTGTGGCCTGGACCGGCCGGTCGTCCACGGCCGGCTACAACGCTTCACCTCGCTCGCCTGGGACGCCGGAGCGGCACCGTTGGTGATCCTCTCCAAAGCCGACCTCGTGAGCTCCACCGCGCAGATCGAAAATGGTCTGCTCCAGCAGCATCCCGGCGTCGATATCATCTCCGTCGCCGCGGCGACAGCCACCGGGATATCCGCTCTCCTCGACCGGTGCGCGCAGCGCACGCTGGTGCTCGTCGGCGAATCCGGAGCAGGTAAGTCGACGCTCCTGAACGCTCTCGCGGGTCGGGAGTTGGGGGCCACCGGAAAGGTCCGCAGCTCGGACGCGAAGGGCCGGCACACCACCACCGCCCGGCAGCTCTTCGCGCTGGAGGGCGGCTGCTGCCTGATCGACACCCCCGGCATGCGCGAGGTCGGCGTCCATGCCGATGTTGCCACCGTTGACGCGGGTTTCGACGACATTGCGGAGTTGTCGGCTGGCTGTCGATTCGGCGACTGCGGTCACGCCAACGAGCCCGGCTGCGCGGTGCTCGCGGCCGTCGGCGACGGGAGGCTGAGCGAGCAACGACTGCGGGCCTGGAATCAGCTGTGCCGTGAGGCCGCGTGGGCTGAGCTTCGCGCGGATCCTGCGGCCCAGCGACGGGCCGGCCGGCGACTCGCCCGGGTCATCAAAGACGCCCAGCGGGCAAAGCGGCGCTGACTCGAAGGTGCGCTGCTGGTCCCCGGCGGACCGGGCTACGTGATCGGGCGGCGACCCCGTACTCGGTCCAGGTCGTAGCTGACCGCGCCCGGCTCGATGTGTCATCGGGCCGGGCGCGATCAGCGCTGTGCCTAGAGAGATACGCCGCGACTCGCACTTCAGCAGGGGAGGTCCGTGGTGCCGGTGTCACCTGGCCGAACCGGCATACCCACCCGCGGCGACTTCGTCGACCAACGTGGCGCAGAACGCCGGCAGATCACCGGGTCGGCGGCTAGTGATCAGGCCGTTGTCGACATACACCTCCTCGTCAACCCAGGTAGCGCCGGCGTTGGCCAAGTCGGTGCGCAGACTTGGCCAGGAGGTGAGGGTGCGGCCCCGCACCACGTTCGCCTCGACCAACGTCCAAAGGCCGTGACAAATGGCGGCTACCGGCTTGCCGGATTCAACGAAAGTCCGTACGAAGCGCACCGCGTTGGGGTCGGCCCGCAGGAAGTCCGGGTTGGCGACACCGCCGGGCAGCACCAAGGCGTCGTAGTCGGCGGGGTCTGCGTCGGCGACGACCCCGTCTACCTCGTACGTCCTGGACTTGTCCAAGTGATCGACTGACTGAATCGGCTCCTCGCCCAACGAGATCAGTTCGACGCTGCCGCCGGCGGCCTCCACAGCTGCGCGGGGCTTGATGTACTCCGCCTCTTCCACCCCGTCGGTCGCCAGAATCGCTACCCGCTTGCCGTCGAGCTTCGCCGCCATCGCTTTGTCTCCCCCTTTTCAGTGCTGCCGGCTAGCCGGGGCGGGACCAGGTCCCCGCAGCTCGGATACCCGCTCTTCGGATCAGCGAAACCCACTGCTGGGCCGTACCGCTCAGCTTGGATGTGGGTTCTGCATCAGCGCGACTACCGCGCCTGCCGGGTCCTTGATCAGCGCGAAGCCGCCCGGACCGGTGCCGTTGGGTTGCCGCAAGACCTCGCCTCTTTTTTCGGTCACCCGCGCCAGGCTTGCGGAAAGGTCATTGACCGTGATGTAGGTAATCCACTGCGGCGGCAGGTCGGCGTTGCCGCTCCTCGCGTGGCAGATACCAGCGGCCGGGCTACCGTCCTGTGCGAGCATCATGTAGTCGTCGTAGTCGCCCATACTGAGCGGCTTCGGCTTCCAGCCGACCACGTCGGCATAGAAGTCGCGGATTCCGTTCGCGTTCGGGACGGTCAGGTCGAAGCCCGCGATCATGCCTGCCTTGTTCTGGCTCATCGTGTGTTCGGTCCTTTCTCTTTACGCCCTTCCGGGGGCTTGATTATCGACATGGTAATGAATGAAGTTGATCTGTGGTGGGACCAAGCGGCTGGCCGGCACGCAGACCGTCGGAGTACGTTTTAGCGGACGCAGCGTCGTTGGGGCGCCTCGGCACCCACGCTCCACAGTCGGTGTTCGCTCTCGATTGTCTGTCCACAGCGCGCTAGGTCCCAATTATAGTTTTGTTTGCGACGATTTGTGGCATTGCGCGGGTTCTTGTCGCCATGCTGATGACATCGGCCATAATGTATAGCTCGGGGCGTCCGGGTGAAAGAAAGTGATGTAGTCTGCTTGGTCATGTCCAATCTCAAGCTCCGCCTGGCGGCGAGCGCGGCTGCTCTTACCGTCGCCGCGTCCGTCGGCGCGCTGATATCCCCTCCCGCCCTGGCTGCGGGACCTGAGCTGCACATCTCCTACAGCACCCTCGGGGAGGTCGATAACAGTGGCGGGCTCGTCGGGGCCTACGCCTACAACTGGGGCGACCAGGCGGCCAGCGACGTGACCATGACGTTCGACGCCAGTGACCTACGTGATGTCGACATCAGGGTGCCTGACTGGATCGACGAATGTGACGCGAACGGTCCGGTTGTGACCTGCAAACTCGCCGGTCTCGCGGCAGAGCACACCGAACTGGTGAGAGTGTTCGAACTGAGCAGCAGAAAGCAGGCCAAAACCGGCCCGGCCGGCACCCTCAAGGGCACGATTCATGCCTTTGGCCCCGACGGCGCCGAGTACACCGGCGGCGGTGACCTCGATGTCGTGATCGTGGAAAGCGGCCCCGACCTGGTCGCGTCGACCGCCGACATCTCCGGTGAGGATGACCCGGTCGGTAGTGGCGACGTCCGTCCGATCACCGCCGGGATCTACAACGACGGCGACACCCCGACCGGCGAGTGGTACGTCCGGATCTCGTTGCCGACCGGCGCCGGCATCGTCGAGCAGTACTCGGACTGTGAGTATGGGGACTCGTGGCCGGGCGAGCACCCGGACGGCTACGTCTACGGACCGAACTCCGTCACCTGCCCGGCACCGCCGGAGCTGGAGCCACTTGGTGCCGGCGAAGGCATCGAGTTCATCGACGCCGAGGGCACCTCTCTCTTCCACGCCGTATTCGGTAAGAACCTACGCGGCCCTGTTGAAAACAGCGGATCCGTTGAGGTCGGGCTCATCGATAACCTGCAAGGCTCGCGGTCACCGAAGTCGTTGACCCGCGATGGGTCGGCGGAGAAAACGTTCGCGGCTGCTCTCGCCGACCTGAAGCCCACCGCGCGGGCCGGCATCTTGGGCGAAGACAACATCGAGAATAACTGGGCCGTCTTCTCGTTCTGGACCAAGCCGAACATGTTCGACTTTACGGTGACCGCGGAGCCGGTGAGCGGCTCCATCGGCGACATCGTCGAGATCCCGTACACGGTGGTCAACAATGGACCGTCGGATGGTGGCGCCGGCTGGACGTTTAAGGCGCCGACCGGCACGGTGCTGGTCGCCGACGAAGATCACAACTCACCGCCGTGGTGCTACTTCTTTGATAAGGACGGAAATCCGGTCGAGGAACTTCCGGAGGTCACCTGCAGCACCGAGTCCGAGTGGCCGGCGGCCGCATCCGGGTACACGGGCGTCAAGGAAACGATGAAGCTCCGGATCGTCTCAACGCCCGGTGATGACGGCACGCTACGGGTCCGGCCGTATCCTGAGTCCGCTGAGTCCAACCCGGCCAATGACGAGGTCAAGCTGGTCGTCACCGTCGGCGGCAGCGGTGACGGCAGCGGTGACGGCGGCGGTGACGGCGGCGGTGACGGCGGCGGTGACGGCGGCGGTGACGGCGGCGGTGGTGGTGGCGGCCTGCCGGTCACCGGAGCCAACACGGCCCTCCTCGGCGGCATCGGTGGTGGCATCGTGGTCATCGGCGCTGCGCTGATCCACTTCGCGCGCCGGCGCCGTATCGTCACTGAGTAGCACCAACGTTTGCGAAAGGGGACACCGCCGGAGCTCCGGCGGTGTCCCCTTTCGCCCCTCATCCTGAATAGCTTCACGGCCGGAGCCAGCAACGACGTCGGGGCGCCGATCTACCGCATGGACGGGGCCGCCGAGCTGATGGGTGGAGCGGGTAGCGGGCGTGGTTCACGCTCATCACCGGCCGGGCACGCACGTGTCGGCGGATCACGTTGGGCCGGCGGCTTCGGCCCCCGGCTAGGCGGGCGGCGTCGGCGCCAGGAACTCCAGCCGGTTGCCCAGCGGGTCGTGGACGTAGAACCGGCGATGCCCGGGGAAGTTGTCGTCCCAGTCGACCTCGATCCCGTGCTCGCCGAGGTGCTTGGCCAAGGTGTCGATGTCGTTCACCAGGATCCCCGGGTGCGCCTTGCGGGCCGGCCGGAAGTCCTGCTCTACGCCCAGGTGGATTTCGAGCCCGTTGGAGCGAAACCAGCAACCACCGCGCGTGGCGAGGACTGGCGGTTTGTCTATCTCGGTCATGCCGAGCACGCCACCGTAGAACGCTCGCACGGCCGGCTCCGACTCCGGCGGGATGGCCAACTGCGTGTGGTGCAGCCCGTTCAACATGTTGCCCTGCTGCCGCTGGTCGCTCACCGATCTACCCCCACTCGTCGTAGCAACGGGTCTAAAATGTATACGCTGGCCGCTGTTCCGTCGGAATTCTGTTCTCCGAGGGTATGGCGAGAACCCGGCGATCCGGCAGAAGGTGAAGTCGCGTCGCTCACGGTCTAGCGGCCGGTCGCCACAGCCACCGCAGAGCGTCCGGGATTAGGGTGCCGCCGTGATTCGGACTGTGGCCCCCATCGCCCAGCACAAGACGGAAGTCATAGCCCGCCTCCGCCAGGGCGGCCGCGACCCGGAGGTTGTTGGCCAGCCAGTTCTGCTCGGGTTCGTCCCAGAACGGTTCCGCCCCGGACTTCCCCCTCCGGGTCCAGATATAGTTTTCCATCCTGAAATACGATCAGGGCTGCTGGTTTTGTGGGATTGTACTGCGCCGGAAGATGAACCCAGAACTTGCGAGATGTCCCGGGGTAGGCAAGGCTTTCGCGCCAGTCGAACTCGATCGTTTCGCCTATGGGTACACCCTGCTGTCTGCCCGAATCCGGGCCATGGGCGTATCGGACATTCGACTGGTTGAGGGGAAGCGGGCGGTACGGGACTTCGATAGTCACGTGGGCAACGTAACGGACAACCGGATGACTGTGGCAAGCGAGATTACGCCGCCTCCAGCGGTACAGCTCTCCCGTGCCCGGCTGCGCCGTTGGGGATTCAGAAACCGCGGATGGCTGCGGAGACAACAGAGAAGAGCGCAGCGGCGAGCAGGATCAGTCCGGTTGGCGCACCGACGACGGCGCTCACCGACAGCTTCCGGGCCCGGGCGACCGGGATCGCGGCGACCGAGACGACCGTGATGAGCGCGGCCGCCATATGGATCATGGGGTAGTCGATCAGCGCGGCGACCGGGAAGAGGTGGACACCGACGACGAAGGCGACCCACATCGAGATCAGGTCCCGTCGGCCGCGGATCGTGAGTAGGACCGACCCGAGGGCGGCCGCCCCGAACTCGATGGCGACCACGACGCCGAACGCGCGGCTGATGGCCTCGTCGAAGGCGGTGTCGTTGTGCCAGAGCCGCCAGGTCAGCAGCCCACCGGCGATTGCGGTGAGTAGGCTGGTCACCGCGCCGGCGGCGAGGAGCCCACGCCATCTGCCAGGAGGCGCCTCTTGCGCCCAGCCGAACCAGCTCGAAGCAAAGAAGCCGAAGATCACGGCAGTTGCTGCCGGGTCACGCACGTGCTCGGCAAACATGGCGCCTCCCTGCCGGATGAGGACAAGCTACGGCAGTTTGGGGGACTCCTCCAGCCTCAGGTGCCGGAGAAGGTGCCAGGTAGTTCCGGCTGTCCGCTGTGGTGCCCGGTGTAGGCCGGCCCGTCGTTCAGCTGTATTTACGCAGCACGGTTTTGGTGTCGCGGATCCAGTCCGGAAGGTCGGAGCCGAAGTGGGCGAGGACGCTGAGCTGTTCGCGGAGGTTGAGTAGGTCCATCCGGTCACGCCAACCGGCTTGGGGGGCGGCGGCTTCCTCGTAGGCGGCGAAGAAGGGTTCCGGCGGGCGGTGAACGCTGTAGATCATGCTGAGGTCGGCTTCGGCCCAGTTCCAGTGCACCGCAGGGTCGATGAGCACGGGGCTGCCCTCGTCGGTGGCGATGAGGTTGTTGCGCCAGAGGTCGCCGTGGGTGAGCACGGCGGGGGCGGATGGCAGCAGTTCGGGTAGCCGTTCGCAGATGCGTTCCAGCCGGGTCAGGTCGGTAGGGTCCAGGACCTGTTGGACCTTCGGCTCGGTCACGTAGCGCAGCAGCCGGTGGGTAGCGAAGAACTCGTGGCCGTTGCTGGTCTGCTTGTTGTGTTGGGGGAGCAGGCCGAGCCAGCCGTCCTCGGGCCAGCCGAAGGTGCTGCCCACAACGGAGTGCAGCCGGGCGATAGCACGGCCGGCCTCTTCCCAGTACTGGTCGGTGTCGGGGCGGGGAGCTAGTGCGGCGAGGACGAGATGGTGTTCGGTCACCTCGTAGACCTCGGGGGTTCGGACGCCACCGAGCTCGCTGAGGGTGCGCAGCCCCGCGGCTTCCAGAGCGAACATGCCGGGCGGGCTTTGCGAGGACGCCGGGGTCCGCTTGACCACGGCCGGCCGGCCATCGGCGAGCCGGACTCGCTGCACGTGGTGGGCGACCCCGCCGGAGAGGGGTTCCCAGTCGGTGGCACCGTCCAGTACCGAAGTGACCGTCCCGGTACGCGTGTCGGCCGCGCTTATCTGACCTGAACCCACGATCAACTCCTCCCGCGGAACTACCTGCAGGATGCACTATCTAACCTGCTGGCTATCGGTCGGTAGCAGGGTTAGCGAACGGAGTCACACCGCGTACGAGTCGCTACGCGCGTAGCGCTCCGGTCTGGACCTGGGCCCGCCTGCTCCGCCGTCACCGGCAGGGCAAAGCTATGTCAATAATTCGCAATGTTGTCCCACTTGGGGTGGAGTTGGAATTCTGCTAGCTCCAATTCACCCTGGTCATTTACTGACATCGCCACTACCTTGTGTTCGGGTTGGAGGGCATCTATGCTCCCGCTACTTCGCGCTATGTCTGCCAGGTAGCCGCGATCTAGGGCTATAGCAGCCGGCCTATGCTGTCAGCCCGTGTAGCGACGAGGGGGACCAGAGGTGACCGAAGCCGAAGCCGTCAACACGGTCACCACATCCGACGGCACCCCGAAGCGGCTACTCAACAAGACGATGTTGGGAATCGTGGCCTCGGAGACCATCTCCGCGTTCGGTACCCAGATGACGTTCCTGGCCGTTCCGTGGTTCGTGCTCTCGACCACCGGGTCGGCGTCGCGGATGGGCCTCGTTTTCGCGGTCGAACTTCTCCCGATCGCCCTGCTGGGCATGCCGTCAGCCCTGGTGGTGCAGCGCATCGGGGTACGCGCCACGATGCTCCTGGCGGACGCCGTACGAGGAACATTGGTCCTGCTCATCCCAATCCTGCACCTGCTTGGGCTCCTGTCGTTTCCGGTGCTGTTGGCGGTCGTCTTCGCGCTCGGCTCCTGCACCGCGCCGTACCTTTCGGCGCAGCGTCTGATCCTGCCCGAGACCTTCGGCGACGACCAAGCCCTGATGACCAAGGGCAACGCGTTGATCGAGGGTGGTACCCGAACGGCACAGCTTCTGGGCCCCGCCATCGCCGGTCTGCTGATCACTCAGATCGGCGAGATCAACGTTCTCTGGTTTGACGCGGCGACCTACGCACTGTCGATCGCCATCCTGATGCTCGCCCTTCCCCGATCCAGGAGACCACTCGCTGCTACCGCAGCAGCGCCACAAGGCGGCGTTTTCGAAGGCGCCCGGTTCGTGCTCGCTCACCCGCTGCTACGACGGGTTGCGGCGGCTGCTCTCGCGTTCGGCACCTTCTTCCCGATCCTGATCGCGACCCTGCCGGTCCTGACCGTGGAACGCTTTCAGGCCAACTCGGCCGTGGCTGGCGCGTTGATCGGGGGCTGGGGTGCCGGCGCCCTGATCGGCGTCTTCGTAGTCATGCGGCTAGCGTCACGCATTCCGCCACTAAAGCTGGGTGCACTGGCGGCCGTGGCCGTAGCCGCGCCGCTGTGGCTGCTGCCCTTGCCTCTTACGGCGTGGCAGAGCGTCCTCATTCTGGCTGTGGCCGGCGTCTCTACCCCCATGCTCAATGCCCCGGTGATCACGATCATCCTCACGCGTTCCCCGGACCGCATCCGGGCCAAAGTGATCGCCTTCGTGATGACCGCGAACCTACTCGCCGGCCCGGCGGGGTACGCAGTTGGCGGTGCGCTGCTGGAGCGTTGGGGAGTAACCATCCCGCTGATCCTCGCCGCGGCCGGTACCAGCCTCGCCGCGCTGCTGTTGACCACGATGCTCCGTGTCCCCGACGAAGCACCACCTCCCCAAAACTAGGGGGCGCCTACAGCGGCAGCCTCCTGACGGTCCTCGCCACCACTGCGGAAGGTGTTCACGAGTACACCCTATGAAGCACCCCGTCGGTACTCGAGCGTCAGGTGACACCTCTTCACGGGGCTCGCGCTCGATCTGTCGTACCCGCAGTCCATGATCCCTGCCGTGACATGCTGCGGCGCCGGCTGACTCTGGCGTCGGCATGGCCATGGGAATGTTCGGTGGGCGGGGAGGTCGAAGGGTGGCGGATGTGGACGATGCTGGTTGGGCGGGGCGAAGTATGGCGAGGGTGGTAGCCCCTGCCCGGCCCCGCAAGCTGGCCAAGGTGCCGTTCGTGGAGCTGGCCGAGGGGCGGCTGCAGGGCGTGGTGTCCAGCGGGTCGGATGTCGGGAGGGTGTACGTTTCGTCGATCACGGCCAACACCCACGCCTACCACTGCAGCACCAACAACAACCGGCCGTGCGGTGGCCTCGGCGGCGCTCCGTGCAAGCATCTGCAGACTCTGGCCAATGAGGCGGTGCTGCAGTACGGGCTCGAGCGGGTGGCCCGCTACCTGCGAGTCGAACCCGACGCTTCGACGAACACGGGCGCCGAGCTGCTGCACGGCCTGAACGCCCGGCACGAGCCGAGCTCGGCAGCGGTGGTATTCAGTCGGTTTCTGCGTTACCTGTCCTACCTGGAGGTGCCGGGCAGCACCACGCCCCTGCCTGAGCTGCACTGGTTCCCGTCAACCAGGGTGGCTAGCTGATGCGCGGAACGCAGATCGCCGCCCTCACCGCTGGCCATCCGGCCGGGCTAACCGACGCCCTCAACCTGGTGGAAGGCCTTGATGCCGCCCTGACCCGAGGCCTGGCCCGGGTCGGCGACGAGGACGCTGCGGCGCTGGCCGGCCTGGCCGGGGCGCTGGCGACCACCCCGTTGGCGAACCTGGTCGCCGAGGCGGTCGACAAGATCATTGCTGGTTCGGGAGCCCACGAGTATGTCGCTGCGCTCGCTGGAGCACGGTCGGCGGTGTTCGGAGCGGTGCACGATGCCCTGCTCGGGCAGGTCGACGTCGCCTTCGAGCGCAGCCGTGCGCCGTGGGCGCCGGTCCCGCCCGCCGCACCTGACGAGGTGTCACCCGCCGCACCTGGCGAGATGTCGCCGGCCCTGGCCGGGGCGCGCGCTTGGTTGTCCGAGGTGGCGGTGACCGGGTGGCGTGGCGTCAACCACGAGTTGGTGGCCGGGGCCGGGTCGGCGGTTGAGGCGGCGCTGGCCGTACCTGAACTGCGGCGGCTCGCGGTGCTGCTCGACGGTCTCGCCGCTGAGCTGCGTGCCTGCGTGCCGGTTGCCAGGATGCCGCAGCTGCCGCAGCGCCGCTGGGCCGACCTGTGGTCCCGTGGTGTGCTGCTCGCCCAGGAGACCGCCGCTGGGGATACGGCCCTCAGCGTCGCCGAACGGGTGTCGGGGCGGCTGCTGCCGCTGGCGGTGGACGTGCACGAACACGACACCGCAGTGCAGTTCCAGGTGCATGCGCTTCTCGAGCCGGCCGGTGGCGGGCCGCCCCGGCTCGTCCGTACGGCGGTGGGCGCGGCGAAGGTGGACAGCATCGTTGGTCCGGCGCTGTGGCGGCTGCTGCCGGCGCAGTCCGTCCTGCTGGCGGCGCTGGCGCAGCGGCGCGGTGTGCTGGTGTCTGACGTGCCGATCCGAGGTGCGGATGTGTATTGGCAGGACGACCGGGCGCGGCTCGATGAGCCGGTCGATCCGTTCGCCGCGGCACGGGTCCTGCTGCCGGGGGCCTTGGCGGCAGCACCGCATCCGGTGGACCGGCACCCGGCCGGGATCGCCGAGCCTGTCCTGATCGAGGGGTACGCCGTCAGTGCCCAGGAGGGTGGGCTCACGGTGGAGCTGGACGGCCACCGGCTCGCTGTGGCGGTAGACCGATTGCCCTCCTGCGGTCCGCTCACCCCGGAGTTGGTCGCCGCGTCGACGGCATGTCTCGGGCTGCTGCGCTGGGATGCCGGCCAGTGGCTGCTGCAGCCGGTGGCGGTGCAGGCCACCGTCAAGCGCAAGATCGTCGCCGTGCACACCGGCGACTGGGCGTGCGGGGTCACCGACGCGAAGGCCGCGAAGGCCGATGCGAAGGCGGGCGACGCCGTGCTGGTGTTGCGGGAACGGGCGGGACGGTTGCTGCGCCGATGACCCTTCCCCATCACGATCGCGCCGACAAAAATCGGCGGCAGGTGCTCTACTGGCGGCTACTGGCCAGGCTTTTCGACCCGAACGAGCAGCCCACGCTGGAAACGGCGAGCCTGGCCGTGGTCGAGGACCTGGGGCTACCCGCCGCGCTGCTGGACCCGGCCGTCTCGGTGGACTCTGTGGTCCAGCGTTACCCATCGCTCGCCGCGGAGCTGCGCGGCCTGCTCACCGCTGCCGAGCAGGCACCAGCGGCCGACGACGCCGCCACACCGGAACCCGGTCCAGCCGAAGTGCGGCGGGCCGCGCTGGTGTCGAAGGTGCTGCTCAACGTGTTCGCCGCCGGTACCGGGCCGGTCAACGCCAGCGAGCTGGCCCGGTGGCAGTCCGACGCCGGTTGGTTCGAGCAGGCGCTCGGCGCCGAGCCGGGCGAGCTACGCCGGGAGGGCGGGACGGGGCTGGGTGGCACTCTCGCCGGGCTGGAAGCCGACTTGGTACGCCGAATGCACCTGCGCGAGGTGCTCGCCGATCCGGTGCTGGCCAGCCGGCTCACGCCGAGCATGTCGCTGATCGAGCAGCTGTTGCGGGACAAGGCGAACCTGTCCGGGGTAGCTCTGGCCAATGCCAAGGCACTGATCCGCCGGTTCGTCGACGAGGTCGCCGAGGTGCTGCGCACGCAGGTGGAGCAGACCAGCGTGGGAACCATCGACCGGTCGGTGCCGCCGAAGCGGGTGTTCCGTAACCTCGATCTGGACCGCACCATCTGGCAGAACCTGACCAACTGGAGCCCCGAGGATCAGCGGCTCTACGTCGATCGCCTCTACTACCGGCACACCGCCCGCCGTACGACGCCGGCTCGGCTGATCGTGGTGGTGGACCAGTCCGGCTCGATGGTCGACTCGATGGTCAACTGCACGATCCTGGCGTCTATCTTCGCTGGGCTACCCAAGGTGGACGTGCATCTGATCGCGTACGACACGCAGGCGCTGGACCTGACCCCGTGGGTGCACGATCCGTTCGAGGTGCTGCTGCGCACCAAGCTGGGCGGCGGCAACGACGGTCCGGTCGCCATGGCGATGGCCCGTCCCAAGATCGCCGAACCGCGGAACACCGTCCTGGTGTGGATTTCAGATTTCTACGAGTTCGACCGGTCGCAGCCCCTGTTCGACGGCATCGAGGCCGTACACCGCTCCGGCGTGCGATTCATCCCCGTCGGCTCAGTCAACAGCTCCGGCCAGCAGAGCGTCAATCCCTGGTTTCGGCAGCGCTTCAAGGACCTGGGCACTCCGGTGATCTCGGGTCACCTCCGCAAACTCGTCTTCGAGCTCAAGAGCTTTCTCACCTAGGAGTCCAACCCCCTCATGTCTGAGATGTTGCGTGCCCCCGTTGAGGTCAAGTACGCCGACGAACTCGACTACCTGGCGTCGGTCGACACCGACCCGAAGCCGTTTTCCTGGCGGCTCAGCCCCCGCATGGTCCGGCTGTTCGTCCTCGGCTCCGAACGCGCCGACGGCCTGGACCGGGTGATCCCGCAGAAGTGGTTCGGCGACCGCAGCTTCGTCGAACGCAGCATCGTCACCCTGGCCTCCGACCGGGGTCTGCTGCTCATCGGTGACCCCGGCACCGGCAAGAGCTGGCTGGCCGAGCTGTTGGCCGCCGCGATCTGCCGCAACTCCACGCTGGTGGTGCAGGGCACCGCCGGCACCACCGAGGACCACATCAAGTACTCGTGGAATGTGTCCATGGTCATCGGCCGGGGGCAGTCCCGGGAGTCGATGATCCCGTCACCGATCATGACCGCGATGGAGCAGGGTGTCATCGGCCGTTTCGAGGAGCTGACCCGCTCCACCAGCGACGTACAGGACGCGCTCATCTCCATCCTGTCGGAGAAGTATGTATCGATTCCGGAGCTGGACAACGACAACATCGTCTTTGCCAAGCCCGGCTTCTCCATCATCGCGACCGCGAACAGTCGCGACCGCGGGGTCAACGATCTGTCCTCCGCGCTGAAGCGACGGTTCAATTTCGTCCGGATCCCGGTGGTGACCAACAAACGCAGCGAGGCAGAGATCGTCCGGTTCCGCACCGAGGAACTGCTGCGCCGACACCGCATTGAGGTCGAGGTTCCGCCCACCCTGCTGGACATCCTGCTGCAGAGCTTCGCCGACCTGCGTACGGCTGCTGCGGGGGCGACCAGTGACGACGAGAAGCTCGAGTCGGCGCTGTCCACGGCAGAGCAGATCGGTGTGTTGGAGGATGCCATCCTGCACAGCCAGTTCTTCGGCGACCGGGCGCTGCATGCCGAAACCCTGGCCAGGTCGCTGATGGGGTCGTTGGCCCGGCGAAGCCCGGAGGACCTGGCGATTCTGAACAAGTACCTGCACGGGGTAGTGGAGCCTCGGGCCAAGCAGGACGGCGGCGGGTGGGAGGGCTTCCTCGACGGCGGCCGTCAAGCGATCGCTGCTCTGTCGTGACCGCGCCCACTACCGGTGGCCCGTTTACTGGTCTTCGCGAACAGCTCACCGCCGCCGCCGCTGCCTTCGCCGACTCTCCGGACGCACTCGCCGACATGCTCAAGGGCATGGTTGACGATGTCGACCGGGCCCTCGCCGTGCCGCTGGAGATCTTCCCGGTGTGCCACCACTCGCCGGCCTCCGCGCTGGCCGTGGTACGCCGGCTGCGCGAAAAGCAGCCCCGGGTGATCTATCTGGAACTCTGCGAGGATCTGCAACCGCTGCTGGCCGAACTGGGCAACTGCCGGCTCCCGGTGGCGGTGCAGGCGTTCGCCTCTGAGCTGGACGGCCATCCGAACGAGTGGGGTCCGCTCAGCGTCGTCGCACCGATCACTGAGGCCTCTGCTGAATACCAGGCCATCTGCTATGCCCTCGAAACCCCCGGGGTCGAACTGGTGCTGGTGGACCGCTCCACTGACCATGTTTTTCAGTGGTTGCCCCGCACCCCGCAGGTCCAGTCGGAGGGTGCCTTCCAGGTGGGCGAGGGGGGTGGCGGGCCCGGTGACGACGCTGCCCTGCACGGCGACGCGGTGGGGGTGGAGATCGGTGACCTGCGCCCCGGCTTCGCTGAGCTGGAGGCGTACCTGCTGCACCACGGCAAGGTGCGGCACTGGTCGGAGTGGTGGGACCAGTACGTCGAACAGCCCCTCGCCGACGCCGACCACGAAACCTACCAGCAGGTGATGCTCCTCATCGGCAGCCTGTTCCGCCGGCTACGCCCGGATCGCTCCGAGCGGCTGGACCGCGACGAAGACCGTGAGCGGTACATGTGGACGCGGATGCGGGAACACATCGCCGCCTCCGGTGTTGATCCCGACCACTGCCTCTACATTTGCGGTGCCTTCCACGCCGTAAGTCAGGTCGAGCAGTTCGGCCTCACCCCCGATGCCCCCGGCTACGAAATCAGCCCCCGCACCGACACCCGCTGGCGGTACGGGCTGATCCCATCCAGCCATTCCGCCATTGAGGCGCAGTTCGGCCTGGCCCCCGGCTCGGTCTCCATCGCCGCGGCAACCTGGACGAAGGCGTTGAAACACTCGGGTCTCACCCCATACCGGCTGAACGGGCAGCGCGGTTCCCGTACTCGCGGCCGGCGCGGGCGAAGCGCCGCCGGAGCCGCCACCGGTCCCACCGACCGGCTCTCCGGATTTCTCGCCGCAGCACCCGAGTTCAACGGCCTCGACGAGGCTGAGCTCCGCGGCTGGTGCGTTGAGATCGTCCGGCTCGCCCGACGCAACGGCTACCTTGCCAGCACCGCCGACGCGATCGCCGTCTACGAGACTTCCATTCTCCTCGCCGGTCTACGCAACCGGACCCGCCCCACCCCGTACGACTTTGCCGACGCCGCGGTCACCTGCATTGAGAAGGACGCCGTCCCCGGCCGGCGGGACGTGCGACGACTCTGCGAGATCCTGCTCGGCGGTGACCGAGTTGGCCGGGTCGGCTACGAGGCCCTTCCGCCGCTGGCCCGCGATGTCCTCGAACGTCTCCGCCCACTCGGCCTGGACTTGGAGAAGCGGACTGTCCAGCGGGCCTTGCTCGACCTGCGCGCCGACTCCCGGCTGGCACCCTGCTCCGATCTACTCTGGATGCTGCGGTACCTGCTCCCGCACGATGCGGCGCGTCCGATCATGGGGGAGCGGCGGCTGGGTCACCGCTCCATCCAGGAGAGTTGGGACATCGGTCTCGGTCGCAACCAACGGGCCCTGATCGAGCTGGGCTACGAGGGTGTCACCGTGGAGCAGGTGCTGGAGCAGCGACTGCGTCGCGCGGTAGGCGGACCGCAGGCGACTGCCGCCGAAGCTCTGGCGGCGATCGAGGATGCCATCCGGTTACTCGACAGCCCCCGTCTGGTCGACGAACTCGGCGGTCGGGCCGTGGAGCTGCTCGCTGCCGAACGCACTGTCGACGACGCCCCACATGTACTGCACCGCATCCGCCGGCTCCTGGTCCACTACCGCGCCACTGCGACGGCTCTGCCGTCCTGGTGCGAGGCGTTCGTGGTCGCCGGCTACACGCACTACTGCACTCTGCTGCCGAGCGCGTTCGCCGACGAGCAGGCGGGGGTCCGGCAGGTCGGTGCCATGCTCGGTTTTCTGTTCAGCATGGAGAACCTGGCGTTGACCCTCGGCTGTGAGCGTACGCAGCTCGAACTAGCCGTCGCGCAGGCGCACCCGGAGGAGCCCGCCAAGCTGGCCCTGCACTGGGCGGCCCGACACCAGCTGGGCCTGCTGCCCCTCGTTGAGTTGCGCGCCCGCTGCGCCGAGCTGCTGGCCAACCCGCTGGTGGTGCCGATCTTCCCGCAGTACCTCTCCGGCTTCGTCCAGGCCCTCGACCCGGTACCTGGGCTGGCGTCGTTCGTGGTCGAGCTGATGTCGAGCACGTTCGCTCAGCTGCCCGACTCGATCCTGCTGCCCTGGCTGCCCACTCTCATCACCACACTGCGCGAGCACGGTCCGGAGCTGGTGCCGCTGCTGATCCGAGAGGCCGCAAGCACCTTTCCCGGCGACCTGGCCGCGCTAGACACCTGGGTGCCACCCTGGGTTTCAACCACCCCGGCGCCGGTGGTCGTGCCGGCGGGGCCAGTTGTCGGGCTGTTGACCGACTATCCCGATTCCATTGACGCGATCGCCGCACTGCTCGGCTGCTCCAATCCGTGGCGACGGCACGACCAACCCGCTCGTACCGAGGTAGCGGCGCTGCTCACCCAGCACCCCGACACCGCAGCAGCCGTGGTTGACCTCCTGTCGGCAAGGTCGCGAACCGCGACGTCGATGCCGAGCTAGCCGCCGCGGATCGCACCATCCGGAGCTGAGCGGCGGCGATGCCAGCTGTCCCGGTCGGCAGTCTGTGTTCCGCAGTCCCTACGAACCAGGGCCAGGCAAGTGTCAAGGTGCGTCCATGGCATTTCGGCAGGTGCAACCTCCGCCGTGGCCTCGGACGGATCGATTCTTCCACTATGCGTCTATTAGACGGACATTCACCGTACGCGTTCTCCGGCCCGGAAGACCGCGCGAGCCTGGACCATTGCATTGATGTCAGTTACGGGGTTCCCCGCCACGGCCAGCAGATCGGCGTCGTAGCCGACCGCCACCCGCCCCTTGCGGTGGCCGAGGCGGCACGCCTGCGCGGCCAACGACGTCACCGATGCCAACGCCTCGGCGTTGGTGCCGACCTGGCCGGCGAAGTATCCGACGTCGCTCGGAAGGATGTCGTGGGGCTTGTGCTGGTTGATTCCCGCATCGGTGCAGCAGACGACGCGAACGCCACGGCGACGCAGGTACGCCTGATTCTCCCAGTAGGGCGCGATGGTCTGGAGCACCTCCTCGGGCATCCCGTCTCTGGGCCGCACGACCGTGCATCCGACGAAGATCCCGGCCGCGGCGATCGCGTCGACCGTCGCCGGATCCAGCTTCAGCCCGTCGGCGGTCATGAACGTGCAGTGCTCGATGCTGTCGACCCCGACTGCGACGGCGTCGGCGATCCCTCTGGTCGCGTGGGCATGGGCGATGACCGGCAGGCCCCGGTCGTGGGCGGTCCGAGTGACTGCGCGTAGTTCATCGAGGGTGTACTGCGCCGCTGCGGCGTTTGAGCCGCGGGTAGTCATCCCACCCGTCGCCATGATCTTCAGGAGATCGGTACCGTGGTCGGCTCGGGCGTTAACCGCTGCGACCAGTTGGTCCGTGTTATCCGCCTCGCCCCCGAGATACCAGCAATGCCCGCTGCTGCGCGTGATCGGAGGCCCGGCAGCGAGCACCTGCGGACCACTGGTGTCCTCGGCATACTCCTCCCGCAACCGCAGGCCGAGGTAACCCCTGTCGCCCAGATCCCGGACCGTGGTGATGCCGGCGCGCAGCGCGCGGGCCGCATGTTCGCGCATCCGGCCCAGGATCGTGGTGTCGTCGTCGTGAATCATCTGGTGCTCGGTGCGCCCCTGCGGGTCGAACGCCAGATGTGTGTGCGCGTCCACCAGACCGGGCAGGAGCGTGACATCTCCGAGATCGGTCATCGGCACCCCGTCCGGGGGAGAGGCGCCGGTAACGTCCACATCGGTAATCTGCCCGCCTGTTACCAAAACCAGCACCGGGCCGTCGTGCAGCAGGTGACCGTCGAACAGACGTGTCGCACGGATCGCCAGCCGTGGGTCACAAACGGTCTTTGCCTGAGTCGTAGCCAAGCCCACCGCTCAGCTCCGATCGGCTCGGATGCCGGCGATCAAGTCCCGTTTACGGACCGGTGCCGCCCACCGGTCGGGGGCGTGGATACGGGGCTTGCGGCCGAGCTCCGCCGAGAGGCTGCCGCAGAGCAGCCGTTCAATCCAGGTGCCGGCGTTTGTGGGATCTCCGCAAGGACGGGCATGCACAGCCATCAGGAAGCACTCCTGAGCAATGGTCACTGGGTGAGCCCCTTCCGCGGAAACGCGTCACTGGCGACCGAGAGTTTATGATCAATACGGGTTGCGGTCCAGCGAGGCTGATTGAACCGCACCAGAAGAAGATCAAAGCCAGCGCCCGCACGACCCCCCGACTACAGACGCGCCATGAGCGCCTTGCCCCGGCGAGACCGAGAACGGGTGAGGTGAGTCCGCCGAGGTCGGGGCCGAATCTGATGGCGGCGGTCGCAGCGGCATGTCATCCTGCAGGCGGCTCACCACCGCACGGTGGGGGCGTCGGGTGCAGGGCCTACCACGAGGAGTGACGATGCGAGCACATTCCACGCTCCGGACTTCTGACCGTCCTACCGTGGAGTTTTGCCTTGGCGTTGTTGAACCTCGGAATCGTCGCCCATGTTGACGCCGGAAAGACCAGCCTGACCGAACGCCTGCTCTACGAGGCGGGCGCCGTCTCGCATTTGGGCAGTGTCGACGCCGGCACGACGCGGACCGACTCCATGGAGTTGGAGCGCCGGCGCGGCATCACCATCCGGGCGGCTGTCACGTCGATCGCGTTCGGCGACCTGAGCATCAACGTGCTGGACACCCCCGGACACCCCGACTTCATCGCAGAGTGACGTTCCTGGGCGGTGCGGTGCACGTGCGGCCTATCGGCTGCCTCAGGCCGATTTCTCGCCGGCCCGTCACCGTCGCTTACTAAAAACGTCACGCCATATCAACCGGCTAACTGCCGTAGCTCGCTCCGCGCTATTTAACCCGTATTTCGCAAGCACTCGACGCTGATGCTTCATGAACGGCAGAATTGCGCTCCACACTAGAAGAACACCCAATACTACGGAGGCGAATGCAACACCGGCGCCAACCATGCCCGCAGGCGCCGGTATACCTACGGCCAACAGGGCGATAGAGATGCCAATCATTGAAAATCCGGCCAGCGTCGCTCGATAACCCCATACAGCTCGACGGTAGGAGCCCGCAGCTCTCAGATCTCGTCGATCATCCGTTGATATCGTTCTTACCAACGTACCCAGTCCTATCTGTCGACCCAGTTAATAGCTATACCGTCTGCCCACGACGCCGGGCCAATGTTGGAAACATAGCGCTTACTTACCCTTCTCCGACTCTAGGCAACCCCCAGCCATAGCGTTTCAATACGAAGCCGAAAGACGGAACAACGCCGGGGCGCTGGGTCCTCGCCTGCCCTGTCTAATGCCTCGTCATGCAGCCTTGAAGGGTAATCCAGGTGATGGATCTTGGAGCCGATAGCGAATGAGAATTTCCGGCTTCGCGCGTCGTGCCACGATTGAGACGAAATTCCCGGCCGTCGCCTAACACCTCGACCACATCCCATGACGACCCTTTAGCCTCACCAGCCTCCCCCCCCGTGAGATCTGGCGCCCGATCTGGTCGAATGACCCAATCATACCGGGTAGTCTGCAGCGCAGCCGGAATCATCGCGAATCTCCCTGGGATCACGCGTATCCTCTCCATCGCGCTCGGGGCGGTACGCGTAGCGGACGCTACCGGGGTCCGCGCCGGCAGGATATCTTGGCGCCTCCGAAACCGATACTACGTCCTCCACAACATGTTGACTCCCGACGTCAAGCTGCAGGCTAATTCCTATGAACTTCGGAAGCTCGATATTCGAGCCCGCCACCACAGTAGTCGTCCGGAATCTACTACTGTCTCCAAGCGCAATCCAACCATTCGCCACCGACTCGTGAGTCGGATCCTGCGCCTTCCAGTAGGTGAACTGCATCGAAGCAGAGTCATAGTTGGGCTCCTGCCCGGCCAATAGATTATCGTACGCCTCAACCCCCACCACTCGTTCGCCGTCACATAACGGCGCATAGACGTAGATTTGGTCACCGATCTGCGCAACCCCGACGGCATAATAGTCATGACTGGACAAGAACACACCACAACCGTAGATCAGCAACAGACCCATGAGGCAAGCAGCGATTCGTATCCTCAACAGGTGTATCCCCTTCCTCCGTTGCTGGCAGCATCGGCCGCTTCCTCATATCTGTTGCAGCCTCCGCCGATCCAGGCGTCGATTACCTCGGCGCGATAGTATAGCATCGGGAATAGCAGATCATGCTGATTCCATTGCTGGTCGCGGTGACACTTCTCGTGAGCCGCGAGCTCCGCATCAACCTTCCAGGGGCTTCTGTCGGTTACGAATGTCGTGCTGTACATGGTGCCACCCCTGGCTTCAGCGGTAACCGCCCCTGCTCGCACACCCATAGTTCGTGCCTATAGACACAGCTTTCGCCCGTATTCGTCACCAGTCATTGCATGGCCGATGCTGTCTGAGTGTATCGTTGCCACGAACTACTTCCCCACCTAGAAAGCCGCTTTAAGCGAATTCACCTTCTCTTTTTGTCGGGGGTAGAGCCTTTCGAATCGGACGGGTGCGACTGATCACGCAGCATGGCACCAGCGCCCGCCGGCTGCTCGACGCCCGGGTGCACACCGAGAACCCCATCACCCCGGGCACCTGGGACGACAAGTTCAGCACCCAGTACGCCTACCGGGACAACGGCCTGATCACCGTCATCGCCGGCAAGACCGACGGACAACGAGACCAGGTCGAGTGCTTCACCTACGACCACCAACAACGCCTCACCGAAGCATGGACCGAAGCGACCTGGAACTGTGCCACCGCGCAACGCGCCGGAGCCGACCCGTACTGGCGGCAATGGACCTTCGACACCATCGGGAACCGACTCACCCAGGTCGACAAGAACCCCGCCGTCGGGGACACGACCTGGACCTACACCAGCCCCAACCCCGGTCAGGCCCGCCCCCACACGGTCACCGACGTCACCGCGACCGGTCCCCAAGCCGGCACCCCCACCCGAGCGTTCACCTACGACAACGCCGGCAACACCCTCACCCGCACCACAACCAGCGGCGACACCCAAACCCTGACCTGGACCCCCGAAGGCCGCCTCGACACCCTCACCGACAACGGCGACACCACCAGCTACCTCTACGACGCCGACGGCAACAGGCTCCTCAGCCACGCACCCGACAACACCACCCTCTACCTCAGCCACACCCAACTCGAACTCACCACCGGCAGCACCCAATGAACGCCGCCATCACGCTCCCCTACAGCAACGACCCCACCGAAGGCGTCAACACCAAAACCAAACGAATCGCCCGCCAAATGCACGGACGAGCAGGCTTCACCCTGCTCCGCCACCGCATCCTCCTCGGATAGCAACACCCTCCGTCACCACCGTAAGTGAGACAGGGCCGTTATTTACAGTCCCGGATGTCGCGGACGGCAGGAAATGTGCTGCGTCCGGCCGAGACCAAGGCGATTAACGCGGCGCTGCTGCTGGCAGCATGCTGGCCCCCAAATCGATGCGGCCAGGCTGGGCCGATGCGCTACGCATGCCGTACTATTCGTTAGATGACAGCTGGAACTGAGCGGCATGGCCGGAGGTTCGGTTGGGTGACACCAGCCAAAGTAGCCTGGCTGGGAATCGCTTTGGTAGCACTTATATTGATCTGGCCAATTAACATTCCCGCGCCGGGTGACCATGAGAAGATAAGTTGCGGAAACGCATTGGAAACCGATCTATTTTCCTGGCGAGGGCCCGAATCAAACACCTACTATTGGGAAACGGCGTTTCGGACCTGCAACTCGACACGCATTGACCGGATAGGTCGATCCGTCGGGGTCATCTCGTTGACGGTCCTGGCCGTCACACTGATGGCCGCGCGCACCCGTCGTCGAAATGATGGCAGCTATTGAGCCACTCCACGCGTTTAGGCCAGTACAGCAGGTGACGGTCCGGCTTGTCCGGATCGGGCCGGACGCGCCGATCCACCGACGAAGAATCACTCGCCTCGCTGATTCGCGCCTGGCGCCGGCAACGTCAGCCCGGTAGCCCTAAACACTGTTGAGCGATATAGGTGAGCTCTGGATTTGGTGGTAGGCCGTCTGCCGCGGCAGCGGGCGTGGTCTCCTGGGTCCTCCGGTCGTTGGGGTGGATGCTGTGCTTGTCAGTCGGATGCGGGTTCCGGCGGAGGACGACCCGCATCCCGGCCGGCCGGCCACGTTGGGTAGGCCGGTCAGTGCGGTGCCGTCGCGGAAAAGCCATCAGCGTCGATCACTAGTGACCATGCCC
This sequence comes from Salinispora fenicalii, assembly GCF_000514815.1. Taxonomy (GTDB): domain Bacteria; phylum Actinomycetota; class Actinomycetes; order Mycobacteriales; family Micromonosporaceae; genus Micromonospora; species Micromonospora fenicalii. The sequence goes on from NZ_AZWQ01000031.1 coordinate 63,510, forward strand.
GGGCGGGCAGGGCAATGACGGCGGCGCGTTCGGCCTCACTGATCGACCGACCGAGGGAGTACTCAAACCGCCGGCCGCGCTTGCCGTCCTGCCCGTGGAGCCAGGGCCCCGGCAAAGATGCTCCTATAGATGTCAAGCCGAGAGTTGAGATCGTTTGCTGTGATGAGTTGGTAGAGCTCGCGGGCGACGTAGCGCTTGAGACAGCGGATGGTCTCCTTCTCGGACATGCCTTCCTTGGTGCGTCGCTGCATGTAGTCACGGGCGTGTGGGTCCCATCGCAGCCGGACGAGTACGACGCGGTAGAGCGCGGCGTTGGCCTGCCTGTCGCCACTGCGGTTGAGCCGGTGCCGGGTGGTCTTGCCGGAACTGGCCGGAATCGGAGCGGCTCCGCAGAGCATGGCGAACGCGGCTTCGGAAGTGAGCCGGTCGTGCTTCTCGCCGGAGCTGACCAACAGCTGCCCGGCGACGTCGGGTCCGACGCCGTTCGCGGCCAGTAGGGCCGGGTTGATGCCGGCGACCAGTGGTTCGAGTAGTTCGTCGAGGTTGGCGATTTCGGTGGATAGGTGCTGGTGGCGACGGGCCAGTGAGCAAAGCGCGACGGCGACGGCGACGGCTGGGATGGCCGCGTCGGCTCGGCCGGCTTGCAGATTCGCGCAGGTGGCGATCAGTTTCGCGATGTTCAGGCCGCGCAACTGGCCGCGTAGTTCGTCGGGGGCGGTGACGATTCGGGCCTTCATCTGCCGTTGAGTCTCGCCGCGCTGGTTGACAGCGCTGCGTCGGGCCACCCGCAGATTGCGTAGTGCCTCGACCTGGCCGTTGCGCTGCTTGGGGGTACCGGTGCGTTCGCCTGCCAGCGCGGCCCGGGCCGCCTGGACCGCATCGATTGGATCGGACTTGTCCTGGAACCGGCGGGTCTTGTGGTTCGGCGGATCGACCTCTATCACCTGCACCTGCTCGTCACGCAGTAGGCGGACCAGTCCCGCGCCGTAGGCGCCGGTGCCCTCGATTCCGACCCGGCTCAGCCGGCCGTGGCCGTGTATCTAAGCCAGCAGGGCGGCGTAGCCGGACGCCGTCGCGCGGCACTGCTCGGTGCCCAGCACCCGCCCGACCAGGTCGATCACCGCAGCGGTGCGGGTGCCCTTGTGAGTGTCGACCGCACCGACGACCTCGATCTCGGCTTGAACAGGTTGTAATGGAAGACATCGTCGTCCTGTCGCTCGTCGCAGTGGGCAGGGCGTGCACGCACTAGCCGGGCAACGCGGACAAGACAGAGATGGGGCCTCTGGCCAGGCTCCTATTAAGTCACAACGCCACGTCCGGTGCGTGCACGAGCGCCTCCGGGCCCGGGCCGACAAATCTTTGAAGGACTTAAAGTCAGTCGTCAGGTGGGTCAGACCCCGCCGGGACGCGCTCACGAACATCATCTCTGTCGTCAGATGCCGAGTAGCGCCAGCGGGTGAGTGCTGTCGCGGGCGTGATGCCGGTTTGCGGCAGCGATGTTGGTGATGCCGGCGGTACGGAGTGCGCCGATGGCGGCGTTGCGGAGGGCGGGCATGACTTGTGGTCCGGTGCCGGTTGGGATCGGTCTTCGTCGTAGGTGACGTCGCGTACCCAGTGGATCTTGTTCTCGATCGACCAGTGGCCGCGGATTCAGCCGGCGAGTTGTGCCGGTTTGGCCTGGTGTACTTGCAGGTCGGTGATGGCGTAGATGGTCTCGGTGGTGGTGAAGCGTTTCGGTTGGTCGAGGCGGTGTCTTCGGCGGTGATCACGGTGTCGTGGAGGTCGCTGATTTGGTCGAGTAGCGGTGCGAACTGGGTGATCTCGTTGGTCTTTGCCGTTCACGTCGGTGCTGGTCAGGACCACGCCGGTGGCGTGGTCGCAGGCGGTGAGGACATGCTGGGCGGCGGTGTCGGTGCTGCGGGAGCCGCGCAATGTCTTTTCCGTCCACGGCGATCGCCCGCCTGTCCCCTGCGGGTGTGCCGGCCACCACGGCACATACCGCCGCGGGTCACCACCACGGTCAACCGGTGCCGGACCCCACGGCAGGCGCGAGAATCCGGCAACTCCGCCAGCGCCGCGGGCAGCCCAGCCCGACGTAGCCCAGATGCTCGGCCCGCAGCCCTCGCCCCAACACGGTCTTTACCAACTCCGACAGGAATCCACCCGGCCCGGTCGCCGCAGCCCGTCGCCCTTGAACTATGCCAACACGGTTCTGCTCAACGATCTGTCTCGCTGCACCCCGCTCCGTTTTGGGTCCCAGCGCGTCAAACCCCCACTCGTTGAACGCGTGGATCACATTGCGTACGTAGTCCTCGCTGGCCTTGAGTAGGTAGGCGATGTCTGGAGCCGGCTGGCCCTGAGCCGACATCAGCACCACGATCGCCCGCCGCAGCTTCACCGGATCCTTCGCCGTCCGAGTGATCCGCGGCAACCGCTGGCCCTCGGTGCTCTCCGCCGATAGTGGTGCGTTCTGGGTTCACTCAGGCAATCTGCGGCGGTGGTCGTCGTCCTGCTCGCCGCCGGAGCTGCCGGGACCCTCCGGCCCGCCGAACCGGACTGCGCACCGAGGCAGCGCTGATCACTGTCCGGTCCGGGCCGAGCGGCGACGAGCCGGTCGAGCTGGACACCACGCTGTATCTGCCCCCAAGTTTGGTCACTCCGCTAGTGGGACTGCGTAGATTTCCGTGTTTGGCCTGGGTGTGGTCCGTTGGAACGCGACGTGCTGGGCATGTGGGCCGGCACCGGCGGCGAGGGCGCCAAGACTGTGGGCGGCTACCTCACCGAACTGCGCAACCGGGGCGTCGAGGACGTGTTCATGGTCTGCTCCGACGGGCTCAAGGCCGTGACCGACGCGATCGAACAGGTGTGGCCCCTCGCGGTGCACCAGTAGTGCATCGTGCACCTCGTACGGGCGAGCCTGCGATACACGAATCGTAAAGCCTGGCAGAAGATCACCCCCGCGTTGCGGGAGATCTACACCGCCCCGACCGTCGCGGCTGCCAAGGCCCGCTTCGAGGCGTTCGCCGCCGAGTTCGGCGACCGCTACCCGGCCGTGATCCGGCTGTGGCGCACCTGTTGGGCCGCAGTTCGTGCCGTTGCTGGACTGCGACCGCGAGGTCCTCTACACCACCACCATCAGCGAGTCGCTGAACGCCCGGTTCCGGCAGGCCGTCCGCCGGCGCAGGCATCTCCCAACGGAACAGGCCGCGATGAAGGTTCTGCACCTCGTCGTCGGGCAGAGACGCAAGAGTGGGAGCATCACCGGCCGGGTCTACGGTTGAGGCAAGGCCCTCAACGCCCTGACCCTCGCCTACAGCGACCGGATCACCATCCAACAACCCCGACCACACCCAACGGCGAAACACGGAAAACGCCACACTCCCGTGCGTGGGGAGGACTGTGTCCCAGCGGGCGTGGCGTGCCGCGTCGGCCTTTTCTCCCGATGCCTGATCTCGAACGACCGGTACTCGTCGTAGCCGGCGATCAGCTCGCCGCCGGACAGCCCGCAACACCGCTTCGTGCCCGATCCGTGCCCGATGCAGCGGTCAACACAGGTCGACGGTGGCACTCAACGGCCTCAGTCTGAATGCTCCGTGCTCCTCTGTCGGCCGGAATGGCTACTCAGAATATGAACCAACGTGATTCCCAAACTGACCGTGCGAGAATGGGCGACTATGAGTCCCGACGCCTGGAGCTTGCTGGACGGCAGAGCTGAGCGAGCAAGGCGCTCGTGGACAGAGACCAAATCGGCGCTGCCTGTGGGTGAACGAGTCCGGGCGAGGGTCCTCGCGACGATGCGGTTCGGTGTCTTCGTCGAGATCGACGGCCAGCCGGATGCGCTTGGCCTGGTGGAGATAACCACGCTTCCGCGCGGCGGCGAGCTTCCAGCCATCGGCGTCTACCTCGACCTGGTCGTGGTCAACCACGCCGATCACAACCGGCAGGTGCGGTTGCGGCCAGCGACCGAAGCGGTTGAGTGACTAACCGGGTGACGATCTGGGTGCACGGGGCTGGACGTCCGTGGACGACACCGGACGCGAGCGGCAGCGTATAGCCAAGGTTAGCCCAGCTGGAGACACCCTGGTCGTTGCCTGGGGGGGAAGGGGTCGTCGGTTCGAATCCGGCCGTCCCGACGCAGTTCAAAGGGCGCATCCGATTGATGGATGTGCCCTTTGCTTATGGCTGGGTGACTAGCTGAGTGACTATGCCTCAGCGCCGAAGAGCCGGTCCATGGTGATCGCGCCGCTTAAGAGCACCGGTCGGAGCTGGTGCCGGTTACGCCGTCAATGACGGTCGTGCCAGAGTACCCACAGAGGTCGGCGATCTGTTCGATGCTCATGCCGCTGTCGGACAGCAGGGACACGAAGCTGTGTCGTAGCTCGCCTGGGGTCCAGTCGCGCGGATCAAGGTCTGCTCTGGCGACGACCGGGCGGAAGGCCCGAAGAACATTGTGCCGGTCGAGGGCTGTGCGGGCGACGAACCCGGACAGAACCGAACGCAAACCAATGCGCAACGCCGAAGTGCGCATCACGCGCGGCGTGGCAGCACGTGCCGGTGACCTCGGCAGCGGTTTGGCCCGCCGAGTCGGACTACTTCTGGTTGTGAACCCAGCTTTCGTACCAGGCATGGAAGTCGGCCTCGGGGGCGAGGCCATTGTCGGCGGCGCGGTCGTCAAACCAGACTTGGCCGCGGGCGGCTCCGGTGATGACGAGGCGGTGGAAGGCGCCGCAGCCGAACTCGGCAACGATCAACGACCCGGTTGTCCATCGCTCGTCGAAGTACTCATCTTCTGTCATTCTGTCGACTGGGCCAGGGCGTTCCAGGATAGGTATGTCGTAGTCCGGATTCCATGCCTGGGTGTGAGGGAACGGTGTGGCTAGGTGACCGGCCCGGAAACGTTCCTCTCGGTCGTCGTCTCTCATGCCTTCGCCGTGAAGGGGGAATAGTCCGTAGTGTGGCCCGGCGCCGCCGTTACCTACCTCGAGGAGGAAGGTCCGGTAGTTCTCTGGCAGCGTGATGCGGTGTTGCGCCTCGAAGGCGGCTACATCGGCTTCGCTGAGGGTGGGTCCGAGTCGGTGCTGATGGCGGCTGGCGCCGAATCGTTGTAGGCCGGGGTCTGCGATGCGTATGGCTGCCAGCCGGGCGTGGATGTCGTTGGCGTCCCACATCTCTGTCACTCCGTTCGCTGTGCCGTCAGCCTACGGATTCCGGCCGGCAGAGTTGCTGGCGGGCGTTCTTGATTGAGGCAGTTCCGGCGTGCGGGCTTTGAACTGGGCGATCAGTTTGGTGGTAGTGCGAGGGACCTCCGCCAGAAGTTGGTCGCTGTCGTGGATGCGGAAGGTGGTGTCGGCTTCTTCGACGGTGACCGTGCGGCCGGCGTGGCTGATCCCGATGTGGATGTTCTGGCTAGCGATGGCGCTGGTACCGCCACCGGTCACCGTGCCCAAGCCTGCCCGCCACGGCGGAGCGTCACCCAGGTCCTGATAACGATCTGTCACGCAGGTCCCGAGACCGGACAGCCGGCTGCCGGCGACGTGGTTCAAAGTTTCTGTACGTTTGGCGGCCCTTGACGGGCCGCACGCGCCGCCGCCTGGGCGCGTGCCAGCCGCTGCCGCTGTCGCTCTGCGGCCGTCCCGCCTGATGCCCGGCGGCTGGCGCGGAGGTGCAGCCCGCCGTTCGCTGACGCTGACGCTGACGCTGACGGTGATCGGCTGGCCGTCCAGGTGCAGCACCCGGCGGTAGCCGCCGGTCGGGTCGGGCTGCCAGGCCAGGGCGGGGATCTGGATGTCCATGGTGGCGTCCAGGTCCGGTGGCGTGGCGAACGGCAGGTCGAACTCGACCCCGACAGCGGTGGCGTCCATCACGCGATCGCCGTCGCGGCGTGGCTGGCGGCGGCTTGGCCGGCGATCAGGCCGCTCAGGGCGGCGGCGGAGAGACTGGCGGTGTAGCCGGCGGCGTTGCCCACCACGTACAGACCAGCGATGTCGCGGCTGCGCCACGTGGCCGGGTCGATGGGGACGCGATAGTTGTATTACTTGATCTCGGGCGCGTACAGGACGGTGTCCGGGGCGAGTACTGGCGGTAGGGCGACGCCGAGCGCGGTGATGTAGCTGGCGAAAGCGTCGGCCAGTGGCGAAGGAAGCACCGCCCGTAGGTCGCCGGTCCGGGTCTTCGGGTTCGACCCAGCCACACCGAGCGGCTGCCTGCTTGTCATGTCGGGCAGGAGTCCGGCGAGGGTCTGCCGGACCGGGTAGCCGCCGGTGGTTGCGGTGATGGCGCGGGTGGTGTCCCGGACGTATGCCTTGGGGTCGGGGGTGAATGTCTCGGTGATGGTGGCCAGGATCGCCAGGTTGGACAGGTCGCTGCGTCGGTGTAGGAAGGAGTGGCCGTTGACTCCGCGAATTCCCAAGGGGCGGTGGAACTCGTTGACGATGTAGCCGTGGCCGTTGACGCAGAAGCTGCGCACGTCGATCCCGCTGGGGCTGGTGTGGTGGGCTTTGAAGTCGTAGAACTGGCCGATCAGCGGATTGAGGGCGGCGGCCGAGGTTTCCAGCCGGATACCGATGTCCGCCGGACCGGTTTCGAGCATGACGCCGGCTGCGGTGAGCTGCTGTTCCAACCACGGCATGCCGACCATGCCGACCGCCGCGATGACCGTATCGGCGTCGATGGTGAACGGTCCCGAGCGGTCGCGGCCGACGACCCCTGGATACGGCCGTTGCTGATGCACAGCTCGGTGACGTCGACGCTGGCGAGCGGGCGAATTTCGAATACGGCGACGACCTCGTCTTCAGTCCAGCTCCCAGGTGGCAGGTGACGACATGGATCTTCGTGACAGGCTTGCTGACGTGCGTAGACGTCCTCACCTGTATGGCTTGACCACGTTTGGCGAGGTGGCTGCATTTGTGACCGGCATGGATGCCGCGACCGAATGGAGGTTCCTCGAAGGGTTTTCGTGAGTGGCTAGCTTCTAGGTCGAATCTTGGCGCCAGTCTCGCATGGCAGGTTCTGGTGATCAAAATCGCTTATCCAGGCGAATCCAACGACTTTTGGGTTGCGGCCTTGCACGGTGAAAGTGGCGAAGCGGTTTCCGTTCTCTTCGAGGAACTTAATTCGTTCTTGAGGGATCGTGAAACGCGCAACGCGGAATATCCTCAGCAAGTTTGAAATAGAGATTGAAGTCAGAGGCCCCGCCGGGAGTGTTTGAATCCGGCGGGGCCTCTCGGGCGCTTGACGGCAGTAGTTGACGGCAATGTCAACGGACGGGGGCTGCGCAAGGGGGTGGTTCGTCGCCGTCGTCGCGCCGGGCGAACGCTCAATAACGCTACCCATCGATGTTTGGGTTGAAGGGCGCGGGACGTCTCCCCAGGTTGCCGTCACCGTCGCCGTCGACACCGATACATTTCGATGTCCAGGGTGGACGCTATACACGAAAGGGCAGGTAAAACGCCATGAACACGTAAGTCACACTACCTGACGGGCTGAAAGTTCCACACGTACTTGATGCTGTGGCTGACGTGTTGACAAGTCCAGATAGTCAAAGGACCTGGTATAAAGGTTCTACCGTGCATGCCGATAGAACCTGAAGACAAGAAAGGGAGAACCTGCGGTGCAGAATATTGTCGGATCCGTAGGTGGGGTGAGAATTCTGGTGCGCTATGAGCCCCTCACCGGAAAGGTCCTTACGGCGTTCCCAAATTGAGGTATTCGCATAGGCTCCCGTGGGGGCCTATGTGGCGACTGGAGGGATTATGGAGAGGGATGTGAGTCTGATGGAAATATTGCAATACCTGGATGATCCCGAATCGCCAGAAGCGCCGACCGATTATAGTTTAACCAAGGCTGCAGCTTCATTCGACCGTTTGGCCTTGCAGATTGAATCTCGCTTTTCGGTAATTTGCGAAATTGATCGGCGCATCCAGGATTCCGCCCAGTATGGGCGAATCGAAGTGCCGGCGAGGGCAACGATATGTGGGACGCGGATCGTCGTTCTAGTCAGCAAATTTAGCCCATTGGCCATGGTGGCAGCCGATAACCCCGGCGCCTTTTTAGGTACGGATGAAGCATGTGCTGAAGGTAAGCTTGATGTGATTGATCTGGATAAGGTTGAGAAAGTGCTTGCTCAGACTGGCTATTTGTCGATTCCGGAAGAAATTCTTACAGAGCGCTACGATGGACCGACTCTCCTGCAGTTTCACGGTTCCGGAGAGCCGAGCTGGTGGGACCGGTTCTTCGGAACTTTTTGATGGCCTAAGAGTCACCGTTGTATCGCCCGGAATTTACGCTAGAGACTCGTCAAGTAGCCTTGCACGGGTAATCCGGATGGCGGATCTTGGGGTCGGTGGCGAATTAGGTTTTCGGTTTCGTGTGTTGGTTGCGCCAGCGGGTGTAGGCGCCGATCGCGGTTTCCTGCTCGGCGTGGGTGCGGTGGCCGGTGCCGTTGAGGGCGAAGTACCGCATGGCAGCGAACTCGGCTTCGATCCAGTTCAGCCAGGACGCATACGTCGGTAGGAACACCAGCTCGACGTGGTTGGCGGCGTACCAGGCGCGGACCTCGGGGTGTTTGTGTGGGAAGGTGTCGCAGATCAGGTAGAGCCGGTCGTCGGGCCAGCGACGGCGCAGGGTTTGAGAAAGGACAGGAACTCGTGCCAGCGTTTGCGGTCACGGATGCGGTAGTGCAGCCTGCCGGTGGCCAGGTCGAGGGCGGCGATCACCTTCAGTGACCGCTGCCCGGCCGCTGAAACCTACTAACCAAGATCGCCGGAAACACCGCTAGCGAGGCTCTGTCTCACATTCGGTGGTGATGGAGGGTGCTGGTCAGCCGAGCAGGATTCGATGGCGCAGGAGAGCGAAGCCCGCTCGTCCGTACATTTGTCGTTTGATCAGTTTGGTTTTGGTGTTGACGCCTTCGGTGCCGCCGTTGTTGAAGGGGTGGGTCAGGGCGGCGTTGACGGCGTCGCGGTCCAGGCCGAGGCCGCGGATGAAGGTGTGCAGGTGGGGTAGGTCCGTGGCCTTGACCTCGGCGATCCACGTGTCGAGATGGTCGTCGTTACCGGCTGCGGGTGTGAGGAGCGCGGCGAACGAGCCGATGAAGCCGGCCAGCGCGGTCATCTGCGGGCAGGCGCTGGTGAGGGCGTGGACGAGCGTGCGCTGATGGTCTGTGAGCTTCTCGGGTGGGGTCAGGAAGTAGCGGGTGAGGCGTCGGGGCGACAGGGCTGGGCGGTCGGCTTCGACGCGGCCTTGGGTGATGTAGCGGTAGAGCAGGTTGAGGCTGCCGGTGTAGCCCAGTTCCCTGATCTCGGCGAGAAGTTGCGTAGCGCCGACGGCGGGGTCTTGTTCCCGGCGTCGGCGCAGGTGGTCACGGTAGGGGTCGACGAGGGTGGGCCGGTACTGCGGTGCGCGGACCAGGCGTTCGGGTTCGCTGATTCGGGCATACCGTTTGACCGTGTTCAGGCCGAGGTTGAGTCGGCGGGCGCATTCGAGCAGGCCGACGCCCTTGTCGAGCAGGTCGTGGACCTGCTGCCACCGCTGCCGGGTGGTCACGGCCCGGATGCCTTGCTGTGGCGGTAGGCCGGCGGTGGCCCAGCATGTGCTGTGGGCGGTGACCTCTTTGCGGACGGCCTCGGCGAGGTTGTGCCACAGGTGCCAGCGGTCGGCGACCTGCAACGCCTCGGGTAGGGCGCGGCGGACCGCTTCGGCGTAGGCGCCCGAGGAGTCCCGGCACACCACCTCGACACCGGGATGCTCACGCAGCCATGTCTCTAACGTGTGGGCCTTGCGGTCGGGCAGCACGTCGATGCGTTCACGGGTGACCGCGTCGATCAGGACGGTGGCGTAACGGCGACGGCGGCACAGCGCGAAGTCGTCGACCCCGAGCACGCGGGGAACCCGCCGCTCGGGCAGCGGAACGCGTAGCAGCGCCCGCAGCGCGGTGTGACGGGACATGACGACCATCGCCAGGACCGACAACAGGCGAGCACCGCCCCGGCCAGCCAGATGACGCACCACCGCAGCGACCTGGGCGCTCAGCCGGGACGTGCGACGCTGGTAACGCTCCAGAACACCCGGAAGCTGTTCCCGGAACGTGCGACGACAGCCCTGCGTCGGGCACACCAGACGCCGCACGCGCACCCGCACCACTACCGGCCGGGCATCGACCGGCACATCCGCCAGAGTCCGCTGGTGATACCCATGCACCCGGCCCGTCACCGCCTCACAGCCCGGACAAGCCACCGTTCCTCCAGGAGTCCGAGCCCGCACCAGGATCCGCTCGCCCTCGTCCGTGACCTCATCGATCACCAACGGGGACAGCCCCGAGAACACCATCTTCGTAAGATCATCGATCTTGCACACATGACCTCAACGACATCGACCACCCTCGGTCACCACCGAATGTGAGACAGAGCCG
>NZ_AZWQ01000032.1 GCF_000514815.1 Salinispora fenicalii
GGCTCTGTCTCACATTCGGTGGTGATGGAGGGTGCTGGTCAGCCGAGCAGGATTCGATGGCGCAGGAGAGCGAAGCCCGCTCGTCCGTACATTTGTCGTTTGATCAGTTTGGTTTTGGTGTTGACGCCTTCGGTGCCGCCGTTGTTGAAGGGGTGGGTCAGGGCGGCGTTGACGGCGTCGCGGTCCAGGCCGAGGCCGCGGATGAAGGTGTGCAGGTGGGGTAGGTCCGTGGCCTTGACCTCGGCGATCCACGTGTCGAGATGGTCGTCGTTACCGGCTGCGGGTGTGAGGAGCGCGGCGAACGAGCCGATGAAGCCGGCCAGCGCGGTCATCTGCGGGCAGGCGCTGGTGAGGGCGTGGACGAGCGTGCGCTGATGGTCTGTGAGCTTCTCGGGTGGGGTCAGGAAGTAGCGGGTGAGGCGTCGGGGCGACAGGGCTGGGCGGTCGGCTTCGACGCGGCCTTGGGTGATGTAGCGGTAGAGCAGGTTGAGGCTGCCGGTGTAGCCCAGTTCCCTGATCTCGGCGAGAAGTTGCGTAGCGCCGACGGCGGGGTCTTGTTCCCGGCGTCGGCGCAGGTGGTCACGGTAGGGGTCGACGAGGGTGGGCCGGTACTGCGGTGCGCGGACCAGGCGTTCGGGTTCGCTGATTCGGGCATACCGTTTGACCGTGTTCAGGCCGAGGTTGAGTCGGCGGGCGCATTCGAGCAGGCCGACGCCCTTGTCGAGCAGGTCGTGGACCTGCTGCCACCGCTGCCGGGTGGTCACGGCCCGGATGCCTTGCTGTGGCGGTAGGCCGGCGGTGGCCCAGCATGTGCTGTGGGCGGTGACCTCTTTGCGGACGGCCTCGGCGAGGTTGTGCCACAGGTGCCAGCGGTCGGCGACCTGCAACGCCTCGGGTAGGGCGCGGCGGACCGCTTCGGCGTAGGCGCCCGAGGAGTCCCGGCACACCACCTCGACACCGGGATGCTCACGCAGCCATGTCTCTAACGTGTGGGCCTTGCGGTCGGGCAGCACGTCGATGCGTTCACGGGTGACCGCGTCGATCAGGACGGTGGCGTAACGGCGACGGCGGCACAGCGCGAAGTCGTCGACCCCGAGCACGCGGGGAACCCGCCGCTCGGGCAGCGGAACGCGTAGCAGCGCCCGCAGCGCGGTGTGACGGGACATGACGACCATCGCCAGGACCGACAACAGGCGAGCACCGCCCCGGCCAGCCAGATGACGCACCACCGCAGCGACCTGGGCGCTCAGCCGGGACGTGCGACGCTGGTAACGCTCCAGAACACCCGGAAGCTGTTCCCGGAACGTGCGACGACAGCCCTGCGTCGGGCACACCAGACGCCGCACGCGCACCCGCACCACTACCGGCCGGGCATCGACCGGCACATCCGCCAGAGTCCGCTGGTGATACCCATGCACCCGGCCCGTCACCGCCTCACAGCCCGGACAAGCCACCGTTCCTCCAGGAGTCCGAGCCCGCACCAGGATCCGCTCGCCCTCGTCCGTGACCTCATCGATCACCAACGGGGACAGCCCCGAGAACACCATCTTCGTAAGATCATCGATCTTGCACACATGACCTCAACGACATCGACCACCCTCGGTCACCACCGAATGTGAGACAGAGCCGCTAGCGAGACAGCCCCCGCAACGTGCTCATTGATCGGTGGGCCGACATGAGTTCCCCCCCCGCTTCGAAGAAGCGGTTCCATGGAGGCGGGGTGGCTCAGGCTTCGTTGCGTAGCACGGCAAGGCTGGCCGCGAACGAGGTGGTCAGGCTGTCGAGGACGGCTTTCCCTTTGCTGGCTGTGGCGAGGGACGGCTGGCCGATGACGCCGCTGTCTGTGTAGCCGCGCATGCCGAGGACCAGCAGGTCCGGGCGTTCGGTGAGATGGTCGGCGGTCCGATAGCCGACTCGGACGAGTTCGGGGCACAGGTGCAGCAGCAGGGAGGTCTCGATCTCCCCGGCGTGCATGTCGTCATGGGTACTGCTAGCAAGCCCGTCCCCACCAGCTGCCAGGCCAATTCACAGCGATGCCAGAAGATCCGGTCAGGACACTGCCGTCCACTCTCCGTGCCAGCGATCGTGGACCGGGCTACCGGCACCCGACGCGCCAAGGCCAACTGGGTTAGCCCACTCGCGTTGCGCCAGCGGGCAAGCCCCGCACCGAGTGCTCGTTTCGTATCGTCCACCCGCTGCGGATCGATCATGAAGCCAGCCCTTCACAGCCCTCTACGCATCGATGACCGGATTGACGCGAAGCGACGTCACCGTAACCGGCTACCGCCGAAACCGGCCAGCCTTCCGGCGGACTGCCCCGGGCGCGGCGTCCCAGAGTTCGGGAGGGGCGGACAACGACTCGAATCGCTGTCAAACGCACCCGGACTGACCGGGACCCGTCCGGACCCGGCGGGACGGAGGGGATGCGCGTCGCACGAGCACCCACCGAGCACCCAACCGTCCACTAGGGACGACAAAGCGAAGGCGCCTGACCCCTGTTCTTGCAGGTCAAGCGCCTTACGATCTTGCGCGCCCGAAGGGATTCGAACCCCTAACCTTCTGATCCGTAGTCAGATGCTCTATCCGTTGAGCTACGGGCGCTGGTGCTTGGTCAGCCTACACGACCGACTTTCGCGCGGAGACTCCGGGATTCGAACCCGGGAGGGGCTTTAAAACCCCAACCGCATTAGCAGTGCGGCGCCATAGACCAGACTAGGCGAAGTCTCCCTGGCGGCTTCGCAGGCCACCGGGGGTTGAGAATACAGGGCCCTGGCCGCCGGGAGCAAAGCGACTACCCTCGGGCAGGTCGGATGTCCGCATCACCGCGGACCTCAGAGCCAGTCGAACCACTCCTGCGGTAGCGCCGCATAGCCGACAAAGGCCACGATGTCCAGGAGTGTGTGCGCCACCACCAGTGGCATCACTCGCCGGGTTCGGAGGAAGTACAGGCTGAAGATGATGCCCATGACAGCGTTTCCGACGAACGCGCCGAATCCCTGGTAGAGGTGGTAGGAGCCGCGGAGCAGCGCACTGGTGACGATGATCGCACCGAGTCGCCACTGGAGCTGCCGCAGCCGAGTGACGAGGTAGCCGACCACGATCACTTCTTCCAGTACGGCGTTCTTTACGGCCGCGAAGATCAACACCGGTGCTGCCCACCAGATGTCCGGCAGCGCGGCGGGCACCAGCGTCGCATTGAGCCCGAGTTGCGCCGCTGCCCAGAACAGGGCCAGGCCGGGCAGGCCGATCAGCGCGGCCAGGCCGGCGCCGCGCACGAGGTCCTGGCCGGGCCGGCGGGCGTCCAGGCCGAGAGTCCGCGCCGGGTTGCCCGGGTTGCGAGCCAGCAGGTGTACGGCGAGCAGCACCGGCAGCAGGGCGAAGCTGATCCCGAGCAGCTGGTATGTGAGGTCGAGGTAGGGCCGCTCGGACCGGGATGTGTTCAGGGCGGCGGTCTGTGCCGACAGCGGTCCCTCGGCGGTGAGTTTGGCGACGATCGACGTGAGGGCGTAGACGGCCGATTGGCCGAGCGACAAGCCGAGGACCAGCCAGGTTTCGGTGCTCAGCGTCCGGCGAGTCAACGGTCGGTCCAGATCGAGGGTCACCGCACCACTCTGCCTGACCCGACTCCTGATCGTGGCACCGAGGAGACCTCATGAACCGGTCGCACATTCTGTGCGACCACCCGGCACGCTCCGTGGCCATTCTGTAGCTGCCCGATTTCCGTACGGAGAAGGAGCGCGCTCCCGTGGACGATGTCGCGCGGCTACTCAAGGAGAGTTGGACCCTGGTTGAGGAGCACCGGGACCGGCTGAGCGAGCACTTCTACGCCCGGCTGTTCCTGCTCGACCCCGAGCTGCGTTCGCTCTTTCCGGCGCAGATGGTGGGTCAGGGTGATCGGCTGTTGGAGGCGATCATCACCGCCGCCCACACGGTGGACGACCCGGAGAGCTTCGAGGAGTTCCTCCGGTCGCTGGGCCGGGATCACCGCAAATACCACGTTGAGGCAACAAACTACGAGACCATGGGCGTCGCCCTGCTGGACGCCTTGCGCAGCACTGCCGGCGACGGCTGGAATCTGACGTTCGACCAGGCCTGGCGGGACGCGTACGCGGCCATCTCGGGCAAGATGCTCGCGGGGGCGGCGGCAGACGACAACCCACCGTTCTGGCATGCCGAGGTGCTGACTCACGTTCGGTACGGACCGGACATGGCGGTGTTGACGGTCCGTGCCCTGCAACATCCGCTGCGGTGGCAGGCCGGCCAGTACGTCAGCATTGAGGCGCCCCGGTACCACCCGCGGGTGTGGCGGACCTATTCGGTGGCGAACGCGCCGAACGACGACAACGTGCTGGAGTTCCACGTTCGGACGCCACCGGGTGCGGGGTGGTTGTCCGGCGCGCTGGTTCGGCGGGTGAAGCCGGGTGACTTGTTGCGGTTGGCGGCGCCGATGGGGTCGATGACCTTGGACCGGGCATCGGACCGGGACATCCTCTGTGTCGCCGGCGGGGTCGGCTTGGCTCCGGTGAAGGCGTTGGTCGAGGAACTGGCGAGCTACAACCGGACCCGTTGGGTGCATGTCTTCTACGGCGCCCGCACGCATCTTGACCTCTATGGTCTGGCCGGGCTCCAGGAGTTGGTCGCCCGGCATCCGTGGCTGTCGGTGACACCGGCCTGTAGCGCGGACAAGGGCTTCGACGGTGAGCTGGGCGAGATCTCCGAAGTGGTCGGCCGGTACGGCCCGTGGACGGCGCATGACTGCTACGTCTCCGGGTCGGCGCCGATGGTCCGGGCCACGCTGCGGGTTCTCTCCGGCGATGAGGTGCCGCAGGAGCGTACTCGGTACGACACCTTCGGTGAGTTGTAACGGACATTCCCCATCGGGCGGACCGGCACCGCCCACGACGGCCACGTCCGCCCGGCCCTCCTTCCCCCGGGCGGACGTGGCCGTCGCCGATGCTGTCTCAGTAACGCCAGGGCTGTCCGGTGTGCCGGTACTCCTCGACCGGCACCAGGGGTACGCCGGGGGCCATCCGGTCGACGTAGAGGCGCCCCTCGAGGTGGTCGATCTCGTGCGCCACGAGGCGGGCCATGGCGTACTCGTAGGAGGTGATGACCCGACTGCCGTCGAGGTGGGTGTGCTCGACGTCGATCCGCAGCGGGCGGGGCACGAGACCTCGCTGGTCGAAGAAGGAGAGGCACCCTTCGTACTGTTCGTCGGTGTCGGGTGCGGCGTCGACCACCCGCGGGTTGAGCAGGACGACGGGTTCGCCCCCGCGGTCCGGGGGGCGGACGATGAGGGCGGCGCGGCCGATGCCGATTTGGGGAGCGGCGACGCCGACCCCCTTGCTGAATGGATGTAGCTCGTCGAGGCGAAGTAGGGCTGCGGTGAGCCGTTCCACCGCCTCCTGGGCGACCCTTTCTTCACGGGGTAGGTCGAACGGCTGGGCGGGCCGGCGGAGTAGGTCCGCGTCGCGCTGGAGGATGCCGAGGCTCCGCATCCGGTCGCTTGGTCGCAGCCAGCCGGGTTCTGTGGGCTCTCCTTCGGGTCGGGACCGGAATCGCCACTGCATCCGGTAGCGGCCGTTCAGCGGCGGCTCGTCTACCGCCCAGTCGAAGATTGTTCGGTCGCCCTCCTCCCGCCGAGCCACCGGGGTACGCAGCGGGCCTTCCTCCATGGAGAGCGATGTCTGGGCACCCCAGACCTGCGGGTCGAGAGCGGCGGGCAGGTCGAGCCGGACGGCGAGGTGCCGGGTGGGTACCCGGACGGCCCGCTGAAACCAGGGGCCCCATTTGTCCGCCCCGACGTGGTAGGCGTACTCGATGGTGGCGCGGTCGCCCGGGTAGAGCGGGAAGCGCCGGTCGGCGTTCTCGAAGAGCAGCCAGATTTCTTTGAAGGCGTCCCGGTCGTGCTTGGTTCGCCAGTGCATCGCCTCGTGCTCCTGCCCGTCCAGCCGGCACGCGCGAAGCTGTAACTCGGCGAAGGTGAGTGGGTGTGTCCGGTGGTGCCGGTTGGAGCGGCCGGGGTTGCCCGGGTAGCGGTCAACGGCGACGCGGATGAGGTACCGGGTGATCGGCTCGGTCCCGGCGTTGTGCAGATCCCGGCGGACGACGCAGTGGTAGGTCTCGTCTCGGTAGGTGAGGCTGGCGTGTTCCCGTTCGACGATCAGGCCGGTGCCGGGGGGTAGCCATTGCCCGAGGGCGGGTGACTCGCGGTGTGGCGCCCGGTCGCTGCGGGCGTGTCGGAGTTCGTCGTATTCGCAGAAGCGTTGCCAGATCGCCCCGCTGGCCTCCAGTACGGCCTCTGCCCGCCGGGCGAAGTCTTCGGTGGGCCGGTGCCGGCGTCCCTCCACGTGGCTGACGTACGAAGGGTCGAATCCCATCAGCGTCGCCAGCTGTTTTTTGGACAGCCCTCGCTCGGTCCGGTGGTGGGCGAGTTCGACGGCGAAGGTGTCGGCCGCCCGATCGAGCGGTGATGTCGTCATCAGCTTCCTTGTGGCCGGGACTATTAGTTTCACGTTCTGTCACTGATCGGGTATAGAAGTGCCACCTTGTCGACATGAGTCTTGACTCTCCAGCGAGGGGGCTCGATAGTGCGGCGGCCGTTTCCCCGGGCTGGCAGGCGGGTAGTACGCCGAGGCGCGGGATGGGCGGAATCGCCGAGGCGCGGGATGGGCGGAATCGCCGAGGCGCGGGCAAGGCTCGCGCTCGGGGCTCTGGCGGCGCTGATGGGGCGGAGTCGCCGAGGCGCGGGATACACCGGGAGTCGCCGAGCTCCGTGGAAAGTTAGGCTAGCCTTGGCTTATCGTAGGGGCGGGAGATGGGGGAGCGTCAGGGTGACAACAGTAGTCCCCAGCACGGCAGCTACCGCCCCGTTGGCTCCGGTCACCACGGCGCTGCGCCAGCTTTTCGGTACCGACGACGTGCCGGGCCTGGCCCGCGGCCTGTTGGTCGCCGATGAGGGTGGTTGGTCACCCGCCACCGGGTTGGTGGACGGGACGAGGCTGCCCGAGCTCCTGGCCGCGGCCACCGACCAGTGGGGTGGCACCCGGCACGCCAGTGCGGCGCTGGCGTGGAAGTCATACAGCTACTGGGCGGCCCTGCCGGCGGTCCTGGGCTGGGCCTCGGCCCGGCGGGTTCCCCTGCTCGTTCCCGCCGATGTTTTGATTCACTTTGCGGATCCCCGGTCGCTGCTCACTCTGGGCCTGCGCCGGTCGACCGCGGTGGCGGTCCTGCCCGGTGATCCGCTGGCGCTGGCTGGCCGACCTGAGGTGCAGGTGGTGGCCGGCGAAGCGGAGCTGCTCGCGGTTCTCCGGGCGACGCTGCTCGACGCTCACCTCGCCCCGGTGATCGCGGCGATCCAGGCGGAAGTGCGGATCGGCACCCGAACGTTGTTGGGCTCGGTGGCCGCTGGGATCGCCAACGCCATTCTGTGCGCCGCCGATGGCCTGCCGGGCTCCTCCGTCGCCACGATCGATACGTTGCTCACGGCGCTCGGCCTGCGGGACCTGGTCGATTTGGTGCCGGGTCCGGCCGGCGAGCCGACGGTGCAGCGGTACACCTGCTGCCTCGCGTTCACCCTTCCTCGCCCGAAGACGTGCGCGGGCTGTTGCCTCCGCCGGTCTTGACCGGAGTCGGCGCGGTCATTCCGCTCCGTCGGTCTTGGTCGGGACCGGCGTCGGTCAGCGCCAACGATCCTGGTCGGTCGGTCAGGCAGTGAGGTTTCGTACGTCCCAGAGCCAGACGCCTTCGGTGTAGGTCGGCTCGATCCCGATCAGTTCGGTCATGCCCTGGCGTAGCGCGTCGGCGTGCTCGTGCGGACCGAGGATGACTGCGCCGGCCCGCCAGTACCGCAGGTCCTCCTCGGCGGCGGTCCGCTCCTGCTGACTAATCGGTGGCACCGTTCCAGTGCGCCGGATCTCGCCGAAGAATGTGTTGGTCGGGCGGGCCGGCGCGGTGAACAGGGCGACTCGGTGCCGACCGGGACGGGTGTCCGGGCCGAGGAAGTACCCGCGGGCGATCGGCATGTCCAGGCCCGTCTCGGCGGACCACCGCAGCGGGTCGGCGTAGTGGGTGTCCGGTAGCGGCAGAGTGACGATGCTGCGTCCATCGGTCACGTATGGCCGCCATGCGCCGGAGGTGACGAAGGCGGGGGTTGGCTCCAGCCGGACCGCCGGCAGCGGGGTCGGCAGGAGCGGCAGGAGCGCCATCGCCAGTACGGTGACGGTGGCGAAGCGGATCTGCGGCCGGGCGGCGGGATTCCGGTTGGCGAGGGTCTGGGCGCGCTGCGCCCCGTAGGCGAGCAGGAGCCCGAACAGCGGGGTGATGGCCAGCGCCCATCGGGTGGGCACCACCGAGTGCAGGATGGGCAGGTTCTCCAGTGCGGCCCAGGGAGCCGGGATGCCGGTGAGTTCGCCGTTGAACAGGACTTCGCGGCCGAGCGAGAGCACCGCGAAGATCACCGCGAGCAGGGCCAGAGCCCGGACGACGACATTGTGGCGCAGCCACCAGACGAGCGCGGCGATGAGCACCAACAGGGGCCAGCCGAAGAAGGCGTTCTCCTCGGTGGGGTTCTGTGCCAGCCCGCGCGCGCCGGGTTCGTCGCCGGCCAGCGACTCCCGGGAGTACGCCACGTACGAGGCGAGATCGGTGGAGTAGCCGCGGATCAGGGGGGAGAGCCCTCGGTAGGCGCCGGGGCCAAAGAACTGCACGTAGAGCGGGTACGCCAGCAGGAGGAGCGCGACCGCGGCGGCGACACCCAACCCGGCGAGGAATGGACGTGCCCGCTGGCGCAGGTCGGGCCGGTGGAGGGCGAGGGCGCCTATGACCACGCCCAGGCCGATCGCGGTCATCAGCAGGATTTCCAGGTTGAGGAAGGCCTGCCAGACGATAACCAGGGCGAGCAGGGTCCCGTTGCGTAGCCAGCGGCCGGGCTCGCCGAGGCGCAGGGTGCGCCAGATGATCAGGGGTACGACGAACTGGGAGACGATGTTGGGGTGGGCGTTGGCATGCGAGATCATCGCGGGCGCGAACCCGCAGAACGTGGCGCCGAGCCAGGCCGGGCCGGGGGAGCGGACCACCACCCGGGAGAGCAGGAAATACCACGAGGTCGCGGTAGCTGCCATACCCAGGGTTAGGAAGAGCAGGAAGGACATCCGGGGTCCGGCCAGAAGGGTGACTGGCGTCATTGGTATAGATACGGAGAGTACAGACGTATTGGCCATCAAATTGACGGCCTCCGGCACATTCATTCGATCCGAGGTGAACGGGTAGGCGAAATCGGTCACTACTCGTGAACCGTGCGCCATCATCCACTCGAACTGGGACTGATCGGTGCGGTTGTCCCGGAGTCCGTCGCGTGGATCCAGCCAGAGTCGGATGGTCACCCAGAGCGCGAGCAGGACGAAGCTCAGTACTGCCAACAGGTCGGCCCGCCGCCGCGTGCTGGGCTGGTCAGGCCGGGGGACCGGCGCTCCCTCCTCGGAGGCGTCGGCTGCGCTACTCGAATCGGCGGTAGTCATACCAATTCAGAGCGTAGTCAGGCGATGGCCGTACCGTGCCAGGTTTTGGGTGATTGGTAGCATGTGGCGGCTCCTGGCCGCCGATCATGTGCCTACTCCGATCGTATTTCGGTCATCCCGATGCCCCGATTTGTTCCACCTTCTAGGTGGATGGTTCACTCTGTCGGTCCAGGTGGGGTCAAGCCAAGTCACGCCGTGAGGAATCGATGTATGGCAGAAATAACCGGTAATCAGCGTGTCCAGTCCGAGGTGCTGGAAGGCCTCGCGACCGCCGTGAACCACCGCCGTTGGTTCGTTGAGCTGGCCCTGCCGTACCTCGGTGAGAACCCGATCGAGGTCGGCAGTGGCCTCGGCGACTATGCGCTGGAGTGGGCTGAGCGAGTACCCCGTTTCACCGCCACGGAGGCCGACCCGGAGCGACTGGTCGCCCTGAAGGAACGGCTCGCCGCCGAGCAGCCCGGCATCGAGGTGCGTGAGATGCTGCTGCCGCACACCGACGGCGGCGACTACAGTGCCGTCGTCTCGTACAACGTCCTGGAGCACATCGAGGACCACGTTGGGGCCCTGCGCGGCATGCGCGACCTGGTCCGGCCGGGCAGCCCGGTGATCATCATCGTGCCGGCGTTCGAGTTCGCGATGGGCCCCGCCGACATCGCTACCGGCCACGTCCGGCGGTACACGACGAAGACTCTGGCCGCCGCGATGACCGAAGCCGGGCTGACCGTGGAAAAGATCCACTACGCGAACGCGCTCGGGTTGATCGGCTACTTCATGGCGACCAAGGTCTTCCGGCTGATGCCGAAGGAGGGCCCGATGGTTAAGGTGTACGACACCCTGGTGCTCCCGTTGACCAAGGCCGCCGAGCAGCTGGCCCGCCCCCCGTTCGGCCAGTCCGTCTTCGCGGTGGCCCGTACGCCCTCCTGACGCCGACGGTCACCCACCTCCCCGCGATCCGGCGCTGGTCGCCCCGCCGTGCCCCGGGCGTCACCAGGCCGGACGCGGATCGTGGACGTGCGGGTACGGCTACTGCGTGACCTGATATGTCGGCCGGATCACCGCACGGGCCAGGGTGTGGAAGGCGAGGTTGAAGCCCACGTACGCCGGGGAGGCGTCCGGGGTGACGTCGAGGCGCTCCATACCCAGTGCGTGCACCGCGAAGAGGTACCGGTGCGGGCGATCACCGCGCGGCGGGGCGGCGCCCCCGTAGCCCTGCTGACTGTAGTCATTGCGGACCGTGAAACCGCCGCTCAGGCCGTCGCTGCTCGCGCCTCGCGGCAGCTCCGTCACGCTCGTCGGTAGGTTGACCAGCACCCAGTGCCAGAAGCCACTGCCGGTCGGCGCGTCCGGATCGAAGCAGGTCACCACGAAACCCTTGGTCTCGGCGGGGAAGCCCGACCAGGCCAGGTGCGGGGAGAGGTCGTCGCCGCCGACGCTCGGGTGGGCGTGCGTCGCGTCCATCGGCTCGCCGTTGCGTACGTCGTCACTGGTGAGCGTGAACGATGGCACCGTCGGCAGCAGTTCGTACGGGTCCGGGGCGATCGGTCGTTCCAGGGTCATCGAGCCAGGTCCTTCCGGTGTGCGGATTGTCGCCTGTGCACCTTCATACCTCGTCGAGCCGTGGCGGCGAACCGGAAGCGCCCCGCGGGGCAGCGGGACTTGCCCACTCTGGGTAGCCTGCCGTGCTATGGGCGCGATTAGGCCGTGGCACATCACCCTTCTGCTGTGTCTCGTGACGTCGCTGGCGCTGGTCGTCGGCGTCACGTGGGCTGTGGTGCGCAGGAGGAAGCGTCGCTGACGCGGATGCGTCGGTGCTTCTCTCGAGCCCCTATGTTGACCTGCGGTTTCTCATTAGTTGACTGAATTCTCAGCAGCCTCGGGCGTATCACGCAGCGGCTATTAGCGATCCCGCCAAGCGCCTTCGGGTAGCAGACCGGACTGATACGGTCAAAACAGACGAGCCGGTGTTGCAGTACTGAAACGCACCTCGAGTGACGTGGGGTGTGTTTGCTGGCATCGTGCTGCCCAAATCGACTGGTGGCGTGCGTAGTGCGTCCGGTGGTGCCAGGTCGGCCACGGCGGGCCGGAATTGTTGCCACGAATAGTCGTATTCGAGGGCTGGGTGATACCAGATCATTGTTCCGGTGCTGAAGGAGAAGAAATGGAAGCCACTCGACGAAATGTCCTACGTGTTCTGGCGGTAGGTGCGGGCGTCGCCGGCGCTGCCGCCATCTCGCCCTCCGCTCTGGCCACCTATGGCGAAAGGGCTGTCCTAAGTGAGCCGACGGCGGGCCGAAGTCCGTACCCGGATCCGGGAAAACTGACCGGGCGATTGGTGTTCCCCGATGACACCGACTACGACGCCGCGCGACTCGGGTGGAACCGGCAGTTCAATCCGTACCCGCTCGTCATCGTCTTCTGTCAGGACGCCCAAGACGTGATCAACGCGATCACCTGGTGTCGTCGACACGATGTGGCTTTCCGCGCCCGAGGCGGTCGGCACGCCCTGGAGGGGTGGTCGGCGGTGGACGGCGGCGTCATTATCGACGTCAGCGACATGCAGGAGATCGAGCTGGACACGCACGCACGCCAGGCGACAGTGCAGACCGGAGCAACCCAGGACCAGGTCGTCGAGGCGTTGGGGGAGCGGGGTTTCGCCATTCCCACCGGAGCGGAAGTCGGCGTCGGCGTGGCCGGGGTCACGTTGGGTGGCGGGATCGGCCAGCTCAGTCGGAGTCTTGGGGTGACCAGTGACAGCCTGACGTGTCTCGATATTGTCATTCCCGATGGGGAGCGGGGCGCCCGGCTCGTCCACGCGGACGAGACGCAGTACGCCGATCTGCTATGGGCCTCGCGCGGGGGCGGCGGCGGCAACTTTGGCATCGCGACCAAATACACGTACCGGATCCATCCGGTGTCGGATGTCGTGGTGTACCAGATTACCTGGGATGACTGGCGATACGTCGGGGAGTTGTTCCGGACCTGGCAGGAGATCGCACCCTTCGCGGATGACGGGCTCGGATCAGTTTTCAATGCGAAGACCCGAGCGGACGGCCATATCTTCAGCAACGGTATCTACCGTGGTTCGGAGCGCCAGTTGCGAAAGATACTTCGGCCGCTGCTCGAGATCGGTGACCCGCAGGTCACCATGGAGACCACGTCTTACCTGGACGCCTGGAACCAGCTCGCGGGGACCACGGACCCGCCGCGGAAGACGCACATCCCCTCGTCCTGGGTGTATGACCTGCTCCCGAAGCGGGGGATCGACACGGTCATGCGGTTTCTGGCCGAACTTCCCGGCCTCGGCGGCGAGATCTGGTGTTTGAACTGGGGTGGTGCGATGAAGCGGATTCCGACCGACGCTACCGCGTTCTTCCACCGCGGCCCGAAGTACTACATGGAGTGGAGCGGGAACTGGGAGAACGACGAGGAGCAGAAGACGGTCCTGGCGTGGACGGAGCAGTTCCGCCAGGCGCTGCTGCCCTATGTCAATGGCTCCTATGTCAACGTCCCGGACAGCAGCATCGGCGACTGGGCCACCGCGTACTACGGCGACAACTACGCCCGGCTGCGGGAGATCAAGACCAAGTACGACCCGCATGAGTTCTTCCAGTACGAGCAGAGCATCCGGCCACATTGACGAGGTGGAGCCGCGCTCCCGGGAGTTGATCCGGCTATCGCCGGACTAACTCCCGGGAGTCTCCGGATGGGCGGAGAACGCCGTACGGGTGGGCAAGGGGGTCGCGTGACCAGTCGCGAGCGTGCCGGGAGGTCGCGTTGACGGCCCGCGAGCCTCGTTCCGGGCCGACGTCGGCGGACGCGAGGTCGCCCGGACGAGCCCGGCGGTGGCTGGTGGCCGCGGTCTGTCAGGTGGTCGTATTCCTCGCGACGGCCACCACCGCGATGTTGGCCATCGCGGTACCGCAGATCACCTCGACGATCGGCCTCGGCGAGGACGGCCAGCAGTGGATGGTTGCCGGCTACGCGCTGGCGTACGCCCTGATGTTGGTGCCCGGCGGTCGGCTCGGTGACGTGTGGCGACGGCGGGCCGTCTTCGTGTCCACCCTGGTGCTCGGTGGGGTGGCGGCCACCTCCGCCGCCCTCGCCCAGACGCCGGTCTGGCTGGTGCTCTCCGTGCTGGTGCTGGGCGGTGCGTTCGGGGTGGCCAGCCCTCAGATCCTTGGGCTCTTCCAGCAGTTGTTCAGCAAGGAGGAGCGGGGCCGTCCGTACGGTCTACTCGGGGTGGCGTTCGCCGTCGCCCTCGGGTCCGGACCGGTCCTGGGCGGGCTGCTGGTGGATATGAACCCGGAGAACGGCTGGCGGTTGGCTTTCGCCGCGAGCGCCTTGATCGCCTTCCTGGCAGCTGCCCTGGGGCTTCTCCTGATACCCGCGTCGAGGACACCCCCGGAGCGCTTCTGGTGGCGACGGACGGACCCGGTGGGCATCGTCTTGTTCGTCGTCGGGATGGTGGCGCTCTGGATTCCGATGGTGGAGGGGGAGGTGGCATGGATCCCGGGGCTGTGGGTGCTGGCGCCGGTCGGCGTGGTCGTTCTCGCCGGCTTCGTGCTCTGGGAGCAGCGGCAGGCGAAACAGGGGTCACCCCTGGTTGATCTGAGCCTGCTGCGGGTCCGGTCGTACGGCCTGGGCGCGATCATCGCGGTGTTGTTCGGCGCCTATGACGCGCTGTACTACGTATTCGCGCTGTATCTGCAGGACGGGGTGGGTCACAGCCCGCTCACCACCGGTCTCGTGATGGTGCCGATCGCCGGGGGCACGGCGGCGGGGGCGGTTGTCGGGGGCCGGCTGGCCTGGCGAGCGGGTCGCCGAATAGTAGCCGTCGGACTGCTGACGTCCCTGGTCGGACTAGCGGCAGTCATGGTCGGTGACCTCCTCCTGCCGACCTTCGACAGCCCGCACTCGGCGGCCCTGCCGTTGCTGCTCGCCGGCCTCGGCGCGGGCTTCGTCCTCAGCGGCTTGGGGAGCGGACTGACCAACATTCCGAACCAGGCCGTGACCATGTCACAGGTATCCAACACGCGGGCCGGCAGCGCTGCCGGGATGTTGCAGACCGGGCACCGGCTGGGAATCTCGGCCGGAACGGTCGGTGTCAGCACCGCGCTGTTCGCAACGTTGGACCGTACCGGCGATAACTGGTTGGCGGCTTTCCGGGTCACATTGTTGATCATCTCGGCGTTCATCTTCGTCGCCCTCCTGATCGCCCTGATGGACGTCTTCACCAGGAGGAAGGGGTAGCTCGGTGCACAGGGGTCACCCGGTGTCCCGCCGGGTGACCTGTGCCGTGGCTTGACCGCTCAGGCTGTGGTCACGTCGGAAACCACGACGGTGACGTTGTCCGGCGCACCGGCCTGGTGGGCGAGCTTGACCAGATGCTCCCCGCAGAGCTGCCGGTCGCCGTACTGGGTCAAAGTGGCGGCGATCGCCTCGTGCTCGACGTAGTCGGAGAGCCCGTCGCTGCAGAGCAGCAGCCGGTCGCCGGAGGTCACGGTCAGGGTCCCGATCGCGGGTGGGGCGCCGGCCCCCTGCACCGCTCGGGTCACCAGCGATCGCTGGGGGTGGTGCCGGGCCTGTTCGGGGGTGATCGCCCCTTGGTCCACCAGCGCCTGTACGAACGTGTCGTCCCGGGTGATCAGGGTCAGCTCCCCATCGCGCAACAGGTAGCAGCGGGAGTCGCCGACCTGGGCCAGCACCAGCGTGTCGTCGGCGAGCAGGGTGGCGGTCAACGTCGTCCCCATGCCTTCCCGGGCGGGATCCGCGGTGATCGCGGCGTGGATGCGCTGGTTGGCGGCGCTGACCACGGCGCGGAGCGCGTCGGCGGCCGCGGCGGGGGTGGTTGGCGGGGTCAGTTCGTCCAGGATTCGGATGACGATCTCGCTCGCCACCTCCCCGGCGGGCAGGCCGCCCATGCCGTCCGCGACCGCGAGGAGGCGCTCACCGGCCAGGGCGGAGTCCTCGTTGTTATTCCGGACAAGGCCGATGTCGTTGCGGATGGCCGAACGGAGGATCAACGTCATGGGACAAGCTTGCCAAGAACACCCTCCGTTCGTCTCTACACAGATGTGCGGGATTGGGAAAGTCTTGGTCGGATGGGTCACTCCTCGGCGGGCAGCTCCGCCAGGGGGACCTCCAGGCGGACCGCGTCGGTGACGGCTGCGATCTGGTCGGCGGGCACGTATACCGCCCCGGTGCGGACCCGGTCGGTGGAGACCTTCAGATAGCCCGAGTGGCGTAACCGCGCCGCCAGGTCGGCCGGGACGTCCGGCTCCTCCACCGCGGTGGCCTCGATCAGCTCGTTCAGGCTGCTGCCCGGGTCGGTGGCCGGTGCCTGCACGGTCACCGCGTTCGGGTCGTCTCGCTGGACCAGGTCCACGGTGCCGATCTCACTACCGGCGACGTCAACTACCCGCATCCCGGTGGTGACCCGAGAGAGGACACGTTGCTCGTTCATGCTGGCGCCGTTCCCGGTCGTTCTGTGCGCTAAACACCATCCCAGCCGCCCAGCGGGCGGGGGGAAAGCTCACGCCACGTGTCAGTGCCGTGGAGCAGCGCCCGGACCGTCTCCTCGGCCTCCTCGACGCTGCTGTACTCGTAGAACTGGGAGACCCCCTCCGCGCCGCCGGCGCGCTGTTCGACGTGCCACCGGTCGGCGTTGACGCGGAGGAAGACGTCGCGTCGGGCCAGGCGCCCCCATTTCCCGTTCCACCAGTGCTTTCGCTGTTCCATGTCAAGGATTTTATCGAACAGGTGTACGAACAATGTCGGTGCCCGTGGGATTTCCATGGGCGCCGGTGTGCTTCGGGGTGACCTAGGTCGGTGGCGGTGGTGTCAGGTAGGCGCCTGCTTCGATCGCCGCCCATTCCGGATCCCCGGCCTGGATGGCGTCGATCAGCCGGGAGTGGTCGACGTAGTGCTCCGATGTCAGGGTCTCGCCCAACGTCGCGGCGACCGTGCTGCGCATCGCGGTGCCGATGGAGGCGTGCAGCTCGGCGAGGATGCCGTTGTGTGCCGCCGCGACCACGACGGTGTGCAGCACGGCGTCGGCCGCCACGAACTCGTCGACCCGGCCGCTGTGCCACGCGGTCTCCCGGGCGGCGAGCGCGTCGGCGAGTGCCGCCAGGTCCTCGGTGGTACGCCGCAGCGCGGCGAGTCGGGCGGCCTCCACCTCAAGGGCACGCCGAACCTCGACCACCTCGGCTATCCGGTCGTCGGTGAGACGGCGGGCCACCACTGGGGCCAGCTCATCAACCGACACCACGTACGTGCCGGAGCCCTGTCGGATCTCCAGCACTCCCGCGTGCGCCAGGGCACGGACCGCCTCGCGAACGGTGTTGCGCCCCACACCGAGGGCCGCGACGAGTTGCGGCTCGGTCGGAATTCGGCTGCCCACCGACCACTCGCCACCGAGGATCCGGTCGCGGAGCTGGGCAATCGTCTCCTGGACCCGTTGCCCCCGTGGTGGGACGGCGGTGGTTTCGGCCTCGGGTGGCACTGGTTACATCTCCTGCCGAAAATTCATCCCATGATTGTAGGTTCAGGGGCATGACCCCGCCACCGTCCGCAACGTCCACCAGGATGGGGCCGCGCCCGCCCCGAGAGAGCAACTATCCGGAGGTGGCCGGCCGCCCTCGCCCGCAGGGCGCAGCCACAGCAGAGGTGGGCGCCCCGGACGGCGTGGCTACGAAGAGCGCCCCGGACGGCGCGGCCACGGCTTTGGTCGCAGAGCGTCAGGTAGCGCGCCAAGCAGCGTTCGTACTGGTTGGGATAATTCTGGTCGGTGCGAACCTGCGGGTCGCGGTGACCAGCCTCGGCGCGCTGCTGGTCGAGATCCGGACCGGGCTCGGACTCTCCGGAACCATGGCCGGCGTGGTAACGACGCTGCCGACGATCGCGTTCGCCGGGCTCGGGGCGATCACCCCGTGGCTGGTCCGTCGGGTCGCACCGGCTCGGGTGCTGGTGGTGGCGATGGCGGTGCTCGCCGCCGGCCAGGTGCTCCGGGTGGCCACCGACTCCGCGCTGGTCTTCGTCCTCACCAGCGCGCTGGCGCTGGCCGGGATCGCGGCGGCGAACATTCTCCTACCCCTGCTGGTCAAGCAGTACTTCCCGCACCGCACCGGACTGGCCACCGGGGCGTACACGATGGCCATGACCGCGGGCGTTACGGTGGCCGCCGCCACGGCGGTGCCGATCGCGCAGGCCTTCGGCTCCTGGCGGACCGGGCTCGGGGTCTGGGCCGGGCTGGCCGCGGTGGCCGTGCTCCCATGGGTGCCGTTGGCCCGCCGGGCCCGCTCCGTTGCGCGACGATCGAGCCCGACCGAGACCGCCACCAGCGTTCGGGTACGCCCGGCGCGTACCCGGCTCGGCTGGGCCATGGCCGTGTACTTCGGCACCCAGTCCCTCAGCGGGTACGCGATCATGGGCTGGCTGGTGCAGCTGTACCGGGACGCCGGGTTCCGCCCGGCGACGGCGGGCCTACTGCTCGCCGGGGTCACCGCGCTGGGCGTGCCGGTCGCACTCCTGATGCCGACGCTGGCCGGTCGGCTGCGGACGCTGCGACCGTTGGTACTGTCGTTGGCCGCTGCGTCAACGCTGGCCTACCTGGGGCTGGCCCTGGCGCCGTACGACGGCGCACTGCTCTGGACGGCCCTGCTGGCCGTCGGGCACGGTGCCTTCCCGTTGGTCCTCACGGCCATCGGGCTGCGGGCACGTACGGCGGAGGGAACGGTGGCGCTGTCGGCGTTCGCGCAGAGCACCGGTTACCTCATCGCGGCGCTGGGACCGCTACTCGTCGGCATCCTCTACGGGGCCACCGGCGGGTGGACCGTGCCGGTCGGCTTCCTGATCTTGGCGCTTGCGGTGCAGACCGCCGCGGGTCTGGTCATCGCCCGTCCGCGTTACATCGAGGACGAGGGGTAGCTGCGAGGCGGCCAGCCGTACGCTTTCGCCCGCCTCGTCGCAGAAGGTTGACGTCCGACCCTCGCCGACTACGTGCTCACCCGGTGGTGAAGAGGCCGGCGGCGAGGGCGAACAGAGTGCCGGCGGCCGACGCGCAGCAGCAGACCATTGCGGCGGCGACCACACCGAGGATCACCCAGACCCGCCGGTCCCGGGCGATCACACGAAGGCCGGGCCGGGGTCGGCCGCTCGTCGGCGCATCGTCGCCGCCACTGACGACCGGCCGCTCGCTGCTCACGCCCCGGAAGTCTAGGCGGGATCACCACCGGGCAGGATCAGGTGATGGAGCTTGTGTCTGTCGACGACATCTGGAGTGCATCCGCCGATATCACCGGCCACGTCCTACGTACCCCGCTGATGCGGGCCCCATGGGATGCGGACCTGTGGCTCAAGGCGGAGAGCCTGCAGCCGGTCGGATCCTTCAAGCTGCGCGGCGCGACCCACGCGGTGGCCCGGCTCACGGCGGAGCAGCGGTCGGCCGGCGTCGTCACCCACTCCTCGGGCAACCACGGCCTGGCGTTGGCGCACGCGGCTACCGCCGCCGGTGTGCCGTGCCGGGTCGTCGTACCCGAGGGGGCACCGGCGGCCAAGGTCGACCGTATTCGGGCGCTCGGCGTCGAGGTGGTGCCGGTGCCACCGCCGCGTCGTGGACCGGCGGCGCAGCAGATCGCGACGGAGACCGGCGCGGTGCTGGTACCCCCCTTCGACGACCGGCGGATCATCGCTGGCCAGGGAACAATCGGCCTGGAGATCGTGGCGGACCTACCCGATGTCGATGTGGTGCTGGTGCCGGTCGGCGGGGGCGGGTTGTCCTCCGGTGTCGCGACCGCGGTCCGGGCGCTGCGGCCGGCGGCGGCGGTCATCGGCGTGGAGCCGGAGTGGGCCGCCGACACCCGGGACTCGCTGGCGGCGGGGTCGGTGGTGTCGTGGGGCGAGGAGCGCACCTACCGGACCTGCGCCGACGGGCTGCGCCTGCCGCCGTCCGAGCTGACCCTCGCGCACCTGCTGGAGCGGCTGGACGGGATCGTCACCGTCACGGAGGACGAGATCTGGGCGGCGCTGAGCCGGCTGGTCCGCGACGCACGGCTCGTCGTGGAGCCGAGCGCCGCGGTGGCGGTCGCCGCCCGGCTGTTCCGCCGCGCCGAACTACCCGCCGGGCGTACGGCCGCCGTGGTGACCGGCGGCAACGTGGAGCCGGCCGTGCTGGCCGCTGCGCTCGCCGCTTAGCTCCCGGCGCGGCCCGGCGGAACCGGTACGGTGCCTGCCGGGCCCGGCCCCGCGAAGGGAGCCGGGCCGCCGTCCGCACCCGACGGCCCGGGGCTGCCTCAGGCGCGGCCGAGCTGGTCGAGCAGCCAGGCGTTGATGAAGGCCTCTTCCCGCCAGGCGTCGTACCGGCCGCTCGGCCCGCCGTGCCCGGCGCCCATCTCGGTCTTGAGTAGGTAGTCGCCCCGCGGCGCGGTGGCCCGCAGGCGCGCGATCCACTTCGCCGGCTCGTGGTAGAGCACCCGGGTGTCGTTGAGGCTGGTCACCGCGAGGATCGCTGGATAGTCCACAGCCCGCACGTTCTCGTACGGCGTGTACGACTTCATGTACGCGTACACCTCGGGGTCGTCCAGCGGGTTGCCCCACTCCTCCCATTCGGTGACGGTCAACGGCAGCGACGGGTCGAGGATCGAGGTCAGCGCGTCAACGAAGGGAACCTGCGCGACGATTCCAGCGAACGCGTCCGGGGCGAGGTTGGTCACCGCGCCCATCAGCAGCCCGCCGGCGGAGGCGCCCCGGGCGACCAGCCGGTCGGTCGCGGTCCAGCCCGCCTTGACCAGGTGCCGCGCACAGGCCACGAAGTCGGTGAAGGTGTTCTTCTTGGTCAGCAGCTTGCCCTGGTCATACCAGCGCCGGCCCAGCTCGCCGCCGCCGCGGATGTGTGCCACGGCGAAGACGACGCCCCGATCCAGCAGGGAGAGCCGGGCGACCGAGAACCAGGGGTCCATGCTCGCCTCGTAGGAGCCGTAGCCGTAGATGACGCACGGCGCGGAGCCGTCGCGCGGGGTGCCGGCCCGGCAGACCAGCGAGATCGGCACCCGGGTGCCGTCGTCGGCGATCGCCCAGTCCCGGTGCTGCTCGTAGCCGGTGGGGTCGTACGGGCGGCCGTCCGGTCCGGGCAGCACCGGCCGCTGCCGGCGTTGAATCATCCGGCGGGTGACCAGGTCGTAGTCGTACACCGAGTCCGGAGTGACCAGTGAGGTGTAGCGGAGTCGGAGCTGACTCGTGCGGTACTCCGGGTTGCTGTCCAGGCCGACGGCGTACAGCGGTTCGGGGAAGTCGATGTCGTGTGGGTCGCCACCCCCGATCGGCAGCACCCGCAGCCCGGTCAGCCCGTTGGCGCGCACCGTGACCACCAAATGGTTCTCGAAGGCGTCGACCGCCTCCAGGCGGGTGCCGGGGGAGTGCTCGATGAGCGGTACCCAGTCGCCGGGGGCGTCGGCCGAGGTGTACGCGAGGGCGAAGTCCTCGGCACCGTCGTTGTGCAGGATCAGGAACCGGTGGCCATGGTGCTCGACCGTGTACTCCACGCCCTGGCGGCGGGGAGCCACCGGGACCGGGGCGCCGGTCGGGTTGCTGGCGGGGATGGCCAGGATCTCGCTGGTCACTTTGCTGTGAATGTCGATGAGGAGGAACTTCTCCGAGCGGGTCAGCTCGACACCGACCCAGAACCGCTCGTCGTCCTCCTGGTAGACCACGACGTCCTCGCTGGCCGGGGTGCCCAGCGTGTGCCGCCAGACCCGGTTCGGCCGCCACGCGTCGTCAACGGTGACGTAGAAGAGCACCGAGCCATCGGCGGACCAGGCCGTCCCGTAGAACGTGGCGGGCACCTCGTCGGGCAGCAGTTCCCCGGTGCTGAGGTCCTTCACCCGGAGCGTGAACCGCTCGTCGCCGGAGAAGTCGGTCGAGTACGCCAGCCAGCGCCCGTCCGGGCTCACGTCGAAGGCCCCGAGCGCGAAGAAGTCGTGCCCCGCGGCGAGCAGGTTGCCGTCGAGCAGCACCTCCTCGCCGGCCAGGGGGGCGCCATCGCGGCTGACCGGCGGGTCGGTTTCGCCGTCGTGAACGACGCGGCGGCACTGCACCCCGTACTGCTGCCCCTCGACCGTGCGGGTGTAGTACCAGTGGCCGCCCTTGCGGGTGGGCACTGACAGGTCGGTCTCCTGGGTCCGCCGACGGATCTCCTCAAACAGCTGCCCGCGCAGGTCCGCCAGGTGGGCCGTCCGGGCCTCGGTGTAGGCGTTCTCGGTGGTGAGGTAGGCGATCGTGGCCGGGTCGTCCTTGTCAGCGAGCCAGGCGTACTCGTCTATGACGGTATCGCCGTGGTGGGTTCGCTCGGTCGGCATCCGCTTGGCGACGGGCGCTGGGGTCTCGGTGGTCACGGCGTTACGTTACCGGCCTGACCGCCCAGCTATCCGCCTGCTTGCGCGGCCCGCGGCTAGCCGGCGCCGTTGCGCAGGACCAGGATCGCGATGTCGTCCCGGGGGGTTTCGGTGGAGAACCCGAGCGCGGTCGAGCGCAGCCGCGCCGCCACGACGTCCGCCGAATAGCCGGCGAGCGGCGCCGTCGCCTCCCGGAGCCGGTCCACCCCAAAGAGCTCCCGCCCGCGCCGCCGCTCGGTGACCCCGTCGGTGTAGAAGATCAAGGCCTCGCCCGGGTCCAGGGTGAGCTCGGTGGCCGGCGAGGAGATCGAGTCGAGTAGCCCGAGCGCGGTGCCGCCGGCGCCGACGAACCGGGCCGCACCGGCGGCCGTCAGCAGCACCGGCTGGTCGTGCCCGGCGAGGTGCAGGCAGACCTCCAGTTGGTTACCCGCACCCGGCCCCACCGCGGCCAGCGCCAGCGTGCAGTATCGCCCGCCGCCCCGTTCGACCAGTGTCCCGTTGAGTCGGATCAGCGTCTCCGACAGCGGCTTACCGTCCCCGATCAGCGTCCGGATGACATCCCGGACCAGGCCGGTGAGGGTGGCCGCCTGCACTCCCTTTCCGGCGACGTCACCGATTACCACCAGCCACCGCCCGTCCGGCAGCGGCAGCACGTCGTAGAAGTCGCCGCCGACGTCCGCGTCGTCCCCGGCCGGTACGTACTCCGCGGCGAAGTCGATCCCTTCCACCACCGGCAGCACGGGCGGCAGTAGCGACTGCTGGAGCGCCTGGGCGACCCGACGGCGCTCGGCGTGGATACGCGCATTCTCGATCGCCAGCGCCGCGCGCCGGGCCACATCCTCCAGTACGGCGACCTCGTCGGGGTCGTGCCGGTGCCGCTGGTGCCGCCCAACAGCGAGGGTGCCGAGCCGTTGCCCGCGGGCGATCAGCGGGACGGCGAAGCCCTCGGTCGGCACGCCGAGCGGGAGCTGAGTGCCATTGCGGGACGCCTCCCGCAGTCGGGACTGGACCGAGTCCGGCCCGGTCTCCTCCAGCACGGCGTGCAGTTGGGGCAGCATTGACTCGTCCGCGTGGCTGGCCGCCGCCAGGCGCAGCTGTCCCCACTCATTGCTGGTGTGCACCGCGCACCACTGCCCCAGACGGGGCACCACCAACTGCGGGATGAGCGCCATGGTCAGCTCGACGTCGAGGGACTGGGCGAGCAGTTCACTCGCCTCGGCGAGGAAGGTCAGCCAGGCCTGCCGGCGTAGGTCGGCCCGGCGCAGTCGGTCGTTCTCCAGGTGCAGCGAAAGCCGCTCGGCCATCAACACCGCCAGCGGTTGGGCGTACGCGGACGGTGCCGCATCCAACTCCAACTCGCCGACGTACGGCCGGTGCACGGTCAGCGGCACCCGTACCAGATCGTTGTCGGCCCGGGGTTGCCGGCCGTAGCGGGCCAGTAGCTGCGGGCCCTGCCCGTCGCCCCGGTCCAGCCGGACCAGGCCGCCGGCCGCGCCGACCATCTCGGCCACCCGGGTCAGCAGGCTGGTCGCGAAGTCCGGCAGGGAGTTCTCCGCGTACGGGTCGGGCGCGGTCTGCATCAGCTCGCTCATCGCCGCGGCACTCGGCGGGAAGCTGCCCTCGCTGGCGGCTCGGTCACCGGTTACCGCGGTGGCTGGCACCGCGGTAACCGGTGACCGGCAGAGGTGATCGAGAGAGCCAGGCCGGTCGAGCCGGAACCAGACCCCCTTACCGGCGGGCAGGTACGTGGTTCCCCAGCGGCTCGCGAAGTGGTCGACTAGGAGCAGACCCCGGCCCCGTTCGGAGATGTCGGCGATGTCGCTGCTCTCGTTGCGGACACCGACGGTCAGCTCCTCGACCGGCCCGCGGGCGAAGTCGGAGACGGTGACGGTGAGACCCCTTCGGTCGGCGACGACCTCGAGGTCCAGTTCGGTGCGGGCGTGCTCTACCGCGTTGGTGGAGAGTTCAGTGGTGAGCAGGAGCGCCTCGTTGGTCAACTCCGCCAGGTCCGCCTCGGTGAGCAGCGACCGGACGAGTGCGCGCGCCGCTGCGGGCGTCCGGGGGTCGGCGGGGAGCCGGACTCGCCGGACGTGCTCGTCTCGGCCTCCGGTCGGCGCGGGCCCCCTCTCCGCTGACACCCCCGTATCCTCCACCGCTGCCGTGGCGGGCGCCAACCGGACCCAGCGAAGAGCCGACCCCGGGGCGGCGCCGAGCGGGCGCCAGCTCACGTCGCGTCGGTCTGGCGCGTACCCGGTGGTGGGCACAATAGTGGGAGGTCCGGCCTGCCGGCAGCAGGCGGCCCCGACGTGAGCGAGGAATGATGACCACGGCGAAGCAGCCGGCGGCGGAGCTGTCCGTGCCGGACCCCGATGCGGTCCTCATCGAGCTGACCGAGGCGCTTCGGCGCGTTCGCCACGGCGATCTCAAGGTTCGGTTGCCGCACCGGTCGGGTCGGGCGGGCGAGTTGGCGGACGCCTTCAACGAGGTGGTGTCGCTCCAGGAGCGGCATTACCACGATCTGCGTCGGATCAGCCGGATCGTGGGCCGGGACGGGCGGCTCGCCGA
Organism: Salinispora fenicalii; assembly: GCF_000514815.1. GTDB lineage: Bacteria > Actinomycetota > Actinomycetes > Mycobacteriales > Micromonosporaceae > Micromonospora > Micromonospora fenicalii. The sequence continues at coordinate 24,473 of NZ_AZWQ01000032.1, forward strand.
ACGCCTCGACGACGAGGAGTTGGATGGTTCCTGGGCGGAGGGGCAGCAGGCGGTCAATTCGCTCATCGACGAGCTCGGGCGCCCGACCATCGAGATCGCTCGGGTGATCGCGGCGGTCGCCAAGGGTGATCTCTCCCAGCACGTGGCGCTGGAGCTGGACGACCGACCGCTGCGTGGGGAGTACCTGCGCATCGGGCGCACGGTGAACACCGTGGTGGATCAGTTGTCGTCGTACGCCGATGAGGTGACCCGGGTGGCCCGGGAGGTGGGCACCGAGGGGAAGCTGGGTGGTCAGGCCGAGGTGCGGGGCGCCGCCGGCACCTGGAAGGACCTGATCGATTCGGTGAACACCATGGGGTCGAACCTGACCGCACAGGTCCGCAACATTTCGCAGGTGTCGACGGCGGTCGCGACCGGTGATCTGGGGCAGAAGATCACGGTTGATGCGCAGGGTGAGATTCTGGAGTTGAAGAACACTGTCAATACGATGGTGGATCAGTTGTCGTCGTTCGCCGATGAGGTGACCCGGGTTGCTCGGGAGGTGGGTACCGAGGGGAAGCTGGGTGGTCAGGCTCAGGTGAAGGGCGTCTCCGGGACGTGGCGGGACCTGACGGACAACGTGAACTCGATGGCGTCGAACCTGACCTCGCAGGTGCGCAACATCGCCTCGGTCACGACCGCCGTGGCGCGGGGTGATCTGGGGCAGAAGATCACGGTTGATGCGCAGGGTGAGATTCTGGAGTTGAAGAACACTGTCAATACGATGGTGGATCAGTTGTCGTCGTTCGCCGATGAGGTGACCCGGGTTGCTCGGGAGGTCGGCATCGAGGGGAAGCTGGGTGGTCAGGCTCAGGTGCGGGGTGTCTCCGGGACGTGGCGGGACCTCACCGAGAACGTCAATCAACTCGCCGGCAATCTGACCAGTCAGGTCCGCAACATTTCGCAGGTGTCGACGGCGGTCGCGCGGGGTGATCTGGGGCAGAAGATCACGGTTGATGCGCAGGGTGAGATTCTGGAGTTGAAGAACACTGTCAATACGATGGTGGATCAGTTGTCGTCGTTCGCCGATGAGGTGACCCGGGTTGCTCGGGAGGTGGGTACCGAGGGGAAGCTGGGTGGTCAGGCCCAGGTGAAGGGCGTCGCTGGGACCTGGCGGGACCTCACCGAGAACGTCAACCAGCTCGCCTCCACCCTGACCATTCAGCTGCGCGCCATCGCCGAGGTGTCCACGTCGGTGACCCGCGGCGACCTGACCCAGCAGATCGCGGTCGATGCGCAGGGGGAGGTCGCCGAGCTCACCGACAACATCAACCAGATGATCGGGACTCTCCGCGAGACGACCACGGTGAATGCCGAGCAGGGCTGGCTGGACTCCAACCTGGCTCGGATCGGTGGGTTGCTGCAGGGTCAGCGGGATCTCGGCGAGGTCTGCCGCATGATCATGATGGAGGTGACTCCGCTGGTGGACGCGCAACTCGGCGCGTTCTTCCTGGTGGATGACACCGAGGGGAACTTCCGGCTGCGGCTCACCGCCTCGTACGGCTACGTCGCTCGCGGGCAGGACGTGACGTTTGGCCCTGGTGAGGGCTTGGTCGGGCAGGTGGCGCTGTCTCGGCGCACGATCCGGGTTACTGGTTCGGCGGACAACCGGCTCCGGCTCCGCTCCGGGCTCGCGGACACCCCACCGGCTGATCTGGTGGTGCTACCGGTCATCTTCGAGGGCGAACTGCTTGGCGTGATCGAGTTCGCCAGCGTGACCACCCTCTCCGACCTGCACCTCTCATTCCTGGAACGGCTCGTTCTCACCATCGGCGTCGCGGTCAACACCATCCAGGCGAACCGGCGTACCGAGGAGCTGCTGGCGCAGTCGCAGCGGCTGGCCCATGAGTTGCAGGAGCAGTCGGCCGAACTTCAGCGGACGAATGCGGAGCTGGAGGAGAAGGCGCAGCTCCTCTTCGAGCAGAAGGGCAACATCGAGACCAAGAACCGGGAGGTCGAGCTGGCCCGGCTGGGCCTGGAGGAGACGGCGCAGCAGCTCACCCGCGCCTCGGCGTACAAGTCGGAGTTCCTGGCCAACATGAGCCACGAGCTGCGTACGCCGCTGAACTCGTTGCTCCTGCTGGCCCGGCTGTTGGTCCAGAACTCGGAGCAGAACCTCAGCCCGAAACAGATCGAGTTCGCCCGGACGATTCACAACGCCGGCACCGACCTACTCTCGCTGATCGACGACATTCTTGACCTATCCAAGATCGAAGCTGGGCGGACGGATGTCGAGCCGACCGAGATTCAGTTCACCGAGGTCCGCGGCTATGTCGAGCAGGCGTTCGTCCCGCAGGCGGAGGAGAAGGGCCTCAACTTCGAGGTCCAGGTCAGTCCGGAGTTGCCGAAGGAGATCGTCACCGATGTGCAGCTGCTGCAGCAGATCCTGCGGAACCTGCTCTCCAATGCGGTGAAGTTCACCGACGCCGGGGCGGTGCGGTTGGGGATCGCCCCCGCACCGGAGTCGGCTGCCTTCGACGTGCCGGCACTGGCCAACGCGCGGCAAGTGGTCGCCTTCACGGTCATGGACACCGGGATCGGCATCTCCGACGACAAGCTGTCGATCATCTTTGAGGCGTTCCAGCAGGCCGACGGGACCACTAGCCGCCGGTACGGGGGAACCGGTCTGGGCCTGTCGATCAGTCGGGATCTGGCCCGGCTGTTGGGCGGCGCGATCGGGGTCTCGTCGGTGCCCGGGCAGGGTTCGACCTTCACCCTCTTCCTCCCCGACGTCCTGGCCCCGGACGCGGTCGTGACACCGGCGCCGCCTTCACCCGCCCGGGCTGGCCTCCCGTCGTCGCTACTGATGCCCGCCGTGGAGCTGCTGCCCACCGTCGAGGCGACGGCGACCCGCCAGCTGGCTGGCGCCACCGTGCTGATCGTCGACGACGACGTACGTACCGTGTTCGCCCTGACCAGCGCCTTGGAGTTGCACGGGATGACCGTGCTGTACGCGGACAACGGGGCCGACGGCGTACGCCTGCTGGCCGAGCATCCGGAGGCGGACATCGTGTTGATGGATGCCATGATCCCCGATCAGGACGGATACGAGACGACGCGGCAGATCCGGCGTAACCACCGCTTCGCCGACCTCCCGATCGTCTTCCTGACCGCGAAGGCGATGCCCGGAGATCGGGAGTCCGCGCTCGCGGCCGGGGGCAGCGGATACATCACCAAGCCCGTTGACCTGGACGAGTTGATCGAGCTCATTTCGTCCTGGATCAGCGGAGGTCGGAACGAGGAGAGCCCATGACGCAGATGGCGAAGGCGCTGCTGGTGGATGATCGTCGGGAGAACCTGACGGCCCTGGAGGCGATCTTGCAGGGGCTCCAGGTCCAGTCGGTGGCCGTGGAGAGCGGCGAGGCAGCGCTGAAGCGGCTCCTCGTTGATGACTTCGCGGTGATCCTCCTGGATGCCCAGATGCCGGAGATGGACGGCTTCGAGACGGCGAGTCACATCAAACGGCGGGAACGAACCCGGCACGTGCCGATCATTTTTCTGACCTCCGCGGACCAGGACGCCCAGCTGGCCATGCGCGGATACGCCGCCGGTGCGGTGGACCACCTCACCAAGCCGTTCGACCCGTGGGTGCTGCGGGCCAAGGTGTCAGTCTTCGTCGACCTGTGGGTGAAGACCAGGCAGCTCGCCGCGCAGTCGACTTTGCTTCAGGAGCGGGAGACCCAGCGGCGACTGCTGACCGACGCCATTGACGAGGCCACCGCGTTGCTTCGCGCCGAAACCGACCCGGTCGTGGTGCAGCGCGCGATTGGCCTGCTGGAACAGGCCCGCTGGGGCAACACCGGCTGAGACTCAGGCGTCGCGAATCATCAGGGCGCTACGCAGGCCCGTGATGTCGAGAACGCGGAGCAGGAACTCGGCCACATTGGTCAGGACCAGCAGGCTCTGGGAGTGGCTGGTCTTGCGGCTGAGCACGACCAGCGTCCCCAGGCCCTGCGAGTCGCAGAAGGTGACGCCCGCCAGGTCCAGCACAATCCGCGGGGGCGGCTCGGTCAACACCTCGTTGACAACGGTGGCGAGCTGGGCGGCCGTCATCATGTCGATTTCACCGGCGAGGCGGAGGAAAACCTCGTCCCCTAACCGGTGTAACGTGATGGACAGTTCGGCACGATCCACCCGGTCAGCCTAGCGCGACCTGGAGGTGCCGCCCCGTGACGGCGAGCTGCCCCGGCCCTCGGCCGGGTGAGACCGGTAACCCGGAGCCTTGGGGTGCCTGCCGGCCTGCCCGCCGACGCTGACACAATGGCGGCATCGTGACCGACGTTTTCCCAGCCGGACCCGGCCGCTACCCGGCCGCCGCGCCGGCCTCCGAGGCCCTGTTCGACCGCGCCTGTGCCCTCGTGCCCGGCGGGGTGAACTCCCCTGTTCGCGCGTTCCGTGCCGTCGGTGGCACCCCGCGCTTCTTTGTCCGGGGGGAGGGGCCGTGGCTCTATGACGCCGACGGGCGGCGCTACGTCGATCTCGTCTGCTCGTGGGGCCCCATGATCCTCGGGCACGCTCACCCCGCAGTGGTGGAGGCCCTTCGCTCCGCCGCCGCGCTCGGCACGAGCTTCGGCGCCCCCACCCCCAGTGAGGTGGAGTTGGCGGCGGAGATCGTCGACCGCGCGCCCGTCGAACAGGTGCGCCTGGTCAACTCGGGGACCGAGGCGACCATGTCGGCGATTCGGCTGGCCCGGGGCTACACCGGCCGTACCCGGATCATCAAGTTCGCCGGCTGCTATCACGGGCATTCGGATGCGTTGCTCGCCGCCGCCGGTTCCGGCGTGGCGACCCTCGGCCTGCCCGACTCGCCGGGCGTGACCGGCGCGGCGGCCGGGGACACGATCGTGCTGCCGTACAACGATTTCGCCGCCGTCGAAGCGGTCTTCGCCGCCGAGGGCCCGCAGATCGCCGCGGTGATCACCGAGTCCGCCGCCGGCAACATGGGCGTGGTCGCGCCCCGCGACAACTTCAACCAGCGACTCGCCACCCTCGCCCACGCCAACGGTGCGTTGCTCATCGTTGACGAGGTCATGACCGGCTTCCGGGTCTCCCGCGCCGGGTGGCACGGCCTCGACCCCTGCGCCGCCGACCTCTGGACCTACGGCAAGGTCATGGGGGGCGGCCTGCCCGCTGCGGCCTTCGGCGGGCGAGCGGAGATCATGTCCCAGCTGGCTCCGGCCGGTCCGGTCTACCAGGCCGGCACCCTCTCCGGTAACCCGCTCGCCTGCGCCGCCGGGCTCGCCACGCTGCGGCTCGCCGACGACGCCCTCTACCGCCGGCTGGACGAGACGGCCGCCGCTGTGGGCCGGCTCGCCGGTGAGGCTCTCGCCGCCGCCGGAGTGCCGCACCGGTTGTCCTCCGCCGGCAACATGTTCTCAATCTTCTTCACCGACGCCGACGTCTTCGACTACGCCACCGCGAGCGCCCAGCAGGTGTCCGCGTTCAAGGCGTTCTTCCACGCGATGCTGGCGGCCGGTGTCTACCTGCCGCCGAGCGCCTTCGAGTCGTGGTTCGTCTCGGCGGCGATCGACGATGCCGCTCTGGAGCAGATCGCCGCGGCGCTGCCAGTGGCGGCGGCAGCGGCAGCCGCGGCAGGTCACGGGGGTAGTGACGGTGAGTAAGACTGTGGTCCACGTGCTGCGGCACGGCGAGGTGCACAACCCGGACGGCATTCTCTACGGGCGGCTGCCGGGCTTCCGCCTGTCGGAGCTGGGCGTGCAGATGGCGAAGGCTGCCGCGCAGGGCCTCGCCGAGCGGGAGGTCGTGCACGTCGTCGCCAGTCCGCTGGAGCGTGCCCAACAGACCGCCGAGCCGATCGCCGCGCAGTTCGGGCTCCCGATCGGGGTCGACGAGCGGTTGATCGAGAGCGCCAACTGGTTCGAGGGTAAGAAGGTCTCGCCGGGCGACGGTTCGTTCCGCGACCCGCGCAACTGGTGGGTGCTGCGGGACCCGGTCACCCCCTCCTGGGGTGAGGCGTACCGGGCCATCGCGGAGCGAATGTTCGCCGCCCTGACCGCCGCCCGGGAGGCTGCGCAGGGGCGGGAGGCGGTGCTCGTCTCCCACCAGCTGCCGATCTGGACGCTGCGTCGGTTCGTCGAGCGTAAGCGCCTCTGGCACGATCCGCGCAAGCGGCAGTGCGGGCTGGCCAGCCTCACCACCTTCCACTTCGAGGGGTCGAAGGTGGTCGGGATCGGCTACACCGAACCGGCCGCCCACCTGGTCGCGATGTCGTCGACGGCTCGGACGGCCAAGGGGGCCTGATGACTGTCCGGAGGTGGTCCGCCAGCCTGCTCGCCACCATGGTCGCGGTGGCGCTCGCCGCCTGTGCCACCCCGGACTTGGGGAAGGCCTGCGGCACCAACTCCGACGGCGTGATCGAGTGCGCCCCGGATCAGCGTTCCACCGCGCCGCAGCTCGCCGGCGAGCTGCTCGACGGGGGCAGCTACGACGTGGTGCAGGACCGTGGGCAGGTCGTGGTGGTCAATTTCTGGGGCTCGTGGTGCGCGCCCTGCCGGGCGGAGGCCGATGACCTGGAGGCCACCTACCAGGCCACCAAGGGCTCGGGGGTGACCTTCCTCGGCATCAATGTGCAGGACAGTCGGGACAAGGCGATCGCCTTCGAGGAGGGCCGCGTCACCTACCCGAGCATCTTCGATCCCGGCAGCCGACTGGCGTTGGAGCTGGAGATCCCACCGAACACCATCCCGGCGACGGTCGTGCTGGACCGGGACGGGCGGATCGCGGCGGTGATCCGGGCGGCCGTCAAGCAGGAGGGGCTTCAACCGATCGTCGAGCGGGTCGCCGCGGAGTCGCCCGCCTCGACCGGCGACCACTGATGGGCGAGACGTTCCGGGAGATCGCGCAGTCCGGTCCCCTGCTGCTCGCCGTCGGCACGGCGGCGCTGGCCGGGTTGGTCAGCTTTCTGTCGCCGTGCGTCCTGCCGTTGATGCCCGGCTACCTCTCCTACGTGACCGGCCTGGCCGGCGCCGACCTGGAAGGCCGGGTAGCGGGCAACGACACCCGCCACACGCCGCGGGTGGCAGGGGGAGACCCGGGTGCCGCGGCCGGGGCAGTCGCGGTGCGGGAGCGGACCGCCCGGGTGGTGACCGCGGCCGTCAAGGGCCGGGTGCTCGCCGGCACGCTGCTGTTCATCGCCGGCTTCACCGCCGTCTTCACCGCCACCGCGGTCCTGGTCACCACGGTCGGCCAGGTCTTCTTCGCCTACGAGCGGACGCTGGAGATCGTCATCGGCGGCGTGGTGGTGCTACTCGGACTGAGTTACCTCGGCGTGGTCCCGGGGCTGCAGCGCGAGCTGCGCATCCAACGACTGCCGGCCGCCGGGCTGCTCGGCGCGCCCGTGCTCGGCGCGGTCTTCGCGCTCAGCTGGCTGCCCTGCACGGGGCCGACCCTCGGCGCGGTGATGGGCATGGCCCTCGTCGAGGGGCAGACCAACCGGGCAGTGGTGCTGGCCGTGGCGTACTGCCTCGGGCTGGGGATACCGTTTGTCCTCTTCGGGCTGGGGTTCCACCGTCTACTCGGGGTCTTCCAGGCGGTACGCCGCAACAGCCGGTGGGTGACCCGGGTCGGTGGTGGGTTGCTGATCCTGATCGGCCTCGCGCTCGTCACCGGTGGGTGGACCAGCTTCGTGACCCTGCTGCAGACCACCTTCGGGACGGGCCAGGTAAGCATCTGATGACGGTCACCGACGACCGACCGGCGCCGCCGGCCGAGACCCCCCGGCGCCGCCCCAACCCGGTACTGGCGTTGTTGCGCAACTCGTGGCGGCAGCTCACCAGCATGCGTACGGCGCTGGTGCTGCTCTTCCTGCTGGCGATCGCCGCGATTCCCGGGTCGGTTCTGCCGCAGCGTGGCGTCAACCCCGAGGATGTCCGGGACTACTTCGTCGCGTACCCGGATCTGGCGCCGGTGCTGGACCGGCTCGGCGCCTTCGACGCGTTCGGCTCGGTCTGGTTCTCCGCCATCTACCTGCTGCTCTTCACCTCGCTGGTCGGTTGCATCACGCCCCGGCTGCGTGAGCACATCCGCGCCCTGCGGTCCAAGCCCCCGGTGGCGCCGAAACGGCTGGACCGGTTGCCGCAGCACACCGTGTTCGCGGCCCCGGCCGGTGGTGTGACCGCGATTGCCGCCACGCTGCGTCGGCAGCGGTGGCGGGTGGAGGTACGCGGCGACGAGGTGTCCGCCGAGAAGGGCTACCTGAAGGAGACCGGCAACCTGCTCTTCCACGCCTCGTTGGTGGTGGTGCTCATCGGCGTCGCCCTCGGCTCCTGGTACGGCTGGAGCGGCAACCGCATCCTGGTCGCCGGCGCGGACAACGCCTTCTGCAACACGCAGCAGCAGTACGCCGAGACGTCGTTCGGCCCCCAGGTGGCCAGCGCCGATCTGCCCCGGTTCTGCCTGCAGTTGGACGATTTCGAGGCGAGGTTCCTGGAGTCCAACGGCCAGCCGGAGTTCTTCAACGCGAAGGTGACGGTGGACGAGAACGGCGGCACCCCCCGCCCGGCGGAGTTTTCGGTGAACTCGCCGCTGCGGCTGGATGGGGCGAACGTCTACCTGCTCGGTCACGGTTACGCCCCGGTGGTCCGCTACACCGACCGCTTCGGGCGGAGTCAGACCAGCCCGAACCCCTTCCTGACCACCGGGGACATCGGCTTGACCGGGGAAGGGCTGGCGGCCTTTCCGGACGCGAACGTGGACCCGGCTACCGGTGAGCGGGACCCGGAGCTCCAGATGGCCTTCAGCGGTCTGTACCTGCCGACCGCCCCACAGCAGGCTCCGTTCGTCCGGTCTGAGTTCCCGACCGAGCGCAACCCACTGCTCAATCTCGCCGCGTACCGGGGGAATCTGGGCTTGGACGCCGGTATCCCCGGCTCGGTGTACGAGCTGGACCAGCGGCAGGTCGACGCCGGCCGGGTCAAGGAGGTCGGCACCAAGCTCCTCCAGGTTGGTGAGGTCTGGACCCTGGACGACGGCACCACGCTGGAGTTCCTGGGCACCGAGCCGTACATCGTCCTGTCGGTGCGGCACGACCCCGGCTCGACCCTGCTGCTGGTCAGCTCCGGCACGCTGCTGCTGGGCCTGATGGGCTCGCTCTTTGGCCGCCGGCGGCGGGTCTTCTTCCGGGTGCGCCCGGCTGACCCCGCGGGTGAATCTTCGACGCTCGGTAGTAGTTTGGTCGAGGCCGGTGGTCTGCCACGCGCTGACCATCCCGGTTTCGCCGACGAGTTCACGCGGCTCGTGGCCGCGGTCAGCGGAGACGGGCGGCAGGTCGACCCTGACGGCCCGGCCGGAGCGCGAGTAGGAGCCGAGTGATGTCCGCACTCTCCGACCAGCTGGTGACCTTCTCGATCCTGGCGTACCTGGTCGCGATGGTCGTGCACGCCGTCGAGTACGCGCTGGGCAACGCCCGCGTGCGCATCGCCCCGCCCGCCCGCGAACTGGTCGGCGCCGGCGTCGGGGCGGCCAACGGTGCGGGTTCTAGGCCGGAGCCGACCGTCCGTGCTGCCACCGCCGCCCAGCGGACTGCCGCTCAGCGGACCGCCGCCCGGGCCCGCGCGGCTGGTCTGGGCGCCGTCGCCGTGACCGTGGTTGCCGCTCTGCTGCACCTCGGTGCGCTGATCGCCCGCGGGGTCGCCGCCGATCGGATGCCCTGGGGCAACATGTACGAGTTCGTCCTGACGGTCTCCTTCATCGGGGTCGCCAGTTGGTTCGTCGTGCTTTGGAAGCGTCCCACGCTGCGCCGGCTCGGGCTGTTCCTGACGCTGGTGATGGTGCTGCTGGTGGCCACCGCCGAGCTGCTGCTCTACACCCCGATCGTGCCGTTGGTGCCGGCGCTCAACTCGTACTGGTTCATCATCCACGTCGCCACGATCGTCTTCAGCTCCGGCATCTTCCTGCTCGGCGTGGTGCCGGCGTGCGCCTACCTGATGCGGGCCGGCTATGAGCAGGGCCGACGCAGCTTCCCCTACCTGTTGGCGAAGCGGATGCCGGCCGCGGCGGCCCTGGAGCGGCTGACCTTCGTGCTGCACGCCTTCTCGTTTCCGATCTTCACCTTCGCGGTGATCGCCGGCGCGATCTGGGCCGAGGCGGCGTGGGGGCGGGCGTGGGGCTGGGACCCGAAGGAGACCTGGGCGTTCATCTCCTGGGTGGTGTACGCCGGCTACCTGCACGCTCGGGCCACCCCGAGCGTCAAACGGAACGTGGCCACCTGGCTCGCGATACTGGGTTTCCTTACCGTGCTGATGAACCTCTTCGGGGTGAACCTCTTCTTCGAGGGGCTGCACTCCTACGGTGGCCTCGACTGACCCCACACCGCGACACCGTGTTCGAGGCCCCTTTCCCGCACCCCGGCTGGGGTGGTAGGCCGGGCGGTGGGGGAGACTTGCGGCTATGGCGGCTCGTGGCTTTCCGTACTCCGATCTGAAGGACTTCCTGGCGGCGCTGGAGCGCGCGGGTGAGCTACGGCGGGTGGACGTTCCGGTCGATCCGTCGCTGGAGTTGTGCGAGGTCGTCAACCGGACGGTTCGCGCCGGAGGACCGGCGCTGGTTTTCGAACAGCCGACCCGGGGCGAGATGCCGGTGGCGATCAACCTGTTCGGCACCGAGAAGCGGATGGCGATGGCGCTCGGCGTCGAGTCGCTGGACGAGATCGGGGCGCGGATCGGCGCGCTGGTGCGGCCGGAGCTGCCGGTCGGCTGGACCGGTATCCGGGAGGGCCTCGGCAAGGTCATGCAGCTCAAGTCGGTGCCGCCGCGCAAGGTGAAGACGGCCCCCTGCCAGCAGGTGGTGTACCGGGGCGACGACGTTGACCTGAACCGGCTGCCTGGCCTGCAGATGTGGCCCGGCGACGGCGGTGTCTTCCACAACTTCGGGTTGACCCACACCAAGCACCCGGAGACCGGCGCCCGCAACCTCGGCCTCTACCGGCTGCAGCAACACAGCCGGAACACCTTGGGTATGCACTGGCAGATCCACAAGGACTCCACCGCCCATCACGCGGTCGCGGAGCGGCTTGGCCAGCGGCTGCCGGTCGCCATCGCCATCGGCTGTGACCCGGTGATCTCGTACGCCGCGAGCGCCCCACTCCCCGGCGACATCGACGAATATCTGTTCGCGGGCTTCCTGCGGGGGGAGCGGGTCGAGATGGTCGACTGCCTGACCGTCCCACTCCAGGTGCCGGCGCGCGCCCAGGTGGTGCTCGAGGGCTACCTGGAGCCCGGCGAGCGGCTGCCCGAGGGGCCGTTCGGGGACCACACCGGCTACTACACGCCGGTCGAGCCGTTTCCGGTCCTGCACGTCGAGACGATGACCATGCAGCGCAACCCGGTCTACCACTCGATTATCACCTCGAAGCCGCCGCAGGAGGACCACGGCCTGGGCAAGGCCACCGAGCGGATCTTCCAGCCGTTGCTCAAGCTGCTCATCCCGGACATCGTTGACTACGACCTGCCGGCCGCCGGGGTCTTCCACAACTGCGCGATCGTGTCGATCCGGAAGCGCTACCCGAAGCACGCGCAGAAGGTGATGAGCGCGATCTGGGGCGCGCACCTGATGTCGATGACCAAGCTGATCGTGATCGTGGACGAGGACTGCGACGTCCACGACTACAACGAGGTCGCGTTCCGGGCCTTCGGCAACGTGGACTACGCCCGGGACCTGCTGCTCACCGAAGGCCCGGTGGACCATCTGGACCACGCCTCGTACCAGCAGTTCTGGGGCGGTAAGGCCGGCGTCGACGCCACCCGCAAGCTGCCCAGCGAGGGCTACACCCGGGGCTGGCCCGAGGAGATGACCATGTCGCCCGAGGTGGTGTCGCTGGTCGACAAGCGCTGGAAGGAGTACGGCATCTGATGTCCGGTTCCTCCGATCCGCGGGACCTCTCCGTCTCGGTCCGTACCGCATCGGCCGGCGCAGACCCGCGCGGGCGGGTTCGGGCGTTCCTCGACCTCGTGGCGATCGAGCACTCCGTCTTCGCACTGCCCTTCGCCTACCTCTCCGCCTTGACCGCGATGCAGGTCAACGGCGGTCAGGTTCGCTGGCTCGACCTGCTACTGATCACCGTGGCGATGGTCGGGGCGCGGACGTTCGCGATGGCCGCCAACCGCATCCTGGACCGGCGGATCGACGCGCTGAATCCGCGTACCGCCAACCGGGAATTGGTGACCGGCGCGGTGAGCCTGCGTACGGCCTGGGCCGGCGCGGGTGTCGCCCTGGCGGTTTTCCTGGTCGCCGCCGCACTGCTCAACCCCCTTTGCCTGGTCCTGGCACCGCTCGCGGTCGTACCGTTGGTCGGCTACCCGTACGCCAAGCGGTTCACCAACTGGCCGCACGCGGTCCTGGCGGTCGCGCAGGCGGTCGGCCCAGTCGGCGCGTGGCTGGCGGTGACCGGCACCTTCGCTGGCTCCGCGCCGGCCTGGCTGCTCGGCGTGGCGGTCGGGCTCTGGATCGGTGGGTTCGACCTGATCTACGCCTGCCAGGACGCCGAGGTGGACCGGGAGATCGGCGTGCACAGCGTTCCGGCCCGGTACGGGCTGCGTTTCGCCCTGCACGCATCCACCGTTGCGCATGTGGTGACCTTCGTGCTCTTCGTCTGGTTCGGTGCCCTGGTGGGCTTCGGCTGGCTCTGGTGGATCGGGCTGGCGCTTACCGCGGTCGCCTTCGCCTATCAGCACGTGGTGGTGAGCCCGACCGACCTGAGCCGGGTCAACCGGGCCTTCTTCACCGCGAACGGCTTCGTCGGGATCGCGCTCTTCGGCTTCGCCCTGCTTGACCTGGTGGTACGCCTCGGGCTGCGGCCCTGATGACCCGGAACCGGGGGCGCCCGTCGGCGGTTGAGGGCGACCAGGCAGGCTGGGACCATGCGTGAACCATGGGTGGTCGGCGTCTCCGGAGCCTCCGGCACGCCGTACGCGGCTGCTGTCCTGCGGGCCTTGCTCGACGCGGGCGAAGCCGTTGATCTGATCGTGTCCCGGGCGGCCCGGCTGACCATCCTGGACGAGACCGGGCGGACGTTTCGCGACGGGCACTGGGCGGAGGACCTCGCCGCCTGGCTGGGGCGTGACCTGAGCGGAGCCGATCTTCGGCACTGGCCGGCCGGTGATCTCGCCGCCGGACCGAGCAGCGGCTCCTACCGGGCGCGTGGGATGGCGGTCGTCCCGGCGAGTACGGCGGCCTGCGCCGGGATCTCCATCGGGCTCTCCAAGGACCTGTTGCAACGCGCCGCCGAGGTCAACCTCAAGGAGCGCCGCCCGGTGGTCGTTGTGCCCCGCGAGACGCCAGTGACCCGCAGTCACCTGGAGCACCTGATCACGTTGCACGATGCCGGCGCGGTGGTGCTTCCCGCCAGCCCCGGTTTCTACGGGGCGGGAGCGGAGGCCTCCGCCGCCCAGCTGGTCGACTTCGTCGCTGGGAAGGTGCTGGACGCCCTGGGTGTGCCGCACACGCTCTTCCGCCGCTGGGCGGGTGAGTTGGGAGCGGCGCGCTCCTGAGTTGGCCGTTGCGGTGTGAAACGGGCGGCGACTACCCGCCGGCCACCATCTCAGTACATTCCGGCGTTGGCCGGGCCCGGGCCGGTCGGAGCGGCGGGACCGGCGCTGTGTGGCCGCTCTGTCTCCTCCGCCTCGTCCAACATTCCCTCGCCCTCGAGCAGGGCCCGAACTTCGGATTCCCGAAATCGGCGATGCCCGCCCGGAGTTCGGATGCTGCCTATCCGGCCAGCCGCCGCCCACCTGGTCACAGTCTTCGGATCAACCCGAAACAGCGCGGCGACCTCACCCGGTGTCAGCAGGCGATCTCCAGTGTCCACAGCCCCCTCCTCGCATCGACGAAGCCCCCGGCTGAACACACTGCCCCCGGCGGTGCGAGCCCAGAGCCGTCATGAGGGACGTATGGCAATTACAGCACCGGCGACCAGTCGTGTCCGCCAAACGCGAGAAAAGCACTGATCAGGAGGTTAGGCAATGGTACCCGCGGCCGTGCCCTGTTGCGGGTGGTTCGTCAACAATGGCAGTGCTCGGGGTCGACCGTCGGGACCGGACGCTCAAGGGCGGCTCAGTGCTACTAGGGTCTACAGTCCGTGGACGCGATCGACCTGAACCTCATCGAACTGCTGCGTGGCAATGCCCGCCTCTCGTACGCCGAGCTTGCCCGCCAGGTGGGTCTCTCCGCGCCGGCAGTGCATGAGCGGGTCGGCAAGCTGGAGTCCAGTGGAGTTATCCGCGCCTACCGAGCCGAGATCGAGCCGGAGAGTATCGGGCTAGGCGTGACCGCCCTTATCGAGATCATTGAGGAGTCCGCCGCGGACACCGACGACGTGCTGGAGTCGTTCCGCGCCATTCCGGAGATTGAGTCCTGTTACTTCATGGCCGGCGTGGAGTCGTTCCTGCTCAAGGCGAGGGTTGGCACCATCGGGGAGCTGGAGGCGCTGATCGTACGGTTGAACCGTACTCCCGGTGTCGCCTCTACCCGTACCGGGATCGCCCTGTCGACCAAGTGGGAGAACCGCCCCCAGCCCGTCGGCACGCCGCCGGCCTGACCCGGTCGGCTCTCCGGCGGCCCGAGTCGCCGCGGTCAACCTGCCGCTGGCAAACCCGGGTGTCTCGCCCGTCGGATCCGGTCTCCTGCCACCGCGGAGCTCGGTCCCTGCGCGTGGGGCCAGGATCAGGCCGCGCCATCCCGGCTTGCTAGGTTGCTGGGCGTGACTCATCTGGATCGGTGTGACGAGGCGATTCGGGGGTGGGTGACCGAGGCGATTGCCGCTGTTGAGGCGGACGCCAACCGGTCCGCCGACACCCACCTGCTGCCGTTTCCCCTTCCCCGACAGTGGGGAATCGACCTCTACCTCAAGGACGAGTCGGTGCACCCGACCGGTTCCCTGAAGCACCGGCTGGCCCGTTCCCTGTTCCTCTACGGGCTCTGCAACGGGTGGATTGGCCCGGGCACCACGATCGTGGAGGCTTCCTCGGGATCGACGGCGGTCTCCGAGGCGTACTTCGCCCGGATGCTGGGGCTGCCGTTTATCGCGGTGATGCCGGCGTCCACCTCGCCGGAGAAGATCGCGAAGATCGAGTTCCAGGAGGGACGCTGCCACCTGGTGGACGATCCGGCCAAGGTGGTTATCGAAGCACGGTGGTTGGCCGAGGACACGGGCGGCCACTACATGGACCAGTTCACCTACGCCGAGCGGGCAACGGACTGGCGGGGCAACAACAACATCGCCGAGTCGATCTTTTCGCAGCTGGCGTTGGAGCGGCACCCGGTGCCGGCGTGGGTCGTGGTCGGGGCCGGCACCGGCGGCACCAGCGCCACCATCGGCCGGTACACGCGCTTCCGGCGACTGCCCACGAAACTCTGTGTGGTGGACCCGGAGAACTCGGCGTTCTATCCGGCGTGGCAGGCCTCCGACTGGTCGGTATCCACCGGCCGTGGCTCGCGAATCGAGGGTATCGGGCGGCCGACGGTGGAGGCATCCTTCCTGCCGTCGGTGGTGGACCGGATGGTGCAGGTGCCCGACGCCGCCTCGCTGGCCGCGATGCGGGCCGGCTCCGCAGTGCTCGGCCGCCAGCTCGGCGGCTCGACCGGCACCAACCTCTGGGGTGCCTTCGGGCTGATCGCCGGCCTGCTCGCTGAGGGGAAGACCGGCTCGGTGGCCACCCTGATCTGCGACGCCGGGGATCGCTACACCGACACCTACTACGCCGACGATTGGGTGGCCGCCCAGGGGCTCGATCTTGCCCCGCATCTGGCGACCATCGAGCGGTTCCTGGCCACCGGCGCCTGGCCGGCCTGAGGAGCGAGCGCCCCCGGCCGGCCAGTAGGCGCCGGCCGGGTCAGTAGGTGCCCGTAGTCGGCCGTCCGCCGAATCGTCGATCTCCCGACCGCCGCTCCGACCGGCCCTCCGCTGGCCGGCTCGGATGGCGGCGATCATTGGAACGCCCCGATTCACCGCGGCGATCACTGGAACGCCCCGATTCGCCGCGGCGGTGCCGGTCCGGGAACCGGCGAGCCCCGTCTGGTTGGGCCGCCCGTCGGCGCGGCTCGGGCTCGTCCCGAACGGGTACGCCGCTCGGTTCCCGCGCCCCGGTCAGCTCGGCCAGTGCTGGATCGCCGGCTCGCACCCGGGTCTGTGCCGGGTCCACACCCGCCTTCTCCAGCATGGCGAGGGTGCCGCGGCGTTGTTTCGGCAGCGCCAGGGTCGCCACCGCGCCGGTCTCGCCGGCCCGTGCGGTACGTCCCGCCCGGTGTAGGTAGTCCTTCGGATCCTTCGGCGGATCAACGTGAAGCACCAGCGAGACGCCGTCAACGTGGATGCCGCGGGCGGCCACGTCGGTGGCGACCAAGACATTCGTCCGGCCTTCCCGGAACTCGGCCAGGGTTCGGGTGCGCATCCGCTGGGTCTTGCCGCCGTGTAGACCGCCGGCACGCACCCCGACCGCCGCGAGCTGCCCCACCAACCGGTCCACGCCGAGTTGGGTCCGGGCGAAGACCATCGTCCGTCCCTCCCGTGCCGCGATCGACGCGACGACCGAGAACTTGTCGTGTGGTGGGATCAACAGCAGGTGATGATCCATCGTTGCCACCGCTGCCGTCGGTGGCGCGGTCGAGTGGGTGACCGGGTCGGTCATGAAGCGCCGCACCAGCGCGTCCACGTCTCGGTCCAGGGTGGCCGAGAAGAGGAGCCGCTGCGCGTCGGCCGGGGTCTTCGCCAGAAGTTCGGTGACCTCGGGCAGGAACCCCATGTCGGCCATCTGGTCCGCCTCGTCCAGCACGGTCACCTCGATGTCGTCGAGGCGGCAGACGCCCCGCTCAATGAGGTCAGCGAGTCGGCCAGGTGTGGCTACCAGCACCTCGACGCCGCGTCGTAGGGCACTGATCTGCCGGTCGTAGGGCACTCCGCCGACCGCAGTCCGCAGGAATACGCCGATTGTCCGGCCGAGCGGGAACAGGGCGTCGCTGACCTGCATGGCCAACTCCCGCGTCGGCACCAGCACGAGCGCGCGCGGGTGTCGGGGACGGGCTCGGTCGCCGTTGGCCAGCCGGGTGAGCATGGGGAGACCGAATGCCAGCGTCTTTCCGGAGCCAGTCTGGCCGCGGCCGAGGACATCCCGGCCGGCGAGCGCATCCGGCATGGTGGCGCGCTGGATTTCAAACGGAGTGGTGATTCCTTGCCGGGCCAACGCCCGGACCAGGGGTTGGGGCAGGCCGAGCGCGCTGAAGTCGACGAGGTCGGGGGCGGACGGGGGCATGCCAGGGTCGATCGACGTGGTCAAGAATGGCCTTTCGAGTGGGGCGCATCTTCGCGATGGCCGCCCCGACGGAATGCCGCCGGATCACCCGCAAGATCGCCCATGAGCGCGCGAAGGGGCGCGCCAGGTCAGTTTCCGCGCCAGTGTACGGCGATGCCGCACTGCGCCGCGCACCCGCCGTGGCGCAGTGGGCGGGCTCACCCGCTCAACAGGTTCCCGAACACCCCGTCCAGCGCATTGTTTGCGATGAGGACGACCACCACTCCGATCGCCACCAGTAGGGCGAGCGACGCGGCTAGGGCGACCAGCACCCGGGTATTGCTGGAACGCTGGTCGGTCGACGTCTCCGTCCAGCCCTGGGCGAGGATGTGCCCGGTCAGGGAGCTCGAGGTCTCCGCCGGGTTAGCCGGGAAGGCGACGGCGGACAGGCCCGACCCGTCACCGTAGAGGCTGCTCAAGTCGCCCTCGCGCGGGATTTGGCGCCCGGTGCCCGGCCGTTGTTGGTAACCGGTCGCCGGGAAGGCCTGGGTGCGGGCCGATGAGTCGGTGGGTGGGCGCTGGTGACTGGCTGCCGGGAATACCTGGGTGTTGGCGGACGAGTCGGTGGGTGGGTGGTGACTAGCTGCTGGGAATACCTGGGTGTTGGCGGACGAGTCGGTGGGTGGGCGCTGGTGACTGGCTGCTAGGAAAACCTGGGTGTTGGCGGACGAGGGCGTGGGCGGTAGTGACTCGGTGTGGCCCCCGGAGACCGGCGATGTCGCGGTGCGCGGGGTGGGGAACGGGCTGGCTGCCGGGGCGCTGGCTCGCCCGGGCGGCCCGGTGCCGCCGCCGGAGGTGATCGGCGGTGGTGGGAACGGGGACGTCGGCGCCGGGTCGGTCGGCGTGGGTGGCGCCGGGGCCGGGGGTGCCGGGGCCGGGGGCGCCGGGGCCGGGGGTGCCGGGGCCGGGGGTGCCGGCTGCGGTGGGACCGGACCCGGCGGGTGGGGACCGGGGACAGGGGGCGTTGGCGGCGGCTCGGGCGTGGGTGAGGCCGGGTCCGGAACGGACGGCTCGGGTGGCTGCACGGGCTCGGGCGGTCGCGCCGGCTCGGGCGGGCGCATGGGCTCGGGCGGTCGCGCCGGCTCGGGCGGCTGTGCCGGCTTGGGCTCTCCGGAGCCAGCCTGAGGGTGAACCCGGGCCTCTCCCGTCGCCGACCGAATGGCCGTCGCGTGGGCGGCGGATCGGTCCACCGGATTGTTCTGCTCGGCCATGTTCGCCCTCCGCGCCGTGCTCGCACCCGGACTCGTGCCACCCGAGCCGGGGATGCCTGGTCTCACCGTGCCACATTCCGTCCAGGTAACACAGCCGGAGCAGGGCTACCGGCCCGTTGTCCGGGTCACCTCCGGTGCCCGTACCCGTGCCCGTCTCCGGCCCTGAGCCCAGGGCGGCCGGTTGGAACGGTCGCGCCGGTCTACGGCAGGAATGGGCTGCCGGTCGTCGAGGGCGACGGGGAGCCGGTCGGTTCCGTCGAGGCCGAGGTGGTGGGCGATGGGGTGCTGGTCGGAGGCGTCGAGGGTGAGGTGGTGGGGGATGGGGTGCTGCTCGGGCTGGTCGTGGGGGACGGGGTGCTGGTCGGAGGCGTCGAGGGTGAGGTGGTGGGGGATGGGGTGCTGCTCGGGCTGGTCGTGGGGGACGGGGTGCCGGTTGGAGGCGCCGAGGGCGACGGGGAGCTTGTGGCCGAGGGGGACGGCGACGGAGACGGGGGCGATGTCGGCTTCGGGGTGGCTGAGGCGGTTGGCGTGGGCGTGGTCGGTGCGGGAACCCCGTCGATAACTCGTGTCGCCGCGTAGAGGCGCGACCAGGTCACGGTTGAGATCTTGACCACGTCGCCGCTGCTCGGTGCGTGGACCATCCGCCCGCCGCCGATGTACATGCCGATGTGGTGGATGCTGGTCCAGCTCGATCCGGAGGCGAAGAAGAGGAGGTCACCGGGGAGCAGGCCGGTCCGGGGAACGGTACGGTGCCGGGTCGCGTAGTACTGGTCGCGGGAGACCCGGGGCAGGTTGCGGTGGCCGGCCGAACGGTAGGCGGCCCAGATCAGGCCCGAGCAGTCGAATCGGTCCGGTCCCTCGGCCGCCCAGAGGTACGGATCGCCGAGCTGGTCCATCGCGTAGGCGACCGCTGCGCGGGCGGTGGGGTGGGCGGCGAGCCCGTTCGCTGTCTCGTCGGCGACCCACTGCTCGCCGAGCGCCTGCTCCGCCGCCTCCTGCTGACGCTCCAGCTCCAGCAGCTGGGCGGCGTTGTCCCGGCGGAGAGTGGCGAGCTTCGCCTGCTCGCTGCGCAGTGCCTGCTCGGTGTTGGCGTACGCGGTGTTGACGGAGCGTACCCGGGACTGCGCTGCCGTCATCGTCTGCTGCGCGGCCTGCTCGACAGCGCGGGCCCGGTTCAGCTCCCGGGTCGCCGCGGTGGTCTCCCCGCGCGCGACGTTCTCGCCTCGGGCAAGGCCGGAGAGCTCGCTGAGATCCTGGAGATCGTCGGCGAAGGGCGCGGGGGGCAACGCCGCAGCCGCCTTGAGCGCGTCGGCGGCCGCGGAATCGGCTCGCGACTGGGCCTTGGCCAGCGCGGTCAGGGCCACGTTCAGCTCTTGCTCGGCGGCGATGAGCTGCGGTTCCGCCTCGGCCCGCTGCTGCTTCAGCAGGAGCAGTTCGTCGCTCAGCTGGCCGATGCGGGCCTCGGCCGCGTAGATCTGGGTGGCGAGCGGCCCGTCGATGAGGTTGTTGACCGGCGGTGACGCAGACGAGGGGAGCGATCCACCGCCGGGCAGGTTCAGCGGGCCGGAAAGGACCGGGCGGGCGCCGCTGTCGGGCACGGTGTTGGGCAGTGGCGGATCGGCGTAGACCGGCGCGCTGAGCGCGCCGGCGGCGATGATGCCCAGCAACGCGGACCAGAGCTTCGGGCGGAGCACCGGGGAGATCACCAGGCTTCGTCGAGGTTTCTGTCCGTTGTCGCTGTCGCCCATTCCGCTCCTTTTCCGGTTTAATCCGTGCATTCGGTGCACAGGGTGCTCGGGACGCTATCAGTGGTGTGTCGCGCCCGGCTCCACCCTGTCTTATCGCATACGGGCAGTGGTGTCGATGTGTGGCCGGGTTACGAGTCGCTGAGAATTCGGGTAACGACGACGGGGGAGAGCGGTGAGGTTCGTCGCGGCCCACCGCCCGCGCTGACCGTGAGTTCGCCGGCCCACGTAGGCTCGACCGGGACCGCAGGCGGAAGGGACGGGGCTGGAGATGGACGCCGGACTCAAGCGCGAGCTCGAAGCGAAGGTGTACGCCGGCGAGCGGCTGACCCGCGCGGACGGGATCGCCCTCTATGACAGTGACGACCTGACCTGGCTGGGGCGGCTTGCGCACCACCGGCGGACCGAGCTCAATGGCGACCGGGTGATGTTCAACGTCAACCGGCACCTGAACCTGACCAACGTCTGCAGCGCCAGCTGTGCGTACTGCTCGTTCCAGCGCAAGCCGGGCGAGAAGGACGCGTACACGATGCGGATTGACGAGGCGGTCCGCAAGGCCAAGGAGATGGAGGATGAGCAGCTCACCGAGCTGCACATCGTGAACGGGCTGCACCCCACCCTGCCATGGCGCTACTACCCGAAGGTGCTCCGTGAGCTGAAGGCGGCGCTGCCGAACGTCCGACTCAAGGCGTTCACCGCGACCGAGGTGCAGTGGTTCGAGAAGATCAGTGGTCTGAGTGCCGACGAGATCCTGGACGAGCTGATGGACGCCGGTCTGGAGTCGCTGACCGGCGGTGGTGCGGAGATCTTCGACTGGGATGTGCGGCAGCACATCGTTGACCACGCCTGCCACTGGGAGGACTGGTCCCGCATTCACCGGCTGGCGCACAACAAGGGCATGAAGACCCCCTCAACCATGTTGTACGGGCACATTGAGGAGCCCCGGCACCGGGTTGACCACGTGCTGCGCCTGCGGGAGTTGCAGGACGAGACCAACGGCTTCGTGGTCTTCATCCCACTGCGCTACCAGCATGACTTCGTTGACTCGGCGGACGGCAAGATCCGTAACCAGATTCAGGCGCGGACGACGATGGCCTCGCCGGCGGAGTCGCTGAAGACGTACGCGGTGTCCCGGCTGCTGTTCGACAACGTCCCGCATGTGAAGTGCTTCTGGGTGATGCACGGGCTCTCGGTTGCCCAGCTGTCGCTGAACTTCGGCGTGGACGACCTGGACGGTTCGGTGGTCGAATACAAGATCACCCATGACGCTGACTCGTACGGCACGCCGAACACCATGCACCGGGCTGACCTGTTGGACCTGATCTGGGATGCCGGGTTCCGCCCGGTCGAGCGCAACACCCGGTACGACGTCGTGCGCGAGTACGACGCCGCACCCTCGCTTGCCGACCGGCGTGCCCAGCCGCAGCAGGTGTGGGCCTGATCGTGCTGGTTGGCGGTTCGCGTACCCTCGTAGGGCTATGACCGAGCAGCGCAACAGAATTCCCCGGCGAGACGCCGAGGGGCGCGTGTTGACCCTGGGCGACCTGCTCGGGGTGAGCCTGGCCGGCTGGGTCATCGGGCTGCTCGCGTTGGTGGCACTGGACTGGGGTATCACCTCGCTTGGTTCGGGCGAGTTCGGCCAGGCCAACGGGTGGTTGGCAGTGATCCTGCCGGCCTGGCTCTACTGGGATGACTTCCGTGCCTGGGGGTTCGGCGCCGCCCGGGTGGCGGCGGGCCTGGTAGCCGGGGCCATGGGGCTGGTCCTCGGCCTGGTGGTGGCCGGCCTCACCGCTGACCTGCCACCGGTGGTCTCCGGCGGGCTGGGTGCGGCGGCCTTCACCGTGGGGTATGCGGTGGTGTGGTTCCACGGCGTGCGGTGGCTCGCCCGGAGGACGGGCTGAGACCGCCCGCCGACGGCGGAGAACGGAGTACGGAGATGAGCGCGGCGGTCAAGTACACGCTGGGCCGGATCGGGCTGTTTGTGGTCGTGCTGGCGGCCCTCTGGTTCGTGGAGTTGAATCTCTTCATCAAGCTGATGGTGGCGCTGATCTTCTCGGCGGCGCTCTCCTTCTTCCTGCTGCGGCCGTGGCGGGAGGAGATGGCGGAGGAGATGGCCGCCGCCGCCGAGCGGCGGCGCGCGGAGAAGGAGCGGCTGCGCTCCGCTCTGGCCGGTGAGGACGACGCCGGGACGGACACGGCGGAGCAGGGCGGCGACGCGCCGAAGTCCTGACCCCTGGTCGGGAGCCCGGGTCGCTGCCGAGACAGCTTGGCCGCCGCGATGTGGCCCGCACCCAGCGAAAACTCAGTTCTGGCGGGGTCGCCGTGTAAATTTACATATGGAAGAATATTGATATGACCATGCGCTGAGTGGTGGAGTGTGCGGTACCAGGCGGGAAAGGTTTCCCGCGCTCGTCAGGAGGTTGTCCATGGCCTTCCGCACCCCTACCCTTCGCCGCCGCCTCGCACTCGTCGTCGCCGCGGGGTTCGGCCTGCTTACCTTCGCCGCGTCACCGGTCTCCGCGAACACCACGCCGGACCCCGCCGGTGAATCGGCCGCCAACCAGTACCGGGTACTCGGCCCGCGTACCGTGACCGACCGCAGCGCGGTCGCCAGCACCGGCGCCGCGATCGACTACTCCGAGCACGGTGTACTGCACGTCTCCGCCACCGCCGCCGAGGCCGCCGCGATCACCCGGCTGGGCTTCGAGCTGGAGGAGGTTCCGGCAACGCCGACCCACCACGATCACGACCACGGGGACGTCGGCACCTTCGACTTCCCGCCCGCCGACTCCGACTACCACAACTACGCCGAGCTGACGGCGGTGGTGAACCAGGTGGTGGCGGATCACCCCAGCATCGCGCGGAAGATCAGTATCGGCACCTCGCACGAGGGCCGGGACCTGATGGCGGTGAAGATCTCCGACAACGTCGGGACCGACGAGGACGAACCGGAAATCCTCTTCAACTCCCAGCAGCACGCCCGGGAGCACCTGACCGTGGAGATGGCGATCTACCTGCTTAACCTCTTCACCGACGACTACGGCAGCGACTCCCGGGTCACCAACGTGGTCAACAGCCGGGAGCTGTGGATCGTGCCGACCGTGAACCCGGACGGCAGCGAGTACGACATCGCCACCGGCTCATACCGGTCGTGGCGCAAGAACCGGCAGCCCAACAGCGGTTCGTCCTGGGTCGGCACCGACCTGAACCGCAACTGGGACTACCTCTGGGGCTGCTGCGGCGGCTCCTCGGGCTCCACCTCGTCGAGCACCTACCGGGGCCCGTCGCCCTTCTCCGCCCCGGAGACCGATGCGGTGCGCGACTTCGTTGACAGCCGGGTCGTGGACGGAGTCCAGCAGATCAAGGCCAACATCGACTTCCACACCTACTCCGAGCTGGTGCTCTGGCCGTTCGGCTACACGTACAGCAACACCGCCCCGGGGATGACGACCGACCAGTACAACACCTTCGCCACCATCGGCGGGGAGATGGCGGCCACCAACGGCTACACCCCGCAGCAGTCCAGCGACCTCTACATCACCGATGGCAGCAGCATCGACTGGATGTGGGGGGCGCACGGGATCTGGGCCTACACCTTCGAGCTCTACCCCGGCTCCGCCGCGGGCGGTGGCTTCTACCCACCCGACGAGGTCATCCCGGCGGAGACCGCCCGCAACCGCGAAGCGGTGCTGCTCCTCTCCGAGTATGCCGACTGCCCGTACCGGGCGATTGGCAAGGAAGACCAGTACTGCGGCGGTGGCGGCGGGGAGACGGTCTGGGCGGACACCTTCGAGACCGCAACCGGCTGGACGATCAACCCCGACGGCACGGACACCGCCACCACCGGCCAGTGGGAGCGGGGCGCCGCCCAGGCGACCAGCTACTCCGGCGCCAAGCAGCTCACCCCGTACGCGGGCGGTAACGACCTGGTCACCGGCCGGCTCGCCGGCTCCTCGGTGGGCACGTACGACATCGACGGCGGCGTGACCAGCGCCCGCTCCCCAGCGGTGGCCCTGCCGTCGAGCGGCACGCTGACGCTCTCGTTGGCCTGGTACCTGGCGCATTACTCGAACGCCTCCTCGGCCGACTACTTCCAGGTCAGCGTCGTGCACAGCGGCGGCACCACCACCCTGCTCAACCAGAATGGGGCGGCAACCAACCGCAGCGCCTCCTGGTCGGTGGCCAACCTCGACCTGACGCCGTACGCCGGCCAGTCGATCCAGATCCAGGTGGCGGCGGCGGATGCCGCCGGCGGGAGCCTCGTCGAGGCTGCAGTCGACAACGTCACCATCACCGCTTCCTGAATCTGGGTGGGGGCCCGTTCCCCGGGCCCCCACCCACCCCACCTCGTCACACGTCTGCGGCCAACTCCGGGCTCCGGCCCGACCGTGCGCTACGGTGCTACCGACCATCCCGCAGCGAAGCCGGTGGGAAACCGGCACTGTCCCGCAACTGTGATGCCCCGGGCTTGTCCCGGAGACGAGTCAGGTCGCCTGCGGTCGGTCGCGATACGCGCTCTCGAGGAAGGGCGCCTCGTGGACGGGCACCTCGGTCCCTGTCGGCGAAGCACCAACTCCTCGACCGACAGGAGGCCCGATGTCCAGACGTACCCCCCGGTTCTTCACCGCGGCCCTCGCGGTGGCCGCGCTCGCGCTCGGCGGCTGCGCCGAGAAGACCACCGATACACCCGCGGCCGACGATGGCGCGTCGAGCGCCGCGACCTTCCCGGTGACCGTCGGCTCGCTGACGTTGGAAGAGCAGCCGGAAAAGATCGTCTCGCTGTCGCCGACCGCCACCGAGATGCTCTTCGCGATCGGGGCGGGGCCACAGGTCGTCGCGGTTGACGACAACTCCAACTATCCAGCGGAGGCGCCGCGGACCGACCTCTCTGGCTTCCAGCCGAACGCTGAGGCGATCGCCGCCCAGAACCCCGACCTGGTCCTGCTCGCCAGCGACCAGAACAAGATCGTGGACCAGCTCACCACGCTGAAGATCCCGGTCTTCCTCACCCCGGCGGCGGTCACGCTGGACGACACCTATCGGCAGCTCACCGAGGTGGGCACGCTGACCGGGCACCCCGCCGAGGCCGCCGACGTGGTCAGCCAGATGCAGGACGACATCGCGGAGTTGGTCGCCGACCTGCCCCAGCGGGCGGAGAAGCTCACCTACTTCCACGAAGTCAGCCCCGAGCTGTACACCGCCACCAGCAAGACCTTCATCGGCTCGCTCTACGCGCTCGCCGGGCTCGAGAACATCGCCGACCCGGCCGACGCGGACGGCGCGAGCGGCGGCTACCCGCAGCTCTCCGAGGAGGTCATCGTCCAGGCCAACCCGGATTTCGTCTTCCTCTCCGACACCAAGTGCTGTCAGCAGAGCGTGGCGTCGGTCCAGGCCCGACCCGGCTGGGCGACGATCACCGCCGTGCAGGAGAACCAGGTCGTCGCGCTCGACGACGACATCGCCTCCCGGTGGGGCCCGCGCGTCGTTGACCTGCTCCGCACGATCATTGAGGCGACCGCCAAGGTCCCCGCGTGACGCTGGATCGGCGGCAATAGCAGAGGCATTCCATGCGGCAGGTGGTAACCCAGCGCCCCTCCGGCCGGCCGGAGGGGCGACCGGCCGTGGCTCGGCCAGCCGGGCTGCGGCCCGGCTGGCTCGTCGCCGGGCTGGTCGCGGTCCTGGCCGCCCTGGTGGCGGGCGTCTCCCTCGGCCCGGTCAGCCTGCCGCCCGGCAGCGTCGCGGTCGAGCTGCTGAACCTTCTCCCCGGGGTCGGCCTCGACAGCGGGCTCACCGAGCGGGAGATCGCCATCATCACCGAGCTACGCCTGCCCCGGGCCGTACTCGGCCTGCTCGTCGGCGGGTTGCTCGCCCTGGCCGGCGGCGCCTACCAGGGGGTGTTCCGCAACCCGCTGGCCGACCCGTACCTGCTCGGGGTCGCGGCCGGCGCCGGGTTCGCGGTCACCGTGGTGATCACCATTGGCGGGGCCGGCGGGGCGAACACCGGGCTGCCGGTCACCGTTCCGCTGGCCGCCTTCGTCGGCGCGATCGGCGCGGTCACGCTGACCTACCTGCTCGGCTCCGCCGGTGGCCGAAGCCGATCACCGGCGACCCTGATCCTGGCCGGGGTGGCGGTCTCCGCCTTCCTCTCCGCCGGACAGACGTACCTGCTGCAACGCAACGCAGACAGCATCCAACAGGTCTATGCCTGGCTGCTCGGGCGGCTCGCCACCGCCGGCTGGCACGACGTGTGGCTGGTCCTGCCGTACTTCCTGCTGACCGCCGTGGTGGTCCTGTTGCACCGGCGGGAGCTGGACGTCCTCTCGGTCGGCGACGACGAGGCGACCAGCCTGGGCCTGCACCCGCAACGGTCCCGCTACCTGCTGATCGCCGCCGCCTCCCTCGGCACCGCCGCCGCGGTCTCCGCGTCCGGGCTGATTGGCTTCGTCGGAATCATCGTGCCGCACGCCGTACGGCTGCTCGCCGGCTCCAGCTACCGGGTGATCCTGCCGCTGTCGATGCTCTTCGGTGGGGCGTTCCTGGCGCTGACCGACGTGGTCGCGCGTACCGCCGCCGCCCCTGAGGAGATTCCGATCGGCGTGGTGACCGCCCTGCTCGGCGGTCCGTTCTTCGTCCTGGTCCTGCGCAGCGCTCGGCGGGTGCTGGGATGAGCGCACCGGCGGTGGCGGTACGCGACCTGCGGGTCCGGTTGGCCGGCGTACCCATCCTCACCGGGGTCGACCTGAGTGTCGCCGCTGGCGAGTGGGTGACCGTGATCGGCCCGAACGGCGCCGGCAAGTCGACGCTGCTGCGCGCCGTCGGCGGTCTGCTGCCCACCGAGGGCGCGGTCTCCCTCTTCGGTACGCCGATTCAGCAGCTGCGTCGCCGGGACCGGGCCCGGGTGGTGGCGACGGTCGCCCAGTCACCGGTGGTGCCGGCCGGGATGTCGGTCCTGGACTACGTGCTGCTCGGCCGGACCCCGTACATCGCGCCGCTGGGTCGGGAGTCCACCGCCGACCTGGCCGCCGCGCACGATGTCTTGGACCGGCTGGACCTCACCGGATTTCACACCCGGGAACTGGCCACCCTCTCCGGTGGTGAGCGGCAGCGGGTCTTCCTGGCCCGGGCCTTCGCCCAGGGGGCCACCCTGTTGCTGCTCGACGAGCCGACCAGCGCGCTGGACATCGGCCACCAACAGGACGTCCTCGAACTGGTCGACCAGCTCCGACGTGCGCATGGGTTGACCGTGGTGGCGACCATGCACGATCTCTCCGTCGCCGGCGAGTACGCCGATCGGATGGTGCTCCTCGCGGACGGTCACGTGGCTGCTGTCGGCACCCCCCGGGAGGTGCTGACAACGGAGCTGCTGGCTCGCCACTACCGCGCCACGGTGAAGGTGATCGACGGCGAGCACGGCCCGCTGGTGGTACCCGTCCGCCCTGTTTCCGCGCCCGACGGGGTGCTAGGCCGGTGCTGACCGCCGCCCGGCGGTGGGCGGGAGCACCGGAGGTCAGTCAGGGCGGGGTGATCGCGTTGAAGAGGGCGCCCTGTGGGTCGCGCAGGGCCGTGCAGCGACCAGCCGCGGTGTCGCGGGGCGGCACCAGAATCGCCCCGCCCAGGGCGGCGGCCCGGGCGGCGGTCGCGTCCACGTCCGCCACCCCGAAGTACACCGACCAGTACGCGGGCGCACCGGCCGGGAGGTCGCCGAGCGGCGTGGTCATTCCGGCGACGATCTGGCTGCCGAGGCGCCAGCCGGTGTGCCCGGCCGAACCCGTCGGCGGCTCGTCCGGCTGCCAGCCGAAGACCAGTTCGTAGAAGACCTTCGCGCCCTCCGGGTCGGGGGTGACCAGTTCGGTCCAGCTCATCGCCCCCGGCACCCCGAAGACCTCGCCGCCGGGCATCGTCATCGGCTGCCACACCGCCAGCGTCGCGCCCGCCGGGTCGCTCAACACCGCCATCCGGCCCCGGTCGAACACGTCGAAGGGGGGCACCACGAGCTGCCCGCCGGCCTCCTCGACCCGCGCGGCCACCAGGTCGGCGTCGTCGGCGGCGACGTAGACCGACCAGATCGGCACTTGCTCGGGAATGGCCGGCGGCCCGGCACCCGCCACCGCCTGGCCGTGGCGAAGGAAGTCGGTGTAGCCGCCCGCCTCGGGCTCCGGCGCGATTCGTCCGGTCCAGCCGAACAGCTCCGGGTAGAAGCGGCGCGCATCCTCGAGGTCGGGCGTGGCCAGGTCGGCCCAGCAGGGGGTGCCCGCCGGAACGATGCCCACGTCAACCCCTCTCGTCCGGGCCGGCCACCGCGGTCCGCCCCGACCCGGATGGTGGCACTGCCGCAGCCCCTCCGGCGGGAAACGGGCAAATGTCAACTCCAAGAGGTGACTCGGGTTCCGTGCTGCCCTGGCTGCTGGTGGTGGCGAAGTGCCCCACGCCGATGCCCCGGCGACTGCGGACAGCGAAGGTGTCGCTACAGCAAGTGGGTGTCTAGTGTAGACTCCGCGCTTGATCGACATATCTCAGTTCGCCGATTACTCGGAGACCTCATGAATCGATGTATTCCGGCCTGTGCCGCCGGCCTGCTGGCACTGGTCAGTGCCGTGTCACTGTCGGCTACCCCAGCGTCGGCCCAGTCCCCGGCGGGCCCTGCCGCCGCCGAATCGCAAGCCGCTTCTGTGACGGCTGCATACCTGACAGACCCCTGCGTAGACGGCGGGCCGACGTCTGCCGACTCATCGCTCGCTAGCTACTTGAACACCAAGCTCAGTGGCACCCTGGACGGCTACATGACGGCGTACCGGGCTTCCTGCGCCCGCAAGGTCGTGCAGGCTGTGCAGGCCCGCGGGCTCGATCAGCGGGCAGCGGTCATTGCGATCACCACGACGATCGTGGAGTCCACGATCCAGAACATCGCTGAGGAGGTGGACCACGACAGCCTTGGTCTGTTCCAGCAACGCGCGTCGTGGGGCACCCGTTCGCAGCGCCTGGATCCAACGTGGGCCACCAACGCGTTCCTGAACAAAATGCTTAAACTGTATCCGAATAACTCCTGGCTGACTGCCCCGGTCGGTGAGGTATGCCAAGCTGTGCAGGTCTCGGCGTATCCGGATCGGTATCAGAAGCAGGTAGGCGACGCGGAGATTATCGTTGCGGCCATCTGGCCATCCCTGGCGTCCGTGTACGGGGTGTTGTCCGACGGCAGGCTGACGTACTCGGCCATTGAGGGTGACTCGGGCCAGCTTTCGAAGGTGGTGACGTCGAGTGCGACGTTGGGGTTCACGCCGAAGGCGATGGCGACGCTGAACTTCAACACGATTCTGTTGACCTCGACGGAGGGTGATCTGTATCGGGTGGATGTGATTACCAACAATACGTCGTTGGTGTTCAATGCACCGGTCAAGATTCGTAGTGGCGGATGGACGCATACTCATCTTTCCTATGACGGTGCTGGGCGGCTATATGGACTCACTTCGGCGGGGGTGTTGCAACGCTACGACGTGACCGCGACGAAGCCGTCTGGCAGTCATATCGTCAACTGGGCGACGATCGACAGCGGTTTCACTCTCAAGACGCTGACTACAACTGGGCCGGACTGGATTCTCGGTACGGTTTCGGATGGCCGATTGATGTCCTACAAGATTAATGGGGTGGGTAGCTGGGTGTCCGGCGAACTCAAGTCGAGCACCTGGCAGAACATGACCCACCTGCTGTCCCC
>NZ_AZWQ01000033.1 GCF_000514815.1 Salinispora fenicalii
TACGTCGGTCAGATGCCGGCAACCGTAATCCCCCGTCGGTTGTTGTCTGCCGAGGACGCCGAGACGCTCCGCGCCTACCTGGCCGAACGCGGGCTACTTCAGGTCCGATGAAATCGCGTTGGCAAGCCCACGGACGCACCCGAGCATGTGGTCGCCCTTCCAGAGGCCGGGTCTCGTAGGCGTGCTGGCCTGCCGAGCGGCCGTCACTGTCCGTACTGCTGCTCGGGCATTTCATCGGTGGTGGCGTCCGGGCTGGCGTTGAGGCCGGTGGCGATCTGAGCGGGCAGCGGGTAGGCATGTTCGACAGGTAGTTGAGCTGCTGCCGCCTGGTCGTCGCCGCTACGCAGAAGATCCCGGACCAGGTGCACCCTGGGGGTGATATCGGTGATGGCAACGACCCAGTCGTCGACATACCGGTGGACGGCCTCGCCGGACAATCCGACCTGCAGCGACCGGTACGGCAGCGCCTTCAACTCCAGCGATCGTTCCGGATCCCACTGCACTCGGACTGGACTGGTCTTCAGTTGCCGCGACCAGGTCGCCTTGTCGCGGTGCACGTCTCGGTCATAGTGACTCAGGCACGCCCGCGCCAGCGCCCACTCGAATCCGTCCCGCCTGATGTCGATGGACAGAACGCGCTCTTGCCCTGGCTTCATAGCCCAACCGCAGCGGTACATCATCCACAGGAACGACGGCTTGATCCACGTCATCCGTTCCCGCTTGAAGGGAGCCATGAAGCGGCCGGCTGCCACCGCTGGCAGCGCGATCTGCGGGGGGTACGCCTGGTACACGGTGATGGTGTCGGTCGAGTAGCGGGCGCGGACCTGGCGGGCGGGAACGGACACGCACGTCATCCTTACCGGTCGGGAGCGATCGCTCCACTGATATTGCAGGTACCGGCTGGATCGCCCAGACCCAGGCCGACCGCACCCGAGCGAAAGCAGAACTACACGCACCCGCGGGCACCACCCCACACCGGCTGACCCGAGCAGAACTTACCGCCCTGGTGACCGCGCTCGGGGATATCGCCGCCGTGCTCCGCGACGACCCAGCCGACAAGGCCAAGGTCTACCGGCAACTCGGCCTCCGGCTGAACTACCATCCCGAAATACAAACGGTGCGCGCTGAAGTGGATCTCAGCGCGCACCGTGGGAAAACGGTTTGTGTCCGAGGGGCAACACGAACCGTTACCCCATCACCGATAACAATCGTCAAGGCCTTGAGGCCAACCCAAGCCTAGGAACGCCGCTGCCCCAACCTGTCGGTTCCGCTGAAAGGGGTCATCACGCACCTGCACGACAGTGTCGCACGCACCGGGCCCGGCTCCCGTGGACTATCCGCCTTCCTGTCGAAGTCAACCTACCCAGCGTCCACCTCACCCGCACCAACCCGTCATGGGCCTGCACGGCTTCAGCTTCGGCGAGATCACCTTTAACAACTGCGGCATTCCCGCGACCAACCGGCTCAGTGCCGAAGGCGACGGCCTCGACGTCGCCTACTCCTCCAGCGTCCTGCACGCCAGACCCAACCAGGCCGCCGTCGCCCTCGGCATCCACCAGGCAATCCTCGACACCACCGTCACCTACACCGTTACGGCAATCCCTGACAGACCTGCCGACGGCGATGCAGCGGCTCGGCTACATCAAGTCCCGGCTTGATGACCGCCCGGCTGGCCGCCTACCACACAGTAGGCCCGCTCGATATAGGACAGTCCTGCGACGCCGAATTCATCAACGCGAAGCTGACATCGAGCGTCACCTACGCAACGCCCTGCACATCTTTGCCCCCGCAGGTACCTCGGACATCCAACGCCTCCGGATAGCCGAACACGCACCCGGCATCACCAGACAACCCTGATCCACCCGGTTCAGAACCTCTCCGTCCATTCGCCTCGACAAGAGGGCGACGCGATGAAGCTCGTGCGCCTGCGGGGAATATCAAAGGACGATCCAGTTGCCGAAGGTGCCGCCGGCTTCGCCCTGGCTGACACCGCCGATGCTGTCGTTGGTAGCGGCGGCATTATATCGCATTAGAGCCCTCCGTTGACGTGACTGATACAGACAGGCTCGCGGCACTCGCTTCACAAACGGTTTCGCCCGGCTTCAGAACCACTTCAGGACGGAGCCAGGACGCGAACCGGACCACCACCACGGTCTACTCGGAGAACGCCGACCGGCTGACCACCACGGTCACGGTCACGAACCCGGCCGGTCACACGAGCACCAGTAGCTTCGATGTCACGCGTGCTGTGCCGTTGACGGTCACCGACGCCAACAGCAAGGTGACAACCGGCACCTACGACGCGGTGGGTCGGCTGCTGTCGGTGACCCGGCCTGGCAACACCACCGGTACTCCCGATGTCGAGTACGCCTACACCCTGTCGAAGACCGCGCCATCCTGGGTGCGCACGCGGGCGTTGGGCCCGAACGGCAACCAGATCACCTCGTACGAGATCTACGACGGGCTGCTGCAACACCGCCAAACCCAGGCCACCTCCGCTGACGGGAAGCGGGTCATCACCGAGAACGTGTACGACGAGCGCGGGCTGACGGCCAAGGAATCCACCTTCTGGAACACCGACTCCACGCCGACGTCCACCCTCGTCACCGCCGCTGACTGCGTCGACGACCACGGTCGGGTCGCCGAGAAGCGGCAGTACCACACGTCAAACACGGCGGGGGCGTTCGACAAGACCACCTACGGGTACAACCTGCGCGGTTACCTGACCCCGATCGTCGATCCGGCCGGGAACACCTGGTCCTACACCTACGACCTCCTCGGCCGCAAGACCCAGTCCGTCGACCCCGATGCCGGCACCGCCCTGCCCTACCGCACCTACCTCGGCGACAACGACAAACGAGTGCGACTGACCACGCAACACGGCACCAGCGCCCGCCGGCTCCTCGACGCCCGGGTACACACCGAGAACCCCACCACCCCGGGCACCTGGGACGACAAGTTCAGCACCCAGTACGCCTACCAGGACAACGGCCTGATCACCGTCATCGCCGGAAAGACCGACGGACAACGAGACCAGGTCGAGTGCTTCACCTACGACCACCAACAACGCCTCACCGAGGCATGGACCGAAGCGACCTGGAACTGCGCCACCCCGCAACGCGCCGGAGCCGACCCGTACTGGCGGCAATGGACCTTCGACACCATCGGTAGCCGACTCACCCAGGTCGACAAGAACCCCGCCACCGGGGACACCACCTGGACCTACACCAGCCCCAACCCCGGCCAGGCCCGCCCCCACACGGTCACCACGGCAACCGGCTTCTCAGCCACGCACCCGACAACACCACCCTCTACCTCGGCCACACCCAACTCGAACTCACCGCCGGCAGCACCCAAGCCGACGGCACCCGCTACTACAACGGCTACGCCATCCGCGACACCACCGGCCTGAAGTGGACCGTCAACAACCACCAAGGCACCGGCCAAGTCCAAATCGACGCCGGCACCCTCACCACCCAACGCCGCCGCACCCCAACACATCCACGGCTACAGCTACGCCAACAACAACCCCACCACCCTCAGCGATCCCACCGGACTCATCCCCCTCGCCACCGGCGGCGGTCCCGCTGAAGAGAAATACTGGAAAAACAAGGAGACAAAGCTAACCTATGACATCCATAGAGAAACGCGGAAGGTCGTTAAGAAGTCTCGCCCTTAGCCTAACCTCAAAAAGATTCCTATCTACCCCCTACCAGTCTTCAATTCAATTCCAGAAAAGTTGCGACACCCGGATGCGCTAGACTGGATCATGTCGGCGCCTCCAATCTCAACCCAAGTGTCGGATATATACAGCAACAACAGGGAACGGTCGCTCGATTCCAGGCCTCGCATGAATCCTGAGCCATCAAAGGGGATGGTCGCGTTTTGTGTCGGTGCTAATGTACAGTTGGGTGAGACGGTAAGTGTGTCGGGATGTCTTGGGTTCGACCAGGATGGCGTAGGTGTCTTTTATGGCGGGAAGATGGGAATGGGTCCAGGTATCGGTGCTGGCCTAACGGCCGGCTTGCAATTCTCTAACGGGGGCGTCGTGGATCAGGCCGGCACTTCAACTTCAATATACGGCCAAGCGGGCCTGGAGCAGCCCGAGGGCCCTGTCATCGGATGGTCCACGTCGGAAGCTGGCGACGTTCACACAGTCAGCGTTGATGCTTCTGCTGGTCCGGGTGTGTCGTTCGGTGAGGCCGGGGTTTCTCGAAATTCGGTCCTCTACTACAAAAACCATGGTGAGTGAAAATGAGAAACCCGAATGAATTCGGTGAGTTGCGTAAGAGCTTCACATATCGGCTCCACATTCGGTCCATACGGATCTTCTTCGGGTTCTTTGTAACTGAGCTGCTTTTGGTTCTGGGTTTTGCCTTAGAGCTATTACCGGACGAGGCTGCGGCGCTGGCGATCGCGGCAGCAGTTATCGGGGCCGGTGCTGTGATTCTGTTAATTGTTACAACGGGAAGAGTGTCTAAGACATTGAGGGACCAGGGTGAATTGAGAAGCATTGATGCGCAAATTCCATACCTTCGTAATTTAATATCTGACATATTTAATCTTAAATAGAGTCCCGGCAAGGTTCGAGGTTGGGGAAGGCCGGTACAGCGGTTAGCGCTGAGAATGACCTTGCGATTGCGATCTCGACGCAAACGTGATCCCGTCAAACCGCTCAAGTACTCAGGACTTGAGGTGGGTCGAGTAGGGGTGCCGGTAAGAAACGTGTCGCTACATCCAAACGACGTCGATCATAAGCGGCCGGCTCCGGGTTTGGCTTGAGTGTGGGGTGCTGGTAACGAGCGTGTCACCAGCCGCCATGCAGTTGCTCTTGTCGTGGCCGCAGACGGCAGCCGGTGAGCGTCTACGCTGGTGTCCGTTTGAGGGTCCTTCACCGGCACCTCCCGGCCGGGTCCTCATTGCTGTTGCGGTGCAGTCGCCCAACGTGACGCAGCACTGGCGGCAGGCGTGTTAGTGGGCTGCGTCGGCTCTGTTGTTCCTGTTCACGTCCGCGGGATGGATATGGGGGTGCGGGTTGGCGTGGTGGTGGGCAGGATGGGCGGGTGCATAGTGCGATCTCGGTGACGCCGGCCCAGTTGCCGGATCTGTTGCTGCATGTGGCGGTGGTCCGGCCGGTGTTTGTGTGGGGCGCTCCGGGTATTGGTAAGAGTTCGCTGGTGCGGCAGTTCGCCGTGTCGCTTGGGTTGGACTGCGTGACTCTGGTTGGTACGCAACTCGCGGCGGAGGATCTGATCGGGGTGCCGGAGTTGCGGGATGGCCGTAGCCGGTTCGCGCCACCGGAGTCGATCGCTCGCGATGAGCCGTATTGTCTGTTTCTTGACGAGTTGAACGCGTCGGCGCCGGAGGTGCAGAAGGCGTTCTACTCGTTGATTCTGGACCGCCGTATCGGGGCCTACGAGTTGCCTGCGGGGTCGATCGTGATCGGCGCGGGTAACCGTGCCACGGACAACGCGCTGGCTCGGCCGATGGCCTCGGCGTTGGTCAACCGGATGGTTCACACGCATCTGCGCGCCAGTGTCGATGACTGGCTGGCGTGGGCGCAGGGCGCCGGGATCCACCATTGGGTGGTCGACTACCTATCGGAGCGTCCGGACCAGTTGTGGGTCAGCCCGCCCAAGGTGGAGGAGGTGTTCTCCACCCCGCGTAGCTGGCACATGCTCTCCGACGCGCTGCGGTCCTACGGCGATGACATCGACGAGCACACGCTGCGGCTGTTGGCGGCCGGCACGTTGAGCCCCAGCCACGCCTCCGGGTTCTGCGGCTACGTGAAGATCGTGCGGCACCGGCACGGGCTTGAGGTCGTCGTGCGTGGGGATGCGGGCTGGCCTACCGCTGCCGCAGACCGGGACCTGCTGTACTTCCTGGCGGAGGCGTTCCGGGCCAGGTTGGTCAAGGAACTGCCGGCGAGCAAGGAACACGCCTCGCCGACAATGCGGCAGTTCGCGCATCGGGCCAAGGCGCTGCTGGTCGAGTTGGCGGAGACGTCGCTGGAGTGCGCCCAGATGGTCATTTCCACCGACGAGGATGGCGCGCCGGTGCTGCCGACATGGTTCCTGGTCGAGGTGAGCCGTGACCTGCCCCGGCTGGTCGCGGCCCGAGCCTGAGGCCGTACACCACGATGGGCAGGAAGAGGCAGGCGCAGGTCGATCCGAACATGGCCGCGTTCGAGGCCGCATGGCGGAAGCTGACCGGCCATCCGATGTTCGCCCCGCTGCTGAGCGTCCAGGTCGGGCTCTGGCAGCGCGTCGGTGCGCGGGCGATGCTGGCCGAGGACGGCCAGCTCGTGGCGGCGAACGCGATCGCCGTGGTCGACTCGCGCGGCCTGATCCGGGCGAGCAAAGCCCGTAGGCTGGACGAGGACCAGTGGTCATGGGTGCTGGCGCACTGCCTGCTGCACCTCGGTTTCGGTCACCTCGCCCCAGATCGTCACGCCATCGACCCGGCGTACGGGGATGTGGCCTGCCTCGTGGTGGCACGGTTCCAGCGGGCCGTCAAACTCGGCACCGAACCGGTGCTGCTGCCAGCCGAGCTTCCCAGTGTCGACGAGTCGGTGCTGCTGCGGCAATGGCGGCAGGCCGGCGTGCCGACCGAGTACGCGGGCTGTGGCACCGGCGGCCACGGACCAGACCTGGTCCCACCACCGCACACCCCGGACCCGGCCGGCGCCAGTGCACCGGACTGGCCGGCGCAGTTCGCGGTGGGCCTGTCCGCGGCGGCGACCGCGGCGGTGGACGTGGCGGGCGGGGCACGCACCTCACTGACCGACCCGACCAGCCGCCGGCAACCGTGGCACCTGGCGATGGGCTGGTTCCTGTCGTCCTACCCGCTGCTCGGTGCGCTGGCGTCCCGATTCACCCTGGTCGCCGACGTCGAACTCGCGCGGGGCTGGGATATCACGATCGCCGCCGTGTCCCCGGTCGCGGGCGAGATCTACCTCAACCCACTGCGAAACCTGTCGGACGAGCAGTGGCGGTTCGTGTTGGCGCACGAGATGCTCCACGCCGCACTGCGCCACGGTGACCGAGTCGGTGGACGCGATCCGTACCTGTGGAACGTCGCGGCGGACTACGTCATCAACGGCTGGCTGATCGAGATGGGTGTCGGCGAACCGCCCGACCGCCTGCTCCACGACCCGCAGTTGGCCGGGATGTCCGCCGAAGCTGTCTACGACCATATCGCCAAGGATCTACGCCGCCTCCGCAAACTGGCCACGCTGCGCGGCATCGGCCTCGGCGACGTACTCGGTGAACCCCTGCCATCCGGCGGCACACCCGGCTACGGAGTTGACCTGG
Source organism: Salinispora fenicalii (assembly GCF_000514815.1). GTDB lineage: Bacteria > Actinomycetota > Actinomycetes > Mycobacteriales > Micromonosporaceae > Micromonospora > Micromonospora fenicalii. The sequence continues at coordinate 7,314 of NZ_AZWQ01000033.1, forward strand.
ACGACTTCTACCGGCGGGCGCTGCTGGCCGGCTACGCCTATCACCAGCGGGAAGGCCGGGGACACCTGCCAGCCGGACTCGTCGCCGAGATCCGGGTCCTGGAGCAGCCGCCGTTGCCGTGGGATGTCCGGCTGGCCCGCTGGTTCGACGAGTACGTACCGTCGCCGCAGCGTGCCCGATCCTATGCCCGCCCGTCACGCCGGCAGGCCAGCACACCAAACATCCCGCGCCCGGGCTGGCGCTGGCCCGAGGAACCGTCACCCCGGTGCACATTCGGGGTCGTGCTGGACACCTCCGGATCCATGAACCCCGAACTACTCGGCAAGGCACTCGGCGCTGTCGCCTCGTACGCCACCGCCCGTGACGTACCCGCAGCCCGGGTGGTCTTCTGCGACGCGCACCCCTACGACGCCGGGTACCTGCCGGCCGAACAGATCGCCGGCCGGGTACGGATCCGCGGGCGCGGTGGCACCGTGTTGCAGCCCGGCATCCACCTGTTGGAGAACGCCCCCGACTTCCCAGCCACCGCACCGATCCTGCTCATCACCGACGGATACTGCGACACCGTACGCATCCGCCGCCAACACGCCTTCCTCATCCCGGAAGCCGCCCGACTACCCTTCACCCCCCGCGGCCCCGTCTTCCGACTACGGTAACGACAGCCGCGCTGCGTAGCCTCTGCTGAGGGGCGATGAGGGCGTCACTTCCGGATCGGCACAACGCCCGCATCGACTGGTTCGGTGGCCTCGCGATGGAGGCACACATCGCCGTTACTGGCCGCCCCTTCGCCGTCGACGGTCCGGACAGCCCCGATGAACCACTAGGAACCGCAGCCGACCTCACCGACGAGATCTCAACACGGCAGCGTTTCCCCAGAGTCGTGGCCTACCTCGACGCCAACACATGAATCAAACGCCCGTGGGAGAGCGCAGCCAGCTGAACGCGCTCCGCCGAGCACGACTTCCTCCACTTGCTCGCCGTGACCGTCCGCGACCGACGAACGCGCTCGGCGGCAGATCCGGATATCGGTCATCGCCGGGATGATCGCAACCAGCGACCCAACCGCCGAGCGCCTTGACGGCGGGTGGATGTGGTGCGTCGAGGACCGGATCCGCTGCGCCAAGGACACCGGCCTGGGTCGGCTACCCTCCCGCGAGCTCGCCATCAACGCCGCCTGGTGCACGACTGCAGCGATCGCCGTCGACCTGCTCGCCTGGCTGCAGCTCACCGGCCTCAACGGCGACCTGGCCAAGCCGAACCGAAACAACTGCGCCACCGGATCCTGCACACCGCCGCCGCCTCGTGCACGACCAACGCCGCCGCTGGCTGCGCATCCCCACCACCTATCCCTGGGCACACCCGAAACCAGGCTACATCGACCAACAGCGACCAAACGTGCCGAGCCGAAGAAGCCAGCGTCAGGCGCGAATCATCGAGGCTAACGGGAGAACCTGCTCGCAGAACCACCTACTCCCGCCGTACCCGATTCGACGGGCGGGGTGCGGATCCCGCGGTCGCCACGAACAGTCCCTCGGTCTGCGGCGTACGTCGCCAGCGCTTGACCTATTCAGGCGGGTCAGGAAGCCGGTCGCGGCTCACTTGTTGAGGTGCTATTGGTCCACAGTCTCGCCTCGGAGAACGCTGAACAGTCCCGAAGGTAGCCACCTTGCCGCAGCGTCGGCATCGCCACGTCGGTCTGCCCCTGTGAGGGAAGCCCGCTCCCACTGCTGGTGACCATTGCGGGAGTTCGCCGCTGCTTGCTGCGGCGTTCGTACCCTGCCTCGCAAGATCACATTCGTCTCAGCGGAGATCATCGCCGGCAACACACCAGGCGAGTCGCCCAGGATCTGCTCGCGCAGCAGGTCAACAGCTTACACTCAGCTGCGGCCGTCGCGTTCTCTTCTTTGCTACCAGGGCGCGGATGGCTGGCTCGGACGCGGTTCTGGGTGCTAGAAAGACTGACGTGGTCCCGTTCCGCCCGGGATCGGGGCTTCTAGACGACCTTTAGACTAAGGTCTCATTCCGTGATCCGGCTTCACCCGGACAATCGGAAGGACTACACATGATCGACACCATGCAGATGAGGCCTATCAACCCCGAGTCGGTGCCGGAGGCCAAGGGCGGTTACCACAACGCGCTGGAGGTCCAGACTGCTGGGCGGATGCTGTTCATCAGCGGACAAATCCCGCAGACTCCAGACGGCCACGTTCCGACGGCTCCCGAGGCGCAGTGCCGACTGGTCTGGCATAACATCCAGGCGATTCTCGCCGACGCCGGTATGGACGTCGACAACCTGGTCAAGGTCACCACCTTCTTGGCCGATCGCCGGTTCGCCGAGGTCAACACCCAGGTCCGCAACGAGGTACTTGGCGCCCATCGCCCCGCATTGACGGTGATCGTGACCGGGATCTTCGACCCCGAGTGGATCATTGAGGTCGAGGCTATCGCCGTCGCATAGCCGGTCACCGGCACGGAACTCACCGTCACTCAGTCACTCGGCCGGGCGGACGTGGGGGACGCTGGCTCTGCAGGGCGACGGACTGGTCACACTCCAAGATGGGTCCAGTTCGCGCACGTAGGCGCGAACGAGTTCGGGAATCCAGTAGTGCCCGTTCGGTAGCGCCTCGGCAAGCCCTGCATCGACCAGGTGTTCAGCAGCGATCTCTGCAGCGGCTATCGATTGACCCGACAGTTCAGCGAGCTTTGACACGCTGACGGCGTCCTGGTTGAGTCGGCTGAGCAGACGCAGCACGCGCCGCGCTACACCGTCGCCATATCGGGCAAGCACCCGCACTGCGGCTGCCAGCGACTCCCGCATCGTCATCGACTCGCAGACCAGAGCATCGAGTCGACAGGCAGGGTCGGCTAGCCGGGAAACCAATGCGGTCAGCGACCAGCTCTGCTGAGTCTGAAGCCGGGCGGCCGCAATCCGCAGGGCAAGGGGCAGCGCATCACAGCACTGCACGAGAGCCCGCGCTGCCTCGGGTTCGGCGTCCACCCGTTCGGCACCGAGGTGGTAGCGAAGGACGTCGAGCGCGTCCTCGGTGTCCAATGAACCAACGTAGACGCCAAAGGCACCATCTAGAGTTGTCAACCCGGACCGTGAGATGATGATCAAGCCACAATCAACAGGCACCGGCCCGAGGACACGTAGCTGCGCGGCGGTTGCCACGTCATCGAGGACGACCAGGATCCGACGGCCGGTCAGCAGGGCTGACCAGCCCGACGCGGGGTGGTCGTATAGCGGCGGCGATAGCCCGAGTGCTTTGGCCAGGACACTTACCACCCGGGCGGCCTCTACCGGGCCGTCGGGCGTGCCCCCGCCCATGGGCACGAACACCGGTCCACCGAGATACTGTGTGCTCAGTTCGTGGGCGGCGCGCACTGCCAGGGCGGTCTTGCCAGCCCCGGCCAGGCCTTGAACCAGGCCCAGCCGTCCGGACCGCACCCCGCTGACCAACCTGTCCAACTGGGAACGCCGACCGTATAGGGCCACCGGATCGGGGGGAAACCGGTTGGCCAGCGGGCTGGACGTAGTCGTCCGGGCAGGTGGGTGGGCTCCGTCGCGGTGCAGTCGCAGCAACGGGTCGTTGCGAAGTATCCGCTGTTCCAGGTTTCGGAGCGACACGCTGGGCTCGATTCCTAACTCGTCGACGAGCAGCCGCCGCAGGTCGCGGTACACGCCCAGGGCCACTGCCTGCTGTCCATCGCGATACAGGGCAGTCATCAGGTGGGCGTGCAGGCGCTCTCGCAGGGGGTGCTGGCTGACGAGCACCTTGAGTTCTGGCAGCAGCATGCCGTGTCGGCCCAGCTCGAGCTCAGCACCAATACGCGCCTCGACCGTCGCGATCCGGGTCTCTTCCAGGCGAGCCACTTCAGCTGTCACTAGCGGGGTAGGTCGGACGTCGGCTAGCGGGACGCCGCGCCATAGCGCTAACGCCGCGTCGAACCCCTCGACGGCGGCCTCCGGCAGGCCGGCCGCGAGGTCGGCGTGGGCTTGCCGGACGAGCCGTTTACACTCGCCGATGTCGATTGATTCCGCAGCGACCACTAGGCGGTAGCCGGGGCTGCGAGTGGTCAGGAACTCGCCGTCGCGGTCGTCGAGGGCACGGCGCAGCCGCCAGGCGTACCCGGCGACCAGGTTGCTGGCCGAGGTCGGCGGATGATCGTCCCAGAGTTCAGCTATCAGTTGTTCAAGCGATACCACCTGGTTGGCCTTAAGCAGCAGAACCGCCAACAACGCGCGTTGTTTGGCGGATCCGATCCCCTGCCACTGATTGCCGTCGTAGAACTCCATCGGTCCCATCAACCGGAAACACGGGCGGGCGGGTGATACTTGCCGGGTGATCGGCATTTCTGCTCTCGATTCGTGAGCATGGTGAAATAGCTGCCGGTCAGACCAACCCAACGTCGGCCGCCAGGCGATGGCGGTCGACCTTGCCGTTGGCGTTGACCGGGAAGAATTCGACGCGGTGGTATTGCGTCGGTGCCATGTAGGGCGGTAGGTGCTCAGTCACCAGCCCGGCTAGCGCCGTCTCCTCCAGTGAGTCGCAGGTATACAACGCGTGTAGCTCTACTCCACCTGCACGGGCGGGCACCGCCAGGACAACGACTTCGTGCAGGCCCGGATGTCGGCGCAGGACTGACTCGATCTCGCCCAGCTCGATCCGGTATCCGTGGATTTTGACCTGGTCGTCGATCCTGCCTAGGTGGACCAGTTCCCCATCTTCCTGGCGGACCCGGTCCCCCGTCCGGTACCAGTGCTGCGGGCCGGGCAGGCGATCAACCTGGGTCGTCCGGTCGCCGACATGGTCGACGAATCGGCCATGGTTTTGGGCGGGGTCGAGGTAGCCGTCGAATCGTTGGGTACCCCGTATGCACAGCTCGCCTTCGTTGCCGGCGGTCCCATCGGGTGCGAGCAGAACCCCCTCCAGGTGTGGGTGGACACGCCCGATAGGAACGGTGTCGTTGCTGGTTCGTGGCCACCGCGCGGGATCGGCAGGAAGTTGGTAGCGGGTGCAGGTGACTGTTAGTTCGGTTGGGCCGTACAGGTTTTCCAGGGTGCTGCCTGGCGTGGCGTCCGCCCACGCCCGCGCCTGGGCTAGGGTGAGTTGCTCGCCTGCGAAGAGACTCCACCGCAGGCTGGGCATGCTGCCAGGACGCAGGCTACGCAGGCGGCCAGCAAGGGAGATCACTGACGGTACTGAGAACCAGTGGGTGAGCTGGTTGTCGTTGACGTAGCGGGTGGGTGCAAGTAGATCGTCAGGCGCGGCGACCACCAGCAGCGCTCCTGACAGCCAGGCGACGAACATGTCGAATACCGATGGGTCAAAGGTCAGCTCGAAGGTCTGCGACAGGCTTGCCCCCGGCTGTACCTGGTACGCCTCGGTGCAGTGCGCCACGTAGGGGGTGAGGTTGCGGTGGCGGACCGGCACTCCCTTGGGCGTTCCTGTGGAGCCGGAGGTGAACAGGATGTAGGCGACGTCCTCGGGGCCCCCGACGTATGGCTCCGTCCACCGTTGAGCGGGCACGTCGTACCAGCGGTGCTCCAGGGTGTCAGGCAGGTACAGAACGCTGATCGTTCCGGCTGCTTCGTTGGCCACCCGCCAGCCCGCGTCGTCGGCGAGTAGGGCGTCTACCTCAGCGTGGGCGCAGGTGCGTCGAACACGTTCCGCTGGTACGTCGACTCCCAACGGCACGACGGTCGCGGCCAGCCGCAGCGTGGCCAGATATCCGACGTATGCCGCGAGGCTGCGCGACGCGCAGAGCCCAACGGTCCGAGGCGGTTGGCCATGCAGTTCGACCAGCCGGGTGGCCAACCGCTCGACTTGGTCTAGGAGTTCGACGTATGTGAGCTGGTGTCCGGCGACGCGTAACGCTGGGGAGTCGGGGTGGCGGCGGACTGCGTCGGCGAACCCCTGAAATAGGGTCAGATTGTCTATGCTCACCGAGAGCCGCCGGCGGTTGTTGTCTCCGGCACGTCCTCACCGCCGTCGGTGGTGCCCGCGTTCTCGTCCTGTCCCCCGCGGGGCGCCGGGGTGGCGGGGGCTGCGGTCGGGCCGTCGACCTCCGCAATCCGCTCTCGTGTCACTACCTTGAAGAACGGATAGATCAGCAGCACGCAGAGGGCTGCGAAGAAGCCGAACGCCACTCGGTAGGAGAAGATCTGAGCGAGGATTCCGGCGAGGATCGCCGCGACCGGGGTCATGCCCCAGGCCACGAGACGGCTCGCCGCGCTGAATCGGCCAAGCATGTCGGCTGGCACCAGCGATTGGGTGATAAACCGTGAGTTGACCGTCCACATCGTACCGCCAGCTCCAGCGACAAATGCTGCGGCACCGACGATCCAGGCACTGGACGGTGCCGCGGGCAGCAGCGCAGGAGCCGCTACGAGTCCAAAAGCGCCGATGATGTCGGTGAACATCGACCAACGCCGGCCGATCCAGCGGTTGACGGGCCCGACGATGACGGTGCCGATGACCCCACCTGCGCCGAGGCAGGTAAGTAGGAAGCCATACTGTCGTTCGTCGAGTCCGAGCGGGCCACCGACGGCGTAGACCGGAATGAGGGCGAGCCAGGCCGCCCAGCAGCCGGCCATGATGGCGATGAGAAGCGCCATGGTCCGAAGCAACCGGTGCTGCCAAAGGAACCGAAGGCCTTCACGGATGTCCTTGTTGACCGATCGCTTCTGGGTGGTGGGCGGGGCAGCCACCTTGAAGTTGCCGACCAGCAGGAGTAGCAGGATCGCGCCGACGACGTAGGCGAAGCCGGTGACGCTGAGGGCTAGGCCGAATCCGATCGCCACTAGAAAGCCGCCGATCGGCTGCCCGGCGAAGCCGTTGAAGAGGTATTCAAGGGCTGTGATTCGTGCGTTTGCGGTCTCCCACCGGTGTTTCGGTACCGCCGACGGGACGATGGAGACTCCGGAGATCCCGGCCACCACGTCCGCCAGGCCGATGACGAGAGCGGCGGTGTAGATCAGTGCCAGGGTGGGGGTAGCGGCGAGCACGGCGACAAGAAGCGCGCCAACGGAGAGCATCCGACCGATCTCGGCAGCCATCAGTAGGGCTCGCCGGTCCATCCGGTCCACTAGGACCCCGATATGCAGCGCCGCTACCAGCCATGGCAGGCTCATGATGGCTGCGACGGCGGTGACCACGATGGGTGATCGACTAATGTGGGCGGCGAGTAGCGGGAGGGCGATCCGGGCCACCGCGTCAGCGACGTTCGTGGTGCCCGTGAAGACGACCAGAATCCATTCGTTTCGTCTGGCTCCGGGCGGATCCGCCTGCAATTTGGGTTGAGCTGTGGCCACGACAATCCCTCACACAGTCTTGACTTAGAAAAGTGAGCGTAAATCCACCACGAATCGTGCACTCCACATGGAAGTCAGACAAGCACCGTTTACTCAGTTACGCTGTCAGCTAAGTGACAGGGCGTATCGGACGGGTGGTTAGCCGATCCCGCCGGTCGTCGCCGCGCGATTTACGATTGACTAGCCACTAGGACGGATACAGAGTCGCCGGCCATCGCTGGCCGGGCGGTGATGGCATGTCGTGCATGCATCAGCAGGTGGTTGATCAATAGCGAAAGGTCTCTTTCGTACCTTCTATCAGTACTCTGGGTAGCAGTTGATAGCACCATAGGCCATGCAAAGAGGTGTGTCTATCCAGACACAAACATGATCACGGACCTGCTGGGCAGAGTCGAGCTACCGGTGACGCGCCCGTCGACGACTCGTTTTATACGTAGCGAGAATTCTGTCAAGCCTGCCTGATCTGGGCGATTAAGGCAGCATTACAACTCCATCGTCCCACCTTCAGCAATAACCAGCCTTTTGTGTCGCCCACTCCACGTATGTGGAGAAGCTCGCAGCACCCACCGATGTAGCAACCATCGACGTTCCATCCCAAGAACATCGAGAGAACATCGAGGCCAGGATGCTCGGGCTTAACATTCCAAGCGCAAATTCAGTCAGCCCACTTAGACGACGGCCGCCCCCTTGACCGATGCAATCGATCGGCGGGGTCGACCTCAATGAACGGAAGCAGGGATGACGACCCCAGCTGACCTCAACCAGACGATCGCGAAGTACGCGTCGGTGGCCTTCGACGACTCGACTCCCCTGCTGGAGGCGGGACTCGAATCGCTGTCGCTGCTGCGACTCGCCGTCGAGCTGGCCAACGACGACGACGCGGAGATCGACGCCACCCGCCTCGTGGACCTCCGCACCGTGGGTGACCTCAAGCAGTGGCTACACGAGCTGAGCGCCGTGGGCGCCGAAACCGGAGGAGGCGCACGGTGACCACGACTGCCGGGACGAAGCTCGCGACGGCAACCGCCCCAGCGCGGTTGCCGATCACCGAGTCGCAGAAGGGGCTGCTGGTTGTCAATGAACGCTCGCCAGGGCGCGCTGTCTACAACCAGCTCGTCCGGTTCGACATCGACCCGTCGGTCCCCGACGAGATGATCGAGCGCGCGCTCGTAACAGTGGTCGCAGTCCAGCCAGCCATGCGTCAAGTCTTCGGGCTGCTACCCGAAATGCACGTCCGACTCACCCCACCCCCGCAGCCGCAGGACTTTCCGCTCGAATGGGTCACGGCCCGGCAACGTGACTTCGAAGAGGCGGTCGGAGCGGCTCAACAGCGGATCGGCCGACCTGAATTCGACCTAGCCAACGGCCCCGCCTACCGTTTCGCCGTCGTTCGCTGCCTCGATGAGCCCCGCGTAGCGGTGCTCATGTGCGACCACCACATCATCCTCGACGGCGTTTCGATGGGACCTCTCGTACGGGACCTTCAGGAGGCGCTGTCCGGACGCCTCGTCGGGGCGGAGGTCGAGCAGCGGCGCAGCGCCCGCGAGAAGGCCTTCATCAAGGAGTTGGCGGCGCAGAACCGCACCGCCACCTCCGACCGTGTCGTCGAACGGTCTCGAGAGTGGGCGGCCCGGCTACGGGAGGTCCCACCGCTTGTGCTGGCACCCCTGCCTGGCCGCGCCGTGCAGACGGAATTCACCGGCGCCCGCGTCAGCTGGCACCTCAGCCAGAGCGAGACGGCCGCGCTATCGGAAGCCTGCCGACGGCTGGAGATCTCACCGTTTGTCTTCTTCTCCGGTATCTACGGCACGGTACTGGCCCGGCACGGCAACGTATCCAGCGTCCTGGTCGGCAGCCCATTCATGGCCCGCCGCACGATCGGCGCGTTCGAACTCGGCGGCTTCTTCGTCAACACGCTTCCGGTCACCGTCGACGTGGAGTGGGGCCGCACGGTCGACGAGCATCTCGGCAAAGTGGTTCGGGAGTCCATCGACTTCTGCCGCGCGAATGTGGACGTCACCTTCAACCGCCTCGTCGCCGACGTACAGCCCGACCGATCTAGCAACCGCAACCCGCTGTTCTCAGCGATGCTTGCCATGCAGGACACCTTCACGCCAGAGCCAGACGGTGCCGTGCTGCGGGTCCTGGAACCCGGCAACGGCACCGCCAAGTTCGACCTCTGGCTGGGCGCTACGCCGGTCGACGGCCGCTGGCTACTCGAACTCGAATACGACCGGCAGCTCATCGCGCCAGTGGTCGCCGACGGATTGCTCACCTCGCTGCGTGATGCCGTCCGCTGGGCGGTCCGCGACGGTTCGCGCCGGCTCGGTGACCTCTTCGCCGACGCCTCTGGCGCGGCCAGCGTTCGCTCCGACGGCTGGACCAGCCCGCTGAGCGGCGACACGCCATGGGACTGGGTCTCGGTGGCGGCCCGGCAGCGGCCCGACGCCCCTGCAATCGAAGACCCGAACCGTCAACTGAACTATGGCCAGTTGGTGGCTGAGGCCGAGCGGATCAGCGCCGGCCTTGCTGCGCACGGGGTAGGCCCTCGAGCCGTGGTAGGCCTCGCCGCCACGACCCTGTGCGACACGGTCACTGCCATTTTGGCCATCCTGCGCCGTGGCGCGGCGTACCTTCCCCTAGATCCGGGCCTGCCCGCCCAACGGCTGGAGTACATGGTCCGTCGGGCCGGCTGCGAATTCATCGTGGGCGAGACGGTGGTGCCGGGCGTGCCCACAGTCACGGTAGCGGACTTGACCGCCGCGACGCAGCCGCTGCCCGACTCGCTGGCCGACCCTACGGCCCCGATCTATGTCATGTACACGTCGGGCTCCACCGGGCAGCCCAAGGGCGTCCAGATGGGGCACCGACCGCTGGCCAACCTGACAAGCTGGCAGATCGCAGCCCTCGCCATGGACGCCGAGACCCGCTTTCTCCAATACGCCCCACTCGGCTTCGATGTCTCCTTCCAAGAGATCCTGCCGACTCTGGCCGCCGGCGGGACGGTGGTCTCCCGTGAGCCAGCCGACCGGCGGATGTTCACCGCCATGCTCACCCGAATCGCCACGACCGAGGTGACGCACGTCTATCTACCGGTCGCGGCGCTGCGGCCCTTGGTACAGACCGCCGCCGCCAGGGGCACTCGACTGCCCGCGCTGCGCTACCTTTGCGTCTCCGGCGAACAACTCACCGTCGACGACGAGATCCGCGACTTTTTTCTCGCCCACCCGCACTGCACCCTGGTCAACCTGTATGGCCCTACCGAAACCCACGCGGTGACATCGCACCGGCTGTCGTACCGGGACTCGGTATGGCCGACCCACATGCCGATCGGTCAGCCGTACCCAGGGGTAAGCGCATACGTGGTCGACGTTACCGGCCACCTCGCCCCGCCCGGCGTCGCCGGCGAATTGCTCCTGGGCGGAGACTGCCCCGCCGACGGGTACATCAATGACCCGGACAGCACGGTCGAGAGGTTCGTGCCCGACCGCTTCTCGGGCACCCCCGGTAGAACCATGTACCGCACTGGGGACCTCGTAGTACGCGACGACCGCGGTGATCTGGTCTTCCTCGGCCGGATGGACACTCAGGTCAAAATCCGGGGGTACCGAATTGAGCTGGGCGAGATCGAGACTGTCGCGAACCAAGTCGATGGCGTTCGACAGGCGGTCGCGTTGGTCCGGGGCAGCGGCGTCGACCGGGAACTCGGCTTGATCGTTCGTCCCGACACCGACGCCACTTTCGATCCGGAGCAGGTCCGCCAACGGCTGGCAACGGTGCTGCCTGTCTACATGCGACCACTGTGGATATTCGCAGTCGACGTGGTTCCGACGACACCGACCGGCAAGACTGACCGCGACGCCCTCCTGCGGCTCGCCGACGAACTCCTGGTCGATCAACAAAGCGCTGACACTGGTGAGGTCACCTACACCGACGAGCTGGAGCGGGACCTAGCCGGGCTGTGGGGCAGGGTACTCGATGTCGAGGGCATCCGGCCGGACCGTCCGCTCATCGAGTACGGCGCCCACTCACTCAACATCTTTACCACCCTCGCCGAGGTGCAGGAGCACTACGGGGTGGCGGTGCCATTGGTCGACTTCTTCGCCGCACCGACCGTGGCCACCCTGGCCGAACTGATCCGGGCGGGCCAGGACGGCGACGCGGCGGTGACGTCATGACGACCAGGCTGCCCGGCCGGCTGGTTCCCCTGCTGCGGCGGGGCACGCGGCCCGTGTGCGTGCTGCTGCCGGGCGCCGGTGGTGGGCTGCACCCCTACTTGCGGCTCGCCGCGGCGATCGGAAAGACCCATAACGTCGCGGCGGTACGCGCGGCCGGCCTACTGCCCGACGAGGAACCGGAAGTCAGCATCGCCGACATGGCTGATGCGGCGACGCGGGCGCTGGCCGCGGACCAGACGGTCCCGGCGGCTGTCGTCGGCTGGTCCCTTGGCGGCGCGGTGGCCTGGGAGCTGTGCGTGCGGCTGGCCGAACAGGGGTACCAGCCCGACCTGGTGCTAGTGGACGCGTCGCCGCTGCCGCGCCGTGCCACGGCCGAGGAGGACGCCCACGTCCGCGAAACCATCATCGGGATGCTCGGGCCGCGCCCCGACCCGGCGACCGTCAAGCGGGTCCGACGGGTCTTCGACACGCAGGTCGCTGCCCTCGCGAGCTACCGGGCCGACCGCTCCTACCCGGGCCGCGTGTTGATGCTGATGTGCACCGACGAGGAGTTCACGTTTCGGGCAGGGGCCGAAGCCCGGTGGCGGGAGCTCGCGCCGAATCTAAGTGCCGGACGGCTCGACGCAGGCCACTTCGATGTCTTCGACCCCGAGCGCCTGCCGCAGTTGGTCGACGAGGTGACGCCGTTTCTTGACCGAGCTTCCGGGGCGGTGCTGCGATGAGGCCGCTGGGGGTCGTCAGCGGCGGCACCCGGGGCATCGGTCTGTCCTTCAGTCGTCGCCTGGTAGAGCTGGGCCATCGGGTAGTCGCGCTGTACCGCGATGACGCCCTCGCGGCGGCAGCGGCGGCTGCGGAACTGGGCGAGGCGTTCCACCCGGTCCGGCTGGATGTCGCTGATGCTGACGCGGTAGGCGCAGCCGTTAAGACGACTCTCGACGTGCACGGTCCGCCAACCGTGCTGGTGAATAACGCGGGAATCAATATCGACCGGCCTTTTCTGCAGATGTCGACCGAGGACTGGCGGCGGGTACTGGACACGAACCTCTCCGGCGTGTTCCATCTGACCCGCGAGTTCGCGCCGGCGATGCTGAAGGCCGAGGGCGACGGCGTCATCGTCAACGTGGGCGCCACCACTGGCATCCGTCCCCGCCTCAACGGCGTGAACTACTGCGCCAGCAAGGCTGGCTTGCTGCAGCTGACCAAGTGCCTAGCGCTGGAGCTCGCGCCCCGAATCAGGGTCAACTGCTTGATCCCGGGCATGACCGAGACCGACGAGCTAGTGACCCGGTTCCGGCTTGACGACCCGGCTGCCCGAGCGGCAGTGGTGGCGGAGATTCCTCGGGGCCACATTGGGACCACCGAGGAGATCGCCGCCGCCCTGGAGTTCCTCGTAGGGCCGGCAAGCGGATACCTGACTGGGCAAAAGCTAATCGTGGATGGTGGGCAGTTCATGTGGTGACTGATATGGACAAGATCCTAGACGACGCGACGCGGGCCCGAGCCGAGCTTCCCCCACCCGGCGACGAACGCTACGACCGGTATTGCGAGGCGCTCGCCGACGAGCTCTCCTCGGGCTGGGCCGACGTGCTGGCGGCGAATGCCACCGACGTGGCCCAAGGCACCAGGGCCGGTCTCGGTCCCGAACTAGTCGACCGCCTGGCGCTTGGCAAGCGTCACCTCGACGCGCTGGTCGACCTGATTGCGCGCACTCGTGTGGCGCTGCCGACAGTGACCGCCCCGACCGTTGGTCACCGGGCCGGCAATGGCGCCACCGTGCGCCGGCTGCCCAAGCCGCTGGGTGTGGTCCTGATGATCTTCGAAGCGCGGCCGACAGTGACGGTGGAGGGCGCCCTGCTGCCTGTGGCGGTCGGCAACGTAGCCATCCTGCGCGGCGGCACGGAGATCGCAGCCACCAACCAGGCCCTCGCCGTCGTCATCGGCCGGGCGCTGAAAGACGCGCAACTACCCACCGGCACGGTACAGGTCGTCACCGACCCCGACCGGCGGCTAGTGCGGGCCCTACTCAAGCGGCACGACAAGATCGATGGACTCATTCCCCGGGGCAGCCCGTCCCTGATCGACTACTGCCTGACCAGTTCCACCATCCCGGTCATCGCCAGCGGCGGCGGGGTCAACCACCTCTACGTCGACCGCAGCGCCGACCTGGAGCTGGCCGCCCGGATCGCCCTCGACAGCAAGCTCGGCGAGCCCACCGCCTGCAACACCCTCGAACTGGTGCTGGCCCACGAGGACGTGGCCGAGGAGTTGACTCGGGCCCTCCTGCGAGCTGGCGCCGGGCTGGCCGAGCCATGGCTGCTGCGGGTTGACCCCCGGCTGGCCGCCGCCGTACCTCCCGGGGCGCCCGTGGCCGAACTGGCCGCCGCCGACAACGGTCGGGAGTTTCTGGAACGCGCGGTCGGCATCCGGCCCGTCGCTGGCCTCGACGAGGCGGTTGCTCACATCCGCCGCTTCGGCTCCCAGCACACCGAGGGCGTGGTAGCCGCTGACCCGGCCTCCGTGGAGGCATTCCTGGCCGGGGTGGACGCCGCCACGCTGGTGGTCAACGGCTCCCTGCGCCTGCACGACGGTCCGACGATGGGGCTGGGACCGGAGCTGTCTATCGCCACCGGCCGGCTACATGTCCGCGGACCCGTCAGCCTGTCTGCCCTGCTGACCTGGAGCTGGGTCGTCGACGCCGGGGGCAGGCTGCGCGGCGAAACGGAGGCGGCGACATGACTGACCGGCCTCGAGTCAACGAGGCAGTCAAACGGCTGGTCGTACGCGAGTCACGGGTCTCGGTCGACCCCGGCACCATCGACGACCTCGAGCCACTCAACGGTGACCTGCTACGAGTCAACTCGCTGGGCTTCCTCGGCATGCTCGTGCGGCTCGAGGACGAACTCGACGTCACGTTGCCGGACGACATCTTCGCCGGGCGGGCCTTCACGACCGTCGCCGACCTGGTCGACGTCGTCGTGGATCTGGTGAGGGAGGAGTCATGACCGAGACGCCTCGAGCCTGGCGCAGCGTCCTGCCGCACCTTGGCTACGAGCTGCCCGCCGATGTGACGCCGCCGAGCACCGGCGGCCCGATGACCGCCACTTTGCCGCTAGAGCTGATCCGGCAGAGTGTCGCAACCCGGGAATTCTGGCCGATCCCCGAGCCGGTCGCCGAGCGATACCGAACCTACCGGCCGGCGCCGCTATGGCGGGCCCGGCGCTTCGAGGCCGAGATCGGAGCGACCGTCCCGATCTACGTGAAGTACGAGGGTGGCAACATCTCGGGTAGCCACAAATTCAACACTGCGCTGGCGCAGGCCCACTACTACCACCGCGCAGGCTTCCGGGAGTTGGTCACTGGAACCGGCGCCGGGCAGTGGGGCAGCGCGCTCGCCGCCGCGTGCGCCGCATTCGGCATGGCCTGCACCGTTTTCATGGTCGGCGGGAGCCTACGCGATAAGCCGTATCGGGGCAGCCTGATGCGCCTCTACAGCGCGGACCTGCACGCCAGCCCCAGCCCACTGACACAAGTGGGACGCGTCGCCGCCGAGCGGTCCGGGCAGGGCAACAGCCTCGCGTTAGCCATCGGCGAGGCCGTCGAGTATGCCCGAGCGGACCCCAAGCGGGCGTTTTGTATCGGCAGTGGCGAGACATACAGCATCCTGCACCAGTCGGTGATCGGCCTGGAGGCCATCGACCAGCTTGCTGCTCTTGACGCCAGCGTGGAGGCGGTGATCGGTTGCGTGGGTGCCGGCAGCAACTTCGGCGGACTGGCCCTGCCGTTCTTCGCCGCCGACTCCGCCGGGGAGCGGGACGTGCCCACCGACTTGATCGCGGTGGAGTCCAGCACCACCCCGAAACTCACCCGTGGGGTGTACGCCTATGACCACACGGACTCCACAGGCACCGGACCGATGGAGGCGATGTACACGATCGGCAGCGGGTACGCAATCCCCGCATCGCACTCGGCGGGATTGCGCTTCCACGGTGCGGCGAAGCTCATCTCCGCGATGCGGTACCGAGACCAGATCTCGGCGTTGGCGGTGGGCCAGCGGGAGGCGCTGACCGCTGGCCGGACGTTCGCCCTGACCGAACTGGTAGTGCCTGCACCGGAGTCGGGTCACGCGCTGGCGGCCGCTGCCCGGGTAGCGACAGGCCGCGAACCCGGGCACTCAGCACGGCGCGGGCTGCTGGTCTGTATCAGCGGGCACGGCCTGCTCGACCTGGCCGCATACGACAAGCTCCTCGCCGGTTTGCCCGAGGACCGCGCAGCCGACTCGGACGCGTTGCGGGCGGCGACGGCGTCGCTGCGCGCAGTCCACCCGATGGGAGAGGCGTGACATGGTCGTTGTGCCTGCAATTCCGACGCGCAGTCGGGAGTGGACGCCGGTGCTGACCGGTCTTCGCGCCGAGCTGCTGGACTGCGTGCAGGTGAACCTGGCCGCCCTGGCTGATCGAGCCTACCGGCCTGGCGCACACCTGGAGCTCGGCGCCAGCCTGCGGCTTCACATCACCGCGCAACCCGCAGGGACGCCAGCGGTCACCGCGTCGGTCGAGCAGCGGTTGACCGAGGCGGGCGACCTGCTCGGCCTTCGGGTCACCCGGCGCTGGGACGATGTGCCTGGTACCCGGCTGCGTGAGCTACTCGCGGAGCACTCGCCGCTCTATGTGGTCGCCGACACGTTCACCATGAGCTGGCTGCCGTACGCCGGCAACCAGCACATGGAACACAGCTTCCTGTTGGTTGACGCCGACGATCCCTGCGTCTTGGTCGATGGCTACCACAACTCCACTCAGTGGGGCGACGCGCGACCGGGAACGTGGCGAATGTCGGCTGCGCAATTCGACGCGGCGGTGCCCCGAGCGACCGCGATGACCGTCGCCGCCGACGGGGCCCCAACGCTTGACCGGGCGGCGGTCCTGCGCGACAACGCTTCCGCGCTGCACGCCGAGGCAGACCAGATTGAGGACTACCTAGCGGCAGTGCGGCGACGGGTGGGCGAGGCGCAGGCGGCGACCCAGCTCGTACTCGACGTGTGGCTGCTCGGCCGGTCCCGGGCCCTGCACGCCGCCTGGCTGGCCAACGATCCGACCACCGCTGACGCGGCACGGGAGGCCGCCGCCCGCGCCGACGAATGGCTCACCCTGGCTAGTCAGAGCTACGTGGCAATGCGCCGGGTCCACCGAGGCGGCGTCTTCCCCGCTCCGGTCCTCGACCAGCTTGACGGCCTGCTGCGCGGCGAGGTGGCGTTCGCTGATCGGCTCGCCGACACCGGACGGGTGCCGCCGCAGGGCGCGCCGAACGCCGAATCTCAACAGATCCGCGGGGTGCTCGCCGACGAAGTCCGGGCTGCCCTCGGGGTGGGTCCTGAGGTACCAGTCGATGATCGTCCCCTACGGGCACTGCCTGGCTTCAACTCCTTCCGGCTGGTCGAGGTGATCGAGCGAGCAGAGGCCCGACTGCGGGTGGAGCTGGACCCGGACGACCTTACGAGGACGGCCCTGCACGACCTCGACTCACTCGGAGCCGTGTTCGACCGGGCCCGTGCGGCGACGCGAAGGGTGTCGGGCCGGTGACCGCGCTGCTGCACGACCTGCTGGACCGCACTGCGACCGCTCATCCGGACACGTCGGCGATCAGCCACGGCGACCAGGTCCAAAGCTACCGGAACCTGGACGCAGCCAGCCGGCGGCTTGCCAGCTGGCTGGCTACGCGCGGTGTCCGCCAAGGCGGACGAGTGCTCATCTGCCTGCCCACCGACCCGCTGGTACCCGCCCTGCTGTACGCCTGCTCCCGGGCGGGCGCCGTGTTCAGCATGGTCAACGAGCAATCCCCCATGGTCACCTTGGCCCATGTGCTGACCGATGCCGAGCCGATACTGCTCGTCACTGACAGTCCTCGAGCACTCGCCGTGGCCGCGAGCCACGGCGTGCCGACCGTGGGTACGGCCGAGCTGCGCGACGTCGTACAGGACGGTTCGGACTCCGCGCCAGCAGAGCCCCCACTGGCCGTCGACCCGATATGCCTGATCTACACCTCTGGCAGCACCGGCATGCCGAAGGCAGTGGTCTCTACCCACGCGCAGGTGGTCTTCGCCGTCAAGGCCATCGCCTCCCAGCTCGCCTACCGGGCGGACGACGTCGTGTGGTGCGCGCTGCCACTGTCGTTCGACTATGGTATGTACCAAATCTTCCTCAGCACCCTGGCCGGCGCCCGGCTACATCTGGCCTCCCCCGCCGACACCGGCCCGACGCTGCCCCGGCACCTGGTAAGCAGCGCCGCGACCGTGCTACCCGCCGTGCCCGCGCTGGCCCGTGGCCTGGTCCGAATGCTGTCCCGCCCGGGCACGACCGTGCCCACGCTGCGTCTACTCACCAACACTGGCGCCGCGATGCCGCCGGAGGTTCTGCGCGACCTGCGTGCCCGCATACCCACCTTGCGCGTCCAGCTGATGTTCGGGCTGACGGAGTGCAAACGGGCGGCAATCATGCCAGTGGATGAGGACCTGCGCCGACCGGGCGCCTGCGGGCGAGCCCTGCCCGGCACCGAGATCCTGGTCGTCGACGCGGACGGCGCGACGGTGCCGCCCGACACCGTCGGCGAGATCGTGGTCCGAGGCCCGCACGTCATGGCCGGCTACTGGCGTCGACCGGAACTCACCGCCCAGCGTTTCCCCCGCGTTGAAGGCCTCTTCCCCCAGCTGCGCACGGGCGACCATGGCTGGCTCGACGCCGAGGGGTACCTGTACTTCGTCGGCAGGCGTGACGACATCTACAAGGAACGCGGCATCCGCGTCAGCGTCACCGAGGTCGAGGCGGCGGCGTACCGAATTCCGCAGATTCAGGCAGCCGCCGTGCTGCCGCCGAGGGTGGAGGACGGCGGTGATTCGGCCACTTTGTTCGTAGTGAGCGAACTGACAGCGCCCGAGGTACTCGCCGCGCTGCGCACCGAGCTCGACGAGATCAAGATACCCCGGACGTGCCTGGTCGTGCCGGAGATCCCGTTGACCCGCAACGGCAAGGTCGACCGAGCCGAGCTGTACCGAATGTGGTCGGAGCACACCTGTGTCTGAGCTAGCGGAACTTTTCAACCGGCCGGACGCACCGCAGACCCCGGCGTACTTCTACGACCTGGACGAGCTGATCCGGTCCTACGCGGCGCTGCGCGCCGCGTTGCCGAGGCAGACCGAGCTGTTCTACTCGCTCAAGGCCAACCCTCACCCAACCGTGGTCGCCGAGCTGACCACTGCGGGGTGCCGGGCAGAGGTCTGCTCCCCTGGCGAGTTGCGCGTCGCGCTGGCTGCCGGCTGCGATCCGGCCCAGGTCCTCTACACGGGCCCGGGCAAGCGAGACATCGACCTAGTCGAGGCCGTCCAGGCTGGGGTCGAGCTATTCTCCGTCGACTCCCCGTACGGGCTGGACCAGCTCGACCGGGTGGCCCGCGAGCACGACGTCGAGGTACGCGCCCTGGTACGGATCAACGACGACACACCTGCGCCCGGTCAGGGGCTCACCATGACCGGCATCGCCTCACAATTCGGCGCGGACGTGCGCTGGGTGTTGGACCAGCCCGACCTATTCGGACCGCGCCGCAACGTGTGCCCGGTCGGGTTCCACCTCTACATGGGCAGCAACGTCGACGGTGAGGAGGCTCTGGTCGCTCAGTTCACGCAATCCGTCGACACTATACGGCGGTTGGTGGCGGCGACCAGAACGCAGCCGGAGCTGATCGACCTAGGTGGCGGCTTCGGGGCGCCTTTCGCGCGGGCCGGCGCTCGGCCGGATTTGCCGAAGTTGGCGGACCGGCTGGCGGCGTTGCTCGCCGACGCCTTCCCAGGCTGGCCGGCGCAAGGGCCGGCGGTGGCCTTCGAGTCAGGCCGGTACCTGGTCGGCACCTGCGGCACTCTGGTCACCCGGGTCCTGGAAGTGAAGCGGTCGCAGGGCATCCCCGTGGTCGTCCTGGAGTCGGGCATCCACCACCTCGGTGGGATGTCCGGTCTGCGGCGGCTACCGCCGATCGTGCCGGACCTACTTACGGTGGACGCAGCGGCCGGACCGCCAATACCCGGAACCATCGTCACCGGGCCGCTGTGCACACCGCTGGACACGTGGGCCCGCGCCACCGCCCTCCCGCCGTTAGTCCCAGGCCAGCTGGTCTCCGTGCCAAACGTGGGCGCGTACGGCCTCTACGCCAGCCTGGTGGCCTTCCTCGCGCATCCCATGCCCATCGAGGTCACCATCGCCGGGGGTCAGGTCACCAGCGTGACCCGGCTGGAACTCACACGGCATACCGTCACCGGCAGCGACAGGGGTTGATCTAACAATGGACGCCGCTTTTCCGGATCTACTCAAGCCGTTCCTCAAGTATGCGGGAACGCAGCCCATCACCTCCGAAGCCTCGCTCCACGAGCTGGGCCTGGACTCAATGCGCGCGATCGAACTGCTGTTTGCCATCGAGGACACCTACGGGGTGTCCATGCCTGACGAACTGCTGACCGACCGCACCTTCGCCACCGCGGGCAGCCTTTGGGACACCATCGAGTCGCTGCGGGGACGGACGGCGTGAGCACCGCCACCGGACACGAAAAGGCACTGGATGAAGTGCTGTCCGCCACCGCCTTGCACGCCGAGCACACCGACGCGGCAGCGGAGTTCCCCACCGCGGCGCTGGACGCGATGCGGGCCACCGGCATCCTCGGCCTGCTGGTGCCGACGCAACATGGCGGCGGTGGCGGCGGCCTCGGCGACCTTGTCGACATGACCCTGCGGCTGGCCCGGGTGGACATGTCTGTCGCGTTAATCTTCGCGATGCACTGCCAGCAGGTTATGGCAGTGGTCCGGCATGCCGACGGTCCGCTCGCCGAGCGGCTCCTGCCGGCTCTTGGCAAGGGAAACGTCTACCTCGCCTCAGTCACCACCGAACGCCGCAAGGGTGGGAGCTTGCTCAGCTCAGAGTCGACGGCCCGGCAGGACACCGGCACCCTGAGCATCGATCGGGACGCCCCGATTGTGACCGGCGGTCAACACGCTGACGCGTTCCTCATCACCACGCTAGCGCCGGAGGCCACCTCACCCAGCCAGGTCTCCCTGGTGTACGCCCGCCGCGACCAGCTTACGATCGAGATCCGCGGCGGTTGGCAGCCACTCGGTATGCGGGCCACCCAAAGCGTGCCCATGCGGCTAACTGGGCGGGTGCCAGCCGACCAAGTAATCGGCGCCCCCGGGCGGTTCCACGAGATCGTCGCCCCCACCTTCGGTCCGCTGGCACACATTGGCTGGTCGGCAGCGTGGCTCGGCGCGGCCACCGGGGCGTTGTCCCGGATCCTGCACCACATCCGGGACACCGGCCGGAGTCAGTTCGATCCCTCCTCGGAGCTGCTGCTGACCCGACTGGCCCGGATCCGGGGCCGTCTCGACCTGGTAAACGCTTTGCTGCGACACACCGTCGCCGCCGTGCAGAGCGCCCCCGACACCGCCGAAACGTCAACTCAGCTGCTTATCAACAACCTAAAGGTCCAGGCCGCCGAGCAGTGCTTCGGCGCCGCCGATGAGATGGTGGAGCTAGTTGGCTTACGACACGGCTATCTCCGGTCGTCGTCGCTGTATCTGGAGCGGGTCTTCCGGGACCTTCGCTCTGCCTCGCTGAACTACGCCAACGACCGGCTGCTGCTGGTCAACGGAGCGCTGGCTCTTCGAGACCGGCAGGTGAATCTTGCCTGAGTTGCCAACGGCACCGGAGATGGCGCTCGCGGACCCGGGCTCGGCGGGAGCCGGCACCAACGTGGCCGCGCGTACTGGGGTGGCACTGGGCGCGCTGGCCACACCCGAGGACGCCCGGGCAGTCTGGCGGACGCTCGGTGAGCACGGCCTCCTGCGTGACACCGGGCCGGCCGAGCTGCCGGGACTGCTCGGCGCTCTCGACGCGCGCTGCCCGGTCGGCGTGGTGCTGTCGGTCTGCGTTCAGGTCGCTAGCGCGCTGCCCGTCCTGCGTGAACAGGTCGACGGGCAGCC
The DNA here is from genome assembly GCF_000514815.1 of Salinispora fenicalii. GTDB lineage: Bacteria > Actinomycetota > Actinomycetes > Mycobacteriales > Micromonosporaceae > Micromonospora > Micromonospora fenicalii. The sequence continues at coordinate 28,817 of NZ_AZWQ01000033.1, forward strand.
GGAGGACGGACCGGCGCGGACCGCATACCTCGATGCGATCGCCGGTCACGCGATGCTCGCGTTGGCCGCGACGGACCGTGACGGCGCTGGCTCCGACCTGATGGAGCTAGGCACGACGGTACGCCTCAACGACCGGTCGCTGGTGCTCGATGGCGGGAAGCGATGGATCACCAACGCCCGAACTGCCGCGTATGCGCTCGTGTTGGCTCGGCACCGCCCGCAGCGGCATTTCACCAGCTTCGTGTGGGTGCTGGTGCCCACCGACGCCCCCGGAGTGCGGGTGTCGGCCACCCGGGGTACCCCACTGAGCAACGCGGGTCTGGGGGACCTGCACTTCAGCGAGGTACACCTGGATCGGTCCTATCTGGTCGGACGCCCTGGGCGGGGCATGGTCAGCTTCGCCCGCCACATCGCCACCGAACGCTTCGCTGGGGGTGTGTGGGCCGCCGCGATGTGCCGTCGTGTACTCGCCGACACCCACCGCCGCCTCACTGAGCGTCCTCTTGGCGCTGGTCGGGCCTGGGATAACCCGGCGATCCGAGAACGGTTTGCCCGGTGCATGGTGGAGGCCTGGCGGATCGAGGCGGCCTGCGACGCCTACCGGAACAGCCCCGACCCCTTAGTGACCAGCATGTTATTGAAGGCCTCGGTGGCGCAGGGCTTGGACGTGGTGCTCGGCGAGTGCGCTGCCTTGCTCGGCGCGGAGGCGTACGTCGAGGACGGGCTAGCGCAGCTGCGGGCCACCGCCGGCATGTTCGCCACGGCCGGCGGCGCCACTGGGGCGATGCTCGCCGGGATCGCCGAACACGTGCCCGACCTACTCAGGGGTCAGCCATGGTGACAGCGCGGCAGCGGGCGGTGCTGGCCAGCTGGGCGCGACCGCGTCGAGCTAGCACGGGCCGCTACGGCGGCGTGGTTCGGCTGTGGCTAGGCACCCGAGTGCGGGTTGCGGTGGCCGAGCAGCGTGTGCTCGCCCATCTCCCGCCGTCCCCGTCCGATCTGGCGGGGGTCGCAGACCTTTCCGCCGGGCCGCGCGCCGAGCGACTGGCCGCACGGACGCTGCTGCGCATGCTGCTCGCAGCTGAGCTGGGCCGAAGGGCCGGCGCTGCGCCGATCGCCGCTCAGGACAGCGGTCAACCCCACCTGCCTGAGTGGCCGGAGGTCACCGTCAGCCTGTCCCACGACGCTGGGATGGTGGCCGCAGCACTCGGGCGGGGCGTACCGGTCGGTGTCGACGTCCAGGTACCCGTACCGGCGCCGCCGGCCCTGCTGCGCCGCTGTTGCGCCCCGGCGGTCCGCGCCGCCCTCGACCGGCTGCCCGAACCGGCACGGGACCGCGAGTTCGCCTGGATCTGGACGGTCCAGGAGGCATGCGTGAAGGCGATCGGCGCTGGCCTCACTGGTCGGCCCTGGGCTATTCCCGTGCCGGCGGGGCGGCGGACAGGCCGCTGGGCCGACCTGCGGTGGGTGAGCCTGCGCGGGTACAGCCGGGTCCCGATAAGCGTCGCACACGGGGTGGGTACGCGATGACCGTTCCGGATCCCCGATTCGCCGGACTGAGCTGCTATACCAGCAATCTGGCCGGCTATCAGGCCGGCGAATTCGCCGACACCGTGGACCGCTTCGCCGATTCCGTACGCATCGCGGTACGCAAGGACCTGCCGGAGGGTGAGCTTGCCTTCTCCCATCACCGCGTGCCGCTCGAACGGCTGCCGGACGGCACTCGGCTAGCATGGGCCACCACCCCGGCTGACGGTGTCGTCGACCGCATCGACGCCGAGCTGCGACGCTATGGGCGGGTGCTCGTGGTTACCGACAACGCGGCGCTGCCCTGGTCCCCGTCAACCAACGGCACCGCGCACGCGCCGCACTGGCTGCTGGTCGACGACCGACGCGGCGACGACTGGCACGTCGTTGACGGATTCAGAGGGCTGCTGCCCGCCGGCGAGCAGGAGCCGTACGCTGGCTGGCTCGGCACTGCCGGCCTACTCGCCGTGATGACCCCGCCGTCGTCATGGCGCCCGGAACAGGACCGGCGCAACGCGTTGGCGTTCGGCTTCTGGATGCCCCCGCCCGTCGGCGCGCAGCCGCAGTGGTTGGTCCGTATGGACGGCACCGGAAACAAACCGGAGTTGCCCGGCACCTGGCTGCTCGACGAGGGCGCGGCCTTGGAGTTTCTGCGCGACCATGTCGTCGCGCGACCGCTGGCCGTCGGGGCGCACCTGGACGACCTGTGGGCTGTCGCGCAGCACCGTGCTTTCCGATACCGCCACCTCGGCGACAACGAGGCCGTGCAGGCCTGGTCTGACCTGCCTCGGGCCCTACGTTTCGTCGTGGAATCGGCCCGCCGGGGGCGCCCTCGGTCTGCGCTGGCGCGGACCACCTTCGAGCACCTGCGGCAGCTGGAACACGACCGGTCGACTACCCCAGCGCCGGCGGCGGGACGTCCGCACCGGCAGACGATGTGAAGGATGTGCGATGCAGACCCGTACCCTCTACGACTGGTTCCGGACCTCGGCCCGGCTACACCCAGATAACGTCGCGATCGAGGTCACCTCGGACGCACTGACTTACGCCGAGTTGCAGGCCGCAGCCCAGCGGTTGTCGGCCGAAATGCGGCGGGTGCTGGGGCGGTCACCCCGACGGGTCGGGCTGCTCACCTCCCGCAGCCTTGTCGGCTACATCGCATACCTGGCCGCCCTGCGGCTGGGCGCGACAGTGGTGCCACTCAATCCCGCTAACCCGGCGGCCCGCAACCTCGCCATCGCCGACGAGGCAAACCTTGACCTGGTCATGGTCGACGAAAGCTCAGGCGACGGGCTCGCTGAGTTCCGCGCCCAGACCACTGTCACGCTCCTCGACCTGACTGGTGAGGGCTGGCGCGAGTTCCTCGTCCCGGGCGAGGCGACGGAAATCCCGCCGGCCGTGGAGCGGGGCCGCGACGACTTCGCATACATCATCTTTACCAGCGGTACCACCGGGAAGCCCAAGGGCGTGCCGGCGACCCACGCCAACGTCGACTCGTTCCTCACCGAGGTAACCACGCGATATCGGTTCCGGCCCGAGTCGCGGGTCTCGCAGACCTTCGAGTTTTGCTTCGACGGCTCAATCCTTGCGATGTTCGGCGCGTGGGGCACCGGGGCCACATTGTGCGTCGCCCAGCGCAGTGACGTGCTGACGCCGGTGCGCTTCATCAACACGAAACGACTCACGCACTGGCTATCTGTACCGTCGTTAATCTCGTTTGCCAAGCGGCTGCGCGCCCTGGCCCCGGATAGCATGCCGACTCTGCGGCTGAGTTCCTTCGGCGGGGAGCCACTTACCATAAAGCAGGTCAACGATTGGACGGCCGCCGCACCGAACACCGCGGTAATCAACTGCTACGGCCCAACCGAGACCACGGTCATCGTCACCGCGTACGAGGTGCCCGCCGACCCATCCGCCCGGATCGAGTCGTCGAACCGCTCGGTGCCGATCGGGGACATCTACCCGCACCTCGACTATGTGCTGCTCGACGAGGAGCTGCGCCCGTGCGACGACGGCGAGCTGTGTGTCCGGGGCGAGCAGCGCTTCCCCGGCTACCTCAATCCGGCTGAGAACGCGGGACGGTTCGTCTCCTTTGACGGCAATCGCGGTCGCCTCTACGACGGCACCGGGCCGTTGACCGCCCAGCACTGGTACCGCACCGGTGACCGGATCCGTCGCGAGTTCGGCGAGCTCATACATCAGGGTCGAATCGACCACCAAGTGAAGGTCCGTGGCAACCGTGTTGAGCTCGCCGAAATCGAGGCCGCGTTGCGCGCTCACGCGGACGTGGCGGAGGCTGTGGTGCTTACTGTAGCCGGCGACGATGGAGAGCTGGACCTGCACGCCGTCTACACGGGCGCGGCTTTGTCCGACGATGACCTCACCCGGCTTGTAGGGCATCTACCATCATATATGCGACCCCGGGTGTTCCACCATCGGGCGGAGATCCCGCTGACCGAGGTGGACAAGGTCGACCGCAAGCGGTTGACCTCCGAGCTGCTCGCGACCCGTGGTTAAGCAGGGCGCCGACGCGGCGCTGGAGCCGTTCCCGGCCACCGCCATGCAAGAGGCCCTGTGGTGGGTGCACCAGCGCGCCCGCGACCAATCGGTCTATCACCTCACCTGGCGGCTCGGGGTGAACGAGCCAATCGACGGGGAGGCACTGGCCGTGGCTTGGCAGGCACTCGTTGACCGGCATGAGGCGCTGCGGACCTCGGTGGTGCGCCAGGCGGACACTGTCACGCTGGTGGTAGCGCCACGCATCGTCGTGAGCCCGCACCGGCTGCACGTAGACGACCTGGAAGACGCCGATACGAATACTCTGCTGCGGCTCATCGCCGAAGAGGTGCACGCCACGCCACTGGAGCCGGAGCAGGCGCCGCTTGCTCGCATCACCCTGGTCCGGGTCCGCGACCAACACGAGGTGCTGCTGACCGTGCACCACATGGTGCTCGACGGCTGGGCGGTCCAACTGCTCGTCGCGGAGCTGTCCGAGGCGTATGCGGCTGTGCGGCAGGGACGCGCCGTGAGCTTCCCGACCGACCCGGTGCCCTTCAGCACATACGCCCAGGAGCAGGCCGCGGCTCGCGCGGACGGCCGGTGGGACAAGAGCATTGCCTACTGGTGCGGCGCTCTCACCGGCGCCGCCTCCGCCACCTTGGAACCCGACCTGCCGGGCGCAGTGGCGAGCGGCGCGCCGGGCGCGATCCTGCGCTACGGCTTCAGCGCCGAGGCGGGTGCCGGGATCGCGGCGCTGGCCAAGGCCACCTTCGCCACCCCGTTCGCGATCATCCTCGCCGCGGCGCAGCTCGTGCTCACCCGAGCCGGTGCCGGGCCGGACGTGACGGTGGGTGTGGTGACCGCGAATCGGATGACCACCCGCGATCAGGCGCTGCTCGGCTATACCGCAAACCTCTGCATGATCCGGGGCAAAGTCGCCGAGACGGACAGTGTCGCCGCGGTGGTGAATGCCGCCCGAGACGGCATGTGGCAGATGTTGACTCATCAAGCGGTGCCCTACCCCGTGGTGTTTGGGGCGTTGCCCGAGCAGACCCGGGTCGCCCTCGGCGACCCCGCGCCGCTGCTTTTGAGCTATCTCGGTCCGATCGGCACCGATCTGCGGCTCGGCCCCATCTCGGCGACGCTGCTCCCTAGCCCAAACCGGGCGGCCCGGGCCGACGTGGCGATGTCCGTCTGGGAAACTGACGGCGGCTACCTCGCCGAGGTTGAATACCACACTGGACGCTACCAGGAGAGTAGCGTCCTGACGCTGCTGCACGACCTGGATAGAGTGCTGGCCGACGGCGGCGCCGAGCCGCAGCGTGCGGTCGGCTCGTTCGATGTCGCCTCCAGCGCCCGCACCCAGCGCGCGGCCCAGGCCGCCGTCAACAGCAGCCCCCTGGTCGGCCTGCTGCCCGACTCGGCGAACTGGCGCCATATCGTCGCCGCCTGGACCGACGTGCTCGGCGCCCCACCGGCGGGAGCGGACGTCAACTTCTTCGCCGTCGGCGGCAACTCGCTCAGCGCCCTACGCCTCGTGGAGACGCTGACCGCCGACGGGCGACCGGCGGTGGATATCGTGCGGTGGCTCGGCGATCCGACGCCCCAACGGATGGCCAACCTACTGGGCAACGGGTCTGAGCCAGCCTCGGCGGAGTCAACGCTGGTGCTGTTACGGGACGGCTCGGGCCCGCATCTGCACCTCGTACATGGCGCAGGGGGCAGTCCGCAGGACTACCAGCACCTGCTGGCTGAACTGCCGCAGCACTGGCGGGTGACAGCCTCCCGTGACAGTGGGCAACTACCGACGGTGCCGGCGCTGGCCCACCGCTACCAGGCCGACCTGGACACCGCCGGCCTGATCCCGGACCTGCTCGGCGGATGGTCGTTCGGCGGTCAGGTTGCCTACCAGATGGTCGCCGACCAGACCGAGCGGCGACCGGCGCTGGTACTGCTGGACTCCGCCCCACCAGTCGGGTACGAGCTGTCAGCCGACAATGTTCGACAACGCTTCGACACCTTCACGGAAAACGTCTACCGAGCCTTCAACCTGGAGTCAGACGCCCCGAGGTCTTTGGTGACAAGCGACGCGGGATCGGCTGGCTTCCACGAACGGCTAGCCGTCGGAGCACTCGCGGCCTGCCTGGCGGCCATCCAACAACCCGTGCCGGCGGCACTGCTGGCGCACCAGTGGAACAGCTACGAACGTCACCTGCGGGCAAGTGCCGAGTACGTCCATGACGGCCCGGTCGACGCTCCCGCGCTGGTGATTAGCGCGGACCTGCTCGACGCGCAGCTCGCCCAGTGGGCCGGCCGTGTCGGAGTGATGCGGTCCCACCGGATTGACACCGACCACTTCGGATTACTGACTTCGGCTGCCGCGGCACAGGTAGCGGCGGCCGTCATCTTTTTCGCGCGCGATGTAACGGCGAGAGGTTAACTAGGGAGGATCCGTGTTCGACTTGGATGTCCTGCACCAGCAATTGCGAGAGCATGTGCAGCGCAATGTGGCGCCGGACGACATCACCACAGCCCACCGAGAATTCTCGTACCTGGGGCATGCGAAGGTCTCCTTCGTCGCTCCCGACAGCGTCAAAAAGGCGGTCGCCGACGAGGTCAACGCGCTGATCGACCAGGCAGGCACGCGACGGGACCTTCGTTTCGCCGAGACCGACTACACGCCGCGTCGGATGCGCAACGTGACGCGAGCCGAAATCGCCAGCCTAGGCACCGTCATCAGCAGCATCTACACAGCAGAGCCGATCCTGCGGATGCTGTCGGAGGTGGCCGGCGAGCCGGTGCATCCGTGCCCGTATGAGCCCGAGCAGTTCGTCATCACCTGCCTAGAAAGAGACGGTGACACCCACGGCTGGCACTGGGACGACTTCGCCTTCGCCCTGGTCTGGGTAATCGAGTGCCCGCCGGTGGAGCATGGCGGCTTCGTCCAGTGCGTGCCTGGCACCATCTGGAACAAGCAGCGTCCAGGGATCAACCGTGCCCTGGTCAGCCGCCCGATCTACTCGATGGAGCTATTCCCTGGCGACCTGTACCTCATGCGGACCAACACCACGCTGCACCGCGTTACCCCAGTCCGCCAGGGCCGACGCAAGATCACCAATATGGGATACGCCTCCACGTCGGACCTGACCCGCCACCTCACCCACGAAACGATGGACCGGCTGTGGGCCACTGCGCCCACCACGGAGGTGTGACCCCATGTCGTCTCGCAACAACATCGCCCCTCAGCACATTGTGCTCGCCTTCTCCGGCGGGCTCGACACCTCGGTGGCCCTGGTCTGGCTAAAGGAGCGCTACAACTGCCGGCTGACCGCCTTCATTGCCAATCTAGGCCAGGGCGCGGAGCTAGACACCGCCGCTCGCAAGGCTGAAAAGCTCGGTGCCGACGAGGTGCGGGTGGACGACCTACGCGGAGAGTTCGCCCGGGACTATGCCTTCCCGATGTACCGGGCCAACGCCCTCTATGAGGGGCAGTACATGATGGGCTCTTCCATCGGCCGGCCATTGATCGCCGCAGCCCAGCTGCGCGTTGTCGAGGAGGTCGGCGCGGACGCCGTGGCGCACGGAGCTACGGGCAAGGGCAACGATCAGATCCGCTTCGAGATGACTCTAGCCGCGCTACGCCCCGACATCATGGTGATCAGCCCATGGCGGGAGTGGGATCTGTCCTCCCGCAGCGATCTGCTCGCCTACGCCAGACAGCACGGCATCGAGCTAGATCTGAGGAGCGGCGACCGACCGTACTCTATCGATAGCAACTTGCTACACACCTCCTACGAGGGTGAGGCGCTCGAGGATCCGGAGCAACCGGCGCCGGAAGGCCTGCTGTTCCGGGTGCGCGATCTCGCAGACACCCAGGACGAACCCGAGACCGTCGAAATCCACTTCCAAAGCGGCAACCCAGTCGGCGTGAACGGAACGCCCTTGTCAGCCAGCGCTGTACTGGAAACGCTCGACCAAATCGGTCGCCGGCATGGAATCGGCCGCCTCGACATCGTAGAGAACCGAATATTCGGCATGAAGACCCGCAACATCTACGAGGCTCCGTCCGGCAGCCTGCTGTGGCACGCCCATCGCGCGGTGGAGTCCCTGGTACTCGACCCGGAGGTAGCTCAGCTCAAGGAGGAGCTCATGCCGAAGTACAGCGCCCTGGTCTACCGGGGCCTGTGGTTCGCCCCCGAGCGGCTGATGTTGCAAACGGCCATCGACTTTAGTCAGCAGAATGTCACCGGTGACGCGATCCTGCGGCTGCACCGGGGCACTGTCCAGGTTATCGGTCGCCGCTCCCCACACAGCCGCTACGACACCGCGTTCGCTACCTTTGAGGCGGAGGACGTGTTCGACCAGCGCGATTCCTCTGGCTGGCTGCGGGTCAACACTGTTCGCTTCCGCGCCGGACTGACAAACGGGACGGCGACGCCGTGAGGATCGTCTTTTTCGGCTACGGCGAGCTAGGCGCCATCGTGCTGCGAGGCATCGCGCCGCACCACGAGGTGCTACTTGTATTGACCCACCCGGTTGAATTCAGTGACCTCGGCGAACCGGACGTGGAGCTAGCTGGAGCCGAACTGGGACTGCCGGTGCGCTACTCGGCTACCGCCCGCGAACCCGACCTGCACGAGCATCTGCGCGAGCTCGCGCCGGATGTCATCGTCTCCACAAACTGGCGGACCAGGGTTCCCCCGGAAGTGCTGCGGATCCCCGAACGCGGCGCGGTCAACACGCACGATGCGCTGCTGCCCGCCTATGCGGGGTTCGGCGCGGTCAATTGGGCGATCCGCAACGGCGAGGAGGAGACCGGCCTCACCGTGCACTACATGGCCGAGGACCTGGACACCGGGCCAATCATCACTCAGGCTCGTGTGAAGATCGGCGTGCATGAAACCGCCGGACAAGTTCTGGGGCGGCTACTCACGGAATACGTGCCAGTCACACTGGAGGCGTTGAACCGGGTCAACGCGGGGTACCAGGGCAAGCCGCAACCACCCGAGGGGGCGTCATTCTACCACCGGATCGGCGTCGAGGACACACGAATTGACTGGCGGGACGACACCACCACGATCTGCAACCTGGTACGCGGCCAGTCGGATCCGTTCGTCAACGCGTGGACGACGTACCGGGGGCTCCGGCTCTGGATCATGACTGCTGCCCGGCCGACCCGGGCGCACGGCGGCACACCTGGCCGGATCGTCAAGGCCGACTATGGCGGTGTGGTCGTTGCCAGCGGCGGCCCGCGGGACGGCGACGACCGCGGGGTGGTACTGCTTCAGGTCCGTACCGAGACCGGCCCACCAGTGCGCGCCCTCGACTACTTTGCCGCCTTCGGCGAGTACCTTCACTAAGACGGTGACCGGGGCGTCGGTCATCAGGCTACGACGATGACGGGAGAGGTTGGATGATCGGTCGACTGCACTCGATGGTGCTGGATTGTCCGGACGCCGAAAAGCTCGCGGAGTTCTACGTCGAGTTGACCGGCCTGGAATGGGCCGACAGCGACGGGTACTGGGTGACGTTAAAGGGCGCGGACGGACATCCTCGCCTGTGCTTTCAAAGTGTCGCCGACTACCAGCCGCCGCAGTGGCCGGACCCGGCCCTTCCGCAGCAGGCCCACCTCGATGTGGAGGTGGACGATATCCAAGAAGCTGAGGAGACTGTGCTCCGGCTAGGCGCTACTTTGCTTCGCGGCGGCGGGAGCCGCAGCCACGGCTTTCGGGTCTACGCTGACCCCGTGGGACACCCGTTCTGCCTGGTATGGGGGCAGGACTGAAGACATGACTAATCAGGACCAGACAGTGGAGTTCCGACTCGCGGCGGGAACATTCGCCACTGGCGTCGGCATCGTCAGCAGTGTGTACGACGACATTCCGCTGGCCATGACGGTCAACTCGTTCACCACCGTATCGTTGCAACCTCCCATGGTCCTGATCTGCCTCAAACACCGGAGCCGGCTGCTCGCCCAGATCCGCAACTCTGGCATTTTCGCGGTCACCGTACTGGCGGCGGACCAACGGGACATCGCCCGATGGTTTGCCGATGCCAGGCGACCCTCCAGCGCTGCCGCGTTCGCCGGTGTCCGAGTACATCGGGCACCGGCAACGGGATGCCTCGTGTTCAGCGAAGGGCTGGCCTACTTTGACTGCCAGGTACGCAAGCTGTCTGAGCAGGGCGACCACGCGGTGGTCATAAGCGAGACCATGTCCTACGGCCCATTGCATCCCGCCAAGGCGCCGCTGCTGTACCTGCACGGGACGTACCGATGGATCACCCCGACACCGTCAACGGCTTCGGCCGCGTAGGACAGACACCACGACAACTGGTCGACCTGCGTGGCGAGCCGGGTGGTGGGTGCGTTGCGTTCGGCGAACCAGGTGGCGAGCCGGGCAACCTTGTGGACACGGTGGTGCAGGGTGGTGGAGCGGGTGATGCGTACGACGATGGCGGCGGTGGGTAGCGCGAAGACCGCGTTGTTGGTCAGGCGGAGTAGCCGGGCGTCGTGGCTGGGGACGTCGAGCTGGTCGGCAATCCGGCGCATGGCCTCGGTCATGGCCGCTTCGGCGTACCGGCCGCCGGTGTCGGTGGTGGTCATGCGGCCGGGCCGATCGTGGACAGGGCGCGGCTGAACTCGGCTACCTGCGGGTCGGCTGCGTACCGATGCATGCGGCGGAGGTTGCGGATGCGGTCATGTACCCGTTGGGAGGTCAACTGGTTGGCATGCTGGGTAGCCCGGGTGCCGATGGTGACGGCTTCCTGTGGTTCTCCGGCGAGGAAGAGGCTGCTACACAGTCCGACTTCGTTGAGTACCGTGCTGCGTACATTTGGGGGCCGAATGCGGCGATGGCCTCGGAGACCCACCGTACAGCGGCCCTGCCGTGTCGTTCGTTTGCTCGAGCGAGGTCGCGGTGGACGCGCCCGTACTGGGCGAGCAGCTCGCCGCGGTCGTAGAAGCGCATCCACTCCGGTTCGCGGTCCGGGTCGATGCGGCGGCGCGGTCGGTGTCGCCGCCGCGGCTCGGCGGTGGCGTGAAGCCCGCGCCACACACCTGGCCGTGAGCACGCTCGGCGCCGGGTTCACGTCGCTCAGCAAACACCTCGGAGCGCTCACGGCGAACGCCCACACATGACTACTCGACGAGAACATGGAAAGGGCCCGAACGATGACCGACACCCGGCTACTGACCCAACCTCACACGACCGTCGAACCGGCGGTTGTCCATCGTCGTCATGCTGACACCGCCTTCCTCGCCGATGTCCATCCGGACGGCACCGGCGAATATGTGGCGACGGCGTTGCTGCCCGAGCGACACGCGTACTACGCAGCACACGTCGCGGAGGCGAATCGCCGTCTCGATCCGATGCTGCTCCTGGAGGATTGCCGGCAGGTCGTCATCTACATCGGCCACAACGGCCTCGGCCTGGCCGACGACACCCAAATTCCTGGTGGACTCCTGCGAGATGTCCGTGCCGGCCCGACGCGTATGTGCAACGACCCGACGGCGGCTCGACCAAGCTGACGATGCACGTCACTGTGGTGGCGGTCCGAGTCGGCAGCCGGCTCCGCGCGTTCACGTCCCGGTGTGAGCTGTCACTCGGTGGTGTGCGGATCGGATCAACAGTCATCACCTCGTCGGTCGTGTCCCCGGCCGCCTACACGCTGCTGCACCGCCGGGCTCGTGGCGGGTCGCCGCCACCTTGGTCCGACCAACTGTGCCCGTACCTGGACGGGGCGACTCCCCCCTCGACCGTGGGCCGCCTGGTACCCGCCGACGTGCTGCTGGCCGAGGTTCGTACTGGTGCGAGTGAGACCAGCGCGCGGGTGCTGCTGCCCTTCGATCACCTGGGCTTGTTCGACCGCCGGCTGAACCACGTCCCGGGGACCCTGCTCGTCGAGGCGGCCCGTCAACTCGGCACCGCGCTCAGTCCCGCGCCATCCGCGGCGGTGATGACCGGGCTTGCCGGCACGTTCGACACGTTTGTCGAACTGGACGCTCCCGACTCAGGGACAGCTCGACGCACCTGGTGGCCCGGCCAGGCACGACCAACGGTGAGCGATCGGTCGAGGTGGTGCAGGGCGGCACCGTGCACGCTGCGATCAACGTTACTACCGCCCGCGCGTCGAGCGGGTTGCCATAGTGAGCAGCCATCACCACCTCTCGGCGATCCGGCCTACGTAGCGGGACCAGCGCTTCGGACCGCACCAACGGCGACCCGCGCCATCAGTCCTGGGAACGGAACAACGTATGGACATCCTTGGTTACAAGGCTACAAGTGCCGCGTTGCCGGCCCGCCGCTTCGTGCGTACCCGAGGCGGGCGTCTCCATCCTTCGTCGAGCCACAACCGGCGGGTGCGCCCGCGGCAGACCGCCGTCACCGTGCGACGGCGGCCGTGCTGCGCCACGAGCTGTGGTGGGCCACGAGCCGTGGTGGGCCGACGTGGTGGCGCTCGCGCCGACGCTCGCCTACGAGTCGGCGGTCATGGGTGACCTGCGCCGCGGTGGCACCCTGCCGGTGGAGGGCTGCGGTGGGGTGGATCAGCGTAGGTGCTCGGGGCGTATGCCGATGCCGACGAGCCAGGCAGGTAGGGCTTGCAGCGCAGGGATCCGCTGCAGCAGGCGGATCGGCGCCGGGGCCTCGATCCGGTCGGTGGTGTGCAGCAGGGGGTCGACGACGCGCCGCTGCGCGGCACGCTGGATGTTCTGCGTCACCACCGCCGGCAAGTGCCGGCGCTTCTGCACTGCGGCGAGGCCCGCTTCGGCCACTGGTTGCCCGGTGGCGAGTTTCGGACCCAGCATCCGGGCGGTGGCCGCGGCGTCCTGTACCGCCAGGTTGATGCCGACGCCGCCGATCGGGGACATGGCGTGCGCGGCGTCGCCGATGAGCAGCGCGCCGGGTGCATGCCACCGTTCCAGCCGGTTGACCTCCACCGTCAGCAGTTTGACGTCGTCCCAGCTGGCGAGCTCGCCGACCCGGTCGGCGAGGGTCGGGTATCGCCGGGTCACCTGCTCCCGCAGCGCCTCCAGCCCGGCTGCGCGGATCTTGTCGTAGCCGCCCTTGGCGATGACGTAAGCGCACTGGTAGTAGTCGCCGCGGTCGACGGCGAGTATCAGCCCTCCGGCGCCGATCCGCATCGCCAGGCCGTCGCCGTCGTCTGCGTGGCGCGAGATCCGGAACCACAGTACGTCCATGGGTGCGCCGTACTCGACGGGCTTCAGGCCGAGTTCCCGGCGTACCGTTGAATGGCGGCCGTCGCAGGCCACGGTGAGCGACGCCCGGATCTCCAGTTCGCCCTGCGGACCCACGGCCCGGACGCCGGCGACGGCGCCGGACGCGTCGTGGAGCAGGCCCGTCACGGTGGTGGAGCGGAGCAGCGTAAAGGTCGGGAATCTCGTCGCCTCGGCCGCGAGCATTTCCAGAAAGTCCCACTGGGGGACGAAGTACAGGTAGTTGTGGGGCGTCGGCAGGCGGGTGAAGTCCACGATGGTGTAGGTGCCGTCGTCGAAGGTGGCGCGCACCGCGCCGGCCTTGCGTCCGCGCAACGCCGCCATCCGTTCGCCAAGCCCGATCTCGTCGAGCATGTTGAGTGTGGAGGGGTGCACGGTGTCGCCCCGGAAGTCCCGGAGGAAGTCGGCGTGCTTCTCCAGCACGGTGACCGCCACTCCCTGCCGGGCGAGGAGCAGCCCCAGGACGAGCCCCGCGGGCCCGCCGCCGACGACGCAAACGGTGGTCTTCATGGATTCTCCTCCAATCGCAACTCGTGTTGCTTTTTAAGCCTGCCATGATGGTGAGTAACAACGCAACGGCCGTTGCTTTAATGGAGGTGTCCGATGCCTGTCAGCCAGCGACCGGGCGGGCGCAGCACCCGCGTCCGGGCTGCAGTCCTCACGGCCGCCCGCGGCCTCCTCGCCGACGGGTACGCCGAGTTGACCGTCGAACGGATCGCCCAGGCAGCCGGCGTCAACAAGACATCGGTTTACCGCCGATGGACCGACCTGGAAGGCGTCCTTGGTGACCTGCTGAGCGAGTATGCCAGTGAGGTTGTCCCGATCCCGGACACCGGCGACCTCGGCACAGACCTCGAAGAACTGGCGTTGCTGGTCCGGCGCGGCATGACCGGCGAACCTGGCGAGCTGATCACAGCCCTGGCCACGTCCGCGCCCCGCAACCCGCGCGCCGCGCAGATCGTCCGCGGCTTCTTCGCCGAACGGTTCCGCCTTGCCGAGGCCGTCGTCGACCACGCCATCGCCCGCGGCGAACTACCTCAGGGCACCGATGCCGGGGCCGCGATCGAGATCATTGGCGCACCCTTCTTCCTACGGCTGCTCGTCGTCAACGAACCCATCGACGAGGAGTTCGCCCGACGTGCTGCCGCCGCGACCACCGCAGCCCTGCACGCCGGCGTCTTCGATCCGAGGTGAGCGCCGCATGCCGCCATCGATGACGACCAGGGCACCCCGGCCAACGCTTGGTGTTGACCGGGGCCCTTAGCGGAGAGGCTCAGGCGGGAAGGCCGCCGACCTGGGTGTCGATCCAGGAACGGATCGACGGCAGATCACCGTAGATCGATGGACCGGTGGCACAGATCGGGTGATTGTTGCCCGACCGGCTGGTGGCACCGACCACGTGCCACACCCCGCCGATCCGACGAACCTGCGGGCCACCCGAGTCGCCATAGCAGGCGCCCGAGTCACCGTTCGTGTTGTTGGTGCAGATCTCGTACGGGCCGTTGATGCCGATACACGCCCCGTCCGACCGGATCGACGTGTCCAGCTCGTGCGCGACCGTCGGCGTCGAACCGCAGCCCCGGAACGGACAGGTCAGACCCCAGCCGATGATCCGGGTAGCGGTACCGACCTCCCCGGACGTCGCCGGAATCGGGGCCGGGGCATAGGACACCGCACTGGACAGTTGCAACAGCTTGACGTCGATCGTGGGATTGTTGACGGCACGGCGGACCCCGACGACCGTGCCACCGCTGGTGCGGTTGACGCTACCCACACGGACCGAGGACGGTGTCGGGCAGTGCCGCGCCGTGACGACCCAGTCCGACTTGACCAACGTGCCGGTACAGCCCGAGGTGTAGACCAGCCACGAGTAGTTCTCGGTCGCCGGCTGGCCGCCAACCACGAACGGCGTGACATCGGCATCAGCCTGGGCCGCCTGGTCGAAGTTCGTCCGGAACTCGCCGGCCCGGCTCGCGTCGTGGTAGGCCGTCTGGGCCGCGGCGGCCGGTGCACCGGTGACGATCTGCACCCCGGTCGCTGCCAGCACCGCTGTCAGCACGGCGCCGAACGCGCGCAACAGATGTCTTCTGACCATCTCACACTCCTGGGTTGCGGCGGTATCGCCATCCATTGATATGAATAGATACTAGCCGAACATCTGCAATCTTCGATATAACCGAACCATCACACCCCATGCCACAGTGCGGCGCGCGCCACCGTCGCCTCACGGCCTCGCCCGCCAGCCCAAACTGGCGGCCTGGCCGGCCACTTCGGTCCGCCACCGATCGGTGAGCGTTATTCAACGTCAGTGGTCACTCCCACCACCCCGCGTTCATACAGGACGAGCCCTGGCCCTGGGAGATGACCGACGATGCGGTGGTGCCTCTAGTTATAGGTCTGGCTGACGGACAGCTGACGAACTTCGCCGCGCTACGGCAGTTGGTCGGCTTCGCCGGGGAGTCGGTGCGTCGAGGCGACCAACTGATGCAGCTGCCACACGAGCGACGAGGGTGACGGCATGCCCGCGGACCCGCACGGCCCGGCGGATTCGGGCGCGCACGCTCGATCGCGGTCGTCGACCAGACGACCTTGCGGATCTCGACGTCGAAGGACGCGCGGGCGAACCGCTCCCCGGTTCTTCGCCGGCCATCAGCAGCGCTACGGCGTGAAGTGGTTGTGTCAAGTTATCGGGCCGTCCCGGTCCAGCATCGTTCGATGACCGCCGTGTCCAACTGACCGGCTTCGTCGCCTCCGGCCCTGGCGGCGAGCCGGTCCCCGCTCCAATGATCATGTCCTACTGCGCCGGTGGACGGTTGACTGGCCGGCGCACGGCCCGGGTGGGCGGTGAGCTCGCGCGCCGGCCGACTCGTCGCTTGCACCCCGGCGGACGTCCGCGTTCAGCCGCTGGCGCCGAAAGCGGCGGTGTCCGGGACAGACGTCGCAGTTCCAGGTCTTGACGCCGGAGGTGACGACGGCACCGGTGCACGCGAGCGAGATGGTTACGCCGAAGGTGACGCTGAGTGGGCGACGCCGGCGGAGCGGGTAGCTCGCGCCGGACCGGTGCGGGCAACCGTCACCAGGACGCCTTGCGGATGCCTGGTAACTCGCCGCGCAGCGCCATCTCCCGGAACCGCACCCGGGACAACCCGAAGCGGGTCAGCACACCGCGCGGGCGACCGTCGACCACGTCTCGGTTACGCAGCCGAACCCGGCTCGAATCTCGGGGCAGGCGGGCCAGCTGGCGAACGGTGTCGGCGCGTACGGCCGAATCGGTGTCCGGGTGCGCGATCAGCCGCTTCAGCTCCGCCCGGCGGTCGGCGTGCCGGGCGACCAGTTCCTCCCGGCGGACCTGCCGGTTACTCAAGCTCCGGCGGGCCACGTCAGCGCGCCTCGCGGAACTCGACGTGCCGGCGGATGATCGGGTCGTACTTGCGCAGCACCAGCCGGTCCGGGTTGTTGCGGCGGTTCTTGCGGGTAACGTACGTGTAGCTGGTGTCGGCGGTGCTTTTCAGCCGCACGATGGGACGGATGTCGGTCTGGCGGGCCATCAGAGCTTCATTCCCTGGGCGCGCAGCTCGCCGACAACCTTCTCGATGCCCTTGCGGTCCACGGTCTTGAGTGCCTTTGCGGTCAGCGTGAGGCTGATCCAGCGCCGCTCCGACGGCAGCCAGTAGCGGTGGTTCTGCAGGTTCGGGTTCCAGCGGCGTCGGGTACGCCGGTGGGAATGGGACACGGCGTTGCCAAAGCTCGGCTTCGCGCCGGTGACGTCACAACGTCGGGACACAGTGCTCGCTCCTCGATCGGACTCAAACGGTAACGACAACGGTTTTCAGTTTGACATCAGCCGTCGGGCAGGTCCAACCCGGGGCCGTCGGCGATCTCCGCTCGGACGAGGTGCTGGGTACGGGCAGTTGGACCGCACTGGCTTCGAGAGCCCCGCGTGTGCTTAGAATGACAATCGTTTTCAGTAAGTCGAAAGGAATTCCATGTCATCGTCACCACAGCCCCCGACGGATGCCGTGCCAGCCGACGCCGATACCCGCCCGTCGTTGACCGTGCTGTCCGGGTTCTGGCCGGCGGCGACGTTCGCTGCCGCCCGCGCGCTGCTCGCCGCGGACACCTCGCTGCTGCTGATCCGGCATGACCTGGCCGGGATCCGGGACGGCGTCGTGCGGCGGGTGATCCGCACCGGCACCGGCATCGTCGAGGACGAACGGGTCGAACTGCGGCACGGCTGCATCTCCTGCACCCTGCGCGAGGACGTACTGCCCACCCTCGTCCGGCTCACCCACACGCACCCCGGCCGGGACCTGGTGTTGATGCTGCCGGAGGCGGTGGAGCCGGAGGCGGTGGCCGCTGCCGCCGCGCACTGCCTCGTCAACGGCGCCCCCATCACCGACCTCATCCGGGTGGACTCCTACGTCACCGTCCTCGACGCCGAGCACCTGCTCGACGGCCTGGCCAGCACCGACGACCTCATCGCACTCGGCATCCAGGTCGCCGACAACGATCACCGCGCGCTCGCCGAGGTCGTCGTCCGACAGATCGAGTACGCCGACACCCTGGTGCTGTGGGGGCGGTCCCGCGAAGGCGAATTCGATACCGGCCGGATGTCTGTCCTGTTACAGCGGATGGCGCCTTGGGCAACCCACCTACGGGTCGACGGCGACCTCGTTGACGCTGGAATGCTGACTCGTCAGCTGCGCCACACCCACCGGCACCGGCCGGAAACCCCGGGGGTACTCGCCCGCGGCCTGCAGGGCTACCTCCTCGGCGAACACGAACCGGAGCCCGACAGCGGGGTCGTTTCCGCCGTTTTCCGCGCCCGCCGCCCGTTTCACCCGCAGCGCCTGCACGATGTCCTCGAAGAGGTCAACGCCGAGGTCATCCGCTCCCGCGGTCACCTCTGGTTGGCCAGCCAAGCCGACACCGTCATCGCCTGGGAATTCGCCGGCGGCGGCCTGGCCATGGGATCCCTCGGGCACTGGCTGGTCAGCCTGCCCGAGGACCGTTGGGACCAGGTCCAAGACCAACGCCGGCTCGCCGCAGCGATGGACTGGGACCCCTACTACGGCGATCGGCACCAGCACCTGGTCTTTATCGGCCTCGGCATCGACCCCGTCGAGCTGCAACAGACCCTCGCCGGATGCCTGCTCACCGACGCCGAACTTGCCGACGGCGAGGACACCTGGCGCACCTACCCCGACCCGTTCGCCGGCTGCTTTCCCCTCGCCGTAGAAGAGCAGGCCGACACCGACCTCGAAGGAGCACGATCCGCATGAAGCCCGGCATCCACCCCGAGTACCGGCCCGTCGTACCGTGACAAGGGCGCCGACTTCGCCTTCCTCACCCGCTCCACCGCCACCAGCGACCAGACGATCGAGTGGACCGACGGCAACACCTACCCGGTAATCGACGTCCAGATCTCCTCGGCCAGCCACCCCTACTGGACCGGCAAGCAGCGCCTGCTCGACACCGCCGGCCGGGTCGAGAAGTTCCGCCAGAAGTATGCCCGCCGCGGGCCCCAGAGTGGATAATCACCGACACCCACGTCGACTGGGCGGAGCTGGCGCCGCTGCTGGTCAATGCTGCCCAGCAGGACCGGGCCTGGTAGCAAACGCTCGCCCGCGTTCCGGCTCCGCCCGAAGCGTCCACCTCGACGCACGGCCCTGACTGCCGATGACGCGGTGCTGGTGTCACCGGCAGCGACATGCAGGACGGCACCTGACACACAGCTGCCCGTCGGGCCTATGGGGGCACTATCGTTCTGGCGTGCACATCCGTTTTGACGTCCCGGCCGATCCCGCCTATCCGAGCCGCGTGGCCGCTGCCCTCACCGTTGATCAGCTACGCAAGTACCTATACCTCGGCGCGGCGCTGGCAGCGGCGGGGGCGGCCGGCCTCGCCGTATCGCGGGGCCTCGGGTGGGGCAACCAGATCCAGCCACTGTGGCTGACGATGCTCATGGGTGGCCTGCTAGCGATGCTGTACTGGCCATGGGTCCGGCTGCGC
>NZ_AZWQ01000034.1 GCF_000514815.1 Salinispora fenicalii
CCTTGACACCGGTATCCGTACCACTCACCAGGACTTTGGTGGTAGGGCTTCCTGGGGCACCAACACTGCCGACAACAACGACACCGACTGTAATGGGCACGGTACGCACGTGGCCGGCACCGTTGGTGGTACGGCACATGGTGTTGCCAAGGAGACCAATCTGGTAGCGGTGAAGGTGNTGNACTGCGCGGGNANCGGTACTTTCGCTGGGGTTGTGGCTGGTGTCGACTGGGTGACCGCGAACGCGGTTCAGCCGGCGGTGGCGAACATGAGCCTTGGTGGCGGTGCGAACAGTGCGTTGGACAACGCGGTGAGTAATTCGATCGCCTCCGGTGTCACCTACGCGCTGGCGGCGGGTAACAGCAGCGCCAACGCCTGCAACTACTCACCAGCCCGTACCCCCGACGCGATCACCGTCGGCTCAACGACCAGCAGTGACGGACTGTCCTGGTTCTCTAACATCGGGACCTGCCTGGACATCTTCGCGCCGGGNTCGTNGATCACCGCGCCGTGGATCACCAGTGACACCAGCACNNNNACNATCAGCGGCACGTCGATGGCATCGCCGCACGTCGCGGGTGCCGCGGCGATGGTCCTGTCGGCCAACCCGTCCTACACCCCGCAGCAGATCCGGGACGCGCTGGTCGACAACGCCACCGACGGTGCGATCGGCTCTCCGGGCAGTGGCTCACCGAACAAGCTCCTCTACGTCGGTGACGGTGGCACCCCGCC
Organism: Salinispora fenicalii; assembly: GCF_000514815.1. Taxonomy (GTDB): domain Bacteria; phylum Actinomycetota; class Actinomycetes; order Mycobacteriales; family Micromonosporaceae; genus Micromonospora; species Micromonospora fenicalii. The sequence continues at coordinate 733 of NZ_AZWQ01000034.1, forward strand.
CCCGCCGCCACCTCGACCGTGACGGTGGACATCCCCACACCTGGCGGGGCGACCTCATGATTACCCTGATTCCGCCGGGACCCTGACAGTCTGATCTGGCTTCACCGGGCGGGGCCCCTTTCCGGAAATCTCCGGGAGGGGCCCCGTGCCGTGCTGCGACGTCCTTAGACCGCGAAGCTGGTGGGCTGGTCGGTGGCGGGCTCCGGCGGCTCCGCCTTCCACAGGCCGGTCTTCTGTGCGGCAAGCCGGGCCAGGTAGGCCGGGTTGAGGATCACGTAACGGCGCCAGAGGCGCTTCGGTTCCAGGCCGAGTCGCCAAAGCCACTCCAGGCCGACCCGCTGCATCCACGGTGGCGGCTGCCGCAGCAGACCCGCGTGGTAGTCGAAGGCCGCGCCGACCGCCATCAGCGGCATGTCCAGCAACGGTCGCATGGCGTACGTGAAAATCTCCTGCCGCGGGCAGCCCAGCCCGACCAGGACGAGCCGGGCCCCGCTGTCCCTGATCCGGTCGGCGATCTCGACATCCTCACCGGGTTGCACCGGTCGGAACTTGGACGGCTCCACCCCGGCGAGCTTCAGCGCGGGGAACATGCGCTCCAGCGCTGGCACCAGCGTTGCGAGCGTCTCCTCGGTGGAGCCGTAGAGGTAGACCGGAAGGCCCTCGTCGGCGAAGCGGGACAGCACATGCAGGGTGAGCGTCGGGCCGTAGACCCGGTCGGTCAACCCGGCACGGTGCAGCACGTTGAGCGCCCAGCGCACCGGCTGTCCATCTGGAGTGACCACGTCGAATGAGTTCAATCGGGCATTGTGTGCGGGGTCGAGCACACCGGTCATCACGCCGTGAACGGCCAGGGCGGTCAGCGCCAGCGGCTGCCGCTCGTGCGCCGCCGTCACCACCGCCTCGGTGGCGGTGGCGTAGTCGGTGACATCAACGAGGACGCCGAGCACGTTCCGCTTGGCCCGGAGGGTCATGACTGCGGAACCCACTTGTCGACGTTGGCCTCGTAGATCTCACGCATGATCATGGGCACGTCGTAGACCTGCTTCCAGTCCGGGTAGTCGGCGTGGAAGGCTTCGTTCGAGCCGATCCACCACTTGTGGTCGCCGATTCGGTTCGCCTCGACGTACTCGGAGTCCATCCCCTGCCCGGTGATCTCCTGGGCCAGGGCGAAGGCCTCGTGCATCGAGGTGTTGGAGTGCCGCCCGCCACCCAGGTTGTAGACGGCGGCGGAGCGCGGGTTACGGAAGAACGACTCGAACGCCGAGACCACATCCGAACTGTGGATCGCGTCCCGGACCTGCTTGCCCTGATATCCGAAGATCTTGTACTTCCGGCGCTCCATGTTGGCCCGCATCACGTACCCGAGGAAACCGTGCAGCTCGGTGGCGGAGTGCGCGGGCCCGGTCAGGGTGCCACCTCGGAAGCAGGCCGTCCGCATGTCGAAGTAGCGGCCGTACTCCTGCACCATCACGTCCGCCGCCACCTTGGAGGCGCCGAAGATCGAGTGCAGGCAGGCGTCGATCGACATGTCCTCCCGGATGCCCTGCTCATACGGGTGCCCGGGCTCGATCTCCCACCGGGTTGCCAACTCGACTAGGGGCAGGCTGTTCGGCCGGTCGCCGTAGACCTTGTTGGTGGAGCAGTGGATGACTGGCGCCTCAATGCAGTGCTCGCGGACGTTCTGTAGCACGTTGAGGGTGCCGGTGGCGTTGACGTCGAAGTCGGTGAACGGGTCGCGGACAGCCCAGTCGTGCGACGGCTGTGCGGCGGTGTGGATCACCACGGCGGTGTCGCGGCCGTACCGGCGGAACAGCTTCGTGAGTGCGTCCCGGTCGCGGATATCGATGTTCTGGTGGGAGTAGGCGGCGCCCAACTCCTCGGTGAGCCGTCGGACGTTCCAGGCGGTCGAGGCCTCCGCGCCGAAGAACTCCTGCCGCATGTCATTGTCAATACCGACGACATCGAGACCGAGGCCGGCAAAATGCCGGACCGCTTCGGAGCCAATCAGACCGCCCGATCCGGTCACGAATGCGACACTCACACGTCACTCCTGTCCGTCGGAGTCAAGAACGATCGGAGCATAGCGTGACGTACGACGTGCCCCGAGACGGCGCGAGGGCCCCGCTACTGCGGAGCCCTCGTCTGGTGGGGAAGGGGGGAGTTGAACCCCCACGCCCTTTCGGGCACACGGACCTGAACCGTGCGCGTCTGCCATTCCGCCACTTCCCCGTGGCTGCAACCGGAGACACCTGATGCCCGGCTACCCGGCTGTGCGGCCCGGGCTCGAGACATTCTACGTGGCTCCTCGCGCTTGCCACCAACGGTTACCCTCGTAGGACGGCCGCCGTTTGTGGCGGACGAAAGACTAGCACGACGGAGCCGGCCCGCCGAACGGGCCGGGACAAGCGCGGCCGAGCGGCGTGTGAGCTGCACGCTCGTCGGCCGGATACCATCATGTCCTCGGGACCCGAGGAGGAGCCGGTGAGCGTGCTGCAACGCTTCGAGAAGCGTCTGGAAGGCCTGGTCGAAGGGGCTTTCGCCAAGGTCTTCAAAGGGGTGGTCCACCCCGTGGAGATCCTTAACGCCATGCAGCGGGAGGCCGAGGCGCACAAGGCGATCCTGGCCGGTGGGCGCACGTTGGTGCCCAACCGCTACGTGATCGATCTCTCGCCATACGACCACAGTCGCCTGGCGCCGTACGCCGCCGCGCTGGCCCAGGAGCTGGCCCAGTCGCAGGCGGAGTTCATCGGCGAGCAGGCGTGGACGGTCTACGGCGACGTGATCGTCGAGGTCGAACGGGGGGAGGGGCTCGACACCGGTATGTTCCGGGTCACCGCCGAGGTGTACACCGGCGGTGAGGTCGCCCCGGTGTCGGGGCCGGGCTACGACGCCGGCCCGCCGGCCTACCCCGCCTACGACCAAGGGGGCGGCTACGGTCCGCCGCCCGGTCAGGCCGGCGGCCACAACGTGCGGCTGGTCTCCGGCGACGGGCGGACCTACCCGCTCCAGCTGGGCACGACCGTGATCGGCCGCGGTGACCAGGCCACCCTGCGCCTACCCGATGTCGGCATCTCGCGGCGACACGCCCGACTGGATTTCGACGGTGGACAAGTCGTGCTGACCGATCTCGGATCGACCAACGGCACGATGGTCAACGGTCAGCGGGTCTCCGCCGTCGCCCTGAACCCCGGCGACATGGTCCAGCTCGGCACCACGACGCTGACCTTCCGCGTGGACGGCTGATTCGTCTTGCCGGAGCTCGTCATCACCGTTGCCCGGTTCGGGTTCCTGATCCTGTTGTGGATTTTCGTCTTCACGGTGGTCGGGGTGATTCGCCGGGACCTCTTCGCGGGTGCCCGCTCTGGTCGACTGGTGGCGGCCCCCCGGGGAGTCGGGGCCGTCCTTGGTCAGGGCGGCAAGCCGGCCCGGGTGAAGCGGGGAAAGGCAGCTCGCCAGCTGGTGGTGACCGCCGGCCAGTTAGCCGGCACCCGCATCACTCTCGGTGAAGCGCAGATCACAATCGGCCGGGCCGAGGATTCCACCCTCGTGATCACCGATGATTACGCCTCCGCTCGACACGCCCGGCTCGTACCCCGCGACGGGCAGTGGTTCGTCGAGGACCTCGGTTCGACTAACGGCACCTACCTGGATCGCGCTAAGGTCACCGGACCTACCCCCGTCCCCCTCGGCGTGCCGATCCGCATCGGGCGCACCTCACTCGAATTACGGCCATGACTCTGACCCTCCGCTATGCGGCCCACAGCGACCGCGGGCTGATCCGAGACGGTAACCAGGACTCCGTCTATGCCGGGCCACGGCTGCTCGCCGTCGCCGACGGCATGGGCGGTATGGCCGCCGGTGACGTCGCCAGCAACATCGTCATCGGCGCTATGGCGCCGCTGGACGAGGATGTCCCGGGCAACGCCCTCGTGGATGCGCTTCGTTCGGCTGTCACCAACGCCACTCAGCAGCTACGTGAAACGGTTGACGCCAACCCGCAGCTGGAGGGAATGGGGACGACGCTCACCGCGATCCTCTTCTCGGGCAGCAAGCTGGGCATGGTGCACATCGGCGACTCCCGGGCCTACCTGCTGCGGGCCGGCGAGTTCGCCCAGATAACCAAGGACGACACGTACGTCCAGATGCTTGTCGACGAGGGCCGGATCAGCGCCGAGGAGGCGAGCAGCCACCCCCAGCGGTCGCTGCTGACCCGGGCTCTCGACGGCCGGGACATCGACGCGGAGTACTCGGTCCGCCAGGTCCTCACCGGTGACCGGTACCTGATCTGTAGCGACGGTCTCTCGGGCGTGGTGAGCGCGGAGACGATCGTGGAGACGATGCGGGAGTACGCGGACCCGCAGCAGTGCGTGGAGCGGTTGGTCCAGCTCGCGTTGCGCGGTGGCGGACCGGACAACATCACCGTGATCATCGCCGACGCGACGGACCAGGACATCGTCGAGGCGACCCCGATCGTTGGTGGCGCCGCTGCCCGGGACCGGGGCATGGCGACCTCCGCCGACGACTCCACCCCTGCGGCCCGTGCCTCGGCGCTCTCCGGGGCGCCACCGGCGACGCCGGATGAGCCGACTGCCGGGGCCGACGACGAGCCAGAGCCCCGTCGTCGCCGGCCCCTCCGTCTCGCGGCGGTAAGCCTCGCCCTGCTCATCCTTCTGGGCGGAGCGCTCTACGGCGGGTGGAGCCTCACCCAGCGGCAGTACTACGTCGGAGCCACGGGGGGCGGCCAGGTCGCGGTGTTCCGTGGCATCGAGGGGCAGATCGCCGGCATTGACCTCTCTGCCGTGCACTCAACCAGCTCGGTCGAGCTGGACGACCTCACGCTCGCCGCGCAGGAGCGGGTCAAGCAGGGCATTCCGGCCAAGAGTGAAGCGGATGCGGAGCGTCGGCTGGCCGAGCTGACCGCTGATACCCCGACCAACCCCAACCTGAAGCCGACCTGTCCCCCCAGCCCCAGTCCGAGCCCGTCGGTAGTGCCGAGCCCGTCAGTAGTGCCGAGCCCGACAGCGGAGCTTGGAGCGCCGACGTCGGCTACCGCGCCGAGTGCGCCTCCGGCAAGCTCCGCCACGCCGAGCACGCCGGCAACGGGCCTGCCAACCGAACCGACCCCCTCGCCCGACGCCTTGCCCGCCATCCCACCGGCCGTTGACCCGGCCGCCTGCCGGTCGCCCGAGTGAGCGCCGGCTCGACCTGTCAGGACGTTCAGTGACCGTAGCGGCCACGTCGACATCCCCGCCCACCACCCCGGGCGGGCAGAGCGGCGTGCGGTTGGCCCGGTCCCGGCGCAACGCCGAACTGTCGCTGCTGCTGCTCGCCATGGTGTTGGTGGCCGCGTACGGGGCGATGGTCGAAGCCAGCGTGCTCGACACGGTCACGCCGAGCTTTTGGGTGTCGGCCGCCGCGCTCAGCGCGGTCTTCCTCAGCCTGCACGTGGCGATCCGGTTCTTGGCGCCCTTCGCCGACCCGGCCCTGTTGCCGGCCGCCGCGCTCCTCAACGGTCTCGGTGTCGGCTTCCTGCACCGGCTCGACCTGGCCCGCACCACTCCGGCCGAGCGCGCCGAACTGGCGACCTTCGCCGGTACCGGCGGGCGTCAACTCGCCTGGACGTTGCTCTCGGTCGCCCTCGCTGCCGGGTTGCTCGCCGTGGTCCGCGACCACCGCTCGATCTCCCGGTACGCGTACACCCTGGGTCTCGCCGGCATCGTGCTGGTGATGATCCCGGCGGTGCTACCGCGGAGCATTTCCGAGGTCAACGGCGCGAAGCTTTGGATTCGGGTCGGTGGCTTCTCCATCCAGCCCGGTGAGTTCGCCAAGCTCGCGCTGCTCGCCTTCTTCGCGTACTACCTGGTCCGCAAGCGGGAGGTCCTATCGCTGGCCAGTCACCGGTTCCTCGGTGTCGACTTTCCGCGGGGCCGGGACCTCGGGCCGGTCGTGGTGGTCTGGCTGATCAGCCTCCTGGTTCTGGTCTTCGAGAAGGACCTGGGCACTTCCCTGCTCTACTTCGGCATGTTCGTGGCGACGCTCTACATCGCCACCGAACGGGTGAGCTGGCTCCTCATCGGCCTGGTGCTCTTCTTCGGCGGCGCCTATCTGGCGTACGTGTTGGGTGGCATGATCGGTGGTCCGTTCGCCAACTTCTACCTGCGAGCCAATATCTGGCTGGACCCGTTCGCCGACCCGTACAGCGACGGTTACCAGCTAGTGCAGGGGCTGCTCGCCCTTGGTAGCGGCGGAATGTTCGGCGCTGGGCCCGGCGCCGGCCAGCCGCTCAAGCTGCCCGAGGTGCAGAACGACTTCATCTTCGCCGGCCTCGGCGAGGAGATCGGTCTCTTTGGTCTCTCCGCCCTGCTGGTGGTCTATCTGCTCATCGTCGAGCGGGGATTGCGCGCTGCGCTGGCGGTTCACGATTCGTTCGGCAAGCTGTTCGCCGGTGGCCTGGCGTTCACCCTTGGGTTTCAGGTCTTCGTGATCGTCGGCGGGATCAGCGGGCTGATTCCGCTCACCGGCCAGACCACGCCGTTCCTCTCCGCCGGCGGTTCGTCGCTGATGGCGAACTGGTTGCTGATCGCGATCCTGCTCCGGGTCTCCGATGCCGCCCGTCGGCCGGTGACCGGCGGGGGCCCTGCGTCAACCCGACCGACGGGCGGCCCGCCCGAGCAGCTACACGGTGCCCCCACGGAGGTGATCAGACCGTGAACGCACCACTGCGCCGGGTGGGTCTCGTCGTGATAGTCCTGTTCGGGCTTCTCTTCGCGAACCTGAACTGGATTCAGGCCTACAAGGCCGACGACTACCGCAACAGCGACTACAACGGCCGGGTCCAGGTCGCTGAATACGAGCGTAAGCGCGGCAACATCGAGGCCGGCGGTACGGCGCTCGCGGTGAGCAAGGAGACCGACGGGGAGCTGGAGTACCTGCGCACCTACCCGGGTGGGGCGAAGTACGCCCACGCGATCGGCTACAAGCCGGTCAACCTGGCGGACACCGGCATCGAGGAGGCGGAGAACGCATTCCTGGCCGGCACCAGCGACCAGCTCATCGGCGACCGGCTGCGGGATCTGGTCACCGGCGACGAGACCGCCGGCGCGAACGTCCTGCTCACCGTCTCCAAACAAGCGCAGGATGTCGCGTACGAGCAGCTGCGGGAGAACCGTAGGGGAGTCACCAAGGGTGCGGCCATCGCACTCGACCCCCGCACCGGGGCGGTGCAGGCGCTGGTCTCCATGCCAAGCTTCGACCCGAACCCATTGGCTAGCCACGACCCGGACGAGGCCACCTCGGCCTACAACGAGCTGCAGCAGAACCCGGACGGCCCGTTGAAGAACCGGGCGCTCGGCGAGGTGCTCCCACCGGGCTCCACCTTCAAGATCGTGATGGCTGCCATCGCGTTGGAGAACGGGGTCACGAAGGAGACGAAGATCCCCGCGGGGGCCAGCTGGACTCCCCCGACCTCTGGCGAACCGATCGAAAACGCGGCCCCCTCCATCTGCCCGGAGGCGGAGGTCACCCTGATGAACGCGGTGACCGAGTCGTGTAACACCGGCTTCGCCCAGCTCGGCGTGCGCTTCGGCGCGGACGCGCTCAAGGAGAAGGCCCAGCAGTTCGGCTTCGAGCAGGACGACCTGACCGTGGGCCGGCTCGGTGAGGACGGCGAACCGGTCGCGGCCAGTCGGACCGGCGGCATCGCGAACCCTGACGGCAGCGTCGACCCGGCCGCCCTCGCCCAGTCCTCCATCGGCCAGCGTGATGTTCGGATGACCCCACTCCAGGGCGCCCTGATCGCCGCCACGGTCGCCAACGAGGGCAGCCAGATGCGGCCGTACCTGGTCAGTCAGATTCTCGGCGCTGATCGCACCACCAACTACTACACCGCCGAGCCCGACGAGTTGCGCCAGCCGGTCAGTGGCGAGGTCGCCGCCGACCTGCGGGAAATGATGGAGAGCGTCGTCCAGAACGGCACCGGTCGCAACGCCCGGATCAGCGGCTACACCGTCGCCGGCAAGACCGGCACGGCGCAGTCTGGTCCGGACACTCCCGATCATGGCTGGTTCATCGGCTTCGCGCTCGACAAGGACGGCAACCCGGTCTCCGCAGTCTGTGTCCTGCTGGAGGAGGCCGGTGACGGCGGCAGCGCCGAGGCCGCCCGGATCGCCGGGCAGATCATGCGGGCGGCGATCGCCTCGCCGGGGAGCCGCTGACATGCTCAGTACCGGGGTGAAGCTCGGCAACCGCTACCGTCTCGATGAGCGGATCGCCAGCGGCGGCATGGGCGACGTCTGGCGCGGCACCGATGAGGTGCTCGGCCGGGTGGTCGCCGTAAAGAGTCTCCTGCCGGCCCTGCTCGACGATCCTGACTTCGCCGAACGGTTCCGGGGTGAGGCGCGCACGATGGCGACCATCAACCATCCCGGTGTCGTCGACATTTACGACTTCGGCAGCGACCAGCAGATCGCTTTCCTGGTGATGGAGCACGTGGAGGGGGATGCGCTCTCGGCCACCCTGAACCGGGTCGGCCGGCTCACCTCCGCCCGGACGATGGCCCTGGTTGCCCAGGCCGCCGACGCGTTGCACGCCGCTCACCTGGAGGGCATCGTGCACCGAGACGTGAAGCCCGGCAACCTCCTCGTCCGGCCGAACGGCACCCTGGTGCTCACCGACTTCGGTATCGCCCGATCCGATCTGGTGGCCCAGCTCACCGCCGCCGGCTCGGTGCTGGGCACCGCCTCGTACATCTCGCCGGAGCAGGCCACCGGCGCGGTCGCCACCCCTGCCTCGGACGTGTATGCCCTCGGTGTGGTCGCCTACCAGTGTCTCTCCGGCCGGCGGCCGTTTGAGGGCGACAACCCACTCGAGATCGCCCTGCGGCACGTCCAGGATGCGCCTCGGGCGTTGCCTGCCGACATTCCACCGCAGGTGCGGGCGGTAGTCGAGCGGGCCATGGCGAAGGACCCGGCGGACCGCTGGCCGAGCGCGGCGGCGCTGGCCGGGGTGGCCCGACAACTGAAGTCCCAGCTCTCCCAGGCCGCCCGGGCGGCGGAACAGGCCAGCCCGGTTTCGCCGGCGCCGGGTCGGGCCGGTGCGGTGTCAGCTGGGTCGACGCCGGGCCGGGCGAGTGTGGTGCCGGCTGGGTCGGTGCCGGGCCGGGCGAGTGTGGTGTCGGCGGCGCCGGGCCGGGCGAGTGTGGCGTCAGCGGTGCCGGCGGCATCGGCGCCAGGTCGAGCCAGCGTGCCTCCGCCGGTCGGTTCCCGTCCACCGCAGGCTTCCCGCTCGCCGGTGGTGCCGCAGCCTTCCTCTCCACTGACCCCACAACCGCAGGCCCGGCGGTCCCCGGTCGCCGCCGTGCCGCTGGCCTCAGCGCGACCCGGGCATCCCCCGATTCCAGCCCCGCCCCGCCGGTCCCGACTTGGGAGAGCATTCCTCGTTCTCCTCCTGGCGGCTCTGGTCCTGAGCTGCTTTGGCATGGTTTCCTACCTTTGGGACGAGGTGTCTGCCGGGCCCGCCGGCCGACCGGGGCAGCCGGCGGGAACCTCCGACGAACTCCGGCTCGACGGACGCGACGATTCAGACCGAACGTCGTACCGTCGAGCACAACTGCCCTCGACGGGCGGCGACGAGACGACGACGAGCGAAGGACGACAGACGCGATGACAGCGCAGGCCCGCCTGCTCGGCGGCCGCTACCAGGTCGGCGAGCTCATCGGCTACGGCGGCATGGCCGAGGTGCATCGCGGTCGTGACCTGCGATTGGGTCGGGACGTTGCGATCAAGATGCTCCGGGCCGATCTGGCCCGGGACGCCACCTTCCAGATGCGGTTCCGGCGGGAGGCGCAGAACGCCGCCTCCCTCAACCACCCGGCCATTGTCGCTGTCTACGACACCGGCGAGGAGCAGGCGCCGACCGGTGAGACCCTGCCGTTCATCGTCATGGAGTTCGTCGGCGGGCGGACGCTGAAGGAGGTGCTGGGCGGCGAGGGACGACTCCAGCCGCGCCGGGCCCTGGAGATCTGCGCCGACATGTGCGCGGCGCTGGAGTTCAGCCACCGGCACAGCATCATCCACCGGGACATCAAGCCCGGCAACGTCATGCTCACCCAGACCGGCCAGGTCAAGGTGATGGACTTCGGGATCGCCCGGGCGTTGGCCAGCGGTGCGACCACGATGACGCAGACCAGCGCCGTGATCGGCACCGCCCAGTACCTCTCACCCGAGCAGGCCCGCGGCGAGTCGGTGGATGCCCGTTCGGATGTCTACGCCGCCGGCTGTGTGCTCTTCGAGTTGCTCTGCGGGCATCCGCCCTTCGTCGGGGACAGCCCGGTCAGCGTCGCGTACCAGCATGTGCGGGAGGCGCCACCGACGCCCAGCGACCTCAACCCGGAGGTCCCCCCGGCCGTCGACGCGATCATCCTCAAGGCGCTGTCGAAGAACCCGCTCAACCGCTACCAGAGCGCCGGCGAGATGCGGGCGGACCTGCTGCGTGCTGCCGCCGGACGGCCGGTCATGGCGACCCCGGTCCTGCGGGAGGAAGAGACCACCCAACTCGCCCCGGCCGGCGCCGGATACCCGGCCGCCGCGCCCGGTCCGCGTACCCAACAGATTCCGGCCCGGGTCGGCGGCCCACGACGGCGCCGGACGTCGTCGTGGCTGATCGCCGCCTTCGCCACGCTCGCCGTACTCGCGGTGGTCGCGTTGGCCGTCAACCTGCTTCAGCCCTCAGAACCCGAGCAGGCCACGGTCCCGCAGGTGACCGGGCTGGAGCAGGCTGACGCGTTCGCGGCGATCGAGCGGGCGGACCTGGTACCGAACAGGGGCGAGGCGGTCCGCGACAACGACTGCACCAAGGGAGAGGTGGCCAAACAGGATCCAATCCAGGGCCGACGGCTGGATCCGAAAACGGTTGTCACGGTCTTTATCTGCGCTGGGCCGGCGACGGTGGAGATACCGAACACCCTGGTCGGCACTAACTTCGACAACGCGAAGTTGCAGCTGGAGAACCTCGGCTTCGAGGTGGATAGCGAATATGTTGATCATAAGGAGGCGAAGGGCACCGTCCTGGAGGTGACGCCGGATGTGGGTACTCAGGCGGCGGAGGGGGAGACAGTCACGCTGACCGTCTCCAACGGCAACATCGGCACCGTGCCGAACGTGGTGCAATCCTCCGTCGAGGATGCCACGCGGACCCTCGAGAACGCCGGTTACGACGTCGACGTCCGGGACGGTCAGCCGGTGCCATCGGGCGAGGAAGGCCGGGTGACGAACCAGAACCCGCGCCCGGGCGCCCCCCTCAAGAAGGGCGCGAAGGTGACCATCACGGTAACGGTGCTGGAGGAGCCGACCGAGCCCCCGACACCGGAGCCGACCGAGACGCCGGGCGATGGCGACGGCGGTGGCGACGGCGACGGCGATGGCGGTGGCGACGGCGGTGGCGGTGGCTTCCCTCTCCCAACCACACCGCCGGCTCGTCTCCCGACGCGCTGACGGCCGGCACATCCCGCGTCGGAGCTACGGGCGCGGGGCGCGGTGGCGACCGCTGACGGGTGCGCGACGATACGGGGTGTCGCGCGGCCTGGTTGACTGTCAGCTAGATGGTGCTGAAAGCAGAGCGCCGGCGCGCGTCGACCTCGGCCGCCAATGCGGGGGCGCGCTCCAGCGCCTCCGGGAAGCCGCAGGACGCCAGCCAGTTCGCGAGCATGAGGTGTCCGCCCTCGGTCAGGACCGACTCGGGGTGAAACTGCACCCCCTCGATCGGCAACGTCCGGTGGCGCATCGCCATCACCACGCCGGAGCCGGTCCAACCGGTGACCTCCAACTCGTCCGGCAACGTCCCCGGTACGAGAGTGAGCGAGTGGTAGCGGGTCGCGGTGAATACCTCCGGTAGGCCGGCCAGTACCCCCACACCCTGGTGCCGGACCTCGGAGGTCTTGCCGTGCAGCAACTCCGGAGCCTGGGCGACGGTGGCGCCGAACGCCTCCCCGAGCGCCTGGTGGCCGAGGCAGACACCGAAGAGGGGGAGCTCGCCGGCGTACTCCCGGATGACGTCCAGGCAGATGCCGGCGCGATCCGGGCTGCCCGGGCCAGGGGAGAGCAGGACGCCGTCCGCGTTGGCCTGCCCGACCTCCGCGACGCTGATCTCGTCGTTGCGGCGCACCTCGCACTCGGCACCGAGCTGACCCAGGTACTGCACCAAGTTGAAGACGAACGAGTCGTAGTTGTCGATGACCAGGATGCGCACGGGTCACTCCTCCGGGGAGGGGGGTGGGTTGTTCTCGTCCGTGTCGTACGGCAGGTCGTGCCCGTCCTCGGTCGGTGCCGGCCCGTCGCCGGCCGGCGGGAAGCCGGGAACACCCGGGTCCCCGGGGTCCCCCGTCTCCTGGCTGACCTGTACATCGTCGAAGGGGAGCAGTGGCTCAGCCCAGGGGAAGACCACGTACCAGAGCAGAGCGACCGTGGCCGTCGTTAACAGGACGCTGCCGGCCAGCTTGCCGGGCAGCCCGAACGGCAACTTCCGCCAGATCCAGGCGTACATCTCCTCAGCCCCCCAGTTCCGCCGGGCGACCCGCCGACTTGGGCTGGGTCCGGTCCAGCTTCGCGTGGATGATCAGGCGTTCGTAGTTGTCGAACTTCGGGTGGCAGGTGGTCAGGGTGAGCATCGCGTCGGTCGGCTTGGCGTCCGGTTCGCCGGGAACCGGCGCCACCACCGCCACCTCGCTCGGTTTGACGATGTGGTTGCGCGTGACGCGGTAGACGTGCCAGTTGTCCCGGTCCTCGGCAACGATCACGTCGCCGTCGTCCAACTCGTCAAGTCGCCAGAAGGTGGCCCGGTTCCGGTGCCCAGCGATGGAGAAGTTGCCGAGCTGGCCGGGGAGGGCGCTCGTCGGATAGTGGCCCGGGGCGTATCGGAGGTCCTTCTGGGTCACCCCCTCGACGACGATCCAGTTCTTGTCGAGCCGCGGAATGTACAGGCCGGCGATCGGGGTGCCCTGCACCTTCGGCGGGGCGGAGGCGGGGGCGGGGGTGGACGAGGAAGTGGTGGAGGGCGTCACAGTCGGGTCACCGGTGGGCCCCCACGCCTCGGCGAGCTGCTGGCTGAGGTCGTTCTGGTGGGCGTTGACGATCACCGACTTCCCCCAGATCTCGTACCCGGCGAAGAGGAGCACCACGATGCCGAAGGTGATGAGCACCTCGCCGGCGGCGCGGATGCCGGTGCGGAGGCGGGACCAGAACGTCGGCCGGGTCAACTCCGAGTAGACGCTTTTGTAGCCGTCGGTGGACTGCTCTGGGCGTAGCTTGATCACCCGCTCACCGCGGCGCGGCTGGGTCGGCTCCTCGATGACGGGTTCGGCCGTGGAGTCCGCGTCGCGCGGTGGCTGGGGCACGGCGCCCATCAGGGCGGTGGAGTCGGGTGGCGGAAGGGTGTGGCTGGCCAACCGCGGGATGAGCGCGGTGGCCGCCGGATCAGCCGCAGCGCCAGTGCCATCGGGGGCTGGGCCGGCACCCGGGGTTGCGCCGGTATTCGGGGGTGTGCCGGTATTCGGGGGTGTGGCCCGCAGCGGTGTCGTGGGGATGAGCGCGGTGGGGGCGTCCGCAGTCGATGGGGTGCGGTCCCATGCTGGCTGCCGCGGGCTGACCGGGCTTGGTGGTGGGGAAGGGGCGGCCGGTCCGGACGAGTGGGGTGGGGATTCGGGCCGAAGATCCCGGTGGGCTGCGGGCGGCTGATCAAGTGGCCGGTCGGCCGCCGGCACTGGTGGCGGCGGCGTGGACGGGTACGCAGCGTCGAAGGTCGAGCCGGCTGGAGGTGTGGAGGCGAGGCCGGCCGAGTGCCGTGGCGCCTGACTCGGTCGGTGCTGCGGCGTGTCGGTTGACCGTGATGGCCGGCTCAGCGGGCCTGGTCGGCTCAGCGGGTCCGGTTGGCTGAGCGGGTCCACTTGGCTCGGCGCGTCCGGTTGGGGCAGGGGCCCCGGCGGGGGCGATGGCTGCTCCGAGGCGTGCCGGGGCTGCTGCCAGGGGCGTTCCAGCCGCGGCAGGAGCGCCGTCTGGTCGTCGTCCTGATCGGGTTGCCAGCCCTCCGATGCCCTGGTCATTCGGGCACCGTCGCCCAACGGAGTGCGGCCGAGCCATCGAATGCTGGCACCGTCACGGTGGAGACAGTCTCCTCGTAGCCCAGCTTGTAAATGTTCGCCAGGTCTCTGAACAACCGGACTCCCTCAGATTCGGCGAGGGCCCGCTGGAGGGTAGCGGGGTCGCCGATCGCTACGATCTTGAATGGAGGGGAATACACCCGGCCATGGAGCAGCAGGGTGTTACCGACGCAGCGTACCGCGCTGGTGGCGAGTACGCGGACATCCATGATTGACATCGCCTCCGCGCCGCCGGCCCAGAGGGCGTTTACCACGGCCTGTACGTCACCTTGGTGCACCACCAGGTCGTCGTTGGTGGCGCCGCCCGTGGGCAGGCTGCCGTCGCTGCGCCGTGGCGCGTCGTCGAGCTCCACCGTTACTCCGGGGCCGGTGAGGGCGGTGAACCCGGCCGGCTCCTGGCTGGCTGCCGCCCGCTCCTGCTGCTGCTGGATCGTCCCGTCGGAACCGGCGAGAGCACTGGTGCGAGCCTCGACCGTCGCGCGGAGCTCCGCCGCCCGCTGCTCGCTGGTCGCCACCTCGTGGTGGCGGTCCTGGATGAGCTGGTTGAGTTGGGGGCGCCGGTCCTCGCGCAGGGTGGTGCCCCCGGCGGTGGTAGCGGTGGTGGTGAAGAGCAGTCCGGCCGCGACGGCGATCAACGGCACGCCGACCGGCCAGCCGAGTCGGCGCTGCCGCGGGCGCCGGATGAGGGCGGCGATGACCCGCCGGAGTACCTTCCGCCAGGAGGCCGCGCCGGATGTGTACTCCACGGGGTTCCCTCCCCTCATCGCATGCCAGCCCGCTCCGCTGCCCCCTCCGGGGTGTTGGAGAAGACCCTTTCGTGGCCTGAACGGGTCTTCCGGACTACGCTAGCTGTCGAACATTATTGGCCATGGACCGTCGCCCTCGCGCCCGGTTGTCAGGCCGGACGAGGTCGTCACCCCCTCTGGAGAGCGTCGTGCCCAAGTCTCAGGTCCGTAAGAAGAAGGTGTACACCCCGCCGACGGACGTGCGTCCGACGGCGACGGCGGCGACGCGTAAGCCTAGCCCGGTCTGGGTGCCGGCTACGGCGGTCGCGCTTATCGTCGCCGGCATCGGCTGGCTGGTGGTCTACTACCTCTCCGAGCAGGCGTATCCGGTCATGTCGTGGGGTTACTGGAACCTCGCGGTGGGCTTCGGCGCAATGGTCGGCTCCCTGATCCTGCTCTCGCGCTGGCGTTGACCACGCGTTGACTCGCGCGCCGGCCGGAACCGGCGCGCCAGCCTAGCCAGCTCGGTCGACTCGGCCCCAACCGGCGCTGCCGGGCGCGGCACCTTATGGTGTGGCGCAGGACGGCGGCGTTCGGGATGCGAGATGCGTCACGTTACCGCTGGGTAACCTCGCGCGTAGGCTGCACTGCACGACCGGGCGAGGCAAGGTCAACGATCGGTCCGAGTCGAGGACGTGGCGAGAGTTTCGCGACCGCGTCCCTGACCGGGTGCCGATCGCCGAGCCGCTCGAGGCAGTAGTAGACCGGGAGGGCCGACTCGATGGGCAGCGTCCAGATCGTCACCACGATCATCGCGGCCGCCATCACCGCTGTGGCGGTGTGGCTCGCCGTGCGGGCAGTCATGAAGATGGTGGCCGTGATCCGGCTGGGCCAGCCGGATCCGACCCGCTTCACCGACCGGGCCGCGCGGACGAGGACGATGCTGGCGGAGACCGCGGGTCACACCCGGATGCTTCGCTGGAGCCTCGTGGGAGCCGCGCATTGGTTCGTGATGGTCGGGTTCATCGTGCTGTCGCTGCTGGTGCTGGAGGCGTACTTCGAGGTCGTCTCCCCAACCGGCGGGCTCCCGCTGGTCGGGAACTGGGCGGTCTACGGTCTCGTCACCGAATGGCTCGGCATCTTCGGGATCGCCAGCATCTTGGTGTTGATCGCGATCCGGCTGCGGAACCGGCCGACCCGGCCCGGTGGAAGGTCCCGGTTCACGGGCTCGACCATGTGGCAGGGCTACTTCGTCGAGGCCGTCATTCTCGGCGTCCTGGTGATGGGTTTTCTCATCCGGGGCTTCAAGGTCGCCACTGATCACTTTGAGTACCCGGTCTGGGCGGCGCCGCTCAGCCATGCGGTCGGTGGCCTGCTACCGAACTGGGAGGCCGGGGTCAGCGTCGCCGCCGTCATCAAGATCGCGATCTCGATGACCTGGCTGATCGTGATCTCGCTGAACGTGACCATGGGGGTCGCCTGGCACCGTTTCCTGGCCTTCCCCAACATTTTCTTCAAGCGCACCCCCGGTCGGCCGGGTTCTGGGCTCGGTGCCCTGCGGCCGATGATCAGCAACGGCGAGCTCCTCGACTTCGAGGAAGCGGATCCGGAGAAGGACCAGTTCGGCGTTGCCCAGGTCGAGCAGTTCACCTGGAAGGGACTGTTGGACTTCAGCACCTGCACCGAGTGCGGCCGCTGCCAGTCCCAGTGCCCGGCGTGGAACACCGGTAAGCCGCTGTCGCCGAAGCTGTTGGTGCTCAGCCTCCGCGATCACGCCTATGCAAAGGCCCCGTACCTGCTGGCCGGTGGTGGCAAGGACCTGACCGGTGCGGAGAAGGCCGCTGACGGGCAACTCGCCCATGTTGATGCGCTGGCGCTCGCCGAGGCGGAGAAGCCGCTGATCGGGGGCGCCGAGGAGTTCGGCGTCATCGACCCGGAGGTGCTCTGGTCCTGTACCACCTGTGGGGCCTGCGTCGAGCAGTGTCCGGTCGACATCGAGCACGTTGACCACATCGTCGATATGCGCCGCTACCAGATGCTCATCGAGTCCAGCTTCCCCTCGGAGGCCGGGGTGATGCTGCGCAACCTCGAGAACAAGGGCAACCCGTGGGGCGCCCCGCAGAACACCCGAGAGGATTGGACCAAGGGTCTCGATTTCGAGGTGCCGCGGGTCGGCGAAGTTGACGACTTCGAGTACCTGTTCTGGGTTGGCTGCGCCGGGGCCTTCGAGGACCGGGCCAAGAAGACCACCCGGGCGGTCGCCACGCTGCTGCACGAGGCCGGTGTTTCCTTCGCCATCTTGGGCGAGGGGGAGACCTGCTCCGGCGATCCGGCCCGCCGGATCGGCAACGAGTTTGTCTTCCAGATGCTCGCCCAGCAGAACGTTGAGACTCTGAACGAGGCGTTTGACGGCCGGGAGAAGAGCCGGCGCAAGATTGTCGCTACCTGTCCGCACTGCTTCAACACCCTGGGCAACGAGTATGGGCAGCTCGGTGGGGAATTCGAGGTGGTGCACCATACCCAGCTGCTGGCCCACCTGGTGTCCACCGGCGCGCTGACCCCGGTGCAGCCGATCGATGGCGGCGTCACCTACCACGACCCTTGCTACCTGGGCCGGCACAATCGGGTCTTCGCTCCGCCGCGTGAGGTGCTTGGTACGGCGGTCCAGGGTGAGGTCACCGAGATGCCGCGGAACAGTGAACGCTCCTTCTGCTGTGGCGCTGGCGGCGCCCGCATGTGGATGGAGGAGAAGATCGGTAAGCGGATCAACGTGGATCGGGTCGAGGAGGCCATGTCGACCGGCGCAGCGACGGTTGCGGTCGGCTGTCCGTTCTGCTCGACGATGCTCAACGACGGCGTGAACGGCAAGGGCGCTGGCGAGCAGGTCGAGGTGGTTGACGTGGCCAGCGTTCTGCTCCGGTCGGTACGCCCGGAACAGCCGCAGGTCAACGAGGAGGGTGAGCGGGTCGCGGGCTGATCTTGCTCTGGACGGGGACGGCGGCGGCACCCACCAGGTGCTGTCGCCGGTCGCTCTGCCGTCGGCCCGACCGAAATGATTACCGAAGGTAATGGTCGTGGATGTCAATTTATTGGAAATGTCCGTAATTCCTGAGTAGGGCCGGGCACTATTTGTGGGCGGGCGACTACGCAGAAGTGAAAGCCGGTCGTTTGCCTTGATTCCGCACCGGGCCCTCCCTATCGTTGTGCGTTGGCTACGGTGGATCGTCTGCCTCGTATCCCCCCCTTGTCCCGAGGCGCCCCGTTGTCCGGGTTGCAAAAGGAGTCGGTGCCGGTGGCAACCACGCCCCCTCATTGTCAGGACTCGGCATGGCCGCGCCGTCCGGGAGGGCTGCGTCGGGCCGCTCACGGCCTGCTCGCCGCAGTCGCCGCGGTCGCGGTCAGTCTCGGTGCGCTGGCAGTCCCCGCGTACGCCGAGCCGTCCGTGGAGGAGATCGAGGCCGCGATCGACGAGCAGTGGCGTGAAATGGAGCCCACGATTGCGCAGTACAACAAGGTGCGGGCGCAGCTTAAGGTCAACCGCGAGAAATCGGAGGACCTGGCGAAGAAGCTCGCTCCGCTCCAGGAAAAGAGCGAGATCGCGATGCGGCGGATCGGCAGCATGGCCTCGCAGTACTACATCACTGGTCCGTCGCGGGAGCTCGGCGCGCTGCTGGTGAGCGATGATCCGAATGGGATCAGCGAGGATCTGGCCCTGCTGAATCGGGTTGCCGCTATGGAGCACAAGCAGCTCGAGGAAGTGCTGAAGGTCCGCAGAGAGTACGAGGATCAGAAGAAAGCGCTCGATGAACTGATTGCCGCACAGGATACGCAGGAGAGCGAACTGGCGGCGAGGAAGAAGCAGATCGACGCTGAGATCAAGCGGCTCAAGGACTCGCTCCCGGTGACTACGGTGTCGACCCCGCAGTGCCCCACCATCAACGGTGTGGTCAGCGAGGCTGCCCGGACTGCCATCCGGACCGCCTGCGCTCAGGTGGGTGACCCGTACGTGTGGGGTGCCACCGGCCCCAACTCGTTCGACTGCTCCGGACTGACGCAGTACGCGTACAAGGCGGCCGGTATCTATCTGACGCACTACACCGGCGCCCAGTGGAACGAGGGCAGGGCGATTTCGCGCTCCGACGCGCGCCCTGGCGACCTCGTCTTCTTCTCCAGCCCCGGCAACCTGCACCATGTCGGCCTGTATCTCGGTAACAGCCAGATGGTGCACGCGCCCCGGACCGGAAAGCCGGTCATGGTTTCCAGCATCAACACCATGCCGTCGATCGCCGGCTTCCGTCGACCAGGCTGAGCCGGCGACTGAATCGAGGCCCCGGACGACAAGTCGTCCGGGGCCTCGTCGTGTGCGTCTGCCGGTTCCCGGGCGGGTGTCACCCGTCGGCTCGTCCGCTGGTCATCCGTTGGTAGCCGTTGGTCGCAGCGAGTGGTCGCTGGTCGCTCGCGAGTAGCCGCCACCCGCCCAGCGTCAGCGCGTCGGCCAGGTGCGCCAACTCTGCCAGGAGCGGCTGGGCGTGGGGCCCCGCTGCCCCTGGTAGCGGGAGCCGTAGACGGCCGATCCGTATGGGTGCTCGGCGGGTGAGCAGAGGCGGAAGATGCAGAGCTGACCGATCTTCATGCCGGGCCAGAGCATGATTGGCAGGTTCGCCACATTGGAGAGCTCCAGCGTCACATGGCCGGAGAAGCCCGGGTCGATGAAGCCGGCGGTCGAGTGGGTGAGCAGCCCGAGCCGGCCAAGGGAGCTCTTGCCTTCCAGCCGGCCGGCGAGCTGGTCCCCGAGTGAGATGACCTCGAGGGTGGAGGCGAGCACGAACTCGCCGGGGTGCAGCACGAACGGCTCGCCGTCGGGCACCTCGACCGCCGAGGTCAGGTCGTCCTGCTGCCGGGACGGGTCGATGTGCGTGTAGAGGTGGTTGTTGAACACCCGGAAGAGCTTGTCCAGCCGTACGTCGATGCTGGACGGCTGGACCAGCGCGGGATCGAACGGCTCCAGCGCCAGCGTGCCGGCCTTGATTTCGGCGGCCAGGTCACGATCGGAGAGAAGCATCGGACCACCATAGCGAGTGGGGCGACACGCGCCCATTTCGCCTGGGCATTCGAACGCACGTTCGATAGGGTGCGGGTATGGCTTCCTGGTCCGAGTTCGCCGCCGACGTACCTCGCCTCGCCGATGGGGTCCGCCGGCTTCTTCAGCAGTACGGGCCGGGCCTGGGCTACCTGGCCACGGTCCGCGCCGACGGCGGTCCTCGCGTGCATCCGGTCTCCCCGGTGCTCACCGAGGAGGGCCTATTCTGTTTCGTGATTGACTCGCCCAAGCGGCGCGACCTGGAGCGCGACGGGCGTTACGCGCTGCATTCTTTCCCCGCCGAGGAGAGTGACGACGAGGCTTACCTGGCGGGCCGTGCGCACCTGGTGACGGATCAGACCCGGGTGACCCGCTTAGCTCGTCGGCACTGCGCGATCTATGACATCGATTGGCGCCTCTTCGAGTTCAGCATTGATGTCGCGATGATCGCCCAGCACGACATCGCTGGCGTGGCGAGACCGGCTGTTCAGGTCTGGCTGGAGCCGGGTGGTCAGCCCGCGTCGGGTCGCCCCGGCCAACCTCGACGTGTCGCCCCACCGGCCCCCACCGTCGATCAGGGCAGCGCGGCGGCCTGAGCGCCGGCCTCACAAGAGCCGCTGCCGGCCCCGAACGTCGGAGCCGGCAGCGGACTGTGCCGGTCGAGGGCTAAGCCCGATACGTATTCCAGGCGGTCAGCATGCGGCTGGCCTGGCCCGGAGTGAATTCGTACATGCAGGAGTCGTAGGTGTAGTCCATGAAGTTGTGGATCGGGTCCACGCCCGCCGCGGAGCAGGTGTCCCGTCCGGTCGGGCACTGGTAGGCCGGGGAGGCTTCGGCCGGGGTGTCGCTGACCTCGTCCCCGGAGCCACTACAGCCGCCTTGGAAGGTGTGGTAGAGGTTCAACCAGTGGCCAACCTCGTGGGTGCCGGTGTCGCCGAGGTTGTAGTTGGTGGCGGTGCCACCCGGCAGCGACTCGTTCAGCACGACGACGCCGTCCATCTTGTTTATCGAGCGCTTCGGGAAGGTCGCCCAGCCGAGCAGGCCGCTCGAGAGGTCACCGAGGTAGATGTTGAGGGTGTCCGCGCCGCCGGTGCGCAGGGACCTCTTCATTGACCGTTCCGACGAGGAGCCATAGTTGATCGGGTACCAGCTCGGGTTCGTGACCCGGTTGATCGACTGGAGTGCGAAGCTGAAGGCTGTCGGGGCGCCACCGGTCGCCCCACTGAACGAGTCGTTCAGTACGTCGATCTGCGAGTAGATCATGGAGTCCGGGATGTTGCCGCCGGCCCGGGTGCTGTTCTCCTGGATGACGTGCACCACAACCGGGATGGCGACCGACGCGGGAGCCACGGGTGCGAAGGCGGCGGCGCCCTGGCGCCGTACCTGTATCTCCACCAGTTCGGCCAGCTCGTTCTCCCGCGCTTCCACCTGGGCTTCGGTCAGGTGGTTCGGGTCGTGTTCGGTGATGCTGCCGGGCCGAGCCTTGGCGTTGGCGTGGACCGGCTCGCACTCCTCGCTCGCGCCGTGCTCTGCGGCGTGGCTCGGGAGCGGTGCCGCGTGCGCCGGGGCGTAGCCGGCCGTGACGGCGCCGAGGAGTAGCGCGAGCGACGTTGACGCGATGCCGGCGCTTCGACGGGACAGTAGGTTGTGACGGAGGCCCATGGGCCACCTCCTTCTGGCAGCACAGCGGGGGGAGTGTGCGTGCCATGGCAGGAAACGTGGGGCAGACCTTACAAGACATCGATAAATTTGAAAATGCTGATTTGGCTCGGCGGGGTCCTACCGGTAGTTCATGCCATGTCCCTGGCCGGGCTCGTCCGAATGGGAATGCGCCGGCGCCGCCGTTCCGCGGCTGCGGGTTCAGCTCGCTCCGGTGGCTGCTGGAGCGCGGTTCGCTCGGGTCGGCGGGTGCCGGGGTGTGCGCCACACGGTGCTTCAGGTAGAGTGGCCCCACCTGCGGGTGTAGTTCAATGGCAGAACATCAGCTTCCCAAGCTGACAGTGCGGGTTCGATTCCCGTCACCCGCTCCACGCACGGAAGCCCTGGTCAGGACAGATGTCCCGCCAGGGCCTTCGATGTTCCAAGATCGGTAATTACGTCGCGTGCCATTAGCCCTGGCGATCCCGGGCCGCCGGCTGCTTCTTGCCCTTCTTGCTGCCCGGCTCATCCATGCCCCTCGCCGCACTACCAGACGGCTTCTTCGCCCTGAGCTGGTCCGCACGCATCGCTTCGTGCAGCGACTGGGCGATGGCGCGATCAGCCTCTGTAGTCGCGTGCTGGTAGATCAACGCGGCCTGCGGCGAGTCGTGTCCCGTCCTGGCCATCAACTCACGAGTGCTCGCCCCGGTCCGGGCAGCGAGGGTGTTCCCGGTGTGTCGTAGATCGTGGAGTGTAGGTTCGGTTGGCCGATCTGCGCCACGGCCGCTCTCCAGCCCACCAGCTTGTTGAGGTTGCCCCGCCAGATCGGCCGCCCGCTCTCAGTGCTGAACACGAGCGCCTCAGGGTTGTCATCGACCTCCGCCGCGAGGTGGCCACGGCAGAACATCGACAACGGTCGGTGGCAGACTGACAATGCGCCGGCTCGCCCGGACTGCGGTGGACCGAGGACCAGGCCAACCCCGCGCTGCTCGGTGTACGCCTGCCGTACGCGAACGGTGCCGGTCACGGTGTCGATGTCCTGCCGTTGCAGTGCTGCCACCTCGCCCCAGCGCAGGCAGGCGAAGGTGGTCACCAGGACTAGGGCGCGATACCGAGGCGGCACGATGTCGGCCAGCTTGAAGACCTGGGCGAGTGTGAGCACGGGCCTCTCTGCCGGCTTTTCCTGGTCCGCACCCAGCATCCGGCATGGGTTCCGGGTCAGGATCTCGTCTTCCTTGACGGCCGTCATCAGCACTGCACGCAGCAGCCGGTATGCCTTGGCCGCCATACTCTCCGACACACCGTTGCCGAGAAGTCTCGCCCGCAACTCACGGATCATCGGCGTGTCGAGTCGACCCAGTTATATCCCGCCGAGGTGCGGCACGATGTGCTTGTCCAGCAGCCAGCCGTACAGGTGAACGGTCCGAGGCCGCAGGTTCGGCCGCTGATCGATCCACCGCCGGGCGTAGTCCCCGAGCGTCACCTTGGCACGATCCGGGTCGACCCATTCGCGCCGCGCCAACTGCGCCTCGACAAGCCTCCGAGCTACCGGGGGAACCTCACCGACGAGGAGATCCGCTTTCCACCGCTTACTCCGTAGCCGCTGCGCGGCATGTCAGCGCTGACTGGCACACTCCGCTCATGAGTTACGACTTGGCGGTGTGGGAAGGTGACAGGCCCGCTGACAACGCCGCAGCGCTGACCACCTTCAAGGCGCTTTACGAGAGGTACGTCGGTAAAGGCCAGATCCCGCCGACGCCGCGCATCCGGGCTTACGTCGAAGCCCTGCTTGAGCGGTGGATCGACCTCACTCAGGACGACGACGATGAGCGGAGCCCGTGGTCGACGGGGCCACTGATCAAGGAGGCATCGGGACCGTTCATCTACTTCCCGATGGTGTACAGCCGCTGTGAGGAAGTGTCGGCCGGTGCCGCACGAATTGCCGCTGAGCATGGCCTTGTCTGCTTTGACCCGCAGCTAGACCTGCTTCGGCCTGCTCCTGAGGAACTGTAGGCAGATTCCGAACCATGGCGTGCCATTAGCGTGCCATTGGGCGAGGACAACAGGGGCCAGCCGAGGCCATGCGAGACTGCCAAGACCAGGCCGCCAAGCCTGTGGCCTGCCGAAGATCGACAATTCCCAAGCTGGCAGTACGGGTTCGATTCCCGTCACCCACTCCAAGTTTCCCTGTTCAGAGGCGGTTTGCGCTCCCTTCATTGTTATTTACCAATATATACTGATCGCTTGTTGGAACGAGATGCGATTGCTACTCGCATCGCTGGGAAATTTCGGCCAGCAGCGGCGTACAAAACGCTTGTATGTGGGCAAGGAGGTTGTGGTCGGAAGCCGGAGAGGGGCATCGTCAGATCGGAGTTCTGACAGATCCGTTCGCGAGCCCTACGCAGGCTCAGAACGGCCCGATGCGCGCCAGGTTGGCTCCTACGAGCACGACCTGGTTCCATCCGGTGCGGATGAAGCGGTCGATCCTGCCGCCGCAGGGCGCACTGGTTGCAGTTGGATCGACGCCGTAACCGGATTGCCAGGCATCGATCGTGGCAGCAAGCGTTGCAGAGTTGGTCACCGCGGCGCCACGTCGCTCCGGTAGAGCGGCCGCCTGTGCTGCGATCAGCGCCGGTGCCGCTTGCCCGGTGTGCTGGCTCATCGCGATGCCGATCGCTTCCCGCTGCCGTGGGTCCTCGACGAGCCAGCTGCCGGTGACAACGACGCAGCCTGCGCCAGGAACGATCGAGCCTCCCCGGAACCGGGCCCCCGCGCGCTTGCCTACTTCGGCGAGGGGACCTCGCTCGTGCAGAAGGATTTGACCGGACCAAAGCCGCTACAGTCTCTGGATGATCGCTGGAGTCATCGTCCCAGGGCACGGTTACGGCCCGCAAGCGCCGTTGCTCAACCTCGCCAACGAAGCGCTCACCGACCTCGACGCGATCATAGAGATCATCACGTGGACCGTGCCAAACGGACTGCTGGACATCGGCCCTGAGCCTTTCGTCAGGGCGCACGTCTCCGCGGCACTGCACCGGCTCGCCGATGCGGCACCAGGCATACAGCCCGTGATCATCGCTAAGTCGCTCGGGACACACGCCGCCGGGTTGGCGGCGGAGCGGCAACTGCCGGCGATCTGGCTGACGCCACTCTTGGATGACAACGCAGTGGCCGAGGCGATTACCCGAAACCCGGCGCCGGCCCTGCTCGTCGGGGGGACACGCGATCGAACCTGGGTTCCTGACGCTGCAGTACGGACAGGCAAGAAGGTCCTGACTATCGAAGGTGCTAACCATGGCCTGCGGCCGCATGGACCGCTAAGGGCCTACACCGACGCGCTGGCCGCCGTCGGCACGGAATTGGAAAGGTTCTTGTCTCAACTGACCTGACCGCGTTAGGCCGATGATCCGGTGTACTCGCTACCAGGACGGCTCGTAACCGGTGGCAAAGGCGTCTACTGGTGGTGATGAGAAATGGCCGGGTAGGCGCAGGGCGACGCCGGACATCAACAGCCGGATGATCGACCCATCGGTCATCGGCAGACCCCAGCCGAAGGGTCCGTCTCGGTCGGCTGCCGGGTCGCGGACCGGGCCGCCGACGACATGCGGTCCCGCACTCGCGGGCAGCGCCCGCTCCTGGCAGGGCGAGCATGCCGAGGCCTTCGCGGCCACCACCGAGCCAGCGGAGTTGTGCCGGCGCCTAGCAGCACAAGCTAAAGGCGTCGGCATGACGGTAGCCAACAACACCCACCCCTGTGACCTCACCGTTGACGGGAAGGTTCTTCACTAGCTCGTTGAGGCCAAGGTGGTTGGCCCGAACGCGGAGACGGTGGTACGAGAGGCCATCGGATATTTCTTTTCCTACCGGCACTTTTGTTACCGAGACATTGAGCGGTCTGAACCAAACTTGGTGGCGCTGTTCTCTGGTCCGATCGGTGACGTCTTCGTGGACCTTCTCGTTTCACTCGGTATGGAGGTCATCTGGCGGACAGGCGGCGAGTGGTGCGGCCGTACACAGACGGGTGTCCCTAGCCTTCTTGCCGCTGTCACGCCCGCGGCTTCCGGCGTATGAGTAGAACGGGTGCGTGCCCTAGGCGATGTGCTGGTAACGCTCCTGTGTCGGTGCAGTCAGAACTCCCGCCACTCTGGCCACTGAGGCGGCGCATCTGAGGTCAGCGCATCGAGCATGACGTGCTCTACCTCGTTCGGGGTTAGCTGGGGACGCTTTTGTGGGATATTGCTTCCCGCGCGGGCCGCATACCACGTCCGGTCACCATCGCTCATCATGATGTCGGTCGGGGCCTGTCCTTCGCCGACCACGCAAACCGCCCCCCACGAACGATGGATGATCACCGTCTGGTCTCGCTCCAGATGGAGTTCGCGCAGCCACCGTACGACCGTGTCCCGGTCACTGAGGCCCACGGTCTCGCCGGTTACCACCTTCCGGAACAACCCTTGCCGCCTGGTCGTCAGACGCTCGGCGACATCCATCGGTACGGCGCTGTCCTCGCCCATGTGCATTCCTCACGTTTGCTTACTGCAAGGCAAGTCTCCTGGCCGAGGAGGTCATGGCGCAAGATCCAGCGGCATGACCGATCCGTGCCCGTTCCACCGGTCGACACGGTCGAAAGCGGCACATCGACAGCCTCAACCGTGGCCGGGACGGCGAGAGAAACCGCGACCGGGCGACGCCCGCGGCTGCGGTTGGCGACGGTTAGGTGCCTGCCTTGGTCAACAGGGTGTTGAGGATCGGCTCGGCATGGGTCCACAGCACCGCTCCACCGATCGCTGGTACGAGGTGATGCTGCGCGCCGGGTATCCGGGCAGTGAGCAACGATCCGTTGTCTGGCGAGTGGCTTTGGTCCAGTTCGCCGTACCAGACGTCGACTGGTACGGAGATTTTGCCGAGGTCGATGGGCCAGGGGCTCATCGCCAGCACCGTGTCCCGTGCGTACCCAGCTGCCCCTTGCGCGAACGCCTCGTTCAGGGCCCGGCGATAGGCGGCCGCGAACCCGGGCTCGCGGTACACCGCGAGGTCACACTCGGGGCTGCCACTCAGTACGAAGTCAAGCAGCGAGTCGGCGCTGTACCCGGCGAAGAAGCGCTCTGCTTCAGCCGCGTCCCGTACCGTCCAATCGACGAGCTTGCGTAGCTCGGCCGGCAGTGCGGAGGCGAACTCCGGCGCGGCCACCTCGTCCGCGCCGGAAACGATGGCGAGGGCAGCGGTGACACCTCCCTCCGCACAGGCCAGCGCGAACGGCGCGCCCTGCGAGTTCCCGACCATCGCAGGCCGACCCAACCCGCGCATCGTGGTGAACTGTCGGAGGTCCGCGACGAAGTCGGCGAACGTTCGACCGGGCAACGGCGTCGAGACACCGAGCCCTGGACGATCCACCGAAACGAGTCGTACGCCGAGCCGGTCGATGACTTCGGCACCGAATCCGAGCCATCGGCTGGTGGCGGCACCAGGAGAGAACAGCACGGGTGTCCCATCCGGCGGTCCCCACTCCGCCCAACCCAGCAGCCGCCCATCAGAGAGCTGGACTTCACCAATGCGATCAGGAGCCGTGACGTACATGGAGTAATCAAATCAAGTGGGATCGGGCTTCCTTCCGACGGCCCAGGCCCTACCCCCGCATGACCAGGCAGGTGAGCCAGCATTCCTGATCGCGGCGCTCAAATCGTGATCTTCGGAGAGCTGCATGCCCCAGTGTGCCGTCAGCTCCGGTCAGATCGGGCAGTGCCGAACTTCTGGCGGCCGACCGCGCCGGTGTGAACTCAGGATTCCCGAGGCGCTGGGCGGCTAGGTGCCACCTCGAACGCGCTCGGAGGCGTCCACGTCAACCACAGCAAGTCGAGGCCGCCGAAGGAAGCTGATCTCCATGTGGGTTGGCGAGACCACGGAGAGGCCTTCAACGAACAGGTGTTGTCCCAGCGTGCTCAGGTCCATGCCTGGGTACTGCTGACGCCACCTGGATGCAGCGGTGGCGCACGCGATGGAGCTGGGTTCGACGGTCGCCGACCACCAACCACAGCAGCGGGTACGGGTGCTGTTCGACCCCGCTGGGCGCCTTTCCGCCTCTACCTGGGCGGCTAGTTGGCCCGTTGTGTCCCAAGCGGACTACTGCGGCCGGCCCTGGTCGTGCCCCCAGTAGCCTTCGACCATGGATCAGGTCGTGAAACTGCGGGACATGCGCCAGGACGAGTACGACGTCTACTCAGATCAGCAGCTCCGCGAGTATGTGGAGTCCCAGACCGGGTTGGTCTCGACCGAAACAGCCCGGAGGAAGGCGTTTCGGGATCGGGAGCAGTACCTGCCCCACGGGTTGGCCACTGAGCGCCACCGGCTGTTGGTGGCGGAGAACAGTAGCGGGGAGGCGGTCGGAGTCCTCTGGCTCGGCTTGGACGATCCACGCAGCAAGTCGGCGGAGATGGCCTGGATTTTCGATATCAGGGTTGATCCCGCCCACCGACGGCTGGGCTACGGCGCTGCCATCCTGTCGGCGGCCGAGGAGCTGGCCCGGGAGGCGGGAGCGCTGCGCCTGGGGCTCAATGTTTTCGGCCACAACAAGCCGGCGCTCGCCCTGTACGAGCGCAGCGGGTATGAGGTGACCACTCAGCAGATGGCGAAGCCGCTGCGCTGACGGGCGGTGCTTCGCTGGTCGCGGCGATCAACAGTTGGGTGAATCCGCCCGCGTACCGCCGAGTCTTCGCACTGGTCTCCTGCTGCCGTGCGGGAAGGCAGATAGGCTGGTGATCATGCGGATCGGCATTGTGATCCTTCCAGACCAGCGCTGGGCGGATTCGGAGCGGCGTTGGCGGCAGGTGGACGAGTGGGGCTTCGACCATGCCTGGACTTATGATCACCTGGGCTGGCGGGATCTGGTGGACGGGCCCTGGTTCGACTCGATGACCACCCTGACCGCCGCCGCGGCCGCGACCCGCCAGATTCGGCTGGGCACCCTGGTCGCGTCGCCGAACTTCCGGCATCCGGCCGCCTTCGCCCGCCAGGTCACCACCCTTGACGATGTGTCCGGCGGTCGGGCCCTGCTCGGTCTGGGCGCGGGCGGCATCGGGTTCGACGCCGCGGTGCTCGGTGGCGAGACCCTTTCGCCACGGCAGCGGGTGGACCGGTTCAGCGAGTTCGTCGAGCTGCTTGACTTGGTGTTGCGCGAGGATGGGACGACGTGGCGGGGTGACTGGTTCACCGCGGTTGACGCGCGGAGCAACCCGGGCTGCGTCCAGACGCCGCGGGTACCGTTCGTCGTCGCCGCCAACGGGCCTCGTTCGATGCGGCTCGCGGTCCGGTACGGGCAGGGCTGGATCACCACCGGTCCCACCACCGATGACTTGGAGGCGTGGTGGGAGGGCGTGGCGGACCTGTCCGCTCGGCTGGACAAGTCGCTGGCGTCGGACGGCCGTGAGCCCGGTTCCCTCGATCGGCACCTGTTGGTGGACTCCGCGCCCGTCTTCTCACTCCGTAGCACAGAGTTCTTCGCCGAGCAGGTGGGGCGGGCCGCGGCGCTCGGTTTCACCGACGTGATCACCCACTGGCCCCGGTCCAGTAGCTGGTACGCAGGGGATGAGGCGGTCCTGGTGGAGGTTGCCTCCCAGCTGCCGGAGCTGCGCCGGCTAACCGGCTGACCGACGACGACTAGCCTCGGCTGATCTCGGCTGACCGACCCGCACCGACTGGCCTCGGTCGGCCGAGCTGCCCCGACTGACCGAGTGCCCCCGACTGGCCGAGTTGCCCCCGACTGCCGAGCTATCTCGGTTGTGGCTCAGGGGGTGAGGTCGGCGCCGGTGAGCAGGCTCTGGATCTGGAGCTCGGCAGCGACGTCCGGGGGGCAGTCGGCCACCACCGTGGCGGTGCCGATCGGGGTGGCGCCTCGGGTCGCGCAGATGTCGTAGAGGGCACGCACCTGGGCTCCGGTGGAGACCCAGTCGTCCACCACCAGCACCCGGTCTCCGGCTTCGAGGTTCCGGTCCCGTACGGCGAGGTCGAGTCGGCGCCCGCGGTAGTCCGGCGGGCCCTGCGCCCAGGTGAGTGTGCCCGGGGGGAGGCGACCGTCACCGGGCTTGTGGGCCGCGACGAAGCCGATGCCGAGCGCGGTCGCGGCGAGCGGTCCGAGTAGGTAGCCGGTGACCGCCGGGGAGATCACTACCGTCGGCCGGGACTGCTGGAAGGGCTGGACCAGGGCGGGGCCGAGGCTGGCCAGCACCACCGGGTCCCGCCACCAGCCGGAGATGTCACTGACCAGATGGGTGGCACCCGGTCCCGGGTCAATCCAACGGATCAGCTCGGCGAGACGTCCACTCAGCTCGGGGCGCATGCCGCTATTTTGGTCCACTGCCGGCTGATCGGCTGGCCGGACTATTACCGATCGGATGATCGGCTATTCGTTTAGTCATAAATCGGGCAATACCTCCATGATCACGTTGACTTCGGATGTGCTTCGCTCGTTACGGTCCGACCCGCTTTGTTCAGGTGGCGAAAGGATCGGGCTGGTGGCCGGCAGGCATGCGCGTACCCGAAGGGTCTCCTCGACCGGCGTCGCGGCAACCGCGGCGATCGGTGTCGTGCTCGCGATCGGTGGGACCGTGGGCACCGTCCGGCTGACCTCTGCCAACGAGCCCGACTGGTCCGCCTCGGTCGCGCCGACCACGGGTGACTCTCCGGCCGCTACACCCGCCCCACCCTCCGCGTCGCCGAGCGTGAGCGCCTCGTCCGCTCCGGCCGCGAGCCCCACGCCGGTCCGGCAGACCGAGGCGCCGTCCCGGAGTAAGCCGAGATCCACGACGCCGCAGCCGACCAGGACGACGCCGACCAGCGCCGCCCCGACCGCGACGACGCCGACCAGCGCCGCCCCGACCGCGACGACGCCGACCAGCGCCGCCCCGACCGTGGTGGAGACCGGTTCCTGCGGTGCCTCCTACTACTCCGAGGGGCAGCTGACGGCGAGTGGGGAAGTCTTTGACCCGTCGGCGATGACGGCCGCTCACAAGACCCTGCCGTTTGACACGATGGTGCGGGTCACCAACCCGGTTACCAGTACGTCGGTGACCGTGCGGATCAACGACCGGGGCCCATTCGTCACGGGGCGCTGCATCGACCTGTCCCAGGCGGCCTTCGCAGTGATCGCCCCACTGAGCGCGGGGCACGTCGAGGTTCGGTACGAGGTGTTGGGCTGAGCCCGCCGCCAACCGCGAACGGCTTCCCGGGGTGACCCGCACAGTCAGAACTACCTCAGATGTCAGGTCAGGTTCATTCAACGACCACTGTCCATCAGGCATGCTGTCCCTCGTACGCACACAGCTTTCCCAGCTGGGCCGCGGCCCACTGGGCCCCGGATCCCGCGCCGGCCTCGGCGCGGCTCTTGCCCTGCTCGTAATTGTCTCGGCGTTGGAGAGCGCCGATGGTCGTGGGGCCAGCTACATCGCTCTACTGATCGCTGCCCCGTTCCTGGCCGCCGCCCTGGCCTCCTGGCAGGTGGTGCTGGGAGTAGGGGTCGCAGCCGTCTTCCTCGGTGTCGGCTTTGCGGTGGCCGAGGGGGTCAGGTCACTGTCGGCCGCGGTCGCGGTAGCTGGCATCGCTCTGGGCGCCGCGTTGGCGGCCACCATGGCGTCGATCCGGCAGCGGCAGGCCGAGCGGATCGAGGAGTTGTCCAAGCTCGCCACGGTTGCTCAGCAGGCCGTACTCCGTCCGCTCGGTCCGCAGACCGGCTCTTTGGCCGTCGCCGCCCGATACATCTCCTCCACGGCCACCGCGGAGATCGGCGGTGACCTGTACGAGGCCCTGGACACGCCGTACGGCGTACGCATGATCATTGGGGATGTTCGGGGGAAGGGCCTGGACGCGGTCCGGTTGGCCAGCATTGTGCTGGGCTCCTACCGACATGTGGCGTACGAGCGGGCCGATCTGCGAGCGGTCGTCGCGGATCTGGACCGGGCGGTGGCCCGGAGCGGGGGTGACGAGGACTTCGTGACCGCGGCTCTGGTCGAGGAGCGGGGTGGCACGTTGACCATCGTCAACTGCGGACATCCGGCGCCACTGTTGTTGCGCCGGGGTGCGGTGATCGCGCTGGAGCCGCCGGCGCCGGCTCCGCCGCTGGGGTTCATGCCGGCGGTCCGGGCCCGGGTGGAGCGGTTGGAGCCGGGCGACCGGCTGCTGTTGTTCACTGATGGACTCGGCGAAGCCCGGCGGGACGGCGAGTTTTTCCCGACCACCGATCGAGCCTGGCGGTTGCTCGGGCACGGCACTGTCGCCGACGGGCTGGCGTCCCTGGAAGCGGCGCTGGTCGAGTGGGTGTATGACCGGCTTGACGACGACATCGCACTGGTCTTGATGGAGTACACCGGTGCTCGGTCCGGGGGTTCGGTCGCCGTGCCGAATTGGGAGGTTGGCACGGCGGAGGGGTGAAGGGCTTGTCGTTGCCTACCCGTGAGTAATACAGTCGGGGTTACTGATCGGTAACACGCGTCCGGAAGCGGGGCCAGCGACCATGACCCACTACAAGAGCAACCTTCGGGACCTTGAGTTCAACCTGTTCGAGGTGTTCGGGGCGGACCGGGCGTTCAGCCACGCTCCCTACACGGAGCTGGATGTCGACACCGCCCGTAGCTTCCTCGCCGAGGTCGACCGCCTGACCCGGGAAGACCTGGCAGCCAGCTACACGGACAGCGACCGCAATCCGCCGGTCTTCGATCCGGCGACGCACACCGCGCCGCTGCCGGAATCGTTCAAGAAGTCGTACCGCCGGTTCATTGACGCCGAGTTCTGGCGGCTGGACCTGCCCGAGGCGCTTGGCGGTAGCAACGCACCCCGCGCCCTCTGGTGGTCGCTCGCCGAGCTGGTGCTGGGCTCCAACGCCGCGGTCTGGATGTACGCCTCCGGCCCGTCGTTCGCGCACGTCCTGCACGTTGAGGGCACCGAGCAACAGCGGAAGTGGGCCAAGCTCTTCATCGACCAGGGCTGGGGCTCCACGATGGTGCTGACCGAGGCGGACGCCGGCTCGGATGTCGGCGCCGGCCGCGCCCGTGCCATCCCGCAGCCGGACGGCTCATGGCACATCGAGGGCGTCAAGCGCTTCATCACCTCCGGCGAGCATGACCTCAGCGACAACATCGTCCACTATGTGCTGGCTCGACCGGTCGGGGTCGAGGGCGTGGGCGGGCCGGGCACCAAGGGCCTCTCCCTCTTCGTGGTGCCGAAGTACCACTTCAATGAGGAGACCGGCGAGCTGGGCGAGCGTAACGGCGTCTTCGCCACCAACGTCGAGCACAAGATGGGTTTGAAGGTCTCGAACACCTGCGAGCTGACCTTCGGCGAGCACGGCGTACCGGCCCAGGGCTGGCTGCTGGGCGAGAAGCACGACGGCATCCGGCAGATGTTCATGATTATCGAGTACGCCCGGATGATGGTCGGTACGAAGGCGATCGCCACCCTCTCCACCGGCTACCTGAACGCACTCGAGTACGCCAAGAGCCGGGTGCAGGGCGCCGACCTGACCCAGATGACCGACAAGAGCGCTCCCCGGGTCACGATCACCCACCACCCGGACGTACGCCGTTCGCTGCTGCTGCAGAAGTCGTACGCCGAGGGGCTGCGCGCCCTGGTCTGCTACACCGCGACCTGGCAGGACAAGGTCGCCATCGCCGAGGCGGCCGGCGACGAGAAGACCGTGAAGCTGGCCAAGCGGGTCAACGACCTGCTGTTGCCGCTGGTCAAGGGGGTCGGCTCGGAGCGGGCGTACGAGCTGCTCGGCCACGAGTCCCTGCAGACCTTTGGTGGCTCCGGCTTCCTCCAGGACTACCCGCTGGAGCAGTACGTCCGAGACGCCAAGATCGACACCCTGTATGAGGGCACCACGGCGATCCAGAGCCTCGACCTGATCTTCCGCAAGGTCGTCCGGGACAACGGCAAGGCCCTGATGGCGGTCGCCGGCGAGATTCAGGAGTTCATCGCCGCCGAGGGTGGCAACGGTCAGCTCAAGGAGGAGCGGCAGGCGCTCGGCCGCGCCCTCGTCGAGATTCAGAGCATCCTCGGTACGCTGACCGGCTGGCTCGGTGAGGCGCAGGGCGGCGAGGCCCGGGCGCTCTACAAGGTCGGCCTGGGCAGCCGCCGGTTCCTGCTCGCCATCGGTGACCTGGTGGTGGCCTGGCTGCTCCAGCGGCAGGCCGACGTGGCGCTGGCGGCGCTCGCGGGCGACCCCGGCACCGACCGGGACTTCTACACCGGCAAGGTGGCCGCAGCCCGGTTCTTCGCCCGCGAGGTACTGCCCCGCATCGGTGCCGATCGGCGCATCATCGAGAACGTCGACCTGAGCGTCATGGACCTCCCGGAGGAGGCGTTCTGACCCGTTTCGGGGGGTAGGGCTGATCCGGAGCAGACCCGGCAGAATCGACGGCCGGCGGGGTGACCCGCCGGCCGTCGCGTTAGCTGTAGCTGCTCACGTCGAGCATCAACCGGCCCGGGGCGGGGTTATGGGCCCGGACAGGGGTAGCACCCGGCGGCGGCGGGTAACCGGCATCAGGTCAGGCAGAGAACGCCCAGAAGCCATCGCACGGGGGAGTGCAGCGCACATGGGCATTGGTAGCGGTATTTTCCTGATCGCCCTCGGGGCGATCCTCACCTTCGCGGTCCGGGCCAACGTCTGGTGGGTTGACCTGCGTGCGGTCGGCTGGGTCTTCATCCTGGCCGGGCTGGCAGTCCTCCTCACCACGGTGTGGTTCTGGCAGGACCGGCGCAAGCGGGCGCGGACGCTGATCGTGGAGGAGAACCGGCTGTCCCATCCGACCGCGATGATGCCACCGCCGCCGGATCCGCCGCCGCCGACAGCGCCGCCGTCCTGAGCGGCGGGGTGAGCCGTCGCGACCTGGCAGCGGCTCGCCCCAGCGGCTCAGCCCGACGGCGGCTCGCCCCAGCGGCTCAGCCCAGCGGCTCAGCGCGACGGCGGCCCGTCCAGCGGCTCAGCCCAGCGTCAGCGCGACGGCGGTTCAGCCGCGGGCGGTGTGCTCGGTGGTGATGACGGTGTCCCGGCGGCCGAGGCCGGCCCACTCCGCTGTCGTGCGGTGTACGACGGCCTGGCCGGTCCGTTGTGGGTCCCGGTCCGCCTGCTCGGAGTCGAGCAAGATCGACAGCTGTGACACGCCGGGGTTGTGGGCGATCAGCAACACCGTCCGGGCGGTCGGTTCGACCCGGCGCACCAGGGCCAGCAGATCCGCCGGATGCGCCTCGTACGCGTCGTCGGCGTAGTGCACCTCGGGTGCCGGGCCCGCGGAGCCGCCCTCCGGTGGCGCTCCGGTCATTCCCATCGCCACGCCGTGCCAGGTTTCCCGGGTGCGGCGGGCCGAGGAGCAGATCACCACGTCTGGGAGGAGGCCGTGGTGGGCCAGCCACGCGCCGGCCGCCGCCGCGTCCGCTCGGCCCCGGGTTGTCAGCGGCCGATCAACATCCGGCTGGTCACCGGGGGGTTCTGCCTTCGCGTGCCGGAGCAACACCAGTGTGCGGTTTTGGGCGTGCGCGTCCGTCATGCCCCCCAGCTTGCCTGATCGGCGATCCGACCGCCCGGGTACGTCGATGCTGTCGACGGTGTTCTGCTGTTGAACAGTGCGACGATCTCCTCGACGTGAATCGGCCGGACGCTGCTCGCCTCACAGCCGGAAGGTTCTGCGATAGGCGCCTGGTGTGGTGCCGACGACCTCCTGGAATTGCGCACGAAAGTTGCTCGTGGTGGTGAATCCGGTTTGGTTTGCTACGCGGTCGATTGTGTAGTCGGTGGTTTCCAGCAGCTCCTGGGCGTGACGAATCCGGACACCGGCTACCCATTGCATCGGGCTCTGTCTGGTCTCGACGGCGAATCGCCTGGTCAGGGTGCGGGTGCTCATGTTCGCGGCGGCGGCGAGGTCGGCGAGCGTGAGGGCCCGATGCGCGTTGGCCTCGATCCAGGCGAGGACGGGTTCGAGGGCTGAGGTGCGCAGCGGCTGCCGGTTCCGCAGGATGTACTGCGCCTGTCCGCCGGCTCGGTGCAGTGGGGCCACGGCGAGGCGTGCCGCGTCCGCAGCCACCGCCGCGCCGTAGTCGGTGTGAATCACGTGCAGGCACAGGTCCAGTCCGGACGCTGCACCGGCAGAGGTGAGAATGCTGCCGTTGTCGACGTAGAGCACGTCGGGGTCCACCTGGATCGACGGGTGCTTGCGCGCAAGTTGTTCCGCGGCGAGCCAGTGGGTCGTGGCCCTCAGATTGTCGAGTAGTCCCGCCTCTGCCAGCGTGAACGCTCCGACGCAGATGGAGGCGACGCGAGTGCCCTTGGCCGCGGCCGCACGCAGGGCTGTGAGCACCGAGGGCGGGGAGGGCCGCAAGGGGTTGTTCCGGCCGGGCACCAAGACCAGGTCGGCGCGATCGAGCGCATCCAGCTGCTCGCTGACTGCCAGCCGCACCGGCCCGGCGTCAACGACATCATCGGGCCCTGCGACGAGGACCCGGTAGCCCGGCCGGCCGTCCGGCAGGCGGACACGTCCGAACGTCTCAACCGGCGTGGCCAGATCAAAGGCAATCACATCCGGCAGAGCGAGCACGACGACCGTATACATACCTGCATGATAGGCCTCTCTGACATCTGGCGAGATTAAGGCGTTGCGTGGCTTAGTAGCCACTGTCGGGAGGTGCGCGGCTGCCCGACCATGGAATGCACCTACACGTGAGGGGACTACCGATGCCTACGCTTCGCGCCCAGTTCGTGCTCTTCGACGGCTTCGACCTACTCGATGTCATCGCTCCACTCGAGGTGCTTTCCGCGGGCAGCGCCGCCCTCGGAGGCGTACTCGAATGTGTGCTGGTGAGCGAGTCAGGACGGGACAGCATCCCGTCGGGAACCGCCGGCCTCTCCCTCCCTGTCAGCGCCGCCCTGGAGCCGGAGGTGCCCGGCTACGTCATCGTTCCGGGTGCGTCCGGGCCCGTCGACGGCGACCCGGACGCAGGCGAGCTGACCGTTCCCACGCTGCTCGGGCGGCTCGCCGGAAGTCCGGTGATGGCACTCGTCGCCGGGGCTCTCGCCGCGCCGCCGGTCACCGTCGTCGCCGTCTGCGGCGGCGGGCTCGCGCTCGCCATGGCGGGCCTGCTGGAGGGGAGAACAGCCACCACCCACCACCTCGGCATTGATCGACTGGGGTCCACCGGCGTGAACGCGGTCCGGGCGCGGGTCGTTGACGACGGTGATCTCGTCACCGGTGGCGGTGTTTTGTCCGGCGTCGACGTAGCCCTCTACCTGCTCGAACGTGACTTCGGCTGCGCTGCTGCCCGTGCCGTCGAGGACCTTTTCGAGTTCGAGCGCCGCGGCACCACCTGGAAATCGCCTGCCGGACGCCTGTTCCGCACACCTGTCAGCGGGCAGCGAGTGCGGGCATGAGCGCCCTCCTGTTGTCGGTCCACGTCCTGGCCGCGATCCTCACCATCGGCCCAGTCGCTGTCACCGCAAGCATGTTTCCGCGCTTCGTGCGACTCGCGCTCGGCAAGCCAACCGACCCCCGCCGCGGTGCCGTCGTACGCGTCCTGCACCGGATCACCCGTAACTACGCCGTGATCGGCGTACTCGTTCCCGTGTTCGGGCTCGCTACCGGCGCCAGTATCGGTGTCCTCGGTGACGCGTGGCTGATCGTGTCCATTGTTCTCACCGCCGGTGCGGGTGCGATGCTCATCGGCGTCGTCCTGCCCGGCCAGCGTCGCACTCTGCGCTGCCT
This sequence comes from Salinispora fenicalii, assembly GCF_000514815.1. Lineage (GTDB taxonomy): Bacteria > Actinomycetota > Actinomycetes > Mycobacteriales > Micromonosporaceae > Micromonospora > Micromonospora fenicalii. Next base: position 38,062 of record NZ_AZWQ01000034.1, read on the forward strand.
TGACGTGGGTGCGGAACCCGCGGACCTCGCCCGGGTCGTCCCTCGCCTGGGCATGCACGCCGGCATTTTCAACCTGCTCTGGGCCATCGTGGTGGTTCTGATGATCTATCGGCCGGGATCGACGACGGGGGTCGGACTGTGAGCCCCTGTCATGTGCTGCAGGTCGGTGACACTGATCTGGCGACGCACTGCTAGGCGAAGAGGGCGAAGTAGATGGCGATGTGGTGGCAGATCGCGGCGACCAGGGTGCAGGCGTGAAAGAACTCGTGGTGGCCGAAGACGGTGGGCCACGGGTTGGGTCGGCGCAGGGCGTAACTGACCGCGCCGATGCTGTAGATCGCGCCGCCAACGATCAGCAGGACCAGGGCGGTCACCCCACCCGCGTGGAGGATGTCCGGCAGCATCGCCACCGCGACCCAGCCGAGCGCCAGGTAGAGCGGCGCGGAGACCCAGCGCGGGGCGTGCGGCCAGATGAGCTTGAGTGCCACACCCCCGAGTGCGCCGCCCCACACCAGCGCGAGCATGATCGTCGCCGGTCGGGGCTCCAGCAGCAGGACGCAGAACGGCGTGTATGTACCAGCGATGAAGACAAAGATCATCGAGTGGTCCATCCGCCGCATGACCTGGAAGCCCCGCTCGGACCACACCCGCCGGTGGTAGAGCGCGCTGGTGCCGAAGAGCCCGCAGACGGTCAGGCTGTAGATCAGAGTGCTGACCAACGGCGACCAGCCGGACCGGGCGGCGGCGATGGAGCAGAGGACGATCCCGCAGACGACGGCGACGAAGAACGCGTACGCGTGCAGCCAGCCGCGCATCCGAGGTTTGCCGAGGTCGGCCGGCTTGAGGCGGGTTGGTGCGGAGGTGGTCACGCCAACAGGTTACGACGCCGTAGGTTACCTGGTGGTAGTGCCGATGGTCACGTTAACCGGTGCGAGCGGGTGGGCGTCCGGCAACGCCAGCGGGCTGCCGGCGCTGGCTCGTTCCGGAGCCGGGCCGCTCCGGCGCCCAGGCCGTTCCGGTAGCTGGCTCGTTCCGGAACGCGGCCTGGTCCGGAAAGATAGCGGGATGCGGATCCGGCCGGTCGGGGCACACGCCCTGCTGCTCGACTGTTCCGACGCCGACCAGGTGGAGGCGTGGCGAGCCGAGTTGTGGCGACGCCGGGAACGGGGCGACCTGGACGCGGTCGAGATCATCCCGGCGGCGCGCACCGTGCTGCTCGACGGCCTCACCGACCCGGCTCACACCGCCGCGCTCCTCGGCACCTGGAACCCGCCCCCCAGCACCGCTGCCACCGACACCGTCGCCACGAGCACCGGCACCGGCACCACGAGCACCGGCACCGGCACCGCCGGCGCCGGCGGTGCTGCCACCGACACCGGCAGGGGAGGCGCCGGCGCTGTCGAGGTTCCGGTGCGCTACGACGGGACGGACCTGCCAACCGTCGCCGGCTACTGGGAGGTCCCCGTGCCGACCGTCGTACGCCGGCTCATCGCCACCGAGTTCCGGGTGGCCTTCTGCGGCTTCGCGCCCGGCTTCGCGTACTTGACCGGGTTGCCTGCCGGGCTGGCCGTGCCCCGGCTGCCAACCCCCCGCCCCTGGGTCCCGGCCGGCTCCGTCGCGCTGGCCGGACCGTACGCCGGGATCTATCCGACCGCCTCGCCCGGCGGCTGGCTGCTCGTCGGCCACACCGACCTCCCCCTGTTTGACGTGCACGCCGACCCGCCGGCCCGGCTCACGCCCGGCACCCGGGTGCGGCTGGTCCCGGCATGACCGGCACCCGGCCCGCCGGGCCGAAGTTACCCAGCGTCATCGAAGCCGGCAGCGGTGGCGTGGTCGAGGTGCTGCGGGCCGGCATTCTCACCACTGTCCAGGATCTCGGCCGGCCCGGCTGGGCACATCTCGGCGTACCGCGCTCCGGTGCCCTCGACCCGAGCGCGCTCCGGCTGGCCAATCGGCTGGTCGGCAACCCGGAGAGCGCCGCCGGTCTGGAGGTCACCCTGACTGGGTGTGAGCTGCGGTTTCGTCGCGCCACCACGGTCGCGGTCACCGGGGCGGACGCTCCCGTCCACGTCGGTGAGCGTCCCGGCGACGTGGGACGACCGCTCGCGGTACCGGCAGGCGCGGTGGTACGGGTCGGTCCGCCCCGCACCGGTCTGCGGTCCTGGCTCGCCGTCGCCGGCGGGATCGCCGTCGACCCGGTGCTCGGCAGCCGGGCCACGGACACCCTCTCCGGGCTCGGCCCACCCCCGCTGCACGACGGCGACCGGCTCCCCGTGGGTGCCCCGGCCGGGCCGCCCGCTCCGGTGGATGTCACCGCGACCGTGCCGGCCCCGGACGAGGTACGGCTGGCGCTGTGCCTCGGCCCACGCGCCGACTGGTTCACCCCACCCGCACTCGACCTGCTGTTCGGCACGGCCTACACCCTCACCCCGGTCAGCAACCGCGTCGGCGCTCGCCTCTCCGGGGCGCCGCTACCTCGCGCGGTGTCGGGGGAACTGCCCAGCGAGGGCGTCGTACTCGGTGCGGTGCAGGTGCCGGCGGACGGCCAACCCCTGATCTTCCTCGCCGATCACCCGACCACCGGTGGGTATCCGGTTGTCGGGGTGGTGGTTGACGTGACCCCGCTTGCGCAGGCCCGGCCAGGGACTACGGTGAGGTTCTATGGACCTCAACGCGGACCTCGGTGAGGGCCTCGGCGTCTGGCGGCTCGGCGACGATGCCGCGCTGCTGGACCTGGTCACCTCCGCCAACATCGCCTGCGGCTTCCATGCGGGCGACGCCGTAACCATGCGCCGGGTCTGCGCCGGGGCCGCCGAGCGGGGAGTCATGGTCGGCGCCCAGGTCAGCTACCGGGACCTGGTCGGATTCGGCCGTCGGCACATCGCGTACGAGTTCGCCGAGCTGCGTGACGAGGTCATCTACCAGCTCGGCGCGCTCGACGGGTTCTGCCGGGTCGCCGGGACGCGGGTCCGCTACCTCAAGCCGCACGGCGCGCTCTACCACGCCGTCACCCACGACGAGTCCCAGGCGGCGGCGGTGGTCGCCGCGGTCGCCGAGTACGACGCCCAGCTCTCCCTGCTCTGCCCGTCCGGCTCGGTGCTCGCCCAGCTCGCGAACGGTGCCGGGCTGCGGGCGGTCAGCGAGGGCTTCGCCGACCGGGGCTACCAGCCCAACGGCCGGCTGGTGCCTCGGGGCGCCCCGGACGCGCTGGTCACCGACGCGGAGCAGATGGCCCAGCAGGCCCTCCAGATGGCCACCGAGCAGGCGGTGGTGGCGGTCGACGGCACCGTTATTCCCTGCCCGGTCCAGTCGATCTGCCTGCACGGCGACACCCCCGGTGCGGTGCGCTGCGCCGAGTTGATCCGCGCCGTGTTGGTTGACGCGGGGGTCCCGCTCGCCCCGTTCGCGGGAAGTGTGGGGCGGGCGTAACAGCGTCGCGGGACCCCGTGCCGGCTCAGGCGTGGGACCTGCCGGCTCAGGCGTGGGACCTGCCGGTTCAGGCGTGGGACCTGCCGGTTCAGGCGTGGGGCCCCGCGCCGGCTCAGGCGTCCATGCCGCGTAGCACCAGCGGGAGGCGGTCGGGGCCGTCGTCGACCACCCAGATCGGTACGCCCCAGTCCTGCCGGGTCAGGTGGCACGCGGCGTGCGCCACGTCGGCGTCGCAGGTCGCCGCCTGGGCGGTCACCTGGAGCACCCCCTCGGGGACCGAATCGTTGATCACCAGCTGGCGGGACAGCTCGGTGCCGGTGCCCGCGCCGGCCAGCAGCAGCTCCGGCGGGGACGCGGTGACCACCAGCCGGGTGGACGGCCCGTAGCTGTCGTCGAGCTTCTGACCGGGCGCCGGGGTGAAGATGACTTCCAGGGTCACCTCGCCGGCGCGTAGTTCGGTCGGTCTCCGCTCGGTGCGGTGCCGGGGGCCGTTGACCGTGCTGGCTCCGGCGGCGGTGAGCGCGCCCGGCGCGAGTCGGGTCAGCCGGTGGGCGGCGGACTCCACGACCAGCACCCCGCCGTCCGGGGTGAGCAGCAGGTCGCTCGGCTCGGCGAGCCCGTCGGCGACCGTGCCGACCGAGTCCGACTCCGGGTCGTAGCGGCGGACCGCCCCGTTGTACGTGTCGGCGATCAGCACCGATCCGTCCGGCAGCGCGCAGACCCCCAGCGGATGCTGGAGTAGCGCCTGTGCGGCTGGCCCGTCCACGTGCCCGAACTCGAAGAGCCCCTGCCCGACCGCGGTGTGCAGGGTGCCGTTCTCGACGTAGCGGACCGCGCTGGTCTCGCTGTCGGCCACCCAGAGTCGGCTGCCGTCGGTGGAGACCGACAGGCCGGAGGGCTGGGCCAGCCACGCCTCGGCCAGCGGGCCGTCCTTGCGGGCCTCGACAGTGCTGCCCGCGTACATGCCCGCGGTGCGTTTCACCGGGTCGAACCACCAGAGCTGGTGGATGCCGGCCATGGCGATCACCAGGCGGCCGTCGTACCAGGCCAGGTCCCAGGGAGAGGAGAGGTCGACCGAGAGGGCGTCGTGGGCGTGGTCATCCACGGTGGAACGCCACTGCCGGCCGGTGCCGGCCACGGTGACCACTTCGCCGGTGTCGAGGCGTACGCCGCGCAGCAAGTGGTTGACGGTGTCCGCGACGACCAGGTCGTAGCCGACCAGCCGGGAGACGTTAGCTGGGAGGAGGCAGAGTCCCTGCGGCTCGGCGAAGGTGGCCGCCGTGGCCGGCCCGTCGGCTCGGCCGCGCGCGCCGGTGCCGATCCGGCGGAGCAGCGTCTCGCCGTCCGGGGCCAGCTCCGCGAGGGAGTGCCGGGCCGAGTCCGACACCAGCAGGTTCCCGTTTTCGAGTACGACGCCTTTGCCGGGGAAGCGCAGCGTGGTCTCCGGCTCGGCGGGGGGCACGTACGGGCCGTCGCCCCGGTGCAGGGTGCCCTTGGCCTCGTGGGTGGCGATCAGGTCGTCCACGAGCCGGACCAGGCCCTCGGCGTGTCCCTCACCGGCCATCGTGGCCACGACGTACCCCTCGGGGTCGATCACGGCCAGGGTCGGCCAGGCCCGGGCGGCGTACTGCTGCCACATGTTCAGGTCGGGGTCGTCGAGTACCGCGTGGTGCACGCCGTACCGTTCAACGGCGTCGGCCAGGGCGTCCGGGTCCTTTTCGTGTTCGAACTTGGGCGAGTGCACGCCGATGACCACGAGTACGTCGGCGTACTTCTGCTCGATGGGGCGTAGCTCATCGAGCACGTGCAGGCAGTTGATGCAGCAGAAGGTCCAGAAGTCGAGGACGGTTATTCGGCCCCGAAGGTCGGCCAGGGTCAGGTCTCGTCCGCCGGTGTTCAGCCAGCGACGGCCCTTCAGCTCGGGTGCTCGGACGCGAGGCGCGGTAGCCATGGGGCAACCCTCCCACGACGGCGACGCAGGTGGGCCCGTGGATGAGCCAACGTGACGCGGAAAACGACGCGGGCGCCCCTGGGTTGACAATCTCCCCGCGAGGCCGAAACGTGCCGGCTGCCGGGCTTCCGTTTGCCGAGAAGGGGAGACATGGTGCCCCCGTATGCCGCCGCGACCGCCCGAGGGTCGTTCAACGTGACCAGTCTTGTCATCGCCATGACCGCGACCGTGATTACCTTTGCTGTGGGAATTGTTCCGGTGCCAGCCCACATCACCGTAGAAAGTTGTTATGTAACATATGACCGTTTGGAGCGGATGCATAGTCGCTGTGCTGGTCAGTGGGAGCGGTTTGGAGTAGACAATTCCGGGTCGGTCTACGGTGTTCCCGTGGGGAGTCGCTGGCGCGCGTTAGACGGTCCTGACGATAACTATGAATGGGAGGTGGTGATTCCCGAATCCTCGCGTAGCTACGATGGGATAACCCTGTTCCGATATGGTTGGGTTACGCCGAAATACGCTCAGGTTCTGTTGGCGGTTGCTGTTTGGGTTGTTGTTGCATTTCTCTATGTAATTGTGGTTGGAAGGCTGCTGCGATTCGCCCGGAGTAGGCTAACCGGGGCCGCGGAGGGGCCTCCTGGTCGCCAGCCAGCAGCCTGATGGTTGCTAGCAACTGATATCCGGGTCGGTGAATTCCGGATTGCGGTGCTCAGCAGCCAGACCGCCGGAATGGCCCCCAGGCGACGAATCGGTTGAATAGTTCGCGGGGGTTTGGTCCGTCGTGGGGGTTGAGGTGGTAGAGGTCGTGCATGGCTTCGTAGAGGAGTCCGGCGAGGTAGATGGATAGGCTTGGTTGTCGGGTTTCGTATTGGGTTTTGAGGAGGAGGCGGGCTTCGGCGCAGGGCCAGGGGTGGCCGCAGGCGCGGCAGGTCCAGGTGGGTCGTAGGGGTGTGTGGGGTGGTCGGTTTCCTGTTCGGTGGTGGGGGTGTTGGGGGTGGGGGCCGAGTCGTGGTTGGGGGAGGTGGTGGGGGTTCACCAGTGGCCTCCGTTGGCGCGCCATTGTTGGGTGGGGGTGAGCCAGCCGACGCGTCCGGGTTGGGGGTCGGCGAGGGTTGGTTGGGTCATCCACGTG
>NZ_AZWQ01000035.1 GCF_000514815.1 Salinispora fenicalii
CCCGGGCCGCCCGAGTAGCACCCCCTCCGGGCGAGACCCCCCCTTTGTTCGATCTCTTCTCGAACCACCCCTTGCGACCCACCGGCGCACCCCCCTCTTTGCGTCCGTGGCACCCCCGAGCGGAAGGCTTCGATCATCATGCGTACCGACATCCTNCGCAAGACCGCCCTGACCGCTGCTGGCCTGATCGCCACCGGCGGCGCCATCGCCGCCCCCGCCAGCGCCGCCTTCGCCGCCCCCACCGCGCAGCCCACCGCGCAGAGCGAGCGCGACGGCACCCGCGTACTCCCGGTCGACTACGAGGCCCAGCCGAACTTCTACTACTGCGGCCCCGCCGCCGCCCGCAACGCCCTGTCCGTACAGGACAAGGAAATCGACATGGACACGATGGCCAAGCGGATGGGCACCACCGAATCCGGCACCGACTCCATCAACGACATCACCCCAGTGCTGAACACCGAAACCGGCAGCGACGTGTACCGCAGCGTCGAGATCTCCACCCCCGCAGCCGACGACAAGCAGACCGACACCCTGCGCGAAGACATCATCCGCACCGTCGACGACGGCCGCGCCGTCGTAGCCAACATCGCCGGCACCGCCACCGACACCAACGGCGAGAGCCACTCCTTCGCCGGCGGCCACTACATCACCGTCAACGGCTACCGCGACGCCGGCAACGAAGTGAAGATCGCCGACTCGGCGAACCCGAACACCGCCGAGTACTGGATCACCACCGAAGCCCTCGCGGACTGGATCGCCACCCGCGGCTACTCCACCAGCTGACCACCACCAGACCAGGGCCGGCCCCACCAGGGGCCGGCCCTCGTCGTTGTCCGCCGAGGCCGAGCTCAGCCGCCCGAGTCGGCCAACTCCGCGCCCTGCGGAACCGTGTCGTCGTCCCGGCTGTCCAACCACCCGTTCGGCAGGAACACCTTGCCCGGCGAGTTGGTCCGGCCCCGGGGCTGGCCCAACGTCTCCACCGGGAACGGCGCCGCCGGGTCGAGCTTGCCGAGCAGATCGTCGAGCTGCGCCAGGCTGTCAATCATCGCGAGCGACCGACGTAGCTCACTGCCGACCGGAAAGCCCTTCAGGTACCAGGCGACGTGCTTCCGGAAGTCGGTGCAGCCATCCCGTTCACCGCGCGCGGCGTCCCGGGCCCCGACAGTGAACTGCTCGACCAACAGCTCCGCGTGCCGGCGCATGGTCGTGGCCACCTCCCCCAGCGTGGGCAGCCGCCGGTGCGACGAACCGGTGAAAGCAGCCTCCAGGTCGGCGAAGAGCCACGGCCGGCCCAGGCAGCCCCGCCCCACCACGACCCCATCGACTCCGGTGTGCGCCACCATCCGCAGCGCGTCGTCCGCCTCCCAGATGTCGCCGTTACCCAGCACCGGCACGTCCAGCGCCGCCTTCAGCGTCGCGATAGCGTCCCAGTCGGCGGTCCCGGAGTACCGTTGGGCAGCCGTACGCCCGTGCAGCGCCACCGCCGCGACACCAGCATCCTGGGCGGCGAGGCCCGCCTCCACGTACGTCAGGTGATCGTCATCGATGCCCTTGCGCATCTTCACGGTGACCGGCACCCCGGCAGGTGTGGCGGCGTCCACCGCGGCCCGCACCAGCCGGGCGAAGAGCCGACGCCGCCACGGCAGGGCGGAGCCGCCGCCCTTGCGGGTGACCTTCGGGACCGGGCAACCGAAGTTGAGGTCGATGTGGTCGGCGAGGTTGCGTTCGACGATGATCCGCACGGCGGCGGCGGTGGTGTCGGGGTCGGTGCCGTAGAGCTGGAGGCTGCGCGGCGACTCCCCGGAGCCGAAGGCGATCATGCGAAGCGTCTTGGGGTTCCGCTCGACCAGCGCGACCGTGGTGATCATCTCGCAGACGTAGATGCCACCGCCCTGTTCCCGGCAGAGCTGACGGAACCCGACGTTGGTGATGCCCGCCATCGGCGCCAGGACCACCGGCGGCCACACCTGGTGCCGCCCGATGGTCAGCGGGCGGGGCGGGACGGCCTTCGTCGTGGTCACTACTCCAGTGTAAGGAGGCCCTGGCCGTCCCCCCGCTGGCCTACCAGCGGGGGGAGGAGTAACTCCGTGGCTCAGCAGCCGGGGAGGCGCTCGATCAGGTACCGCTCGACCTGGTCCAGGGAGATCCGCTCCTGGGCCATCGTGTCCCGGTTCCGTATGGTCACCGCGTCGTCATCGAGAGTGTCGAAGTCGACCGTCACGCAGAACGGGGTGCCGATCTCGTCCTGCCGGCGGTAGCGGCGGCCGATGGCCTGCGAGTCGTCGAACTCCACCACCCAGCGCTTACGCAGGTCAGCGGCGAGCTTCCGGGCCTTCGGCGAAAGCGCCTCGTTGCGGGACAGCGGCAGCACCGCCACCTTCACCGGGGCGAGCCGCGGGTCGAAGCGCATCACCGTGCGCTTGTCCACGCCGCCCTTGGTGTTCGGCGCCTCGTCCTCGTCGTACGCCTCGAGCAGGAACGCCAGCACCGCACGGGTGAGGCCGGCCGCCGGCTCGATCACGTACGGGACCCAGCGCTCGCCCTTGGCCTGGTCGAAGTAGGACAGGTCAACCCCGGAGTGCTTGCTGTGGGTGGCGAGGTCGAAGTCGGTGCGATTGGCGATGCCCTCCAACTCCGCGAACTCGGTGCCACCGAACTGGAACCGGTACTCGATGTCGACGGTGCGCTTCGAGTAGTGGGAGAGCTTCTCCTGCGGGTGCTCGTAGCGACGCAGGTTACGCTCGCTGAGGCCGAGGTCGAGGTACCAGTTCCAGCGCTCGGCGAGCCAGTACTCGTGCCAGCCCTCATCGGTGCCCGGTTCGACGAAGAACTCCATCTCCATCTGCTCGAACTCGCGGGTCCGGAAGATGAAGTTCCCCGGGGTGATCTCGTTGCGGAAGGACTTGCCGGTCTGGGCGATGCCGAACGGCGGCTTCTTGCGCGCCACCGTCTCGACGTTCTTGTAGTTGACGAAGATGCCCTGGGCGGTCTCGGGTCGCAGGTAGTGCAGACCCTCGTCGCTCTCTACCGGGCCCAGGTGAGTCTTCATCAGACCGTTGAACATCCGCGGCTCGGTGAAGGTGCCCTTGTTTCCGCAGTTCGGGCAGTTCAGCTCGGTCAATGAGGCTGGCGGACGACCGTGCTTGGCCTCGTACGCCTCCTCCAGGTGGTCGGCCCGGAACCGCTTGTGGCAGGACTGGCACTCGGTCAGCGGGTCCACGAACGCGTCCAGGTGGCCGGAGGCGGCCCAGACATCACGGGCCAGGATCACCGCGGAGTCAAGGCCCACCACGTCGTCGCGCTGCTGGACCATGCTCCGCCACCACTGTCGGCGGACGTTCTCCTTCAGCTCCACCCCGAGCGGGCCGTAGTCCCACGCCGAACGGGTACCCCCGTAGATCTCGCTGGACGGGAAGACAAAACCCCGACGCTTGGCGAGGCTAACGACGGCGTCGATACGGTCTGCAGGCATTTTTCCTCCTACGCCGGCTGGCGGTCGGCGGGGACAGTACGGGATGGAGCGAGGCTCGGGACAACGGCACGACCGGCGACGTCCTGAGCCAAGGAGAATACCGGGGGCGGTTCAGCTGACCCCGCACACCTCCAGTTCGCCGGTCTGCTGGTTCTGCTCCAGGTTCACCTGTTGGCGATCGTGGCCACCGCCGCTGAAGATGACCTCGACCGGCACGGTCAGAGTGTTCTGGTCGACCTCGCCGACCCGGAACGAGGCCACCTGCGGCTCACTGGCGACCCGCCGTTCAAACTCCGGCCGCGACTCCTGCCGCCGCACCTGGGCACAGAGTTGGTCGTAGGCGGCACCGTAGTCCCGCTCCATCAGCGCCTGGTAGTAGTCGGTGGAGGCGGACCGTCCCTGCTCGTCGATCGCCTGCACGCCGGTCACCACGAGCCCGATCACCGCCGCGCCCCCGCCGCCGCAGCAGAGCGCCAGTGCGAGCGCCCCGGCGCCGAGCCCCAGCCAGAGCCGGGTGCGACGGCCCTCGACCGGCGGCGCCGCGAACGGCGGCACGACACCGGGGCCGGCGGGCGGGTTCGGCACTCCCGGCCCTGGGGGCGGGCCGGGCACGGCAGGAGGTGCGGCGCCGTCTGATGGGCCGGGCACGGCAGGGGGTGCGGCGCCGTCTGGCGGGCCGGGCACCGACGGGTGCGGTGCGGGAGCGGCCGGTCCGGGAGCGGTCATGGGATCAATGTAGTGCGTATCGCTCACCGGTACGGATCGGCCGCCCGATCGCTCGCCGTCACGACCACGTCGGCACCGGGTGCCGCGGTGGCGAGGGCCTCGTAGGCCGAAGGTTCGTCGACCGACTCGGCGAGCAGCGGAACCGCGGTGACCTTGACATCGAAGCCACCGAGCGCTCGCCGGTAGGTGCCGACCGACTCCCACTCGGTGAGCAGGCACCAGTAGCGCGGATCGTCCAGAGCGCGGATGAGTTGCCCGCGCAGGTACCCGGGGCGGGCCGCGAGCGCCGCGAGCGCGGCGTGTGCCCGCACGGTGAAATCGTCAACGACATCGGCCTCGACCACGAACCGGTTGGTGACCAACACCGGCTACCTCCTCGTAAAGTCTGTGGGATGCAGCGTACGCAGCACCGGATTGCAAGCTGGTTGGCCCGGGCAAACCCGACGGCAGTCTTCCTGGCCACCCTGGTGGTGGTGCTGGTGGCTCTCTTCACTCCGGGGGTGATCGGCGGGCTACTCACCCTCGCTCTCGCGGCGGTCGTGGCCACGCTGGTGGTCACCACGGGCGCGAGCCAGCCGGCCCGGCTGCGGGTGGTCCGGCTCCTGGTGCTGACGCTGCTGATCACCGCCGGGCTGGTCAAGCTTCTCTGACATGCACTCATGCGTTTTTGACAATCATTATCATTGTTGCGGACAGTTGCCTTCATGAACAACCGCCGTGCTCCACGCGCCCTGGCTGCCACCTCCGCCGCACTGCTCGCCCTCGGCGCCGCCGCCTGCTCCGACAAGCCGGCCGATGCCGATCCGGAGCGGGTTGAGGTCGTCGCCGCGTTCTACCCGCTGCAGTTCCTGGCTGAGCAGATCGGCGGAGACGCGGTAGCCGTCAGTAATCTGGTCAAGCCCGGCGCCGAGCCGCACGACGTCGAGTTGAGCCCGGGCCAGGTCGGGGAGGTGGCCGGGGCCGAGCTGATCGTCTACCTCAAGGGCTTCCAGCCGCAGGTCGACGAGGCCGTGCAGCAGAACGCCGCCGACCGGGCATTCGATGTCACCACCGTCGAGCCGCTGCTCGACGCCACCGCCGCCGGCCACGACCACGACCACGAAGGCGAAGGCGAAGGCGAAGGCGAAGGCGGACACGAGGGTGAGGGCGGCGCCGAGACGCCGGCGGACCCGGACCACGCGGCGGATGCCGGCAGCAAGGACCCGCACCTATGGCTGGACCCCACCCGGCTCGCCACCGTCGGCGACCAGCTCGCCGACCGGCTCGCCCAGGCCGACCCCGAGCACGCTGACGAGTACACCGCCCGCGCGACCGAGCTCCGCGGCAAGCTGGACCAGCTCGACGCAGAGTTCGCCGCCGGCTTGAAGAACTGCCAACGGCGGGAGATTGTGGTCAGCCACACCGCCTTCGGCTACCTGACCACGCGTTACCAGCTGGAGCAGATCGGCGTCACCGGGCTGAGCCCGGAGCACGAGCCATCGCCGCAGCGGCTGGCCGAGGTGATCGAGGAGGCCAAGGAGCACCAGGCCACCACGATCTTCTTCGAGACGCTGGTCAGCCCGAAGGTCGCCGAGACCATCGCGGCCCAGGTCGGGGCCGAGACCGCGGTGCTCGACCCGCTCGAGGGGCTCGCCGCCGACAACAACGGGGACTACTTCTCGGTGATGCGGGCCAACCTCGCGACGCTGCAAACCGGGCTGGACTGCGCATGAGCACGCCCATCATCACCGTCATGCGGGCGACGATCGGCTACGAGGGCCGGGCCGTACTGCGAGACATCTCGCTGACCGTGACCAGCGGTGAGGTGGTGGCCGTGCTCGGCGCCAACGGCTCCGGCAAGTCCACCCTGACCCGGGCCGTGCTCGGGCTGGTCCCGCTCAGCTCCGGCTCGGTCGAGCTCTTCGACCAGCCGGCGCGGCGATTCCGTCAGTGGCACCGCATCGGGTACGTCCCGCAACGCCTCGGCGCCGGCGGTGGCGTACCCGCCACCGTCGGCGAGGTGGTCGCGGCGGGCCGGCTGGCCCGCCGCGGCATCCTGCGGCCCCCCGGCCGCGCGGACCGGAGGGCGGTGGCGACCGCGCTGGCGGCGGTCGGTCTCGCCGACCGGACCGGTGATCCGGTCTCCACCCTCTCCGGCGGCCAGCAGCAGCGCGTCCTCATCGCCCGGGCCTTGGCCGGCGAGCCGGAGCTGCTGGTCCTCGACGAGCCGACCGCCGGTGTGGACGCGGCGAGCCAGGAGGCGTTCGCCGGAGCGCTCCAGGAATTCGTTGTCGGCGGCGGTACCGTCCTGCTGGTCGCACACGAGCTGGGGCCGCTGCGGCCGTTGATCTCCCGAGCCGTCGTCGTACACGCCGGGGGGATCGCTCACGACGGCATGGTGCCCGAACCGGCCGGTCACCACGCCGACCCCGACCACGACCACGTGCACCCGCACGGTCCCAACGAGCCCGCCGGTCTCTGGAGCGCGTGAGATGGAACTCTTCCAGTACCCGTACATGCAGCGTGCGCTGATCGGCGCGTTGGTCATCGGCCTGGCCGCCCCGGCTCTCGGCATCTACCTGGTACAGCGGCGGCTGGCCCTGATCGGCGACGGCGTCGGGCACATGGCGCTCACCGGCGTCGGCGCCGGCCTGCTGTTGAACCGCTCCCCGGTCCTGGTGGCGGTGATCGTGGCCAGCCTCGGCGCGATCACCGTCGAGTTGGTCCGGGCCCGCGGTCGCACCTCCGGCGACCTGGCGCTCGCCCTGCTCTTCTACGGGGGCATCGCCGGCGGCGTGATGCTCGTCGGGCTCTCCGACAGCACCAGCACGAGTCTCAACGCGTACCTTTTCGGTTCGCTCTCCACCATCGCCCCCACCGACCTGGCCACGATCGCGGTACTCGGTGCGGCGATCCTGGTCACCATGCTGGCGTTGCGCCCAGCACTCTTCGCGATCTGCCACGACGAGGAGTACGCGCGAGTCTCCGGGCTGCCCGTCCGCGCCCTCAACCTGCTCCTCGCGGTCGCCACCGCGGTCACCGTCACCATCGCGATGCGCGCGGTGGGCGTCCTGCTGATCAGCGCGCTGATGGTGGTGCCGGTCGCCGCCGCCCAACAGGTCACCCGCGGCTTCCGCAGCACGATGACGGCCGCCATGGCGCTCGGCCTCTTCGCCGCCGGGTCCGGGGTCTACGTGGCGGCCAACGCCGACACCGCCCCTGGCGCGTCGGTGGTGCTGATGGCGATCGCCTCGTTCGCGGTGGTGGCGCTCGGCGGCGCGGGCTGGCGGACGCTACGACGACGGCGGGTCGCCACGGCGGACGCACCGACCCCCGAGCCGCACGAGGTGGTACTCAGCCAGTCCTAACCAACGGCGCAATCCTGGGACTGGTTATCGTTAACCCTGTGAGCAGCGAGTCCGGCTACGACGCCTTCGAGGGGGCGAGCGAGCTGCTGCGTGCCCTCTCCGCCCCGATCCGGCTAGCCATCGTCAACCAACTCGCCGAGGGCGAACGGTGCGTACACGAGCTGGTCGACCAGCTCGGCGCCGCGCAGCCGCTGGTCTCCCAGCACCTGCGGGTGCTCCGCGGCGCCGGGGTGGTGCGGGGCTCCCGGCGCGGGCGGGAGATCGCCTACACGCTGGTTGACGAACACGTCGCACACATCGTGGCGGACGCGGTCAGTCACGCCGGCGAGCACACCACCCCCACCTGAGGGCTCACCGCGAGTCGCGGACCAGCGCCACGATCGCGTCGGCGAGCGGCGCTGGTGCCCGGTCCGGAATCCAGTGGCTGACCCCAATCAACTCGACGAAGCGGTAGTCCCCAGTCACGTGGCTGGCGCAGGCCTCGGCGGCGGTGCGGCCAAGGGCGATGTCCCGGTCGCTCCAGACGTACGTCGTCGGCACCGACACCGGCCCGACGGCCGCCAGATCACCGTGGGACATCGCCCGGTACCAGTTCAAGGCAGTCAACGCGCCCGGAGCGCGCATCGGCTCGACGTACGTGGCCACCCGGTCGGCGTCGCCGGCTCCGGCCAGCATCCGGCGCAGCCCGGTCGCCCGCAGGGCCAGCAACACCGCCTCCGCCGTACCTTCCCGCCGGAACAACCGCATGTACGCCGAGCGGGCCCGCTGCGACCGGTCGGCGCGCAGGGCATGGGCCAGGGCCCCCGGGTGCGGCACGGAGACCGCGGTCAGGGACCGCACCCGGGCCGGATGGTCCGCCGCGAGGGCCCAGCTGACCGCGGCGCCCCAGTCATGCCCGACTACGTGCGCAGCGGCGATACCGAGGCGGTCCAGCACCGCCACCGCGTCGCCGACCAACTCACCGAGGCGGTACGCGGAGACCGCCGCCGGCCGGGCGCCGGGCGAGTAGCCACGCTGATCGAGTGCGTACGTGCGCAGCCCGGCGCGGTGCAGGAGCGGCACCACGTCGGACCACTCCCCACTGTGCTGGGGGAAGCCGTGCAGCAGGAGCACCGGCGGGCCGGCCGGCGGGCCACCAACGTGGAGATCGAAGGCGAAACCTCGGACATCGATACGCATGATCGGCAGCCTACTCGGGGTGTACCGGAAGAACCCCCGCCGAACTGCACCAATGCCACTTTGTTGAAATGTTTTCGGAGGTGCTAGCGTCGGTCGCACATTTTCACCTCCGACAGGGGAGCGCACAGCGCTGAGAGTGTGGGTAACACCCCACAGACCCTCGAACCTGATCTGGGTAATGCCAGCGCAGGGAGTTCGGTCGGCCTCCAGTCGTGCCATCGTCCGGCCGCACCGGACATGGACGCGCCCCTCCTGTTCCCCGGAGCAGACAGGGAAGACCAATGACCAAAATCAGATCAAAAGCCGACCGCTGGCGCACCGTCGATGTCGTCGTCGCCGCCGTTATCGCCGTCACCTTCGGCGTCATCTTCTGGGCCTGGGGGCTGCTCTGGAACGTCGCCACCCCGGCGTTCGCCTTCTTCCCGGCGGCGCAGGCCCTCATGTACGGCGTCTGGCTGCTCCCGGCGGTGCTCGGCGGCCTGGTGATCCGCCGCCCCGGCGCGGCATTCTTCTGCGAGGCGGTGGCCGCAGTGGTGTCCACACTGCTCGGCAACGAGTGGGGCAGCACCACCATCCCTCAGGGCATGGTCCAAGGGCTCGGCGCCGAACTGGCCTTCGCCGCCTTCCGCTACCGCTCCTTCCGACTGCCCACGGCGCTGCTCGCGGGTGCGCTGGCCGGCCTCGGCGCGGCTATCTTCGACTTCTTCGTCTGGACCCACTTTTACGCAATGTTCAGCTACCGAATCCCGTACGCGCTGCTGACGATCGCCAGCGCCGCCGCCATCGCCGGGATCGGCGCCCGGCGTCTGACCCAAGCCCTGGCCAAGACGGGCGTGCTGGACCGGTTCCCCGCCGGCCGCGAACGCTTCACCATCTGAGCACCGTGGCAGGCACAAGGTCGTCGCCGCAGACCGCGCCCGGGCGTGCCAACAGCGCCCGGCGCGGCGTGCCCAGGATCAGCACCCGGCTCCGGGGCGGCGGCCGGTGAGCGCGGTCCGGTTGCGAGGCTTCGGGTGGCGGCACGCGGGGCGGAAGCGGTGGGCCGTACGCGGGCTCGACCTGCGGATCGAGCACGGCGAACGGGTCCTCCTGCTGGGGGCCTCCGGGGCGGGTAAGAGCACCCTGCTCGCCGCGTTGGCCGGGCTGCTCCCCGAGGACTCCGGCGAGCAGGAGGGCACCGTCGAGGTTGACGGCCGGGACCCGCGCACGGCCCGAGAAGAGGTCGGCCTGCTCTTCCAGGACCCGGAGGCCCAGCTGGTGATGGCGCGCTGCGGCGACGACGTCGCCTTCGGCCCCGAAAACCGCGGGCTACCCACCGAGCAGATCTGGCCCCGGGTGGACGAGGCACTGCGCCGGGTCGGCTTCCGCTACGGCCGGGACCGATCGACCGCCGCGCTCTCCGGCGGCGAACAGCAGCGTCTCGCCCTCGCCGGGGTGCTCGCGCTCCGCCCGAGCCTGCTGCTGCTCGACGAGCCGACCGCCAACCTGGACCCGGCCGGTGCGACGCTGATCCGCGACGCGGTCGCCATGGCGCTCGACACCGACACCACCCTGCTCCTCGTCGAGCACCGGCTCGCCGAGGCGCTGCCGCTGGTCGACCGGGTGGTCGTGCTGGCGCCGGGCGGCGGCGTCCAAGCCGACGGTGCCCCGCAAGCGGTCTTCGCCGCGCACGGCGAGGCGCTCGCCGCTGAGGGGGTCTGGGTGCCGGGCCATCCGACGCCCCTGCGGCGGGCCACCACCGCCCCCGGGACGGAGTTGCTCGCCGCCGACGAACTCGCCCTGCCGCCCCGGCTGGCCAGCGTCTCCCTCACCGTACGGGCCGGCGAGGCGCTCGCCGTCCACGGACCCAACGGGGCCGGGAAGTCCACCCTGGCCCTCCTGCTGGGTGGGCTGCTCGCACCGACGGCGGGCCAAGTCACCGCGACCCCAGAGCTGGCCGGCAGGGACGCCCGCACCCCACCGCACCGATGGCGGGCGCCGGCACTGGTGGGCCGGATCGGTTCGGTCTTCCAGGACCCGGAACACCAGTTCGTCACCACCACCGTCGCCGATGAGCTGGCGCTGGGCCCACGCCGTACCGGCCGAACCGAGGCGCAGGTCCGCACCACCGTGGACGCGCTACTCGACCGGCTCCGCCTGACGGCGCTCGCCGAGGCGAACCCGTACACCCTCTCCGGTGGCGAGGCACGGCGACTGAGCGTGGCGACGGCCCTGGCCACCGCGCCCCGCCTGCTCGTCTGCGACGAGCCCACCTTCGGCCAGGACCGGCGGACGTG
The DNA here is from genome assembly GCF_000514815.1 of Salinispora fenicalii. GTDB lineage: Bacteria > Actinomycetota > Actinomycetes > Mycobacteriales > Micromonosporaceae > Micromonospora > Micromonospora fenicalii. Next base: position 11,001 of record NZ_AZWQ01000035.1, read on the forward strand.
GCGGGAGCTGGTGGAGCTCTTCGCCGAGCTGCGCGACAACGGGCACGGTCTGGTCACGGTGACCCACGACCCGGAGTTCATCGCCGCGCTCGCCGACCGCCAGGTACGGCTCGACCATCCGCGGAGCGCGCTGTGATCAACCTCGAACCGGTGACCCGACCGGACGCCCCGCTGGCCCGACGCAACCCAGTGGCGAAACTGGCAGCGGCGCTGCTCTGCTCGTTCATCCTGATCGCCACCCTCGACCCGGTGACGCCGGCCATCGCCATCGCCTTCGAACTGGCCCTGCTACCGCTGTTCGGCGTGCGGCTCCGGGTGCTCGCCCGCCGGGCGATGCCGCTGCTGTTCAGCGCCGTCGGCGTCCTCGTCACGCTGGTGCTCTTCGCCGCCGAGCGCTCCGGACGTATCCTCGCCGAGGCCGGCCCATTCCTGATCACCTCCGGCGTGCTGATCACCGCGCTCGGTCTGGTGTTGCGCATGTTCGCGGTGGCCCTGCCGGGATTGATCGTGGTGGCAACCACCGACCCGACCGACCTGGCCGACGCGCTGGTACAAAATGCCAAACTGCCCGCCCGCTTCGCCTACGGGGCGCTAGCGGCGTTCCGGTTGGTGCCGCTACTCGCCCAGGAGTGGCAAATGATCAGCATGGCGCGGCGGGCCCGGGGCGTTGACGCCGGCCGGAATCCGCTGGCCCGGCTGCGGATCTTTGGATCGACCGCGTTCACGCTACTGGTCGGTGCGATCCGCCGCGGAACCCGACTCGCGGTGGCGATGGACGCGCGGGGCTTCGACGCCATGACCCCCCGGTCGATGGCCCGCCGCCAACACTTCGGCCGCGCCGACGGTCTCCTGATCGCCGGTGCGGCGGTACTGGCCGGCGCCGCGCTCACAGTCAGCGTCGCCGTCGGCGCGTTCCGCCCCCTGATCGGCTGACCGCCGGGCCCAGCGCAGCGCCGAGTGAGGTGGGTGCGGGCCGGCCGAACGTGGAGCGCGATACGGTCACAGACGGAGATCGAGGCGGAGGGGTGGCACGGATGAGCGGGAAGGCACAGATCGGCGTTACCGGGCTGGCGGTGATGGGGCGAAACCTCGCCCGGAACCTGGCCCGCAACGGCTTCGTCGTGGCGGTACACAACCGCTCCCCGGAACGGACCCGCCGGCTGGTCGCCGAGCACGGCGAGGAGGGGCAGTTCGTCCCCACCGACTCGCTGGCCGACCTGGTCGGCGCGTTGGAGCGGCCCCGGGCGGTCATCACGATGGTCAAAGCCGGCGCCCCGACCGACGCCGTCATCGACGAGTTGGTGCCGCTGCTCGATGCCGGCGACATCATCGTCGACTGTGGCAACGCCCACTTCGCCGACACCCGGCGGCGCGAGGAGGCGCTGCGCAAGCAGGGGCTGCACTTCGTCGGCACCGGTGTCTCCGGTGGCGAGGAGGGCGCGTTGTGGGGGCCGAGCATCATGCCGGGCGGCTCGGCCGAGTCCTACCAGAAGCTGGGGCCAATCTTCGAACAGATCGCGGCGCAGGTGGACGGCGAGCCCTGCTGCCGGCATATCGGGCCGGACGGAGCCGGCCACTTCGTCAAGATGGTTCACAACGGCATCGAGTACGCCGACATGCAGCTCATCGCCGAGGCGTACGACCTCTTGCGGGCTGGTCTGGACGCGACACCGACCGAGCTGGCGGAGATCTTCCGAGAGTGGAACTCCGGCGAGCTGGAGTCGTACCTCATCGAGATCACCGCTGAGGTGCTCGGGCACACCGACGCCAGCACCGGGCAGGCCTTCGTGGACATCGTGCTCGACCAGGCGGAGCAGAAGGGCACCGGACGCTGGACCGTGCAGAACGCCCTGGACCTGGGCATCCCGATCACCAGCATCGCCGAGGCGACGTTCGCGCGTTCCCTCTCCGGACACGCCGACCAGCGTGCGGCCATCCGCCGCGCGTTCGCCGGTACGGGACCGACCTGGCGGGTCGAGGAGCGGGGCAGCTTCATCGAGGACGTCCGGCGCGCGCTGCTGGCCAGCAAGATCGTCGCCTACGCGCAGGGCTTCGACCACATTCGGGCCGGCAGCCAGGAGTACGACTGGGACATCGACCTGGGCGGCACCGCCACGATCTGGCGGGGCGGGTGCATCATCCGGGCGCACTTCCTGGACCGGATCCGGCAGGCGTACGACGACCGGCCCGACCTGCCCACGCTGCTGGTGGCACCGTGGTTCGCCGACACCGTACGCGCCGGGTTGTCGGGGTGGCGGCGCGTGGTCGCCGAGGCTGCCCACGCCGGCGTGCCCACCCCCGCGTTCGCCTCGTCCCTTTCCTACTTCGACGCGCTGCGCGCGAACCGACTACCGGCGGCCCTGATCCAGGGCCTGCGGGACAACTTCGGCGCCCACACCTACCGCCGGGTCGACCGCGACGGCTCCTTCCACACGCTCTGGGCGGGCGATCGCAGTGAGGTTGAAGCCTGACCCCGAGTGCCCAGGGTCAGGCGGTAGGCGCCACCGGGTTCGGCAGTGCTCCGCCGAACCGGCGGTCCCGCTGGGCGTAGAGCTCACAGGCGTACCAGAGGTGCCGCCGGTCGAAGTCCGGCCAGAGCGTGTCCAGGAAGACCAACTCGGCGTAGGCGCTCTGCCAGAGCAGGAAGTTCGAGGTGCGTTGCTCTCCGGAGGGGCGTAGGAAGAGATCCACGTCGGGGACCTCCGGGTGGTAGAGGTAGCGGGCCAGGGTCTTCTCGGTGACCTTGGCCGGGTCGAGCCGGCCGGCCGCGACCTCCCGGGCGATCGCGGCGGCGGCGTCGGCGATCTCGGCCTGCCCGCCATAGTTGACGCAGAACTGCAGGGTGAGCGTCGAGTTGCCGCGGGACATCTCCTCGGCCGCCTGCAACTCCGAGATGACGCTCTTCCACAGCCGCCCGGACCGGCCCGACCAGACGACCCGTACGCCCAGGTCGACCAGTTGGTCCCGGCGGCGGCGGATCACGTCCCGGTTGAAGCCCATGAGGAAGCGCACCTCGTCCGGCGAGCGCCGCCAGTTCTCCGTCGAGAACGCGTACGCCGACAGGTACGGGATGCCCAGCTCGATCGCGCCCTCGACGGCGTCGAAGAGGGAGAACTCTCCCGCCTCATGCCCTTTTGTACGCGGGAGCCCGCGCTCCTTGGCCCACCGGCCGTTGCCGTCCATCACCACCGCGACGTGCCGCGGCAACGCCTCGGCGGGCAGCGCCGGTGGCCGGGCGCCAGACGGGTGGGGGGTGGGCGGCACCGGTGTACGGCCGGTTCGCCTGGTCGATCGGATCACTCGGTCTACTCCCTGTCCACGCCGGCCGCGGCCGGCCCGACTCCGCCGGCCGGCGTCCCGACCGCGCCGGCGGCCGGACCGCCCCGGTCCACCAGCGGCAGCGAGCGTAGCGCGCGCTCCAGATGCCACTGCAGGTGCGCCGCGACCAGCCCGCTGCACTCCCGGCGAACACCGTTCTCGGCGGCGTCGGCAACCCGCCAGTCGCCACTGGTGAGCGCGGTCATCAGGTCAATGGTGGCCGGCGCGGGGTGAGCCGCGCCGGGCGGCCGACAGTCCAGGCAGACGGCGCCGCCGGCCGGGACGGAGAAGGCCCGGTGCCGCCCCGGCGTGCCGCAGACCGCGCAGCCGGCCAGCGCCGGCGCCCACCCGGCCAGGGCCATGCCGCGCAGCAGGTACGCGTCCAGCACCAGGGTCGCGGCGTGCTCCCCGCCGGCCAGCGCGCGCAGCGCCCCCAGGGTGAGCTGGAACAGCCGCAGCGAGGGTTCCCGCTCGACCGGGGTGAGCCGCTCCGCGGTCTCACAAACCGCACTCGCCGCCGTGTAGCGGGGGTAGTCGCCGAGGAGACGCTTGCCGTACAGGTCAATGCCCTCGACCTGGCTGACCGTGTGCAGCGAGCTGCCCTGCTGGCCCTTCGGGTCGCCGGCGAGTTGCAGGTCGACGTGACCGAAGGGCTCCAGCCGGGCTCCGAACTTGCTGGTGATCCGGCGCACCCCGCGGGCCACCGCGCGCAGCCGCCCGTGCCGGCGGGTGAGCAGGGTGATGATGCGGTCCGACTCGCCGAGCTTCTGCACACGCAGCACCACCGCGTCGTCGCGGTAGAGCTGTCGACGGTACCCGGCCATCGGATCATTCTCCCTCAGGGTGACAGCCCTGGGTCGGCTCGGGGTGGCCGCGGGGCCGGCTGGTCATCGTGCGTTGCTGTCCACGTTCCTGGTCTGCAGGCGCTCGTACTCCGGCGACCGGGGTGCCGGCACCGTCGACTGCTTCCGAGCCGTCCCGGCCTGGTCCGCCGAAGTGGCTGCGGTCTGCTCCGTCGCCCCCTCGGGCGGAGCAGCCGCTCGCCGTCCGAAGCCGGGGATCAACTCCGGTCGGCGCTGGGCCGCGATGTCCTCAACCCAGCCGACGAGCAGGACGACGACCCCGAGTAGAGCGAAGACCAGCACGACCCGGATAGCCAGGCCGAGCAGATTCTGGTGCGACCAACCGACCACATCCACCAACGGGGTGAGCGCGACCACGAAGGCCATGTGCCACAGGTACACGGTGAGTGCGCGCCGGTTGATCAGGGTGACCACCCGACTGAAGATCGCGTTGCGGTCGATCCACGCCGTTCTCGCCGGCTCCCGTCCGAGCACGACCAGAATGACACCGGCCGACCAGAGGGCGTTGGCGAGTGGATTGCCGTTGAGGTCGAGCCCCTTGGTACCGGGCTGGGTCAGGTTCCACCAGCCGCCGACGGCGACCAGGGCGATCGCGGTCGGCCACAGGACGCGGTTGGCGAGTCGACGCAGCATCCCCTCCTGGTGGGCGAAGCCCAACATCCACGCCCCGAGGTACAGGCCGAACTGCTGCACCACCATCGGCGGATTCGGGTACAGCCCCAGTTCGATCGCCACAGTCAACGCGTACGGGGCGATCAGGGTGGGCAGCGGGAACCGGCGGAACAACCACAGCGCCAGCGGCGAGACGAGCACAAACCAGAGGTAGTTGCGCAGGTACCAGATCGGGCTCAGCGCCAGGGCGCCCCAGTGGTTCGCCGGCGGGTCGGACACCGGGAAGAGCCAGAGCAGGACCTTGGGAGTGAGCGGCAGCCCGGTGAGCAGCATGGCCGGCACGAAGATCGCGGCGAGCATCCAGAGCGATGGCAGCAGCCGCCGCAGCCGACGACCGACCGCCGCCGTCCCGAACCGATGCAGGGACGCCGCCATCAGCGAGCCGGCCAGCGCGAACATCACCGACATCGCGGGAAAGACCAGCGTCATGGTGGCCCACCCTGTTACGTGGTAAACCACGACCCGTACGACGGCGAGGGCGCGCAGCAAGTCCAGGTAACGATTTCGCATCAGCTCGCAACTGTTTCCGGTGAGGGGAGGGCAACAGTCCCCTACCTTCCGCTGGCGACCTGAAAAGCGCGAGCCCGCTGGAAGAAAAAGTGAACTTCCTCATCAACTCGTCGAAGCCGACAAGTCACCTGGAACGGTCGCGACACGTCGGGCGGTACGGCTAAAAACCGAGCTTACGGAGCTGTTTCGGGTCCCGCTGCCAGTCCTTCGCCACCCGGACGTGCAGGTCCAGATAGACCCGGGTACCGAGCAGCTCCTCGATCTGCCGCCGCGCCCGGATGCCGACATCCCGGAGCCGGCTGGCCCGGTGCCCGATCACGATCGCCTTCTGGCTCGGCCGCTCGACGTACACATCGGCGTAGATCTTGATGACCCGCTCCGCGGGAATCATCTCCTCCACCACCACCGCGATGGAGTGCGGCAGCTCGTCGCGCACACCCTCCAGCGCCGCCTCCCGGATCAGCTCCGCGACCAGCACCTGCTCCGGCTCCTCGGTGAGCATGTCGTCCGGGTAGAGCTGCGGTGACTCCGGCAGGTAGCGGGTCATCACCTCCACCAGCGTGTCGACCTGGTGCCCGGAGACCGCGCTGACCGGCACGACCTCCGCGAAGTCCGCCAGTTCACTCACCGCGACCAGCTGCTTGGCCAACTGCTCCCGGTCGACCAGGTCGGTCTTCGTCACCACGGCGAGCACGGTCGCCTTCAGCTCGGCCAGCTCACCGGTGATGAAGCGGTCGCCCCGCCCGATCGGCTCGTCCGCCGGAATGCAGAGGCCGATCACATCAACCTCGCTCCACGTCTGCCGCACCAGATCGTTGAGGCGCTCGCCGAGCAATGTCCGGGGCCGGTGCAGGCCCGGCGTGTCGACCAGCACGAGCTGCGACTCGGGCCGGTGCAGCACCGCCCGGATGACGTGCCGGGTTGTCTGCGGCTTACTCGAGGTGATGGCGATCTTCTGCCCGACGATCGCGTTGGTCAGCGTCGACTTGCCGGCGTTTGGCCGTCCCACAAAGCAGCCAAAGCCCGCCCGGTACGGCTGCCGAAGGTTCTCGGAAGTCACTCGGCCACCGTCCCGAGGAGCGTGCCGTCCGGGGCCGCCACGTGAATCGGCGCGTCGGCGGCGAGGTCGCGGACCGCCGCATGGCCAGCACCGTCCAGCGTTGACGCCTCGGTCACCACCGCCGCGGCCTCCAGCCGGGTGCAGCCAGCCGCCGCTGCCGAGCCCACAGCGAGCTGAAGTGCGGTCAACGCCAACGAAGGCAGCGAGACGCTCGCCGCGGCGTACGTCCGGCCATCCTGGTCCCGGACGGCGGCACCTTCGGCGGCGCCTACCCGGCCCCGCGCCCCCCGGGCCAGGACGACCAGTTTGGCGTCCTCGGCGGTCAGCTCCACCGGGGTGGACCCGGTAGTCGGTACGGCGGGTGACTCAGGCATCGGCGGGTTGCCTCTCCTCGGCTTGGTCGGTGTCGCCCGGGGCGGCGGTGGATTCGCCGCGCCCCGGATCGTGCTGTTGGTCGGCCGGCTCCACCCGGCGCACCAGGACCGTGTCGATCCGGTTGCGCCGCCCGGTGGTGCCCTCAGCGAGCAGCCGCAGACCGGCCACCTCAACCTGGGCGCCGGGGATCGGTACCCGGCCCAGGGACTGCGCGAGCAGGCCGCCCACCGTCTCCACCTCATCGCTGGGCAGCTCGGTGTCGAACAACTCGCCGAGGTCCTCCACGGGTAGCCGCGCGGTGACCCGCACCGCATCGTCGTCGAGGTGCTCGACTGGCGGACGCTCAACATCGTACTCGTCGGTAATTTCGCCGACGATCTCCTCCAGGATGTCCTCGATGGTGACCAGCCCGCCGGTCCCGCCGTACTCGTCAACGACGATCACCAGATGGTTCCGGGCAGCCTGCATCTCCGAGAGGAGGTCATCAACCGGCTTGGACTCCGGCACGAAGGTAGCCGGGCGCATCAGCTCGGCCACCGGGAGACGCCGATCCTCCGGGGCGCCGCCCTGCGTACGCCGAATCAGATCTTTCAGGTAGAGCACGCCGAGCACATCGTCAACGCTCTCGCCGATGACCGGGATGCGGGAGAAGCCGGAACGCAGAAAGAGCGCCAGGGCCTGGGAGAGCATCTTGTGCCGCTCGATCCAGACCATCTCGGTGCGCGGCACCATCACCTCGCGGACGATGGTGTCACCGAGCGCGAAGACGGAGTGGATCATCTGCCGTTCGCCGTGCTCCACCACGCCGCGCTGCTCCGCCAGATCGACCAGTTCGCGCAGCTCCACCTGGGTGGCGAAAGGGCCCTCCCGGAAGCCGCGCCCCGGGGTGACCGCGTTACCGATCAGGATCAGCAGCGAGGCGAGGGGGTTGAGCGCCCGACCCAGCCAGCGCACCAGCGGCGCCACCCCGCGGCCCACCACGTAGGCGTGCTGCCGGCCGATGGTCCGCGGTCCGACACCGACCACCACGAAGCTGACCACGGTCATCGCCCCGGCGGTCACCACCGCGGCCAGCCAGCCGGCGCCGAGCGAGTCGACCGCGACCAGGGCTACCAGGGTGGTCGCGCTCAACTCGGCGAGCAGCCGCAACAGCAGCAGCAGGTTGAGGTGCCGGACCACGTCACCGGCGACGGACTGCAACGCTCGGGCGCCCCGGGCTCCGTCGCGGACCAACTCGGCCGCGCGGGCCGGCGAGACAGCGGCGAGCGCCGCTTCGGTCATCGCGATCAGGCCGGCGAGGACCACCAGCCCGGCCGCGAGGACTACCAGTTGCACGTCGGGGAGGCCGGATGCACCGGCCGTCGCTGCGGCAAGAGAGGCCATCATCGTGACCGGGTCGACCGCCAACTCACCAGCAGCCGAGCTTGGAGGGCGAACATCTCCCGTTCCTCCTCCGGCTCAGCGTGGTCGTAGCCGAGCAGGTGCAGCACCCCGTGCACGGTGAGTAGATGCAGCTCATCGGCGGTGGAGTGGCCCGCGGTCGCCGCCTGCTTAGCGGCCACCTCGGGGCAGAGCACGATGTCACCGAGCAACGCCGGCTCGGCACCGACAGTGGCGTTCTCCCCCGGCCCATGGTCGACACTGCCCTCATCCATTGGGAAGGCGAGAACATCAGTGGGGCCGTCCCCGCCCATCCAGCGGTGGTTCAACTCGGCCATGTAGTCGATATCGACAAGCAGCACGGAGAGCTCGGCGAGCTGGTTGACCCCCATTTCGTCGAGGGCGTGCCGGGCGACGGCGAGTATCGCGTCGGTGTCGACGTCGACCCCGGACTCATTGGCAATCTCGATGGACACTGTCTTCCTTTGCTTTGTTAGCGGCGCCGACCGGCGCGGCCACCCTGGGTGGGCCGCCCGGGCACCGCCTGCACGCTCTTCGCCTGCTGATTCTCCCGCTCCACATCCCAGCGGGCGTACGCGTCAACGATCTCCCCGACCAGCCGGTGCCGGACCACGTCCGAGCTGGAGAGCTGGGCGAAGTGCACGTCCGCAACATCGGTGAGGATCTCCCGGACGACCCGCAGGCCACTGGTCGTCCCGCCGGGAAGGTCCACCTGGGTGATGTCACCAGTGACCACGATCTTGGAACCGAAGCCGAGCCGGGTGAGAAACATCTTCATCTGCTCCGGCGTGGTGTTCTGCGCCTCGTCCAGGATGATGAACGCGTCGTTGAGTGTCCGACCCCGCATGTACGCCAGCGGCGCCACCTCGATCGTGCCCGCCGCCATCAGCTTCGGGATCGACTCCGGGTCGAGCATGTCGTGCAACGCGTCGTACAGCGGTCGCAGATACGGGTCGATCTTCTCGTTCAGCGTGCCGGGTAGGAAGCCCAACCGCTCGCCCGCCTCGACCGCCGGCCGGGTAAGGATGATCCGGTTAACCTGCTTGGCCTGCAGCGTCTGGACCGCCTTCGCCATCGCCAGGTAGGTCTTGCCGGTGCCGGCCGGACCGATGCCGAAGACGATGGTGTGCGCATCGATGGCGTCAACGTAACGCTTCTGCCCGAGCGTCTTGGGACGAATGGTGCGACCACGCCGGGAGAGGATGTTGAGCGTCAGGACCTCGGCGGGCCGCTCGGCACTGCCCTGCTCGAGCATGCCAACGGTGCGCCGAACAGCATCGGTGGTCAGCGTCTCACCCTTCTCGATGAGTTCGATTAATTCGCCGAAGATCCGCTCGGCGAGAGCGTTGTCCGCGGGTGCGCCGGTGATAGTGATCTCGTTACCCCGAACATGCACGTCACTGCTCACGGAGCGCTCGACCAGTCGCAGGATCTCGTCCCCCGCACCGAGGAGATTGACCATAATCTTCGGTTCCGGGACGGTGATCCTGGTTTGTACCCGGGTCGGGCCGGGAGGCGGGGTGCTGGTCATAGGTTGGGCCGAGTGGCCCTGAGCCACCTGCTCTCGATCTCGGCGCCGGGCCGGTCGCCGCGGCGTGCTGGGCGTTGCCCCCATCGTATCGGTTCAACCGCCGGGGCACCTCGCCCAATTCCCCTGCCCGGCACCGGCCGGCCGATCCCAACGCCGTTCAGCTGAGGTTACCCATCAGCATCGGCCCGAGCGGCGCACCGCCGACCAGGTGCGCGTGGACGTGGAAGACCTCTTGGCCCCCGTACGCCCCGGTGTTGAAGAGCAGCCGGAAGCCGTCACCGAGCAGCCCCTCCTCCTCGGCCACCGCAGCGGCGGTGGCGAGCACGTCGGCAGCGAGCCCCGGGTCCCCCTCCGCCAGGGTGGCCACGTCGGCATAGTGCTCCTTCGGGATCACCAGCACGTGCACCGGAGCCTTCGGATCGATGTCGCGGAACGCGAGGGTTGTCCGGGTCTCCCGGACGACGGTGGCGGGAATCTCGCCGGCGACGATCCGGCAGAACAGACAGTCAGTTGTGCTCACCGGGGCAGTGTAAGGAAACGCTCCGATCGCCGCCGCCCAGAGCGGAAGAACTTGCGCTACCAGCGGCCCAGACGGGCGGCGAGCACCGAAAGCGCGGCCACCCCCGCGGTGGAGGTACGCAGCACCGATGGGCCCAGACGCACCGTCCGGGCGCCGGCGTCAGCGAAGGCGGCCAGCTCGGCCGGGGCAACCCCGCCCTCGGGGCCGACCACCAGCACGATCTCGCCGCGGTCGGGCAGCTCCGCGGTGGCCAGCCGCTCCCCCGCCTGCTCGTGCAGAACGAACGCCGCCGCAGCGCCGGCGATCCGGCGGGCCACCTCGGCGGTGGCTTCGGCCGGTGCCCCGGTCACCACCGGCAGCCAGGACCGACGAGCCTGCTTCGCGGCCTCCCGCACGGTGGCGACCCACTTCCCCCGGGCGCGTGCCCCCCGATCACCCCGCCACTGGGTGACCGAACGTCCGGCCGCCCAGGGCACGATCGCGTCCACCCCGACCTCGGTCATCGCCTGCACTGCCAACTCACCCCGCTCCCCCTTGGCCAGCCCCTGAACGACGACGAGCTGGTGGGCGGGGGCGGCCAGGTAGTCCCGGGCGGTGATCCGAAGGTCCAGCACGCCCTTTCGCACCGCCGTGACCACGGCGACAGCCGTGCCGCCGCGGCCGTCAGCGAGCAACAACTCCTCGCCGGCCCGCAGCCGCTGCACAGTCGCGGCGTGATGCCCCTCCGGCCCGTCCAGGGTCGCCGTCTCGGCGGTGGGTAACGACTCGACCAGGAACAGCGGCGCGGACACGGTGCCAGGCTAGCGACCGTCCCGGTGTCCCGGGCCGCTGGCCTGGGACACCGGGACGGTCGAGTCAGGCGTGACCGTTGAAGGCGTCACGCATCCGAGAGAAGAAGCCGCCCTGCTTGGTCAGCTCGGCGACCTCCTCACCCCGGGTCTGGGCAAACTCGCGCAGCATCTGTTCCTGATCGGCGTCCAGCTTGGTCGGCGTCCGCACATCCAGGTGCACAATCAGATCGCCCCGGCCGGTCCCGCGCAGGTGCGGCACACCGCGGGCGCGCAGCCGCAGCATGCTGCCGGGCTGAGTGCCAGGCTTGACGTCAACCGGCTCCTCGCTGTCCAGCGTCTTGATGGTCAGGCGGGTGCCGAGCGCCGCCGTCGTCATCGGGACAGCCACCCGGCAGTGCAGATCGTCGCCCTTGCGGGAGAAGACATCGTGCGGGCGTTCGTGGATCTCCACGTAGAGATCACCGGCGGTGCCACCGCCGGGACCCACCTCGCCCTGCTGGGCCAGCCGAATCCGCATCCCGTCCTCGACCCCGGCGGGAATCTTGACGGTCAGCGAACGCCGGGTCCGCACCCGGCCGTCCCCGGCGCAGGTGGGGCAAGGGTTCGGAATCGTGGTGCCATAGCCCTGACAGGCGGTACACGGCCGGGCCGAGACCACCTGCCCAAGGAAGGTGCGCTGTACCGACTGCACCTCGCCTCGCCCGCCACACGCCTCGCAGGTCTCCGGATGGGTGCCGGCGGCGGTGCCCGCGCCGGAGCAGGTGGTGCAGAGCACGGCGGTGTCGACCGTGATCGGCGCCTCCACGCCGAAGGCGGTCTCGGGCAGGTCCAGTTCGAGGCGCAGGATCGCGTCGGAGCCCGGCCGGGTCCGGGGGCGTGGCCCCCGCCCGCCGCCACCGGCGGCACCCCCGAAGAAGGCATCCATGATGTCCTGGAAGCCGACGAATGGACCGGCTTCGCCAGGTCCACCCGGACCGCCACCTCCGCCGCCCGGGGCAAGGGGGTCGCCACCGAGATCAACGATCTGCCGCTTCCGGTCGTCGGAGAGGACCTCGTACGCGGCGTTGATGTCCTTGAACTTCTCTTGCGCCTCCACGTCCGGATTCACGTCCGGGTGGTACTTGCGCGCGAGCTTGCGGTAGGCGCGCTTGATCTCGTCGTCGGAGGCTTCCCGGCTCACGCCGAGGATGCCGTAGTAGTCCTTGGCCACTGCGTTCGGTGTCCTCATGTTCGTCTCGCTTGCGCCGACCGCCGGCCCGATCCGGCCGGACGGTAATGCCTAGTTCTGGGCCAGCAGGTCGCCCACGTAGCGCGCCACGGCCCGAACCGTGGCGATGGTGCTGGGATAGTCCATCCGAGTCGGCCCGACCACTCCGAGACCACCCAGGATGGTCACCCCTGGTCCGTAACCGGTGCTCACCACGGAGGTGGCGCGGAGATTGTCGATTTCGTTCTCGTCGCCGATCCGGACGCGCATCGCACTCGGCTCGACCTCCCCGATGAGTTTGAGGAGGACCACCTCCTCCTCCAGCGCCTCCAGGATGGGCCGCAACGACCCCTGGAAATCGAGCAGGCCACCGCGGGTGAGATTGGCGGTGCCAGCGAGGGCGATGCGCTCCTCGTGCCGCTCGACCAGCGTCTCCAGCAGGACGGTGGAGAGGGTGATCATGGCCGGTCGCAGTTCCCCGCTCACCTCGTCAACCAACGCCTGCACGAGCGGCGGGGTGTCGGCGAGCCGGGTACCGACCAGCTTCTCGTTGACCAGCTGACGCAGATCGATCACGTCGTCAGGAGGTATCGGCCCAGGTAGCTCGACGAGCCGCTGCTCGACCCGGCCGGTATCGACGATCATGACAAGCATCAGCCGGGTGGTGGAAATGGGCACCAGCTCCAGGTGCCGAACCGAAGACCGGGCCAGCGACGGGTACTGCACGACGGCGACCTGCCGGGTCAGTTGGGCCAGCAGCCGGACCGTGCGGTGCACCACATCGTCGAGGTCGACCGCGCCGACCAGGAAGCGCTCGATCGCCCGGCGCTCGGCCGGGGTAAGCGGCTTCACCCGGGACAGCCGGTCCACGAAGAGCCGATAGCCACGGTCGGTGGGCACCCGGCCTGCGCTGGTGTGCGGCTGCCGAATGTAGCCCTCTTCCTCCAGCACCGCCATGTCGTTGCGGACGGTCGCTGGGGAGACCCCGAGTTGGTGGCGCTCGACCAGCATCTTGCTGCCGACGGGCTCCTGCGTGGCGACGTAGTCCTCGACGATCGCGCGCAGCACCGCGAGTTTGCGGTCGTCGAGACTCATCCTTCCCCCCTCCTCCTACAGCGCGTCGGCCATCGAGGCGCTTCCTGGCACTCGACTCTAGCGAGTGCCAGTCTACGTCGGCACGCCCGCCGACGCGATGATCAACAAAGATCGAGTACCGTCACCGGATGACGACGCCGGACCTGCTGCCTGAGAGTGCCGACATAGAGTGATCATCCGGACAACCAGGGCGGTGGCGTACTGGGCCCGTTGTCCGCGGCGCCTACGGTGACCCCATGACGGAACCACCTCGCCCTCCCGCCAGCGGAGAGCCTGGGCCACCCGGCCCGGGCCCCGACGACCCCACCACCCCGCTATCCGGAACACCCGGCTCGGGCGGCTATCCGCCACCGGGCAGCTACCCACCCCCCGGCGGCATGCCCCCGCCCGGCGGCTACCCACCCGGCGCTGGCGGCTACCCGCCCGGCGGTGGGTACGGCCCGCCGGGCAGTTACGGAAACAGCGAGGACCGGATGTGGGTCCTCGTCGCGCACGTCGGCGGCGCGATCGGCGCACTGATCAGCTTTGGTCTGCTCGGGTTCGTCGCCCCGCTGGTCGCCTACCTGGCCCGCGGCAACCAGTCACCGACCGTCCGCGCGCACGCCCAAGCGGCGCTCAACTTCCAGATCACCTGGTCCTTGGTCGCCTTCGTCCTGCTCTTCGTGGGCGTGTGCATGCTGTTCCTGCCGAACATCGCCGTCGTGGTGATCCAGATCGTGTTCGGCATCATCGCCGCCCTGCGGGCGAATGAAGGCCAGCAGTACCGCTACCCGATGTCGGCCAGCCTCATCAAGTGAAGCCCGTCTGGCCGGATCCCGACTGGCCGGATCCCGACTGACCGGGTTCTGGCCGGTCGGTTCCGCTGCTGCCAGGTGCCACCGCCGTCGTGGTCCACGCCGGCACCGACCAATCCGTCCGACCTGCCCGCCCTGACTGGAGGAACCGAAAAATACAGGTGGTTCGGGGCCACTGGCCGGCGCAGACCGGAAGTCGCCGATCAGCCGAGCAGGTCCCGCACCACCGCGTCCGCGAGCAGCCGACCGCGCAGGGTCAACACCGCCCGACCGTCGCCGTACGCCGCCGCGGCCAGCAGACCGGCTGCCCGCGCCCGATCGGCGCCGGCGCGACCGGCAGGGTCCAACACCTCCAGCGGCAGGCCCGCGGCGAGCCGGAGCCGCAGCATGACGTCCTCCAGGTACGCCTCGTCGGCGGTCAACACCTCCCGGGCCAAGCCCGGCGATGCCCCCACCGCGAGCCGTTGCGCGTACGCCGTCGGGTGTTTGACATTCCACCAGCGCACCCCGCCGACGTGGCTGTGTGCCCCCGGGCCGAGGCCCCACCAGTCGCCGCCAGTCCAGTACAAGAGATTGTGCCGGCACCGGGCATCCAGCGTCCGCGCCCAGTTGGAGACCTCGTACCAGGAGAACCCGGCCGCGTCGAGCGCCGCCTCCGCCGCCAGGTAACGGTCCGCGGCGACATCGTCGGAGGGCTGCGCCAACTCGCCCCGCCGCACCTGCGCCGCGAGCCGGGTCCCCTCCTCCACGATCAGGGAGTACGCGCTGACGTGGTCCACCCCCGCGGCGACCGCCTCATCGAGCGAGGCGGCGAAGTCGGCCGCGCTCTCCCCCGGCGTCCCGTAGATCAGATCCAGGTTGACGTGTTCGAACCCGACCTCCCGGGCCTCCTGGGCGGCGGCGGCGGCCCGGCCGGCGCTGTGCCGCCGGTCCAGGATCGCGAGCACTCCGGGCGACGCGGACTGCATGCCGAGGGAAATCCTCGTGTAGCCGGCGGCCCGCAGCGCGGCGAGGGATCGCGGGGTGACCGACTCCGGGTTGGCCTCCGTGGTGACCTCCGCGTCGGCGGCCAGGCCCCAGGTGCGATCGATGGCCTCGAGGATTCGCGCGAGGTCCGCGGCGGGCAGCAGGGTGGGGGTGCCACCGCCGACGAAGACCGTGTCGACCCGGGGCGGGCGGTGGTCGCGCAGCACCCGGGCCGCCAACGCGAGTTCGGCGAGTACGGTCTCGGCGTACTCCTCCCGGCTGGCGCCACCCCCCAACTCGGCCGCCGTGTAGGTGTTGAAATCGCAGTACCCGCACCGGCTGGCGCAGAAGGGGACGTGTACGTACACGCCAAATCCTCGCGTTCCCACCGAGGTCAGGGCGGTTGTGGGCAGCGATCCATCCACGGGGATGGTCTCGCCTGCTGGTAGGAGACCGGGCATGGCCACTAGTGTGCCCGGCATGACCTCTCCCGACGCGCTGGTGCGAACTGTCACGGCCGGCGGGGTGACCACCCTCACCCTGGACAGCCCACACAACCGCAACGCGCTCTCCACGCCGCTGATGACCCAGCTGCTCGACGAACTCGCCGCGGCGGTCGCCGACGACACCGTACGTGCGGTTGTGCTGGACCACGCCGGACCGGTCTTCTGCTCCGGCGCCGACCTGAAGGAGACCGCCGCCGCGTACGCCAGCGGGACGGTGCCGGCCGGGATGCTGGGTGACGTGCTCGCGGCCGTCTGGGAGTGCCCGAAACCGGTGGTGGCGCGGGTGGCGGGGCCGGCGCGGGCGGGCGGACTGGGCCTGATCGCCGCGGCCGACCTGGCGGTCTGCGCCCAGGAGGCGACGTTTGCTTTCACCGAGGTGCGGATCGGGGTCATCCCGGCGGTGATCTCGGCGACGGTGCTGCCCCGGCTGCGGCCCCGCGCCGCAGCCGAGCTGTACCTGACCGGGGACACCTTCGACGGGCAGCGGGCCGCCGACATCGGTCTGGTCACCGCGGCGGTGCCGCTGGCAGAGCTGGACGCCGTCGTGACCCGCTACTGCGACTCGCTGGTCCGGGGCGCGCCCGGGGCGCTGGCCGGGGCCAAACAGCTGCTCCGCCGCCCCACCACCGCCGAGCTGCGGGGCGAACTTGCCGACCTGGCCACGCTCTCCACCGACTACTTCCTCTCCGCGGAGGGCCGGGAGGGCGTGACCGCATTCCGGGAGAAGCGGCCGGCGAGCTGGGTACCGGGCGAGTAGCCCGGGTTTCTGGCCAGCTCGGCACGGGAAGTCGCTGACGCCCACCGCCGGCTCAACCCACCGGCAACCGAACCGACCGAGCGCCCGGGCAGCCGCCCCGGGCTGGTCGGCGGCTCACCGGGCACACGGGGCTTACGCTTGTCGGACTCGTTGAAACAGGGGGTGCAGGTGCGGACTCGGGCAGTCGTAGCGACTGGCGTCGTTCTCGTGCTCGTCGCCATGGTCGGGCTCTTCGTCGCCTTCCGGCACTTCGCGGACGGGCTTCGGCTCCCGTTCGCCGGACGGAGCTGCACGGTGCAGGCAGACGGCCAGGTGGAGCTGGATGCCGGTCAGATGGCCAACGCGGCGACGATCGCGGCCATCGGGGCGCAGCGTGGGATGCCGGAACGGGCGGTCGTGGTGGCGCTGGCGACCGCGTACCAGGAGTCGGGGCTGCGTAACCTGGCCGGCGGCGACCGGGACTCGGTGGGCCTGTTCCAGCAACGGCCCAGTCAGGGCTGGGGCTCACCGGCCCAGATCCGGGACCCGCGGTACGCGACGAACACCTTCTACGCCGCGCTGGCGAAGGTGCGCGACTGGGAAGAGATGCGGGTCACCGATGCCGCCCAGACGGTGCAACGCTCGGCTTTCCCGGAGGCGTACCAGAAGTGGGCCGACGAGTCGGAGGTGCTGAGCCGGGCCCTGCTCGGTCAGGCCAGCGGAGCGGTGGCCTGCGCCGTCAGCGACGATCCGCAGCACCGCGGGGCCACGGCGACCGCGGCGCTGACCCAGGGACTCACCCTGGACTGGGGGCTCGCCCCCGAAGCCGCGGCGACCGGCCCGACCCGACTGACCGTGACGGTGGACGACGAGCAGGGCGGCTGGCGGTACGCGCACTGGCTGGTGTCACACGCCCAGGAGAACGGGGTCCAACTAGTCCACTTCCAAGGACTACAGTGGACGGCAGCGGAGGGCGTCTGGGCCCCGGTAGCCGGCAAGCCAAGCCCCACCCGAGTGATCGCCGAAGTCCTCGACGTGCCCTGAGGTCAACCGGAGACGGAGTCAGCGCAGCCGATCTCGCTCAGGAAACCAGAGCGGCACAGCCGGGTGTCAGCCCTTGACCGCACCGGCCACCAGGCCAGTGACCATCCGGCGCTGCACCAGCAGGAAGAAGAGAAGCACCGGCAAGGTGAAGAGCGTGGAGGCGGCCATCACCGACCCCCAGGCGGTGTCGTCCCGGCCAAAGAAGAACGTCATCGCCACCGGCAGCGTGTACCGACTCTGGTCGTTGATGAACGTCAACGCAAAGATCAACTCATTCCAGGCGGTAATGAAGGAGAAGATGCTGGTGGCCACCAGGCCGGGGGCGACCAGCGGGAAGAGGATCCGCCGAAAGGTCTGCGCCCGGCTGGCCCCGTCGAGGGCGGCGGCCTCCTCCAACTCCTTCGGCACCGCCGCGACGAAGCCGCGCAACATCCAGATCGCGAACGGCAGCGAAAACGCGAGGTACGTGAGAATCAGGCTGGGCAGCGTGTTGTAAAGCCCAAGCCGTTGGATCATCAGAAACAGCGGAATGACCAGTGCCTCCAGCGGGACCATCTGCACCACCAGCAGCATGATCAGGAAACTGGTACGCAGCGTGAAGTGGAACCGAGCGACCGCAGTCGCGGCCAACAACGCCACCAACCCGCTGAGAACCACAGTCACCCCCGTGACCAAGAGACTGTTGAGCAGGAAATCGGCGAAGCTCACGCCGGGAATCAGGTTCCCGGTGAGAAGTTCCCGATAGTGCTCCAGGGTCGGCTCCGCGGGAACCGGCCGGGGGGTACTGGCGAAGATCTCCGAACTCGGCTTCAGCGAGGTGACGACCATCCAATAGACGGGAAAAGCGGCGAAGAGCGCCACCAGCAGGGCAGCGCCGTTGCGAACGAGCCGCTTCACACGTACTCCTCCTGGTTGAGCACCATCCGGACGTACAACCCGGTGACCAGCAGCAGGATCAGGGTGAGAGTCACCGCGATCGCCGCACCGATCCCGTACTTGGGCGGCGGCGAGAACGCCTCCGCGTACGAGTAGATCGCCAGCATGAACGTGGGTCGATCCTGGGTGCCACCGGCGAGCACGAACTGTTGGGTGAAGACCTTGAAGTCCCAGATCGTGGAGAGCACGACCAGGATCCCGAAGACCGGCCGTAGCAACGGAAAGGTGATCTTCCAGAAGACCTTCCACGGTCCGGCCCCGTCAACCCGCGCCGCATCGTGCAGTTCGCTTGGCACACTCTTGAGCCCAGCCAGCACGCAGACCGCGACGAACGGGAACGACTGCCAGACCACCACCAGGGTGAGGATCGCGAAGAAGAGCAGCGGAGAGTTGAACCAGCCGTAGCCGGTCCAGTCGCTGCGCCCGAAGATGGCCTGGGACAGCCCGTCCGGCAGCACGTTGAACAGCCAGGTGACCAGCCCGCTGGTGTCGTCAAAGATCCACTTCCAGACGATGGTGCCGGTGAGCGTCGGAGTTGCCCACGCCAACAGCACGCAGCTCGCCACAACGGCCGCCATCCGCTTACCGAGCCGATTCAACAGCAGGCCCACCAGGGTGCCGAGAATCATCGTCAGCACCACGTTCGCGGTAGCGAAGAGCACCGTGTTACGCAGCACCGTGCGGAAGAACGGATCGGCGAGGACCTGAGCGTAATTGTCGAGGCCCACCCACGGCCACTCGCGGTCTCCACGGAGCTGGCGCACGTTGTCCAGCCGGAAGAATGACATCGCCACCACCTGGCCAAGTGGCCAGAGCAGCAGCACCCCGATGATCGTCAAGCCGGGCAGGAGCAGCAGATACGGGAGGCGGTCCGGCCGACGCCGCCGCTGCGCGGGGGTGCCCCGCGCAGCGGTCGCCTCCGGTGCCTCGGTCAGCTCGGTCACCGGGCGTTGAGGATGCTTTCCATCTCCGCGGCCGCGTCGGCGGTAGCCTCCTCGACCGTCTTCTGCCCCTTGATGACCGAGCTGTTCATCGCCTGGGTCACCGTCCTGGTCCGGCTGATCTCCACCCACTTCGGAGTCAGCGGCGTGAGTCTGGTGTTCCGCATCGCGGTGGCGAAGGAGGTCATGATCTTGTCGTTGGTGTACCGGTCACCGCCGACCAGATCCCGGTACACCGGGAAGAAGCCGAGGCTCTCGGCGAAGGCCGCGTCGTTCTTCTTACTCAGCAGCACCGTGAGGTAGTCCCAGGCCAGGTCCTTGCGCTCGCTGTCCTCCCACAACGCGAGGTCGGAGCCGCCCGCGAAGACGGGTGCGGGCTCGCCGTCGAGGCCTGGAATGGGAAAGGTGCCCCAGACCTGTTCGATCTCGGGGTTGTCCTTCGTGATAGCGCCCTGTTGCCAGCTGCCGGCGAAGGCCATGGCGGCCTTGCCGGTGGCGAACTGGGTTCGGGCGTCGATCTCGTTCCAGCCGGCGGCGGCGGGCGGAGCCACCTTGTGCACGGTGACCAGGTCGGTCCAGAACTTGACCGCCTGCCGAGCCGCGGGCGTGCGGTAGCCGGACGTCCAGGTGTCGCCCTCCTTGGTCGCGATCTGTGCACCGGCGGCCCAGAGGAACGAGTAGAAGGGCAGCTCCGAGTTGCCCGGCAGCGCGATCCCGTAGGTGTCCGGCTTCTTCGCCTGCACGGCCTTCGCGGCAGCGACCAAGTCAGCCCAGGTCTTCGGCGGCTCCGCGACGCCGGCCTCGGCGAACCAGTCGGTGCGGTAGTAGATGCCACGCACGCCGGCGTACCACGGAATGCCGTACTGCTCCCCGTCGAGCTGGGCGTTGCGGACCAGGTCGGGAAGGATGTCCTGGCCCTCGTCCCAGGCACCGAAGCGCTCCGTAAGATTGGCCAGGGCGCCCTGCGCCGCCCAGCCCTGGGTCTCGGTGTTGCCCAACTCGGTGACGTCCGGACCCGCGCCACCGGCGAGCGCCGCCTGAAACTTCTTCGGTGCCTCGAGCCAGGGGAGGTACTGCACCACCACATCGGTCTCCGGATGCAGCTGACGGAACTCGGCCTCGACCCCATCGAGGAATGTGGTCTGCGCCTCGCTGCCCTCACCCATCATCCAGACAACCAGCTCGCTGCGGTCGGCTGCCGCGTCCGAGCCACCACAACCTGACAGCAGCAGCGCGGCCGAAGCCACCACAGCGGTGACCGGGGCCAACCGCTTCCACCTGTTCACGCCATTTCTCCCTCGCACCGCCGACGCAAAGCTTCTGCGCCGAATGGTAAGGAAGATTCCGTTGCGGTAGGGGGCACCATTGCGCGGGGTTGCCGCGGACAATGGTCAGGTCCGGGGTAGTCGTGGACCGCGATCCGTCCGACCGGATGCCGGATCACCGGTGGGCGCTGCCACCGCGCCAGCCCAGGCGCGCCACCACGGCCACCGCGATGGCGGCGAAGACAACCTGGAGCAGCAGCTCACGCCAGTCGAACCCGTCCGCTTCGGCGAAGCCGACGGATCGGGCGACGATCGCCCCGAGCAGCGCGGCACCGACACCGATCAACAGGTGCAGCCAGCCGGGCATATCCTGCCGTCCGGGCACGACCAGACGGCCCAGCGCACCGACGATCAGACCGACGATCAGGATGGTGAGGATGCCGGAGACGGTCAGCTCCACGGTCGTTCTCCTCTGCCGGGAAGGGCGAGTCCGGATGACCAGCGGTGCGGTGGTGCACCGGCGCGAGTCCGGATGACCGGCGGTACACCGTTCCCGAACCGGGGAGCCCCAAACCGGCCCACTACGGCCAGACGCCGGGTTCCCGCTCCGCCGCGGCAGCCGTACTCACTTCTTGCCGGACGTCTTGCCGCCGCCCCCCGAGTCCGAGGAGAGCGCGGCGATGAATGCCTCCTGCGGCACCTCTACCCGGCCCACCATCTTCATCCGCTTCTTGCCTTCCTTCTGCTTCTCCAGCAGCTTGCGCTTACGGCTGATGTCACCGCCGTAGCACTTCGCCAGGACGTCCTTGCGGATCGCGCGGATCGTCTCCCGGGCGATCACCCGGCTGCCGATCGCCGCCTGGATGGGCACCTCGAACTGCTGGCGGGGGATCAGGGAGCGCAGCTTCGCGGCGATGGTGGTGCCGTAGGCGTACGCCTTGTCCTTGTGCACGATCGCGCTGAACGCGTCAACCGGCTCGCCGTGCAGCAGGATGTCCACCTTGACCAGGTCGGAGGCCTGCTCGCCGGAGGGCTCGTAGTCCAGCGACGCGTACCCCTTGGTACGGCTCTTGAGCTGGTCGAAGAAGTCGAAAATGATCTCCGCCAGCGGCAGCGTGTAGCGCAGCTCCACCCGGTCGGCGGAGAGGTAGTCCATGCCGAGCAGCGTGCCCCGACGGCCCTGGCAGAGCTCCATGACCGCGCCGACGAAGTCGTTCGGGGTCAACACCGTGGCGCGCACCACCGGCTCGTACACCTCGGCGATCTTGCCGGTCGGGTACTCGCTCGGGTTGGTCACCACGACCTCCTCGCCGTCCTCGTTGATGGCCCGGTAGACCACGTTCGGCGCGGTGGAGATCAGGTCGAGGTTGAACTCCCGCTCCAGCCGCTCCCGGATGATCTCCAGGTGCAGCAGGCCGAGGAAGCCGCAGCGAAAGCCGAACCCGAGTGCGCCGGAGGTCTCCGGCTCGTAGGTCAGCGCCGCGTCATTGAGCTTGAGCTTGTCCAACGCATCCCGCAGGTTCGGGTAGTCCGACCCATCAATCGGGTAGAGGCCGGAGTAGACCATCGGCTTCGGGTCCTTGTACCCGCCGAGGGGCTCCTCCGCCGGCCGCGCGTTGATGGTGACCGTGTCACCGACCCGCGACTGCCGGACATCCTTCACGCCGGTGATCAGATACCCCACCTCGCCGACACCGAGGGCGTCCGCCTTGACCATCTCCGGGGAGATCACACCGATCTCCAGCAGTTCGTGGACCGCGCCGGTGGACATCATCTTGATCCGGTCCCGGGCACTGATCTGCCCGTCAACCACCCGAACGTAGGTGACCACGCCCCGGTAGACGTCGTACACCGAGTCGAAAATCATTGCCCGGGCCGACGACTCCGCCACCCCGATCGGCGGGGTGAACTGCCGAACGATCTCGTCGAGTAGATGCGGCACGCCCTCGCCGGTCTTGCCGGAGACCCGGATGCAGTCCGCCGGATCGCCGCCGATCAGGTGGGCCAGTTCCTCGGCGTACTTCTCCGGCTGCGCCGCCGGCAGGTCGATCTTGTTGAGCACCGGGATGATGTGCAGATCGTTCTCGAGCGCCAGGTAGAGGTTGGCCAGGGTCTGCGCCTCGATGCCCTGCGCGGCGTCAACCAGCAGGATTGCGCCCTCGCAGGCCGCCAGGGAACGGGAGACCTCGTAGCTGAAGTCAACGTGCCCAGGGGTATCGATCATGTTGAGCACGGCACTCTCGCCGGCCCGCTTCCCCTCCCGAATCGCCCACGGCATCCGGACGGCCTGACTCTTGATGGTGATCCCGCGCTCCCGCTCGATGTCCATCCGATCGAGGTATTGCGCCCGCATCTGTCGGGGGTCGACCACACCGGTGAGCTGCAGCATCCGGTCGGCCAGGGTCGACTTCCCATGATCGATGTGGGCGATGATGCAGAAGTTCCGGATGCGCGCCGGTTCGGTGGCACCAGGAGTGTTCGCGCCGGAATCGAGCGTCGGTGGCACAGCGGTCCGTTCTGGTCGACTGACGTTGAGCGGGCCGGCGCGGCACCGGCCCCCTCTATGCTCCCACGCCACGCTCGCGGGCCCGCTGCGCGGGCAAACCCGAGCGCACCCGGCCGATGAACCGGTCGTCTGCCCTGGCGACTCGGTCACTGGGCCGGCCTACTCAGCGGCAAGCCGGACTGTTCGCCCGGCAGCCCGGCGAAACACCGGCAACTGGACGAGCCCCGACTATTCGCCCGGCGGCTCGACGAAGAGGGCGGCGAGCTTCGGGAGCCGGCGGCGAGCCTCATCCGCGTCGTCGAAGTCCCAGAAGTCGTTCAAGTCCGGCGCCGGAACCAGATCCCGGTGCGCCGGCAGCTCGGCCGCGGTCGCCTTCCGGTACGCCTCCCACGGCACCGCCAGCATTGGGGCACAGGCGAACTCCTCACCCGACAACGACGCGGTCCGTACCGGCGACAGGTCGGCCAGCGAGTCCGGCTCGGCGACGGCACGCGCGAACACTTCGCGTCCCTGGGTCATCAGCCAGCCACGGAAGTGCTGGAAGCCGTCATCGGAGATACCGCCGTTGATCAGGTACGCCGCACCCCAGAGGTCCACTCGGTGCGAGGCGGCCAGCACCCGGGCCTGATGGCGCGTGTACCCAAGGATCTCCTCCGGCTCCCGCGCCGCAAGCAAGGCCACGGCCCGAATGGCGACCGCGTCCGGCTCGCCCCCACCCCCTACTCGGGCCTGGTCAATCAGCTGCCAGAAGTCGTCGGTCCGCATGACCCGCCAGTCTTCCAGAACCCGCCGACCGGAAACGTCCGACGACCTTCCCGAACCCCCGACCAGAAGCATCCGACGACCTTCCCGAACTCGCCGATCACGGCTGACCGGCGACACCCGTCGTTCCTGCATCGGCAAATTGCCCGGTTTGCCGTCGACACATCGCCTGCTTTACCCGGTGGACTAGCAAATCCGTACGACACTGGAAAGATGCCGAGTTCACCCCCGCGCCCCGTGACCACCCGCCGGCCCGGCTGGTCCGACCTGCCAGTGGGTATGCGGGCAGCCCTCGCCGACCGCCTCGGCGCCCCCGTGGTCGCCACCCGCGCTGCGACCGCCGGCTTCACCCGTGGCTTCGCCGGGGTGCTGTCCGCCGCCGATGGCGGTCGGGTCTTCGTCAAGGCCGCCCCCCGCGATTCTCACCTGGCCAACTGGTACTGGCGAGAGGCGACGGTCCTCGACCGGCTCCCGCCCGGGCTGCCGGCGCCCCGAACCCGCTGGACCCTGGCGGAGTCTGGCTGGTTCGCCGTCGCCCTCGACGCGGTTGACGGCTATCCACCCGGACACCCGTGGGAGCCGTCGGAGCTGGCCACCACCCTGACCGCGTACGCGGGGGTAGCCGCCGCCCTGGACCCACCGCCGAGCGACCTCGCCGCGCTCAATCCGCCGCACCTGGCCGACCTGGCCCAGGCCGACATTCTCCGCTGGCATGACGTGGCAGCAGGTCGGGAGGCCCCTCCGCCGCTGCCGGCCGGGGTCACGCAGCGGCTGCCCGAACTGGTCGGACTCGAGTCCCGACTCCCGGGGTACCTCGCCCCGGCGACCGGGCTGATCCATGGCGACCTGCGGCCGGACAACGTACTACTCACCGCACACGGGCAGGTGTGTTTCTGTGACTGGACCTGGCTATGCCGCGGTCCGGCCTGGTTTGACCTGGTAACGCTCCTCCTCGGGGGGCTTGCCGTGGAGCAGCAGGAGGTCACTGTCGCCGCGCTGGCCGGGACCGGCGGCGCAGGATCCCCAGCCGAGCCAGCGAGCTCCCCCTTCCCGGAGGCCATCGCCGGACCGACGCCCGCCCTGACCACCGATTGGCTGGACGCCGCCTTCGCGGCCCATCCGGCTGCCGCCGATGCCCCGTCGGACGCCCTGGATGTCACGCTGGCGGCGCTGGCCGGCTACTTCCTCACCACCGCGGCCACGGTTCCGGAGACCGCGACCGCGCAGCTCGCGGCCCACCAACGCCGCAGCGGCGAGTACGCGCTCGACTGGCTCGCCCGCCGCCAGGGCTGGAGCTGAGCCCGCCGGAGCCCCGCCACCACTCGCACCGCGCCCGTCGGGTGACCCAGGAGGCAACTTTGGCGCTACCCGAGCGACCTGGTAGCCTGGCACTTCGCGCGACGATGACGCATGCTCGCCGCGCGGATGCAGACCAACCCGAGCTATCAGACGAGGCTGTCGCGTGGCGAACATCAAGTCCCAGATCAAGCGCAACCGGCAGAACGAGAAGCGCCGGCTGCGTAACAAGTCGGTCAAGTCGTCGCTGAAGACCGCCATCCGCAAGTTCCACGAGGCCGCCGAGACCGGCGACGTGGAGAAGGCGACGGTTCTCATGCGCGATGCCGCCCGCAAGCTGGACAAGGCCGCCAGCAAGGGCGTTATCCACGCCAACCAGGCTGCGAACCGCAAGTCGGCTATCGCCAAGCGCGTGGCGTCGTTCTCCGCCTGACCCAGCCATAACAGGTTAGGACGAAACCCCGGTCCGATCCGGTCCGGGGTTTCGTGCTGCCCGCCGTACGTTACTGATGCGGATCCGGGGCAGCGGTCGCGCTGCCGAAGCTCAGCGCTCGGCCGAGGGCACTCCGGTCGAGGGCAACTCCCGTGCTGCGGCTGAAGCCGTCTTCCCGGGACGCTCCGGAGGGTCGGACGAGACGACGACGCCGGGCACGCTGTGCCAGATCCAGCCAACCCGCGCGGTGCCGACCACCGGCTCCATCTGGTGGCGGAAACGGTCCCGCTCCTGGTCGGGCACGAGCGCCGCAGAGCGGACGACCTGCGCCGCCACGACGTCGTTGATTTTCACCATCACCGCGACCATCGCCGGCAGCACCAGCACCGACCACCAGCTGACCAGTTCAGCGAGCGCCAGTAGTGCCGCCAGTGCGACGGCCCCCTCGAAGAAGACGAAACAGAGCACCCCACCGGGGTTGACGAACCTCAGCCCCAGCAGGCGCGCGTACAACGGCCGGTAGCGCTCCTCCTCCGCCACCAGGGTGACCCATGACCTCGGTCCGGTCACCGGGCGCCGCCCTGCCGCGCCGCTGCCACCGAGAAGACGGCCCGCTCCAGCGCGTACGCCCGGTCGTCCGAGCCCCCCTTCACGGCCGCGTTGCACTCGGCCGCGGCCCGCATGGCCTGCACCAGCCCCTCCGGCGTCCAACCGCGGCTCTGCCGCTGGGCCCGTTCGATCTTCCAGGCCGGCATGCCGAGGGTACTGGCCAGCTGGTAAGGGCTCCCCCGCCCGGCGGAGGCGACCCGGGCCACGGTACGCACACCATCGGCGAGCGCATCAGCGATCGGCACCGGGTCCACACCGACATGCAGCGCCCACCGCAGTGCCTCCAACGCAGCCGGCACATCGCCTACCATCGTCGCATCGGCGACGGTGAAGCCAGACACCTCGACCCGCCCCCGGTAGTACCGGGCCACCGTCTCCGGGCTGACCTTCCCGTCGGTGTCGGCCATCAACTGCGAGCAGGCGGCGGCGAGTTCGCGCAGATCATTACCGACCGCCGCGATGAGCGCCTCGGCGGCGGCATCGGTACACCGGCCACCCGCCCGCCGAAACTCGTCGCGGACGAACGCCACCCGCTCCCGGTGCCCCCTCAGCCGAGCAGCCGGGACCACGGTCGCACCGGCCGCCTTCAGCCCGTCCGCGAACGCCTTGCCCTTGGCCGCACCGAGGTGAAGCACGACCAACTGCACCTCGGGGTCGGGGTGCTTCGCGTAGTCGAGGAGGGCCGCCGCCAGATCCTTACGCGCATCCTGGCCGGACCGCAGGATCAGCAACCGCCGTCCGCCGAAGAGCGACGGACTAAGCATCTCCGCAATCTCACCGACGGTGAGGGAGCCGGCTTGATACTCGCGGACGTCCACCTCCGGATCCACACTCCGGCTCTGGGCGACCGCCTCGGTGACCGCGCGAGTAGCGAGAAGTTCCTCGTCACCGAGGACGAGCAGAATCGGAGCGAGGCTGGCGGCGGTCACGCCGCCCATATTCGCATGGTCAGCCGAGCGCGCCAGCCCGGTCATCCGCCCTCCGATGTCAGAGCCCGCACTCAGCGCAAATCCCGACTTTTACGTCTGTTTCATCTTGAAATCTGACATAACGAGCGTCTGGTGGGCTCTCAGCTCCCGGAGGACAGCAGTACCGCGGCGTTGCACACGACGATCGCGCGGGCAGAGGCTGCCAGCACACCACCAATCAGAACAGCCCTCACACCGTGCTCCTGTTCGACCCGAGGCCAGCAACCTCGTCCCCCACACCAACCTCCACCCCAACCTGCTACGCCACCTCGATCTCCTCGTGGTCAACCACCACGAAGCCACCACCATCCTGCGTACCAACACCACCTACCCCCTCCACGCAGCCACCGCCCTACAGCAACTCGGACCCCGCGCCGTCGTCGTCACCGCCGGCCCCGACGGCGCCGCCTACATCTACCCCCGCGAATCCGGAATCATCCCCGCCCCCACCGTGTCCGTCATCGACACCACCGGTGCTGGCGACGCCTTCCTCGGCGCCCTCGCCCTCGACCTCACCCGACAGACCCCACTACCCGACGCCATCACCACCGCCACCCACATCGCCGCCCAGACCATCCAACACAGCGGCGCCAACACCACACTGCCCACGTAACTAACGCCTGGTCGGATCCTCGGCGCCGCGGGTGACGACGGCCAACCCGGACGGTCGGGTCACCACAGCAACGTCCCCATCAAGGTCGGTGCGGAGGATCCGGGCTCCGCCGCGGGTAAGGCGATCCAGCACCGACGCATCCGGATGCCCATAGGTGTTTTCCTGGCCGACCGGGACCACCGCCACCAACGGACGGACCGCGTCAAGAAAGGCCGGGTCCTGGTACGCCGAACCGTGATGGGCGACCTTCAACACATGCGCGCGGAGCCCACCGGTCGGCGCACGGTCGAGCAGGGCCTGCTGCTCCTCGATCTCGGCATCTCCGGTCAACAGGATCCGCACCCCGTTGACAGTGGCCAGCAGGACAAGCGAGTTGTTGTTCGGATCTGAACGGGTGCCCCGCATCGGAGCCGGTGGACCGATAACAGTCAACTCCACCGCGCCAGCCCGGTAGCCCCAACCAGCTGGAGCGGAAAACATCTCGGTGGAACCCGCCGCAACCTGGACCAAGTCTCGGCCGAACGCCGGCTCCGGCCACGACGGAGCAAGCACGGCCGCGACCCGCCGCCCCCGGAAGACACCGGCCACCCCACCCACATGATCGTGGTGGAAGTGGCTGATCACCAACAGCGGCACTTCCCGGACACCGACCCGACGTAGGCAGCGATCCACCAACCCCGGCTCCGCCCCGGCGTCCACCACCACGCCCCGCCCCGGACCAGCCGACAGGACCAGCGCATCACCCTGACCGACCGCGCATGCCACGACCACCCAACCCGGCGGCGGCCAACCAGCAGCTACCAGCCGCACCGGCAACGCACCGAGCACGGCCGCAACCGCGGTCACCGCCACCAGCCGCCGCACCACCCGACGACGGACCGCCACCAGCAACGCCACAGTCAACCCCGCCAGCAGTAGCGCACCCCCGACCCCCGCCGGCCAGGGCAACGCCCCCGCCGGCGCCCGCGCCCCGTAGTGCGCCACGGTGACCAGCCACCACGCCGGCCAACTGGCCAGCCAGGCCAAAAACTCGGCAACCGCCGGCCAGAGCGGCGACAGCGCTGCCGCCACAACACCAAGCACCGTGGCCGGCGCAATGGCCGGCGCCACCAACAGATTCGCCGGCACCGCAACCAAACTGACCGTGCCCGAAATCCCCGCGACCACCGGCGCGCAGGCCACCTGCGCGGCAGCCGGCACCGCCAGCGCCTCAGCAACCCCCACCGGCACCCGACGACGACGCAACGCATCGCGCCACCGCGGCGCCAACAACAGCAATCCACCGGTAGCGAGCACAGAGAGTGCGAAGCCGAAATCCCCCGCCAGCTCAGGATCGACAAGCACCAGCACAGTGACCGCCGCGGCCAAGGCCGGCAACGCCGCCCGCGGACGACCCACGGCAAGCGCAGCCAGCCCGATCGCACCCATCGCAGCCGCCCGCACCACACTCGGCGACGGACGCACCAAGATCACAAACCCCACCAACGCGACCACACAGAGCCCCGCAGCGAGCCAGGGACCGGCCCGCCCCCAACGAGCGAGCAGCAACACCGCACCAACAACGATCGCGACGTTGGATCCGGAGACCGCTGTCAGATGGGTCATCCCGGTGTCGAGAAAGTCCTCCCGCACTGAATCGGGGAGCTGACTCGTGTCGCCAACCACCAGGCCGGGCAGCAGGCCGCCCCGCTCGTCCGGTAGCGGCTCGCAGGCTTCCTGGAGGCCGGCGCGGAGCGTGCCGGCGGCACGCTGCAAGCCCGGCGGCGACCCGTGCGGGACCGGGGGCCGGGTCGACCAGAGGACCGCCGCGGTCAGATCGCCGCCCCGCGGAGCAGCAAGCCGACCCTCGGCGGTCAGCCGCTGCCCCGGCAGCAGCGCTTGCCAGGCCGACTCGGTAGCGAGGACCAGCATCCGAACCCGCGCCTCGACCCGATGCCCGTCGAGACCGCTGATGCGGGTCGACTCCGCTGCCACCAAGAACGTCGCGGGGCGCCCAGAACCGGACCGGACCAGCCGGGGATCGTCCCGGACGACCAGGTCGACGGTTACGGTGGCCCGCTCCTCGACGAGGGCACGCACCGGGGTAGCGTCCCGCACGGCTACCCGGGCGGCAGTGACGCCCGCTCCGCACACCACCCCGAGCAAGACGGCGATGGCCGTCCAGCCGTACCGGCGGACGGACGCAGGTGGCCGGCCGAGAAGTCCGGACAGGTAGACCCCACCCCCGCCAGCCACCACAGCGGCGATCGCGGCGACGAGCAGCGACGCCCTGGCCGGCAGGTACAGGCCGGCCAACGCGGCCAGCCACGCGGCGACGGCCAAGCCAGCCAGCCGCAGGTCTGGCGGGTCGGAATCGATCGGCGGAGCTGCCCACCGAGCGGGACCAGGGCGCTGCTCACCGCGGTGGCTTCTCACACCGTCACCAGGTCCTTGAGCTGCTCGTACCGGGTGTCGCCGATGCCGCCGACCTGGCGCAGGTCGCCCACCGACCGGAAGCCGCCATGCTTTTGACGGTGGTCGAGGATGCGCTGCGCGAGCACCGGGCCGACTCCGGGCAGCGTGTCGAGCTGCGCCAGGGTGGCCGTATTGAGGTTGACCTTGCCGCCGGGCACCGCTCCCGCCTCCCCACCGGCGGGGGCCACCACCCCCGGCGGCGCGGTCACACCGATCAGGATGAGCTCCCCGTCGGCTACCTTCCGGGCTGGATTGAACAGGGCGACATCGACGCCGGGCAGCGCCCCACCGGCCGCCTGCACCGCGTCAGCGACCCGGGCACCGGCCGGCACCCGGACAAGTCCCGGTCGGCGGACCTTACCGGCGACCGCCACCACCAGCTCACCGCCCGCTTCCGTCGGGTCAACGGAGGCGGACGGAGCGACCGGTGTCACCGCGGCGATCCGCTCAACCGGCTCGACCTGAGGCCGGGACTGCCACGCCCAGAAGCCCGCTCCGAGCACCACCAGCACGGCGACGAGAGCCAATGCCCGCACCCCACGCCGACCCGGATCGAAAGCACCCGGCCCCGCCAAGACTCGGCTCGACGGTTCTCCGTCCAGTTGGGCGGAGGACGCCGGCGCCCCCTCCGATCCGTCCGATGGGGTGCGTCGTGGACCGTCCGGCACCTCCGGCCGCGTTACCACCACCGGGGCCTCCCCCATCGGCTGGCCGACGGCGGACAGCTCACCAGCTGGCAGCACTCGGTGCAGGCGGTCCCGGACCGCCCTCTCCTCGTCGTATGACACGGCGCGACGCTAGGCCGACGGACGGGGTGCACGCCCTCCGCACAAGGCTTCGCTGTGGATGAGAGCGCGCCTGTGGACAGCCCCCTGACCATGCTCTCGATGTGCTACCGATCGCGACTCCGACAGCCCTGCCGCCGGAGCGGACAGCAGCTGGGTCAGCCGTCGGTGGGCGGACGGCGATGCACGACAACGCAGGCCAAGCCGGGACCCGCATGCGCGCCGACCACCGCACCGGCTTCAGAGACGTACGTGCTCCGCAGACGGTCACCGAACCGCGCGGCCAACGCCACCTGGAGTGCCTCGACGCGCTGCGGCGCGGCGAGATGATGCAGAGCCAGGTCAACGTCGGCTTCCCCGGCGGCTTCGACAGCGAGGTCTACCAGCCGCGCGACGCCCCGGCTGGCGGTACGCACCCGGTCCCGGAGAACGATCACGCCATCCGGCATATGCATGATCGGCTTCACCGACAGAGCAGTACCGAGCAACGCCGAGGCCGCGTTGATCCGGCCACCCCGGCGAAGGAACTCCAGCGTGTCGACGTAGAAGTAGACGGTGGTCCGCGCTATGGCCCGCTCGGCGGCAGCGTGAGCCGCGGTCAGGTCGGCACCGGCTGCCGCAGCCTCGGCAGCGGCCAGCGCGGGGAATCCGATGCCCATGCCGCAGGAGCGGCTGTCCACCACCGCCACTCGGTCACCGAACTCCGCGGCGGCCAGGCGCGCGGACTCGACAGTGCCGGAGAGCCCCGCGGACAGGTGCACCGAGACGATGCCATCGGCGCCGCCGTCAAGAAGCCGGCGATACGTGTGCACAAACTGCGTGGGGGCCGGTCGGGAGGTGCTGACTGACACCCGCCGCCCGCTCAATGCCTGGGTAGCGTCGGCGGGAAGGGTCTCCACCCCTTCCCGCCCTTCCATGCCGTTGAGCACGACGGTCAGGGGAACCACCGTTAGCTGGTGAATGGCGAGCAACCCAGGGGGAAGGTAGGCGGTGGAGTCGGTGACAACCGCGATGGGCATGCCGGAACGCTAGCCGATGCTGACCGGCGCCGCTGAGGCAGAATCGGGTCAGAAACTGCCGAAAGCGCTGTTGGCCGGCACCCTGGTTCGGGTGCCGGCCAACAGCTTCTTCCCCCTTGTGGGTTAGGTCTGTGGGTGGGGGCTTGGCTATTTGTGGGTGTCGGTGGGTCAGCTGGTCCAGTGCTCGGCGACCAGGTCGGCGGCCTGGGTCTCCCACTGGGCGTAGTGGAACGGGTAGGCCGACACCTGTACCGTCTGGGCGGCTTCGGTCAGGGGCATGTCCTGCCAGCCCTCGACCTGCTTCAGCCCGTCCAGGAACGCGGTGGTGGAGTATTCGGGGTCGGTGATCTGTTCCACCGTGCCCCAACCGGACGACGGGCGCTGCTGGAACAGGCCCTGCGAGTCGTGATCGTTGCGGTCACCCAGGTGTCCCAGGTTCTCCAGCTTCGACTCCTGCA
>NZ_AZWQ01000036.1 GCF_000514815.1 Salinispora fenicalii
CACGACTCGCAGGGCCTGTTCCAGCAGCGCCCGTCGTCCGGTTGGGGCACGGTGGAGCAGATCACCGACCCCGAATACTCCACCACCGCNTTCCTGGANGGNNTGAAGCAGGTCGAGGGCTGGCAGGACATGCCCCTGACCGAAGCCGCCCAGACGGTACAGGTGTCGGCCTACCCGTTCCACTACGCCCAGTGGGAGACCCAGGCCGCCGACCTCGTCGCCGAGCACTGGACCAGCTGACCCCACCCACAACCCCAGACCTAACCCGTACAAGGGGGAAAGAAGCTGTTGGCCGGCACCCGAAACCGGGTGCCGGCCAACAGTCATGTCGTGGCCCGCTGATCGATCGTCTGGGCCGGTGGTGGCCCAGCGCAGGCTTCCGGCTCGGTCGGCCGAGGGAGGGTCGGGTCGTTGGCGGCCAAGCCGGCTAGCCTGTTTGCCATGCGTCTCTCCGCCCGGGTCGACTATGCCCTTCGCGCGGTCGCCGAACTCGCCTCGGCGACCGACGGTGTCTCGACCGGCCGGGGGCGGTTTGTGACCGCCGACCAGATCGCCCGCGCCCAGGAGATCCCGCCGAAGTTCCTGGAGAGCATCCTGCTGCAGCTGCGTCGCGGCGGGGTGGTGCAGGCCCAGCGGGGCCCGGAGGGGGGCTACTGGCTGGCGCGGCCGGCGCGCGAGATCTCCCTCGCCGAGGTGATTCGGGTGATCGATGGTCCGTTGGCCCACGTCCGTGGGCAGCGCCCGGAGCAACTTGGCTACCACGGTGCCGCGCGGGCCTTGCAGGATGTGTGGATTGCCCTGCGGGCAAGCGAGCGCCAGATCCTTGAGCTGGTAACCGTGGCCGACGTGGCCGACGGCGCCCTACCGGCGCGGGTTACCGATCTGATCGCCGATCCACGCGCCTGGACCTGAGCCGTGTTGGGGTCTCGTGGGACCTGGACCTGAGTGGCGCTTGGATCTGGTTGGACCTGAACCCGAGCCGTGCTTGGACTGAGTCGAAACTCGCGGTTGAACATGGTTGACCCAGGCCCCACCCATCCCGCATTGTCTACCAAGTCGATAGGAGATATCAGAAAACTAGGGAGGCGTGGTGCGTAAGCTGCTGGTGCTCGCCCTCGTGGGGTTGGCCGCGCAGCTCGTTGACGGTGCCCTCGGCATGGCATACGGGCTGACCTCCTCGACGCTGCTTCTGCTCGCCGGTATCGCGCCGGCCACTGCCTCGGCTTCGGTGCACCTTGCTGAGGTGGGTACCACGCTCGCGGCGGGTGTGGCGCACTGGCGGTTCGGCAACGTTGACTGGCGCGTCGTCGGGCGGATCGCCGTGCCCGGTGCCCTCGGCGCGTTCGCCGGAGCGACCTTCCTGTCTGCGCTCTCCACTGCTGCCGCCGCGCCCTGGATGGCGGCCATTCTGTTTACCCTCGGCGCGTACCTGCTGGTGCGCTTTGCCCGACCGCTGCGTACCGAACGACGGGCCGGCCGGCTGCGCGGTCGCTTCCTCGGCCCCTTGGGGCTGGTCGCCGGCTTCGTTGACTCGACCGGTGGCGGTGGATGGGGGCCGGTGGCGACCCCCGCGCTGCTGGTCAGCGGGCGACTGGAACCCCGCAAGGTGATCGGATCGGTGGACACCGCCGAGTTCCTGGTCGCCGGTGCGGCCAGCGTCGGCTTCCTGATCGGGCTCGGCTCCGACGGCTTTTTGCTGCCGATGGTGCTCGCGCTGCTAGCCGGGGGCCTGATTGCGGCACCGGTGGCCGCCTGGCTGGTACGCCTCGTCCCGGCCCAACTGCTTGGTGCGGTGGTCGGCGGTGTGATCGTGCTGACCAACGCCCGTACGCTGATGCACGCTCTTGATCTCGGTGCGGGCGTACGCCCGGTGGGGTATGCCCTACTGGCGCTCGCGTGGGGGATCGCGCTTGTGTTCGCGCTCCGGGCTTTGCTGCGCGCTCGTCGTGCCCGGACTGCCATCGCCGTTGCCTGCGGGGCCACGCCGCCTCGGGGTGATAGTGCGCCCAAGTCGCCCAGCGGTGAGGTCGACACCGAACCCTCTCGGGCGGAGGCGGTGGCCGACTCTGGGTCGGTCCGATAGGGCGTGGTGAGCGAGTGAGGCACCGGACCGGCTTTCGCGGAATCCGTCGACTCCGGCCCGGTGCGTCACATCGTGGCAACTCTCGACCCGTCCCGACCGAGAGCGCCAACCACCACCGAAACCAAAACTAGGCGCTGCCCGCGTCTCATACGTGACGTGGACGTGAAGATCCTGTTTCAGCGCGTCACCCGAGGGTGTGATTCGTCTTACCCCAGGCCCCGTGCCTGCTCGAAGATCAGGCTGGTCTGGGTGTGCTGCACGGCCGGATCGACTGCTAGGTGGTCGAGCACGAAGTCTCGTAGCGCGTCTGCCGACGCCGCCCGGACGTGCAGCACGTAGTCGTCCGCACCAGCCACGTGGAACACCGCCACCATTCCCGGTAGGCGTACGGATCGGGCGCGGAAGGCATCCACCACGGCCCGGTCGTGGGCGGAGAGTCGGACCGAGATCAGCGCCTGTAGCGGCAGGCCCATCGCCGCCGGGTCCACCTCGGCGTGGAAGCCGCGGATCGCCCCGCATCCGCGGAGCGCCCTGGTTCGTGCGAGGCAGGTTGACGGCGCCACCCCTACCCGCTCGGCGAGGGCGTTGTTCGGGAGGCGGCCGTCCGCGGCCAACTCCGCCAGAATCGCGCGGTCGGTGCTATCGAGACCCGCGTAGGGCTGTGGCGGATTCGGGGAAGAGGACATGGCGACATCCTTCCTCGAATCTATGTGAGATTCAACGCATGTCCATCGAATTTTGTTCGGAGAAATGCTTCTGCATAGCCAAATATTCATTTGGTCCGTCATGACGGCCTCCGGGGGCGTCGAAGCCGAACGCCACGCCGGCCGAGGGACGACTCCGGCGGCCACGAATGACTCTGCCGACCAAGGGCGACTCTGCCGCTCCTCGAGGAGCCTCGAGTAGCCCCTCCGGAGTCCCCACGGTGGCCGACGTCGAGCCAGCGCTATGGCCCATCGCTCAGCCGCTCGCCGGGCTGAGGGGAGGCTGAGCGGCCTGTCACTGTTCTGCCCCGGGTGGGGGTGGCATCGGCGGTGACGGTGTGGCTGTCGAGGTGCTGGGGCGAGCGGACGCCCCCGTCGGACAACCGGTGTGGCTGCCGGTGGCCTAACGACGGTGGACCCCTCGCGCTGAGGCGGAGCAGGTGCGTGGCCGTCGCTTTGCTTCCCCACTGGGCCGGGTGGCTTCCTCACCTGGGGGTGGTGAAGCCATTACGTCACGCCCGATGCGCCAACCGCCGCCCATGCGACGGTTGGTGGTGTCCCCGGTGGGATTCGAACCCACACTGTCGGAGGTTTGAGCTCCGTTTCTCTACCGGTTGGAATACGGGGACAGTGCTGCCGACAGCCTCGGTGTCGGCTCATAGAGTACCCACTAGGCTAAGGGGCGCGGCACCCGGTCGGGTGTCGGTACGGACTGGTGGGAGTTGCTCGTGGCCGAGACGCAGACGGACGCCGAGCGCAGGCGGGTACTTATCGCCGAGGACGAGGCGCTCATCCGGCTGGATCTCGCCGAGATGCTCGTCGAGGAAGGCTATGCGGTCGTCGGCGAGGCCGGTGACGGTGAGACGGCCGTCCGGCTCGCCAAGGAGCTGAAGCCGGACCTGGTCATCCTCGACATCAAGATGCCCATCATGGATGGGTTGGCCGCCGCCGAGCGGATCGCCGGCGAACGGATCGCTCCGGTCATCATCCTGACCGCGTTCAGTCAGCGGGATCTGGTGGAGCGGGCGCGGGCGGCCGGCGCGATGGCGTACTTGGTCAAGCCCTTCCAGAAGAGCGACCTGGTCCCAGCGGTAGAGATCGCGTTGTCGCGCTACTCAGAGGTCGCCGCACTGGAGGCGGAGGTTGCTGGCCTCACGGACCGGCTTGAGGTGCGCAAGGTCATCGAGCGTGCCAAGGGTGCGTTGATGACCACGTACGGGATGACCGAGCCGCAAGCCTTCAAGTGGATTCAGCGCACCGCGATGGACCACCGGATGACCATGAAAGAGGTCGCCGAGCGGATCCTTCAGGAGACCGCCGGTGGCGAGGTGCCCCGTCCGGCCCAGTAGGTCCGGTCGGTTCTCTTTCTCCCTCTCCTTTCCCCCCCCGAAGGCCGCTGCAGCCAGGGGCTGGCGCCGCCGTGGCGTCCGTACGCGCGGGGGCGGGCATCTCTTCGGCTGTGCGAGGGGCCTGGGTGGCGGTGGCGTCCGTGCGCGGGGGGTGAGCCCGGCGCGAACCAGCGCCGCGGTTGATCTTTCCCTTCCGCCAGGTCATTGATGTCGATGCTACCTGCGGTGACTAGATGTGCTGGTCACCGCAGGTGCGCTTGTGGCTTCGGGATAGCAGCGAAGGCTGTTACGAGTCTGGGTCGCATTGGCGTTTGTATTCGTAACGGTTTGACAAGCGTGGCTGCGAGGGCTTCCGGGACCGTATATCGACGCAGTACGCTC
Source organism: Salinispora fenicalii (assembly GCF_000514815.1). GTDB lineage: Bacteria > Actinomycetota > Actinomycetes > Mycobacteriales > Micromonosporaceae > Micromonospora > Micromonospora fenicalii. The sequence continues at coordinate 4,518 of NZ_AZWQ01000036.1, forward strand.
CGCCATCACGAGCCGTAGCAGGTGTGCGGGCTCACATCGAGGTGGGGGGGCTGCCGTACTGGTGCGGTCGCCTGCCTCGGATGTGCTCGGGCTCCTGCAACTGGAGGAGGTCTATAGCCGTGAGGCGTAAGTACGTACGGGCGCTCGGCGCCGTTGGGTTGTCGGCAGCCCTCATTGCCGCTGCGGGCTGTCAGGCGGAGGAGGACGACACCGCCGGCAGCAGTGACTGCGGTGGCAAGATCGCCATCTTCGGTGCCTTCAGTGGCCCGAACTCGGGCCTGGTGATTCCGTCGCGCGACGGCGCCCTGCTTGCGGTGAAGCAGCACAACGAGGCGAACCCGGACTGCGAGGTGACCCTGCAGGAGTTCGACACCCAGGGCGACCCGACCCAGGCCACGCCGGTCGCGAACCAGGTCACCGGCGACGAGTCCTTCCTGGGCGTCATCGGTGGCGCGTTCTCCGGTGAGAGCAAGGCGACGATGGCGGTCTACGAGGCGGCCGGAATGGTGATGGTCAGCCCGTCGGCGACCGCGATCGAGCTGACCGCGGGCGGCAACGAGGTGTTCCACCGGGTGGTCGGTAACGACGCCGTCCAGGGTGCTGCCGCCGCCGTCTACCTTCGGGATGTCGCGCAGGCCAAGAAGGTTTTCGTGATCAATGACGGCACCACCTACGGTGCCGGCATCGCTGACGAGCTGACCAAGGCCCTTGGTGCGTTGGCGGGCGGCACCGACCAGGTGCAGGAGAAGCAGGTCAACTTCGCTGCCACCATCTCGAAGATCAAGGCTGCCGAGCCGGACGCGATCGCGTACGGCGGCTACACGAACGAGGCGGCTCCGCTGGTGAAGCAGCTGCGGGAGGCCGGCATCACGACGACCTTCCTCGGCTTCGACGGTCTCTACGACCCGTCCTTCCCGAAGGGTGCCGGGGCCAGTGCCGAGGGTGTGATCGTGACCTGCCCGTGCCTGCCGCCGGACAAGGCCGGTGGCACCTTCGCGGCTGACTTCGAAGCGGAGTACGGCGGGCCTCCGGGCTCCTACGGTGCCGAGGGTTTCGACGCCGCGAATGTGTTGATCGAGGGCCTGGCCGAGGGCAACACCACGCGTGCGGATCTGCTGGCGTGGGTCGACTCGTACGACAAGGAGGGAGTCTCGAAGTCCCTCAAGTTCGCCGACAACGGTGACGTGGACGAGTCCCGGGTGGTGATCTGGGCCTACGAGATCAAGGGCGGTGAGATCGCGGCCCAGCAGGAGATCAAGCTCAGCTGAGCCAGGATGACCGTTGCGCGGCCGGGGCTTTCCCCGGCCGCGCAACGGTGCCAAAGGGGAGAAACCCGTGAATTTCGATGCCTTATTTGGTGACCTAGCCCAGCACACTGTTGACGGCTTGTCCAAGGGGGCGATCTATGCCCTCGTCGCCCTGGGGTACACGCTCGTCTATGGTGTGCTCCGTCTGATTAACTTCGCGCACTCCGAGATCTTCATGGTGGGTACCTTCGCGATCCTCGGTACCTGGTCGCTGCTCGGGGTGGCCGACAACCCGCCGATCGGCATGGCGATCGTCTACCTGCTCATCGGTCTGGTGGTCGGTGCGCTGGCCTCAGGTGCCACCGCGCTCACCGTCGAACGGGTCGCCTATCGGCGACTACGCCGGATGAACGCGCCGCCGCTGATCTTCCTGATCACCGCCATCGGGCTCTCGCTCGTCCTGGTGGAGATCTTCGCACTGTGGATGGCAGGGTTCTTCTCGGGGCGTGGCTTCACCGAGAACCGACTCGTGATCGGGATTCCGCCGCTGCTGAAGCAGGAGACAGTGCTCTCGGTGGCGGGCGCCGACATCACCAACGTACAGATCATCATGGTGGCCTCCGCCCTCCTGATGCTCTACGGGTTGGACCAGTTCATCAACCGGACGCGGTACGGCCGTGGGGTGCGGGCCGTGGCACAGAGCCCAGACACCGCCGCGCTGATGGGAGTGCACCAGGACCGAGTGATCATGCTCGTCTTCGTCCTGGGTGGATTGATGGCGGGCGCCGCGGCCCTGTTGTGGAACATGCGGTACGGGATCACCAAGTTCGACATCGGCTTCGTGGTCGGGCTGAAGGCGTTCACCGCAGCGGTACTCGGCGGTATCGGTAACCTCCGGGGCGCGCTGCTCGGTGGCCTACTACTCGGCGTCATAGAGGTGTACGCGGCGACGTTGACCCGATCCACCTGGGAGGATGTGGCTGCCTTCGTGGTGCTCGTGGTGGTGCTGATCTTCCGCCCGACCGGCTTGCTCGGTGAGTCTCTCGGAAAGGCGAGGGCATGACAGAGGCACTACGACACTTCAACGAGCGGCGCCGACACGTTCTGGGCGGGATGGGTGACCGGTGGCGCGCGCTGCCCCGTTGGCAGCGTTGGCTGACGCTACTCGCGGGCGTTGCTTTCCTTTACTACCTGCCGTTTCTCGGCGATATCCCCGGCACAAACCTGATCATCCCGGGGCTTGACTGGTTCCGGACCGACTCCATCGATGGCGGCGCCAACTGGGCTGGGGTGCTCTTCGTCTGCGCCCTGTACGTCCTGGTGGCAATCGGACTCAATGTCGTGATCGGGCTGGCGGGTCTGCTCGACCTCGGCTACGTCGGCTTCTACGCAGTGGGCGCCTACAGTGTGGCGTTGTTCGGGTCGGCCGAGTCGCCGGTCGTGGGGGCGTTGCAGGAGCAGTTCGGCCTCTCCTCGGACTGGGCGATCGCGTGGGCGATCTGCATCCCAATCGCGTTGGCCTTCTCGTTAGTCGCGGGCGTCCTGCTTGGCTGGCCGACGCTGCGACTTCGGGGTGACTACCTGGCCATCGTGACGCTGGGCTTCGGCGAGATCATTCGGATCGTCGCGAAGAACTCGGGGTGGGCCGGCGAGGCGCAGGGCGTGCCCGGCATTCCCGGCCCGGAGGGCCCGCCGTCGCCTGACAACAAAGTCTTCGGACTGCTCGACATCAAGCCCTGGTACTGGCTGGCGTTGAGCGTGGTGCTGCTGATGGTCCTGCTGGTGCGGCGGCTGGAGCACAGCCGGGTGGGGCGGTCGTGGCTGGCCATCCGGGAGGACGAGGACGCCGCCGCGGTGATGGGCGTCTACCCGTTCAAGTTCAAGCTCTGGGCGTTCGCCATCGGTGCCGCCCTGGGTGGGTTCTCCGGTCTGCTCTTCGCCAGTCGGTCGGCCTTCATTCAGCCAGAGACCTTCAACGTCCAGCTCTCCATCCTGTTCGTCGCGATGGTGGTGGTCGGTGGCTCCGGCAACATGGCGGGCGTGGCGGTCGGCGCCTTCCTGCTCGCGTACCTGCCGGAGCGGTTCCGCGACTTCTCGGAGTACCGGGTCCTCGCCTTCGGCCTAGCATTGGTGCTCATCATGCTGCTGCGCCCGCAGGGTCTGTTGCCGAGTCGGCGACGAACGCGCGAGCTGCAGGACAGGGCGAAGGAGGCTCCGGTAAATGTTGCCTAAGCAGAAGACATCGCCCGAGGACGCCGTCAAGCCCGAGGTGCTGCTTGAGGTGGACGGGGTCACGCTCCGCTTCGGTGGTGTGGTGGCGCTGGACAACCTGAGTTTCAACCTGTACAAGGGTGAAATCCTCGGACTCATCGGCCCGAATGGGGCTGGTAAGACCACCTGCTTCAACGCGATGACCGGGGTCTACCGGCCAACCTCCGGTGAGGTTCGGTTTGCTGGACAGCAGGTCAGCGGACGGAAGCCGCACCGGATTAACCAGATGGGAATTGCCCGAACATTCCAGAATATCCGGCTATTCCCGGAGATGACCGCGCTGGAGAACGTGCTGGTGGGTGCGGACTCCCAACACCGCACCAGTGTGGTCGGTGCGCTGTTTCGGCTCTACCGGGTCAAGCCGAAGCCGGAGGAGTTGCCCACGGTCGATTCGGACAACGGGCTGGTGCGGTTCTGGCAGCAGGTTCGCCGCTCCTCGGCCCAGGTGTTCGGTATCTCGCGGCACACACTCGAGGAGCGTGCCGGCGAGCGCAAGGCGTACGAGCTGCTGCGTTTCGTCGGTATTGACGACCGCGCCAATGACCTGGCGCGCAACCTGCCGTACGGCTACCAACGCCGGTTGGAGATTGCCCGGGCGCTGGCGACCGAGCCGAAGCTGCTCTGTCTGGACGAGCCGGCCGCCGGATTCAACCCGGCGGAGAAGGAGGATCTCCTCACCCTGATCCGCAAGATCCGGGATCGCGGTTTCACGGTGCTGCTCATCGAGCACGACATGCGCCTCGTTATGGGGGTCACCGACCGGATCGTGGTGCTGGAGTTCGGAAAGAAGATCGCTGAGGGGGTGCCCGCCGAGGTGCGGGACGACCCGAAGGTGATCGCGGCGTACCTGGGGGAGCCCGCAGATGCTGCTTGAGATTAACGATCTGACCCTCCGGTACGGCCGGATCGAGGCGCTGCACGGGATCAGCCTGCAGGTGAATGAGGGTGAGGTGGTCGCCCTCATCGGCGCGAACGGTGCGGGCAAGACCACCACCATGCGAGCCATCTCCGGACTCCGGCCCGTGAGTCAGGGGACGATCCGGTTCGACGGGGAGGCCATCACCAACCTCCGAGCCGACCTGCGGGTACGGCGGGGTATCTGCCAGGCGCCCGAGGGGCGTGGCATTTTCCCCGGTATGACGGTCTTGGGCAACCTCGACATGGGGGCGTACACCCGTCGGGACCATGCGGGGATCGCCGCCGACCTGGCGCGGGTGTTCGAGCTGTTTCCGCGGTTGGCGGAGCGGCGTCGTCAGCTGGGCGGAACGCTCTCCGGCGGCGAACAGCAGATGCTCGCGGTCGGGCGGGCGTTGATGGCCCGGCCGAAGCTGCTGCTGTTGGATGAGCCGTCGATGGGGCTCGCCCCGATGATCATTCAGCAGATCTTCGACATCATCGTGGAGATCAACCAGCAGGGCACCACGATCCTCCTGGTGGAGCAGAACGCCCAGCAGGCGCTCTCCCGAGCGCACCGGGGGTACGTGTTGGAGACCGGCCGGATCGTCAAGGAGGGGTCCGGTCAGGACCTGCTGCACGACCCGTCGGTCAAGGAGGCGTATCTGGGCGTGGCCTGATTGGCATCGCCGCCCACGCGGCCGGTCGTCCCGTTCCGGGATGACCGGCCGTCGGTCTCGCCATGGCGGTGCCCAGGTCATTTCCGAGCTGGCGTCCCGGTGCCGCCGCCCGGCTCTGTCGGCGACACGGACTAGAGTCGCCACCGTGACAGCCACGAAGCCGCGCCTGCTCCTCGTTGACGGACACTCCCTGGCCTACCGGGCCTTCTTCGCCCTCCCGGTCGAGAACTTCTCCACCACGACGGGGCAACCGACCAACGCGGTTTACGGCTTCACCTCCATGTTGATCAATGTTCTGCGGGATGAGCAGCCGACGCACATCGCCGTGGCTTTCGACGTCTCCCGGCACTCCTTCCGCACCGAGAAGTACGCGGCGTACAAAGCTGGCCGGAGCGAAACCCCGGCCGACTTCAAGGGCCAGGTCAGCCTGGTCAAGGAGATCCTGGCGGCGTTGCGCGTCCCGGCGGTGGAGATGGCCGGCTACGAGGCGGACGACGTGATCGCCACGCTCACCCGGCAGGCGCGTGAACAGGGGATGTCGGTCCTGATCACGACCGGAGACCGGGACGCCTTCCAGCTTGTTGACGACGACGTCACAGTGCTCTACCCCCGCAAGGGCGTCTCCGACCTGGCCCGGATGGACCCGGCTGCGGTGACGGCGAAATACGGGGTACCGCCGCAGCACTATCGGGATCTCGCCGCGTTGGTCGGCGAGACCAGCGACAACCTGCCCGGCGTCCCCGGCGTCGGTCCGAAGACCGCCGCCAAATGGATCACCGCCTACGGCGGGGTCGAGGGTGTCGTTGCCCGGGCCGACGAGATCAAAGGCAAGGCCGGGGCGAATCTGCGCGAGCGACTCGCCGATGTGATCCGTAATCACGAGCTCAACTGTCTGGTCACCGACCTGGATCTGCCCCTGTCACCGGAGGAGACACGCTGGGCTGGCTGGGATCGGGAGGCGGTGCATCAGGTCTTCGACACGCTGGAGTTCCGCATCCTTCGGGATCGGCTCTACCAGTATCTGGACGCTGTTGAGCCCGAAGCCGAGGCGGGTTTCGACCTGGCCGGCGAGCTCCTCGTCGAGCCGGGGGCGCTCGCCGCGTGGCTGGGGACGCACGCGGCACCGGGCACCCCAGTCGGCCTCGCCGCTACGCTCGACACCGGCCCCAACCGGCGGCACCTCGCCGACGTGACCGGCATGGCGCTGGCGACCGCCGCCGGGGCCGGGGCCTGGTTCGACCCGGGCCGACTTGACGCTGCCGACGAGGCTGCCCTGGCCGGGTGGCTGGCTGATCTGAGTCGACCGAAGGTGCTGCACGACAGCAAGCCGGCGGTGCTCGCGTTCGCCGCGCGCGGTTGGTCGATCAAGGGCATCACCAGAGACACCCAGATCGCCGCCTACCTGGCCCGGCCCGACCAGCGCTCCTACGACCTGACCGACCTGGCCCTGCGGTATTTGCACCGGGAGCTGCGGGTCGACCTGCCGGAGACCGGCCAGCTCACCCTCGACGGTCTGGGCGATGACGGTGCGGCAGAGCAGAACCTGATGCTGCGGGCTCGGGCTACCCTCGACCTCGCCGACGCGATCGACGCGGAGTTGTCGCGGGACGGCGAGCAGTCGGCCCGGCTGATGGCCGAGGTGGAGTTGCCGCTGATGCGGGTTCTCGCGGGCATGGAGCGCACTGGCATCGCCGCCGACACCCAGTACCTCTCCGAGCTGGAGGCGCACTTCGCCGCCGAGGTGAAGGCCGCCGCGCAGGGCGCCTACGAGGCGGTTGGGCGGGAGTTCAACCTGGGCTCCCCGAAGCAGCTGCAGGAGGTCCTCTTCGGCGAGCTGGGGCTACCCAAGACCAAGCGGATCAAGACCGGCTACACCACCGATGCGGACGCCCTGCAGTGGCTGCACGGGCAGAACCCGCACCCGGTGCTCGGGCACCTGCTGCGCCACCGGGACGTGGCGAAGCTGAAGAGCACCGTTGACGGGCTCCTCAAGTCGGTCTCCGACGACGGTCGAATCCACACCACCTTCAACCAGACCGTGGCGGCCACCGGCCGGCTCTCCTCCACTGAGCCGAACCTGCAGAACATTCCGATTCGTACCGAGGAGGGGCGGCGGATTCGCCGGGCGTTCGTGGTCGGCGCCGGGTACGAATGCCTGCTCACCGCCGACTACAGCCAGATCGAGATGCGGATCATGGCTCACCTGTCGGCGGATGAGGCCCTGGTCGACGCCTTCAACTCGGGTCACGACTTCCACGCCGCCACCGCCTCATCGGTCTTCCAGGTGCCGGTGGAGGCGGTCACCCCCGACCAGCGGCGCAAAATCAAGGCGATGAACTACGGCCTGGCCTACGGGCTGAGCGCGTTCGGCCTCTCCCAGCAGCTCGGCGTTACCGCCGAGGAGGCGCGCGGGCTGATGGAGACCTACTTCGCCGGTTTCGGCGGGGTGCGCGACTACCTGCAGGAGGTGGTGGCCCGGGCCCGGCGCGACGGCTACACCGAGAGCGTCCTCGGCCGTCGCCGCTACCTGCCCGACCTGGTCAGCGACAATCGGCAGCGGCGGGAGATGGCCGAGCGGATGGCGCTCAATGCTCCGATCCAGGGCTCTGCCGCCGATGTCATCAAGGTCGCGATGATCAACGTTGACGCGGCGGTGCGCGAGGCCGAACTGCGTTCCCGGATGCTGCTTCAGGTGCACGACGAACTGGTCTTTGAGGTGGCCCCCGGAGAGCGGGAGGTGCTGGAGACGCTGGTCCGGCGGGAGATGGGCGGCGCGTACCCGCTGTCGGTGCCGCTGGAGGTGTCGGTCGGCGACGGGCGGGACTGGAACAGCGCCGACCACTGATCGACCTGCTACCGGCCTGGGCCCCGGCGTTCCCGGGGCGGGGCACCGTGCCGTCGGAGTGCCTTGCGGGACGGACCACCCGGTGGCGGCAGCGGGCCCTTGGTCGGGTCGTGCCCCCAGTTCATCAGGGAGTACCGCCAGCGGGTGTCCCGGACGTCGCCGCTGGGTCGTTGCGCCATGTGCCGGCGTACATAGCCGACAACCTTGCGCATGTGCCGGTAGTCGTCCTCGGAGAGGTCACCGGGTCGACGCCGGAGTAGGTCGAGGATCCGTCGGCCGGAGCGGTGGCCGACCGTTTCACTGCCCTGATCGCCCCGTCTCCGCCAGCCCACATGCTTGGACTTCTCGGTCTCCAGCCACTTAGACAGTTCACCGGGGCGCATGTTCACCGCCGCGGTGAACTCTCGGTACGTCTGCTGCGGATCGTTCCGACTGCTCACCGCGTAGCACCTCCTGTCCGCCCGGCGCCCGAGCCCTGCTGTGGGCACGTCCACCTGGCTACCCGGGCCGGGCCTGCGGAAACGGTCCCGATGGCGGTGTCCCCGGTTCGCCTCGTTCCGACCCGGTGAGCCAGCGGTGGGTACGGTGCGCGGCTCGTATTCTCTTCGGGTGCCCCTACGACTCCAGACACGTGCGTCCGACTCGCCCTGGATTAATGCTGTCTGGACCGGAACAAGTACGAGCGTCGCGGAGATGACCTCCGTGGCGACGGTCTGTTGGGGCCTGGTGTTCTGGGAGCGACAGGGCACCGCGTACGCGGCCATTACCGGACCAGAGACGAAGACCAGCACCGCGCCGGTGCCAGCGGGCGCGAGCTTTGTCGGGATCGACTTCGCCGTCGGTACGTCGCTGCGGGCCGTACCGACGCCAACTCTGGTAGACGGCGGCGCCGAGCTTCCCGACACCACCCGCCGAACCTTCCGGCTGGCGGGCGTCCGCTGGGAGACCCCTGGCCCGGATGACGCCGAGGCCCTGGTGGACCGCTTGGTCCGGACCGGAGCCGTAGTGTGTGATCCGATCGTTGCCGCGGTCCGCCGAGGCCACCGGCCAACGGTCTCGCAGCGGACCGTCGAACGTCGGTTCCGAGCGGCGACCGGACTCACCCAGGGCACCGTCCGGCAGGTCGAACGGGTACGCGAGGCGGCGACGCTCCTGGCCGCCACTGCCCCGGTCGCCGAGGTCGTCTCCCGGCTTGAGTACGTCGACGAGCCGCACCTGGCCCGTGCGCTGCGCCGGTACGTGGGCCGTACGGCGCGGCAACTCCGCGAGGGCGCGGTCGGCCCGATCGCTCTGGATCTGGACTAGCGGACGACGTCGTAGAGCAACTTGACGACGCCGTTCGGGTAGGCCGCGGTGTCTCGGAGACGCAGTACCTGCTTGGCCTTGTCCGCCGTACTGAACAGGCTCTTCCCGGCGCCGAGTAGGAGTGGAAAGCAGAGCAGGTGGTACCGGTCAATCAACCCGGCGTCGGAGAGCCGTCGGGCGAGTTCCGCGCTCCCGTGGACGAATATCGCGCCGCCCTCGCTCTTCTTGAGCTCGACGATGTCGTCGGTTGATCGCAGGACCGTCGTCGGTCCCCACCCCGGGACGAGGGCATCATCGGGCAGCGTGGTCGAGACGACGTACTTGGGCAGTTCCCGGTAGTCAGCGTGGTCGTCCGAGTCGCGCCAGATCGGCGCGAACGCCTGGTAGCTGCGGCGGCCGAACATCAGTGCCGAGGTCTCCTTGAGCTCCTCGCCCTTGAGGGAGAAGACCTCGGGTAAGAATTCGATGTCCTTGAACACCCAGCCGCCGCTGCGGTGCTCCTCACCCGGCCCGCCGCCGGGGGAGTCCAAGACGCCGTCGAGCGAGATGAACCCGGTGTAGACCAGCTCACGCATGTCTCGTGCTCCCAGAAGTAGGCGACGAGCGTCACCATGTCGATCGAACGGCCATAACGCCGGGCCGACGCACCGTGGTGGGGCGCGCCGCCCATGCTAGGCAGCCGCCACCGTCGGGGTCTTGGATGAAAACGACGGCCGCTGCGAACGCGGGTTGCCACGATCCGTACCGTTGGCAGGATGCAGCAGTCCGAACCGGCGATCACCCGACGTGTGGTGTCAGCAGCTGAGGGGCGGGCGGCGAGCCGACGGTGGTGGGATCACGACGCGGATAGCTATCAGGCGGAGCACGGCGCGTTCCTCGGAGATGTTGATCTCGTGTGGTGTCCCGAGGGGTTACGGGAGGCGGAGGCGAGGCTGCTCGGTGCCGTAGGCGGGACTCGGGTTCTGGAGCTGGGTTGTGGCGCGGCCGCAGGGTCCCGTTGGCTGGACGGGCAGGGAGCGAAGGTTACGGCGCTCGACCTGTCCGCCGGCATGTTGCGGCAGGCCAAGCTGGTCGCCGAGCGCTCGGGTGTGCAGGTGCCACTCGTGCAGGCCGATGCCCTGGCGTTGCCGTTCGAGTCGGGCGTCTTCGACACCGTGCATTCCGCGTTTGGTGCGGTTCCGTTTGTCGCGGACTCGGCGACGCTGATGCGCGAGGTGTTCCGGGTGCTGCGTGCCGGTGGAGCCTGGATCTTCGCGGTTACCCATCCGCTGCGTTGGGTCTTCTTGGATGACGCCGGCGAGGACGGCCTGGTCGCGGTGCACTCCTACTTCGACCGCCGTCCCTATGTCGAAGAGGATTCGGCGGGGGTGCCGACCTACATCGAGGCACACCGCACCGTCGGGGATCGGATCCGGGAACTGACTGCTGCCGGTTTCGTCCTTCGCGACCTGGTGGAGCCCGAATGGCCGCCGGGGCACGAAGAAGTCTGGGGGCAGTGGAGCCCGTTGCGGGGCCGGCTGATCCCGGGCACGGCCATCTTCGTCGCCGAGCGGCCCGGCACCTGATGCCCGTGCGGCCCGCCATCTGATGATCTAGCGGCCCGGACGTGGTTTTGAAGGGGTGGGCGAGGGCGCGGCCGTCGGGGCTGGCAGCGCGCATCCGCTGGCTGGGTGTCGTGGGGGCGGGCCCGGTGGGGCTGGTGCCGGTGGGGGCGGTGTGATTCGGGTGACAGGCCGGGCGCGTTATTCGACGATAATCCGCTTTCGCAGGTGGCGCGATGGTGAGCGGGTGGGAGGCCTTGCACGCTGTGGTAATGCAGAGGGTAGGCTAGACGACGCGCTCGCGGATTGTGTGCCTCGGTAGGGAGCAGGTGCGCGGTCGACGGAGCCACATCATGATCCCGCGCAGTGATCGTTCGGTGTGTCCGGCGGCGGGTCCGTTTGCGCGAACAGGTCAACGCGGCTCACATCCGTGATGACAACCATCCGACCGGAGCAACCGCCCACATGACGAGCAGCATCGAGGCCCCCTCGAGCGCCACCAAGGTCACCGTCGACGATCTCGGAAGCGAAGAGGCTTTCCTCGCCGCGATCGACGAGACCATCAAGTACTTCAATGACGGCGACATTGTCGAAGGCACCGTCGTCAAGGTCGATCGGGACGAGGTCCTGCTCGACATCGGCTACAAGACCGAGGGCGTCATCCCCTCTCGGGAGCTGTCGATCAAGCACGACGTGGACCCCGCCGAGGTCGTCTCGGTCGGTGACCACATTGAGGCTCTTGTTCTCCAGAAGGAGGACAAGGAGGGGCGGCTGATCCTCTCGAAGAAGCGGGCGCAGTACGAGCGCGCCTGGGGCACGATCGAGAAGATCAAGGACGAGGACGGCGTGGTCCGTGGCTCGGTCATCGAGGTGGTCAAGGGTGGCCTCATCCTCGACATCGGGCTGCGCGGCTTCCTGCCGGCCTCCCTGGTCGAGATGCGCCGGGTGCGTGACCTCCAGCCGTACGTCGGCCGCGAGCTCGAGGCCAAGATCATCGAGCTGGACAAGAACCGCAACAACGTGGTCCTGTCCCGCCGGGCCTGGCTCGAGCAGACGCAGTCTGAGGTGCGTACCGAGTTCCTCAACAAGCTGCAGAAGGGGCAGGTCCGGAAGGGCGTTGTCTCCTCGATCGTCAACTTCGGCGCCTTCGTTGACCTGGGCGGCGTGGATGGCCTGGTGCACGTCTCCGAGCTGTCCTGGAAGCACATCGATCACCCGTCCGAGGTGGTCGAGGTGGGCCAGGAGGTCGAGGTCGAGGTTCTCGACGTCGACCTGGACCGCGAGCGGGTCTCGCTGTCGCTGAAGGCGACCCAGGAGGACCCGTGGCGTCAGTTCGCCCGCACCCACGCGATCCAGCAGATCGTGCCCGGTAAGGTCACCAAGCTGGTGCCGTTCGGCGCGTTCGTCCGGGTGGACGACGGCATCGAGGGCCTGGTCCACATCTCCGAGCTGGCCGAGCGCCACGTGGAGATCCCGGAGCAGGTCGTCCAGGTTGGCTCCGAGGTCATGGTCAAGGTCATCGACATCGACCTGGAGCGTCGCCGGATCTCGCTGTCGCTCAAGCAGGCCAACGAGGGCTTCGTCGAGGGCGAGGAGCACTTCGACCCGACCCTCTACGGCATGGCGGCGACCTACGACGCCGAGGGCAACTACATCTACCCCGAGGGCTTCGACCCCGAGACGGGCGAGTGGCTCGAGGGCTACGAGAAGCAGCGCGAGACCTGGGAGCAGCAGTACGCCGAGGCGCGTCAGCGTTGGGAGGCCCACCAGAAGCAGGTGCAGGCTTCCCGTGCCGCCGACGCCGAGGCTGCCGCCAACCCGCCGGCCGTCGGCCCGACCACCACGACGACCGCGGCTCCGAGCCGGCAGGCGGAGGAGCCGTCCGGCACCCTCGCCACCGACGAGGCGCTCGCCGCCCTGCGGGAGAAGCTCGCCGGCGGCAAGTGATCCGAGGGCTCTGGGTCGCCCACAGCGAACCGGAGCTGGTACTGACGACGGGCCCCGTCTCGGCGATCGACAGATCGCCGGGGCGGGGCCCCGCCGTTTCTGCCGACGGTGGTAAGCCGGGACTGGTGTGGCGTGCTGGCGACTGATCCGGTTGACTGGTCCGGTGTTGATGGTGGGACTGACCGGTGGGATCGGCTCGGGCAAGAGCGCCGTAGCGGCCCGGCTGGCGGGGCTGGGCGCAGTGATTGTGGACGCCGACCGGCTTTCCCGCGAGGTGGTGGCACCGGGCACCGAAGGGCTCGCGGAGATCGTCGCTACCTTCGGTGACCGGGTGCTCGGCCCGGATGGGGCGCTCGACCGAGCGGTGCTCGGCTCCCTGGTCTTCACCGACGAACCGGGCCGCCGCGCCCTGGAGGCGATCATCCACCCGCGGGTCCGGACCCGCACGGCTGAGCTGGTGGCCGCGGCGCCACCCGACGCGGTCATCGTCAACGACGTACCGCTGCTGGTCGAGTCGGGGCTCGCGCCCACGTACCACCTGGTGGTCGTGGTGCAGACGGCCCTGTCGATCCGACTGGAGCGGCTGGCCCGCGACCGGGGGATGGCGCCGGCCGAGGTGCGGCGGCGGATCGCCGCGCAGGCCGACGACGCTCGGCGCCGAGCAGCGGCGGATGTGGTGCTGACCAACGACGGAACCCGGGACGACCTGCACCACGCGGTCGACGTGCTCTGGGCCGAGCGACTGCTGCCCTATGCGGTCAATCTCCGTGACCGGCGGGCGGTCCAGCCGCCCCGGCCTGAGCGCGTCGAGGCCGACCCGACCTGGCCCGAGCAGTACGCTCGGCTGGCCGCTCGGATCCACCGCGCTGTCACCCCAGCGGACCTGCGGATCGATCACATCGGCGCGACGGCGGTTCCGGACCTTGACTCGGTGGACGTGATCGACATCCAGCTCACCGTGCCGTGCCTCGGTGACGCGGACGGAGCGCTGGCCGAACAGCTCGCGGACGCAGGGTTTCCCCGGCTGCCCGAGACAGGACGGGGTACGCCGTGCCGGCCGGAACGGGTGCATGGCAGTGCCGACCCGGCGCGGCCGGTGTGCCTCTACGTCCGGGAAGCGGGTTCGCCCGGCGGACCGCGGTAACGAGCTCGCGGCCGTGACCGCGTTGCGCACCTCGCGGTCGGTGCGCTTCGCGGCTGTCAGCTTGCGACCTCGTCGTCGAAGGTGAGGTCCACCTGCGCCCATGTTCCGGCGGCCGTCGAGAACTGGAGCCGGTGGGGGAGCCCGGACCGGTCGAGCCAGTAGCGAATCGGTTCGCCGACGGCCGCCACCACCTCGACCACGTCGAGGTCGGTGCCGGCCAGCCGATCGCTCCGAATCCGTCGCGCCGTGCCCTCGTCCGCAGGGGTCGCGGCTCGCAGCGCGGCGTCAAGCAGGGCTGCGAGCCCGGCGTCGGGGGCGGGTTTCCAACCGGTGGTGGGGACGGGCAGCGGTGGCTGACCGGAGTCCGCCCCGGTGTTGACGGCCGCCGGTAGCTCGGTTTGGGTGGTGCGCCCACGTTCGTGCCGCAACAGGGTTCGCCGGCGCTCGGCGTCAAGGTCATCCACCGCGAGATATGCGCTGCGTCGACTCCAGTCGATCCATCCCGTCCCGCGGAGGTTGGCTGCCGAGCCGAGCAGCGCGGTGAGCGTGGTACGTGCCGCGCCCGCGGTGCGGAGTTGGGTGGGCAGTGACGCCAGGCGGCGGCGTTCGGCAGCGCTGAGCGGCCGGGGGGTGCCGGCCTGCCCACCCAGGGCCTCCACCGGCCGTAGCGTCGGTCGGTCGGCGCGGTTCAGTCGTACGGTGACTGGGCCGAGGTCGGGGAGCCGGGCCTCCAGTCGGTGTAGCCGCGCCTCCCGATCCACCCACCAGTGGACGTCGGTGACGGGCGGGGGTGGCGCGCCGGATTGGGCCGGCGGTAGCCCCGCGGCGAAGACGTCTGTCCCGTCGGCACTGGCGATCCACTGTGCCGTCTCCCTGGTCGGCGGGTCGGCCCGGTCGGTGGCGAGCGCGAAGAGCAGGTCGAGCAGTGGACGGAGGCGGTCCGCGGTCGGCGGTGCGGCCAGCCGCCACCCGTCGGCGGGCGGCACCAGGGGCGGGGGCGCCGGTGACGGGGGCGCCGGGGTGGTGGGGGTCGGGCGGAGCAGCAGCACTGCTGGCGTTGCCTGGAGCAGCCCCCGTTCGGTGCCCCCGCCCGGAGCACCGAAATCGAGGTAGAGCAGCGGTCGGGACCAGTCGACCCAGCCGACCAGGTCGGTCTGGGCGGCTCCGGTCCCCGCCGTCAGGTGTATGCCGGCTCGCAGGTCGCGGTAGTTGGTGACCCGTACCGCAGCGAGTCGGGTTCGCTCGTCGGCGGTTGGCCGGCGGGATGACTCGGCTGGGTCGGGTACCCAGCTCAGGCCGAGGACCAGTGCGGTGGCGGCGAGCAGGGCTACCGCGGCGAGTGTACGGAGGACGGTCCGGCGGCGGCCGGTGACCCGGGGGAACTGGCCGGTTTGGGGGTCGTCGGGCGCGGTTGAGGTGGGCTGGGTGGAGGGCGTGGACCGATGTCGGGGGGTACGGCGGGAACGGGGGGTACGGCGGTTGCGGGGGGAGGACTCCACGGATGTTGAACGGAGTCAGCCGGTCGTGGGTGACGCGGGGTGTGCGCTTGCGGTGGCTGGTCAGCGTGGTCAGTGCGACCGCGTCTTGTGGGTGACGCCGGTGTGCGCTTGCGGTGGCTGGTCAGCGTGGCCAGCGCGACCGCATCTCGGATGGCGTGGATGTGCGCTCGCGGCGGCCGGTCAGCGCGGTCAGCGCGACCACGTCGGGTGCGCACGCCGGAAAGCGGGTGCTGCGACCACGTGCCGGGGGTGGGGGGCCGTCCTGGGCCCATTGCCGGCCCGGTCGGCCGCCGCGAGCGGCTTACCCGAGAAGCGTAGCTCGCCGGGTGGGGGCCGACAATGAAAACATCGAAGCTGATCATTTAAGATTGATAGTCGCCTCGGAGTGTCGGCCACCGAGCGTACGGTGGGGCCATGGCGCTCGACATTCCCCGGCTCGACGGCCGCTTCCAGGTCGTCAGTGACTTCCAGCCAGCCGGTGATCAGCCGGCCGCGATCGACGATCTGGAGAAGCGGGTCCGGCGTGGCGATCGGCACACGGTGCTGCTCGGCGCGACCGGCACCGGCAAGAGCGCCACCACCGCGTGGTTGATTGAGCGGTTGCAGCGCCCGACGCTCGTGTTGGCCCCCAACAAGACGCTCTGCGCTCAGCTGGCCAAGGAGTTCAGCGAGCTACTGCCGAACAACGCGGTTGAGTATTTCGTCTCCTACTACGACTACTACCAGCCCGAGGCGTATATCCCGCAGACCGATACCTACATCGAGAAGGACTCCTCGATCAACGAGGAGGTGGAGCGGCTGCGCCACTCGGCCACGATGTCGCTGCTCACCCGCCGCGATGTGGTGGTGGTCGCCACCGTCTCGGCGATCTACGGCCTGGGTACCCCGGAGGAGTACCTGGACCGTGCCGTCCGGGTGGTGATCGGTCAGGAGCTGGATCGCGACCAGCTACTACGCCGGCTGGTCGACATTCAATACACCCGCAACGACATGGCCTTCCAGCGGGGCACATTCCGGGTCCGGGGCGACACCTTGGAGATCATTCCCGCCTACGAGGAGCTGGCGATCCGGATCGAGCTGTTCGGAGACGAGGTGGAACGGCTCTATTACCTCAACCCGCTCACCGGCGATGTGGTCCGGGAGGTTGACCACCTACTGATCTTCCCCGCCACGCACTACGCGGCCGGGCCGGCGCGGATGGAGCGGGCGATCCGTGACATCGAGGCTGAGCTGGGCGAGCGGCTGGCCGAGCTGGAGCAGCGGGGCAGCCTGCTGGAGGCGCAGCGGTTGCGGATGCGGACGACGTACGACATCGAGATGATGCGGCAGGTCGGATTCTGCTCCGGCATCGAGAACTATTCGATGCATATCGACGGCCGACTGCCCGGTAGTCCACCGCACTGCCTACTCGACTACTTCCCAGATGACTTCCTCACCGTGGTCGACGAGTCGCACGTGACGATCCCGCAGATCGGCGGGATGTACGAGGGCGACGCGTCCCGTAAGCGGATGCTGATCGATCACGGCTTCCGACTGCCTAGTGCCGCCGACAATCGGCCGCTGCGCTTTGACGAGTTCCTGGAGCGGGTCGGCCAGATGGTCTTCCTCTCGGCCACCCCCGGCTCGTGGGAGCTGGAGCACGCGCAGGGCGAGTATGTGGAGCAGGTCATCCGACCGACCGGCTTGGTCGACCCGGAGGTAGTGGTCAAGCCGACCAAGGGCCAGATCGATGACCTCATGCACGAGATCAAGTTGCGTACCGAGCGCGATGAGCGGGTGCTGGTCACCACATTGACGAAGAAGATGGCCGAGGATCTGTCGGACTACCTCCTGGAGAACGGCATTCGGGTGCGCTACCTGCACTCCGAGGTGGATACGCTGCGCCGCGTCGAGCTGCTGCGGGAGCTCCGGAAGGGCGACTACGACGTGTTGGTCGGTATCAACCTGCTGCGGGAAGGGCTCGACCTGCCGGAGGTGTCTCTGGTCGCCATCCTGGACGCGGACAAGGAGGGTTTTCTGCGCAGCGGCCGGTCACTGATCCAGACGATCGGGCGGGCGGCGCGTAACGTCTCCGGCCAGGTGCACATGTACGCCGATAAGATCACTCCGTCGATGGCGGAGGCGGTTGGGGAGACCAACCGGCGCCGGGCCAAGCAGATCGCACACAACGAGGCGCACGGCATCAGTCCGGAGCCACTGCGCAAGAAGATTCACGACATTCTCGACGGTATCTACCGGGAGGCGGAGGAGACCGACACTCGGGTTGGTGGTGCGGTCCGGCAGCTCTCTCGCGGCAAGGCACCGGTGAAGGAGACCCGTAGCCGCGGCCGGGCCGCCGCTGGGCCGGCGCGGGAGGGAATGGCCCGTGCGGAGCTGGCTGAGCTGATTCAGGAGCTGAATGGCCAGATGCTCGCCGCTGCCCGGGAGTTGCAGTTCGAGTTGGCTGCTCGAATTCGCGACGAGATCTCGGAATTGAAGAAGGAGCTGCGCGGGATGGATGCCGCGGGGGTGTCATGACCAAGTCTGAGGCGAGTGTCTGCCGTGGTCATAGAGGTCGGCGGCGTGCACTTGGGTGGGCGCGGCGCGACCGATCGGCCTGAGGCGGCGAGTGCCTGCTGCCGGTCGGGAGGCCGGCGGCAGGCACTCGGGCGGGCACGGCGCGACCAACCGGACCCGGTGCCCCCGAGCGCATCGGGGCCAGCGGCCGGCACGTGCGGGGACACCGTAAGCGCCGGCTGCGACTTTTTCGTCGCAGCCGGGCATTGTCGATCCGCCCAGCCGCTGGGGGCCGATCATCGGGTGGCTATCGGCCCCCCGGCACGTCGATGAAGTGTTCGACCCGCGGCGGCTTGGCGAAGTGCGGGCCGATCAGCTCCCGCCATCGGACAAATCGGTCGGAGGCGCGAAAGTTCTGGTCGTGCGCCTCGACCGAGTCCCACTCGACCAGTAGTACGAACCGGGACGGGGACTCGACTCCGCGGGTCATCCGGACCGAGCGGCAGCCGGGCGTGCCGGCGAGCACCGGGTGTCCCGCGGCGTACGCGGCCGTGAAGGCGTCTTCGTGTCCAGGCAGTACGTCGATCAATGCGACTTCGAGCACCATGCGCGCAGCTTCGCACGGTGGCTGAGCGGCCTACCGTCCGGGTAGCCAAGATCGGCCCCCGAGCAATCGGGCCGCCCACCACCAATCCGGGCTCCTCGGTCTTCTTGGTGGGGCAGCTCGACAGCCGTCCGATGCGGTATGCATGCCGGGTGCCGGGTGCCGGGTGCCGGGTGCCGGGTGCCGGGTGCCGGGTGCCGGGTGCCGGGTGCCGGGTGCCGGGTGCCGGGTGCCCCGCCTCACCGCCGCGACCAGGCAGTTGGCGGGCGTGAGGGGGACACCGGCAGCCCAACGTGCGGTGGCTACGCCAGGTGGGCGACAATGAATGGCGGAGGGGAGTATTCCCCCGCGATGGAGTCGTCAGCACGGTTGATCGCCGGCCCCCGGTGACTTGACCCGGCTCCGTCGGTCGTCGCCCCGCAAGGGGTGGTGGCGGAAGAGACCTCCGACAGTCACCATAGTCGGCGTCATCGGCACACCCGCCCTTCCGGGGGCGTACGGTGTGCCGATTGTTGCGTGTCTGCCGGAGGTTGAGCCTTGGACGTGTCCGGACTGGTGTGGGCGGGGACGCTCGTCGCACTGACCGCGATTCTCATCATCGACCTGTTGATCATTGGTCGTCGCCCACACGAGCCCAGCGTGCGTGAGTCGAGTCTCTGGGTCGGCTTCTACGTTGCCCTCGCACTGATCTTCGGTGCGGGGCTCTGGCTCGTCTCCGGGCCGAGCGCGGCAGGGCAGTTCTACACCGGTTGGCTCACCGAGTACAGCCTCTCGGTGGACAACCTCTTCGTCTTTGTGATCATCATGGCGCGCTTCGGCGTGCCCCGGGCCTACCAGCAGAAGGTCCTGCTTGTCGGGATCGTACTCGCGTTGTTGATGCGCGGTGGCTTTATCGCCGCCGGCGCCGCGTTGATCTCCCAGTTCTCGTGGGTCTTCTACATCTTCGGCGCGTTCCTTATCTACACGGCGATCAATCTCGTCCGGCAGGGCGATTCGGATGAGGATGACTTCAGTGAGAACGTCCTGATCCGGTGGAGCCGTCGGGCGCTGCCGATCTCGCGGGACTACGACGGCGCCAAGCTCACCACGTACGAGCACGGGCGAAGGCTGTTCACTCCGATGCTGGTCGTGATGATCGCGATCGGTACGACAGACTTGATCTTCGCGCTCGACTCGATCCCGGCGATCTTCGGAATTACCCAGGAGGCGTACCTGGTGTTCACCGCGAACGTCTTCGCTCTGATGGGTCTGCGACAGCTCTACTTCCTACTCGGTGGCCTGCTGGACCGGCTGATCTACCTGAGCTATGGCCTCGCGGCGGTGCTCGGCTTCATCGGCGTCAAGTTGGTGCTGGAGGCTCTGGCCGACAACAGCCTGCCGTTCGTCAACGGAGGCGAGCACGTGGGGTGGGCCCCGCACATCCCGATCTGGCTCTCGTTGACGGTCATCTTGGGCACCTTGACGCTGGCAACGGTCGCAAGCCTGGTGAAGTCATCCCGGGACCGACGTCGGAGCCTGGTCCAGGTCCGCGACTGAGGACCGACGTCAGAACCTGGTCCAGGTCCGCGACCGAACGGGCCGCGGTAGCGGGTGCGGGCCCGCCGCGACGGGGTATACCGCCGTGATCGTCGTCGGGCACCCTGGAGGGGGGACCGGCCGGCGATTGGGGGCTGCGTGGACGAGTGGACTAGTGAGGCGGGTGCGATGCGGACGAGCCCGCCGGCGGGGTGGAACATCGGAATGACCGGCCGGGCTCTGGCGCTGGTGGGCGCGCCGAACGCACGTGACCTCGGTGGGCTGGTCGGTGCGGGGGGCCGTCGGGTGCGTGCCGGGGCGCTGCTGCGTACCCCGGCGCTGGGTCGGCTGACCGACGAGGACCTACCGGTGTTGGCGAAGCTGATGCCGGCCTGTGTGGTGGACCTGCGGGATGTCACGGAAGTGGCGGTGGCCCCGCCGGACCGGCTGCCGGGAGAACCTCGACTGATACACCTGCCGGTGTACGACGCGGCGCATCCGGTCTTCACCTATGTGTCGGCTGTGCTGCTCGGTCACGACCTCAGCGCGTATGCGGAACTGGCCCAGGAGGGCACTCCGGGGGCGATGCGGTCCATCTACCGCTGGTTCGTGACGGGGGAGTCGGCGCGGGCCGGCTACGGTGCGGCGGTGCGGTTGGCGGCGGAGGCGGCGAACCTGCCCCTGCTCTACCACTGCTCAGCCGGGAAGGACCGCACCGGCTGGTTGACGGCGGTGCTGCTGCACGCGCTCGGGGTGGACGAGGCCACGATCCGGGCGGACTACCTCGCCAACAACGCGCTCACCGAGAGCCTGCGGGAGGTGCTCCTCGCCGGGATGCGTCGGCGGAGCCCGGAGCTGGACGTCACTGCGGTGCGGCCGGTGCTGGAGGTACGCGACGAGTATCTGGACGCCGGGTACGACGAGGCGCGGCGGGTGTACGGGTCGTTCGGGTCGTACCTGCGGGACGGGCTTGGGGTGGACGACGAACTGGTTGCGGCGTTGCGGGCGCGGCTGCTGGAGTGACCTACACAGTGGCAGGGTGAGCTGGGCTGCCCCGCCGAGATGGCGACGGCCCGGTTCAGCCGAACTGGTCCGTTCAGCCGAGCTGGTGGCGGTGGGCGAAGGCGCGGGCGGAGATGTCGGCGATGAGCTGGCAGGTCTCCTCGTCGGGGCTGCGGTCGGGGTGGTCGCCGGTGCTGCAGACGGCGAGGACGTACGGGGGCGCGTCGTCGGGGTAGACGACTCCAACGCTGTGCCGCACCCCACGTACCCAGCCGTTCTTGTGGGCGATCCGGGTGCCGGCGGGCAGGCCGGCGGCAAGATCCTCGCGGTGCTCCTGCGCGACGAGAATGTCGAGCATGGCGGTGCAGCTCTCCGGGGTGGCCAGTGGGCCGGGCCGGGTGGCGCCGAGCGCCAGGTCGCGCAGGAGGGCGGCGAGGTCGGCGGCGGTGACCGGGTTGGTGATGCCGGCGGCATGGGCGGCGAAGTCCTCAATGCCGCGGCCGGTGCTGCTGTGCCGGGCTCCGGCCCGGGCCCAGACATCGGCGACGGCCGGCAGGCCGACCTGCTCCAGGAGCAGGTTGGTGGCGAGGTTGCTGGATCGGACAATCATGCGTTCGGCCAGCCAACCTAGCGGGGCGGTACCGCCGAGCCGGTCCCAGACGTCGTCGTCGTTGGGGACGGGACGGGTGCAGGCGAACCGAGCGGCGCCGGGCTGGGCCGAGTCGAACTCGTTGCGGACCGGCACGGCGGTGTCCGGGGTGAGGCGCCCCGCCTCCAGGGCGCGGTAGAGCGCCACCAGCACGGCCACCTTCATCGTGCTGGCCGCGTAGTGGGTGGTGTCCGGGTGCCGGGTCCAGGTGGGGGTGGCGTCGAGGCGAGCCAGGTAGGTCGAGACGGTGCTGGGCATCCGGTCGAGGCGCGCGTCGAGGCCGGCGAAGATCACCTACTGAGGGTAGCTGGTACGCCGGGGCGCCCTCCGCGCGTCGCGCGGTGTCGGCGCCCCGGCGTAGCCTCAGCTGGCGTGCTTGCGGCGGGCCGTCGCCCGGGCCCGCTGCGTCTGGTCGAGCAGCACCTTGCGGATCCGCACCGCGGCCGGGGTCACCTCAACGCACTCGTCCTCGCGGCAGAACTCCAGGGCCTGCTCCAGGGAGAGCTTGCGGGGCGGGATCAGCTTCTCCGTCTCGTCGGCGGTCGACGAGCGCATGTTGGTGAGCTTCTTCTCCTTGGTGATGTTGACATCCATGTCATCGGAGCGGGAGTTCTCCCCGACGATCATGCCCTCGTACACCTCGGTGCTCGGCTCCACGAAGAGGGTGCCGCGTTCCTGCAGGTTCATCATTGCGAACGAGGTGGCGGTGCCGGACCGGTCGGCGACCAGCGAGCCGTTGTTGCGGGTCCGTAGCTCGCCGAACCAGGGCTCGTACGACTCGAAGACGTGGTGCAGGATGCCGGTACCCCGGGTTTCGGTGAGGAACTGGGTGCGGAATCCGATCAGACCACGCGCCGGTACCAGCCACTCCATCCGGATCCAACCGGTGCCGTGGTTGACCAACTGCTCCATCCGGCCCTTGCGGGTGGCCAGCAGCTGGGTGATCGCGCCCAGGTACTCCTCGGGCGCGTCGATGGTCAGCCGCTCCACCGGCTCGCAGGTCTTCCCGTCAATCTCCTTGGTGACGACCTGCGGCTTGCCGACGGTCAACTCGTAGGACTCGCGGCGCATCTGCTCGACCAGGATGGCCAGGGCCAGCTCGCCGCGGCCCTGTACCTCCCAGGCGTCGGGCCGTTCAGTCGGCAGGACCCGCAGCGAGACGTTGCCGATCAGTTCCCGGTCCAGCCGGTCCTTGACCATCCGCGCGGTGACCTTGGCACCCTTGGCCCGGCCCACCAGTGGGGAGGTGTTGGTGCCGATGGTCATGGAGATGGCCGGCTCGTCAACGGTGATCAGCGGCAGCGGCCGTGGGTCCTCCGCGTCGGCGAGCGTCTCCCCGATCATGATCTCCGGGATGCCGGCGACGGCGATGATGTCACCCGGCCCGGCGGACTCGGCCGGCTTGCTCTCCAGACCTTCGGTCATCAGCATTTCGGAGATGCGCACCCGCTGGCTGCTGCCGTCGGTGCGGCACCAGGCGACGGTCTGGCCCTTGGTGATCGTGCCCTGCCGGACCCGGCACAGGGCGAGCCGGCCGAGGAACGGCGAGGCGTCCAGGTTGGTGACGTGCGCCTGGAGCGGGGCCTGCTCGTCGTACGTGGGCGGCGGGATGGTGTCGAGCAGGGTGCGGAACAACGGCTCGAGGTTCTGGCTGTCCTGCGGAACAGCGCCGTCGGCGGGCGGGGTGAGGGAGGCGATTCCGTCCCGGGCACAGGCGTAGACGATCGGGAAGTCGATCTGTGCATCGTCGGCGTCCAGGTCGAGGAAGAGCTCGTAGGTGTCGTCCACGACCTCCTTGATCCGCGCATCGGGGCGGTCCACCTTGTTGATGACCAGGATGATCGGCATCCGCGCCCGGAGAGCCTTGCGGAGCACGAACCGGGTCTGCGGTAGCGGGCCCTCACTGGCATCCACCAGCAGCACGACCCCGTCAACCATGGTGAGACCGCGCTCCACCTCACCGCCGAAGTCGGCGTGGCCCGGGGTATCGATGATGTTGATGGTTACCGGGTCGGAGCCGTCGGCCGGCAGGTACCGCACGCCGGTGTTCTTCGCGAGAATGGTGATCCCCTTCTCGCGTTCGAGATCCATCGAGTCCATCACCCGTTCGGTTACCTCGCCCCGGGCGCCGTAGGCGCCAGCCTGCCGCAACATGGCGTCAACCAGGGTGGTCTTGCCGTGGTCGACGTGGGCGATGATGGCGACGTTGCGGAGGTCGGTGCGAAGCTGCATGACCTCCATCCTTCCGCCTGCGCGGATTTGGCGCGGCGTCGGGGTCACCGGTCACCCCGGGCGGGTCAGGGGTATCCCGGATCTCTACCGAAACGCCTGTAACTCGCGATCGGCCGCTGGCAAGCTGACCCTCGTGACCAGGGGCCCGGGGTGAATGAGTTGCTTAGCCGGCTGCAGGAGCTGCCGCCGGGGCTGATCCTGCTGGTCGCGGCGTTGATCGTGGCCGCTGAGACGGGGCTTATCTTCGGGTTGTTGATGCCCGGGGAGGCCACCCTGCTGCTGGTCGGATTCCTCACGTACACCGGAACCCTGCCGCTGGGGCCGGCGCTGCTGGTGATGATCGCCGCGGGTGTGCTGGGAGACGCGGTGGCGTTCCGCGCCGGTCGCCGGTACGGGCCTCGGCTGCGCGCCAGCCGGTTCGGTGCCCGTATCGGGCCAGATCGGTGGCGCCGCGCGGACGCGATGCTCGGAAGACTGGGGGGCCGGGGGGTCTTCACCGGCCGCTGGGTGGCCTTCGCCCGGACCCTGGTGCCCCGGCTGGCCGGGGCAGGGCAGATGCCGTACCGACGGTTCGCGCCCTGGAACCTGGGTGGGGTGGTGACCTGGGTGGGTGGCTCGGTGATCGCCGGAAACCTGGCGGGCGAGTCGTACGAGACCGTCTCGCACCTGCTCGGCCGCGCCACGGGTGCGGTCCTGGTGCTGCTCGGGGCGGTGCTGGCGGTGTTGCTGGCCGGGCGCTGGCTGGGTCGAAACCCAGACCCGGTACGGGCGCTGCTGTCCCGGGCTGGTGGCCTGCCCCCGGTACGCGGGCTGACCCGTCGCTACGGGGCACTTTTTGGCCTGCTTGCCCGCTCCCTCGGTCCGGGGTGGACGTTGCTGCTGAACCTGGTTGCCGGCCTACTGCTGCTGTTCCTGGCCGGGCTCGCCGTCGCCTGGGTGCTCGGCGCGGTGGTCCGGCGCAGCGGGCTGTCAGTGGTGGACGGCGTTGTCGCCGACTGGTTCGCCGCTCGTCGTACACCGGAGGCGGTGGACGTGGCACTGGCCACGGTTTCGGCGTTGCGCGGCCCGGTGGTGATCCTGTTCGTGTCGGTGGTGGCGGCGGCGGTGGCCTGGCGGCAGCGACCGTGGCGGGCCGACCTGCTCAGCGTGGTGGGCACCGTCGGCGCGTGCGTGCCGTTGGTCGTGCTGGCGGTCGCTGCCGACGTGGTCCAACCCGATCGGTCCGGCCCGCCGGTGTTGTTTCCAACCCAGACCGCCGTGATCGCCGCGAGTCTGTGCACCCTCGCGTGGCTGCTGTCCCGGGGTGCCCGTTGGCCGGTCGCGGTCGCCGCCTGGACTGGCGCTGCCGTTGGTGTGGTGGGGGTCGGTGGCGCCCGCCTCTACCTCGGCCTGAGCACCGCCAGCAGCGCGCTTTCTGGGGTGCTGCTGGGGGTGGCGTGGACGGCCGTCTTCATGGTGGCGTGGGTGACTCGGGACCGGGCGGTTGGGGTGGCCCCGGACGCTGTCGACTCGCCGGGCCCGGCGGCAGTCGAGTCGGGCCTGGCGGCAGCCGAGTCGGGCCTGGCGGCAGCCGAGCCGGGCCCGCGCCCGCCACAGGGTGTCTCCGGCGGATGACGGGACGGCGGTAGGCAACGACTACTGCTACCTTGCGTCGGTCGGAGGGGGAGACATGTTGGGGCTCCGGATCGGCGTAGGTGCGCTCGCTGTGGTGCTGCTAACCATGGGTTGCGCGGGGGAGCACGTTCCGGAGGCGGCCGAACCGATTGTGGAGAGCAGCACCACGGAGGCGTCGCCGACGGTGTCGACGGCAACCCCATCCGCGCGGACGAAGTTGGGTGACGCGCCGAGCCGTAGCGCCGTACCCAGCAGTTCACCCAGCGTTCCGCCCGCATCGAAGCCCACCGCCGCCGAGTCATCTCCAGCCGCGGCGAAACCCACACCGGAGACGCAGGCCCCACCTCCGCCTCCGGAGCCGGGACCGACTGGCTGCCCACCCCGCCACGAGGGCACGCCGGCTTCCCGTACGCAGATGAGGTCGGCACTTGCCAACGCCGCGGCGAAGACGTACTGGCCGACCTCCGCACCGGACATTCGGATTCCGTCGGCCTTGGTGAAGGCGACGGCGTGGCAGGAGAGCGGCTGGCAGTCCACGATCGTCGCCTGTGACGGCGGCATCGGGTTGATGCAGGTGATGCCGGCGACCGCCGACTGGATGAACCAACGGTTTGGGCAGAACTACGACGTGCGGGACTACCGCGACAACGCCTATCTCGGCGCGAACTATCTGGCCTGGCTGACCAAGTACATCGGCGACCTGTACTTCGACGGTGACTACCGGCTGGACGCCACGCTGTGCTCGGCCGAGCTGGACTCGTGCCTGCTCAACGCGGTGATCGCCAGCTACAACTACGGCCACGCCGCGGTGGCGAGCGGGGAGAGCCCGATCACCATCCCGAATCCGCGGTACGTGGGCAACGTCCGCGCTCTGATGACCGAATGCGTCTGTCTCGCGTACTGACGGTTCGGGCGCCACGCCCGTGCGGTGGCGCCCGAACAAGGCCGTCAGTCGTGGGCGGGGACCGGCGCCGGTGTGGCCGGGGCCGGCCCGTGGGCCAGGGCCGGCGGGCGGCCGGGCCACCAGAATCGGTCGCCGAGTAGGAACACGAGGGCGGGGACCAGCACCGTCCGGACGAGCAGGGTGTCGAGCAGGACACCGACGCAGACGATGACTCCGATCTGGGTGAGCAGGATTAGCGGGAGCACGCCGAGCACGGCGAAGACCGCGGCGAGTAGCACCCCGGCGCTGGTGATGACGCCGCCGGTAACCCGGAGAGCTGAGAGCATCCCGTCGCGGGTCCCGGTGTGGCGGGCGTCCTCCCGAGCCCGGGTGACCAGGAAGATGTTGTAGTCCACCCCGAGGGCGACGAGGAACACGAACGCGATGAGAAGTACGCCGCTGTCCAGCGCGGGGAAGCCCAGGACGTGGTCGAAGAGCAGCCACGCCGCCCCGAGGCTGGCGAAGAACGACGCGATCACGCTGAGGACCAGCAGCACCGGGGCCAGCAGGCCGCGCAGCAGCAGTACCAGGACGGCGGCGACCAGCAGCAGGATGACGGGCAGGATCAGCCGCAGGTCCATCGTATTGGCCTCGGCGGTGTCGTAGCCGGCGGCGACGGCGCCGCCGACCAGGGCTCCGTCGAAGGGGTCGGTGCCGGCAACCGCGGGTGGGGCGGAGTCGGGTACGGCGGCGACCGCCGTGCGCAGCTCCCGTACCGTCTGGTCGGAGGCGGCGGTGCCGGGCTCGGCGGTCAGCACCACGTCGACCTGGGCGACGGTGGCGCCGGCGCTACCCGGTCGGGCTGAGGCGACGCCGGGAACCGTGGCGGCGGCCGCGGTGACCGCATCAACGGCGGTTGGGGTGGTGAGCACCGCGACCGGCTGGGTGGTCCCAGCGGGGAACGCGGTGGCCAGGGTCTGCGCTCCGGCGACCGCCTCCGGTTCGACCCGGAACTGCTCGGTTTCCGACAGTCCGGTGCGGATGCCCAGGCCGCCGAGGGCGAGACCGGCCAGCAGCAGCATCGCCAGGGCCGCGACGGAGGCGGGGCGGCGTAGGACCACGCTGCCGAGCCGGCCCCACAGGCGTCCCTCGGTGGCCGCGTTGCCGAGGCGCGGGACGAACGGCCAGAACAGGCCACGGCCGAAGATCACCAGGGCGGCCGGAAGCACGAAGAGCGCGGCGAACATGGCGAACACGACGCCGGTGGCGCAGGCCACGGCGAGCGCCCGGTTGTTCTCCTGTTCGGACAGCAGCAGGGTGAGAACGCCGAGGACGACGGTGGAGCCGCTGGCGAGGATGGGTTCTGCGGTGCGGCCCAGGGCGGTTCGCATCGCCGCGAAGCGGTCCGCCTCGCGGCGTAGCTCTTCCCGGTAGCGGGCGATCAGCAGCAGCGCGTAGTTGGTGGCGGCGCCGAAGACGAGGACGCTGGCGATGCCGGTGACGGATCCCGACTGCAGGTTGATCCCGACCGCCGGCACGATCGTCTCGATCGCGCGCAGGGTGAGCTGCTCGGTGGCGGCGACGACCGCCAGCGGCACCATCCAGAGGACCGGGCTGCGGTAGGTGATCAGCAGCAGCAGCGCCACCACGGCGGCGGTCACCGCCAGCAGGGTACTGTCCGCGCCGTCGAAGACCCGGGTCAGATCGGTGGTGAAGGCCGGTGCCCCGGTGACCTCCACGGTGAGGCCGGCCGGGGTGTCGGCCAGCGCGGCCCGCAGCTCGTCGATGGTCTCGACGGTTTGCTCCTGCCCCTCGGTGGTGGACAGCGGCACGGCGATCAGGGCGACCGAGCCGTCCGGGGCGACCTGCGGTGGCGGCACCTGCCCGTTGACCGCGAACCGGCGTAGTTCGTTGCTCTGTCCGGTGAGGGCCTCCTGGTCGGTGGCGGTGAGCGCCCCGCCGTCGGCGCGGCTGATGACGACGAGAGCCGGCTGGACCTCGCTGGCGGGCAGCTGTTCCTGGAGCCGTTCGACCTGGGTGGACTGCCATTGGTCGGAGAGACCGGTGGCGGAGACGGGGGCGGGATTGTCAGGTTTCGGCAGCCCGAAGACGGCGGCACCGAGGAGGATCGCGGTGACCACGGTGAGCCATGCGGCCCACCTGCCCCGGGCGACGTGGGTGAAGACGGACATTGTTTCCTCGCGGACTCGGCGGGATGAGGGCTCGTGATTCACACCGGGAATACGTGACTGCCAAGTATCTCGATCACCAAGATTATCGGTCTCTCCGCTATGCTGCAACTACACCACCAGGGCGAGGAGAAAATCGGGACGTGGCAGGTCAGGGCATGTATCGGCGACGCGACACCCGGCGCGAGCAACTGATCGCGGAGATCGCCAACGAGCTCCGGCGGTACGCGGTGGACGCCCAACACGTCGGCCACGCCTTCGCCAACCTGCACGGCTTGGGCGCCACCGACCTGCAGGCCCTGATCGCCGTCATGGACGCCGAACTTCAAGGCGACCCGATCACCCCAGGTCGCCTCGGCGAACAACTCGACCTCTCCTCCGGGTCGGTCACCGCCCTCCTTGACCGGCTGGAACGCGCCGGCCACGTCCGCCGCGACCGCACCTCCACCGACCGGCGCAAGGTCCTGGTGCACTACGCCGACCGCGGCGCCGAGGTGGCGAGGGAGTTCTTCCGACCGCTCGGTCGCCGGACCGACGCGGTGATGCTCGGCTTCACCGACGACGAGTTGGAGACCGTTCACCGCTTCGTGACGGCCGTCCGGGCCACGCTCCGCGAACACCGCGACGCGGTCCGGGCCGCCCGCCCCGAGCCACGCCGGGCGAACGGCTGAGGCCATGCTCTCGGCGCTGACAACCCGGGCCGCCACGGCCGTGTTGCGCCTGCCGCCGCCGCGTACCCGGCGGGTCAGCCTGGCCCGGGACATCCCGGTCCGGGTTCGCGACGGCGTGTCGCTGCGTACCGACCACTACGCCCCGGACCGCCCGGCCGCACCCACGGTGCTGATCCGTACCCCGTACGGGCGAGGCGGTCCGATGCGGCTGCTCGGCCGGCTCATCGGAGAGCGGGGCTACCACGTGGTGATCCAGTCCTGCCGGGGCACCGGCGGCTCCGACGGCCAGTTCGACCCGCTGGTACACGAGCGCGAGGACGGCCTCGACACCCTCGACTGGCTACGCCAACAGCCCTGGTGGGACGGCGCATTCGGCATGTTCGGTGCCAGCTACCAGGGCTTCGTGCAGTGGGCTGTCGCCGCCGACGCCGGGACGGACCTGCGGGCGATGGTCGCGGTGGTGACCGCCTCCGGCACCCGCGACTCGACGTACCCAGGTGAGTCCTTCGCCCTGGACACCGTGCTCACCTGGGTCGAACTGCTGCAGGCGCAAACCGTCGGATGGCTTGCCCGGCAGTGGGAACTCCGGCGCGGCCAGCCCCGGCTCGCCGCCGGCCTGTCCCACCTGCCGTTGGTCGAGGCGGACCGGGTGGCCACCGGTGTGACCGTGCCCTTCTTTCAGGAGTGGCTGCGCCACCACACCCCCGACGCGGCCTACTGGCAAGCCCGGGTCTTCGGCGACCGGCTCGCCGAGGTGGACGCCCCGGTCGCCATGATCGGTGGCTGGCACGACATCTTCCTCCCCGCCCAGCTGCGCGAC
The DNA here is from genome assembly GCF_000514815.1 of Salinispora fenicalii. Taxonomy (GTDB): domain Bacteria; phylum Actinomycetota; class Actinomycetes; order Mycobacteriales; family Micromonosporaceae; genus Micromonospora; species Micromonospora fenicalii. The sequence continues at coordinate 34,566 of NZ_AZWQ01000036.1, forward strand.
TTCGCGGCCCTGCGAGCCGCCGGTGCCGCGCCCCGGCTCATCGTCGGGCCGTGGACGCACGGTAGCCCCGGGCTCTTCGTCGCCGCGCTCCGTGACGGACTTGACTGGCTCGACGAACACCTGGGTGGGTACCCGGGGCGAGCTCGTGCCCCGGTCCGCGTGCACGTCGGCGGCTCCGGCGGCGGTTGGCGGGAGTTGCCGGACTGGCCACCCCCAGCCACGCCCACTCTCTGGTACCTGCACCCGGAGGGCGCGTTGCGCGCCGCGTCGTCGCCGGCCTCAGCCCCGGATGGTTTCTGGTACGACCCGGCCGACCCCACCCCGTCGGTGGGGGGCGCGCTGCTGGTGGCCCAGCAGGCCGGTCCGGTCGACAACCGGCAGGTAGAGGCTCGCCCGGACGTACTGACCTGGACCAGCGCGGCGCTGCCGGTGGCGATGGAGGTCATCGGACCGGTCGAGGCAGAAGTCTTTGTCCGAAGTGAGCTCGCTCACCTCGACGTATTCGTGCGACTTTGCGACGTGGACCGTCGGGGTCGCTCCTGGAACATCTGCGATGGGCTGGTCCGGGTCAGCCCAACCGCCTTCGCGGCCGATCCGACGGGCGCGGTCCGCGTCGCGGTGCCGTTGTGGCCGGTGGCTCACCGGTTCGCCGTCGGTCACCGACTGCGGGTGCAGATCTGTGGCGGGGCCCATCCGCGGTACGCGCGCAACCCCGGCACCGGCGAGCCGCTCGGCACAGCGATCACCCTGCAAGCCGGATGGCGGGAAGTCCTGCACGATCCGCAGCACCCGTCGGCATTGGTCCTGCCCATTACACGGGACGTGCCGAGGGAGTTGTAGGCCTCAGGTGGGCGGCCGACCAGATTCTGGCCTGGCCGCCCACCGCTGCCCCAAACGTGATCTCTAACTACTGCGGCGGGAGTCGCCGTCCGGCAGGTTAAAGGTCAAGCTAGAAGAGTCGTGGGTATGATGACGTGGTCCAGCCGCCGCCGACGATGTATGAGTTGGTGAATAGTTTGTTGTCGGCGGTGAGGTCGCCGGTGGAGGGGAAGATGCGGAGTTGGCCGGCGGTGTTTTGGTTCATGATGTCGGTGCGGCCGTCGCCGTTGAAGTCGCCGGTGA
>NZ_AZWQ01000037.1 GCF_000514815.1 Salinispora fenicalii
CGTCCACTGTGTATCTCTTGACAAACAAACATTGCCTGTGATGTTAGGTGTGTTTGATATGTCGATATGTGTTACGGCGGTCATGGCGGAGGGGAAACGCCCGGTTACATTCCGAACCCGGAAGCTAAGCCCTCCAGCGCCGATGGTACTGCACTCGGGAGGGTGTGGGAGAGTAGGACACCGCCGGGCAAAACTTCAGTTGAGGGCCGACCCTACCCGGGTCGGCCCTCAACGCATTTCCGACCGCCCTCTTCTCGGCGCAGCGGGTCGTGGTGGTGGTGGTGCCGGAAGAGTTTGGGCTGTGTGAGCTGTGAGCTGGCGGTGTGTGTCTGGTTGTGGGATTCCGGGGATGCCTCCCCTCCGAACCAGAACGAATTGACCTCCGGACCCGGCTGACGCACTACACCAATCAGCGGGCCTGCATCTCGTTGCGCATTTTCCGGAACAGGTCACCGGCTTCCACTGCCGGATGATCTGGAAACAGGCCCATCACCACGCTTCCATGATCTGCCCAGCCGCACACGGCGAACTCCCCACCCACGCCGTTGGTAGTGCCACACTTCAGCACACCATCGAGGGGGCCCGGGGAGAGGCTTCGTAGCCCCCTGACTTCACCAGTCTCGTCGGCCATCAGCCCGAAGAGGCTGTCCAGGTCGCGTTCGGGTTGCCAGAGCAGCGTGGTGCCGCCGAAGACAAGTACCGGTCGGCGTTCGCCGGACGGATCCCGATAGACGGTTCCGAAGCTCTGGTCCAACTCGATGTTGGCGGCGAACCCGTTCCGGAGATAGTCGGCGGTGCTGCGGGCCGGCTCGCTGTCGTCGCGGGTCAACCCGGCCACCTGGGCTGGGCTGGCTATCGTGGCGTCCTGCTGTTGGAAGATACGCCAGCCCACGGTGCCGAAGGCTCCCGCGCCAGCGAGCCCCACGGCGCCCGCGAGCAGCCACGCCACCCGGCGGCGACGAGCTCGGACATCTGCTCGTTTGGTCTTCAGAGCCGGGTCCTCGCCGTTGAGTCGGATCGGCTCGTCGGTCAGGTTGATCGGCTCGGGGGCCTCGTTGACGGCGCGCTCACTGAGGTGCCCGTTGGACATAACCGACACCGTACGCGAAGCCCTGGTGGCGCACGTAAGGTCCGCGGAAGCTCTCCGTAGACTTCCAGGGGTGACCGAGAGACTGGATGCCCAACGCCCCGACGCCCCGACCCTTGCCGGCCAGTATCTGCCCGGCGAGGTGGAGCAGCGACGGTACGAGCAGTGGGTAGCCGGCGGACACTTCCGCGCGTCGGCGGAGAGCGACAAGCCCCCGTACACCATCGTCATCCCGCCGCCGAACGTCACCGGCTCGCTGCATATGGGGCACGCGCTGGACCATACGATGCAGGACGCTCTGGTCCGGCGTAAGCGGATGCAGGGCTACGAGACGCTGTGGCTGCCCGGTATGGATCACGCCGGCATCGCCACCCAGAACGTCGTGGAGCGGCAGCTGGGCGAGCAGGGCCTGTCACGGCATGACCTCGGTCGCGAGGCGTTCGTGGAACGAGTCTGGCAGTGGAAGGCCGAATCCGGGGGCGCGATTCTTGGGCAGATGCGCCGGCTCGGCGACTCCGTCGACTGGGAGCGGGAGCGCTTCACCATGGACGCTGGCCTGTCACGGGCCGTCCACACCATGTTCAAGGCGCTGTACGACGATGGGTTGATCTACCGGGCCGAGCGGATCATCAACTGGTGCCCCCGCTGCCTCACCGCGCTGTCGGACATCGAGGTGGAGCACACCGACGACGACGGTGAGCTGGTGTCGATCCGATACAGCGACGAGGTCGTGGTGGCGACCACCCGGGCGGAGACGATGCTCGGTGACACTGCCATCGCGGTGCATCCCGAGGACGAGCGGTACCAACACCTGATCGGCACCGAGGTCGAGCTGCCGCTGACCGGCCGGTGCATTCCGATCGTCGGTGACGAGCATGTTGACCCCACCTTCGGCACCGGCATGGTGAAGGTGACCCCGGCGCACGACCCGAACGACTTTGAGATCGGCCAGCGGCACGACCTGCCGTCCCACACGATCATGGACGAGCGGGGGGTCATCACCGCCCCCGGGCCGTTTGCCGGCCTGGACCGGTACGAGGCGCGTCCCGCCATCGTCGCCGCCCTGCGTGAGCAGGGCCGGATCGTGGCCGAGAAGCGCCCGTACACGCACGCGGTCGGTCACTGCTCACGCTGCCGTACGACGGTGGAGCCCCGCCTGTCGTTGCAGTGGTTCATCAACACCTCGCCGTTGGCCAAGGCGGCCGGTGACGCGGTGCGGGACGGACGGGTGAAGATTGAGCCGGCGGAGCTGGCCAAGCGGTACTTCGCCTGGGTTGACAACATGCACGACTGGTGTATCTCCCGCCAGCTGTGGTGGGGGCACCGCATCCCGGTCTGGTACGGCCCGGCCGGCGAGGTCGTCTGCGTGGGTCCGGACGAGACGCCGCCGGCTGGCGATGGTTGGCGCCAGGACGAGGATGTCCTGGACACCTGGTTCTCCAGCGGCCTGTGGCCGTTCTCCACCCTCGGTTGGCCGGAGCAGACTCCGGAACTGGCCAAGTTCTACCCGACGAGCGTCCTGGTCACCGGCTACGACATCCTCTTCTTCTGGGTCGCCCGGATGATGATGTTCGGTCTGTACGCGATGGACGGCCGGCAGCCCTTCGATGTGGTGGCGCTGCACGGCATGGTCCGCGACGAGCACGGCAAGAAGATGTCGAAGTCGTTCGGCAACGTGGTTGACCCGCTGGACTGGATTGATCGGTTCGGCGCCGATGCCACCCGGTTCACCCTGGCCCGTGGTGCGAACCCCGGCGGGGACGTCGCCGTCAGCGAAGAGTGGTGTCAGGGCTCCCGTAACTTCTGCAACAAGCTCTGGAACGCGACCCGGTTCGCCTTGTTGAACGGCGCGCACACCCAGGGGGCGCTACCGCTGGCGACGGAGCTGTCAACAGTCGACCGGTGGATTCTGTCCCGGCTCGCGCGCGTCACCGCGGAGGCGACCGAGCAGTTCGAGGCGTACGAGTTCGCAAAGGTTTGTGACCTGCTGTACCACTTCGCGTGGGATGAGGTCTGCGACTGGTATGTGGAGCTGACCAAGCCGCTCCTGGCTGCCGGCGGTCCAGCTGCGGACGTCACCCGGCGCGTCCTCGGGCAGGTGCTGGACCAGCTGCTGCGGCTGCTGCATCCGGTGATTCCGTTCATCACCGACGAGTTGTGGATCGCCTTGACCGGCGGTGAGACGGTCATGACGGCAGCTTGGCCGGTCGCCGACCGGGCGTTGGTTGACGCCGCCGCGGAGACGGAGATCGCCACGCTCCAGCGGGTGGTCACCGAGATCCGGCGGTTCCGCTCCGACCAGGGGCTGCGTCCGACCCAGCGGGTCGTCGCCCGGCTCGACGGGTTGGCCGGCGCCGGCATCGCTGGGCACGAACCGCTGATCCGGTCGCTGGTGCGCCTCGACGCGGCGGGCACGGACTTCCAGGCCAGCGCCACCCTGACCCTGCCGGGGGAGGTTGGCGTCGCGCTGGACACCCGTGGGTCGATCGATGTGGCGGCCGAGCGGGCACGGTTGACCAAGGATCGGGCGGCGGCGGCGAAGGAGGCCGGACAGGCCCGGACGAAGCTCGACAACCCGGCGTTCGTGGGGAAGGCGCCTGAGCCGGTGGTGCAGAAGATCCGTGACCGGCTCGCCACCGCCGAGGCCGACCTGGTGCGGATCGACGCAGCTCTGGAGGCTCTCTCCGCATGAGCGAGCAGAATGACTTCGCTGCCGTCGAGGCGGAGCTCGCCACCCGTGGGTTCACCCGGATGGTCTTCGAGCTGGACCGCATTGAGATGCTGCTGGACCTGCTCGGCAACCCGCAGCGGGCGTACCCGTCGATCCACCTCACCGGCACCAACGGAAAGACCTCGACAGCCCGCATGATCGACTCGCTGTTGCGGGCGTTCGGGCTGCGCACCGGGCGGTACACCAGCCCACACCTGGAGACCGTCCGCGAGCGGATCAGCCTGGACGGCGAGCCGGTGGACGAACAGCGGTTCGTCACCACCTACCGCGAGGTGGAGCCACTGGCCCGACTCGTTGACCAGCGGTCCGCGGAGCCCCTGACCTACTTCGACCTGACCACGGCGCTGGCCTTCGCCACCTTCGCCGACGCCCCGGTGGATGTCGCCGTCGTCGAGGTGGGTCTCGGTGGCGCGGAGGACTCGACCAACGTCCTTCAAGCCGGCGTTGCGGTGTTGACCCCGATCGGACTCGACCACACCGAGTGGCTCGGCGACACGATCTCCGACATCGCGCTCCACAAGGCGGGCATCATTCACAAGGGCGCGACGGTGATCTCGGCTGGGCAGGAGGAGGAGGCGGCACGTCCGGTGCTCGAGCGCTGCGCCGAGGTCGGCGCAACGATCGCCCGGGAAGGCGCCGAGTTCGGGGTGCTGCACCGGGCCATCGCGGTGGGTGGTCAGGTGCTCACCCTGCAGGGGCTCGGTGGGCAGTACGAGGAGCTCTTTGTCCCGTTGCACGGTGCCCACCAGGCGCAGAACGCCGCCGTGGCGCTCGCGGCCGTGGAGGCGTTCCTCGGTGCGGGTGCCCGTCGCCAGCTGGACGTCGAGACGGTCCGGGAGGGGTTCGCCGCGGTGAGTTCGCCGGGGCGGTTGGAGCGGGTTCGTACCGCGCCGACCGTGCTGCTTGACGGGGCGCATAACCCGCAGGGCATGACGGCCACGGTCACCGCACTGCAGGAGGAGTTCGCGTTCAGCAAACTGGTCGCTGTCCTCGGTGTCCTTGGTGACAAGGACGCGTTCAGCCTGCTCGAGCTGCTGGAGCCGGTGGTTGACCAGTTGGTGGTCACCCGCAACAGCTCACCGCGGGCGATGCCGACCCGGGAACTGGCGATGCTCGCCACCGACGTCTTTGGCCCGGACCGGGTGGTGGTGGCGGAGCAGATGCCGGACGCGATTGAGGCGGCGGTGGCGCTGGCCGAGCAGGATGTCCCCGGTGAGCTGGCCGGGATCGGCGTACTCGTCACCGGTTCGGTGGTGACTGTGGCCGATGCCCGTCGGCTGCTGAAGCGATGACCGCTGCGGGACGTCCAACCGGACCGGGGCCGGCGGACGGACCGTCAGAGGGTTCGGTGTCGCCGCCACGCCGCTCCGGCTTACGCAATCCACCGCGGGCAGTAGCCGGTCTCGGTGCTGGGCTCCTGAGCCTGGAGGCCCTGGTCTTGGTGCTGGCCATCCAGCCGATCCGGGTAGTCGGCGGCGGGCTGAGCGCTGCCGCGATCGCCGCTGTGGTGGCGCTGGCGGTGGCAGCGGTGCTGCTGGCCGGACTGATCCGTCGTGCCTGGGCCTGGTCGGCGGGGACCGTTCTGCAGGGCGCGTTGCTGCTCGCCGGCGTGTTGCACTGGTCGCTGCTGGCACTCGGGGTCATCTTCGCGTTGGTGTGGGCGTATGCCCTGCACGTGCGGCGAGTAATCCTCGGCTGACCGACCCGCTCCGGCTTCGGCAACCAACCCACTCCGGCTTCGGCACCGACCTACTCCGGCTTCGGCATCAACCCACTCAGGCCTCGGCGCGTTCCCGCCACTGGGTGAGGGCGATGCCGTGCCCGTCCGGGTCGCGGAAGGCGGCCGCCCACACCTCCAGCTTCGACCCGCGGTTGACGACCCGGGGTGGATAGGTGAAGCGGACGCCGGATCCGCGCAGCCGCGCGTACGCGTCTTCGATGTCGTCAACCTCCAGGTTGACATGCACGAGCCGGCGGCTGATGGGGACGGCCTCGGTGGCCTCCCGAAGCACCAGGCGGGTCGCCCCGGAGGCGAGCACCGCGTTACCGGAACCCTGGTCAACTTCGGTGAAGCCGAGGTCCCGGTAAAAGGTGAGCGACCGGGCCAGGTCGGTGACGAGCAAGGTGAACCCCACGCCGGCAATCGGCGGGTCACCGGCGGGCTCCCCGAAGATCGCCTCGTCCAGATCCGGGATCACCGGTTCCTCGCCGTACGGTGGCATCGGGTCGTCCAGGGGTAGGTCAACCGGGTCTGCGGGGGCAGGCACTCGGAACCCCTCGGCGGCCGGTCCGGGCTCTTCGGCGGTCGCTCGGGCCGGCGTGGCGGTGGACGCGGTTTCGAATGGTGCCGACTGGAACGGTGCTGCCTCGGCCGATGGGTCGAATTGTTGTTCGGCGGGGGGTCGGGGGCTCGGCGCGGCTCGGCGCGGTAGGTCGCCGGGGGCAGGTGGGTTGACCAGTTCCCCATCGAGAACCGTCGGGCCGCCGGGGACGTGGTGTACGACGACGGTGCTGGGATCGGTCGGCGGCGGGGCTGGGTCGCCGTACGGGTCCCGGAACTCGTCGTCGGCCGCCCGGCCGGCCCACGGTGGTGCTTCCTGCTGGATCAGTAGCTCCTCTGCAGGTAGGTCCGGGTCTGGGTAGTGCAGGGGCCGGTCCGCCGCGTTGACCGCGGCGGTTTCGGCGTGGGTCAGCACCTCGTCCCAGAGGACGCGAACGTGCCGCTGGTCGTCGAGCGCCACTCGGATCGGTAGGGCTTGGCCCGGCGCCGGCCACTTGGCGACCGGCACCCGTGGTTCGATGATCTTCTTGGATCGTGGCGGTAGCCCGGGCGCGTCAATGAAGAGCTGTAGCTCGCAGCGGCCGAACGCGTACTGGGTCGGCGGCTCGGAGACGGTGTGCACGGTCCCTTCCCCGATGACCCAGGTGCGCCCGCCGGCCCGAACCGTGGCGAGTGCAACTGCCAGCACCAGGATGGCGCCGCCGAGCGCCACGATCGACCAACTCGGCATGCCCAGCCCGAACAAGATTACGAACGTAGCCACCGTGCCCAACGCCGCGCCGACCAGTTTGCGGACCGGCGCGATCGGGCGGCTACCGCCATTCACCACTGTGGACCTCCTGGGGGGTAGGGGTCAGGCTAGGCCGGCTTGGCCACCGGGGGAAGGACCGACCGCCGCGCCGGCGCCGAGACCGGGCCGATACGCTGACGGTACCCAGCCCGGTCGCCTTCGGCGTACAGGAGGAACAGCGTGTCCAGCAGCAGTCCGGACGAGCGTACGCTCGTATTGATCAAGCCCGACGCGGTCCGCCGCGGGCTGGTCGGCGAGGTTATCTCCCGATTCGAGGCCAAGGGCCTGCGGCTCGACGCGATGGTGCAGCGGACGCTGGACGAGGATTTCGCCGATCAGCACTACGCCGAGCACGTTGACAAGCCCTTCTACCCGCCGCTGAAGGCCTTCATGACCAGCGGCCCACTGGTCGCGCTCGTGCTCTCGGGCGATCAGGTCATCGAGGTGGTACGCGGCATGATCGGCGTCACCGATGGCCGGCGGGCCGCGGCCGGCACCATCCGGGGCGACCTGTCGCTGTCGAACCGGGAGAACCTTGTGCACGCCTCCGACTCGGTCGACAGCGCGAAGCGCGAGATTGGGCTCTGGTTCCCGGAGCTGGTCTAAGGACTGCAGCGCGATCGGTCATCGCGTGTTCCCGGGTTGGTCATCCGGTTCGTGGGGGAAGGTCATCTCGGCTCGGTAGACCCGGCGGGGTAAGTCCCCGACCCGGGAGGAATCATGACCGAGTTCGATCGACGTACGCTCCTGCGGACTGGCCTTGCCGCGGGTGTGGGAGCCGCTGGCGGAGTGCTCCTGGGGGGTGTCGGCGGCACTGTCGGGCCCGCCGCCGCCCGGTGGCGCCCGGCCGGTCGCCCCGTTTTGACCCACGGGGTGCAGAGCGGCGATATCCGCGCCGAGTCGGCGGTGGTGTGGACCCGGGCTGATCGGCCCGGCCGGATGCTGGTGGAGGTGAGCCGCCGGCCGGACCTGCGGGACGCCCGGCGGCTGCGGGGGCCGGTCCTGGACCCGACCGGGGACTTCACCGGCAAGGTACGACTGCGCGGGTTGCCCGCCGGTGAGCGCTGGTACTACCGGGTCCGGGCGGAGAGCCTGGACCGGCCCGGGTTGTGCAGCGAGCCGCGGACCGGCTCCCTGCGGACCGCCCCCGGTCCACGCTCGCGGCGCGACATCCGGTTTGTCTGGACCGCGGACATCGCGGGGCAGGGCTGGGGCATCGCCCCCGACTTCGGTGGCATGTCCATCTTCGCCGCCATGCGCGCCACCGAACCCGACTTCTTCCTCTGTAGCGGTGACACGGTCTATGCCGACAACCCGCTGACCGAGACGGTGTCGCTGCCGGACGGGCGGGTCTGGCGGAACCTCGTCACCCCGGAGAAGAGCAAGGTCGCCGAGACCCTGGCGGAGTTCCGGGGACAGTACGCGTACAACCTGCTTGACGAGCACCTGCGGGCATTCGTGGCCGAGGTACCACAAGTCAACCAGTGGGACGACCACGAGGTGACGAACAACTGGTACCCGGGCGAGGTGCTGACCGATGACCGGTACACGGAGAAGCGGGTTGACGTGCTCGCCGCCCGTGCGCGGCAGGCGTTCGACGAGTGGTTGCCCACCCCGATCCGGGGCCCCCGCTACCGGCGGCTGCCGTACGGCCCGTTGCTGGACGTCTTCGTGCTGGACATGCGTACGCACAAGGACCCGAACGACGGGAACACCTACCCGGATCCGGACCGGGGGCTGCTCGGTGGGGAGCAGCGGGAGTGGCTGATTCGCGAGTTGACCCGCTCCCGGGCGACGTGGAAGGTGATCGCCGCCGACCTGCCGCTCGGTCTGGTGGTGCCGGACGGTTCGGCCCAGGAGGGCCTGGCGCAGGGCGACCCGGGGGCGCCGGCGGGCCGGGAGTTGGAGTTCGCGGAGGTGCTCCGGGCGGCCCATCGCGCCGGGGTGACCGGTATTTTCTTCCTCACCGCCGACGTCCACTACACCGCCGCCCACCACTATGACCCCGCCCGGGCGGCGATCGGCGACTTCACACCGTTCTGGGAGTTCGTCTCCGGCCCGGCGCACGCCGGAGCCTTCGGCCCCAACCAACTGGATGGCACGTTCGGCCCCCAAGCGGTCTTCGTCAACGCGCCGCCCAGCGCGAACACCAGCCCTGCGGCGGGTTTCCAGCACTTCGGCGAGGTGCGTATCGACGCCGACAGCGGCGCCTGCACGGTCCACCTGCGGGACCGCACCGGCAACTCCCTCTGGAGCGTTACGCTTCCCGCTCCGCGCTAACCACGCCGGCCGGTCATGGAGCTGGTCGGGGCTTCATGACCGGCCGGTTCCGCGGTGGGAAAGTCGGCGGCGATCTCTGCCCGGGGTCGGGTAGGGTTGGCGACCACACGGCGACGACCCGGCTATCACCGGTGAGCCTCCGGAAGAAAGGGCGTCCGCGCCCGAGTAGAACCGGACGGGTCCGGCCCGTCACAGCCGGCCAACGAGCGGGCGGTCGATCTTGGCCGCCAAGCGGGGTGGTACCGCGGGCCCGGCCCCGGCACGCCGACGGCGTCCGGAGCGGGTTCGTCCTCGCAGACCCACGAAGAGTGAGCTGCGAAGGAGCGCGACCCCCCGATGGCCTATCCGTTGCATGACCCGACCGCGCCCGGAGTCCCCGCGAGCCCGGACCTGCCCGCGATCGAGCGCCGGGTCCTGGAGCACTGGACGGCCGACAAGACCTTCGAGGCCTCCGTCGAGGCCCGGCCGGCCTCCCGCCGATCGGCGGACGGCGTCGTCGCCGACGGCGCCCCCGCCGACAACGAGTACGTCTTCTACGACGGTCCGCCGTTCGCCAACGGACTGCCGCACTACGGTCACCTCTTCACCGGCTACGTCAAGGACGTGGTGCCGCGCTACCAGACGATGCGTGGTCGGCGGGTGGAGCGTCGGTTCGGCTGGGACTGCCACGGCCTGCCCGCCGAGGTGGTCGCCGAGAAGCAGCTCGGCATCACCAGCAAGGCGGAGATCCTCGACCTGGGCGTGGACCGGTTCAACGAGGCCTGCCGGAGCTCGGTGCTGGAGTTCACCCAGGACTGGGAACGCTACGTCACCCGTCAGGCCCGTTGGGTCGACTTCTCCAATGACTACAAGACACTGGACCTGGACTACATGGAGAGCGTCCTGTGGGCCTTCAAGAGCCTGCACGACAAGGGCCTGGTCTACGAGGGCTTCCGGGTGCTCGCGTACTGCTGGCGGTGCGAGACGCCGCTGTCGAACACCGAGACCCGGATGGACGATGTCTACCGGGACCGGCATGACCCGACGCTCAGCGTGTGGTTGACGCTCACCCCGGACTCCGACGCCCCGGAGCTGCTGCGCGGCGACGTCGCGCTGGGGGTCTGGACCACCACGCCGTGGACGCTGCCGTCCAACCTGGCGCTCGCCGTCGGCCCGGACATCGAGTACGCGGTGTTGGAGCGGGACGGGCAGCGCTACGTCCTGGGCGCCGCCCGGGTTGCCGCGTACGCCAAGGAGTTGGAGGGGTACCAGCAGGTCGGCACCGTGTACGGCCGGGACCTGGTCGGGCGCCGATACACCCCGCTGTACGACTTCCTGGTCGAGCCGGCGGGAGAGCACGCGTACCAGGTGTTGGGCGCGGACTTCGTGACCACCGAGGACGGCACCGGGATCGTGCATCTGGCGCCGGCGTTCGGCGAGGACGACCAGAACACCTGTAACGCCGCCGGCATACCGACCGTGGTCACGGTGGACGACCGTACCCGGTTCACCGCGCTGGTCCCGCCGTACCAGGGTGAGCAGGTCTTCGACGTCAACAAGCCGGTGATCCGGGAGCTGAAGGAACGGGGCGTGGTGCTCCGGCAGGACACCTACACCCACGCGTACCCGCACTGTTGGCGCTGCGACACCCCACTGGTCTACAAGGCGGTGTCGTCCTGGTTCGTCGCGGTGACCCGGTTCAAGGATCGGATGGTCGAGCTCAACCAGCAGATCAACTGGACGCCGGGGCATATCAAGGACGGCTCGTTCGGCAAGTGGCTGGCCAACGCCCGGGACTGGTCGATCAGCCGGAACCGGTTCTGGGGCTCACCGATCCCGGTGTGGAGGTCCGACAACCCGGCCTATCCGCGGGTGGACGTCTACGGCTCCCTCGCCGAACTGGAGCGGGACTTCGGCGTACGCCTGACCGACCTGCACCGGCCGGCGGTGGATGAGCTGGTCCGCCCGAACCCGGACGACCCGACCGGGAAGTCCATGATGCGCCGGGTCCCGGAGGTGCTGGACTGCTGGTTCGAGTCCGGTGCGATGCCGTTTGCCCAGGTGCACTACCCGTTCGAGAACGCTGACTGGTTCGAGTCCCACTACCCGGGTGACTTCATCGTCGAGTACATCGGGCAGACCCGCGGTTGGTTCTACACCATGCACGTGCTCGCCACGGCGCTGTTTGACCGGCCCGCCTTCCGCAACTGCCTGAGCCACGGCATCCTGCTTGGGTCGGATGGGCGCAAGATGTCCAAGAGCCTGCGCAACTACCCGGATGTGTATCACATCTTTGACACGTACGGCTCGGACGCGATGCGCTGGATGCTGATGTCCTCCCCGGTGCTGCGCGGTGGTGACATGGCGGTGAACGAGGCCGGCATCCGGGACGCGGTCCGGCAGGTGCTGCTGCCGCTCTGGAACGTCTGGTACTTCTTCTCGCTCTACGCCAACGCCGACGGGCGTCAGGCGCGGCGGAGCACCGCCTCGGCGCACCTGCTCGACCGGTACGTGCTGGCGAAGACGAACGAGCTGGTCTCGACGGTGCAGGCGCAGCTGGACGGGTACGACATCTCCGGTGCCTGCGCCACCGTTCGGTCCTACCTGGATGCCTTGACCAACTGGTACGTACGCCGTTCGCGGGACCGGTTCTGGTCCGGCGACGAGGATGCCTTCAACACCTTGTGGACGGTGCTGGAGGCGCTGTGCCGCGTGGTCGCGCCGCTGGCGCCGCTGACGGCCGAGGAGATCTGGCGGGGCCTGACCGGTGAGCGTTCGGTGCACCTGACCGACTGGCCGGCGGCGGAGGAGTTCCCCGCCGACCATGACCTGGTCGCCGCGATGGACGCCGTGCGGGGGGTCGCTTCGGCGGCGTTGTCCCTGCGTAAGTCGCGGGGCCTGCGGGTACGGCTGCCGCTGTCGGTGTTGACCGTCGCCACGCCGGCCGCCGCCGCGCTGCGGCCCTTCGCCGACCTGGTCGCCGACGAGGTCAACGTGAAGCGGGTCGAGTTCACCGACGAGCTGGGCAGCTACTGCGAGCAGGTGTTGACGGTGGTGCCCCGGGCCCTCGGCCCACGGGTTGGTAAGGCAGTCCAGCAGGTGATCAGGGCGGTCAAGGCCGGAGAGTGGGAGTTGGTTGACGGCGCTCCGGTCGCCGCCGGGGTCACCCTCGTCGAGGGCGAGTACGAGCTGCGGTTGGTCGCCGCCGACGCCGAACAATCGGCGCCACTGCCCGGCGGTGAGGGCGTGGTCGTCCTGGACACCGAGGTCACCCCGGAGTTGGCGGCCGAGGGGCTGGCCCGGGACGTGATCCGGGTGGTGCAGCAGGCACGCCGGGATGCCGACCTGGATGTCTCGGACCGGATTGTGGTCGCGCTCGCCGCATCCGAGCAGGTGTGGGCGGCGGTCTCCGCGTACCGCGAGGTGGTGGCCCGGGAGGTGCTGGCCGATTCGGTGGAGCTCGCCCCGGGGCTGGCCGGGTTCACCGGTGAGGTGGGCGACGGTGAGCAGGTTGCGGTGACCGTCCGGCGGGTTTAAAAGGTGCGGAAGGGCCCGGGCCGATGCCGGCGGCAGTGTGAGCGTGTCCTTCCTCACCCCAGCTCATTAAGTTGATCTTAAAGTCGGTCACCCGGTTAGCGGACCCACTGCACCTCGCGCGGGGTGTCCGGCGGGGGTCCGCTACCGTGACACCGCCCCTGTACCCGCACTCGAACTGCCGGAGGACCAGTGCCGCTGCTCTACACCATCGGCAAGCTCACCTTGGCGCCCGCGCTTCGGTTGGGCTTCCGTCCGACCGTGGAAGGGCTGGAGTACGTGCCGGAGACCGGCGGCGCGATCTTCGCTGGCAATCACCTCTCGGTCGCCGACGAGCTCTTCCTCGGCACGACCGTCCCCCGGCACTTGGCCTTCTGGGCCAAGTCTGAGTACTTCAAGGGCACCGGGTTGAAGGGGCGATTCTCCAAGTTCGTGCTCTCCGGTCTGGGTGCCATCCCAGTCGAGCGGGGCGGTGGGCGCGCGGCGCTGTCGGCGTTCGATGCGGCCATCCCAGCGCTCCGCGCCGGTGACCTCGTCGTCGTCTATCCGGAGGGGACCCGCTCCCCGGACGGACGGCTCTACCGTGGACGCACCGGCGCGGTCCGGCTCGCGGTGTCGGCGGGCGTGCCGATTATCCCGGTCGGCATGATCGGCACCGAGAAGGTGCAGCCGATCGGTGCCCGGATGCCGCGCCCCTTCACCGGGCGGATCACCGTGCGGTTCGGCAAGCCGCTGGACTTCACTGGGCGGTCGGACGACCGTTCCTCGCTTCGGGCCATGACCGATGAGGTGATGGGCGAGATCCAGAAGCTCACCGGTCAGGAGTATGTCCCGCGGTACGCGCCGGCACGTGGGCGTCCGCCGGCAGACGGGGAGCTGGGCGCGGCCGGAACCGACGCTCAGTAGTAGCCGCCCCGGCTGGTCGGCCCAGCCGGGGCAGCCCAGTCGCAGGAACGGACGTCGGGGTCGGGTCAGTCCGGCTGGGTGACGATCTGCTTCCGTAGGGCGTAGAGCAGGGTGGCGCTGTCGGTCACCGAGAGTCGGGTGAAGACGGCGGTGGCGATGCTGCTGTGGTCGACGGAGGTGCAGACCACCACGCCGGTGCCCTCTTCATGACCAACAGCACACCGTCCGTGTCGGCCGCGGACTCCGGTCCCGATGGTCTGCGAGGCGCCAAGCGCGTACCGACCGGCGAGCCGCTCCATCTCGTCTTCCGCCGCCGACTCTGGCGTGAGCCAGAATCCGGTGCCACCGAAGATCGTCACCTGCCTGCCCGCCCGGGTGCGGTATATGCCGGCGAAGGTGTCGCTGGCCGTCCAGTGCGCCTCGTTCACCCACCGCGCCAACTCCGCCGCGGTCTGCCGGCTGTGGTGGTCCTCGCGTAGGCGCAGGTCCCCGAACTCGGTCGGGAGGGCGGCGCGCGCCGGGAACTGGTTGAGCGCCGGTACCACCCAGTAGGCCGGGCCGCCGCAGCAGCACGCGATGACTAGCAGCAGTACCCAGGGCCACCTGCGGCGGTTGCGGGTCGGTGCCGCGCCGGTTGTCGTTGATGTCGGCTGACCGGGTGCTGGTGGGCTGGCGGAGTCGGCGGGCAGCGGGGCCGGATAGCTGTTGGGAGCCGGTGCGGGGGAGCCGGTGGGGGCCGGCGCGGCCGGGTGCCCGGTCGGCGGCGATGCTGGATCCGCCGAGCCGGAGGAGGGCGGCTGTGGCTGCCGCGGGGCCGACGGGGTCGATTGGGAGGGCAGCTGCTGCGGGGCCGACTGGGTCGACGGCAGGGGTGGCAGCTCGATGGAGAGTAGTCCCCACCCGGTGGTGTCGGTGCCGGCCCATGGGTCGACCGGGGCCCGGTCCTCCGGTGCTTCCCGGCGCTCTTCTGCCGCAGCGCGCTCGACCGAACCGTCCCAGGGCTGCCGGCGCGGCAGTGGCACGGCAGCGGACCCGCTCCTGGTGGGATCCGGTGGTGGGGCGGTCCCGTCGGCCCGGAACTTCTGCATACCGGTCGAGTCGCCTGGTTCGCCGTTGGTCGGCTCCGGCATTGTGTCAATCTCCTCTCGCCGACCCGAGGCTAGTACCGACGTACCCGCGCCCGTGAGCCGCCGCCGTTGGGCTCGTCGTCGGGCGCGTACCCTTGGGCATCATGAGTGCCCCGTCCACCACGCCGCGCAGCGCCGTGGCCAACTCCGTGTGGCCCCGGCTGGAGCCGTTGTTGCCGCAAATCGCCAAGCCCATCCAGTACGTCGGCGGTGAGCTGGGGGCGGTGGTCAAGGACTGGGACACGGCGGCCGTGCGCTGGGCCCTGATGTACCCCGACGCGTACGAGGTTGGTCTGCCAAACCAGGGCGTGCAGATCCTGTACGAGGTGCTCAACGAGCAGCCCGACGTGCTCGCTGAGCGAACGTACGCCGTCTGGCCGGACCTGGAGCGGCTGATGCGCGCCCACCAGGTGCCGCAGTTCACCATTGACGCGCACCGTCCGGTGCGGGACTTCGATGTTTTCGGCGTCTCCTTCGCCACCGAGCTGGGCTACACGAACCTGCTTACCGCGATTGACCTGGCGGGAATTCCGCTACTGGCCGCCGACCGCAGCGACGCTGACCCGGTGGTCGTCGCCGGCGGGCACGCCGCGTTCAACCCGGAGCCGATCGCCGCCTTCGTCGACGCCGCGGTGCTCGGTGACGGCGAGGAGGCGGTCCTGGAGATCACCACGATCGTTCGGGAGTGGAAGGCCGAGGGCTCCCCCGGTGGCCGGGACGAGCTGCTGCTGCGGCTGGCCCGCACCGAGAGCGTCTACGTCCCGCGCTTCTACGACGTGGACTACCTGCCCGACGGCCGCATTCAGCGGGTTGTGCCGAACCGCCCGGACGTGCCGTTTCGGGTGCACAAGCGCACGACGATGGACCTGGACGCGTGGCCGTACCCGAAGAAGCCGCTCGTGCCACTGGCGGAGACGGTCCACGAGCGGTACGCGGTGGAGATCTTCCGGGGCTGCACCCGGGGCTGCCGGTTCTGCCAGGCCGGCATGATCACCCGCCCGGTGCGGGAGCGCTCGATCACCACGGTGGGGCAGATGGTGCGGGAGGGGCTGGAGTTCTCCGGCTTCCACGAGGTGGGCTTGCTCTCGCTCTCCTCGGCCGACCACTCGGAGATCGGCGACATGTGTTCCGGCCTGGCCCAGCAGTACGAGGGCACCAACGTGTCGCTCTCGCTGCCCTCCACGCGGGTGGACGCGTTCAACATCGACCTGGCGCAGGAGCTGGCCCGCAACGGCCGGCGGACCGGTCTGACCTTCGCCCCGGAGGGCGGGTCGGAGCGGATCCGCAAGGTGATCAACAAGATGGTGTCGAAGGAAGACCTCATCCGGACCGTGGTCACCGCCTACACCAACGGCTGGCGGCAGGTGAAGCTCTACTTCATGTGTGGCTTGCCGACCGAGACCGACGAGGACGTCCTCGAGATCGCGGCGATGGCACACGAGGTGATCCGGGCCGGCCGTGCGGCGACCGGCAGCCGGGACATCCGCTGCACGGTTTCCATCGGCGGGTTCGTGCCGAAGCCACACACTCCGTTCCAGTGGGCGGCGATGGCCCGGCCGGAGGTCATCGACAATCGGCTGCGGCTGCTCAAGCAGGCCGTCAACGCCGATCGTTCGCTGGGCCGGGCGATTGGCTTCCGCTACCACGACGGCGAGCCGTCGCTGATTGAGGGCCTGCTCTCCCGCGGTGATCGCCGCGTCAGCGCGGTGATCCGGCGGGTCTGGGAGAACGGCGGCCGGTTCGACGGCTGGAGCGAGCACTTCTCGTACCAGCGTTGGGTGGAGGCTGCCGCGGAGGTGCTGCCCGACTTCGGCGTCGACCTCGACTGGTACACCACCCGAGAGCGGGACGAGCTGGAGGTCCTACCCTGGGACCACCTGGACTCGGGCCTGGACAAGGACTGGCTCTGGCAGGACTGGCAGGACGCCCTGGGCGAGTACGAGCAGGAAGACTGTCGGTGGACGCCGTGCTTCGACTGCGGCGTCTGCCCGGCCATGGACACCGAGATCCAGATCGGCCCGACGGGTAGGAAGCTGCTCCCGCTGACTCCGGTCAACGGACTACGAGTCCCCAGCGACGCCCAGCAGTAGCAGTAGCAGTAGGTCCTGGGGACCGGCGACCGTCGTCGGCCTGAAACCGAGGAGCGCAACGATCAGTAGGAAACGACAGCCGGAGGGCGGGCAGGCGCCGGTCGTCCAGCGGATCCGCCTCCGGTACGCCAAGCGGGGGCCACTGCGGTTCACCTCGCACCGAGACTTTGCGCGCGCCTTCGAACGGGCGTTGCGTCGGGCCGGCGTGCCGATGGCGTACTCCCAGGGCTTTACCCCGCACCCGAAGATCTCTTATGCCAGCGCTGCGCCCACCGGTGTGGCGAGCGAGGCCGAGTATCTGGAGATTGGGTTGCGTGAGTCAGTCGACCCGGCGGCGTTGCGGGCCGCGCTCGACGCGGCCCTGTCGCCCGGACTCGACGTGCTAGATGCCGTAGTGGCGACCGGCGGCAGCCTCGTTGACCGGATTGAAGCGGCGCACTGGCGGATTGAGCTGCCGGGGGTGACCCCGGATGTGCTGAGGGCGGCGGTGACCGCCTTCACCGCTGCGGACGAGGTCCTCGTTGAGCGGATGACCAAGCAGGGCCGGCGGACTTTCGACGCCCGCGCGGCTGTCATCGATGTCGATGTGGTTGTGCCGGATGAGACGCCTTCCGAGGCCGTGGCAGTACCGTGTGCGATACTCGAGCTGGTCGTGCGGCAGGTCACTCCCGCTGTTCGACCTGATGACGTCCTTTCCGGCCTCCGCGTGGTGGCCGACCTGGAGCCGCCGGTGTCGCCGCGGGTGACCCGGCTGGCTCAGGGCACGCTGACCGCGCAGGGCGCGATCGCGGATCCGTTGGACGCGGACCGCGACGGGGCAGTTATCGGTGGGCACTGACCGACGGTCGGTGCCTGGCTAGGCAGACTTCGCCGGTCGCGTCGATCGCGACTGGCGGAAACACCTTTTGCGGCGACCCTGCGTGGCAGCGCTCACCCGCGCCCGGGGTAGCCAGAACTGGAGAACGTCCATGCTCGAGAACGAGCCCGAGGGCGGCGAACGCACCGGCTTCCACCCGGATGGCGAGACCGCCGAACATCGTGTTAGCGACAGTGCTGCCTCCGCAAACACCACGTCCGAGGGGGGCGCCGGGGCTGCCCGGGAGTCCGCCGGGGACACCCCAGAGTCGGCCGGACCAGCGGCGAGTGCCGGCGCGGCCGAACTGGCCGGACCAGCGGCGAGTGAGGCGGCGGTTACCGGCGCGGCCGAGCCGGTAGCTCGGGTCCGTAAGCGGACCAGTCGGAAGCGGGTAACCCCGGTCAGCCGGCCGGAACAGACCGAGGCGCCGATCGAGGCGGGTAGCGCCGCCGTGCCGGGGGCGGGCGAGGCGCCTCAGGCCGAGGTGCTTGCCCCGGTCGCGGGCGACAGTGAGTCGCCAACGAAGGCGACGCGTCGTCGCCGGAAGGCTACGACGGCCAAGGCGCCGGCGGAGCCGGTGACGGTCTCCGGTGTGCAGGAGGCGGCGGCGGACATCGTGCCGCCGGCAAAGGCGACCCGGACCCGCCGCAAGAAGACCGCCCCGGCACCGGTCGAACCCACCTCCCCGCCGGCTGAGTCTGCTGCACCCGCCGAGCCGACTGCTGCTTCGGTTGACCCGATTGCTCCGGTTGACCCGGCTGCTGCTCCGGTAGAGCCGATTGCCCCGGTGGAACCTGCTGGTGCTCCGGCTGAGCCGGCCGCGACCGAACCGGTTGCCGCGACCGAGGAGGAGCAGACCGAGTCGACTCCGGCCGGCGGTGCGGTGGTGGGGGAGGTGCCGCCCGGGGTGGCGGTGGCCGAGCCGGTTGAGCCGGAGCGCCCGGCCCGTGGCCGACGTGCCCGGCTCTCCGCCCCAACAGTGCTGTTCATGGCCCCGCTGCCCGAGGAGTCGGTGCCGGTACGAGCCGCCGAGGAACCGGCCGCAGCAGAGCCGGCCGCTGAGGAGTCGGTCGAGCCCTCGCGTCGCCGCCGACGGGGTCGCCGCAACGGCGAGTCGATCGCGGAGGTTGAGCCCGAGGAGGCCCGGGAGACCGAGGAGGCCCGGGAGCCTGAGGAGCCCGAGGAGCCCGAGGAGACTCCCGAGGGCGAAGACGATGACGACACCATCGGTGGCCGGCGTCGTCGACGGCGCGGCCGTCGCGGGCGTGGCCGGGGCAAGGGGGGCGCCGACGAGGTCGAGGAGCAGGAGGCCGAGGAGGCCGCTGTCCAGACCGAGGCGGTGGAGCCGGAGGCCGAGGAGGAGGACGAGGCCGAGGCCGGAGGAGGCGACGGGCTGACCCGGCGCCGCCGCCGTCGGCGCCGGCGTGGTGCCGGAGACGTGGAGGCCGCCGCAGAGGACGGGGTGCCCACGGTCGTCAAGATCCGGGAGCCGCGTCGCACCGTTGACGAGGTACAGGGCGTCTCCGGCTCGACCCGTCTGGAGGCCAAGCGCCAGCGTCGCCGGGACGGCCGCGAGCAGCGCCGTACCCGACCGCCGATCCTCAGTGAGGCGGAGTTCCTGGCCCGCCGGGAAGCGGTGGACCGGGTGATGGCGGTCCGGCAGCGGGGCGACCGCACGCAGATCGCCGTACTGGAGGACGGGGTGCTGGTCGAGCACTACGTCACCCGCAACTCGGCTGTCACCATGGCCGGCAACGTCTATCTGGGCAAGGTGCAGAACGTCCTTCCCAGCATGGAGGCCGCGTTCGTCGACATCGGCCGTGGCCGCAACGCCGTGCTCTACGCGGGTGAGGTCAACTGGGACGCCACCGGGTTGGAAGGGCGAGCCCGTTCGATCGAGCAGGCCCTCAAGTCCGGTGATTCGGTCCTGGTGCAGGTCACCAAGGACCCGATCGGACACAAGGGCGCTCGGCTGACCAGCCATGTGGCGCTCTCCGGCCGGCACCTCGTCTACGTGCCGGGCGGCAACGCCTCCGGGATCAGCCGCAAGCTGCCGGACAACGAGCGCAAGCGCCTGCGGGACGCGCTGAAGAAGCTGGTTCCGGAGGGAGCGGGCGTGATCGTCCGCACCGCCGCTGAGGGCGCCACCGAGGACGAGTTGGCGCGGGATGTCAAGCGGTTGCAGGCGCAGTGGGAGGACATCCAGGCTAAGGCGGGCCGGGGTGGTGCTCCGGTGCTCCTCTACGAGGAGCCAGATCTGGTCATCCGGGTTGTCCGGGACCTCTTCAACGAGGACTTCCGGGAACTGGTGATTGAGGGTGAGGGTGCGTACGACCTGGTTGAGTCGTACTTGTCGCATGTCTCGCCGGACCTGGTCGCCCGGTTACGCCGGCACGTGGGCACCGTGGATGTCTTCGCCGAGTATCGGATCGACGAGCAGATTCTGAAGGGCCTGGACCGGAAGGTCTTCCTCCCCTCCGGGGGACACCTGGTGATCGACCGTACCGAGGCGATGACCGTGGTTGACGTGAACACCGGTAAGTACACCGGTGCCGGCGGGAACCTGGAGGAGACGGTTACCCGGAACAACCTGGAAGCCGCCGAGGAGATCGTCCGCCAGCTGCGGCTGCGTGACATCGGTGGCATCGTGGTCATCGACTTCATCGACATGGTCCTGGAGTCGAACCGGGAGTTGGTGCTGCGTCGGCTGACCGAGTGCCTTGGGCGGGACCGCACCAAGCATCAGGTGACGGAGATCACCTCGCTTGGCCTGGTGCAGATGACCCGTAAGCGAATCGGTGCCGGTCTGCTGGAGGCGTTCAGTGAGACCTGTGAGTGCTGCAAGGGTCGTGGGTTGATCCTGCACACCGAGCCGGTGCCGGAGAAGCCACGTGCGGGCGGCAACGGAGAGAAGGTCAAGGCGGTGGCGTCGGCCGAGGCAGGCGGGTCGACTCGCCGGCGGGCGCGGAAGGGGGCCGCCGCTGCCGAGCGGACCGTGGCCGAGAACGAGGAGGCACGGGGCGCCAGTGCCACCACCACCCCGGAAGCCGCTTCCACGACGCCCGGTGCCGACTATTACGACACGATGGGCTATGACCTGTCGCGGTATGAGGTAGAAACATCGGCGGCCCCGAGCGTGGTAGCGAGTCAAGGCGGCGACCTGGCGCGGCTCGCGGCGCCCGACGACCCGGACGCGGTGGGCGGCGATGACGGCGAAGAGCCCGAGACTGCGGGCCGGCGGCGCTCCCGCCGGGGCGGTGCGCGGCGCCGTACCCGCCCCTGACGGCGGCGCTGTACCCGTCTCTGACGGCGGCGCTGTACCCGTCTCTGACGGCGATGCCGTACCCGTCCCTGACGGCGATGCCGCGCCGACCGGAACCGCCCCGCGGGTCCGGTCGGCGCGGCATCGCGGCGGGTAGGGTTGGGCGTTTCGGCCGGCCGGTTTGGGGGAGCTCCGGACCATGGCGTACGCTTGCCGGCGGCGCACTTTGGTGTGCCGACCTCCCGCGTGCCCGCGCCGCCGTGCCTGTGTGTAATCCGGCGAGCCGCCGTGGGAACGACCGCCAGCAGCCTCAACGACAGGGAGTCCGCCTCCGATGTACGCGATCGTCAAGACCGGCGGCAAGCAGTACAAGGTCGCCGAGGGCGACGTGATCGAGGTCGAGAAGCTCACCGGTGCCCCCGGTGACGCGGTGCAGCTTGCCGCGGTGCTCCTCGTCGACGGTGACGACCTGGTGACCGACGCGGCGAAGCTTGCCAAGGTCGAGGTGTCCGGTGAGATCGCCGCGCACACCAAGGGCCCGAAGATCCGGATCCACAAGTTCAAGAACAAGACCGGCTACCACAAGCGCCAGGGTCACCGCCAGCCGTTGACCCAGGTGAAGGTGACCGGCATCTCCAGCGGGAAGTAGGTCGTCCTCCAATGGCTCACAAAAAGGGTGCGTCCAGCTCGCGTAACGGTCGTGAGTCTGCGGCCCAGCGGCTCGGCGTGAAGCGCTTCGGTGGTCAGCTCGTCAGCGCGGGCGAGATCATCATCCGCCAGCGTGGCACCAAGTTCCACCCGGGTGACCTGGTCGGCCGGGGTGGGGACGACACGCTCTTCGCGCTGGCCGCCGGTTCGGTCCAGTTCGGTACCAAGCGCGGTCGCAAGACCGTCAGCATCGTTCCGCAGCAGTAGGCTCTCCGGCGAAGCGGGCCGCGGACCTGGTGTCCCGGCCCGCTTCGGCTTTTCTTGTGCTCAGTACGACCCTCCGCTGGAAGGATTGGTGGCGTGACGACGTTCGTTGACCGGGTCGTCCTACACCTGCAGGCCGGCGACGGCGGGCACGGCTGTGTCTCGGTTCACCGGGAAAAGTTCAAGCCGTTCGGCGGTCCGGACGGGGGCAACGGCGGGCACGGCGGCAGCGTCTCGCTGGTGGTTGACCCGCAGGTGCACACCCTGCTCGACTTCCACTTCCGTCCGCACGTCAAGGCCGCCAACGGTCGGGGTGGAGCCGGATCGAACCGGGACGGAGCGAACGGCGCCGACCTGGTCCTCAAGGTTCCCAACGGCACCGTCGTGCAGACCGCCGACGGTACGGTGCTCGCTGACCTGGTAGGTGCCGGGACGACCTTTGAGGTGGCCCGGGGCGGCCGAGGTGGCCGGGGGAACGCCTCGTTGGCCAACGCCCGCCGTAAGGCGCCGGGCTTCGCCGAGTTGGGCGAGCCCGGCGACCAGATGGACGTGGTGCTGGAGCTGAAGAGCGTCGCCGATATTGGTCTGGTCGGCTATCCGTCCGCGGGTAAGTCATCGTTGATCTCGGTGATGTCCGCCGCGAAGCCGAAGATCGCTGACTATCCGTTCACCACCCTGGTGCCGAACCTCGGCGTGGTCCGGGTGGACAACCACACCTTCACCGTCGCGGACGTACCCGGCCTGATTCCGGGCGCGGCTACCGGCAAGGGGCTCGGCCTGGAGTTCCTTCGGCACATTGAGCGCTGTGCTGTGCTCGTACACATCGTTGACACGGCGGCGCTGGAGACAGAGCGCGACCCGGTGGCCGACATCGATGCCCTCGAGGCGGAGCTGGCCGCGTACGGTGGGCTGGTTGATCGGCCGCGCCTGGTGGCCCTCAACAAGGTTGACGTGCCGGATGGACGGGACCTGGCCGAGATTGTCCGGCCGGACCTGGAAGCCCGCGGCTTCCGCGTCTTCGAGGTCTCGGCGGCCACCCGGGCTGGGCTCAAGGAACTGATGTACGCCATGGGCGAGCTGGTGACGGCGGCGCGTGCGGCGGCACCGCCGGCGGAGCCCGCCCGGATCGTGATCCGTCCCAAGGCGGTCGACGACACGGGCTTCACGGTGGAGGCTGCGCCGGGAGGTACCTGGGTGGTGCGGGGTACCCGCCCGGAACGGTGGGTCCGGCAGACGAACTTCGACAACGAGGAGGCGGTCGGCTACCTGGCTGACCGACTGGCCCGACTCGGCGTCGAGGAGAAGCTTGGCAAGGCCGGCGCGCAGGCGGGTGACCTGGTCCGAATCGGCGAACGTGAGTTCGACTGGCAGCCGACGCTGTACACCGAGTTCGTCCCCGGGGTACGCGGTGGGGACCAGCGGATGGTGGAGAAGTCGGAGCGGCCGTCGGCCGCCGAACGGCTGGCAGCCCGCAAGGCCCGGCGGCAGCGCCCGGAGGACGAGGCCGAATCCGGCGAGCCGGTCGACGGCGACGCGGAGTGACCGACCGCACCGGCTGATCACCTGGGGCATCCGCACCGGGCCAGGGCCACGTTGGGGCAGCGGTTAGCCGCATCGGGCTAGGGCCACGTTGGCGGGCGGAGCCGCATCGCGGGCTCTAGGGCAACGTTGGCGGGGCGGGCAGTCGGGCCGGCGGACGGGTCAGGGTCGGTCCAGCGGAGTGTCGAGCCGGCCTCCGGTGCCTTTCTGGTTGGACAGAAGCAGGCCGAGCACGAGCATCCCGAAGCCGAGCCCGAGATGTAGCCAGTTGTCGGCGTCGTTCACCGGGATCACGTTCGCTGAGCTGGACCGGTCGATCACGAGCCCATAGATCCACAGGGCGAGGGTTAGCGCGCCACCCACGGTGAGGAAGAGCCGTGCCCCGCTCACCCGGCGAGCCAGAATCAGGCCGGCCAGACCCGAGCCCAGAAGCAGGATGTTGTGCAGGAAAGAGACCTGGAACAGGCCAAACAGCTTCGCTTCGGAGTCCGGTCCGGCGAACCGCAACTCGCCATAGTCGGTGGTTATCCCGGGCACGAACCCGAGCACTCCCAGCAGGAGGAGGATACCCGCCACGGAGAGGGCCGCGACCTGAAGCCCTGTCCTCGACCGCGCCTTCGCGTGTTCTGCCATGCCTGAACCCTCCGTCGATCCGCGACCCACGGCGCCGTGGCGCGGGCTCGCCCCCGACCCGACAATCCATCATTGTCCGGTCCCACCAGCGGACTCCGCAGCCAAACGGCGGATCACACCGATGGCCGGCCGGGCGAACGGGCGGGCGCACCGCCTCGACCCGGACCGTCGATCCAAGCCGAGGCGGTCCAGCCGAGTCAGTCCAGGTCGAACTCGCCGTCCTGGGCGCCGGCGACGAAGGCGTCCCACTCGGCCTGGGTGAACACGAGTACCGGCCCGTCCGGCTCGGCGGAGTTCCGCATGCCGATCAGGTCGTCGACGAACGCGACCTCGACGGCGGCCTCGGAGGTGTCGCCCTCGGCTCGCTGCCAGACGGCCCGCGAGACATCGAAGTCGCCTTTGGGGTGCGTCGTCATGGTCCAGTCCTCCAGTGCGGTGTGGGGGCGTAATTCGTATTGCTCCATCGGGCAGGATAAGCGGATGCCGAGCCTTACCCGCGTAGAGGCGACCGCGCGCGCCGCGGTGATTTCCGTCGAGTCCTATCAGGTGGACCTCGACGTGACCGGCGACGAGGGGTTCCGTTCGCAGGTCACCATCCGGTTTCGGGCGAACCCCGGCTCCCGAACGTTCGTCGAATGCCAGCCGCAGACGCTGCGCTCGGTCCGAATCAACGACACCGATCTTGACCCTGCTCTGCTGGTCGACAACCGGCTGCCACTGACCGGCCTCGCCGAGCGGAACACGCTGACGGTCGAGGCGGAGATGGCGTACACCAATACCGGTGAGGGGATGCACCGCTTTGTCGACCCGGCCGACGGGGAGACCTACCTGTACGCCATGTCCTTCCTCGATCATGCCCAGCGCATCTTCGCCGCCTTCGACCAACCCGACCTCAAGGCCCCGGTCACCCTCACGGTGACCGCACCCGAGCACTGGACCGTCGCCGCGAACGGCGTGCTGGCTGCCTCGCCGCGTCCAGGGCGGTGGGAGTTCGCTCCGACCGAACCGCTGGCCACGTACCTGGTCTCGGTGATCGCCGGGCCCTGGTACGTCCACCGGGACGAGCATGACGGCATCCCGCTCGGCGTCTGGTGTCGTCGGTCGCTCGCGACGCACCTGGACTCGGAGATCGACGAAATTCTCACGATCACGAAGCAGTGCCTGGACCGGTATCACCAGCTATTTGCGCAGCGGTACCCGTTCGGCAAGTACGACCAGGCGTTCGTGCCGGAGTTCAACGCCGGGGCCATGGAGAATCCGGGGCTGGTGACCTTCCGGGATGACTACGTCTTCCGGTCCGCGGTCACCGAGAGCGAGCGCGAGTGGCGGGCCAGCACCATCGCGCACGAGATGGCGCACATGTGGTTCGGGGACCTGGTCACCATGCGGTGGTGGGACGACCTGTGGCTGAACGAGTCGTTCGCCGAGTACCTGGCCACCCGGGTGACCGCGGAGGTCACCCGCTTCGATCGCGGCTGGACGGCCTTCGCGATGCGACGCAAGATCTGGGGGTACGCGGCCGACCAGCGCCCGTCGACCCACCCGGTCGCCCCGGCGGAGGTGACCGACGCCGCCCAGGCCATGCTCAACTTCGACGGCATCTCGTACGCGAAGGGCGCCTCGGTGCTGTGCCAGCTCGTGGCCTGGCTCGGCGACGACGACTTCCTGGCCGGGCTCAACGCGTACTTCGCCGAGCACCGGTTCGGCAACGCCACCCTGGCGGACCTGCTGGCCAGCCTGACCGCGGCCAGTGGGCGCGACCTGACCGGTTGGGCCCGGTGCTGGCTGCGTACCGCGCAGGTCAACACGCTGCGGGCGGAGGTATCGCTCGATGCCGACGGTCGATACACCGAGGTGGCCCTGGTGCAGAGTGCGCCGGAGTCCCACCCGGTGCTGCGCCCGCACCGGGTCGGCGTCGCCCGGTGCGCCGCTGACGGCACCATGGAGCACGGCCTGGTGGATCTTGAACCTTCCGTTGACGGTGGTCGCACGGTGCTCACGGACCTGGCCGGGCAGGTTTCCGCCCAGCTGCTGTTGCCGAACGCCGGCGACCTGACCTACGCCAAGATCCGACTGGATCCGGCCTCGGCGGACGCGGTACCGCTGCTGCTGCCCCGCCTGACCGACTCGCTCGCGCGGGCGCTGCTCTGGGGAGCCGAGCTGGACGCCGTCACTGACGGGGAACGGCCGGTGATGGAGCTGGTGCAGCTGATCACCACCGCGTTGCCGGCCGAGACCGAGGTGGTGATCGTCGAGGATGTGGTCGTGATCAGTCGATCGCTGATCAACCGCTACCTCGCCCCCCGCGCCCGCAAGGCCGCCCTGGCCCAGGTCGCCGTCGCCACCGGGCAGCTGCTCGACACCGCGCCGCCCGGTGGTTCGCTTCAGCTCGCCGGGGCTCGAGGGTGGGTCGCCGCGACCGATGATGTGGACCGGCTGGCCGGTTGGCTGGCCGGCTGGGGCAGGCCGCCGGGGCTCGCGATCGACGCGGAGTTGCGGTGGGCGGTGCTGGGACGGCTGGTGGTGCTGGGCGGGGCCGGTGCGGCGGAGATCGCCGCCGAGGCGGCAGCCGACCAGAGTGCAACCGGGGCCGAGCGGGCCGCCCGCTGTCGCGCGGCCCTGCCCGACCCGGCGGCCAAAGAGGCTGCCTGGAAGATCATCGTGGCGGACACGGAATGCTCCAACCGTCTGGTTGAGGCCACTGCGAAGGGCTTCTGGCAGCCGGAGCAGGCGACGCTGACCGCCCCGTACGTCGGGCGGTACCTCGCCGACATGCCGGCCGCCTCGCGGTTGCGTACCCCATGGGTGGCGGAGCGGATCGCGGAGCGGGCGTTCCCGCGCTATGCGGTCGCGCAGAGCACCCGGGAGGGTGTCGCGAAGCTGCTCGCCCGGGGGGATCTCACCCGGGGTCTTCGTCGGACGTTGATCGACGCGGACGACGACATGCGCCGCGCACTGGTCGTCCGGACCGCCGTCGCGGCGGTCGACGCCTGAGGAGCGCGGGCACCGTCGTTTTCGACTGGGAGTAATCCCACTTTCCGGCACCCGGCGCTCGTGCTGGGTGCGGATCGCCTCGTGGAAGGCGGAGCCGCATCGGCGTCGGGCGGCGGGGCAGCCGGGGCGGGGACGGCGCCGGCCGGGGCCGGCCTAAGATCGCGGGGTGGAGGAAGACATCCGACGGGTGGGGATCATGGGCGGCACGTTCGACCCGATCCACCACGGGCATCTGGTTGCGGCGAGCGAGGTGGCCGACCGGTTCGGGCTGGACGAGGTGATCTTCGTCCCCACCGGGCAGCCGTGGCAGAAGGCGGACGAGCCGGTCAGCCCCGCCGAGGACCGGTACCTGATGACGGTCATCGCCACCGCGTCCAACCCTCGCTTCCAGGTCAGTCGGGCCGACATCGACCGCGGTGGCCCCACCTACACCATCGACACGCTGCGTGATCTGCGGGCCGTGTACGGCGCCAAGGTGCAGCTCTTCTTCATCACCGGCGCGGACGCCTTGGCGAAGATCCTTTCTTGGAAGGACCTGGACGAGGCCTTCGAGCTGGCTCACTTCATCGGGGTGACTCGGCCCGGCTTCAGGCTGTCCAACGCGCACCTGCCCGCCGACACGGTGAGCCTGGTGCAGGTGCCCGCCATGGCGATCTCCTCCACCGACTGCCGTGCCCGGGTCTCCCGGAGCGCGCCGTTGTGGTACCTGGTGCCCGACGGTGTAGTGCAGTACATCGCAAAACGGCGTCTCTACCAGCAGTGATCCGTCCCGTTCTGCGGCCGTTCCGGTCCGGACGCGCCGTAACCGACCGGCCGTGTCGCCCGAACATGTGAGACGCTTGGAGGGTCGCACGCATGATCGAAGGAGAACGGTGACAGTTTCCGAACGCGCACACGAGCTGGCGACCGCCGCCGCCCAGGCCGCCGCCGACAAGAGGGCGCAGGACATCGTCATCATTGATGTGGGTGATCAGCTCGCCATCACCGACGCGTTCCTGCTCGCCGCCGCCCCAAACGAGCGTCAGGTGCTCGCCATCGTTGACGCGATCGAGGAGCGCCTGCTCCAGCTGCCGGAGAAGGCCAAGCCGGTCCGGCGTGAGGGGGAGCGGGGCGGTCGTTGGGTGCTGCTCGACTACGTGGACATCGTCGTGCACGTCCAGCACACCGAGGAGCGCGAGTTCTACGCGTTGGACCGGCTCTGGAAGGACTGCCCGCAGATTCCCTTCGTTGACCGCGACCTCGCTGCCGCTGAGCCCGGCGCCGCCGAATGACGCGGCTGATTGTCTGGCGGCACGGCAATACCGACTGGAACGCCAGCGGCCGGGTGCAGGGGCAGACCGACGTCGGTCTGAACGACCTCGGTCGGGAGCAGGCGCGCGCTGCCGCCCAGCTGCTCGCCGGGTTCCACCCTGACGCGATCTTCGCCAGCGACCTGCGGCGGGCGGCGGACACGGCCGCCGCTTTGGCCACCCTGACCGGCCTGTCGGTCCACACCGACGTACGGCTGCGGGAACGGCACTTCGGGCCCTGGCAGGGGCTGCGGCTGACCGAGGCGGCCGCACAGTACCCGGACGAGTACGCCCGTTGGCGGGCCGGTGACCCAGACCCAGGAGCCGGCATCGAAACCTTGGACGACGTCGGTAAGCGGCTGGGTGTCGCGTTCCAGGAGGCCGCCGATACCGTCCCCGGTGGGACGGTGGTGGTCGCCACCCATGCTGGTGGCGCCCGACAGGGCATCGGTCAACTACTCGGCTGGGAGCCCGCCGTACTGCGTACGATCGACTCGCTGCGGAACTGCCACTGGACCGAGCTGTGGCACGACGAATTGCGGGGTTGGCGCCTGCGGGCACACAACATCGGGCCCCGCCACGACGCCGACTCCGCTTGTAACAACCGATAGCGGATCCCCACTAGCGGCTCTGATTAGGGCTTTACCCCTAAACCCGACCGATGGTCGGGTTTGTGTCGATTTGGGGTGTGGTCGGGGCGCGGTGGTGGCGGAATCTCGGCGGGCGTCGGGGCGTTACACCGTGCGTACGACCGAGCAGGTGCCCCGCCGATGGCGGATGCCAGCCGGGTCAGCCCCCGGGAATGACGGTGGGCGGCCGGTCGTTACATCTGGACCCGGCGCCGTATGTGTGTGCCTC
>NZ_AZWQ01000038.1 GCF_000514815.1 Salinispora fenicalii
GGGGGTGCTACTCGGGCGGCCCGGGGGATGTAACCACTGCCGGGCCCGGTGCATTCCGGGTCGGGCGAGCACCGGTGGTTCGGTGGTTCGGCGGGGGCGCTCGCGGCTGCCCTGCATGGTTACGCCAGGTATAACCATGGGCCCCCGTCGCCGATTCCCCGCTGACTGTGACCCAGACCACCCGACAAAACGTCGGATACCTCACATTCAGCCAAGCCGTATTCGCCCAAACCACTCAATTCGGCCAAGTCGCACCCCTTGGCAACGGCACTGGCGGCCGAGAAAGCCCTTCCGCCCCCGACCCCCTTGATCAACCACAGACTCCCGGAGCAGCCACAAGGGCGCCGGAGATCCGCAGCCGCCGGGCCAACGAAGCAATCGGGTGATCTGGATTACGACAGTGGGCCGAAAATAACAATGAAACGGTCATCTGAGCGCCAAATCGAGTCTCAGTCGACGGACCTCTCGAGCTGGCGAGGAGGTGATCCGACGTAGGCTCTCTGGTGAGAAACGACAGCAGGCCGGACAACCACACGAGGTGGGTCACGGCGGCGCG
Source organism: Salinispora fenicalii (assembly GCF_000514815.1). Taxonomy (GTDB): domain Bacteria; phylum Actinomycetota; class Actinomycetes; order Mycobacteriales; family Micromonosporaceae; genus Micromonospora; species Micromonospora fenicalii. The sequence goes on from NZ_AZWQ01000038.1 coordinate 557, forward strand.
CCGAGGAGGCCATGTGACCGGGCAAGGCGAGGTCAGGAGCGAGTGCGGCAATCCGGGCGACCGCGCCGACCGAAGCGAGGTGCGGTCGTGACCAAGAAGATCCGCCAACTGGACCGCGTGGTCATCCGCTTCGCCGGAGACTCCGGCGACGGGATGCAGCTCACCGGTGATCGATTCACCTCCGAAACCGCCCAACTCGGCAACGACATCTCCACGCTGCCCAACTTCCCCGCGGAGATCCGCGCGCCCGCCGGGACGCTACCCGGGGTGTCGAGCTTCCAGGTGCACTTCGCCGACTACGACATTCTCACCCCCGGCGACTCGCCGAACGTCCTGGTCGCGATGAACCCGGCCGCGCTCAAGGCCAACCTCGCCGACCTGCCGCGGGGGGCCGACATCATCGTCAACACCGACGAATTCACCCGACGTAACCTGACCAAGGTCGGCTACCAGGCCAACCCACTCGAGGACGACTCACTCGCCGGCTACACCGTGCACCCGGTGGCGTTGACCTCGATGACCGTCGGCGCGCTCGCCGACCACGAGGTATCCAAGAAGGATGCCGAGCGAGCCAAGAACATGTTCGCGCTGGGCCTGTTGAGCTGGATGTACTCCCGGCCGTACGAGTCGACCCTACGGTTCCTGGAGCGTAAGTTCGCGACCCGGCCGGAGCTGGTCGGGGCCAACGTCGCGGCGTTCAAGGCGGGCTGGAACTTCGGCGAGACGACCGAGGACTTCGCGGTCCGGTACGAGGTCAAGCCGGCGAAGATGCACCCCGGGACCTACCGGAACATCACCGGAAACATGGCGCTGTCGCTCGGCCTGGTGGCCGCCGGAGTCCGCTCCGAGCTGTTGGTCTTCCTCGGTGCCTACCCGATCACCCCAGCGTCGGACATCCTGCACGAGCTGAGCAAGCACAAGCGCCACGGCGTACTCACCATGCAAGCTGAAGATGAGATCGCGGCGATCGGCGCGGCGCTGGGCGCCTCGTACGGCGGGGCGCTCGGCGTCACCACCACCAGCGGCCCCGGCGTCGCACTCAAGAGCGAGACCATCTCCCTCGCGGTGGCCCTGGAACTGCCGCTGGTCATCGTGGACGTGCAGCGGGCCGGACCATCGACCGGGATGCCGACCAAAACCGAGCAGGCCGACCTGAACATGGCCCTCTTCGGCCGACACGGCGAGGCTCCGGTGGCGGTGCTCGCACCGAAGTCCCCAGCCGACTGCTTCTACGCGGCGTTGGAGGCGGCCCGGATCGCGCTGACCTACCGCACGCCGGTGCTTCTCCTCTCCGACAACTACGTCGCCAACGGCTCCGAGCCGTGGCTACTCCCCGATGTCGAGTCCCTGCCCGACCTGCGAGTCGACTTCGCCACCCGGCCCAACGGCGAGGACGGCGCCACCTTCCTGCCGTACCTGCGGGACCCGGAGACCCTGGCCCGGCCCTGGGCTATCCCCGGCACGCCCGGCCTGGAGCACCGCATCGGCGGGCTGGAGAAGGCCGACAAGACCGGCGACATCTCGTACGACCCGGCCAACCACGACCTCATGGTGCGGACCCGCGCCGCCCGGATCGAGGCGATCCCGGTACCCGACCTTGAGGTCGAGGACCCGGACGGTGACGCGCAGGTGCTGGTGCTCGGCTGGGGATCCACGTACGGGCCGATCGGCGCAGCCTGCCGTGGCCTGCGCCAACGCGGGCTCTCCGTCGCGCAGGCGCACCTGCGGCACCTCGCCCCGATGCCGGCCAACCTCGGCGAGGTACTGCGCTCCTACGAGCGGGTAGTCATCCCCGAGATGAACCTCGGTCAGCTCGCCCACGTGATCCGCGCCCGGTACCTGGTCGACGCGATCGGCTACAACCAGGTGCACGGTCTGCCGTTCACGGCCAACGAGCTGGAGACGATGCTGGAAGAGGTCCTGAAGAATGTCTGAGCCCGTCGCCCTCAAGCTCACCGCAAAGGACTTCAAGTCCAACCAGGAGGTGCGGTGGTGCCCCGGCTGTGGTGACTACGCGATCCTCGCCGCCGTCCAGGGCTTCATGCCGGAGCTGAACATCCCCCGTGAGCGAATCGTCTTCGTCTCCGGTATCGGCTGCTCATCGCGCTTCCCGTACTACATGAACACGTACGGGATGCATTCGATCCACGGTCGCGCCCCAGCGATCGCCACCGGTCTCTCCACCACCCGCCCCGACCTCTCCGTCTGGGTGGTCACCGGAGACGGCGACGCGCTGTCAATCGGCGGCAACCACCTGATCCACGCGCTACGGCGGAACGTCAACCTGAAGATCCTGCTGTTCAACAACCGGATCTACGGCCTGACCAAGGGGCAGTACTCTCCCACCTCCGAGGTTGGCAAGATCACCAAGTCGACCCCGGTCGGCTCGGCGGACGCGCCGTTCAACCCGCTCTCGCTGGCGCTGGGCGCGGAGGCCACGTTCGTGGCCCGCACCATCGACTCGGACCGCAAGCACCTGCAGTCGGTGCTCCGGGCCGCCGCCGAGCACGAGGGCTCGGCCTTCGTGGAGATCTACCAGAACTGCAACATCTTCAACGACGGTGCCTTCGAACAGCTCAAGGGGCCCGCCACCCGGGATGACTCGCTGATCCGGCTGGAGCACGACCAGCCGATCACGTTCGGCCGGGACGGGCAGTTCTGCGTCGTACACCCGCCCGGAGGCTTCGGCCTGGAGGTCCGCGAGACCGCGGCCACCGCGGCGGAGGAGATCGTGGTCCACGACACCACCATCAACGACCCGGCGTACGCGTTCGCCCTGTCCCGGCTGCCGGATCTGGACCTGCGCAACACCCCGATCGGGGTGTTCCGTTCGGTGCGGCGGCCGTCGTACGACAGCGTGGTGCAGGAGCAGCTCGACGCCGCCCGGGCGACGGCGACCGAAACTCGGGAGCAGCAGTTCGCCGGCCTGTTGCACAGCGGCGACACCTGGACGATCGACTGAGCCGCGGGCTGGTGCCCCCACACGTCCGGTAGCGGGAATGGGTCGGTGCACGTAGGCCTGCGCCGGACAGCGGCGCAAGGCGGGGCGGCATGCAACGGCGCGTGGCAGGGCAGCGCGTATCGGCGCAAGGCCAGACATCGGTGCGCGGGGCTCAGGACATCGAGGTAGAGGTCCGACGGTCGTCGCGGACGTGCACGAGCATGTCACCGGTTTCGATGACCCCGCCGGCCCGATCGGCGAGGGTGACCACCTTGCCCCGCCGCACCAGCGCGATGACCAGGGCGTCCAGCTCGCGGGGAGAACGGCCGACCTCGTGCCGCTCGGCCGAACGCATCGCGAGCGCCATCCCCTGACCGGGCGTGAGCAGGTCCTCCACGACCTCGATCAGCGGCGGCGCGGAGGTGGAGAGACCCAGCAGCCGACCGGCGGTCGCCGACGAGACAATCACGTGATGGGCACCGCTCTGTTTGAGCAGCGGGGCGTTCTCCGCCTCCCGAGCCGCGGCGATGATCCGCACCTGTCCCGCGGTGAGCTGCCGGACGGTTAGCGCCACCAACACCGCAGCATCGTCACTGTCGGTCGCGATAATCACTGCCTTGGCGGTACGGATGTGTGCCTCGTTGAGGGTGGCCGAACGGGTCGCCGATCCCTCGATCGCCACCAAACCGGCCGAGGTGGCTTGCCGCAGGGCGGCGCCGCTGCGTTCGACCACCACGATCCTGGACTTGTCGAAACCATTCTCAAGCAGGGCGGAGATCGCGCTACGGCCCTTGGTCCCGTAGCCGCAGATGATGACGTGGTCCTTCACAGCTCTCCTCCACCGCGACAGGCGAAGGCCGGTCCGGTACTGCTCGGTCAGGACTTCCAGGGTGGTGCCGACCAGGATGATCAGAAAGATAACCCGGGCCGGGGTGATGTAGAGGACGTTGAGTAGGCGGGCCGACTCCGAGACCGGGGCGATGTCGCCGTACCCGGTGGTGGAGAGGGAAACCACCACGTAGTAGAAGCAGTCGAGGAGACTCAGCCCGTCCGAGTCGCGGTTGGCGTCTCGATAGCCGTCCCGGTCGAGCCACACCACGGCGACGCTGGCGAGGATGAGCCCGAGCGCCGCGGCCAACCGCAGACTCAACGCGCTCAGCGGATCGCGCCGTTGCGCCGGGAAATGGATCACCGTACGCCCCGTCCAAACTCCGCTGTCACCTGCACGCCCACAACATAACGGGTCCGGGGTAGCCCGCATGGAGAGGCGGCAGGGGATGACGCCACAACAGCCCCGACGGGCATGATGGGAGCTGTCCCCCTCGGACAACTGCCAACGAAAGCGAGGCGGAGCATGTCGTTGCTCAGACGAGTCATCGGCGGGGTGTTGCGCCGGCTACGGGTGCGGCAGGGCCGCACGCTGCGGGAGGTGGCAGCCGCCGCCGGGGTCTCCATGCCGTACCTATCCGAGGTGGAGCGGGGGCGTAAGGAGGCCTCGTCTGAGGTGCTCGCAGCGGTCTGCCGGGCGCTCGGGATCCGCCTCTCCGACCTGCTCGGGGAGGCTCGTGACGAGCTACGTCGCCTGGAGCGGCCGGAGCCGATGGGGTTCACCATCGGCGAGGTCAACCGAACGCCGAGTTCCCGCGTCGAGCCGGACCGGCAGCACCCGGTCCGGGCCGGGCGACCCGGAGGCGGCCCCACCTCCTGCGGCGGCAGCCAGGTGCACCTTCGGCTGGGCTCACCTGGGCTGCCCGTCGGCGGCGCGGGGCTGACGCCGATCGGGCCCGCGTTAACCGGCGGTCCGTCGGGAGGGGCCGGCCTACGAGTCTGGTTGATCGCTGCGGCGCCGGCTGACAGCCCCACCGCACGAAGCTCGTGGGGATCCCAGCGGCTCATCCGCGCACGCCGGCAACGGGCACGCCGGCAACGGGCCCACCACCGGCAACGGGCCCGGCGATAGCGGGCCCGGCAATAGCCCAACCGGACCGCCCCGAGCCGATCGATCTGCTCCGCCAATCCACCCTGGGGCACTTTTGCCCTCGACCGATCTGCTCTGAGCCGATCTGCTGCGGGCAGATCGGCTACCTCCTCCTGCACCGGCACGCGCACGCTGGACGGGCCGGCTCCCGGGCGGTCCTCCGCCCACCGATGCGCAGGAGGTAGCACCAAATGATCAAGATGCTGGACGATGGGCAGCAAGGCTTCGGCGGCCAGGTCTTCGAGCGGCTGTTGAAGGAACGGATCGTCTTCCTCGGCACCGAGGTGACCGACGAGTCGGCCAACCGGGTCTGTGCCCAGATCCTGCTGCTAGCCGCCGAGGACCCGGACCGAGATATCAAGCTCTACATCAACTCGCCCGGCGGCTCGGTGAGCGCGGGGCTGGCCGTCTACGACACGATCCGGTTTGTCCGTAATGACGTGGCAACACTGGCGTTAGGTATGGCCGGCTCGATGGGGCAGTTCCTCCTCTGCGCCGGGACGGCAGGCAAACGGTACGCGCTGCCCCACTCGTGGATCCTCATGCACCAGCCTTCCGGCGGGATGGGGGGCACCGCTGCCGACATCCGGATCCAGGCGGAGAACCTCCTGCACGTCAAGAAGACGATGCAGGGGCTGATCGCCCAGCACAGCGGCCGGACGCTGGCGGAGATCCAGCGGGACTGGGACCGGGACCGCTGGTTCACCCCGGAGCAAGCCCGCGAGTACGGCCTCATCGACCACGTCATCATGCAGGCGGCGGAGCTCGCGCGCTGAGCTACCGGCCCTGGCTCGGGCTGCAGCCGGCGGATACTGTCCTCCACTCGCCGATTGGCGCCGGCCCGTGTCCCCTTGATAGCAACGGAGCCTCCGCCGGGACCACGGGACGCCTCTTGCCGACCGAATCGGGCCGGCCAGATCTGCTGGAGGCCCGAAACCGTTGGAAGCGCTCACCGTCTTCGGAAGGCTCGTGCCGGTGGCGTTGGCTATCGGCGGTGGCGTGTGGTTCGCCCGGCGGAGCGTCGTCAGCGCGGCGAGTTCGAAGGCGTTCGCGGACTTCGCCTTCCTCTTCGCCGTGCCGTGCTACCTGTTCACCAACATCTACCGCAGCGACCTGGGCACCCTGTTCGCCTGGCCCGCTCTCGCGGGCTACGCGGTCACGGCGGGGATCGTCATGGCCGTGGTCGGGGTGCTGGCCGGGCTGACCACGACCCACGAGCCGCGACAGCTCGCATTGCGGATCATGGCGGCGGTCCAGGTCAACACCGCATACTTCGCGGTACCCGTGTTCATCATGCTCTTTGGCGACGCTGCGCCGGTCTTTCCGGTCCTGCTGTTCCAGGTATGTGTCCTCTCCCTGGTCGTCCTGGCCATCATGGAGCTGCATGGAGCGCCGGTTGAGGCCGTACCGGCCTCGGCTGGGGTCGGTGGGCCAGGACCGACGCATCCAGCCGGTAGGCCACCAGCGCCGCCTCAACTCCGGAGCCGGCGCGGTCGAGTGGGTCGGGCGGTGTGGGGTTCCCTCACCACCCCGGTCGTCCTGGCGTGCAACGCCGGCCTCCTGCTCAACCTGCTGGCCTTCCGAGTGCCGGAGCCGCTGCTCGACGGATTCGACTTCGTCGGTGCCGCGGCCGCGCCGATCGCGCTCTTCGCTCTGGGCCTGCACCTGGGCGGCAGCGGGATCAGCTTCCGTCACACCACCGGCGAGGAGATCTGGCTGATCGCCGTCAAGTGCCTGCTGTTCCCGTTCGCGGTCTGGCTGGCCGCCGAGCACGTCTTCGGTATACACGGCCCCTGGCTGACCTATCTCGTCCTCATCGCGGCGATGCCGGCGCCACAGAACCTGTTCATCGTCGCGCAGCGCTACGGCGTTGACGTAGCGATGTCGGCCGCCCTGGTGGTGAAGAGCTCGGTCGCGGCGCTACTGCTGCTGCCACTCTGGATCCACTGGACGCAAGCGGGGTGACCTCACTCCCCCCGACCACCCCTGCACGGCGTGCGGAGCTACCCGGCCAACGTTTCGTCACTCAATCTGAGTCATGTCCGTAAAATTGTACTCATCGATCTTCCCAGCGGTCGCATCCATATACTCCTGCAGGTGCGCAGCGCCCTTGTGCACCTCCCAGATCTCGCGGGACTCCCAGTTCTCGTAAAGAAAGAAGTGGGCCGGGTCATTATTGTCCTGATGCAGGTCGAAGTTTATGCACCCCTTCTCCGCACGAGTCAACGGGATAAGCTTCTTCAACTCAGCTTTGACCAGGTCCACCTGGCCCGACTTGGCGTGAACGTTGGCAACAATGGTCAAGCGTGACATGCGGAGCTCCTGGTCAACCTGATCGCCCATGTGAACTTCGTCAGACTAATGGACAGGTCCACACCAGGCCCCGCAAACCGCCAAATGAGGGCGCGACATGAACAGGCGGTGGTCGCCCTGGGCTGCCGCCGGAGCGCCGAGCCGGACGCACCGGCGACGCCCCCTCCTGCAGGAGATCACCGTCGGGCTACTCACCCAAACGGTCAGCCTCCCCGCTGATGGTCGAGTCAGTCAATCTGCGTCATCTCGGTGATAGTCCATTCATCAACCTTGCCGGCGGTCGCATCCATGTACTCCTGCAGGTGCGCAACGCCCTTACGAGCCTCCCAAATCTCGCGGGACTCCCAGTTCTCATGAAGAATGAAGTGAGCTGGGTCGTTGTTGTCCTGATGCAGGTCGAAGTTAATGCACCCCTTCTCCGCACGAGTCAACGGGATAACTTTCTTCAACTCGGCTTTGACCAGGTCCACATGATCCGGCTTCGCGTGAACATGGGCAACAACCGTCAAACGTGACATGCGACGCACTCCAATCAACTGATCATCCACCCTAGCGAACGCCCTCAAACTAGCGGAGAACCAACACCAAGACCGGCAAACCAGCAGGTGAGGGCTCGAGGTTGATTCGAGAGTCGCCACCCTGGGCCGCCGCCGGAGCGCCGACCCGGGATCCACCGGAGGCACCCCTCCCGGCCACCGGCCGGAAACACCCGAAGTCAGCGACCCGACTACGGTCAATCAAGAAATCCTTCCGCACCGCCCGCTGCCACACCTTCACCGCTGATTCGTCACTCGATCTGGGTCATGTCCGTGAAATTCGATTCGGCAATCTTGCCGGCGGTCGCAGCCATGTACTCCTGCAGGTGCGCAACACCCTTGTGGGCCTCCCAGATCTCGCGGGACTCCCAGTTCTCATAAAGAAAGAAGTGAGCCGGGTCATTGTTGTCCTGATGCAGGTCGAAGTTAATGCACCCCTTCTCCGCACGAGTCAACGGGACCAGCTTCTTCAACTCGGCTTCGACCAGGTCCACCTGGTCCGACCTGGCGTGAACGTGAGCAACAATGGTCAGGCGTGACATGTAAACTCCTGGAAGCCTGGTCACCCTTTGCGGAACTTCCTCAGATTAGTGGAGGAGCCAACACTAAGCCCAGTAAATCGCCAAATGAGGGCGGGTTGATCAGGCAGTCGTCGCCCTGGGCCACAACCGGAGTGCCGACCTGGATCCACCGGGGGCGCCCCTCCTCCCTACCTGGCGGGACATACCCGATCCAACAACCCAAACACCGTCAATCAATGTGGGTCATCTCATTGAGGATGAAATCGTCTACCTTGCCGGCGGTCGCCGCTCCGTACGCCTGCAGGTGCGGGGCCTTCATGTGCGCCTGCCAGAGGTCACGAGACTCCCAGTTCTCGTAGAAAACAAAATGAGCTGGATTACTGTTGTCCTGGTGCAGGTCATAGTTGATGCACCCCTTCTCTTCCCGAGTGATCGGGATGAGCTTCTTCAGCTCCGCCTTCACCAGGTCCACCTGGTCCGGCTTGGCGTGAATATTGGCAACAATAGTCAGGCGTGGCATGTGGCACTCCTGTCGCCTCGTCGTTCATTTGTGGGAGCTTCTTCACGCTAGCGGAGGAGCCCACACCAAGCCCAGCAAGTCGCCAGATGCAGGTTCGCGAAGTTGATCAGGTGGTTCCAGGGTGGGGTGGGGCGTACCCGTCCTCACGATCGGGTCACGGCCGCATGGACGGACTTCACCGCCTCGACCACCACCGATGGAACTTCGTCCTGCACCCAGTGGCCGTGGGTACTGTCCCGCCACTGACCGACGACGGCGTTAGGGTTCCACTCCGACAGAAACCGCTCCAGCGGATACCAGTAGGCCGCGCCGGTCTCGTCGTCGACACAGTTGGTCCGGGTGGTGACCTCCTCGGTCTCCGGGTGATAGCCGGGCCGGCAGAGCTCCCGGTCGCCGCCGAGGATCGCCAGGTCAACCTTGTACGGCCCGAAGGCCGTGTCGTCGCCGAAGGCGAAGAAGACCGGCTTCGACCGCAGCACGGCCAACTCCCGGTCGAGTTGATCGAGGAAGGCGCCGTCCGCGATGGTCGCCGTGGCGGAGATGTGCACGGGCTGGGTCACCTCCGGGTAGCGCAGCTCATGCGGGGGCTCCAGGGTGAGGTAGGGCCCCCACATCGCGTCCCGCAGCTCCGCGTACTCCGTTGATCCTTCCACTGCGTTGCGTTCGGCGACTCCGATCGCACCGCGGCGGATGAGCTCGCCCTGCGTGTAGAACTCCGGTTCCAGCTGCGCATGGCGCCCACGGTCGTGCACCGCGTGCATGAATCCGGTCTGCCCCTGTTCGATGTGGTCGAGTCGCCAGGCCCAGGTGTTCATCAGCACGAGCCCACGCACCTTCTCCGGGGTGGCGACTCCGGCGGCCAGTCCGATGGGTCCACCCCAGTCCTGGAGCACCAGGTAGAGATCTTCCAGGGCCAGGTCGGCGATGAAGTCCCGCAGCACCGTCGTGTGCGAACTCGGCAGGTAGTCGAATTCGCTCACCCTCGGCTTGTCAGAAAGACCGAAACCGAGGTGGTCGGTGAGGATCACCCGGAAGCCAGCCGCACTCAACGGGTCGACGATTTTCCGATAGATCATGCTCCAGGTGCCATTCCCGTGGACGGCCAGAACGGTGCCCTTGGGCGGTTGTCCCACCGCTGGCGGCACATCCACATAGTGGTATGCAAACCCGCGCCACTCGTAGACCTTTGACTGGAACGGATAGACGCCCTCCGCCACTGGAAACGGCCGCTCCCATTCCGGGGTGGCCCTGCTGTCCCGCTGCGGAACGCCGCCGGCGGCGACTGCCAGGGCGGCGAGGGCCAGCACCACCGACACCACGAGGAGACGAACAGAGAGTTTCCTCGACCTACCGCTCACAGCAATCTCCCCAATCCAACCCGAGCCGGTCGGGGAGCAGCACGATCTCAGCACGCCGGCCGACGAACCACTCCCGTTGTTCCGAGCCTAGGAACGCGGGGCGGGCCAGGAAATACGGCGTACCAGCCAGTCTCCACTGGGGGCAGCCCTACCCGAATCGGTGGCACAATAGGGTCTGCCGGCCGCGACGGGCGCTTCAGCCAGTCGATGTCCAGCCTTGCTGATGCAGTCGCTCGATGCCGTCCAGCAACAGGTCCAGAGCGAACTCGAACTCGAACTGGTCGTCGCAGCCACGCCCCACCACCGAGGCATCATCGTGGGACGCCACCACGGCGATCTCCGCAAGGTTTGGGAATCGGTCGGCGAACTGCGCTGGTAGGGCCGCCGGTGGCTCCGGACTGGTCGCGCCGGTCCGGCCGGCGTTCCGTGCAGCGTCGAAGAGTTCCTGGCTGAAGCCCAGGGTGCGGCTGCCCATCGCGTGCATCACGTGGTGGGCAAGGTCAACGGAGAAGCCACCGCCTCGGAACGTCCCGACCATCGAGTCGAGGTAGGCGAGGATGGCTGGCGTCGGCGCCTGCTGCGACTCAATGGCGAGGGACACCCAGGGGTGACGCTGCAGCACCCGCCGCGCGGAGAGAATTCGCTCCCGGACCGCGTGCTTCCAGTCAACGTCGGCCACCGGCGGGTCGATCTCGTCGATGACCACATCGATCATGCCGGCGACCAGCTCGTCCTTGTTGGCCACGTGCTTGTAGAGAGCCATCGGCACGACACCCAGGTCCTGGGCAAGGTTGCGCATGCTGAGGGAGTCGATCCCGGCCTCGTCAGCGAGCGCGACAGCGGCCCGCAGGACTCGCTCTCTACTCAGCGGCGTTCGGCGCACCTCGGTCTGCTCAGCCATCTCGTTTCCTCGTCTCCAGCGGCGCTGGAAACCATAACCGCCTTGACGAGTGTACGGCGTACACCTAGCCTGTTCTGACACCAGCGTACGCCGTACACCTTGGAGTGGGAATGAAAGCGATCGTGCAAGACCGCTACGGGCCACCGGAGTCCCTCACCCTCGCGGAGGTTGACCGACCGGCGCCCGCCGCAAACGAGGTGCTGGTGCGGGTGGAAGCCGCAGCCCTCAACGCCTACGACTGGCATGTGCTGCGTGGCGATCCGCGGATGGCACGGTTGGCCCTGGGCCGGTCAAAGCCCCGAGCCCGCATCCGTGGCCGCGACTTCGCCGGCGTGGTGGAATCCGTCGGCGAGAACGTTCAGCAGTTCCGTCCCGGCGATGCGGTCTTCGGTGATCTCGGCGACGCCAACGGTGCCTTCGCCGAGTACGTCCGCGTACCCGAAACCCTGATCGCACCGAAGCCGGCGAACCTGACGCCGCAGCAGGCCGCCGCCCTGCCGCTCGCCGGCGTCACCGCACTCATGGGGCTGGCTGACCTCGGGCAGGTCGAGCCCGGCCACCGCGTCCTGATCAACGGTGCCTCCGGCGGTGTCGGCACCCTCGCCGTGCAGCTGGCCAAGGCGCTCGGCGCGACCGTCACCGCGGTGTGCAGTACCCGGAACGCCGACCTGGTCCGCTCCCTCGGCGCCGACCAGGTCGTTGACTACACCCGGAGCGACTTCACCCACGACCCCCACCCGCACGATGTCGTGTTCGACCTGGTCGGCAACCGCTCACTCACCGCACTCCGGCGAGGGCTGACCCCCGCCGGGACGCTGATCCTCTCCGGCGGCGGGGTCTACCGCGGCGGCAGCCTCGTCGGACCGATCTGGCTCATCATCCGCGGACGACTGCTGGCGCCCTTCGTCCGACACCGCATCGCCGTTCTCACCACCGCGCCCAGCCGGAAGCACCTCGACGTGCTCCGTGACCACGCCGAGGCCGGCGACCTCACCCCGGTCATCGACCGGAGCTACCCGCTGCACGAGGTACCGCAAGCACTTCGGTACCTCGAAGGCGAGCACGCGCGGGCGAAAGTAGTGATCACCATCTGAGGCGTAACAGGCGCCATCGCGGGTAGAAGCCAGGTGTGGCGGAGATCAGTGACTATGCGTTCCTGGGCGACTGCCAAGGCGCGGCGTTGGTGTCGGCGGACGGTTCGGTGGACTGGTGGTGTCCACCCCGGTTCGACGGGCCAAGCGTCTTCGCGCGACTACTCGGCTCCGCTGGCGGCCACTGGTGGATCCGACCGCACGGGCAGTACACGACGAGCCGCTGCTACCTCGACGGCACGATGGTCGTCCAGACCGACTTTCATACCCAGGACGGGGTGCTGCGGCTGACCGACGCGCTCAGCCTCGGCGTCGGAGAACGCGGTCACCAGATCGGCCTCCGCTCGCCACACGTCCTCCTGCGCCGGGTCGACGCAATCGCCGGCCCGGCACAGGTAGCGATCGAGGTAGCGGCCCGCCCCGAGTACGGCCTGGTCAGCCCCACCGTCTCCGACGCCACGACGGGGATCAAGATCTCCGGTGGTGCCGATCGACTGACCCTTACCAGCGACCACGACCTGACCATCGACGGCTCTGTGGTGACCGGAGAGTTCAGCCTCGCCGAGGGGGAGAGCGCGGTTTTCGCGCTGCACCACCGACGGGCCACCGACCCGCCGACGGTTCCCCTCGACGCGCGGGCGGCGCTGCGGGACACCATCGCCGCCTGGCGGTCCTGGGACCGCATCCACCAGGGCTACCAGGGGCCGTACCGGGAGCAGGTCCGACGCAGTGCCCTCGTGCTGCAGGCGCTGACCTACCAGCCCACCGGGGCCGTGATCGCCGCCCCCACCACCTCCCTGCCCGAGGAGGTCGGTGGCGAGGCGAACTGGGACTACCGCTTCGGCTGGCTCCGCGACGGCGCCTTCACCCTGAAGGCGCTCTGGGTCGCCGCCTGCCCGGACGAGGCACACCGGTTCTTCGACTGGATGGCCGAGTCGGTGGGCTCGGTGGAGGCGGAGGACCATGTCCCGATCATGTTCGGCCCCGGCGGCGAGCGTGATCTCACCGAGCACACCCTCGAGCACCTTGAGGGCTACCGGGACAGCCGCCCGGTACGGGTCGGCAACGACGCCTGGCTACAGAAGCAGCTCGACGTCATCGGCGAGGTCATCGAGTGCGCCTGGGTCCTGCGGGACCAGCTCACCGAGCTGTCGCCCGCCGCCGCCAGCCTGCTCCGCTCCCTGGCCGACCGGGCCGCGGACACCTGGCGGGAGCGGGATGCCGGAATCTGGGAGGGACGCGAGGGCCAGCGGCACTACCTGACCTCGAAGGTGATGTGCTGGCTGGCTCTCGACCGGGCCGTCAAGCTCGCCGGACTTCTGGATGCCGAAACGAAGGTCCCGCAGTGGTCGGAAGCGATGGCGCAGGTCCGCGCGGCGATCCTGGACGAGGGGTGGAACAGCTCGAGCAAGGCGTTCACCGGTGCGTTCGGCTCCGACCACCTGGATGCGGGAGTCCTGGTCATGCCCATCCTCGGGTTCCTCCCCGCCGACGACGAAAAGATCCTGGCCACGGTGGACGCCATCGAACGGGACCTGGTCCAGGACGGCCTGGTGCAACGCTGGACCCGGGCCGGAGACGAGGGCGCCTTCATCATCTGCTCGTACTGGCTGGTCCAGGCCCTGGCCCTGGCCGGGCGCCTCGACCGGGCCCGACAGGTCTTCGAGACGGTCACCGCTCGGGCGAACGATCTCGGCCTGCTCGCCGAGGAGATCGATCGACGCGACGGGCGCCTGATCGGCAACTTTCCCCAGGCGTTGTCCCACATCGGTCTGATCAACGCCGCCTGGACCATCGGCCAGGCCGAGGCCGCAGGCAACAGGAAGTAGGAGGCCAGCCGTACCCCTCGGTTGGGGCGCAGGAGAGCAGATACCTGCTTCGGCGAGCACGGCGGCGGCCGACGCCCGTCGAAGTTTGTGGCAGTCGAGGAAAGGAGCACGTTGATGAGCGGACGATTGATGGGCAAAACCGCCTTGATCACCGGCTCGGACTCCGGCATCGGGCAGGCCACCGCGATCGAGTTCGGCCGGGAGGGCGCCGACGTGGTGGTGCACTACCTGCATGACCATGCGGGGGCGAGCCACACCAAGGCGGAAATTGAGCGGGCCGGTCGGCGTGCCGTGGTGGTGCAGGGCGACATCAGCGTCGAGCACCAGGTCGAGGCGATGTTCGACGAGGCCTTGGCGAAGTTCGGAGAGCTGGACATCCTGATGAACGATGCCGGGGTGGACGCTTCCGGCATCCCGGTCGCCGATCTGGACACCGAGACCTGGGACCGCGCCATCCGCACCAACCTGTACGGGATGTTCTTCTGCTGTCGGCGGTTCGTCCGGCACCGCCGCGACCACGGCGGACACGGAAAGATCATCAACATCACCTCTATCCACCAGGAGGTGGCCCGGGCCGGCGGTGCCGACTACGACGCCAGCAAGGGCGGCATGCTGGAGCTGGCCAAGAGCATCGCGCTGGAGGTCGCCCCGATACACATGAACGTCAACAACATCGGGCCGGGCATGGTGCTCACTCCGTTCAACCAACGCGCGATCGACGACCCGCAGTACCTCGAAGAGCAGGTGCAGTCGATCCCGTGGAAGCGGGCCGCCCAGCCGGAGGAGATCGCGAAGCTCGCCGTCTTCCTGGCCAGTGACGACGCGAACTACGTCACCGGGTCGACCTACTTCATGGACGGTGGCCTCATGCAGAACCAGGGACAGGGCGCGTAGGGCGCGCTCCGACGCGTGGGAACGGTTGACCTCAACCCAGGTTGAGGTTTTACCGTCGTTCCACCGCGTTCGGAGCGGTCCTGGAGGAAACCCATGTTCTTGGTTACCGGCGCGACCGGCAACGTCGGGCGGCGGGTGGTGGCGCGGCTGATCGCCGCAGGTCACGATGTCCGCGCCATCGTCCGCGACCCGAGCCGGGCAGAACTTCCGGCGGGGGTAGCGGCGGTCACCGCCGACCTGGCTGATCCCGCTACCCTCCGTCCGCACCTGGACGGGATCCGGGCCGTGTTCCTGATCTGGCCCTACGTTGACCCTGCCGTTACCGTTGCACTCGCTCCGGCTCTCGCGGACGTGCTGGCCAGCGCCGGATCCCCCCGAGTGGTGTTCCTGTCGGCCGCCTCCGTCGAAGCCGACCCGAACTCGTGCTGGGCGGTGGTGGAGCGCGCCCTCATCGAACGCGATCTCCCCGGAACGGTGCTGCGCCCCACCGGCTTCGCCACGAACACGCTGGGCTGGGCCGACGCTATTCGCGCTGAGGGGGTCGTACGCTGGCCGCACGGCGCCGCGGCCCGCTCCCTGATCCACGAGGACGACATCGCCGCGGTGGCCGTCGAGGCGCTGACCAGTGACCAGCACGACCGGCGGACCTACGTACTGACCGGCCCGGAGACGGTCACCCAAGCCGAGCAGGTACGCCTCATCGGTGCGGCGATCGGACGCGACGTGCGCTGGGAGGATGTCCCCCCGCAGGCCATCCGCCCGATGCTGGCCGAGGCGATGGGGAGTCCGGCCTTCGCAGAGATGGCGTTGGCCGCCTGGGCGTCGATGGTGGAGAAACCGGAGCAGGTGACCGACGATGTCTCGGTGATACTGGGACGGCCTGCGCGGACCTTCGCCCGGTGGGCCGCCGACCACGCCGCGGACTTCGCCTGAACCGTCCGGGACCGAGTTCGACGCCTGGGTCGATGTCTTTCCGGAAAACTGGAATGGTAGACAGGATTCGAATCCCCTTTCTTTCCGCGTATCGCCCTGTCCTCACCGACAAACGGTACTCCAGACTGATCTCCGCTTCAGCCGTTTCCTTCCTTGGCGACGGGATGGCACTTGTCGGAATACCCTGGTTGGCGATACAGCTGGCGAAGCCGGATCAAGGGGGAGTTGTCGCTGGGCTGTCGTTGGCGGCGTATACGCTGCCCGGCGCCCTTGGAGCTCTGGCGCTAGGCCGGTGGTTCGGCGGCTTGAGCGCACAGAAGTTGGTTGTCGCCAGCACCGGCCTGCGAGCTCTCGGGCTGGCTACGATTGCCATACTGGCAGCCACCGACCGACTTAACGCCTTTTCCTACATTGCCCTCCTCGCCGCTTCGTCTCTCTTTTCGGCTTGGGGGAACGCAGGTCTGTACGCTATTGTCAGTCAGTTGTTCGCCGACGGTCGTCAACTTCCCGCCAATGCCCTGCTGAGCGTATCCCAGCAGATCAGCATCATCATCGGCCCGGCAATTGCTGGGATGATCTTGCTGCAACTGAACGGCTCGGCAATCCTCGCAGTCAATGCTGGCTCATACCTGATTCTTCTCACCACAGTCGCGCACCTGAAGCTTCCGCAACAACTGGCGGCCACTCGGCGGACTGGCGTCATGGCCGGCTTCCGGATACTCGCGCAGCGACCCCAACTCGCTTCCCTGTTGCTGATCACGGCCGTCTTCTTCTTCCTGTACGGTCCGGTCGAGATTGGTCTTCCGCTCTATGTGGCCGGTAACTTGGCTGGTAGCGGCCAGCTACTCGGAGCATTCTGGACCGCGTTCGGTGTCGGCGCAGTGATTGGCGGCTTCGCAGGTGGCGCCTTGGCCCGCGCGCCTAGATGGCCGGCCGTAATCGCCATCATCTTCGGCTGGGGTCTGACCCTACTTCCGTTTGGCATGACCGACAGCACTTCAGCGACCATGACTTCGTTCGCCCTCGGCGGACTGATCTACGGCCCATTTCCAGCGTTCACTATTTCTCTTTTCCAGCAGGCCGCAGATGCTTCTGAACTTACGTCTGTCCTGGCCGCCCGGTCAGCCGTCACCACCACGGCAACACCTTTGGGTGCGGCGCTCGGCGGCCCACTGGTCACACTTTGGGGTGCCGCAGACACATTACTGTATTCCGGCATTGCCACGATCACGCTCGCGGCACTCGTCACCGCATCGATGCTACTCCTTAACAGATCAACCCTACGCGGAGAGGTCAAGGATCTGCCTCGAGAGGTCAAGTTGTGATGACTCCTGGTGCGACTGGGACAACCGCCGCGGGTAATCCGGGCGGCCCGGGCGACCGGGCGTTTCACTCCGGGTAGCGGGCACCGTTGAAGGTGACTCGCAGCGCGTACACCGAACGGCCGGCGGTGATGTAGAGCTGGTTGCGTTTCGGTCCGCCGAAGGTGAGATTGGCGGCGGGCTCGGGCAGGAGCAACTTCCCGATGAGGCTGCCATCGGGAGCGAAGCAGTGCACGCCGTCCCAGGCCGCAGCCCAGACCCGACCGGCGTCATCGATGCGCAGCCCGTCGAAGCGCCCGTAGTCACACTCGGCGAAGATCTTGCCGCCGCTGAGGGTGTCGTCGGCGGTGACGTCGAAGACCCGGATGTGGCTGGGTTCCTGTCGGGTGTCGACGATGAACAGCCGCTGTTCGTCCGGGGAGAACGCCAGACCGTTGGGGCGGAAGAAGTCGTCCGCGACCACCCGCAGGTCCCCGGTGCGAGGGTCGAGCCGAAACACGTAGCACGAGCCGCCGAACTCGGGCTCGGCCCGGTTGCCCTCGTAGTCGCTGTTGATGCCGTAGATCGGGTCGGTGAACCAGATCGTGCCGTCGGATCGGACCACCACGTCGTTGGGGCTGTTGAGCCGCTTGCCGGTGTAGCGATCTGCCAGCACGGTGATCGTTCCGTCGTGCTCGGTGCGGGTTACCCGCCGGTTTCCCTGCTCGCAGGTGATCAGCCGGCCCTGCCGGTCGATCGTGTTGCCGTTGGCGTAGCCCGAGGGCTGGCGGAACACCCCGACCGCGCCGGTGGTCTCGTCCCAGCGCAGCAGCCGATCGTTGGGAATGTCGCTCCACACCAGGTAGCGCCCCGCGGCGAAGTAAACCGGACCTTCCGACTTCCGCGCGTCGCCGTGCAGGACCTCCAGGACGAAGTCACCGTCGAGGTCCCGGAAACGCTCGTCCAGCAACCGGAACTCAGCAGGGACTGTGTCAGGCATATCGGCCTCCTAGCCAGATGATGTTCTGCAGCATAGCCTGCCCTCCGAATCTGATATGGTCAAGTTGTTCATCTTCAGAGTCCCGATGGGTGTTCGATGCTTGACGATATTGACCGCGTCCTGGTGACCCGCCTGCAGCAGGACGCAACCCAGTCCTACGCGGCCCTCGGCGCGGCCGTTGACCTGTCCGCCGGTTCGGCGCACGAACGCGTACGCAAGCTGCGCGAGCGGGGCGTGATCCGGCGTACCACCGTTGACGTTGATCCGGCCGCGGTTGGCCGGGGCGTGCTCGCCTACGTGCTGCTCGGCGCCGACGCGTGGATGGGGGACGCGGCCACCCGGGACGAGCTCACGGCCATACCCGAGATCCAGGAGGCGCACATCATCGCCGGTACGGCGAGCGTGCTGGTGAAGGTTCGCACCGCCACCACCGAGGACCTGCAAGCCCTCCTGAAACGCCTCTTCGCCATCGACGGAGTCACCAGCACCCAGACCATCGTCGTCCTGGAGTCGTTCTTCGAACGGCCGATCAGCGTTGACCCGGCTCGCTGAGCGCAGACCCGACCTTCAGCCAACGCACCGCGGCAGACCGGCCTCCGGCGCGGAGCCAACGGCGTTCACACCTGCTGCTCCGCATCCCGCTCGGCGGCGTCAATCGCACTGTCGGTGACCCAGAACAAGCCGATGATCATGCTGAGTGCCAGCACACCCATGACCGCGAAGACCGCGCGCAGGCCGAGCCACTCCGCCAGCAGACCGCCGGTGAGCGCACCGAGGGGCATGCCGCCCCAGGCCAGCAGCCGGTAGCCGCTGTTGACCCGACCGAGCAGCCGGTCGGGGGTGATCCGTTGGCGAAGCGAGATCGTGATGACGTTCCAGGTGGCGACCAGAATCCCGCCCCCGAAGTAGACGGCGCCCACCACGAACGGGTTGACGCTCAACGCCGGCACGCCGACAAGCACGGCGGCGGCGACCGCTGCCACGCCGAGTGCGGTGGAACGACCCAGCCGCCGCTCCACCGCCCCCGCGACCAACGACCCGAGCACAATGCCGACAGCCAAGGTCGCGAGCAGAATTCCGTACCCCGGTTCGGTGAGCCCCATCGCCGAGTCGGGGCCGACCGCGTAGAGCACCAGCACCGCGAGGGCCGCGCTCATGGTGAAGTTGCTGACGCCCACCATCACCGCCATGGTGCGCAGCAGCTGGTGCCGCCAGAGAAACCGGAGGCCTTCCGCGATGTCCCGGCGCAAGCTGGTCGACGTGTCCCGGGTGACCTGGAAGCGGCCACGGATGAGAAGCAACACCGCGGCCGCGACCACCCACAGCCCCGCCGGCCCCGCCACCGCCAACGCCACGCCGGTGGAGACCAGGAACCCCGCCAGTGGTGGGCCGACGAACTGGTTGGCCGTCAACTCGACCGCGTTCAGCCGTCCGTTGGCGCGCGGTAGCGCGTCCCGCGACACCACCTGCGGCAAGATCGACTGAGCCGAGGTGTCATAGAGCGTCTCGGCGACGCCGGCGCCGAACGCCACCGCGTAGAGCAGCCAGATCGACGCCACGTCCAGGGCCGCGGCCAGCGCCATCGCCCCGAACAACACCGCGCGCACCGTGTTGGCGGCCACCATCACCCGACGGCGGTCCAGCCGATCGGCCAACGCGCCCGCCGGCAACGCGACCAGCAGCCACGGCAGACTGAACGCCATCGCCACCCCGGCCACCAGCACCGGCGAATCCGTGAAGCTGACCGCGACCAGCGGCAGCGCGAGCTTGACGATCCCGTCGGCGAGGTTCGACGCGGCGGACGCGGACCACAGCTGCCAGAACGGGGTGCCCAGCTTCTCGGCGTCCCGACGCGGGGCAGGCAGGTGGCGGTCCGGGCCAGGCCTCGTCCGTTCATCCGGGCGGGCGAGATCGTCAATCGTCACCCGGGGATGCTCTCAGAACGGGCACATAGTTCGCCGCCCCAATATGCAGCCTAACCACACCACCGGAGGACGGGCGAGTGCGCGGGCCCGGCCGAGCCGTACCGTGGAGGTGGCGGTGAGCGAGACGGGCCTACTCGAAGGTCACCCGGAGCTGACGCAGCAGGCCACCGTAGTCCTCGTCGTCGTCCCCGATGAAGATCGGAAGTGAGCCGTCGACCAGTCCCACGCCTTCGACCTTGAGGCCCGAGCTTCGCGCCAGTTGCTGGGGCGGCTCGACCGGACGCAGCCACGCGCCGATGCGTCCCCCCTCCCGGACCGTCGCCGCGCGGTACACCGCGCTGTCAAAGGGGCCGAGGTCACCCGGGTCGTACGCGGACGAGACGAAGATGTTGCCCCACCGGTCGATGTCCATCCCGGAGGCGGGTCGTCCCCCCGGTGGTTCGAGCGCCGTGAAGGGAACCGAGGTCCAGCGCCGACCGAACCGGATCTCGCCGTCCTCGTACACCTTCAGGCGGGTCATGTTGATGAAGGTGGTGTCCCGGCCCTCCGCCCGCTCGGCGTAGACGAAGTAGTCCTCTCCGCGGATCGTCGCCACGGCCGTCGCCTCAACATTCACCAGCGGCTCGGGCGTCTCGGGCCACGGCACCGCGCTCACGATCTCGACGTTGAGGTCCCGGTCCCACCGGGCGAGATAGATCGTGGGGTCGGGGTCGTCGCCGTCGGCGTTGCTCTCCGCCAGCAGGGCCGCGTTCCGGCCGGGCAGCCGGGCGATGCTCTCGAGGTCATTCGGCACACTGCGACCGGGAAAATCGACATCGAGCTCGTCAACGACGATCCCGTTCGGATCGATGGGCGTACGCACGATCGAGAGTCGCGGCAGGTCGCGCTCCGCATCGTTGTCCCGGGTGTCGTGGCAGACCAGGAAGACCTCCTGCACCACCCCGTCATTCTCCTCGGTGGTGAGCCAGGCGATGCCGCTGAACTCGCGGGGCGCGCGGATCTTGAGCCGCTCGGCCGAGGAAGCGTCAACCGCGTCCCGGGCCGATAGGCTGTCCGCCCCGTGGGGGAGCTGTGCCGAGCCCGGCGTGGCGGGCGCAAGCAGGCTCAGCCCGGTGGCGACCGGCAGCAGCCCGCAGGCGATGAACCGACGGCGAATCATTCGTCCCCCTCCACCCGGCGGGCACGACCGCCGGGCCCGCTAGGGACAAAAGTAAAATTGTTCTCGCCTTCCCGTGGGGGTTCCTCCCCCGTTACCACCTTGGTGTCGGCTCACTGGCCCGCTGCGAGTTCCCGCAGGTCCGCCGCGCTCACCTCATGGGCGTCCGGGCCCGGATCCCCCCACTGGTCCCGCTTCGCGAGCAGCTGTACGGCGAGTTCCCGAACCCCCGCCAGCGAGTGATGCTCGGCCCAGCCGCACTGGAGTACGTTCGCGAGCGGCACCTCATCGGCGTCTTCGATGGTGCGCAGCCCGGCCGCGATGACCTCGGCCAGCTCGTCGAAGCTCCACGGGCCAACCGTCCACACGTACAGGCCGGTCATGCAACCCATCGGCGCGACGTTCATGATCGTAGGGTGATGCTGGCGTACGTAGGTGCCGAGAAAGTGTTCGAGTGAGTGCATGACCGGGCTCGGTATCTGCGACACGTTCGGCTGCGCCACCCGGAAGTCCCAGAGCGCGACCGGCTGGCTCGTGCCGGGCACCGTCTGCTCGTTGACGATCCGCAGGTAGGGCGGCACCACGTAGCGATGATCCAAATCGTGTGACTGCGGCATGGTCAGAACTCCTGGATCTCGAAGGCGGACTCGCCCCCAGCCTAGGAAGAATCCACCCTTATTCTGACCGTTTCTGGTCACACCGGTCGCCGCTCCGGACCACCTCCGAGATCAAGCTGGCCATGTCCGTAGCACTACCGGCGGGAAGAGCCGGGCTGGCCTCCGCACCGGTCAGCTCAGTCAGCGCCGGCGCCAGCTCGGCCGCGGTGGTGACATAGGTGGTGAGCCCAGCCTCGGCGAGTAGCTGCGCGTTGGCCCGACCATGCCCGGAAATCGGCCGGTAGGTGACGGTGGGGAGCCCACCGGCCAACGACTGCTGGCAGGTGAGCCCGCCGGCGTTCTCCACCACCACATCAACCGCCCGCATCAGGGTGGGCATGTCCTCAACCCAGCCCAGGACATGTCCGGGGAAGGTACGCAGGCGCTGGCGGAGCCGGACGTTACGCCCACACGCCACGACCGGGGTGACGCAGCCGGCGCCGAGCACATCCCGCGCGGTACGGGCCACGTCGCCCACCCCCCAGGAGCCGGCGACGATCAACGCCAGCCGCTCCTGCTCGGGCAGGCCGAAACGAGCCCGAGCCGTACGCTGGCAGGCCGTTGCCGAGGACGAGAACTCGGCGGAGATCAGCGGATTGACCACCCGAACATCGGTTGCCCCGCGCGCCGCCGCCTGCCGCTGTGTCCCGTCGTGAATGACGCAGTAGGTGTCGACGCCTGGCGAAATCCAGATCGGGTGGACGACGAAATCAGTGACGTAGCTGAGCACCGGCACGGTGAGCTGCCCCGTCCCGCGCATCGGGCCGAGTAGCTGGTTGGCGAACGGGTGCGTCGTCACCACCAGGCAGGTGTCCGCCGATATCCGCGACAGCATCCGCGGTACGGCCGCCCGCAGCGCGGCCCGGAACCCCCGGACCATCAGCGACGACCGGTCGGTGAACCGGAAGAGCGCGTCGTAGCTCCAGGGAAACCGCTGGAGCATGGTGCGATAGCCCTCCCGAACGAGACGGTGCAGCGGCCGGGGCAGGGCCGTAAAGAAGTTGAGCTGCTCCACGACGACTCCGTCGCCGGCGAGCCGGGCGGCGAGTTCGGCGGCGGCGGCGTCGTGGCCCGCGCCGATGTCGGCGGAGACGACCAGGATCCGCAGCCGGTCCGGGCCGCCGCCGGGGTCGTCACGACCGGCACCTGCCGGGGACGTACCGGCGCGCGGACTTCTCCCGCCCGGCCGTGGCTTCACCGGTTGCGGTTACCCACCCGGTACGTCGCCATGCCCCGGTCGTGCCCGGACCGGCCTGCGCCACGTCCCGGGCTCCCGCCGGCCTCGGTCTCCTCGTGTGCGCCGAGCGTCCCGATTGTCAGCTCCCGCTCCTGGGCCCAGCGCACGAGACGAGGCAGGACCGCCAAGGCACCGCGCCAGGCACCCGGGCTGGACGCATGATCCGAATCGTGCAGCAACAGCGTGCCGCCACCGTCGAGGTCTTTCACGATGGTTTCCCAGATCGAGGCCGGAGACCGGGTCGCGTCCCAGTCGCGCCCCCAGGCAGTCCAGAGGCGGGGGGTCAGGCCCAGCCGCCGGCACGCCAGCAGCGCCGGCATCGTCAACACCCCGTACGGCGGCCGGTACCACAACGGCGCGGCTCCGGTGACCGCCGCGACGGCATCCCGAGCGCGGGCAATATCGGCGTAGGTCGCGGCACGCGACCGGCACAGCAGGTTCCGGTGCTCCCATCCGTGCACCGCGAGCTCATGCCCGGCCGCCGTCATCTCCCGACCGAGTCCCGGATCGCGGTCGAGCAGCGTGCCGAGCAGAAAGAAGGTCGCCCGTACGTCGGCACGCTCCAACGCTCGCAGAAACCGGGCGGTGGAGGCACGGCTCGGCCCGTCGTCGAAGGTCAACGCGATCCGGCTGGTCGCACCCACCCCCGCCAGCCGGGGCCAGCACCGGCGCCGCAACGCTCCGCTGGCGGTGACCACCGGCAGCGCGTGCAGCACCGCCCCGCCCGCGACGACGGCGGCCGTCCCCGCCAACCAACGCCGAAGTTCGGGCCCCCCGACCCGGACGCCAACTGCCCCGACGCCACCTGCCACGGCGTGCCGTTACCCGCTTCGGACTCCGCTACCCCGCTTCGGAGGAGTACGACTCCCGTCTGGGCGGCCTTGCGGTGATCGTCGTAGGTGGGCCAGCCAGCCGTCGGCCCAGTCGAGGCGCGGGCAGCCTTTGTTCACGCATCGTGGGCAGGTTCGTCCTCCCCAGTGGCTACGGATGATCATTTCGATTCCGCGAAACACCAGGTCCAGGTCCAGGTCTCCCGGTTCGGAGGCGCTGGTTGTGGGGTGGTCGGGTTCCGCCCGCCAGCACCAGTTGACAAATCTTTCCCTGAGGTCGGGTCTGGTGCCGTTGAGTCGGGATAGCTGATCTGATGCCTCGGCCAGGAGCTTGTCCTGGTGGGCCAGTAGTGCTGACCTCCTGCCGCGATACTCGGCCAGCAACGCGAGCCGCGCGGGTTGGCAGGGCCAGTCGGCGCCGCAGGCCCGGCACCGCCACAGCGGGCGCATGGGGTCGTGTGCGCGGATCATGGTCGGTTCCCGCCCGCGTGGTCACGTAGGCAGCGTTTGAGGTCACCACACCGGGGGCACCAACTGCCCGAGCGGCTTTTGGTCACCAGGCCCAGAATCACGCCAACGGCGAGCCCAACGAC
>NZ_AZWQ01000039.1 GCF_000514815.1 Salinispora fenicalii
AAGGCTCCGAAGGGTGGGAAGACTCCCGGCGGCGGGAGGCCGGCCGGTGGGGGCAAGGGCGGCGGCTGGTGGCCGTTTAGTCGGGGTAAGAACACCCCTGCTGGCGGTAGAACCCCTGGTGGTGGGGCTAAAAACCCTGGTGGCGGGGGCAAGGCCCCGGCCGGTAAGGCCCCGAAGCTGCCTAAGGCCCCCGCTTCTGGCGGTAGGCCGACCGGTGACGGGCGGCGTAGGGCCAGGACGGCGGGCGGGGCGGCGCTGTTGGGCCTGGTGGGGCTGGTGCGGGCGGCGCGTAAGAGCAAGTCCGGGGACCGCAAGACCGGGGACAAGCCCGGCAAGGACGAGCCGAAGCGCTATGCGCGGGCTACGCCGGGTGGGTTGGGGCCGGAGACGGTGATCGACGTGGACCTGGACGACATCACCAGCCCACAGAGCAAGAGCCATGCAGGTAGCTCGACCGGGTCGGCCCGGTCGCATCGTTCGGCGCCGCGTACCGCGCCGTTTGACTCCGGGGCCGCTGCTGGCAGCGGGTGGTGGCGCCGGTCTGTGTCGACATCGCTGCATTCCACCCCGCATGGGGTGGGTCCTGTTGGTGACCAGTTTGGAGGACCGGAGATGAGCACGATCACGACCAGCAGCACCAGCGCTGACCAGGACGCGATGCGGGTAGCGAACCGCTACGCCGAGATGATCGAGAAGGCCGAGACGTTGCAGGCCCGGGCGTCTGCCTGCCGGGACGCCGCTGACCAGTACCGCCGTGACGCCCGGGACAACCAGGAATCGGCGGAAAACCACAAGATGGCCGCCCGCACGATCCGCGACGTGAACGTGGCCCACGAGCACGCGGTGGCGGCGCGTGAGGCCGAGGCGGAAGCGGCGCGGGAGATCTTGGCGGCGCGGTTCTACGAGGCGCAGGCCGAGCAGTACGAGGCGGATGCCCGTTCGATCGGGTTCTGACCGCGCGCGGGGCCGCGCCGACCAGCGGCGCGGCCCCGGCACCCCTAACCCCCTGACCAGGCACATCGGCAAGGAGGAACGTCGTGACGAGGCGGCGAGCAGCGGTGGGAATTGAGTGGAAGACGTTCTGGGCCGTTGTCGCACCGCTGTGCAGCGCGGTGTGGGTGGCGGTGTGGCTGGTCACCGGGTCCGCGGTGTGGATCGCCGGCCTGGCCACGGTGCTGCTCGCGGCGGCCGCGGCGTTCGGCGCCCGGATGCTGGTGCGGATCTCGCCGATGTTCGCCCGGCTGGGTGAGCCGGCGAAGGCCCGGATCGTGGGGTGGCTGGTGGCGGCGGTGACCGTCTACACGGGCTGGTCGATGCTGGCGTTGACGCTGCCGGACATGTGGCCGGTGTGGGCGCTGGTCCTGCCCGCGTTGGGTGGGAGCACGTGGGTGTTGGCGCGGGTGCATCAGTACCTGCTGCGGTACGCGCCGCCGCCGGCCCGGCCGGCTCCGGCCGCGGCGGCGTTGACCACGACGGCGCACGGCCAGTTGGCGCTGACCGCCGAGGATCTGTCGGGGCCGCGTGAGGGTGAGCCGCATCTGGCCTGGTTGCTGCGTCTGGCGGTGCGTCGGGCTGGTCTGGATTGGCTGCGGATCTCTGACCCGCGGATGGTCGGCCCGGCGGATCGGCCGTTCGGGGCGCGGGTGCAGGCGTGGGCGCCGATCGAGCTGCGCCGGGTGGTCAAAGGACGGGTCCGCGTGGAACAGGCCCCCAGGCTCGACGACCACGACGTGCGGCGTATCGCCCTGGCGCTGCGCGACATCACCCGCCGCGACATCGCCCCGGACTGGGTGAGCATCAGCGAGGACCCGGACCGGGTCGGCATCTACACGATTCAGGCCAACACCGAGGACGTCATGAAGAGAGTCCGCCCTTATCGGGAGCAGCCCGATGAGCTGGTCGACGCGTCCGGTCGGCCGGTGTGGCGGCGTCTGGCCGAGCCCTGCCACGCGTTGTGGGGCATGGACGGGATGCCGATCGGGGTGGATGTGGCCCGGCACGCCTGGATCCTCGGCGCGACCACCGGCGGCAAGAGTGCCTACCTGCATCGGGAGTGGGTGGACGTGACCCGGTGTGAGGACGCGTTGATCTGGGTGGCCGGCACGAGGAAGTTGTACGACTTGGTCGGCCCGTGGCTGGAGCCCTACCTCGGCCAGAGCGCACGGCCGCCGCTGGACTGGGTGCGCGCCGACGCCGAGGGTGTGCTGCACATGCTCATCGCGGCGATGGAGATCGCCCGCTGGCGCCAGGACCAGCCATTCAGCGCACGCCACGGCTTCCGCAAAATCCTCATCTACATCGACGAGGCCAGCTTCGCGTTGAATACCAAGGTCAAGGCCCGCTATGACGGGGCGGAGGTAACCGCCGGAGACATGTACGCCGAGTGCACCCAGGCCGTGGCCTCCGCCGGCATCTACCTGATCGCCGCCACCCAGCGAGGAGTGCACCAGCAGTTCGGCGACCGGGGCGGCGACGCGTCGGCGAACATCGGTCGGGAGATCGTGCTGATGTCCGGTGACGAGCAGGAGGCCGGCCGGGTCACCGGCAACTACAAGCTGCCCCCGTTGCGCCACCGTGGCGAGTGCTACGCGCGCCTCGGCGACGGCGAGCCGGTCCGGGCGAAGATCGAGTACGTCCAGACCTCGGATCCGTCCAAGCCGGTGCTGCATGACGGGCCGAAAGTTGACGAGATCGCCTGGAACCGGCGGCACCACCAGCGGGACCTGGACGCCGGATCGGCGCAGGCCGCCGGACGTGCCTACGCCGACCGGCACCAGGTCGTCACCGAGGAGTACCTGGCCGACCTGCGCGGCGCCCGCGCCCGCAGCTCGGCACAGGCCAGCGCGCCCGAGCGCGACGCCGAATCCGCGATGGCCTCGGCCATCACCTCGATTTTCGCCAAACTCGGTAAACCCGCCGCACCTGCCCCCGTAGAGCCGGCCGGCCCGACGCCCGAGCCGACGCCGTTGGCCGGGTACCGCACCCGCGCCGACCGGGTAGAGGCGGCGGTGCGTCAGATCTGGCGCACCACCAACGCCCCGGCCGGGCCGCGCGACATCCTTGCCGCGCTGCACGAGGCCGGTGACAGCACCGCCACGCCGCAGCTGGTGTCCAACGCGTTGACCCAGCTCGCCCAGCAGGGCCGCATCACCCGGCCGCAGACCCCGGATGGGCGGGCAGCGACGGGGCAGTACCTGCCGCCCGAGGCCGCCACCACCACGGCCACCACGGTTACGGCCAGTAATTCATAACCCGTCATAACCCGTACGCCCCTCCCCCCTGTGAGGGGCCCCTATGCAGGGGACGACCCCCTCCCCCGGCCGCTGTTATGAGACCCCCTGTTAGGTCACCGTCTGTGAAGGAGGCACCCCGTGTCCCGTGTCACCGAGATCGAGTCCGAGATCGGCCGTCTGACCCGCAGCGCACCCACCGAGGCGCGCCAGCGGCGCATCGATGTCCTGACCGCTGAGCTGATTGCCTGGCAGCTGTCCGGGGCGCGGATGCGCGCCGCCGACGACGCCATCCGCGCCGCGGCCCGCCGCTGTCACCGCGCCCACACCGGCCGCCGCCGGTGGCCGGTCGTGGCCGGCGCGAGCGGTCTGCTCGGCACCGTGGCCACCGCCGGGCACCTCGCCGCCGACGGCGCCGGCCCCCCAATCATCGGTGGCGTGTTCCTAGCCACCGCCGTGGCAGCACTCGCGTTGACCGCTGTTGACCGGGCCCGTGACGCCCGCGCGCTCGCCGCCGCCACCACCGACATGGACACCGCCCAGGCCCGGTACGCCGCCCTCGTCGACCGGCACACCCCCGCCATCACGAGCCAGCCGCCCGCCACCACCCAGGAGACATCATGAGCCAGCCCGCAGCCCGCACCCACCAGCACGACACCGCCGTGCGGTGCTGCGACCACTGGCCAGCCAACCGCCGCGTGACGACGATCGGCACCGTCTGGGCCGACCGCCGCCGCCTAGCCCACGCCGCCCGCTACACCGGCTGGCTCCTGCTCGCCCTGGCCGCCGTCGTCGCCGTCCACACCCTGCTACTACCGGCCACCACCGCGTGGGCCTCCACCCACGGCCCGTGGGGCTGGACCCTATGGGCCGGCTGGGCCGCCGTGTCCCTCGCCGCCCTGCACCAGGGCGTACTCGCCCGCCGCCGCTCCCACATCGCCAGCTACGTCCTGCACGCCGCCACCGTCACCGCGGTCCTGATGTCCATCGCCGCCGGCGGCGGATGGCCCCAGACGCTCACCGCCACCGCCGGCGCCGCCGCCGCATGGCTCATCGCCGTCCTCGCCGCCCGCCGCTAACGACAGGAGAACCAGGTGAACCACCAGATCTCACACGACGAGCGACACCTGCTGAGCGCTGCCGCCGAGCTGGTCGTGGACTCGCAGTTCGGCTCCACCGCGATGCTGCAACGCAAACTGTCCATCGGCTTCGCCACCGCCGCCCGACTCATGGACACCCTGCACGAGATGGGAGTGGTCGGCCCCGCCGTTAACGGGGCTCGCGACGTCCTGATGCGTCCCGCCGACCTACCCCACCTGCACGCCACTCTCACCAGCCGCTAACACGGCGCGGGCGGCCCCCACGCCCTACCAAAGCTCCGGGGCCGCCCGCCACTCCCTGTCCATCCGCAACAGATGAGAGGAGCACCACCAATGGTGCCTGATCCCACCCGCCAGCCCTTCGAGTCACACGTCGAAGGCGCAACCGACGAATACCGCCTGGATATCGTCTGCGATCCCGACCCTGACAACCCCCAGGCGATCGCCTACTTCACCTCCGCCAACATGGACTCGGCCTACCACCAAGCCGCCCGGCTGCTCGCCGCCGTGGACGGACCTGCGGATCGGTACGGCGAGCTGTACGCCCACGACGGCACCGGCGTTGCCGTCTACTGCGACACCATTCATTTGCCCGCGTGAGCATCTACCACCGACAGCCGGGCGGCCCGCTCCAGCGGGCCGCCCAACTGTGGGTTCCCTTTCCACACAAGAGTGCCTGGCTTGTCCTGGTATGCCCGCAATCACAGCAATCGTCTATCGTGGACATTTGTCGATGCGCGCGTGTTGGGGCCCCATCGGGCGCGGGCGGGGACGTAAGATCGCCGGGTTACGACCAGATCTTGAGGGAGCGCTACTACCGCTCAACCCCTAACTCCACAAAAAAAACCGAGCCCCACACCCTGTTTTCGTTTGGCGGCGATAGCCAGGGTCTGAGGCTCAAAACAAGCTCGGAGGCAACCATAGCACCTGGCCCCGGGCTGGGTGCACCTTTGTCTCTAGACACTGTTTCGGCGTGTCACGGTGACGCCCGCTGGCGCCCAGCCCTCTCCTGTGTCGCAGCGCAGCAGGCTGCGGCCGTTTCACCACGCCATGCGTCTGTGGCGGTGGGCCGATGAGCGGCGCGGTAGTGGCTGCGGAGCGGGTGGTCGCGTCGGGTCATTGCCCGGTTTGCGCTGCACGTGGGCAGGCGGTGTTAGCTGCCCCGGGGCAGACGCGGTGCATCGTGCACATGGGCCGGTCGCGGGTGTGGGTGGAGACCACCCGCACTGGGCAGACCCGCCTTACGGTGCCGGCTGGTGCGCGTCGTCGGATCGTCTATCCGACCGGCCTGCAGACCCCGTGCGTGTCCTGTGCGAGCGCTGGTAGGGACACCCAGGGCCTGCCGCGTGAGGGTGAGGGCTCGGAGGCGCTGTGCATTCCGTGCTGGCGTACCCGCACCGATGCCGCGCGGCGTCGTCGCCTGGCGGCCGAGCGGCGGGCCGCCGCCCTGGAGGCGTCCCTTGTCGTTGACGAGGTCCCGGTGTGTGCGGCGTGCGGCGGGGAGGAGCCGTCGCCGGGATGTTGGCTGTGTGGTTGGTCGTGGCTGGCGCAGGTCCGCGCTGACCACGAGCACGTTCAGGCGTTGGAGGCCGCCGCCGTTGAGGCGCGGTTCGCGCAGCTTGCGCAGCGGGCTGAGGCCGAGCAGCGGGTAGCGGAGTTGGCCGGGTGGGTGCAGCGGCTGCAGGTCACGGTGTCCGCGTACGCGGCCGGTGCTGGCCGTGGCCGCGCCGTGGAGCTGCTGGCTGACCTCCTTGCCCGTGACGCTGCGGCGCGGGCCGGTCGGCGTGGCCGGCCGTCGCGGTTGGCCCGGGTCGCCGCGGTGCTTGCGGTCGACAGTGACTGGCGCACGGGTCGCCGAGCGCTGCCGGGTCGGGAGCGCTCGGCGCAGCTGGCTGGCTGTACTGCCCGCACTGTCACGGACTGCTGGGCGCGTGCCGAGGCGTTGGGCTGGGCCACGCGCACCCATCACGGGCGGCGCCTGAGCTTGGCCGAGCGCACCGAGCTGGGCCGC
This sequence comes from Salinispora fenicalii, assembly GCF_000514815.1. GTDB lineage: Bacteria > Actinomycetota > Actinomycetes > Mycobacteriales > Micromonosporaceae > Micromonospora > Micromonospora fenicalii. The sequence continues at coordinate 6,342 of NZ_AZWQ01000039.1, forward strand.
TGCAACGACCGGGCTCAGTTCGATCTTGCCGCGGTGCATCATGGTGACCCGGCCGTCCGCGCCCCCTACATCCCGGTGGCGCTGCTGGTGCTCGATGACCTGCTGCAGCACGCCCTGGTGCTGCTGGCCGCCGCGCAGGACGACCTCGACGCCCTCATCGCCCGTATCTCCGGTGTGGTTGACCACGCCGCTCTGGCCCGCCGCGCGCAGCTACGCCACGCCGTCGCTGCGGCCCGCGACACCCTCCTGACCGATGTGGAGGCCATCGCCACGCGTCAGATCGAGACCGGGATTTTCTTCCCCCCCCGCTTGGCGTCTCAAGGTGAGTACTTAAGTTCCTGCTTGTCTCGGGGTTTTGGTTGCCCACCGTCGATTACTCGCCCGATGTCGGGGGATCCGAGTCGGGGGGAAGGCGGCGCTTCGCGCTCAACGACACGAGGCAGTGGTGGGGCACATCGGGTAGCGCGTCCTAGGACGGGCCAGGGTGCGTGTGCGAACCCACGGGGGCCGCGGCCCCGTCCGGGCTGGCACGGGTGGGCGTACCCCCTTGCTCGTGCCGTTCAGCGGGCCTTGGAGTGGCTGGAGGGCGTGCCGCTGCCTCGGGTGGCGGCCACGCTCGGCGCTCGCCTCGGTCCGGCCTGGACCGTCGAGACGCTGCTCGACACGATCGACCGTGCCCGCGGCGGCCGGGAACTGCTGACCGCTCCGGACCGGCCGTTGGGCTACCTACGGTCCCTGCTGGACGCCGCGTTGACCGGCAAACACGAGCCGCCGCACCCGGCCCGCCTCCACGACGAGCACCGCCAGGCGGCGCAGGACACGCGGCGACGCGACGTCGTCGACCAGGCCACCGCAGCGACCACCGCCCGCAACACCACCCGCGCCGAGTGGGCGGTCCGGGAGCAGGCCCGCCAGGACGAGCGATCCGGGCCCGGCCATGGCCGCCACGCCGCCCTCGCTGCGGCACGCGCCGCGGGCCGAGGCGACCACACCGCCGCCCGCACCATCGCCGCAACCGCAACCATGCCGAAGCCCCGCACCGACGAGGACTGGCCGCACACCGCGCAGCCCGGCCAGGGCATCCCTCCCGGCGGCCTTGACCGCTAGACCGGGCCGCTCACCAGCGGACTTTCCGGCATCTGACCAGCATGGTCATGCGTCCAGAGGGGTTCTTTATAGGCAGCATATTTGCCATCTTCACAATGTTGGGTACGCTGTAGATATCTACAGCGTATCGAGTGGAGGATGGTAGCTGTGACGCTGCACAACTATGAGCCGGTGGGGAACGGGCTTCGTACGGATCATCCGGTGCCGGGTTTGCCCTTCGTTGACGATGCGCATATCCCGGTCGAGGATCGGCGGGCGGTAGAAGCTGTCGGTCGTAACCGCGGGGAGAACATGTGGGGGCGCACGGACAAGTGCGCTGATGGCGGGTGGGTGGCCTACACCTCGGACCCGAAGCGTCTGGACCTGGCGTGGTGTGTGCGTTGGCATCCGGAGCATGGCCGTTCGGTGGTGCTGTACCGCAACGCCGACTCGTCGGGCGCGTACATGACATTCATGAAGACGGCCCAGCTGTTCCGTGCCGGTGGCTACTGGTGGGACGGGGCTACCTGGTACCGGCCGGGGCAGATTTTCGACTGGGCCAGCGAAGTGCATGTGCAGCGGCAGGTTCCCGCTGCCTCGACAGTGACCGCAGCCGACATGATCACCGGTGGCCTAGGTGATCGGGCGCGCGTCCTTGGTGTCGAGGACGTCGACCTCAACGCCGCTTTGCAGGGTCCCTGGACCGCTCACCTCGCGGCCTGGGTCGCCACGCGAAGTGACACCTCACGAGCGTTGTCTCGTTGCGTGGTGCAGATGACAGCACCGGAGCTGGCTGCGGACCAGTTGGTTACGGTGACCGAGATGGCGGAGATCGCCGGACTGAGTCCGTCGACTCTGCGCGCCTACCTCACTCGTGGAGAGAGCACCGTTCCGACGCCGCAGGCGGTCGTGGGAGGCCGCAGCATGTGGGCGCGTGTCGTCGCCCAGGAGTGGGCCGAGCAGCGGCGTCGCTCTCCTGACGGTGCCGCCAGCGCTATGGCCGCCCACCGTGACAGTTCACACCTGTCCCTCGGCGTCAACGACCTGTGGCAGCAGTACACGAACACCTTCGCCATGCAGATCCGGGAGTCACCTACGCTGCGCAAGCGTCTGGCGCTGCGGTGGCGCACCGAGGAGTCCGTGCGGGAGATCGCCACCGAGTTGAGTTGGTCGGTGGCTGCCGACCTTGACTCCATCGTGCCTACCCATCTGCTGGCCAGAACGATCCGAGGCGCTGTCTTGGACGAGTTGGCGACGAGCCACCAGATGCACGGCGGCGAGCACGACTACACCATCTTCCAGGACGTGGCGGAGATGCTGGACTGGCTCGTGCGTCACGAGCCACGCCTGGCCGCCCGCACCATCACCGAAATCATCGGTGAGGCCGAACGCCGCCAAAGCATCCCAAGAGAAGCCGTGACGCAGGCGATCACCGACGCACTCCACCTCGACGGCGCGTTAGACGCCGCAGAATACGACGAGTTCCTAGAACGGGCACTACCACCAAGCTCCTGACACGGCCCGCGCACGAAGGAGAAGGACATGGACGCGCAGGAACGTGAGCGAGTCGAGCGGGCAGTAGTCGCGTTCGCCTCCGCGATCACCTGGACCAATTGACCGCCACCGCCAGGCCCACGAACTTGAAGGAGAACCAGGTATGCCCTCCAGCCGCTCGACGTCCGCTGAGGACACCGTGCACAAGCCGGTTTCGATGCCCTGCCCCTCCGACCGCGGCGCCGCCGACCGCGCCGCCGCAGTGATTGAGGACGACAAATGAGCGGCCTACCCGAGGACATCGCCACGCAGGTGCGCCAGATCGCCGAACAGCTCCACGACGTGCTGGTCAAGCAGATGGCCGTGGCCGACCCCGCGCCGGAGGCACAACTGTTGTGGCAGGCCGCGAAGCTGGTCAACACGGCCGCCGGCGGTCTGGACTCGGCGACCGGATCGCCAGCCGACCAGCGGTTCTCCCGCTGGTGGGACGTCGCCAACATCGGCTCGGACATCGCGGGCACGGCCATGCAGATCGCCGGGCAGGGCCTGGCGGTCGAGCACGCCGCCGCCGAAGCGGAATTGTTCGGATCGATGGACGCTGGTTTCACCACGACCATGGGTACGGCGATCGTGCAGCTCTACCCGAAAGCTGAAGAGTCTCAGACGCTGACGGTCAACGTCGACGCCGACCCGCTACACCCGCTGACCGTGACCGCCGACAAGGGTACGGCGCCGACGCCACGCCCGTACACGGCAGCCAGCCTGCTGCGCGTCGATCACGCGATGCGCCGGCTCGGGCAGGCGCTCGGCGACGTCGTCGACCACCAGGACGACGACCTCTGAGAAAAGAAGAATGAAGATCATGACCGATGCCAACAGCACCGTCTACGACCAGTACCACCGGCCGCTTCCCGGCGGCGGGTTCACCTGCGAGCGGCTGCACTGTACTCACGTAAACGGCCGGGCCGAGCTGATCGAGCGAGACCTGGCCCAGGAGCTGGCCGACGTTGGCCAGGAGCCGCCCACACCGGAACGGGATCGCACGCCCGGTCCAGCGCCGTTCTGAGCGACGCGCCATCGGCCTAGCCGGGCTGTCTACCTCGTTGTGGTGTTCACGCGCCTTGGCGGCGTGTGGCCCGGCCCTTGGCGGGCCGGGTGTCGGTGGCCGGCAGGGCGGCGACGGCGGGGTGGTCGGCTGGTTGGCCTTTACCAGATGCCCGACGGCCGCCAGGTCCGCGTTGACGTCGACCGCCGGCCGTTGCGCTGGACCGTCGACATCCAGGACGGCGACCAGGTCGACGGCCTCACCACCGAGCAGGTGCAGGCCTGCTGGCCTAGCCGTAGTAATCGACCGAAAACCAACGGCAGCGCTGGTCAGAGCCCGTTACCGCAGGGCAACGGGTGTCGCTCGTGCCGCCGCTTGACCAGCGTTGCCGTTGGTTCCGGGCTGAAAGCTACGACTAGGCCTCATGGGTCTCTCCTGCCATTACGTGCACGCCGGTCGTGCCGCTCGTACATCTGCTGCAGGTAGCTGGCGTCGGTGCCGGTGTAGGTCGATAGCACCGACCAGTCGACCCCGGCGTTGCGGCTGATGGTCACCGCGTCGTGCAGTGCCGCTTGGGCTTTGCGCACGGCCTCGGCGAGGTCCGCGACGGTCTTGAGGTGCTGTTCCTCCCGACCGCGTCTCATGGCTTCGAGGTGGAGGCGAAGAAGTTCCGCCGCGACCTTGGGTGAGCGGGAGGCGGCGTACGCGGTCCGCGAGGGGCACCACTGGTCGAGCAGCTTCGCGCGCTTGTCGTTGTTGCAGTCATCGCAGGCGGGGGTGAGGTTGTCGGCGATGTCGAGGCCGCCGCGGCTGATCGGACGGATGTGGTCTGCCTGGAAGGAAGGCGCACCGCAGTAGGTGCAGGGCCCGGTACCGAGGTCGCGTCGCTCTTTGGCGGTTACCGCCAGCGGTGTATCCCGGGCGGCGGCGAGCCGTGCTGCCCTGAGCGCGGAGGCTCTGGCCGCGTGGGCCCTGTCGCTACAACGAGGGCACAGCGTTTTAAGTTCGCTGCCCTTGCGTCCACTCGGGATCCAGTGGCGACCGCATTCGGCGCAAGCTTTGCCGAACCTGACGGCCATCGGATCCTCGGGCGGCTGCGGCCTACGTACCGCCCGTCGCCGAGTGCTCATGGCCCGGATCGTAGGGCCGAGGTACGACAGCTCGACGCTCGCGGTTCGGGAGCGCCGCTGCCGGCCTAAAAGAGGCACTGCTCAGCGTTCTTCGAGGCGAGACCGTAGACCAGTGGCGGCTCAACAAGTGAGCCGACCGGGTCGCTGACCACGCCGCCGGGCT
>NZ_AZWQ01000009.1 GCF_000514815.1 Salinispora fenicalii
GGGGGTGCTACTCGGGCGGCCCGGGGGATGTAACCACTGCCGGGCCCGGTGCATTCCGGGTCGGGCGAGCACCGGTGGTTCGGTGGTTCGGCGGGGGCGCTCGCGGCTGCCCTGCATGGTTACGCCAGGTATAACCATGGGCCCCCGTCGCCGATTCCCCACCGACTGAGACCCAGACCACCCGGGCAGCCCGCCCAGGGTGGGCGAACGGGTGGCATCTCCCAGCTCAGGCGTCGGGGCGAAAACGGATATCTGACTCAGCCGAGTGGTTACGTGACACCGTGGCCCGGGACCCGCCCGCTCCGTTATCCCTGCCCGGGGCGGGGGCGCGGCGCGGGTGGCGGGGCCTGCGCCGTCGGCGGGTCGGCGGGTGTCGCTGGCCAGGGGAGCTCGGGGGAGCGGTGGAAGGCGATGCCGGCCGCCGTCCAGCGGGGTCCCTGCCCGGCCAACCGGGCGCGAAACGCCGACCAGTCGTGGGTGGCCCGCGGTGACCAGCCCAGCTCCGCGATGGCGGGCAACCGGGGCAGGAGCATGAACTCTATCTCCGCCAGCGAGGTGACCGACTCGGTCCAGAGCGGGGCCTCCACGCCCAACACGGCCTCCGCCGGCACCCCCGTCACCTGGGTGGCCGGATCCCAGTCGTACGCCCGCCGTACGTCGATCAGGCCCGCCCAGTCATGTCCGATCGGGGTGTCGGAGGCGTACTTCATGTCCAGATACGCGTGGTTACCAGGGGAGAGGATCAGGCGGGCGCCGCGGCGGACCGCGCCCGCGGTCGTCGGGTCAACTCCGTCGGTGCCCCACCACTGGAGCACCCGCCCCTCGATGTGGGCTGCCGGCGCCAGCTGGTGCCAGCCCACCACCGTCTTGCCAAGCTCGGCCACGATGCGTTGCGCTCGCTCGACGAATCCGGTGTACGCCGCTCCCTTCACTTTGAAGGCCTCATCCCCGCCGATGTGCAGGTACGGCCCGGGGGTGCGCGCGGCGACTTCCCCGAGCACGTCGGCGACGAATTCGTACGTCTGCGCGTTGGCTGGGTCCAGGTAGCTAAAGCCGACCTCGGTGCCGGTGTAGGGCACCGGTGTGGTGCCGTCCGGGGCCAGCTCCGGGTAGGCGGTCAGCGCGGCGTTGGTGTGCCCCGGCAGGTCGATCTCCGGAACGACGGTGAGGTGCCGTTCGGCCGCGTACGCGACGATCCGCTGATAGTCGGCCGGGGTGTACCACCCGCCGGGGCCGCCACCGACCGCCGTGCTTCCGCCGACCGTGGTCAGTCGTGGCCGGGACTCGACCGCGATCCGCCACCCTTGGTCATCGGTGAGGTGCAGGTGCAGGTGGTTGAGCTTGTAGCGGGCGAGGTGGTCGATCACCCGCAGTACGTCGTCAACCCCGAAGAAGTGGCGGGCCACGTCGAGCATGGCGCCCCGGTATGGGAAGCGCGGCCGGTCAATGATCGACCCACCGGGCAGCGTCCAGGTGGCGCGAACTGGTGTGCTGCTCTCGATCGCGGCCGGGAGAAGCTGGCGCAGGGTTTGGGTGCCGTGGTGGAGCCCGGCGGTGGTGGCGGCACTGATCCGGACGCCGGTCGGCGTCACGTCGAGTCGGTAGCCCTCGGGGCCGAGGTCGGGCTGCTCGGCGAGGACGAGCACGATGCCGTGGGCCAGCTCGGGGTGCGGGGCTTCGGCGATCGGGAGCCGATATCCAGTGGCCGGGCGGAGCAGGCCGGCGAGGCGTTCGGCGACGGCCCGTGCGGCGGGGTCAGGGCTGACCCGTACCACGGTGTCGGCCGTCAGCGTGAAGTCAGCGCGGGGCTCCGGTCGTACCTGTTCGGGCGCGGGCACCACGTCGCCCAGCCGGACCGGAGTGGGGGTGAGTCGGGTGCCGGCTTCGTGGGCCGCCAGCCGGGCCAGCTCGCCCGCTGCCGGCTGGGCCGGGGCCAGCTCGCCCGGTGTCGGCTGGACCGGCGTCGGCTCGCCCGCTGCCGGCTGGGCCGGGGCCAAGGTGGATGTCGTCGGGGTGTTCGCGTCGCCGTCGGTGGCCGGCACGGTGCCCGTCGCGCCCGAGGTCGCGGGTGCGGGCCGGTGCTCCGGCTGCTGCGGCGAGGTGGCGGGGGTGGGGTGCACGGAGCTGCCTTTCGGGGGTGTATTCGCGGCGGTTATGGCAAGGCTTCACCGAGAGCGTTGCATCAAGGGTACGGCGGCAGGACGGATGCGTGATCGTGCGCGTGGAAGCGTTTCCAAAGACGGGTGCGAACACGGAAAGTGGGGACAGCTGTGCCGATTGTCACCGAACGGTCCCTGAAGGTTCGATGTTCGCCTAACCTTCGCCCCACGATCGGCAGCGTGGCCACGGACCGTCGGCGACCGGGCCGGCCCGGTGGCAGCTGAACTTCGTCAAGTGACACATTCGGCGTGCGTGGGAGGCTCTGGTGGCAGCGCAGAAGACAGTCGATCACAAGTACGTCTATGACTTCGCCGAGGGGAACAAGGACCAGAAGGATCTCCTCGGTGGCAAGGGCGCGAACCTGGCCGAGATGACCAACCTCGGCCTGCCGGTGCCGCCCGGCTTCACGATCACCACCGCGGCGTGTCAGGCGTACCTCGCCACCGGTAGCGAGCCGGCCGGCCTCGCCGATCAGGTCGGCTCCCACCTCGACGCCCTGGAACAGGCGATGGGGCGAACCCTCGGTGACCCGGAGGACCCGCTGCTGGTCTCGGTGCGTTCGGGCGCCAAGTTCTCGATGCCGGGCATGATGGAGACCGTCCTCAACGTCGGCCTCAACGACCGGAGCGTCGTGGGGCTGGCCCGTCAGGCCGGCGGCTCGACGGGCCCCGACTCCGCCAGCGACAGCGACCGGTTCGCGTGGGACTCCTACCGCCGCCTGATCCAGATGTTCGGCAAGACCGTCTGCGATGTGCCGGGGGAGGACTTCGAGCACGCCCTTGACGACGCCAAGCGGGCCAAGGGCAGCGACCTGGACCTGGACCTGACCGCCGACGACCTCCGTGCACTGGTCGACACCTACAAGAAGATCTTCCGCCGGCACACCGGCCGGGACTTCCCGCAGGAGCCACGGGAGCAGCTGGACCTTGCGATCCGGGCGGTCTTCGAGTCGTGGAACGCCGAGCGGGCGGTGATCTACCGCCGCCAGGAGCGACTGCCCGCCGAGGCGGGCACCGCGGTGAACGTGGTCGCCATGGTCTTCGGCAACCTCGGTACGGATTCGGGGACCGGTGTTGCCTTCACCCGTGACCCGGCCAGCGGGGCTCAGGGCATCTACGGCGACTACCTGGCCAACGCACAGGGCGAGGATGTCGTTTCCGGGATCCGCAACACCGTGCCGCTGCAGGAGCTGGAGCGGATCGACAAGAAGTCCTACGACGAACTGCTCGACTACATGGCCCGGCTCGAGCGGCACTACAAGGATCTCTGCGACATCGAGTTCACCATCGAGCGGGGCAAGCTGTGGATGCTTCAGACCCGGGTCGGCAAGCGCACCGCAGCCGCGGCGTTCAACATCGCCGGGCAGCTCGTTGACGAGGGCCTCATCGACCTGGACGAGGCGCTGCACCGGGTCAACGGTGCCCAGCTCGCCCAGCTGATGTTCCCGCGTTTCGACCTGGACCACGAGTTCCAGCCGGTCGCCACCGGTATCGGCGCCTCTCCGGGCGCAGCCGTCGGCAAGGTGGTCTTCACCTCTGCCCGCGCGGTGGAGCTGGCCGGCCAGGGCGAGGCGGTGATCCTGGTCCGCCGGGAGACCAACCCGGACGACCTCAACGGCATGATCGCCGCACAGGGCATCCTCACCTCGCGGGGCGGTAAGACCAGCCACGCCGCCGTGGTGGCCCGAGGCATGGGCAAGACCTGTGTCTCCGGTGCCGACCAACTCGACGTGGACATCCCGGCGAAGCGGTTCACCGTGGCCGGACAGACCGTCAACGAGGGCGACGTGGTGTCGATCGACGGCACCACCGGCAAGGTCTACCTGGGCGAGGTGCCGGTGATGCCGTCCGAAGTGGTGCGGTACTTCGAGGGCACCCTCGACCCGGAGCAGGCCGACGTACTGGTGCGGGCCGTACATCGGATCATGACGCACGCCGACGACCGGCGGCGGTTGGCCGTGCGGACGAACGCGGACACCAAGGCGGACGCGGCGCGGGCCCGGCGCTTCGGCGCCCAGGGGATCGGCCTGTGCCGCACCGAGCACATGTTCCTTGGCGACCGGCGGGAACTGGTCGAGCGGCTGATCCTCGCCTCCACCGACGCCGACCGGGAGCAGGCGCTGGCCGCGTTGCTGCCGTTGCAACGGGCGGACTTCATCGAGATCTTCCGTGAGATGGACGGGCTGCCGGTCACGGTGCGGTTGATCGACCCGCCGCTGCACGAGTTCCTGCCCCCGCTGGAGCAGCTGGCGGTCAACGTGGCGGTGGCCCAGGAGCGGGGCGAGGCCGCGGCCCGGGAGGAGGCGCTGCTGGCCGCCGTCCGGCGGATGCACGAGGAGAATCCGATGCTGGGCCTGCGTGGGGTCCGGCTCGGCCTGGTCGTTCCTGGCCTGTTCGCCATGCAGGTCCGTGCGATTACGGAGGCCGCCGTCGCGGTCACCAAGTCTGGTGGGTCCGCCTTCCCGGAGATCATGGTCCCGCTGGTCGGTGCGGTGCAGGAGTTGGAGACGGTACGCGCCGAAGCCGAGAAGATCATCGCCGAGGTGGTCGGCGGCAGCGGTGTCGAGGTGTTGATCGGCACGATGATCGAGGTGCCACGGGCGGCGTTGACCGCCGGCGAGATCGCCGAGGCGGCGCAGTTCTTCTCGTTCGGCACCAATGACCTGACCCAGATGGCGTGGGGCTTCTCCCGCGACGACGTGGAGGGCGCCTTCTTCTGGCGCTATCTCGAGCTGGGCATCTTCGGCATCTCGCCATTCGAGTCGATCGACCGGGACGGGGTGGGCCGGCTGGTGCGGATCGCCGCCGAGGAGGGGCGGGCCGCCCGGTCGGGGCTGAAGCTCGGCGTCTGCGGCGAGCACGGCGGTGACCCCGACTCGGTGCACTTCTTCCACGATGTTGGGCTGGACTACGTCTCGTGCTCGCCGTTCCGGGTGCCGGTCGCCCGGCTGGAGGCGGGGCGGGCCGCCGTGGAGACCGCTGGTTCAGACAGCCGCTGACCTGACGGGCGGTGGCGCGGCCGTACCGTTGGCCATCACCGCCCACCGGCCGCCCGGCGTAACCTGACGGCATGAACCCGGTCGACCCGGACCAGCGGCGGTGGGTGGACGAGCCCGCGAAGGACACCGGGCAGGGTCGGTCGGCGTTCGAGCGAGACCGTGCCCGAGTACTGCACTCGGCGGCCTTCCGGCGGCTCGCCGCCAAGACCCAGGTGCACACGGCCGGCACCGACGACTTCCTTCGCACCCGGTTGACGCACTCGTTGGAGGTCGCCCAGATCGCCCGCGAGATGGGCAGTCGGCTCGGCTGCGACCCCGACGTGGTGGACGCCGCCGGACTCGCCCACGATCTCGGGCACCCGCCGTTCGGGCACAGCGGCGAGGAGACGCTGGACGCCCTCGCCACGACCTGCGGCGGCTTCGAGGGCAACGCGCAGACCCTGCGGGTGCTCACCCGCCTGGAGGCGAAGGTGATCGGCCCGGATGGCGCCTGCGCCGGGCTGAACCTCACCCGGGCCACCCTCGACGCGGTCAGCAAGTATCCGTGGCCGCGCCGGCCGGGCGAGCGCAAGTTCGGGGTGTACGCCGACGACCGCCCGGTCTTCGAGTGGCTGCGCGCCGACGTGCCGGACGGGCGGCGGTGCCTGGAGGCGCAGGTGATGGACTGGGCCGACGACGTCGCGTACTCGGTGCACGACGTCGAGGACGGCATCCATGGTGGGTACGTGACCCTACGTCCGCTGCTGGCCGACCCCGACGAGCGGGCGGCGCTCGGTGCCGATGTCGCGGCGACCTACTCCAGCGAGTCCCCGGCCGACCTTGCTGAGGTGCTGGTTGACCTGCTCGCCGACCCGCTGCTCGCGGCGCTGGCCGGCTACGACGGGAGTCACCGGGCGCAGGCCGCGCTGAAGGCGACCACCAGCGTGCTGACCGGTCGTTTCGCCGCCGCCGCCGTGGCCGCCACCCGGCGTCGGTTCGGGCCCGGCCCGCACCGGCGGTACGCCGCCGACCTGGTCGTGCCGCGTGAGGTCCGGGCCCGGTGCGCGCTACTCAAGGGCATCGCCCTGCGGTACGTGCTGCGTCGCCCTGGCTCCGCCGCCCGGCACGAGCGGCAGCGGCAGCTCCTCGCCGGCCTGGTAGCGGGCCTGACCGATCGGGCCCCCGACGCGTTGGACGCGGTGTTCGCCCCGCTGTGGCGGGCTGCCGGAGATGATGCGGCCCGACTGCGGGTGGTGGTCGATCAGGTGGCGTCGTTGACCGATCCGGCGGCGGTGCAGTGGCATGCCCGGCTCTTCGGTGGCCTGACCGGCGAGCCCGGCACTTCGGTGGCCCGACCGGCGCCGTCCGGGTCGACTGACTTAGGTTAACCTAACCGCATGACGGATCGTCCGAAGAAGGTCACGTCCACCCGCGTCGTCCGGATCGGACGGCCCACCCCGCACGTTGTTCGGCTGGTTCTCGGCGGCGACGAGCTGGCCGGACTGCCGGTCGGTGAGTTCACCGACCACTACATCAAATTTCTCTTTCCGGTGCCCGGGGCGGTCTACCCGGAGCCGATCGACCTGGCCGCAATCCGTCGGGACCTACCGGCCGCGCAGTGGCCGCGGCTGCGCGCCTACACCGTACGGGCCTTCGACGCCCACGCCGGTGAGCTGACTGTGGACGTGGTGTACCACGGCGACGAGGGGCTGGCCGGGCCGTGGGCGGCGGCGTTGCGCCCCGGTGACCCGGTGCACTTCGTCGGCCCGGGTGGGGGTTACGCCCCGAGCCCCGAGGCCGACTGGCACCTGCTGGTCGGCGACGAGAGCGCCCTGCCGGCCATCGCCGTCGCCCTGGAACGGCTGCCCGCCGGCGCGCCGGCCACCGTCCTGGTCGAGACCAGCGGACCGGCCGAGGAACAGCCGCTGCCCAGCCCGGGGCAGGTACGGCTGACCTGGCTGCACCGGGGGGAGCGACCGGTCGGCGCGGCGCTGGTCGCGGCGGTCCGGGAGCTGGACTTCCCACCCGGGGTGCACGCCTTCGTGCACGGTGAGGCGACCTTTGTCCGGGAGCTGCGCCGGCTGCTGCGGGTGGAGCGGGAGGTTCCGCGCGAGCGGCTCTCCGTCTCCGGCTACTGGCGTCGCGGTGTGGACGACGAGGGCTGGCGGGCCAGCAAAGCGGAGTGGAACCGTCAGGTCGAGGCCGAGGAGTCCGTCGCTACCCCGACCTGACGCCGACCGTTCCGATTTCGCCCCGGTGCTACCCCCGCCACCCGCAGGATGGCAGGGGGGCATTGGTGGAGGGCGGGCAGCGGCTCGTCGTCGGAGGGGGCGGACATGGACGAGTGGGCGGAGCAGCGGGCCGCGAGCAGGAGCGTGGACCGACTGCTGCTGGGCCTGGCTGTCGGCGGTGTGCTGGCCGTCGTGGCCTGGGGGGTCTGGTCGCCCGAGTCGGTCTCCAGCGTCGGGGAGTCCGGCCTGAGCTGGGTCATCACCACGTTCGGCTGGTTGTTCGTCGTCGCGGCGAATGCCTTCCTGGCGTTGACCATCGTGCTGGCCCTCTCCCGGTTCGGCACCATTCGGCTGGGGGCCGAGACCGAGCGGCCGGAGTTCACCACCCTGGCCTGGGTCGCCATGATGTTCAGCGCCGGGATGGGGATCGGCCTGGTCTTCTTCGCCGTGGCCGAGCCGATCCAGCACTACGCCTCGCCGCCACCGGCCACCGGGGCCGAGCCGGAGACTGGCGCCGCCGCCTCGGTCGCCATGCAGTTCACCCTCTTCCATTGGACGCTGCACCCCTGGGCGATCTACGCGGTGGTGGCGCTCGCCCTGGCCTACTCGACCTTCCGTAAGGGGCGGGAGAACCGGATCTCGGCGGTGTTCCGCCCGGTGCTCGGGTCCCGAGCCGACGGCACGGTCGGGCGGGTGATCGACCTGCTGTCGATCTTCGCCACGGTCTTCGGCTCGGCGACCAGTCTCGGCCTTGGCGCGCTCCAGGTCGCCGCGGGCCTGGACCGGGTCGCCGGGATCCCCAGCAGCAGGGCGGTGGAGCTGGTGGTGATCGGGGCGTTGACCCTGGCCTTCGTCATCTCGGCCTTCTCCGGGCTGTACCGGGGCATCAAGTGGCTGTCCACCACCAACGTGGTGCTGGCGGTGTTGTTGATGCTCTTCGTCTTCGTGGTCGGCCCGACCGTCTACGTCCTTGATGTGCTGCCCGCCTCGATCGGCGACTATTTCAGCAACCTGATCTTCATGTCGACCCGGACCGGGGCCTTTTCCGAGTCGTCCTGGTTGGGCTCCTGGACAATCTTCTACTGGGCCTGGTGGATCTCCTGGGCGCCGTTCGTCGGCACCTTCATCGCCCGCATATCCCGTGGCCGTACAGTGCGCCAGTTCCTGATCGGCGTGCTGTTGGTGCCCAGCGGGGCCAGCGTGGTCTGGTTCGCGGTGCTGGGCGGCAGCGCGCTGCGGGTGCAGGCCACCGGCGGCGCGGACCTGGTCGCCGAGACCGCCGCCGGCAGCGAGAATGCGCTCTTCGGCCTGCTCGAGGCACTGCCGCTGGGCGTGCTGACCAGCGTGCTGGCCATGGTGCTGGTGACGCTCTACTTCGTCACCAGCGCCGACTCCGCCTCCCTCGTGCTGGCGTCGCTGTCCTCCCGGGGTGCGCTGCACCCGCGCCGGGTGATCGTCGTCACCTGGGGTGTGCTCATCGGTGGAACCGCCGCGGTGCTGCTGCTGGCCGGCGGGCTGAGCGCGCTCCAACAGGCGACGATCATGGTTGCGCTGCCGTTCGTGGTGGTGATGCTCGGCCTCGCCGTGTCGCTGGTCAAGGAGATGCTCCAGGACCCGGCGGTGCGGGCGCGCCCGCCCCACCAGCACGGGCTGGCCGAGGCCCTGCACCGTGCCCGTTCGACCAGGGAAGAGGAGCACCACGCCCGCTCGACCAAAAAAGAGGAGGAGTAGTCCCCGACCACTCTGGTCTCACGCCGCGAGTTCCGCCGAGGGGGATTCGGGCGGCGGTCGCCGTGCCCGCGTCCCCCGGCCATCGGGACGCCGGTCGGACAGGGCAGGATGTACGGCGAGGAGGTGGCGGAGATGACGGGGCGGATCCGGGACGAGGACATCGCGTTGGTCCGCGAGCGCACCTCGATCGCGGAGATCATTTCCGAGACGGTCACCCTGCGGTCCGCGGGTGGCGGCAACCTCAAGGGGCTCTGTCCGTTCCACGACGAGAAGAGCCCGTCATTCAACGTGTCACCGGCCCGAAACGTCTGGTATTGCTTCGGCTGTGGGGCCGGTGGGGACGCCATCAAGTTCCTGATGGATGCCGAACACCTCAGTTTCGTCGAGTCCGTCGAGCGGTTGGCCGGCCGGGCCGGCCTTCAGCTTCGCTACGTGGCCAACGACCAGACCACCCCCCGGGCCCGGCCGCAGCAGGGGCAGAAGCAGCGGTTGATCGCCGCGCACGTCGCCGCGGTCGAGTTTTACCAAGGGCAGCTGACTACCCCCGGAGCCCGGCCGGCCCGCGAGTTCCTCGCCCAACGCGGCTTCGACAAGGCCGCCGCCGAGCGGTATGCCTGCGGCTTCGCACCCGACGGGTGGGACCTGTTGACCCGCCACCTGCGCCAGCAGGGTTTCAGCCACGACGAGTTGGTTATCGCCGGGCTGTCCCGGCCGGCCCGGTCGGGCAGCCTCATCGACCGGTTCCGCCGCCGGCTGCTCTGGCCCATCCGGGACTTGGCCGGTGATGTCGTCGGCTTCGGCGCCCGCAAGCTCTTTGACGACGACGACAGCCCGAAATATCTGAACACTCCTGAGACGCCGATCTACAAGAAGTCCCACGTCCTCTACGGCATCGACCAGGCCAAGCGGGAGATCGCCAAGCAGGGCAAGGTGGTCGTGGTCGAGGGCTACACCGACGTGATGGCCTGCCACCTGGCCGGGGTGCCGACCGCCGTGGCGACCTGCGGCACCGCATTCGGCGGCGACCACATCGGGGTGCTGCGCCGGCTGCTGTTGGACACCGAAGCCGTCGCCGGGGAGATTATCTTCACCTTCGACGGGGACGCGGCCGGGCAGAAGGCGGCGCTACGCGCCTTCGATGACGATCAGCGCTTCGTCGGGCGTACCTTCATCGCGGTCAGTCCGGACGGCATGGACCCCTGTGAGCTGCGGCTGGCCAAGGGGGAGCTGGCCGTTCGGGACTTGGTCGCGCGCCGTGAACCGTTGGTCGACTTCGCGCTGCGGCACGTGATCGGCCGGCACGACCTCGACACCGTTGATGGCCGGGTGGAGGCGATGCGGCGGGCGGCCCCGCTGGTCGCCAAGATCAAAGACCGGGAAAAGCGCCCGGAGTACGTCCGTAAGCTCGCCGGGGACCTCGGCATGGAGATCGAGCCGGTGCAGCGGGCCGTGCTGGCTGCCGCCCACGCTCCCGACAGGGCCAACACCGCGCCCCGCGGGGCCCCAGCACAGCCGCAACCGCAGTCACCGGCGGACAGCCCACAGGCGGCGGTCGAGCGGGAGGCGCTGAAGCTGGCCCTGCAGGCGCCGGTGCTCGCCGGGCCGATGTTCGACGCCGTGGAGGCCACGGAGTATCGCCATCCGGTGCACGTCGCGGTCCGGGCGGCGGTGGCGGCGGCCGGGGGAGCGGCGGCGGCTACCGGCGGTGCGGTCTGGATCGAGTCGGTCCGCCACGCCTGTGCAGACCTCGCCGCCCAGGCGCTCGTCGGCGAGCTGGCTGTCGAGCCGTTGCGAATCGATGGGGAACTCGATCCGCGCTACGTGTCGGTGACGATGGCCCGCCTCCAGTGGGGGGCAGTGACCGGCCGGATCCGGGAGCTCAAGTCGAGAATTCAGCGGATAAATCCGGTCAGCAACAAGGACGAGTACTTCGCCGCCTTCGGCGAATTGTTGTCCCTCGAGCAACATGCCCGGGCGTTGCGTGAGCAGGCCGCGGGTGGGCTGTGATGCCGACCGCCGGCAGGTGCGGGTACCGGTAGCCGTGGGAGGGTGCTAGATGGGGTTGTTCCGCCGCCGGCCGAAATTGTCGCCGGCAGACCGTCCACCGCTCGACGCCGGGGAACGGGTGCTCGCCTGGGCTGCCGCCGGTGGCTGCGCTGAGGGCAGCGTACTGGTCGCCACCAACCTCGGGCTCTGGCTACCCCGGCGGGTGGAACGGCTGGGCTGGCACGACATCCTCCGGGCGGTCTGGTCTGGGCAGGAACTGGTGGTCACCGCCGCCGAACCCGTCGTCGAGCGCGACGACTACCTGGTGGTGGCCGACCGCCCCACCGAGACCTACCCGCTGCCGGACCCGGGGGAACTGCCGCACCAGGTGCGGGAACGGGTGACCCGCTCGGTGGCGTACACCGAGGCGCACCCGGTGCCCGGTGGCGCGGGCCGGGTGGTCGCCCGGCGCGTCCCGGGGGTTGATGGGCTGACCTGGACCGTGCGGTACGAGCCGGGCACTCCCGTCGACGATCCGGCGGTCCGTGCGGAGACCGAGCGTCTGGTCGCCGCAGCCCGCGCCGCGACCACCGCACCGGAGGTGTGACAAACACGGCCAGGGGGCGGTGGAGGCGGCCCCGCCGCGGATCTGGACCGGCCGGCTGGGCGAAAACCTGGTGGGGAGTGTCGGACCGGGTGGCTAGGGTCAGGGGGTGACCACGGCTCAACCACTCATCCAGGCGCGGGGGCTGGTGAAGCGGTTCGGCGGCTTCACAGCGGTCGACGCCATCGACGTTGCGGTCCGGGCTGGGGAGGCGTTCGGCTTCCTCGGGCCCAACGGCGCCGGCAAATCGTCCACCATGCGCATGATCGGTTGTGTCTCGCCGCCCAGCGGCGGGGAGCTGCGCATCCTCGGCATGGACCCGGTGCGAGACGGGCCGGAGATCCGGGCCCGCCTCGGTGTCTGCCCCCAGCTCGACACGCTCGACCCGGAGTTGACCGTCCGGGAAAATCTGATCACCTACGCTCGCTACTTCGGCATCGCCCGCCGGGTGGCTCGGCTGCGTGCCGCCGAGTTGCTCGACTTCGTGCAGCTCAGCGAGCGGGCCGACAGCAAGGTGGAGCCGCTGTCCGGCGGCATGAAGCGACGGCTCACCATCGCCCGCGCGCTCGTCAACGAGCCCGAGATCGTGCTCCTGGACGAGCCGACCACCGGTCTCGACCCGCAGGCCCGGCACCTGGTCTGGGAGCGGCTGTTCCAGCTCAAGCAGCAGGGCGTCACGCTGGTGCTTACCACGCACTACATGGACGAGGCCGAGCAGCTCTGTGACCGGCTGGTGGTGATGGACGGGGGGCGGATCGTCGCCGAAGGCTCCCCCCGCGTGCTGATCGAGCAGCACTCCACCCGCGAGGTGGTCGAGCTGCGCTTCGCGGGCGAGTCGCAGGAGCCGTTCGCCAGCAAACTCGAGCAGCTCGGCGAACGGGTCGAGGTGCTGCCCGACCGGATCCTGCTCTACGTGCCCGACGGTGATGCGGCGGTGGCCGAGGTGACCGCGCTCGGCCTGCACCCGATCAACGTGCTGGTGCGGCGCAGCGGCCTGGAGGATGTCTTTCTGCACCTCACCGGCCGCACTTTGATCGACTGAGGCCGCGAGGAGCCGGGCCGGAGGGTCGGATGGATGGGGAGCGAAGTGGCATGACACAACTCGCGGCCAAGCGGGCCCGGCCCGGCCCGGCCCGGGTGCCGGCGTTAGCGGTGCTGCAATACCACCTGGTCGGTTACCGGCGCACCTGGCGGGGTGGGGCGCTCTCGTCGTTCCTGCTCCCCACACTGACCGTGCTTGGCTTCGGTGTGGGCGTCGGGGCCCTTATCGACCAGGGGGTCGAGGGCGTCTCCTACCTGGAGTGGATCGTCGGGGGATTGCTCGCGTCAACCGCGTTACAGGTGGCGATCGCCGAGTCCACCTGGCCGGTCTACAGCAGCCTCCAGTGGACAAAGATCTACTTCGCCCAGTTCGCGGCACCGCTGCGGGTAGCGGACATCATGGCCGGTCAGCTGGCGTTCGTGCTGTTCCGGGTGCTGACCTCGGCCGCGGCGTATCTGCTGGTGACCGGGGTGCTGGGGGCCCTGCGCTCACCGTGGGCGGTGCTGGCGCTACCGGTGGCGGCGCTGCTCGGCCTGGCTGTTGCCGCACCCACCTTCGCGTACGCGGCAACAGCCTCCAGCGACAGCTGGCTCGCCTTACTATTCCGGTTCGCGGTGATCCCGATGACGCTCTTCGCCGGGGTCTTCTTCCCGGTCGAGTCGCTGCCGGTGGGGCTGCGCTGGCTGGCGTACGCGACGCCGCTCTGGCACGCGGTTGACCTGAGCCGGGCAGCCACCCTCGGCACTGCGCCGGTCTGGTCGGTCACCGGCCACCTGCTCTACCTCGCCGCCTGGGCGGTCGGCGGGTGGCTGCTCGCCCATCGTGCCCTGCGCCGCAGGCTCGTCGTCTAGGAAAGGGGGCGTCATGGTCACTCTGGTGTTGCCCCGGCTGATGGATGTCTCGGCGGCGTCGCGACGGTCGGTCTCGGTGGCCGAACGGAACGTCTCGGCCCTGAAGTCGATCTACTGGCTGTTGTTGGTCTCCGGCTTCATCGAGCCGCTGCTCTACCTCTTCTCCATCGGGGTCGGGGTGGGGGCGCTGGTCGGTGACCTGACGCTGCCCGGCGGAACCGTCGTCAGCTACGCGGCGTTCGTCGCGCCCGCGATGCTCGCCGCATCGGCGATGACCGGATCGTTCGCGGAGACCACCTTCAACTTCTTCGGCAAGATGAAGTACATGAAGCTGTACGACGGGGTGATCGCCACTCCCGTGCAGCCGTTCGAGATCGCCCTCGGCGAGCTGGCCTGGGCGATGCTCCGGGGCAGCGCCTACTCCGGCGCGTTCCTCGTGGTGATGGTGGTGATGGACCTGACTACCGCCGCCCGGGCGGTGGTCGCCTTCCCGGCGGCGGTGCTGGTCGGTTTCACGTTCGGGGCGATTGGCATGACGATCGCCACTTTCATGCGGAGCTGGCAGGACTTCGACGTGTTGGCATCGGCACAGTTCGTGCTCTTCCTCTTCTCCGGCACGTTCGTACCGGCACAGGCCTACCCGACGCTGCTGCGCTGGCTGGTCGAGGTAACTCCGCTCTACCGCGCGGTGCACCTGATCCGGGGGATCACCGTCGGCGGCGGTGGCTGGACGTGGCTGCTCGACATCGGATACCTGCTGGTGGTCCTGGCCGTCGGCCTCTTTATCGCATCCCGCCGGATGAGTCGGTTGCTCTACCGGTAACCGGTGCGCCGGCGAAGGGGTCGTCCGCGGCGGCCGGGCCCCATCGCTGGCCGTTGCCGCCGAAGGTCTCGCCCAGCTTGGACTGACCGAGCTTGTCTCGGCTCTCGCTGTAGAACCGGTTCGCTTGTGCCTGCGCCACTCCCGCCGCCTCCTGGACGGTCGGGTGGTCGACGATCTTTCGACCCCAGACCACCAGTTCCTCGTACGCTTCCCGGCCGGCGCGGGCGCCCAGGACGAATCCCAGCGCCATCCCGCCCAGGAACATGATCTTTCCGCGCATGGCGGCTCCTTCCGTACCTGACGTGTTAACTCCCCATCCTGCTCCCCGTGCTGGTCTCCGGGTGCCCTGACGCCGATTTATCCTGAACATCCTGAATATTGGGGTGGGAATTCCTGCGGCAGCACCCGCAACGGCCCGGTAACCCCCTCGACTGAGACCGCCGGTAGTCCTGTACTCTTGTCCCGTCGCCCGGCGAACCGGAGCTCCGGAAGTCGGGTGACGGCACGATCCCCCGTAGCTCAATTGGCAGAGCAGCCGGCTGTTAACCGGCAGGTTTTTGGTTCGAGTCCAAACGGGGGAGCTCCCTCCCCATCAAGCCCACCGACCTGAGTCGGTGGGCTTCCTTCGTTTCGAGGCCCGGACCATCAGGCCGGCGCATCACCCCACGGTGGTCCCTGCCGGTGGTTCCGGTACCGAAACGGGAGCCGGAGGGCAGGATAGGAGACGTTGACCAAGATCCCTAACGTGCCGGAAGGCGCATCGGGTGGGTGTGGATGTCCGGGAAAGGTGCCGCGGGCCGGGGCACGTTGGTCGCGCTGCTCATCGCGCTCGCCTGGCTGGTGGTCGGCGGCCTCGCCGGGCCGTACACCGGCAGACTCAGTGAGGTCACCACCAACGACAACGCCGCCTTCCTCCCCACCGAGGCCGAGGCGACCCGGGCCCAGGACCTCTCCGAACTCTTCGTGGACCAGCTGACCACCCCGGCGCTGATCGTCTACGAACGCACCAGCGGCATCACCGACGCCGACCAGCAGCAGATCGCCGCCGACGCGGCCGAGATCGCCGAAGTACCCGGTGTGGTTGGCCCGCTGCCGCCGCCGATCCCCAGCTCGGATGGGCAAGCGGTCCAGCTGATCGTCCCGGTGGACGATGAGCGGGGCGAGGAGATCGCCGACGTCGTGGCGGAGCTGCGCACCGTCGTCGGTGCGGATCGGGACGGGCTCACCGTCAACGTCACCGGGCCGGCCGGCCTGCTCGCCGACCTGATCGATGTCTTCTCGGCGATCGACGGGACGCTGCTGCTGGTCACTCTCTGCGTAGTGCTCCTCATCCTGCTGGTCGTCTACCGCAGCCCGGTGCTGTGGATCTTCCCGCTGCTCGCCGCCGGCATGTCTTTCTCACTGGCCACGGCGATCGTCTACCGGCTCGCCGAAACCGACATCCTGACCCTCGACGGGCAGGCGCAGGGCATCCTCACCGTGCTGGTCTTCGGCGCCGGCACCGACTACGCCCTGCTCCTGATCGCCCGGTACCGGGAGGAGCTACACCGGCACGACAAGCCCGCCGCCGCCATGGCGGCGGCCTGGCGCGGCGCCGCCCCGGCGATCGCCGCCTCCGCCGGCACCACCATCGCCAGCCTGCTCTGCCTGCTGCTGTCCAGCCTGAGCTCCAACCAGGCACTCGGGCCGGTGGCCGCCATCGGCATCGGCGCCACCCTGCTGGTGATGCTCACCCTCCTACCCGCGCTGCTCGTGCTCGGCGGACGCCGAGTGTTCTGGCCACGCCAACCGCGACTCGACCACGCCGAGCCGCAGACCGAACACGGCATCTGGGGCCGCGTCGCGGGGTTCGTCGCCCGCCGGTCCCGCACAGTGTGGTTGGTCACCGCGTTCGCGCTGGCCGCACTCGCCCTCGGCCTCACCCAGCTGAACGTGACCACCCTGGGCGAGAGCGACCTGTTTACCGAGCCGACGGACTCGGTCGCGGGCCAGGACACGATCGCCCGCCACTACCCGGCCGGCACCGGTAGCCCGGCCATCATCTTCACCCGCCAGGAGACCGCCGAACAGGTCGCCGCCGTGGCCCAGGAGACGCCCGGTGTCGTTGCGGTCCGACCGGTCACCGACCGCCCCGGCGTCGGCCCAGGCTCGGACTCGGGCGGCGATTCACCACCGACCGAGCCGCCGAAGGTCGTCAACGGCATCGTGCAACTCGAGGCGACCCTCGCCGACACACCGGACTCCGACGGCGCCGAAGAGACCATTCGGGAGCTACGGACGGCGGTCCACGCCGTACCCGCCGCCGACGCGGTCGTCGGCGGCGTCACCGCGATCAACATCGACACCGCTGACGCCTCCACCAGAGACCGCAATGTCATCATCCCGGTGGTCCTCAGCGTCATCGCCGTCATCCTGGCGCTGCTGCTGCGCGCCCTGCTCGCCCCGTTGCTGCTCGTCGCCACCGTGCTGCTCTCGTACGGCGCCACGCTGGGCCTCTGCGCGCTGATCTTCAAGTACCTCTTCGACTTCCCCGGTGTGGACGCCTCCTTCCCGCTGTTCGCCTTCGTCTTCCTGGTCGCCCTCGGCATCGACTACAACATCTTCCTGATGAGCCGAATCCGGCAGGAAGCGGTGCGGCGGGGTACCCGCTCCGGGGTGCTGCACGGGCTCGTCGTCACCGGTGGAGTCATCACCTCCGCCGGCGTCGTGCTCGCCGCGACGTTCAGCGCGCTGGCCGTACTTCCGCTGGTGGTGCTCATCGAACTGGGCGTGGCGGTCGCCGTGGGCGTCCTGATCGACACGATCATCGTCCGCTCGCTGCTGGTGCCCGCCCTCGCGTACGACATCGGGTCGAAGATCTGGTGGCCGAGCCGGCTGGCCCGGACCAGCGGAGGGCGGGAGTCGCGCGATGCCGGTTGATACGGACGTGGTGATCGTCGGTGGTGGCCTGGCCGGGCTGGCGGTGGCACGCCGGCTGCACCGCGCCGGGGTGCCCTGGCGGCTCCTCGAAGCGAGTGGCCGGCTCGGCGGCCGGGTCGGCACCGACCTCGTTGACGGGTTCCGGCTCGACCGGGGCTTCCAGGTGCTCAACACCGCGTACCCGCGGCTCGGCACCCTGCTGGACGTCAACCAGCTCGACCTCGGGTACCTCGTCCCCGGGGTGCTGGTGCGCCACGGCGACACCCGTACCAGACTGGTTAACCCGCTCCGCGAACCCGCCGGTGCGCCCACCGCCCTGCTCGCCGGAGTCGGGTCGCTGCTCGACCGACTCCGCTTCGCCGCACTCGCCACCGGCGCCGCCACGCTGCCCGCGCGGCAGTTACTCCACGCCCCGGAGACCACCACCGAGGCGGCACTGCGCCGCGCCGGCCTCTCCGGCACCATCATCGAGCAACTGCTCCGGCCGTTTCTCTCCGGTGTGTTCCTGGAACGTGAGCTGGAGACCTCCAGCCACGTCTTCGCGCTGGTGCTGCGCTCCTTCGTCCGGGGCCGCATCGGGCTGCCCGCCGAGGGGATGGCCGCGCTGCCGTACGCGATCGCCGCCCCGCTCCCCACCGACCTGATCGACCTGGACACCCCGGTTGACCACGTCGCGCCGGGTCGGGTGCGGACCCCGGCCGGTGCCGTCACCGCCCGGGCCGTCGTGGTCGCGGTCGACCCACCCACGGCGACCACTCTGCTGCCGGCGCTCTCCGCAGTCCGCATGCACAGCTACACGACCTGGTACCACGCCACCGAGACGGCGCCACTGAAGGAGCCGATTCTGCTCGTTGACGGCGACCGCCGAGAGTTGATCACTAACACCGTCGTCGTGAGCAAGGCGGCACCGACGTACGCGCCGAAGGGCCAGCACCTCGTCGCCACCTCGATGGTGGGCCCAACCGTACCGCCCGAGCCGGTGATCCGAACCGAGCTGGCCCGCCTCTACGGACAGTCCACCGCCGACTGGGCGTATCTGAGCACCGTCACCATCGCCGGGGCGCTCCCCGCCGCGCCACCGCCACAGGGCCGGCTCCGGCGCCCGGTCGCGCTCGGCGACGGCCTCTTCGTCTCCGGTGACCACCGAGACAGCCCG
This sequence comes from Salinispora fenicalii, assembly GCF_000514815.1. GTDB lineage: Bacteria > Actinomycetota > Actinomycetes > Mycobacteriales > Micromonosporaceae > Micromonospora > Micromonospora fenicalii. The sequence goes on from NZ_AZWQ01000009.1 coordinate 18,481, forward strand.
TCGATCCAGGGCGCACTGGCCAGCGGCTGGCGTACCGCCGGCGCGGTCCTCGCGTACCTGCGGCCAACGGCCTGACCGTGCCTCGGCCGAGCAGGCCGGGAGCACACTGTTATCCTCGCGTTGCCCATCGTGCTACAGCGCTTGCCGCCGTGATCGAGGGAAGCTGGTTCATGCTGGCCACTGATCAACCAGGCGGGTACGATCCAGCGCGGTACGGGGCGGTAGCTCAGCTGGTCAGAGCAGGGGACTCATAATCCCTCGGTCGCGGGTTCAAGTCCCGCCCGCCCCACATCAAGAAGCGCGCTTGACCTGGTGTTTCTTGCCACTCTTGCAATCTTTTCCATTGCTCGGCGTCGATGCAGAGGGCCGCTGTGAGCCCGACGTGAGCCCGGCGGATCAGGTGCACGCCGAGGGCCGCGCCGAGCTGCGCCAATCGCAACAGGTTCGTGGTCGCCCGCAGCGCTTCGTCCTTGTCCGCACGGGAGGCGACCAGGTACAGCTCTGCCAACTCGTCGACGATCACGATCACGACCACCGGCGACCGGCAGGCGAATTGCGGTACATAAAACACAGCTCGGCACAGTGCCAGTAGCGCTAGCGACAGTTGGCATCGTGCCAATTGGGCTATTGCCAGTAGCTACCGGCGCGCAGACAACCGCGATCCGGCTACAGCCCTCGTTCCGCCGACCGCAGGCGGTAGGTTCATCACGTGTTTCCGATGACTCTGCAAGGGATCACGGCCGTTGTCGGCGGAGCCGTCCACGACGCTCCCCAAGGCGTGATCGTGACCGCCCCAGTTGTGTTCGACAGCCGACGCGTCGAGGCCGGCGGCATGTTCGTGGCGCTGCCCGGTGAGCGCGTCGACGGGCACGACTACGCCGCCCAGGCGATCGAGGCCGGCGCGGCAGCGGTGCTGGCGTCACGGCCAGTCGGAGTACCCGCCGTGGTCGTCGAGGACGTGCCCACTGCCTACGGGCGACTCGCCCGCGCGGTGGTGGACCGGCTGCCGCAAACCACCGTGATCGGGGTGACCGGCTCGGTGGGCAAGACGTCGACCAAGGACATCCTCGCCCAGGTGCTGCCCGCGTGGGGTGCCACGGTGGCCAACCGGGCGTCGAACAACAACGAGCTTGGGTTGCCGTACACGGTCACCCGCGCCACCGCCGACACCCGCTATCTGGTGTTGGAGATGGGCGCACGCGGCATAGGCCACGTGGCCTACCTGACCCGCATCGCCCCACCCACCGTCAGCGTCGTCACCCGCGTCGGACACGCGCACCTTGGCGAGTTCGGGTCGGTGGAGAATATCGCCCAGGCCAAGGGTGAGATCGTGGAAGCGCTGCCCGACGCCCGCGACGGCGGGTTGGCCGTGCTCAACGGCGACGATGGTTTGGTGGCCGCGCTGGCGAGCCGTACCCGCGCCCGGGTGTTGACCTACGGCATCGACAACCCGGCTGACGTGCGCGCCGAGAGCGTGACCGTGGACGAGTTGGGCCGCGCCGGCTTCCGGCTGATGCATGGCGGCCAGGCCGCCGAGGTGCGGTTGCGTCTCTACGGCCTGCACCAGGCGTCCAACGCGTTGGCCGCCGCCACGGTTGCCCTCGGTCTAGGGCACCCGATCGAGGCGGTAGCCGACGCGGTGTCGCAAGCCGAGGCGGCGTCGCCCGGCCGCATGCAGGTCAGCACCCGCGCCGACGGGGTGACCGTCATCAACGACGCCTACAACGCCGCGCCTGACGCGATGCGGGCCGCGTTGCGCGCCTTGCACGCGATGGCCGGGGACGGGCGGCGGGCGGTCGCGGTGCTCGGGGAGATGGCTGAGCTGGGCGACCACGCCGCACAGGTGCACCGCGAGATCGGGCAACAGGTGGCCGAGATCGGAGCCGGGTGGCTAGTCGCCATCGGCGGAGCCGACGCCGAGCAGTACGCGACCGGAGCAGCCGGCAACGGCACGGCCCTAGACCGGGCGGGCAACGTAGCCGAGGCGTGGGAGTTGCTGCGCGACGGGTTGCGGCCGGGCGACGTGGTGTTGGTCAAGGCAGCCAACAGCGCCGGGCTCCTCGCGCTCGCGGACAAGCTAATCGAGGAACCCGGCGCCATCACCGCCCAGGCGTAGCACTCACGCGGACAACGCGACCTCGCTCCGGCTGCTCAGAGCGTCAAGGATCGCCGCACCGTAGCCGGTTACGTCACCGGTGCCCATCGTCAGCACCACGTCACCGCGGCCAGCCATCCGCCCGATGAGCCGCGCCGCCTGGTCCGGGCCGAGCGGCAGGCAGTAGTCGCCCTCGCGCAGCCGGGCCACGATCGCGGAGGTGTCCGCCACGGGTCGACCGGTCGGCACCGTGCCGTGCACATCCAGGAGCAAGACGTGATCGGCCTTGTCCGCCAGAACGCCGCCGATGCGCTCCCCGAACGCCAGCACGCGGGCGTGTCCGGATGGCTGGAACACCACGAACACCCGACCCCGCGCCAGGGTGCGCGCGGCATCCAGATCGGCGGCGATCTCGTGCGGGTGATCGGCGTAGGAATCGATCACCGTCACCCCGGCGCGGGTGTCGATGTGCTCGAACCGCCGACGCACCCCGGCGAAAGAGCACACTGCCCCGGCCACGTCGACGGGGTCCAGGCCCAGCGCCACCGCGCACGCAATGGCCGCCGCCGCGTTGTCCAGGTGGTGCGTCGCCGGAGTCGGCAAGGTCAGCCGGGCCTCCGTTCCGTTCGGCATCCGCACCGTCGCGGACGCACTCCAGCCCTCGGCGTGCACGTCCAACAGCCGCACATCCGCCGTCCGGTCCCAGCCATAGCGCAGTACCGTCAGGTCGGGACGCTCGTCGGCGATCACATCGGCGGCCACCGTCGCCCCCACACAATCCGCGTTGACGATCAGGAACCCGTCGGGGGCGACCCGGCCGCCGAACCCGACGTAGGCCCGCAGAACCTCGGCGTGGCTGACAAAATTCTCCGGGTGGTCGTCGGTCACGTTCGTGATGACCGCGATCGACGGAGTAAGGAAGTGGAACGAGCGGTCCGACTCGTCCGCCTCCGCCACCAGCAGCCGAGACGCGCCGAGGTGGGCGCCCGAGCCGACCTCGGCCACGTCGGCACCGATCAGGTAACTCGGGTTCTGCCCAAGCGTGCGCAGGATGTGAGCGAGCATGCCCGCCGTGGTGGACTTGCCATGCGATCCGGACACCGCCACCAGTCGCCGCGCGGCGGCCAACACGTCGAGGACCTGCGCCCGATGCACCACCGGGACGCCCGCGACCCGGGCCGCACGCACCTCGGGCGCGTTCTGCGCGACGGTGGTGTAGACGACGCAGCTAGCGCCCTCAGTGCGCGCCGGGTCGTGCCCAACCTGCGCTCGCACGCCGGCCGCACGCAGCGCCGCCAGCGCGGCCGAGTCACGTAGATCGCTGCCGCTGACCTCGTGGCCCAACTCGACCAACAGCCGCGCCAGGCCGGACATCGCGCAACCGCCGATGCCCACGAAGTGCGGACGGGACAGGTCGATCGGACCGGTGTACGCCTCGATTGTCGGGTTACCAGTGATCGTGTCGGTCATGGTGCCGTGTCTCCTTCTGTGTGAAAGCTGACGGGTTCGTGCCAAGAGCTGACGTGCTAGAGGGATTCACTCCTTCCACTCGTGCGACTCCTTGCACGGCCGAGCTGACCTCGGGTCACCGTCTCGGCCGCGCGAGTCCAATCGATCTGTGTCGGGCCATCCGACGCCCGTGTCGCCGAAGCAGACGGTGGAGCGGCCCGAAGCGACGGCAGGTAGCCCGCAGGCGGCATCGTCGGCCCAGGGGTCAGGCGCTTGCGCCTACGCCCTGACCGGCATGCCGGACGCCCGGCCGCGCGGGAGGCGGCGTGACCGATACGGACGGTGCCGAGGACGGCTCAGGTCCGCGTCGTAATCCACGGCGCTGTCCCTTCCATCCGCTTGGACGACGGACGAGCGGCCGAGGTGCGCCGCCGACGTAGCTACTGCTACTTCATTGAGCAGGAGTTGAAGATCGCGGCACACGCACCTTGGCGGCGACTCAGACAAGCGCAGCTGGATCCGCTCCATCGCTCTCTGATCGCGTAAGCGGCTCGACAGCATCTCGGTTTTCGCCCACGCGGCCACCTACAAACCACCGGCACCCAGAGCAAGATCACACGCAAACCAGAACTCTCGTGGAGTTGACTGCCGTCCCGTCCCGTCCCGTCTCGACGCTGGCGACCGTGCTGCGCGACCAGCGAACCATCCGGGCGAGGTCCACCTGTCTGACGCCGGCAGCCCTACGCGTGTTCGCTAACCGAGCCCCCAGCAACCGACGAGCATCCGCCACCGTTGCTGGCGTCACCGGCTCCGCAGCAGCGCGTAGGGGAAAACGCGCAGCGGTGGCAACTGCCATGACGACCACCTACCGCGCCGCGAGCAGCATGGGCACACCGACACGACGCGCGCCGACCAGCTCCGGGCGAGTAGCCCCGGGCCGACGGCAGGGCAGACGTAGTGATCGCGTGAACACCAACACCGCTGCTTCCCGGGAAGCGCACGGCCCCGCCGTTCCGCAGCTCAGACACCTACCATCCGCGCTCGACACCGCGTGTCGCTCAAGCGCGACCTGCGCGGCATCTACCTGTTCGCCGCCGGGGTACATGGCCATCCTCAACCGCCTTTCACGCTGGTGGTCGTACGCCTTGCGAGCGGAAGACCGGGCGTTGTCCGGCCTAGCGCAACGTGCCGACCGCCTGCCTGCGTGGACTGAGCAGCGCAAAGCAGGAGCCGCAACGCCGTAATCGACCTATCGCTTATCGTTACGACACGATGCCGTGGGGCGGACCTTGGGCAACATGACAGATGATGGATGTCGATATGCACCTCCTGCATGGGCACAACCGACACTCGGATGGGATCTTGGAGAGGCACTGCCTACCATCAAGGCTCGGCAGCCACGCAAGGACGCCAAGATGACATCGACCCGCCAGACCCGCTATTGCCGCTGCGGCGCACGGCTCGCACGCGACAATACCGATGGCCGCTGTTCACCCTGCTCGTCCCACGACCGACAGCACCCAGAGTCAGCGCCGAAGGTTCCGGCCGACTTTTGGAACGAGGTCGTCCTTGCTCGAGCGCTACAAGACCGCCACATGGGCCGAGTGATCCGAGCCTGGCGAACCCACCCCTACCATGGCCGCCATCCGATATCTCAAGATCAGGCCGCTTCCTGGGTCGGCATGAGCCAAGCTCAACTAAGCCGGATCGAGAACGGTCCCCCCGTCGTCCACCTTGACCGCTTGGCGCAGTGGGCAGCAGTGCTACACATACCGGAAGACCGATTGTGGTTCGCACTGCCAGCCGCCAACGAAGAGCTGGACGAGAAAGAGGGCACAGTGAACCGCCGCCAGTTCCTTTCCTCGACGGCCGCCACCGCCGCCAGCGGGTTTCTGTACGACCCTTCGATTCCCGCCCAGCCAATTGGTGACCACGAAGCCGTCGATTGGCTCGCATGGCACCTTTGGCAAAACCGTAAGGACGAGCTGGATCCTTCCCGAATCCCGCAGTCAATTTCTCATCGCTTGAACGCGCACCCACACGTCCTACGAACAGCAGGCGGAGCCTACCGATTCATGGACCCGGCACTGACCGACGTTCTCGTCGCCCACCGCGTATTCGGTGACATCGCCCAGGGCAGCGGGCATCTCCTCGCTACCGCCCAGACCAGTCACGCCACCGATCTCACCATCAGCGCTCTGGCAGCCGAAAACGAGAAAGCATGCCGGGGCCTGACCGCATGGATGCGTAGCGGTGCCACCGCAGTCCTCAGAGTCAACTCCGCCGGCATCCTCGCCAAGGTGGGAGCGGCTGACCTTAGCGATGCGGCAATCTCGGCCATCCGCAGCGACCGAGACGCCCGACACCTCTACGTCACAGCCGTCGCCAGCCGAGTCCTGGAACTGCCGTGGGAGCGAGCAGCCGATCTATCCGGCGCGACAAACACACATGCAGCCGACTGGACGCTTGGTGAAGGTGACGGCACGAAAGCGTGGGCATCGCGCCGTCTTGCCGATGAGCTTGCGAACAACCGGGACGCCGCCGCCCGATGGTGCAGCGCCGTACTGTTCGCGACGTGCATAGACATAGAGGATACCCGGATGCGATCCGCTCTGATGTTGGCTGTCAAGAACGAACCGTGCCGCGAAAACCTGCGCGCATATGCGGCAGTGCTGGCCGGTGCCACTCCTCTAAAGATTGGATAAGCAGTCGATGAAGCTGTTGAGCGTCAAGCCTGGTGAAGAAGTAGTCGACACGCTTACCCGGCGTGCAGCGGAAGAGGGCATAGCGAATGGCGCAATCGTCTCTCTCATCGGTGCTGTTGAGGGGTGCGCGATCAGCAACATGCCTGCGGACGACGCAAGCACGGACATCGTCAACGAGTACCGGCAGCCATTCGAGTTGAGTGGCACCGGCGAGATCCGGGACGGCAAGGTCCATGTGCATGTGGTCCTCGGTCGGGAGGGCGACGGGGCACTTGCCGGTCACCTGCACTGGGCGCGCGTCGAAACCTTCTTCGTGCACGCGTACACGATCCCGTTGGAGTAGGGTAGCCAGAGTCAGAAGGAATCAGCCCAATCACCTATCGCTACCCCTCCACAAGCTGGCAGTAGGTAAGCGTGCCATGAAAGCGGGGACTCAGGTCGGCCCACGCGGCGAGGCCAAGCCAACCGACCTGGCCGATTCAGGTGCTCGGACTGTACTTCGCAGATCCCGGAGCGGCTCAGGCAGAGCGGCAGCCAAAGTGAGCCCGACGTGAGCCCGGACGTCTACGGACTAAGCGACACTGTCCACTACGAATGAACCGCCGTAGGGGTGTCTACCTGCATAGATAGACACCCCTACGGACTGCCCGTCACCCGCGATCATGATCGGGATTCAACTCATAATCCCTCGGTCGCGGGTTCAAGTCCCGCCCGCCCCACTCCAAGCCACTCCTGAGCTGCGAAAACGTAAGCTGAAGATCATCGGGCACAGAGTCAGGGCGCAACCTAACTCCGATCTTGGGTTCGGTAGCTACTCTGCCCGGCACTGCCGGAGTTCCGCAGGAGGTCACCGACCAGGCCACGGCCGGTCCTTCTTCGGCAGCCAGTGCACGTAGGTCTCCAAGGTGATCCGCAGATTGGCATGCCGGAGCGCCTTCTGCGCCTCCTGGGGCTCGACGCCGAGGCAAGTTGCGATCCCTCCGGGTGATGAGCGACAGCAGGGTGTCGGCCGGGGCGGCGAGGACTAACTTGATCTTTAACCTGCGGGGCGGCGCGTTCGGTGATGCCGACGGAGGTGGCGACGTCACGCAGGCGTGCGGCCGGCTCGCGAACGATGGCCAGTAGCACGTGCGCGTGGTTGGTGAAAAATGTCCACCCCTTTCGCTGCGGGTGCAGTGTTCGGCTGGGCTGCCACAGTCATCAGCGCCTCCGTTCTCGACGTGGTCCTCTACTCCGATTTACGTAGTTCGAGACACGAAACCAGCATCGCAAGTCCTCTCCCTAGTCTTGACAGACGAAGCATGCTTCGCGAATAATTCGTCGTAGTTCGAAGGGGAGTACCCGACGTTCCGCGCACCGCCGTCAGTACGAGTCCGGCCTACCCGGGTTCCGGTGGTGCAGCCACTGGTTCAGTGGCTTGGGGAGACCTTCGTCCAGCACGGCCGGCCTCTTGTGTGGGTCCGGCCGGGACGAAAGGTCTCCCCAAGAATGTCCGTGTCCTGGTGGGTCTGGGCCGTACTCATGCTCGCGGTTGCCGCGATGCTGGCAGTCGACCTGTTCCTGCATCGCGACAACCACGTCATCGGGTTCCGCGAGGCCGCGATCTGGTCTGGTATCTGGATCGTCGCCGGTCTGCTGTTCGGCGTGATCCTGTGGCTGTGGCAGGGTGGCGAGGTAGCCGGCACCTATTACGCCGGATACCTGATCGAGAAGGCGCTGTCGATCGACAACGTGTTCATCTTCGCGCTGATCTTCACCTACTTCGCCGTCCCCGCCGCCTTCCAACACAAGGTGCTGTTCTGGGGAGTCATCGGCGCCCTGGTGTTTCGGCTGGTGTTCATCATCGTCGGCGCGGAACTGCTGGAATCGTTCTTCTGGACCGCCTACGTGTTCGGTGTGTTCCTCATCTACACCGGCTACCAGATGGCATTCCGCCACGGCGGGCAGACCCCGCCGGACCGCAACCCGGTCGTACGTCTGGTGCGCAAGGTGATCCCGACCGACCCGGCATATCACGGCGACAAGTTCTTCACCCGAATCAACGGCAAGCGGGTGGCCACCCTGTTGTTCGTGGTGCTCATCGCGGTCGAGGCCACCGACCTGATCTTCGCCATGGATTCTGTGGCGACGATCTTGGCCATCACCAGTAGCACCTTCATCGTCTGGACCGCGAACGCGTTCGCGATCCTCGGCCTGCGCAGCCTCTACTTCTGCCTCGCCGGGCTGCTGCGCCGCTTCGTGCACCTGCACTACGGACTTGCAGTCCTGCTCACCTTCGCCGGCGTCAAGCTGATCCTGTCGGAGACCCCGGTCGGCAAACTCCCGATTCCGGTCACTCTCGGCGTCATCGTCGCCACGCTCACGGTGTCGATCGTATGGAGCCTGCACAGCACCCGCGGCACCACCACGGACGCCATCGACGCCGGCGAGCCGACCGACTCCGCCCCGGATTCGCGCACTGATCACCTCGAACAGTTGCCGACACCGCGACGAGGGGCACGGTGATGACGACGACCCCGCTGTTTGTTCGCCGAGTTGCCCACCACTGCGACCACCGATGTCGGGAACGGCGCATGCCGCCGCGCAGCGGGCCGTGGGCTGCCTGCCCGGCCGACGGCCTTCCGGTCCGGCACGCCACCGTCGTCGGTGTCGACCTACGCCTGGCTGATCGTCGTCGCGGTGACCCGCTGGCGTCGCGGTACGGGGCGTGGACACCGGCGCAGTCGCCCAGGCCGCTACCCGCGGCAGCCGTGAGTCCTCACCACCGTCGACGAGCGCATCGAACTCGGGCTGATCCGTGGCGGCTGGATCGCCCACTACCTTCAGTGCCCTCGACCACCATCACGGCGTCGCCCTCGCCGTCCGGAACGGACAAGCAACCGCCGCGCCCGGCCCTCGCGAGTGAGGTGGGCAGCGACCCGGCGGCGAGGCCGAGCCGTACAAAGCTGCTCAGCCTCGCCGTGACACGTCCCTCGTGAGGCGCTGCCCCGTACCCACCAGACAGGAGGACCGATGGACGCCACCCGACAAGATCTCCCGCCCGGATCCGTCGTACGACGCCAGGCCGGCCGCATCGCCGATGTCCTGCGCGCGGAGACGACCGGCGGCGCGCTCCTGCTCGCCGGAGCCGTCATCGCGCTCATCTGGGCGAACTCGCCCGGATCCCCCGGCTACGACGCCATGCGCTCGTTCACTGTCGGTCCGACCTGGCTGCACCTGGATCTGTCGCTGGCGGCATGGGCCAAGGACGGCCTGCTGGCCATCTTCTTCTTCGTTGCCGGGCTGGAACTCAAACGCGAGTTCGTGACTGGTGAACTCCGGCAGCCACGCCGCGCCGCGGTGCCCATCGCCGCCGCCGTCGGCGGTGTCCTGGCACCCGCAGCCGTGTACGTGCTGATCACCGCCGCCGCCGGAGCCGACGCCCTACGCGGCTGGGCCATCCCCGCCGCCACCGACATCGCCTTCGCCTTGGCGGTACTCGCCGTCATTGGCCGACACCTGCCACCCGCCGTCCGGGTCTTCCTTCTCACCCTGGCCGTGGTGGACGACCTGATCGCCATCATGATCATCGCCGTTTTCTACACCGCCACCCTGTCGGTCACGCCGCTGTTGGCCAGCGCCCTACCGCTGGTTGCCTTCGCGATCTTGTTACGACGCCAGGTGACCTCCGCCTGGCTGCTTCTGCCGCTGGCTCTCACGGCCTGGGCACTCGTGCATGCCTCCGGTGTCCACGCCACCGTCGCCGGAGTTTTGCTCGCCCTCACCGTGCCCGCCCGCCCGCAGGCCCAGCACGAGCACACCGCCGTGCCCACCAGCCTGATCGAACGCTTCGAGCACACCGTCAAACCGGTCTCCGCTGGCCTGGCCGTACCTGTCTTCGCGTTGATGTCCGCCGGGGTTGCCATAGGCGGCCTGGGCGGACTGGTGTCCGCCCTCACCGATCCGGTCGCCATCGGCGTCATCGCCGGGCTCGTCATCGGCAAGCCCCTCGGCATCATCGCGGTCACCTGGCTCGTCACCCGCCTCACCCGAACAGGTCTCGGCACCAATCTGACCTGGACCCACATCACCGGACTGTCCATGCTCGCCGGAATCGGCTTCACCGTCTCCCTGCTCATCGGTGAGCTCTCCTTCGCCGATGGCACCGGACGTCATGACCATGTGAAGATCGCCATTCTCGCCGGATCTCTGCTCGCCGCCGTCCTCGCCGCCGTCATCCTGCGTCTGCCCCACCGTGCCCACCGACACAGCAACGACGCCATACCCCGCGACCCCGAGCAGACCCGAGCCGGGGAGACGGCAGGGACTGCGTAGAATTCCGTGTTTGACCCGGGTGGTCCTTCCTGTACAGGACGTCGATCCTGTCCAGGAAGGACCACGTCATGACAGACAAGAACAACGCTGTTCAGCTTCCTGAACCGACGTCGGCGGAGGTGGAGTTTGCGCAGCAGTGGTCGAGCGGGCCAAGGCCGATGGAGTCTCGTTGGTCGGCCCGGGTGGGCTCCTCGCGGGGATCATCCGGACCGTCCTCGAATCAGCGCTCGGTGCGGAGCTGGATGCTCACCTCGACAAGGCCGGCGATCAGACTCAGGAGCGGCGCGGGCGTAGCGGGAGCGGATCACCGGTGTTCGTGGCGAAGTGGTTCGCCTGGCGGTACCTCCGGCCCACCATCAAGAAGCGCGCCTGACCTCGGGTATCTTGCCACTCTTGCGATCTTTCCACTGCTCGGAGTCGATGCAGAGGGCCGCTGTGAGCCCGGCGGATCGCGTGGAGAGCCCTGACGGGGGACCAGGCGTGGGCGGGGCTGGCGTGTCGAGTAGTGGCTAGATAGGCAAGTAGCCACTTGCCTATCATTGTCGGGTGAGTGATGCTGGCGCAGACAAGGGCCACCAGGCTGGAACGGGTGACGTCTTCAAGGCACTGGCCGACCCGACCCGCCGGAAGATCCTCGACGAGCTGGCGGAGCGGGACGGTCAGACGTTGTTCGAGATCTGCTCGCGACTGACCATGAAGCACCAGCTGGGTTCGTCCCGCCAGGCGATCTCACAGCACCTGGAGGTGCTGATCCGGGCCGACCTGGTGGCCAGCCGTCGGGCGGGTCGCTACAAGTTTCACCACCTCAACACCGAGCCCTTGGAGCGCCTTACCAATCGATGGCGCAACCGCGAAGCGAAGGAGAGCTGATGCGCATTCACGTCACGAGCGTTCTTGTGCACGACCAGGAGGTGGCACTGCGGTTCTATACCGAGGTGCTGGGCTTCGTGAAGAAGATGGAGGTTCCGCTCGGCGACTACCGCTGGCTCACGGTCGTTTCGCCAGAGGATCCGGGCGGCTGCGAACTGCTGCTCGAGCCGGACGCCCATCCCGCGGCCAAGCCGTGGAAGGAGGCGTTGGTCAACGATGGAATTCCGGCTACGTCTTTCGCGGTCGAGGATGTCATCGCAGAAGTGGAACGACTTCGCGGTATGGGCGTCCGGTTCACCCAGGAGCCCCTGCAGATGGGTGCCGTCACCACGGCGGTCCTCGACGACACCTGCGGCAACCTGGTTCAGCTTGTGCAGGCCACCTGACCACCTGACCTCGGCCGATGGCCGGGGGAGGAGAGGTTCCGTCCGCCCGCTAACAGCGGCCGGACGGAACCCCTGGTGACGGGTTAGACACCGGGGCTAGCCCGCGCAGCCAGGAACGTTGTTGCAGTTGTTGGGCCGGTTTTTGATGACGACGGTGCCGGTGGCGGTGTTCAGGTTCACTGTTCCGGCAGTGTTGAGGATTCCTCCGCCGATGGTGATGGCGATGTTTTCGGTCACCTTCGTGGTGAACAGGCTGATTGTTCCGAAGTTTCGGATTCCACCGCCCAGGTCGGACTGGTTCCCGACTACCTTTGTTCGACGCAACACCGTTTCCCCGCTATTGAGGATTCCTCCGCCAGTGGAAGTTGCGGTGTTGTCCTTGATCAGGCTCTCCTCGACGACGGCGAAGTTGTCCCCCGCTTCGACGGACAACCCGCCTCCGGAGAGTTCCGACCTATTATTCGACAGGTTAACGTGCCGCATCGTTAGCTGCGCGGTGTTGCCCACCCGGACGCCGGCGCCGCTGTCGGAGGTGTTGTTTCCGGTGATTTTGGTGCCGGTCACCTCACCGTTGGCGCCGAACACGAACAACCCTCCAGCGGCGGTTGCTTGGTTGCCGGAGATACTGCCGCCCTTGATGGTGACGGTGCTGCCGGATTCGAATATGCCGCCGCCAGCGTTGGCAATATTGGCATCGATGTCAGACTCCCTGACTTTCAGGAGGCCGAAACTGTGGATTCCGCCGCCGCTATCGCCGGCAGTGTTTCGGCTGATAGTGGTGTGGTTGACGTGGGTGGTGCCGTTGTTGCCGATTCCGCCACCCGAGGTCAGCGCGAAATTGCGGGTGATGGTGCTGTGGTTGGTGGTGAGGGCACCGCCGGCGGCTACGAGGATGCCGCCGCCATCGTCGGGGGTATTTCCGCCGGTGATTTTGAGTTTGTTGAGGGTGAGGTTGCCGCCGGTGTTGATGGTGAGGATTCTGAATTCGTCTGCGGCGGCGGCGCGTTCGATGGTGGTGTGTTTGNNGCCGTTGAGGGTGATGGGGGTGGTGATGGCGGGGAGTCCGGCGCCGTCGATGTCGGCGGTGAGTAGGTAGGTGCAGTCTTTGGCGAGGTCGAGGGTGGCGCCGCCGCGGGCGTTGGCGAGGGTGATCGCGGCGATCAGGGCATCGGCATCACAGGGCACGGGGGTGCCTGGCGGCTTCTTCTCCTTCTTGCCCTTGCCCTTGTCCTTGTCGCTCTTGTCGTGGTGATCTCCGCCGGAGGATCGATCGTCGGCGGTGGCGAGGACGCGTCCGTCCGCGTTGGCGGGGGTGCCGACGGTGGTGAGAGCGAGGCTGGTTACGCCGGCGAGCCCGACGGCCCACCAACGCCATCGTGATCTCGTTGGAGTCTTACCCGGGTGACCCGGTGGGGGTCGGTGCGGACGGTTCATCGCGGCGTCGGTGTCCTTTCTTGGTCACGGATGATGAACCCACCCAGGGTGTTAGCTGGCGGGTGGTTGTTCCTCGGCTACCCGGGAGGCGGTAGCGGCACCTTTAGTTGAACCCAAGGGCATGGTTTGGGGGCGTGAAGGGGAAGAAAATATCCATTAGAGGATCGTGCCGCTACTGCCGTCGGCGGCTTTGCTCTTCCTGCTTCAGCGGATTTAGGCCCCTCCTCCATCGGTCAATGGAGGAGGGGCCCGTATTCGGTGGGTGCGTGGTTGTTATCCGGCGCACCCTGGAACGTCGACGCAGTTGTTGGGTCGGTTTTTGATGACGAGGGTGCCGGTGGCGGTGTTCAGGTTCACCGTGCCGCCGCTGTTGAAGATACCTCCGCCGTCGGTCGTGGCGAGGTTCTTCACCACCCGGGTGTTGAACAGGGTGGTGACGCCGCCGCCAACGTTGTAGATGCCGCCACCCTGATCGGCCTGGTTGTCAACAATTTTGGAGTCTCGCAGCACAAGTTGGCTCGGGTTGAAGACACCACCGCCGAGGCCTGCAGCGGCGGTGTTGCCCTTGATGAGACTCTTCTCGGCGACCACGGTGGCATCGGAGTCGATGAACAACCCACCACCGAATCCCGCTGTCGAGGTGTTCTTGGTGATTTCGACCTTTCGCAGGGTAAGTTGCCCGTCAACCAGCGCTCCGCCGAACTGGGGCGCCGTGTTTCCGGTGATTTTGCTGTCGGAGATCGTTCCGACGCCCTCGGTGATCAGCAAACCTCCGGTCGAACTAAGTGCTTGGTTATCGGCGATGACACTCTTCGTCGCGCTCACCGTGGCAGCGCTGCCGACGCTTGCTATGCCGCCGGTGTCGCTGGCGGTGTTCGCCTTTACCTGTGACGTGGTGACGGTGAGGAGGCCATTGTCATTGATGATGCCGCCGCCGACGGTGCCAGCGGTGTTGCGGCTGATGGTGGAGTGGTTGATGGTCGTGGTGCCGTTGTTGGCGATGCCGCCTCCTGTGGTGGCGGTCATGTTGCGGGTGATGGTGCTGTGGTTGGTGGTGAGGGCGCCACCGGGGTTGACGAGGATGCCGCCGCCGTCGCCGGTGGTGGTGTGTCCGCCGGTGAGTTTGAGTTTGTTGAGGGTGAGGTTGCCGCCGGTGTTGACGGTGAGGATTCTGAATTCGTCTGCGGCGGCGGCGCGTTCGATGGTGGTGTGTTTGTTGCCGTTGAGGGTGATGGGGGTGGTGATGGCGGGGAGTCCGGCGCCGTCGATGTCGGCGGTGAGTAGGTAGGTGCAGTCTTTGGCGAGGTTGAGGGTGGCGCCGCCGCGGGCGTTGGCGAGGGTGATGGCGGCGATCAGGGCGTCGGCGTCACAGGGCACGGGGGTGCCCGCCGGCTTCTTCTCCTTCTTGCCCTTGCCCTTGCCCTTGCCCTTGCCCTTGTCGTTTTTGTCGCGGTGGTCCCCGGCGGAGGACCGATTGTCGGCGGTGGTGGGGTTGCGTTCGGCCGTGTTGGCGGCCGAGGCGGCGGGGGCGCCGACGGTGGTGAGGGCCAGGCCGGTTACGCCGGCGAGCCCGACTGCCCACCATCGCCATCGTGATCTTGTTGGAGTTTTACCTGGGGAACCCTGTGGGGGTTTGTGCGGACGGTTCATCGCGGCGTTGGTGTCCCTTCCTGGTCACGGATGATGAACCCGCCCAGGTGGTAGCTGGCGGGTGGTTGTTCCTCGACTACCCGGGAGGCGGTAGCAGCCTCTTCAGTTGAACCCAAGGAGATGGCTATAGGAGCGCGAAGGGGAAACAAATGCCCATTGGTATTACGCCACCACCGCTCCCGGAGGCCTTGTTCTCCCTGTTTGCACGGGTTGAGGGTCCGTCCTCCGTCGGTAAACGGAGGAGGGACGCTCACTTAGTTAGGCGTGGTGCCTATCCGACGCACTCTGGAACGTTGACGCAGTTGTTGGGTCGGTTTTTGGTGGCAACGGTGCCGGTGGCAGGGTTCAGATTTACTACGCCAATGGCATTGTTGAAGATTCCCCCGGCTTCGGTGACGGCTATGTTTTTGACCACCTGGGTGTTGAAGAGGGAGAGGGTTCCAGTAAAGTTGTTGTAGATCCCGCCCCCCTGGTTTCCGGACTGGTTTCCAATCACCCTTGTGTTGCGTAGCACCAGTAAATCGAAGTTGAAGATACCGCCACCGTTAGCGACGGCGGTGTTGTTCTTGATGGTGCTGTCCTCGACGGTCACGACTGTGTCGGGGTTCACGTTCAGGCCGCCGGCTAGCCCCATCGTTGTGCTGTTGTTGGCAATGAGGACATCTCGGAAGGTGAGTTGCCCAAGGCTTACGTTAGCGCCACCCGCCGCGCGGCCAGAATTACCGGTGATCTCGGTGTTCGAGATCGTGCCGCTTCCGTTGAACGCTTCCAGGCCGCCACCGGCGGTTACGGACTGATTGTCGCTTATTCGACTGTGGTCGACAAACAACGTTCCGTTGGTGCTCTGGATGCCGCCGCCGGAGGCGCCGCTGATGTTGGCGGTGATGTCAGACTTGGTCACGGTGAGTAGGCCGGTGTTCCAGATGCCGCCGCCGGGAATATCCGCGGTGTTCCGGCTGATGGTGGAGTGGTTGATGGTCGTGGTGCCGTTGTTGGCGATGCCGCCTCCTGCGGTGGCGGCGATGTTGCGGGTGATGGTGCTGTGGTTGGTGGTCAGGGCCCCGCCGGGGTCCACGAGAATGCCGTCGCCGTCGCCGTCGGTCTGTCCACCGGTGATCTTCAGTTTGTTGAGGGTGAGGTTGCCGCCGACGTTGATGGTGAGGATTCTGAATTCGTCTGCGGCGGCGGCGCGTTCGATGGTGGTGTGTTTGNNGCCGTTGAGGGTGATGGGGGTGGTGATGGCGGGGAGGCCGGCGCCGTCGATGTCGGCGGTGAGNAGGTAGGTGCAGTCTTTGGCGAGGTCGAGNNNNGCGCCGCCGCGGGCGTTGGCNAGGGTGATNGCGGCGATNAGGGCGTCGGCGTCACAGGGCACGGGGGTGCCCGGCGGTTTCTTCTCCTGCTTGCCTCTACCCTTGTCGCTCTTGTCGGGGTGATCCCCGCCGGAGGATCGACCGTCGGCGGTGGCGAGGTCGCGTCCGGCTGTGTTGGCGGCCGCGGCGGCCGGGGCGCCGACAGTAGTCAGGGCCAAGCCGGTCACGCTGGCGAGTCCGACGGCCCACCATCGCCGTCGTGATCTCGTTGGCGTTCTACCTGGGCGACCTGGTGGGGGTCGGTGTGGACGGTTCATCGCGGCGTTGGTGTCCTTTCCTGGTCGCGGATGATGAACCCACCCACTGGCTGGCGGGTTGTCTCTCGGCCATCCGGGAGGGCGGTAGCAGCACTTCTAGTTGAACCCGAGGAGATGGTTTTAGGGGTGCGAAGGGGAAGAAGATATCCATAAGAGCATTGTGTCGCTCTGTCTTCGATGGTTCTGGACTTTCTGTCCAGCGGGTTTAGGGCCCCTCCTCCGCCGGTGATGGAGGTGGGGCCCTACTAGGATAGGCGCATGGTTGTTATCCGGCGCACCCTGGAACGTTGACGCAGTTGTTGGGCCGGTTTTTGATGACGACGGTGCCGGTGGCGGTGTTCAGGTTCACTGTACCGCCGCTGTTTAAGATACCTCCGCCAACGGTGATAGCGAGGTTCTTCACCACCTGGGTGTTGAATAGGGTGACGTTACTGCCGGCGTTGTAGATGCCGGCTCCCTGATCGGCCTGGTTGCCGACAACCTTTGTTCGGCGCAACACGGTTTCCCCGCTGTTGAAGATTCCTCCGCCAGCGCCTGTTGTGGTGTTGTTCTTGATGATGCTGTCCTCGACGACGGCGAAGCTGTCCACTTGTCCGACGAACAACCCGCCTCCGGTGGAGCCCGACGTATTGTTCGACAGGTTGACGTGCCGCATTGTTAGCTGTGAGGTGTTCTCGATCCGGACGCCGCCGGCGCTGCTGGCGCTGCTGGTGTTTCCGGTGATTTTGGTGCCGGTTACCACACCGTTGGCACCGGACATCAACAACCCTCCAGTGATGATTGCGTGGTTGTCCGAAATGCTGCCGCCCTTGACGGTGACGGTGTTGCCGGTTTCGTAGATGCCGCCGGCGGTGATGGCGATATTTGCATCGATGTGAGATTCGTTGGACTTCAGGAGGCCGGCACTGTCAATTCCGCCGCCGGTGGTGCCGGCGGTGTTGCGGTTGATGGTGGAGTGGTTGATGGTTGTGGTGCCGTTGTTGGCGATGCCGCCTCCTGCGGTGGCGGTCATGTTGCGGGTGATGGTGCTGTGGTTGCTGGTGAGGGTGCCACCGGGGTTGACGAGGATGCCGCCGCCGTCGCCGGTGGTGGTGTGTCCGCCGGTGAGTTTGAGTTTGTTGAGGGTGAGGTCGCCGCCGACGTTGATGGTGAGGATTCTGAATTGGTCGGTGGCGGCGGCGCGTTCGATGGTGGTGTGTTTGCCGCCGTTGAGGGTGATGGGGGTGGTGATGGCGGGCAGGCCGCTGCCGTCGATGTCGGCGGTGAGCAGGTAGGTGCAGTCTTTGGCGAGGTCGAGGGTGGCGCCGCCGCGGGCGTTGGCGAGGGTGATGGCGGCGATGAGGGCGTCGGCGTCACAGGGCACGGGGGTGCCCGGCGGTTTCTCCTGCTTGCCTCTACCCTTGTCGCTCTTGTCGCGGTGCTCTCCGGCGGAGGACCGATCGTCGGTGGTGGGGTTGCGTTCGGCCACCTCAGCGGCCGAGGCTGCGGGGGGCCCGACGGTGGTGAGGGCTAGGCCGGCGACGCTGGCGAGCCCGACGGCCCACCATCGCCGTCGTGATGTCGTTGGAGTTTTACCTGGGGTGCCCGGTGGGGGCCGGTGTGGACGGTTCATCGCGGCGTTGGTGTCCTTTCCTGGTCACGGATGATGAACCCACCCAGGTGGTAGCTGACGGGCGGTTGTTCCTCGACTACCCGGGAGGCGGTATAGCAGCCCCTTTAGTTGACCCCGAGGAGTTGGCTTTAGAGGTGCGAAGGGGAAGAATGTATCCATAAGAGTATTGCTTACTGCAGGCCTATTTTCCTGGTTGCAGGGTTGAAGGGTTCCCTCCTCGGCCGGTAGGCGGAGGAGGGAACCCTTCGTTGAGGCCCGATATCCAGGTGGAAAGTGCGCGGTTGCTATCCGACGCACTCCGGAACGTCAACGCAGTTGTCGGGTCGGTTCTTGATGACGACGGTACCGGTGGCGAGGTTCAGGTTCACTACGCCAGGGACGGCGTTGAAGATGCCTCCACCTTCGGTGACGGCGATATTCTTGATCACCTGGGTGTTGAAGAGGGTGAGGACGCCGGCAATGCTGTTGACGATTCCGCCTCCCTGGTTTCCGGACTGGTTACCGACTACCTTTGTGTTCCGCAGGACCAGCGAATCGAAGTTGAAGATACCTCCGCCATTAGCAGCGGCGGTGTTGTTCTTGATGATGCTGTCCTCGACAACCGCAGTCGTGCTGGGGTTCACATTCATCCCGCCGCCCAGCCCGGTTGTTGCGGTGTTGTTGGCGATGAGGACCTTTCGGAGCGTGAGCTGTCCAGTGCTTGCGGTGACTCCGCCCACCGCAAGCGCAGTATTGTCGGTGATCTTAGTGTTTGTGACGACGCCGGTACCGCCGAATAACTCCATTCCGCCGGCGCTGGTCTGGCTCTGATTTGCGGTGATCCGGCTGTGGTCGACCAACAGCGTTCCGTTGGTGCTCTGGATGCCGCCGCCGGAGGCGCCGCTGATGTTGGCGGTGACCTCGGACTTGGTCACCGTGAGTAGGCCGGTGTTCCAGATGCCGCCGCCGGTGGTGCCGGCGGTGTTGTGGCTGACGGTGGAGTGCTTGACAGTTGTGGTGCCGTTATTACCGATGCCGCCTCCTGCGGTGGCGGCGATGTTGCGGGTGATGGTGCTGTGGTTGGTGGTGAGAGCCCCGCCGGGGTCCACGAGAATGCCGCCGCCGTCGCCGTCGGTCTGTCCACCGGTGATCTTCAGTTTGTTGACGGTGAGGTCGCCGCCGACGTTGACGGTGAGGATGCGGAACTCGTCGACGGCGGCGGCGCGTTCGATGGTGGTGTGTTTGCCGCCGTTGAGGGTGATGGGGGTGGTGATGGCGGGCAGGCCGGCGCCGTCGATGTCGGCGGTGAGCAGGTAGGTGCAGTCTTTGGCGAGGTCGAGCACAGCGCCGCCGCGGGCGTTGGCCAGGGTGATCGCGGCGATCAGGGCGTCGGCGTCACAGGGCACGGGGGTGCCCTGCGGCTTCTTCTCCTTCTTGCCCTTGCCTTTGCCCTTGCCGTTGTCTTTGTTCTGGTCGTCGTGTTTGCCCTGGTCGCCGCCGCGGTTGTCGCGGTCGTTGCCGGGCCGGTGGGGTTTGTCGGTGCGGTTGTCGGTGGTGAAGGCGCGTCCGATGGCGTCGGCGGCCGGGGTGGCGGCGACGCCGACGGCGGTGAGGGCGAGGCCGGTCACGCCGGCGAGTCCGACGGCCCACCAGCGCCGCGGTGACCTCGCCCGGTGTCCGCCGGGGCGGTCCGGTTNGGGTTCGTGGGTGTGGTCCTGCTGGTTCATCGCGGTGTCGGTGTCCTTCCCCCGTGCGTGGCGAGGAGGCACCAGCCCCGGGGGCAGACCGGGGTGGTGTCGTCCTCGGCTACCGGGTAGGCGGTAGCAGCCACCCGCACGCTAAACCGACACAAGCCCCACGAGAATGCGAACACGAAAAATTTGCCCAAATCGGGCAAAAGTGCCTTGAGGTGTACCTAGAGGGATGATTAGGTCAGCTGGCTCGAGTCAGGGTCTCGAACCAGTCGTCAGTAAGCTCCACCTCAGCGCTGGCGAGGTTCTCCTCCAGGTGCGCCATCGAAGAGGTGCCCGGAATCGGCAGCATGACCGGCGAGCGACGCAGCAACCACGCCAGGGCGAGCTGCGCGGGCGTCGCGCCGTACTCGGCACTGATCGTTTCCAGCGGGCCGCCGGGGCGGGCGAGGTCACCGGTTGCCATCGGGTACCAGGGGATGAACCCGAGATCGTTGCGCTCGCAGTACTCCAGCACCGGCTCGGCGTCCCGAGTGCTGACGTTGTAGAGGTTCTGCACGGTGGCGATCGGGGTGATCTGTCGAGCTGTCTCGATCTGCTCGACGGTCACCTCGGAGAGGCCGATGTGCCGGATCTTGCCCTCCTGCTGGAACTGGATCAACACGCCAAGCTGATCCTCGAAGGGCACCTCCGGGTCGATGCGGTGTAGCTGGTGTAGCGGGATGCAATCCAGGCCGAGGTAGCGAAGGCTCATCTCGCACTGCTGACGCAGGTACTTCGGGAGCCCGAGCGACTGCCAGTCCTCCGGACCGCCCCGGACCAGCCCTGCCTTGCTCGCGATGACCAGATCATCGGCGTACGGGTGCAGCGCCTCTTTGATCAGCATCTCGCAGACGAACGGCCCGTACGAGTCGGCGGTGTCGATGAACGTAACCCCGAGCTCGACGGCGCGTCGGAGCACCCGGACCGCCTCCGCCGGGTCTTCCGGCATGCCCCAGACCCCCGGGCCGGCGAGCTGCATGGACCCGTACCCGAGTCGGTTGACCGGGAGGTCGCCCCCGATGCGGTAGGTACCGGAGGCCTTGGCCGGCTGGTTGCTGGCGTGCGGTGACATGCAGGCGTCCCTCGTCGGTCGGCGGGCCAACGGCAGATCTACCTGGTGGTTCTACCCCCGCTGCTGGAGGTCATGCGCGCAGCACCAGCGCCGTCGATCACTGGTGTCGTCGGGCTGTCGGCACGGTCGGCGCGAGGGTCGACCCGGGCTCGGGCGGGGCCGGTTGCCTCACTCCGAAGATGGTCGGGCCTTGGGCCGGGCGCGGAGGTGGGCTCGCTCTCCCTGCTGGCCGAAGAGGCTGAGGATCTCGACCGGCTGGTCCTCGGCGACGCCGAACCAGTGCGGGACTCGCGTGTCGAACTCGGCCGCCTCGCCGGGCATCAGTACGAGATCGTGCTCGCCGAGCAGGAGTCGTAGCCGCCCGTTGAGGACGTAGAGCCACTCGTATCCGTCGTGGGTCTTGGGTTCTGGCTTCCGCTTGCTGATCGGGATGATCAGTTTGAAGGCCTGGATGCCGCCGACTCGTCGGGTCAGCGGCAGCACGGTCATGCCGTGGCGGATGATCGGGCGCAGGTGGATGCGGGGGTCGCCGGTGGGCGGCGCCCCGACGAGTTCGTCGAGGGTGACGCCGTGGGCGCGGGCGAGGGGGAGGAGCAGCTCGAGGGTCGGCCGGCGAGTGCCCGACTCGAGCCGGGAGAGGGTGCTCACCGAAATGCCGGTCTCCGCCGAGAGGTCGGTCAGGGTGGTTGCGCGCTGGCGGCGCAGGGCGCGCAGTCGGGGGCCGACCGCGTCGAGAGCCTGGTTCAGGTCACCGTCCATGGCCAGGAGTTTGCCACATCAGCAACAGAGTTTGCGGCCACTGCGGGCTGGGGGCACCGTGGCGGCGGGAGGTGGTCAGAATGACCGATCAGCTGAAAGAGAGCTACGACGTGGTGGTGGCCGGTGGCGGTGCCGCTGGCCTGAACGGGGCGGTGATGCTCGCCCGGTCGCGCCGATCGGTGGTGGTTCTCGACTCGGGCGCCCCACGCAACGCCCCGGCCGAGGGGGTGCACGGGCTGCTGGGCCGCGAGGACATGCCGCCGGCCGAGCTCCTTCGGCGCGGCCGGGCCGAGGTGCGCGGCTACGGCGGCGACGTCGTGACCGCCGAGGTCGCGACCGCGGCTCGGGACGGTGCCGGCTTCGTCGTGACCGTGGCCGACGGCCGGTCGGTACGGGCCCGCCGCCTGCTGGTCACCACGGGACTGGTTGACCTGCTACCGAGCATTCCCGGGCTACGTGAACGCTGGGGCCGAGACGTTCTCCACTGCCCGTACTGCCACGGCTGGGAGGTGCGGGATCAGGCCATCGGTGTGCTCGCCACCGGTCCGAGATCGGTGCACCAGGCCCTGGTCTTCCGCCAGCTCAGCGCCGACGTCAGCTACTTCACCCATATGTCCGCCGGACCCGACGAGGAGCAGGCGGAGCAGCTGCAAGCCCGGGGTGTACGGGTGGTCACCGGTACGGTGGCGGCCCTGGAGACCGCCGCCGACCGACTCGTCGGGGTACGGCTGGTGGACGGCACGGTTGTACCCCGGACGGCCCTGGCGGTTGGGCCGCGGATGGTGGCGCGGGCCGGGTTTCTGGCCGGGCTCGGGCTGCGGGCGGTCGAGCACCCGAGCGGGCTCGGCGAGCACATCCCGGCCGATCCGACCGGACGCACCGAGGTGGAGGGGGTCTGGGCGGCGGGCAACGTCACCGACCTGATGGCCCAGGTAGGGGCCGCCGCGGCCGGCGGTGCTGTCGCCGGAGCCGCGATCAACGCTGACCTGATCGCTGCGGAGACCCAACGGGCGGTCGCCGCCCTGCGGCACCCGTTCTCGGGCCGGTCCGAGGCGCGGGTCGCCGAGCTGGTGGCGGGCGAAGGCCGGCACGGATTGTGAACGGGCAACGGGGCGTCGCGGGGCGGCCGAGAAGAGGGGCAATCAGGCGCGCGACAGCCGGCTGATCGGCTAACGGACAGGACGCCGGGCGTCACGCCGACGCACTGTTATAGCAGGTGAGAGGCGTGGATGGCGGGCCACATCCCGACCCTCGGGCCTGGCGGAGCCAGCAGTGTTTCGGTCGGCACCGCCCCACCGCCCCACCGAGCCCGGCGCGAGCGTCGTCGCTGACGCGATCCGTGCCGTCGGCCCGCCCCACCCACGTTTGGAAGGAGCCGACCAATGGCTACTCCCACCGTGACCGTTGCCCTGAACGCGGCGGTCTACGCTCCCGGTGACGAGATGAGACTGACCGTCACCTACAGCGACACCGATACCTGCCCGGCGACCGTCACCGTCGTGCTCACCGACGTGCGGGGCCACAGTAGCGCGCCCGTACAGATGACCGCGGTCATCGACCCGCTCACCCTCACCGTCGTCGATGACTCCGGCCGCGCCTGGACGAAGCTGTCGGACAACGGCGCGGTGGCCGACTACCGGGCGGTGGCGTGATGCCCCGGGTCACCGTCACGGTGCGCGACTCCGGCGGGCGCACCGCTACCACCACCGCCGACTACCAGGTTGGTTCGCCCGTCCTGGGCGGCTACTACCTCTCCGGCAACGGAAATCCGATAGCGGACCTGGCGGGCGGGAACATCCGGTCACTGACCCAGTACCGCAGCTTCGCCGACGGCTACCTCTTCCCGGGCTGGAACAAGCCCTGGTTGACGGAGCTCGGTGCGGCCGGGATGAAGATCAATATGGTGCTGGAGCTGAAGCACTACGGCGCCTCGCACGCCAGAGGGCAGACGTTTCGGGTCAACGGCCGGACGTACACGGTCCCGGCTCCGGCGATGACCATCCAGCAGCGGCCCGGGACGACCTGGCCCCGGGCATACGGGTACGGCCAGGTGCTCTCCGGGCAGTGCGACGGGCTGTTCGCGCGAGCGCTGGCGCAGTATCAGGAGATGGGCGTTGGGGTAAACCTCCAACTCGCCTCGGAGCTGGACACCGACCACGAGTTCGGCACCACGGAGGCGGGGAGGGCGTACTCCTGGGCGGAGTCCGACGCCCGTGCGGTGGCGGCGTTGACGTACATCGTCACCTGGTTCAAGGCCCGGAGCCTGCCCGCCGGCACCACCTTCTCGGTGGGGGCGGGCGGCTTTGACCGGGCCTGCTATCAGCGGACCCATCCGGAGGCGCTGATGGCGAAGCTCGACTTCCTGCAGTGGAATGTCTACGCCACCAGCGCCACCCACACCGCGCTGGCCCGGTTTCGCCGTACCAAGGACTGGGCGGTCGCCGATCTGGGCCCGATCGCCCTCTCCCGCCCGGTCCTGATCGCGGAGTGGGGGGTCCGGTCGGCTGAGCTTCCCGACCAGGCGGCGTGGATCGGGACCGTGCCGGCCGCCGTCGCCGCGCTCAACGCGGAGCAGGGGCCACGGATCGTGCAGACGAACTACTTCAACTCCGGGTGGGGTCGGCTGGTGCCGAAGGACGCCGGTCTGGCCGCGCTCAAGCTGGCCTACACCACCCGACCGTACGTCTGAGGGGCCCGGTGTGCGCCGCCGGTGGCCTGGTGTTGTGGCCGGCGCTGATCACCCGCCCGGTACGCCGCGGCCTGGTCAGCGTTAGTGGCCCGGTGCGCGGTGGCGGCCCGGGGTGCGGCACCGGGGTCGGCGCTGGCGGCGGTGCCGGGGTGGGCTGGGGGCCCGGTGTGGTCGGTGGCGCCGGAACCTGGTGGCTGCTGCTCATCGACCAGGAGTTCCCAGCCCAGTGGCCGGTAACCGCACCCGTTAAGAACCTGGTTGCCCGGCCAACTGCTCCCGCATGCTGCCGCGCTGCGCCGCCCGGCTGATGTCGCTGGGCGACACGATCCCGACCAGCCGCCCGTCATCCACCACGAGTGCCCGTCTGTCGGCGCAGTCGGTGAGCCGGGGGAGGAGCTCGTTGAGCGATTCATCCGGGGTGGCGAGGACCAGTTCGTCGGTGCGGCAGGCGATCTCGGCGAGGGTGGTGGTGGACCGGCGATCTGCCGATACCCGGCGGACTCGGTCGAGGGTGACCAGCCCGACCGGTCGGTCGTCGGCGACCAGCGGAAGCGCTGAGTACCGGTACGCGAAGAGGTAGTGCTCGATGAAGTCGGCAACGGTCATGTCGCCGGCGGCGGTCTGTGGCTCTGGTGTCATCACGTCGGCGATCCGGATACCGCTCAGGGCGCTGCCCATCCGGGCCTGCCGCTCCTCCATCGTGGCGGCGCCGATCAGGAACCAGCCGATCAGGATCAGCCACAGGCCGGCGAACCCGCCGCCGGCGAAGAACTGCCAGAACCCCAGGCCGATCAGGAGCGCCCCGAGGACCCAGCCGGCCCGGGCGGCCACCACCGACGCCTTGGTCCGGTCCCCGGTGGCCTTCCACACCGCCGCCCGCAGCAGCCGCCCGCCGTCCAGTGGGGCGGCGGGCAGCACGTTGAAGACGGCTAGCAGTACGTTGATGCCGGCGAGCCAGGCCAGCGCGCCGAGCCACAGCCCGTCGTACCCGGTCATCGCCACTCCCGCCGCGATGGCGCCGAAGAAGACGCCGATCAGCAGGCTCACCAGCGGCCCGATTCCGGCGATGCGCAGCTCTGCGCCCGGGTTCGGCGCCTCACCCTTCAGCTCGGCGACTCCGCCGAAGAGCCAGAGCGTGATGCCGCCGACCTCGAGTCCGTTGCGCTTGGCGACGATCGCGTGCGAGACCTCGTGGGCGAGCAGGCCGAGGAAGAAGACCACGGCGGCGGCGAGGCCGGCGATCAGGTACGCGATCCCTGGCTGGTCCGGGTAGGTGCGGGGGAACTGGTTGGCGGAGAGCGCCCAGGCGATCACCAGGAAGATGACCAGGACACTCCAGTTGACCCCGACTGGTACGCCCACGATCCGGCCGAGCCGGAAGCTTGCCCTCATCGTCCGGTCATACCCCTGGACCCTGCCCCCATGCCAGGGGAGAAAGGCCACTGGTCGTCGCGAGATCGTACGAGGAGGGTTGGGTCCCACCGCCGGCCGGCGGTGGGACCCAACCTCTGGTGGCGCGGGCCGGGTGGCAGGTCAGCCCGCGCAGCCTGGGACGTTGACGCAGTTGTTGGGTCGGTTCTTGATCACAACGGTGCCGGTGGCGGTGTTCAGATTCACGGTGCCGCCCGCAATGTTGAGGATGCCCCCACCGTCGGTGACGGCTGTGTTCTTGACGATTTTGGTGGCGAAGAGGGTGAGAATGGCGTTGTCGTTGTTGAAGACGCCGCCGCCGGTATCGGCCTGATTTCCGGCGATCCGGGTGTTTCGAAGCACGACTGGAACGGCGAGGTTGCGAATTCCACCGCCCCGGGGCGCCCTGTTGTTGGTGATTTCACTGTCCTCGATGGTTGCGGCGCTCGCGCCGAGAACGTTCTGAATTTCGAGGCCACCAGCGCCATCGCCCGGGGCGTTGTTGTCCGTGAGCTTAACGCGTCGCAGGGTGAGTTGCCCCTCCTCGAAGATGCCGCCCCCCGAATTGGCGGCGGTGTTGTGGCTGACGGTGGAGTCGGTAACAACGCTGATGGCAGCGTTGTCGCCGATTCCTCCGCCGGCTAGTCCGGAATGGTTGTGGGTGATGCTGCTGTGACTGATGCGTGTGGTCGCATTGTTGACACTGCCGACTCCGCCGCCGATCGCGAATCCGGTGGCGGTGTTTTTGGTGATGGTGGAGTGTCCGATGGTGAGCAGGCCCGCCGTATTCTGGAGGCCGCCAGCGCTGGCCCGTGCGGTGTTCCCACTAACCGTGGAGTGCTTGACGGTGGTCGTGCCGAAGCTGGCCACACCGCCACCGTTGTTGCCGATGTTCTTTTTGATCACGCTGTGGTTGATGGCGAGGGTGCTTCCGCTGTTGGCGAGGATCCCCCCACCGTCGTCGAATGTTTCGGTCTGGCCGCCGGTGATGGTGAGGTGGTTGAGGGTGAGGTCGCCGCCGGCCTCGACGATCAGAATGCGGAACTCGTCGGCGGCGGCGGCGCGTTCGATGATGGTGTGTTTGCTGCCGTTGAGGGTGATTGGGGTGGTGATGGCGGGCAGGCCGGCACCGCCGAGGTCGGCGGTCAGGAGATAGGTGCAGTTTTTGGCGAGGTCGAGGGTGGCTCCGCCGCGGGCGTTGGCGAGGGTGATCGCGGCGATCAGCGCATCCGCATCGCAGGGGACTGGTGTGCCGCCACCGGGCTTGCCTTTGTCGTCATGGTCGCGCCGGGCGTCGGTCTTGCCGCGGTCGCGCCGGGCGTCGGTCATGCCGCTGCCGTGCTTGCTGTGGTCGTCGGCGGTGGTCTGGGTGCGCCCGGCGGCGTCGGCGGCTGGGGCGGCGGCGACGCCGACGGTGCTGAGGGCGAGGCCGGTCACGCCGGCTATCCCGGCTGCCCACCAGCGCCGCCGTGGCCTCGGTCGGTCCCCGTTCTGGCGGGCGGCCTCGGGTTCGTGGGTGTCCTGATAGCTCATCGCGGTGTCGTGTCCTTCCCGCCAGCGACGAAGAGACCACCGTCGGATGGACCGGGTGGCTTCCTCGGCGACCGAATCGTTGGTAGTAGCCACCCGCACGCTAGCCCCGTCGCAACCGGAATCAGACATGAAATCAAAAACATCCTCAAAACGGACAGGATTGTCGGCTTGACGATGGTTGGCCATCCGGGCTGACGCGATGGGTGTCTTGTACCGATATGAGGAACTTTACGGTGAAAGCGCCTCATCATTCGGTTTGGTGGACTTTAACTACTGGTGCGGCTGGACGGCCGCCCCACCGCTTCACCAGGAGCGCGGACCCGACCGACACGAAGGTAGATCACGATGCCGGACCAAGCACGGCCACCAAGACGAGCCCGTCGGCGGCGGCTCGCCCGGACGGCGACGACGCTGGGCGTAGCGACTCTCGCTGGCTTTGCGACCGTGGCCGCCACCGGATCCATGGGCCTCGCCCAAGCGCCCGGGGCGCTCACCCGAGCCGCCCTGTCGGGGAGCGACGGCAGCAACACCTCCGGCAAGGGTGGCCCGGAACAGCACCGAAACAGCTCCGCCAACGGCGACGGGGGTGGTGAAATGAGCACCGCCGGAAACCCGGGCTGGAAGGGTGATGGCCATGGTGACGGCAAGGACAAGGGCACCCCGGTGCCCTGCGACCCCAACGCCCTGATCGCCGCCATCACCGCGGCGAACCAGGCCGGCGGCGGCACCCTCCGCCTCGCCGAGAAGTGCACCTACACCCTCACCATCAACCAGGACGACAACGGACTACCCCAGGTCTTCCAACCCATCACCATCTACGGCCAGGGCGCCACCATCATCCGGGCCGCCGCCGCCGACGACTTCCGCATCTTCGAGGTCATCACCGGCGGCGACCTCACCCTCAAAGACCTCACCGTCGCCGGCGGACAGATTGCGGACGCCGACGGCGCCGGCATCGCTGCTGGCGAAGGCACCCGCCTGACCCTCGAACGGGTAACCGTCCGCGACAACATCGCCACTGGCGCGGGTAGCGAAGGCGGCGGAATCTACAGCGACCGGAGCAAGGTAACGATCACCAAGAGCACCATCACCCGCAACACCGCCGAAGACGGCGGCGGCCTCTTCAACGACAACGCCGTCGTCTTGATCAGCAAGTCGAAGGTAACCCACAACACCGCCAGCGACGAAGGTGGTGGATTGGCCAACAACGACGGCAACGCGACCATCGACCACGTCGTGATCAGCGACAACACCGCGGTCGATGGTGGCGGCATGCACAGCGACGGGGACCTCACCGAGATCACCAAGAGCACCATCACCCGCAACACCGCCAGCGGACTCGGCGGCGGCATCTACGACGACGGCGACGAATCCCTCCTGCTCCAGCACGTCAAGGTCGCCGAGAACACCGCCACCTCCGGCGGCGGGCTCTACCTCGTCGAGGACATCGGCGCCACCATCGAGGACAGCAAGATCGTGTACAACACCGCCACCACCGGCGACGGCGGCGGCATCGCCATCGTCGGCGTAGAAGACGGTGACCCGGTGGTGGCCCTGCGCCGTACCACCGTCTCCGGCAACCAGGCAGGTGGAGCGGCCGGCGGCATCTTCTTCAGCCCATTCGATGAAACCAGGGTCCTCACCCTCACCGACGTCCGGGTCACCGACAACATCGCCCAGAACGAACCCGGCGGCGTCTACAACGGCGGCGTGATCAACGTCTTCGGCACCATCACCATCATCAACAACCGACCCACCAACTGCATCGGCAGCCCCGGCTCTGTACCAACCTGCTTCGGCTGACCGACCCACCACGACTGACGCCCCCGGCACTCGCCGGGGGCGTCAGTCGTCGGCTCTGGCCCGACCACGCCGGGGCCTGCGCCCGGTATGGTCGGCGGCGGTGATCTCGGCGGCCTCAGCGAGGGGCGAGGCGGTCAGTGCCGAGGCGGTCCCGCAGCACCTCCGGCACCAGGACACTCCCGTCGGGCTGCTGGAACTGCTCCAGGATCGCTGGGAAGAGGCGGCTGGTGGCCAGCGCCGAGCCGTTCAGCGTGTGCACGAAGCGGGTCTGCTTGCCACCCGGCTCGCGGTAGCGGATCGCCGCCCGCCGGGCCTGGTAGTCACCGCCCCAGGAGACCGACGAGACTTCCTTGTACTTTCCGGTGCTCGGCATCCAGACCTCGATGTCGAGGGTCTTGCGCATCGCGGCGCTCGAGTCACCGGCCGCGAGCAGGCTGCGCTGGTAGTGCAGGCCCAGCCGTTCCACCAGGCTCTCGGCGTGGGTGACCATCGCCTCCAGCGCCGCGTCGGCCTGCTCCGGCAGGACGAACTGGAAGATCTCCACCTTGTTGAACTGGTGGCCGCGCACGGTGCCGCGCTCGTCCGAGTGTGACCCGGCCGCCTCCCGGCGATAGCACGGGGTGTACGCGAACACCTTCAGCGGCAGCTTCGTGGTGTCCAGGATCTCGTTCTGGTACGCCCCGAGGATCGCCGTCTCGGCGGTCGGCAGCAGGAACTGACCACGGGGGGCGGACTGCCGGTCCAGGTGGTAGACGTCGTCGTAGAACTTGGGGAACTGCCCGGCGGCGAAACCGGCGGTCTCCAGCAGCAGGTGCGGCGGGAGCAGGAACTCGTAGCCGGCCGCGATGTTCTGGTCGATCAGCCAGTTGACCAGCGCCCACTCCAGCCGGGCGCCCAGGCCGGTGTACATCCAGAAGCCGGAGCCGCCGAGCTTCACGCCCCGCTCGTGGTCAACCAGGCCCAACCGTCGGCTCAGCTCGACGTGGTCGCGTACCTCCGCGATCGCCGGTGGCTCGCCGAAGGTCTTCACCACCCGGTTGGCCTCCTTGCCGCCGGGCACCACGTCCTCGGCGGGCAGGTTCGGCAGCTCGCTCATGCGAACCCGGAGCTGGTCCTGCACCTCGCCCAGCTCGGTCTCCAACTCGGCGAGTTGCCGACGACCGGCCTCGGCCACCGTCGGCTCCGGCTCGCGGCCGGCCCGCTTGGCCTCCGCGTACGCCCGAGCTTCCGCCTTGCGGCGTTGCCGCTCGCCGTCGATCTCGGTGATTAGACTGCGCCGCTGCTGGTCAAGCTGCGACAGCTCGTCCAGCGCACGGGTCACCTCCGCCGGGTCCAGTCGCTTGGCCAGCGCGGACGCCACCGCGTCGCGATCTTTCCGGATCAACTCCATGTCGAGCATGCTGCTCCGTACGCCTCCGTCCGGATGTCGGGTGAACCATCAGATGCTACCGTCGCGGGCCCACCGCTCCCGGCCTGCCCTCAGCGTCGGCTCCGGCTACCGCACGCGGAAGGTGATGCCGGCGCGTTGGAGCCGGTCCAGCAGGGCATCGCCCATCGCCGTGACCGGGGTGACCTGGCCGGTGGCCGGGGGGAGGTCGTCCAGGGCGAGGCAGAGCGCCGACTCGGCGAGCATCTTCGCCGTCTCGTCGTAGCCGGGGTCACCCCCCGTCACCTCGGTACGCACCTGCTGCCCATCGCTCTCGGCGAGGAACCGCAGCTGGAACCAGGAACGGGCTCGCCGCTCGCGGCTCGGGCCCTGCCCGGGGCTGAGCCGACCGAACAGCCAGCGCCGGGTCGGCGGCAGCTTCACCAGCCCCGTCACGGCGGCGATCCCGGCGGCTCCGGCCAGCAGAGTCGGTAGCCGCCGTACCGCCGCGAAGTGCCGGTAGCGGAAGTCCGGCCCGTACTCCGGGCGGGCGGCTGCCGAGCGGCGTACCACCTGGGGGTCGATCGTCGGCAGCGGCACCACCCACATGCCGAGCTCGGGGGAGCGGGCGATCCGGCCCGACACCGCCCGGACCCGCCGGCCCTCCGGCGGCGGCTCGACCGTCCGCCGGGCCGCGGCGGCCCGGCTCGTCTCGCCGGTCCGCGAGAACGCGGTCAGGGCCGAGTGGTACGTGCCGCCGGAGAAGCGCCCCCCAGCCCGCACGAAGCCGTCAACGCGGATTGGCGTGCCCGTCGGGAGCTGCTTGAGCGTGAACCAGACACCCAGGTCGTACGGGATTGAGTCGAAACCGCAGGTGTGCACCAGCCGGGCGCCGGTGCGTACCGCCGTCTCGTGGTGTCGCACGTACATCAGGTCGACGAACTCCGGCTCGCCGGTGATGTCCAGGTAGTCGGTGCCCGCCGCGGCGCAGGCGGCCACCAGCGGCTCGCCGTGGTGGATGTACGGGCCCACGGTGGAGGCGACCACCCGGGCGCGCTCGGCCACCGCCCGCAGTGACGCGGGGTCGGTGACATCGGCGGTGAGCAACGGTAACTCGGCCAGCGTCGAATCGACAGCGGTAAGTCGAGTTCGGACAGCGGCGAGCTTGTCCGGGTTCCGCCCGGCCAGCGCCCACCGCAGCCCGGGCGGCACGTGGTGGGCCAGGTATTCGGCGGTCAGGCCTCCGGTGAAGCCGGTGGCGCCGAACAGGACGAGGTCGTACGTCCGCTCCGGAGACATCCGCTGAGTCTGCCACTTGAGGTGCCTATTCGGCAGAGGGCAACTCTGGACTGAAGACGGTCCGGACGCAGCCGTCCCGTCGGTCCCGAAACAGGGCGTACCCGCGCGCCCCCTCCTCCAGCGGCAGCCGGTGGGTGGCCAGGTACTCGGTTCGCAACTCGTCGCGGGCCATCCGTTCCAGCAGCGTCGGCACCTGCCCCGCTCCGTGCTGCCGCGCACCCCGTACCCGCAGCCCTTTGGCGCCGACCGCGCCCAGCGGGAAGGCGTCCACGTGCCCGGTGAACTCGCCGAGCACGACCACGGTGCCGCCCTTACGGCAGGCGTGCACCGCCTCGCGGACCGCCGGAGGCCGCTCCGCCGCGCCGGTGAACCGCTCGGTCAGGGAACGCGGTCGCCCGTCCCAGGCCGGTCCGACCGCCTCCACGCAGATGTCCGGCCCCCGCCCGCCGGTCCGTTCGCGCAACTCGGCGAGGATGTCCGTGTGCCGCGGATCGACCGTCTCCGCGTCTGTGTGCCGTCGTGCCATCCGCAGCCGGTCCACCTGCGGATCCATGATTATCACCCGGTCGGCGCCGAGCAGGCTGGCCGCACGGGCGGTGAGTTGACCGACCGCCCCGGCACCCCAGACCGCCACCACGGCTCCGGGTTGGACCCCGCCTAGTTCGGCGGCGAGCCAACCAGCGGGGGCGGCGTCCGCGGCGAAGAGTGCCCGTTCGTCGCTGACCGCGTCGGGAATGCCGTACGCGCCGACATCGGCGTACGGGACGCGGACGTACTCGGCGTGACCACCGGCGAACCCGCCCGCAGCGGTGGGCCGCCCGAAGGCGCCGGGCACGGGATGCCCGTACGCCAGCTCGCTCGCCTCCGGCGCCAGGTTTCCGTTGTCACAGCACCACGGTGCGCCGGAGCGGCACTGCCAACAAGAGCCGCAGGCCACAGTGGAGCTGACCACCACCCGGTCACCGACCCGGTGCCGGCTTACCTGCGGCCCCACCGCGACGACCTCGCCCAGGAACTCGTGTCCGAGGATGTCCCCGTCGGCCAGGTGTGGTGCCAGACCGGCCAGGAGGGGCAGGTCCCCGCCGCAGGTGGCGCTCAGACGTACTCGCACGATCGCGTCGTGGCCGTTGCGTAGCTCCGGATCGGGTACCTGCCGGACCGCGACCTGGCCGGCATTCGCCCAGCACAGCGCTCTCATCCGGCCGGCCCCCGGTCGATCGGCGAGCGGTCGGCGCGGAGCACCTCACCGGTCTCGGCGAGCTGCTTGGCCTGTCGCAACGCGGCCCGTACCACCCGGTCGGGATGGTCGCCCGCCACGTGCGCGGCGAGACCCGGAAGGGTCGTACCAGGACGGATTCGCGCGGCCAACTCGGTGCCCCGGTCCGCGGGCGCGGGCCAGACGTCTACCTGGACTGCGCGGCCGAGTCGGCGCAGCGGCTCCGGCCACCGCCCGCCGGGCAGCACCTCGTTGGGCGGCCGGTCAACCGTCACCACCGCCCAACCACCGGCTGGCTGGGCAGTGGGGCGCGGGTCAACCGCGCGGACCCGCCGTCGGGCGCCGGCGAGCCGCGCCAGCATCCTGGCCCGCCTCGTGCGGTGCTTCACCCGTGCCTCCCCTTCGTTCCGTCCGCCACCGGGTTCGTCCGCTATCCGGTTTCGTCCGTCACCGCGGTTCGTCGTCACCCGGCTCGCCGCCGCCCCGTCTGACGCCGCTCTTCCCAGCATCGGTTCAGCCTGGGTGAAACGGGTTCCCCCGGAAGGGGTGAACCGCCACCGGCCGGGTAACCGCAGGGCCTGGGGAGAACGTGTCCGATGGGGGTGGGGCCGATGCCGGAGGAGCGACGGCAGACCACGGGAGTTGGCACGCCACTCCTGGCGTCCCGACTGACCCCGGGTCCACTGCCTGGACCGGTGGTGCTGCGGCCCCGGTTGCTGCGGCAGCTTGACGAGGGGACTGCTGTGCCGGTGACTCTCGTCGTCGCGCCGGCGGGCTGGGGCAAGACAACGTTGCTCACCTCCTGGTATCAGGCCGCCACCGGCGGCGATCCGGTGTGGGGTGGTCCGGTGACCGACGCCGCCGACGGGGGCCGTGCCGGGTCGCCGACGACGGTCGGGGCGGGGGAGCCGGACCTGTCGGAGTCGGGGTCTGGCCGGGACCGGCCGGACCTGGGCTGGGTCTCGGTAGAGGCCGGTGACGACGGCGAACGCCTCTGGTCGTACCTGGCGGCGGCGCTGAGACCCGCGGTGGGCCCGCCGCGATCGGCGGCGCTGGACGGGCCGCCCCGTCCAGATCAGCTGGAGGTGCTGGCCGCGGCACTTGCCGCCCGGGAGCGGGCGGTGCTGCTGGTCCTGGACGACCTGCACCGGATCACCGACCCGGCGGCGGTCGCCGGATTGGAATTCCTGCTCCGCCACTGTGAGCAGCGGCTGCGCCTGGTGGTCGGGGCTCGCGCCGGGGTACCGCTGGCGGTCCACCGGTGGCGGCTGGCCGGCGAGCTGACCGAGCTCGGTCCAGATGACCTGGCTTTCACCGGCGATGAGGTCGCCGACCTGCTGACCGCGCATGGGACGGCCCTTCCGGCGGAGGGGGTCCGGCGGCTACGCGAGCGCACCGGTGGCTGGCCGGCGGCGCTCCGGTTCGCTGCGCTCGCCTTGCCGGGGCAGCCGGACCCGGCCCGGTGGGTGGGGCAACTCGGTGGCGACCAGCCGGACATCGCCGGCTACCTGCGCGAGGAGGTCCTTGGCGGGTTGGATCCGGATGACCGGGAACTGCTCCGTAGTACGGCGGTGGCGGACGCCGTCTGCGCTGGCCTCGCCGATGCGGTGACCGGCCGCCCGGACACCGGGGCGAGGCTGGCCGAGCTGGCCGGCGTCGGCGGCGTCCTGCGACACGACGACGGCCGTCCCCCCTGGTACCGCTGCCATCCGCTCCTGGCCGACCTGCTCCGGGACGAGCTGGCCCGACTACCGACCGAGCACGTGCGGGAGCTACACCGGCGAGCCGCTGGTTGGTACGCCGACAACGGGCGGCCCGCCGACGGCCTGCGGCACGCGCTCGTAGGCGGTGACTGGGCCGGGGCCACCGAGCTGTTCCTCATGACGTGGCCGGAGCTGGCGCCGTACGACCGGGAGTGTTCGGCCGCGCCACCACCACCGCCCGCCGAGACTATGGCGCGGGATCCGGAGCTGGCCCTGGCGTGCGCGGCGGAACGGGCGTACGCGGGGGATCTTTCGGCCGCGGAGGGGTATCTGCGCTTGGCCGGGGCGGCGGGTGAACTGCCGGTGCCTCGCCGGGAGCGCTTCGTCCGGTTGGTCGCCGCGGTGGAGCTCGCGGTGGTCCGCTGGTCCGACGACATTCCGGCGGTGCGCGCCGCCGCCGCCCGGCTACTTGCCACCCACTCGGCGACGCGGGCACCCGGGGGACAAGACCGCCCGCCGGCGGTGCCGCCCGTCGCCGAGCCGCGCGGCACCACGGTCGAGGATGCCGACGGGTGGGCGGTGGCGGGCACCGCGCTCGGCCTGGTCGATGTCGCCGCCGGCGAGCTGGGCAGTGCGCAGCGGCAGCTGGAGGCGGCGTCCCTGGCCGCCCGGACCGCCGGATGGGTACGAACCGAGCTGGCCGGTGCCAGCCGGGTGGCGCTGCTGTGCGCGATCCGCGGTGAACTGCGGCGGGCGGAGGCGGGGGCCCATTCCGCGCTCGCCCTCCCACCCTGCCAGGGGTGGTCCTGCCGGACCGACTGCGGCTACGCGTACCTGGCGCTGGCCGTGGTGGCGCTACTGCGGGATCAGCCCGAGGAGGCGGCGGCGAATCTGGCGTTGGCGGAGCCGGCGATCGTGGAGCCCGCCGCGAGGGCGGTGGTGGCGCTATCCCGCTCCCAGCTGTTGCGGGACGCCGGTGACCTCGCGGGTGGGTACCGACTGCTCGTCGCCGCCCGGGAGCGGCTGGGGGAGTCGCGGGGGGAGTTGGACCGGTGGCTGCGGGGTGCCGAGGCCGACCTACGCGCGGCGCGGGGCGACTTGGACACCGCCCGGGAACTGCTTGCCGGGACGGGCCCGGAACTCGCGGTCGGCCTCGCCCGGGTGGAGCTGCGGGCCGGAGACGAGCAGACCGCCGAGGCGGTCCTGCCCGACTGGCAGGCGGCCGAGGCGGTGGACTGGCCGCTACCGGTGCGGGTGGAGGCCGCGGTGCTGAACGTGGTGCTGGCCGAGCGGGCGGGGGATGACCGACGGGCGCACCGAACCCTGGAGGTCGCCCTCGACCTGGCCGGCGGGGAGGGCATCCGGCGGCCGTTCACGCGTGCCGATCCGGAGCTGCGGGACCTACTGGCCGCTCATCTGGACACCGGTACGGCGCACTGGTCGGCGGTGAGCGACCTGGTGCGCGGGGCGGCGGAGCCGGACGAATGGGCCGGGCCTGCCGGGGCTGCGCTGGCCGAGCCACTGACCGAACGCGAGGTGACCATCCTGCGCTACCTGCAGAGCATCCTCTCCAACGTGGAGATCGCGGCCGAGCTGTCGTTGTCGATCAACACCGTGAAGACGCATGTACGCAACATCTATCGTAAACTCGACGCCACCCGCCGTCGGGAGGCCGTCCGTCGGGCCCGGGATCTGCGGCTGATCTGAGCGGCGGTCCCCGACCCGTATCCGGATCGTCCCCATCCGGGCCGCCAGGTCCACCTCACCTGCGGGTCGCCGCCGCAGCGTGGCCCTGCTGGTGGCCGCCGCCGCGCACCGCGGCGGCGGCCACCACCGGCGAAGCGCGCCGGTCATTTCCGGCCGGCGGCGTCAACCGCTGCCAGCAGGTCGGTGAGGTCGTACCCGCCGTCGTGTCGGGCACCGTTGACGAACAGTGTCGGGGTGGCCTCCACACCGCTGCGAATGCCGCCGACGAAGTCCCGCCGGACCCGATCGCCGTGGGCCTGCCGTTCGGTCTCGGCGTCGATTTCGGCGGCGGAGAGACCGAGTTGTCCGACGCCGAGCGAGAGGTGTACCGGGTCGAGCTGGTCCTGGTGCTCGTACAACCAGTCGTGCATCTCCCAGAACCGTCCCCGGGCTCCGGCCGCCTCGGTGGCATGGGCGGCGTTCTCCGCGTACGGGTGCACGTTGGAGATCGGGAAGTGTCGGTAGACCAGCCGGACCGTGTCGGCCCGCTGACGGAGTAGTTCACTGAGGTTGGCGTAGGCGACCCCGCAGAACTGGCACTGGAAGTCCGCGTACTCAACGAGCGTCACCGGCGCGTCCACCGGTCCCCGGACGTGGTCGCTCTCCGTCACCGGGGTTCGGAGGAGTGGGGTGACCTGGTGTGGGGTCGTCATCACCGCACCACCCAACAGGTGCCCCGTGCCGACCAGGTCGGCACGTTCGGATCGGTCATGCCCCCACTGTCGCTGGTGGCGGGGTGAGGGCGGCTCACCCGGCCCGGATGGTTCCCGACTTCGCGGCGTCGGCGCGACGAGTTGGTTGTGCGGCCAGCGGAGGAGGGCGTGGCAAGTGACCACGCCGGGCGGGCGGGGTCTGCGCGTTTCGTCGCATCAGGCCGCTACATTGGGCCCGTGACTGTTTCGGGTCTCGGGTACTCCGGCCCTTGACTGTTCGGATTGAGAACTGTTCGTGTTGACAACTGTTCGTGTTTGATTACTAGTCGGGCTGGTAACTGTTCCGGATGGGAGATGTTCGGGTTGGGGGCTGTTCCAGTTAAAAGACAGCTCCGTAACCGGAGGGTGAAATATTCGGATAAGAGCGACCTGGCATTCGAACCCCAAGAATTGCTCACCCCAGGGGGTGGCGACCGAGCGTGTCGGAGGAATACTCTCGGTCGCGGCCTGCGTACTGATGAGGTGCCTGTTGGTGGGCGAGTGGAGGTACTCACGTGAGCCTGTCGATCGTAAAGGCGGTCCTACCCGGGAGCGTCGTGGAGATCTCGCCGCGCGGTGAGATCGATGTCGATACCGCGTACGAGGTACGTGAGGCGGTCGCTGAGGTCCTGGCCAAAGGCCGTCCTCGCCGCATCGAGTTGAACATGCGGCTGGTGACCTTCATCGACTCTGTCGGCATTAGCGCGATGGTCGCCGGCTTCCAGACCGCAGAGGTGAGCGGCGTGAAGCTGGTGGTAACCGAGCCGAGCCGGTTCGTGCACCGGCAGCTCTGGGTTGCTGGTCTACTCGGCCTCTTCGGCGCCCCCGAGCCCTACGTCGCGGGGGCGGCGGCCCCAGAGGTCCTGCCGGGAGCCTGACTTAGCTCGCCCCGGGCGGTGTGCGGGCCGGGAGCTGTTCGGCAGCGGACGGCTCCCGGCCCGCACACCCGGGCTAGTAAACCGACAGATGCACGTGGTTGGTGTGGTCGCTCGATGGATCGCCGGCGGCCCCGCTGTACGACTGCCACCCACTGCTGGGCAGCCAGATTTGCCGATACCAGATCACGTAGAGCACCGCGAGTTGGTCGGCGTTGTCCACCAGGAACGCCGCCAGGTTGTTGCCGTACGTTCGGTCGCCGCCGGTGGCATCTCCGCCGAAGCCATCCGGCTGAGCGGCGAAGTCGCAGGCCCGGCCCTTGGGGTGCTCGCCGGAGCTGCCGGAGCGGAAGCAGGACACGTAGCGGGTGAAACCGGCCGCCTTTGCCTGGTTCAACGCATGCAATGTTCGCGGGGTAATGCAACCATCCGCCGGGGTGGGATCATTGACGCTGCACGTCTCAGCCGGCCAGGAACCATCCGCGTTGCGTGGGGCCGGGGCCGCCTGGGTCGAGTTCTGGGTGGTGTTGGTGGGGGCGGCTGCGGCGCGGGCCTGCTCATTGGCGACCGTCAGCGCCTTCTCCGCCTGCTCCTTGCGCTTGGCCATCAGGGCCTCTTGCTTGCGCTGTTCGATGATTTCGGCCTCGACCGCCTGGCTGTCCTGGGTGATCTGCTCTTGGGTCTCCTGCAACTGGTGCAGGGCCTGATCCTCGTTGGCGACTACCGCCTCCAACGTGGCGACGCGGTCCAGGAGGTTTTCCGGTGAGTCGTTGTCGAGTAGCACCGACGCGGTGCGCAGCGGACCGGTGCGATAGGCCAAGTCGGCGATCTGCTCAACCCGCTCGGTGTGCTCGGCGTGCTCGGCCTTGGTGGTGTTGAGTTGGGCGGTGAGCTGCTGCTGTCGCTGCACCGACTCGGTAAGCGCCCGTTTGGCGTCCAGGTAGCCCTTGCTGGCTGCCTCGAGCTCGGCGCGAAGGGCAGGGGTGCCGCCCTCCGGGTCGTCGGTCACCGCGAGCTGGCGGGTGGGGGGAGCGGCTACCGCGGGGCCGGCGGGGACGAGGCCGGCGCTGATGAGGGTGAGCGCCACAATGATCAAGGCCGCCGCTCGGACGGCGCGGTGTCGTACGGGTGCCACTGTTGGCATATGCAGATGTCCTTCCGTCAACCACCGACCGGGTTAGCTGACGGGTTCGGGACGGAAGATCCCTACCGCTGACGCGGATGCACCCCAGGTACCTGGTTCCCCGGCTCACCCGGGCGGGTGATTAGGCGGCGGCCTCGCCGGCACCGGTGTGCCGCCTGGCGCAGGCCGGCTCAGAGCCTAACCGGTGCGGCTGAGGCGGGCGTACTCGGTAGTTGAGCGGAGCTCACTACCACTCGACGGACCCGCAGTCCCCGCTGTCCGGCCCCGACTCGACCTGTAACGTCGCGTGCTCGATGTGGAAGTCCTCCTTCAGCGCGGATCGGGCGGCTCCGAGGACCGCGCCGACATCGGCGGTGGAGGCGACGGTGAGGTGCGCGGAGGTTACCTCCATGCCGGAGGTGAGGGTCCAGATGTGCAGGTCGTGCACCTCGCTCACTCCGGGTACGGCGACCAGCCGGTCGTGCACCGCGGTGACTTTGAGGTGGTCCGGCGCGGCCTGGACCAGGATGCGTAGGGCTGCCCGCCCGAGCCGCCAGGTCCGCGGCAGGATGAACAGCCCGATCGCCACTGCTACGAGCGGATCAGCCCACCGCCAGCCCGTGCCGGCGATAACCAGTGCCGCCGCGATCACGCCGAGGCTGCCGAGCAGGTCGCCCAACACTTCGAGGTAGGCGCCCTGAATATTGATGCTCTCCTTTGCGCCCGGGCGTAGCAGTGCGAAGGCGACGATATTGGCGAGAAGGCCCAGGATGGCCACGACCAACATGGGCCCGGTGCTTACCTCGGGCGGATCACCGAAGCGGCGGACGGCCTCCACCAGCACATAGATCGAGACAGCGGAGAGGAGTAGGGCGTTGGCGAGGGCGGCCAGCACCTCCAGCCGGTAGAGCCCGAAGGTGCGCTGCGGGTCCCCGCCGCGGCGCCGGGTGGCGGTCAGCGCGGCGAGGGCCATGCCGATGCCGAGGACGTCGGTGAACATGTGCCCGGCGTCGCTGAGCAGGGCCAGAGATCCGGTGCGGACAGCGGTCACCGCCTCCGCCACCATCAGGGCGGCGAGCAGGGCGAAGGCGGCCCAGAGGCGCCCCCGGTGCCGCTGCCCCGCGTTGGCTACCGCCCCATGGTGGTCATGTGCTGCACCCACTCGGACACCTTCCGCCGGCTGTCCGGTCCTGCACCCAACCTATGTTCACATTGCCATGTGTATGCCGAAATCGCCCTGAGCCGTGCCGCGGAACCGCGACCAGCGGGGACGCCCTGGGCGGTGACACCCTGGGCGGTGACAACCCAGCGGTCGCGCCCCGGGCGGCGACACCGGGCAGCGCGATCAGTCGAGCGCCGCTCAACCGGACACGTCAACCGTGGTGAGCCGTTGGGTGGCGCGGGACAGCGCGACGTACAACGTCCGCACGCCCGACCCCGGCTCCGCTCGGATCTCACCCGGGGCGACCAGGACGACGCCGTCGTACTCCATGCCCTTGGCCTCCAGACTCGTCACCACCTGCAACCGGGGCGCGTCGAGCCCGTCCAGCCAACCGGCGACCTCGGCCCGGCGCGGCACCGGCGTGACCACGCCGACCGTACCGGGGACCTCGGCGAGCAAGGTGGTGACCGCCGCCAGCACGGTGGTCTCCAACTCGGCCGGCGGCACACTCAGCCGCACCGGGTCGACTCCGGTCGAGCGGACGGCGATCGGCAGCGGGAGGTCCGGGTCAACCCGCCGGATTTCGGCCGCCGCCACCGCGAAGATCTCCGCCGGGTTGCGGTAGTTGGTGGTCAGGGTGAAGTGGTGCCGCGGACGCCGGCCGAGTGCTTGGTCGCGGGCCCGCGCCAACTCCGCCGGGTCGCCGGTCCACGCCGTCTGCGCGGGATCGCCAACCACGGTCCAGGAGGCCAACCGCCCCCGCCGGCCGATCATGCGCCACTGCATCGGTGACACATCCTGGGACTCGTCCACCACCACGTGCGTGTACTCGCGATAGTCCTCGGGCCGCTCGCGGGCGGCCTGTCGGGCGGCGCGCTGCCGATCGGCGAACGTGCTCAGCTCGCGCACCCCGCCCGCTAGCTGGAACGGGTCCCGCCGGGGCCGGGCCGGCTTCATCGGTTTGCCGAGCAGGGCGTCCAACTCGTCGAGCAGCGCGACGTCGGCCACGGTCAACCCAAGGGCACCCCCGGCCCGGTACGCCTCGCCGAGCAGGCGGACCTCGTCGGCGGAGAGTACGCCCGCGGCGTACCGGCGCAGCCGCTCGGGCTGGGCCAGCCAGTCGAGTACGTGCCGCGGGTGTAGCCGGGGCCACCACGCCTTCAGGAACTCGCGGAAGTCCGTCCGGTCGGCCAACTCGTCCTCGAACGCCCGCTGCTTCGGCAGCCCGGGAATGCCTAGCTTCCGGGCCTGCGCCCAGAGCGCGGCGAAGACCCCGTCGAAGCCCACCCGGCGTACTTCGTTGCGCCGTGCGCCCCGCCGCAACGCCCGATCGCGGATCGCGGTCAGTTCGCGACGGTCCACCCGCAGTAGCTCGCCCTGGTAGAGCAGCCGCAACTCGTCCGGGGTGCCCGGCGCTGCGTCCCGGGCGGCCCGCTCCAGGACCCGCCGCATCCGCAGCGAGCCCTTCACCGCGGCGACCTCCGGCGGGTCGGTACGGGTCGCACGCACCCCCGGGAAGAGCCCACCGAGGGCGGCGAGGGTCGCGGTCTCCTCGCCCAGCGACGGCAGCACCGACCCGATGTACTCGACGAACACGGCCGACGGCCCGACCACCAGAATGCCGCCGCCGGCGTACCGGCTGCGGTCGGTGTAGAGCAGATACGCCGCGCGGTGCAGGGCCACTGCCGTCTTGCCGGTCCCCGGGCCGCCGGAGACCACGGTGACACCGTTGCCCGGGGAGCGGATCGCCTCGTCCTGCTCGCGCTGAATGGTCGCCACAATGTCCCGCATTCCCCGTCCGGTCGCCTGGGACAGGGAGGCCAGCAGGGCGCCGTCGCCGACCGTCGTCATCTCCGGCGGAGTGGCAGCCGGGTCGAGTAGGTCGTCCTCGACTCCGGTGACCCGCTCTCCGCTTGAGGAGATCATGCGGCGGCGGATTACGCCCAGCGGCTGCGCCGGGGTCGCCCGGTAGAAGGCGGCGGCGGCCGGGGCCCGCCAGTCCACCACCAACGTCCTGGCATCCTCGTCCCGGATGCCGAGGCGCCCAACGTGCAGCACC
The DNA here is from genome assembly GCF_000514815.1 of Salinispora fenicalii. Classification (GTDB taxonomy): domain Bacteria; phylum Actinomycetota; class Actinomycetes; order Mycobacteriales; family Micromonosporaceae; genus Micromonospora; species Micromonospora fenicalii. The sequence continues at coordinate 60,842 of NZ_AZWQ01000009.1, forward strand.
TGCCGGTTGTGCAGGTCGAGTCGGCCGAAGACAAGCCCCTCGTGCTCAGCGTCGAGCAGGTGCCGGCGCTGCGCCGCGTGGAAGACCATCGCGTCCCGCTCGACCAGCGCGCCAAAGTTGCCGACCCGAGCCAGGCGATAGCCGTCGGACTCGGCGCGGACCGCCGCCTGGCGCAGCTCGGCGAGGCGTGCGTACACCCGGTCCAGGTGCCGTTGCTCGACGGCAATCTCCTGCTCCAGCTCGGTCCGGTCGGTCAACGTTCGTTCCTCCTGGCGTCGGTGACCTGCTCGGCGGTCAACCGCACGAGGGTACGCCCCGTTCGTCGAGGACCTGGCCCAGCACCCCGGCCAGGGCGGTGTTCACCACGCCGGGGCGTTCCAGCATCAGCAGGTGCCTGCGCCGGGGCACACGGTCCGCCGGAAGGTCGGCAGCGCGGCGGTGATGGACTCCGTGCACGGCAGCGGGGTCAGCCGGTCCCGGTCGCCGACCAAGGTGGCCCTTGGCAGGTGGGCCAGGCCAGTCAGGGCCGCCAGCCGATGTTGGGCTCCGGTCGAGGCGCGGAAGCCGTCGATCGAGCGGAGTGACGCGTGGGCCACGGCGCGGGTGACCAGGCGAAGATCGGCTGGGTTGTACCGGTCGCCGAAGAGCACCCAGCGGCTGCTGGGCCGGGGGGCGCGGAGTAACGGCCGGGGCGGCCGCCGAGTTCCGCAGCGGGCCAGGACGCCGGCGCCGGTGCTCTCCGCGAGTCGGATCAGCCGGGCGACCCGGGGCGACAGGGCATAGACGGTGTGCGCGTGCCCCTCGGCGGTGGTGGAGACGAAGACCAGACCGGCGACGCGGGCGGCGACGTGTGGGGTGGCGGTGGGCGTACCCCATATAGCGGGAGCGCAACTCCGCTGACCAGCGAAAAATGGTGCGGCACGGCGGGAAATCCCGCCGTGCCGCACCATTCGTTGCTCCCCCAGCGGGGCAGCCGGGTAGCGGGAGGGTCAGCCCTCGAAGACGCCGGCCTCGACGAGGCGCTTCTCGGTGGCGTCCCAGCCGTCACCCGGGTGGATGGTGTTGAGGGCGCTCAGCTCCGCCCGAATCTTGGCGGCGTGGCCCGCGGCGGCCAGCGTCCGGATCTCCTCGACGAAAGCGTCGGAGTCGGTGCGCAGGTGCTCGGTCTTGCCGTTGGTCAGGTTACGCACGTACACGTTCTGGCCGCCGTTGAGTGGAATCAGGTACTTGAACTCGCCCAGCACGCTGAGGGCACCACCCTGGCCAGCCTGGCCGGCCCGGACAGACGCGCGCGCGGTCTTCGAGGTGTTGCTCGCCACGGAGGTACTCCTTGCAGACGTACGGGAGGACGCGGGTAAGACGTCCGGGGGCTGGTGCGGACCTCACCCGGTGGGTGATCCGCGGAGAAGTTCGCGGCACAGGCCGCCAATGGAACTGTACACGAGCGGGTGGCTGGGTTGGCCACCGCCTCGGGTTGGTCCAACGGGCTCACCCGACCGGCTATTCCGGGACCCGGATTTTCCGAATCCCTGGCGTACCATCCGTCACACCAGTCATGATGTGCCCCGGTAGCCACCTGGCTCGACGAGGTCGTAGGGGAAGACGCACCTCGCTCCCCGGGAGGTCACCGTGCCAACGCGTGGCGTCGTATACGTCCACTCGACCCCGCTCGCCGTGTGCTCGCACGTCGAGTGGGCGATCGCGCGCGTCCTCGCGGCGCCGGTCAACCTGCAGTGGACAGCTCAACCCGTTGACCCCGGCGCCCGCCGGGCGGAGTGCGGGTGGACCGGTCGCCCCGGAACGGGCGCCGAGCTGGCTGCTGCCCTCCGGCAGTGGCCCATGATCCGTTTCGAGGTCACCGAGGAGCCGAGTCCCGGCGTCGATGGGGAACGCTTCATGTATGTCCCAGGCCGTGGGCTCTTCCGGGCAACCATCGGCGCAGCCGGCGACATTCAGCTCGGTGAGGACCGGTTGCGCAGCATCATGACGGAAGCCCGGGCGCCCGAAGCGCTCGCCCATGCCCTGGAGAAGGCCCTCGGGGCGGCCTGGGATGCCGAGCTGGAGCCCTACCGGTACGCCGGTGATGGCGCCCCGGTGACGCTGCTCACCCGCGTTGGCTGAGGTGCACCCACGAAGGTGAGGGCGCTACGTGTTTCGGTGGCGGCCACTCGGCGCGGGTAGGGTCGACTTGCCCCGACCGGCGTCGAGAGAGTGGGATGACTCGCGTGTCGATACCTTCACGACGTGGCGGTGTCGCGGTCATCGCGCTGGCCGCACTCACTGCCCTGCTCCTTGCCGGCTGCACCGGCGGTCCGGGGCGCGCGCAGCCGACCCCAGCGCCGAGTGGCCCAGCGGCTGGCTCGCCGCCCACAGGTTCGGTTGACGATCCGGCGGCCAGTGCCGCTGCCCTGGCCAACTCGCTGGCGGATGAGGATCTCGTCGGCCAGGTATTGATGCCGTACGCCTACGGCGCCGCCGCCGATCAGGTCTCGGCCGGCTCGGCCGCCGGCAACCAGGAACTGGCCGGCGTCGACACCCCCGCCGAAATGATCGCGAAGTACCGCCTCGGCGGGCTCATCCTCGTTGGTTTCAGCGCGGATGACCCGACCAGCGGCAACCAGGAAACCACCAACGTCGACAACCCGGAACAGGTCCGGGAGTTGACCACCGGGCTGCGGTCCGCCGCCGCCGGCCTGGCCACCGGCGCGGCGCCGTTTCTGATCGGCACCGATCAGGAGTACGGGGTGGTCACCCGGATCACCGACGGGGTCACCCTGCTGCCCAGCGCGTTGGCCACGGGGGCGGCCGGCAAACCGGAGCTGACCGAGGCCGCTTGGCGGGCTGCCGGCACCGAACTCGCCGCGATGGGCGTCAACATGGACTTCGCTCCTGTCGCCGACGTACTGGTCACCCCCAGCGCCGTGATCGGGTCCCGGTCGTACGGCGCCGACCCGTCAGTGGTGGCCGATCAGGTCAGCGCGGTGGTGAGCGGTCTGCAGGCGACCGGTGTTGCGGCAACCCTGAAGCACTTTCCCGGCCATGGGCATAGCGCCACCGACTCCCACGAGGCGCTGCCGGTGCTGCCGCAGCCCCGCACCGTGCTTGAGCTGGAGGCCTGGCGTCCCTTCGCGGCTGGTATCGGGGCCGGCGCCCTCGCCGTGATGTCCGGGCACCTCGACGTCCGCGCGGTCGACCCGGGCACCCCGGCGACGTTCTCGCACACCCTGCTCACCGAGGTGCTTCGGGGCGAGCTTGGCTTTCAGGGGGTGGTGATCACCGACGGGATGAACATGGCCCCTGCCAAGCGCTGGTCGCCCGGTGAGGCCGCGGTCCGTGCCCTGAAGGCCGGCAACGACCTGATCCTCATGCCCCCGAATGTCGGCCAGGCGTACGACGGGCTGCTCGCCGCGCTGCGTGACGGCTCGTTGCCCCGGACCCGGCTGGTGGAGGCGGTGACCCGGGTACTGACCATGAAGTTCACTCTGGCCGGTGCGGCCACCCCGAAACTGGATGTGGTCGGTGCGCCGGCCCACCAGGCGGCGGCCACCGAACTCGCCACCGCCGCGGTGACCGCGCTACGCGGCCCATGTGGCAGCCCGGTCTCCGGGCCGGTCACCGTGACCGCTTCCGCCGGCCGGGAGCACACCCGGGCGACGCTGATCGAGAAGCTGACTGCGGCCGGGGTACCGGTGACCGACACCGGCGGTGCCGTGATCCACCTGGTCGGCTACGGCGACAGCGCCGACGATCTGAGCGCCGACGCCGCCGTGACCGTCGCCATGGACACCCCGTACCTGTTGGCCGAGGCGGACTCCCCGGCGTTGCTGGCGACCTACTCGTCGAGCCCGGCGTCGATGACCGGACTGGCCCACGTGCTCGCCGGCGAGGCCACCCCGGCCGGCCGCGCATCGGTGCCGGTGTCCGGCCTGCCCGCCACGACCTGCGGCAGCTGAGTGACCCGGTCGGCCGGGGCCAGCCGGTCGGCCGGTCGGGGGGGTCAGCCCGCGGTACGCAACCCCTGTACCGCCAACCGATACACCGGCAGTAGGTCGGAGTGGTCGGCGAGCAGGCTCTCGTTGGTCACGAACAGCAGGGCTTGCCCGTTGGCCGAGACGGCCGTTCCCCAGCTTCGGCTGTCCTCGTCAAGCGCGTTTTGGCTGACCCAGGTCGCCTCCACACCGGTGAGATCATTGACGGTCAGGTCGCGGAACTGCGCCTCGGTGGCCTGATCGAGCGACGTGTCGGCGAGGAAGGCGTCCAGGGCCGCCCGGGGTGTGACGCCCTGCTCGGTGGTCCAGACCCGAAGGAAACCGCCGCCTAGGCCGCGGCCCACCTCGCACTGTACGGTGGCGCCCCCGCGCAGCGTCATTATCGCCGCCATCTCGGCGGCCAGCTCCGGGTCAGCGGCGGTAGTCGGGTCCAACTCGATGGTCTCGGCCTGCCAGCCCTCGGCGACCGGGAAGGTGACCGGCAGCGGGCACGGCCCGTCCGCGCCACCGGCGGCACCCTCGGCGTCGGCTGGGGTGATCTCGTCGTACCAGGGTTCGCCGACGGCGGTGTTCTCGGCCGGCGCCGGCTCGTCGGCCGGATTCTCCTCCGCGCCGCAGCCGGCCGGCACCAGGAGGGCGAGAACGGCCAGTGTGGCCGGTAGACGATGACGCAGCACAGTACACATCCCCAGGATCGAACTGGACCGACACTGTGCAGCGTGCCGGCCACCCACTGGGATAGAGGTATACCGCAGCCCCCGGACACCGCGGTTTCAGCGGTACCCGGGGGCCGTCGGAGGTCCGCTAGAGCGGGATGTTGCCGTGCGCGCCGCGGCCGGCTGGTGCCCCCGCGAGAGCCTCAGCGATCTGCCGGCGGGTCTCGGCCGGCTTGATGACGTTGTCGACCACACCGATCTCCAACGCGCGGTTCACTCCACCCGCGACCCGGATCTGCTCCTCGATCAGCTCGGCGCGCAGCGCCTCGCGCTCCTCCGGTGGGGCGGCAGCCAGCTTCTTACGGTGCAAGATGTTCACCGCCGCGCTGGCGCCCATCACCGCGACCTCCGCGTTCGGCCAGGCGAAGACCGCGGTCGCGCCCAGGGAACGGGAGTTCATGGCGATGTACGCGCCGCCGTACGCCTTGCGGGTCACCAGCGTTACCCGCGGCACGACCGCCTCGGCGAAGGCGTGCAGCAGCTTCGCGCCGCGCCGGACCACCCCGTCCCACTCCTGGCCCAGCCCGGGCAGGTAGCCGGGAACGTCAACGAGCACGATCAGCGGTACGCCGAGCGAGTCGCACATCCGCACGAAGCGGGCCGCCTTCTCGGCGCTGGACGCGTCGAGGCAGCCGCCGAGCCGCAGCGGGTTGTTGGCGATCACTCCGACCGTCCGGCCGGCGAACCGCCCCAGGGTGGTGACGATGTTCGGGGCCCACTTGGCGTGCAGCTCGACACCGGGCGCGTCGAGCAGTGCCTTGACCACCGGCTTGACGTCGTACGCCCGGTTGGTCTCGGCCGGCATCTTCGCGGCCAGGTCGTGCCCCTCCTCGGCGGTGGCCGGCACATCGTCTGGGCAGAGCCGACCCTGGTGGCCGAGGAGCGCCGCGAGCTGGCGCGACTCGGCCAGCGCCTCCGCATCGTCCCGGCACGTCACGTGGACGACGCCGGAGCGTCGGCCGTGCGGTTCGGGACCACCGAGGCGGGCCATGTCGACCTGCTCGCCGGTGACGCTGCGGACGACCTCCGGGCCGGTCACGAAGATCCGGCCGGCACCGCTCATCACCACGATGTCGGTGAGCGCCGGCCCGTAGGCGGCGCCCCCCGCGGCGGGACCGAGCACGACGGAGATCTGTGGCACCCGGCCGGAGGCACGGACCATGGCGGCGAAGACCTGACCGACCGCGTCGAGCGCGACCACGCCCTCGGCGAGCCGGGCTCCGCCGGAGTGCCAGAGCCCGAGCACGGGCACCCGCTCCCGGACGGCGGTGTCAATCGCGTCAACGATGTGTCGGCAGCCGTCAAGGCCCATCGCGCCACCCATCTTCGTGGCGTCGGTGGCGTACGCGATGGCCGGTGTGCCCTCGATCTCGCCACGGGCACAGAGCACGCCGGAGGTGTCGCGGGGGGCGAGTAGGCGGAGCGTGCCCGCGTCGAACAGGGACCGGAGCCGCAGCTCCGGATCCCGATAGTCCACGGTAGACGTATCGGGGCCGGCAACAGTGGTGGTCACGTGAGCCTCCAAGGCTGTGGTCTCAGGCCCGCGTGAAGACGAGAGCCACGTTATGCCCGCCGAAGCCGAAGGAGTTGTTCAGCGCAGCGGGGATCTCCAGGTGGCGCGCTTTGTTGGCGGCCACATCCAGGTCGAGACCGTCGTCCGGGTCGTCCAGGTTGATCGTGGGCGGTACCACGCCATCCCGGATCGCCAGGATCGTGGCGATCGACTCCAGTGCGCCGGCCGCGCCGAGCAGGTGCCCGGACATCGACTTCGTCGCCGTCAGGACTGGGTGGTCGCCCAGCGCCTGGCGCAGTGCCTTGATTTCGGCCAGGTCGCCGACCGGGGTTGACGTCGCGTGGGCATTGACGTGCATGATGTCGCGCCGGTCGATGTCCGCGTCGGCGATCGCCTTCGCGATGGCCCGAACCGCGCCGGCGCCCTCCGGGTGCGGCTGAACGATGTCGTAGCCGTCGGAGGTTATTCCGGCGCCGGCGAGCCGGGCATACACCCGGGCGCCGCGGGCCGCGGCGTGGTCGGCGCGTTCCAGCACGATCGTCCCAGCACCCTCGCCGAGCACAAAGCCGTCGCGGGCCTTGTCCCAGGGGCGCGAGGCCTTCTCCGGCTCGTCGTTGCGGGTGGACATCGCCCGCATCGAGGAGAAGCCAGCGATCGGCAGCTGGTGGATGACTGCCTCGGTGCCGCCGGCCACCACCACATCGGCGCGCCCGGCGCGGATCATGTCCATGCCGAGGGTGATCGCCTCTGCGCCGGTGGCGCAGGCGCTGGCCACGCAGTGCACGCCCGCCTGGGCGCCCAGCTCCAGGCCGACCCAGGCGGCGGGGCCATTCGGCATCAGCATCGGAATGGTGTGCGGGGAGACCCGCCGCGGACCGGACGCTTCGAGGATGTCGTCCTGGGCGAGCAGGGTCAGTGCGCCGCCGATGCCCGAGCCGACGCTGACGCCGAGCCGCTCCGGGTCCAGCCCGGAGTCGGCGAGACCGGCATCCGCCCAAGCCTGGTGCGCGGCGATGATCGCGATCGCCTCGGAGCGGTCCAACCGGCGCAACTTGACCCGGTCCAGCAGTCCAGCCGGGTCGACTGCGAGCTGGGCAGCGATCCGGACCGGTAGCTGTTCGGCCCAGTCCGGGGTGAGCGCACTCACCCCGGACTGGCCATTGAGCATGGCGTCCCAGGTTGACGCGACGTCCCCGCCCAGCGGGGTGGTCGCGCCGAGACCGGTGACGACGACGTCAGTATGGGCCATGGTCAGGACTGCGCCTCGATGTAGCTGACGGCGTCCCCGACGGTCTTCAGGTTCTGCACCTCGTTGTCCGGGATCTTGACGCCGAACTTCTCTTCGGCGGCCACCACGACCTCCACCATCGACAGCGAGTCGACGTCCAGATCGTCGGTGAAGGACTTCCCCTCGGCCACGTCGTCCGGGGTCACCCCGGCAACCTCTTCGAGGATCTCGGCGAGGCCGGTGGTGATCTCGTCACGGGTCATTGCTGTTGGTTCCTCTCATCGGGGTTGCTTCGCCGCGGTGGCGAAGGGTGGCGTGCTACCGCACACCGGGTCTCAGGGGCAGCGGATGACCTGACCGGCGTAGGTCAGGCCACCGCCAAAGCCGAACAGCAGCACTGGTGCACCGGAGGGCACCTCACGCCGCTCCACCAGCTTCGACAGGGCCAGGGGGATGCTCGCCGCCGAGGTATTGCCGGACTCGACCAGGTCCTTGGCGACGATCGCCTGCGGGATGTTGAGGCGCTTGACGATGCCGTCGATGATGCGGGTGTTGGCCTGGTGTGGCACGAACGCCGCCAGCTCCGACGGGGCGACTCCGGCCCGCTCGCACGCCTGGAGTGCGAGCGGCGCCAGCGCGGTGGTGGCCCAGCGGAAGACGGTCTGTCCTTCCTGCCGCACGTACGGGCGCCATCCCTCGATGCGGACCGCGTCGCCGCGCTCCGGCACCGAGCCCCACACCACCGGGCCGATGCCGGTCGGCTCATCGGCCCCGGTGGCGGTGACCACCGCGGCCCCCGCCCCGTCGCCAAAGATGATGCACGTCGAACGGTCCGTCCAGTCGGTGAAGTCGGAGAGCTTTTCCGCGCCGATGACGATGGCGTTCCGCGCCGCGCCGGCCTGGACCGCGTGGTCGACCGTGCCGAGGGCGTACGCGAAGCCGGAGCAGGCGGTGTTGAGGTCGAACGCGCCGGGCGAGGTGATGCCGAGCTTGGCCGCGACCCGGGAGGCGACGTTCGGGCTGCGGTCGACCGAGGTGCAGGTGGCCACCACGACGAGGTCGATGTCGGCGGCGGTCAGGCCGGAGCCGGCCAGCGCCTTGCCAGCGGCGGCGGCGGCCATGTCGGTGACCGTCTCGCCGTCGGCGATCCGGCGGTTGACGATGCCGACCCGGTCGCGGATCCACTCGTCGCTGGTCTCCACCAGCTGGGCGATCTCGTCGTTGGTCACCACCCGGGATGGCTGGTAGTGGCCGAGCGCAACGATCCGGCTGCCCGTCATCAAGGGTGTCCTTCCCTATGCGGCCATGGGTACCGCGATGTCATGTGTGGCCGCCGATTCGGGCCAGCGGCTGGCCCGGGGCCACCGGGTCGTCGTGGTGGGCGAGCCACTCGGTGAGTAGGCCGCTGTCGTGTGCGGTGACCTCGACCGAGCCCTGCCGGGTGGCGACGTGGCCGATGATCTGACCGGCGCGTAGGTCAACGCCCTCGGTCAGCTCGTCAGCGGGGACGAAGGTGCCGGCGGCGGGGGATACCACGACCCGGAACTGGATGATCGGCTCGTGGCCACCAAGGCCGCTGTGCCGGGCGATCAAGTCCCGCGCGGCGGGCAGGTCGTCGGGCGTGTTGAGGGTGACGATCTCCGGGGCGGCCTCGCCCTTCAGCTCCCGCTTGACCAAGCCGGCGAGGGTGCCGGCCGGGGGTAGCTCAATCACCGCGGTCACGCCGAGGTCGGCGAGGGTGCGCAGGCACAGGTCCCAACGGACCGGGGCGGTGACCTGGCGGATCAGCCGCTGCACCATCTCCCGGCCGTGGTTCACGGCGGCGCCGTCGAGGTTCGACAGCAGGATGTGAGTTGGATCGGTGGGAGTGACGCCGGCAGCCACGGTGGCCAGGGCGGCCTCGGCCGGAGCCATGTACGGCGTGTGGAAGGCGCCGGCCACCTGGAGCTGGCGGACGCGGGCGCGGGCGGGTGGCTCGGCGGCGAGTCTTTCCAGTCCGCCGAGGGAGCCGGCGGCCACGACCTGGCCGGCGCCGTTGCGATTGGCGGGGTGTAGCCCGTGTTTTTCGATAGCGGCGAGCACCTCGCCGGGGTCGCCGCCGAGTAGGGCGGCCATCCCGGTCGGTTCCAGCGCGCAGGCAGCTGCCATCTCGCGCCCCCGGACGGCGGCTAGAGTGACCGCGGCCTCCGGTGTGAGCACTCCGGCGAGCGAGGTCGCGCCCAGTTCCCCAACGCTGTGGCCGGCGGTGAGTGCGACATCGTGCATCGGCAGCTGCTCGGCGGCGAGCAGCGCCGCGGCAACGAGCAGCGGCTGGGTGCGGGCAGTGTCTTTGATCTCGTCAGCGTCCGCGGCGGTGCCGAGGTGCACCAGGTCGACCCCGGCGAGCGCGGACCACCAGCGCAACCGCGCCTCGGTGCCGGGCAGGTCGAGCCAGGGGGTCAGGAAGCCGGGTTTCTGTGAACCCTGGCCGGGGGAGAGTACGGCGAGCACGGATATGACTCTCCCGGATTTGCGCGAGTAGCGCTGTGCCGCCTGGCACCAAACCGCACTAGAACCTTTGGAGGAATCCTACAAAGATCTACGGGCATCGTCAGTTTATTGCCCTGTTCTGGGAGTAATCTGGCTGGTTGTCCGGTTCGGTGTCTGGGCGACTACTGGGTCTAGTCGGCCGACGGTGAGCGCCACTTGGAGCGCGTACGCGTCCCGTGCCGCGAGGGGCGACAGCCCGGTCACCTCGGCCACCCGCCGCAGCCGGTACCGCACCGTGTTCGGGTGTACGAACAGCGCCCGGGCCGCGCTCTCCAGGGTGCCGCCGGCGGTGAAGAAGGCGTCCAGGGTCTCCAGCAACTCGCCGCCGGAGCGGGCCAGCGTGGCGTACACGTCGTGCCGCAGCCGGCGGCGGGCCTCGGCATCGCCGGCGAGCGCCCGCTCCGGTAGCAGGTCGGCGGCGGGCACCGGTCGGGGTGCGGCCGGCCAAGCGGGGGCGGCCCGGAATCCGGCGAGCGCGGCCCGGGCGGAGTCGGTGGCCTCGTCCAGGCTCGGCACGGCCGGGCCCACCACGACCGGGCCGGTACCGAAGGCGTCGAGTAGCTTGCCGGTGGCGGCCAGCGGATCGGCCACCCCGCCGAGCACGATGACCAGGCGGTCGCCGTGCACGCCGCCGATCACCTCGGCACCGATACGCCGGGCCAGTCGGTAGACGGTGTGCAGCACGGCGGAGACCTCCCCGCCGGGGGAGCGGCCCACCGCCACCGCCACCGGGGGCGCGTCCGCCCAGCCCAGCGCCGCCGCCCGGCTGGCCAGGACATCTGGTGAGTCGCCCCGTAGCAGCGCGTCAACCAGTAGGGCCTGGAGTCGGGCGTCCCAGGAACCACGAGACTCGGCGGCCCGCGCGTACACCCGGGCGGCGGCGAACGCGATCTCCCGGGAGTAGCGCAGCACCACATCCCGTAGCTGCTGCTCCTCACCGGGAGCGGCGAGGGTCGGGACCCGTTCCTCCACCACATCGATGGTCACCTTGATCAGGGCTACCGTCTGTTGGAGGCTGATGGAGCGGGCCAGGGCTTGCGGTGCGGTCGCGAAGACTTCGTCGGAGACCTCCTGGGTGCTGTCCGCGGTGCCGCCGCCGGCGCGCAGCCACTGCACCAGGGATCGGGCACCAGCCTGCGCCACCAACATGACCCAGGAGCGTTGGTCGGCCGGGAGCTCGCGGAACCAGGGCAGTGTCTCATCCATCCGCGCCACGCTGGCGGTGGCGAGCGCTCCCGCAGCCCGCTCGATTCGGCGCAGAGTGGCCGCCAGCTCGGTTCCCGGCTCGTTCACTGCCCTAGCCTGACACGTCGCTACCTGCGGTGTTGTGCCGGGTAAGCGGGGGCTGCCGGCGGTATACGGGTGGCCTTCCCGGTCTACCCGGAAGGCCGCATCGGTCTTGATTCGCGTCGATTTGAAATGTGACCTGGTACGCGCGCCGCACCGCCTGTCGGTCCCGGCCAGTACGGTGACAGGGCACGCCGGGGCAGCGCCGGCGTGCGACGGCGAGGGTGAGGAGACCTGGATGGCGCACGGGGAGGCCGAGCGCGGCTGTGCCCAGGACGGGCACTGCCGGCCGGGCCACCACGAGTTGCCGGCAACCAAGAACCACCGGTGGCTTGGCGGCAGCGCGCCGGGCGAGACACCGAGTGGGCCCCTACCGGAGTGCGTTGATGACGATTCAGTGGTGCCGCGCCAACGGTCCGCCGAGTCGGTCGGATCGCCGCCGGGCCCGGTTCAGGGCTGTCTCAGCGGCCTGCCGGGCTGGGCGGGCGCGCACCGGCACGGCCCGGTTCGACCTCGGTCACGGGCTGGGCGTCCGGGCCGGCCCCCCAGCCGCTGGTGTTGACCCAGCGGTGGGGAAGCGGTCGCTGAAGGCAGTGCCCGCGCCCCGACCAGCTCGGCACCGGAGCCACGCCGACGGCGTCAGCGAGACCGACGCCGGATCAGCAGGGCGATCCCGGCCAGCCCGAAGGTGATCGTCAGCACGACGGCGACGTTGACCAGGAGCAGCCGAGGCAACCCGCTGAAGGCCTCGTTGATGTTCCCAGCGGGGTTAAGCGAATCTTCCGGAATCATCCGTTCGCTGCCGCCGGCCCCACCGCCGACCGTGTCCACCTGCCGTTCCAACGGCAGGCCAGCTTTCCGCAGCGTCTCCGACATGGTAAGCCGGCCGAAGAACCAGCCGGCGGCGGTCTTGTGCGAGTCCGGCTGCTTGGCCGGTCGATAGATGCGGGGCCCGCCGGTGGCCTTCGGGTACAGGTCGTAGGTCTGCTTGGGCTTGTCGCCGGCGAGCACGACGACGGTGTACTTCGGACCGCGGCCGGCCTGGTCCGGTTCGCTGCTTTGACCGGCGTTGCCGAGGAAGTTGACCTGGTCGATGACGGCCGCCACCTGGCTCGGGTGGGTGTCGGCGCTGAGGCGTAGCGGCTCCACCAGCCCGACGCCGGTGATCTCCACACCCGCAGGCGGCGGCTTCGACGTCGCCGACGCGGGTGCGGCCAGGCCGAGCGAGAGCACTCCCGCCGCGAGACCACTGGCCATGACGGCGGCCAACCGCCGGATGCTACGGACCATCGCTGCCTCCTCGCCCCCGTTCGATGGATGGCATCGCTGCGGGCTTCGTGCACGCGGATCGCCGTGGGCACCCGGATGCTAGGCCGGACGCCCCCACCTCAATAGACTCCGTCACGCGACAGCTGGCCACATCTCCTGGTGAAGAAATTTCAACTATCTGTGATCCTCCACCGAGGAGTAACCGATCGCGGTCGGTCGACCCGCGCATTTTACCTACCGCGCCGGACAATCGGACGGCAGGGTAGGTATCTCGCTTCAGGGGAGGCGGAGTCGGGCGGCCTGTAGGCGGGCCAGGGTGCGCTCGCGGCCCAGGACCTCGAGCGATTCAAAGAGGGGGAGGCCGACCCGGCGACCCGTTACCGCGACCCGGACGGGTGCCTGGGCCTTGCCCAGCTTCAGGCCGTGCTCCGCGCCGACCGCCTCCAGTGTCGACTTGGTCGAGTCCGCGTCCCACGAAGGCACTGCGGTGAAGGCGGCGATCACCGCGTCGAGCAGGTCGCCAGCGCCCTCCTTCATCGCCTTGGCCCATGCTCCTTCGTCAATCAGTGGCGAGTCGAGGAAGAGAAAGTCCACGTTGGGCACGATCTCGCTGAGCACTGCAATCCGGGTCTGCGCCAGCGGTGCCACCGCCGCGAACGCCTCGGCGTCGAACTCGTCCGGCTGCCACGGCGGAGGCGCGATGGTCGCGGTGCCGGTCAACCATGGCTGGCATGCCGCGATGAAATCGGCGACCGGCAGCGCTCGGATGTACTCGCCGTTGAACGCGCGTAGCTTCTTCTCGTCAAAGAAGGCCGAGGAGGGATTCACCCCCTCCAGCCGGAACTCCTCCTCAATTGCCGGCCAGGGCACGATCTCCCGGTCGCCGGCCGGCGCCCAGCCGAGCAGCATCAGGTAGTTGCGCATCGCGTCGGCCAGATAGCCCTCGTCGCGGTACGCCTCCAGGGCCACCTTGTCGCGGCGCTTGGACAGCTTCTGCCGTTTCTCATTGACGACGACCGGGACGTGCGCCCACACCGGCGGCTTCACGCCGAGTGCCTCCCAGAGCAGCTGCTGCTTCGGCGTGTTGGGTAGGTGCTCTTCGGCCCGGACGACGTGGGTGATCCCCATCGTCATGTCGTCCACCACATTGGCGAGCAGGAAGACCGGTGAACCGTCGCTCCGGGCGATCACGAAGTCCTCGATCAGCCGATTCTCGAAGGTTGGTTCACCGCGGATCAGGTCGACCACCACGGTCGCACCCTCGTCCGGGGTGCGGAAGCGGAGGGCGCGGCCGGCACCCGGTCCCAGATTCCGATCCCGGCAGAAGCCGTCGTAGCCGGTGTGTGCTGAGCCGGTACGGGCCTGTACGGCCTCCCGGGTGCAGTCGCAGTAGTACGCCCGTCCGGCCTCGTGTAGCCGGCTGGCGGCGGCGCGGTGCTCGGTCGCGTACGAGGACTGGAAGTAGGGCCCTTCGTAGCTGCCGCGCGCGATGCCGATCCACTCCAGCGCCGCCAGGATTCCCTCGGTCCACTCGGGCTTGTTGCGGGCCGCGTCGGTGTCCTCGATCCGGAGTACGAACACCCCGTCCTGCTGCTTGGCGAAGATCCAGTTCTGTAGGGCCGAGCGGGCACCGCCGACGTGGAACATTCCGGTCGGGGAAGGGGCGAAGCGCACACGTACCGTCACGCCCCCAAGCCTACGGCCGGCCGTACGGGCGTCCGGAAGGGCCCCTCGCCATCGGTGGCGGCCATACCGGTATCACACGGATGGAGGCAAGGGTCTTCGGCGTGTCTTCTACCTACCTGTCCGTTTAAGTCCGAAATTGCGCATAGAGTGCCGATATTGTGGGTTGTCTGCACTGGAGGAAGACGGAAAATGATCCTCGTGGAACGCAGCTCGCACGTAACCGCGCCGATCGAAGCGGTCTGGGGCGTCGTGCAGCGGGCTGAACAGCTACCGGCCTGGCTGGCCGGGGTCCGGGCGGCGGAAGTGCTCTCCGGGGAGGGCTTCGGCCGGCGGCAGCGGGTCCAGGCGGGGCGCGGCGCGGCCCATGAGGCCGAGGTGATCGCCTACCAGGAGCCGACCCTGATCGGTTGGCGGGAACGCGCCAAGGGCGCCGGTGCCCGAGCGGAGGCGCGCACCGAGATCTACGTCCAGCTCACCGCGGACGAGGCGGAGGGCGGGACGGTCGTGCGGCTGATCGTCGTACGCTGGCCGGCTGGTCCGGTCAAGGCCGCCCTGCTCCGGCTCGGCCTGCGTCGGGTCGGCGCCGACCTGGAGGACTCGCTCGCCCGGCTGACCGACCTGGCCGCCGTCGGCTGACCGGGCCTCGTCCTGGCGTCACCCGTACCGGCGGTGGCCCGGGGTCCTAGCCAGGGATCCGGGCCACCGCCACTGGGTAACTCCCACTCCCACTCCCGGGTACGGGGCGGTTAGCACTTCCTGCGAGCCTGGTCGCGGAACCGGGTCAGCGAGACGGCTTCGCCGCGATCGACCAACACCTGGTCCGGGCCGAGAGCCGCCAGTTGCGCGAGAGTGAATTTGATCGGCCGGGCACGCTCCGCCCGACCGTAGACGGCGACTGAATACTCCTGGCCCGGCTGGAAGGCGTCCAGGGTCTGCTGGTCGAGCTCCCAGCCCGAGGGCACCTGGAACAGGGGAACCTCCCCGACCAACTCTCGGGTGTCCTGGGAAATTCTCCACTTGCCGCTTGTGGTGCTGCCGACTGGGTACACACTCACCGAGGTGGCCGTGAAGGTGGGGCAGTCGGCCAGCACCAGAACCGCCGCTCCGTCGATGTTGCGTAGCGCCGCCACCGGCAGGGGTGCCGGGGTGCACCCGGCCAATCCGGCCGCGGTGGCGAGCACCAGGAGGGCACCGACCGGGCGGCGCCATCGCCTCGTCACCGCGGCCGCCAGGCCGGTGGCTACCGACCGGCTGGATCCATCATGGGCAGTACGCATCCACATGCGTTGAGTATCCGCATGAGGGGATGTGGACGGAACACCCGAGAGACGCCGCCGGCCCGGCGCGGAACACTCCGCGCCGGGCCGGTCGTGACCGTCGGTCAGCTGTCGCCGCCGGTCTCACCGACCGGGGCGGCTCCGATGTCATCGATGGCGTACTTCTTGGCCGCCTCGGCGGGAACCCCCGCCGGGACCGCGCCGCGGAGCGCGAGCTGCCGCAACGTCGCGACCACGATCGACTCCGCGTCCACGTGGAAGTACCGACGCAGCGCGTGCCGGGTGTCCGACATGCCGAACCCGCAGGTGCCGAGCGAGGTGTAGTCGCCGGGCACCCAGCGGGCAATCAGATCCGGCACCGCGCGCATCCAGTCGCTGACCGCGACCTTCGGTCCGTCGGCGTCGGCCAGCTTGGTGGTCACGTACGGGACCTGCTGCTGCTCGGTCGGGTTGAGCAGGTTGTGCTCCTCCGCCTGGACCGCGTCGCGGCGCAGCTCGGTCCAGGAGGTCACGGACCAGACGCTGGCGGCCACCCCCCAGTCCCGGGCGAGTAGGTCCTGCGCCTTGAGCGCCCACTGCATGCCGGTACCGGAGGCGAGCAGCTGTGCCGACGGGCCGTCCACCTGGGGCGCCGGCGCATACCGGTAGATGCCCTTACGGATGCCCTCGACGTCGATCTCTGCCGGCTCCGCCGGCTGCACGATCGGCTCGTTGTAGACCGTCAGGTAGTAGAAGATGTTCTCCTGCGCCTCGCCGTACATGCGGTGCAGGCCGTCTTCCACGATGTGCGCGATCTCGAAGGCGAACGCCGGGTCGTAGGCGACCACCGCCGGGTTGGTGGCGGCGATCAACAGCGAATGACCGTCCTCGTGCTGGAGGCCCTCGCCGTTGAGCGTGGTCCGTCCGGCGGTAGCGCCGAGCAGGAAGCCCCGGGCCATCTGGTCGGCCGCCGCCCAGAGCCCGTCCGCGGTCCGCTGGAACCCGAACATCGAGTAGAAGATGTACATCGGGATCATCGGCTCGTTGTGCGTGGCGTACGCGGAGCCGGCCGCGGTGAAGGAGGCGACTGAGCCGACCTCGTTGATGCCCTCGTGCAGGATCTGCCCGCTGGTCGCCTCCTTGTATGACAGGAACAGCTCCCGGTCAACCGAGGTGTAGCGCTGGCCGTGCGGCGAGTAGATCTTCCGCGTCGGGAAGAGCGAGTCCATCCCGAAGGTGCGGGCCTCGTCCGGGATGATCGGTACCCAGCGCCGGCCGAACTCCTTGTCCTTCATCAGGTCCTTGAGCAGCCGGACGAAGGCCATCGTGGTGGCCACCTTCTGCTTGCCAGAACCGCGCTTGACGTCGCTGAAGCTCTTCGAGCCAGGGATCGTGAGCCGCTTTGTGCCGGGCCGCCGGGAGGGCAGGTAGCCGCCGAGCTGCCGGCGCCGCTCGTGCAGGTACTCGAGCTCGTCGGACTTCGCCTCCGGCCGGTAGTACGGCGGCAGGTAGGGGTTCTCCTCCAGCGCCTTGTCCGGGATGTCCAAGTAGAGCCGGTCGCGGAAGGTCTTCAGGTCCTCCAGCGTCAGCTTCTTCATCTGGTGGGTGGCGTTGCGCCCCTCGAAGTGCGAGCCGAGCGTCCAACCCTTGATGGTCTTGGCCAGAATCACCGTCGGCTGCCCGGTGTGCTCCATCGCGGCCTTGTACGCCGCGTAGAGCTTCCGGTAGTCGTGGCCACCCCGCTTCAGGTTCCAGATCTCGTCGTCGCTGAGGTGCTCGACCATCTTGCGGGTCCGCGGGTCGCGGCCGAAGAAGTGCTCCCGGATGTACGCCCCGGACTCCGCCTTGTAGGTCTGGTAGTCACCGTCGGGCGTGGTGTTCATCAGGTTGACCAGCGCACCGTCGGTGTCCCGGGCGAGCAGTGGGTCCCACTCGCGGCCCCAGACGACCTTGATGACGTTCCAGCCGGCGCCCCGGAAGAACGCCTCCAGCTCCTGCATGACCTTGCCGTTGCCGCGGACCGGTCCGTCCAGGCGTTGCAGGTTGCAGTTGATGACGAAGGTGAGGTTGTCCAGCTCCTCCCGGGCGGCCGCGCCGATCGCGCCCAGCGTCTCCGGCTCGTCCATTTCACCGTCGCCGAGGAACGCCCACACGTTCTGGTCGGAGGTGTCCTTGATGCCGCGGTGGTGCAGGTAGCGGTTGAACCGGGCCTGGTAGATGGCGTTGACGCCGCCGAGGCCCATCGAGACGGTGGGGAACTCCCAGAAGTTCGGCATCAGCCGGGGGTGCGGGTACGACGGCAGCCCGCCGCCGGGGTGCGACAGCTCCTGGCGGAATCCGTCGAGCTGGTGCTCGCCGAGCCGGCCCTCGAGAAACGCCCGCGCGTACATGCCGGGGGAGGCGTGCCCCTGGTAGAAGAGATGGTCGCCGCCCCCCGGGTGGTCCTTACCCCGGAAGAAGTGGTTGAAGCCGACCTCGTAGAGCGAGGCCGAGCTGGCGAACGTCGAGATGTGCCCGCCGACGCCGATCTCCGGCCGCTGGGCCCGGTGCACCAACACCGCCGCGTTCCACCGGATGTAGGCCCGGATGCGCCGCTCGACGTGTTCGTCACCGGGGAACCAGGGCTCCTGCTCCGGAGCGATGGTGTTGATGTAGTCCGTGGTCGTCAGGGATGGCACCCCGACCTGACGCTCGCGGGCTCGTTCCAGCAGGCGCAGCATGACGTAGCGGGCGCGCTTCGTCCCGCGCTCGTCGATGACACCGTCGAGCGACTCGACCCATTCGCCGGTCTCGTCGGGGTCGATGTCCGGAAGCTGGCTCGGCAGACCGGCACTGATCACCGGGCGCTTGCGTTCCGTGGCCACAGGCGTTCCCTCGGTTGGATTTTGGTCAGGTTATAGGGCCATCCTGCCTTCTCGAGGCACTCCGCGTCACTTCACCTGCAGGAGACGCGATGCTCGACACAGGTACTCATCGGTAACCTCATTCGGAGTGGCCCGACGGTGTCTCGATGTCACGGGTTGGTCTGGACGGGCCGCGGGGCAGAATTCGGCGTATGCGTACCGAAGTTATTACTGTGCAGACCGGGTCCCGTCTCACCGTCCGGAACATCACCGCCGAGGCGGAGCGGTTCGTGGTCGGACAGGGAGACGGGCTGCTGCACGTCTTCGTGCCCCACACCACCGCCGGCCTCGCGCTCATCGAATTCGGTACCGGGTCCGATGACGACCTACGGCGGGTGCTCAACGACCTACTGCCCGCTGACGACCGGTGGCGGCACCGGCACGGGGCCCCCGGCCACGGGCGGGACCATCTGCTGCCCGCCTTCCTGTCGCCGTACGCGACACTGCCCGTGTGTGCCGGAAAGCTCGTGCTCGGAACCTGGCAGTCGCTGTGCCTGGTGGACCCGAACGGGGACAACCCGACCCGCCAGGTCCGCTTCTCGTTCCTGCCCGGCTGACCAGTCCCCGAACCGGCTGACCGGCCCCCGAACCGGCTGACTGGCCCCGACGAGCAGAACCTCCTCGGGCCGGTGCGTGGCGCCGACACCCGGTGCCGTCGTTTCGGGGATTGACCACCTCGCGTTTCGGGAATTGACCACCTCGACTGTGGCGGCGGGTAGGGTGCCGGTCATGGCGCATCGCACCATCCAGCGGGTCGGCTCCCCCGAGGGCAGTCGGTCCGAGCTGGCCGGGGACGCCATCCGCCGGATCATGCAGATCGCCTCGACCATCCGGCAGGACCAGGAAATCGACATCACCCGGCTGGGGCTCACCCCCGCCGTGGCCCGCGCCCTATCCGAACTCGACCCAGACCGGCCGCTGCCCGCCCGGGAACTCGCCGAGCAGCTGCGCTGCGACCGGTCCAACGTAACCGCCCTAGTGGACCGGTTGGAGCAGGCCGGCCTGGTCGAGCGCCGGATCGACCCCGCCGACCGGCGGCAGAAGACACTCGTGGTGACCACAGCCGGGCGGCGCGTGCGAGTGCGGCTCCACCAAGCGATGTCCGAATCCCGGCTCCTCGCCGGTCTCAGCGATGAGGAAATCAGCGACCTGCGCGCCCTGGTGACCAAGATGTCCGACCGCGGCTGCCCAGAAGCCGACGCGGCGGAGTAGACCGGGCCGCCAA
Source organism: Salinispora fenicalii (assembly GCF_000514815.1). GTDB lineage: Bacteria > Actinomycetota > Actinomycetes > Mycobacteriales > Micromonosporaceae > Micromonospora > Micromonospora fenicalii. Next base: position 80,443 of record NZ_AZWQ01000009.1, read on the forward strand.
CCGTCGTGTCCCTGGGCGCGCCGGGCTTCGGTCGGTAATGCTGTCCGAGTGACCACCCAGTACGACCTAGACGAGCGGCTCCGCGCGACATTGGGGACTCTGGTCGCCGCCGGGCGTCGTCGGGACCCCTCCCGGCCGGTCCGCGAGGAGACGCCGCTGACCGGCGCGCGGGTCCTGGAACTGTTCGACGCCCAGATCGTCAGCCGCCAGCTCGATCTGGCGGGCCGCTGGCTCCGCAGCTTCGGCGAGGGCTTTTACACCATCGGCTCGGCCGGCCACGAGGGCAATGCCGCCGTAGCCGCCGCGCTCGCCCCGACCGACCCGGCCTTGCTGCACTACCGCTCCGGCGCGTTCTACTGCGTCCGCGCTGCTCAGGCCGCAGGTGATCGCACCCCGGACGAGCACGACCACGCCACCGCCAGCGCGATCGCGGGCACCTGGGCTGTGTCGGCAGACGACGGGCAACGCTCCCTCACCCCCGAGTACGCTGAGGCGGCCCGCGACGTGCTGCGCGGGATGGTCGCCTCGGCTCGGGATGCGATCGCCGGCGGCCGGCACAAAGTCTTCGGCCGAGCTGACCTCGCCGTCGTGCCAACCACCTCCACTGTCGCCTCGCACCTGCCTCGCGCGGTCGGTCTGGGGCTGGCGCTAGAGCGGTCGCGCCGGCTCGACGGGGCGGACCAGCACACCATCCCCGACAACGCGCCGTGGCCGCCAGCGGCCGTCGTGCTCTGCTCCTTCGGCGACGCGTCGGTGAACCACGCCAGCGCCACCGCCGCCCTGAACACCGCCGGCTGGTACGACCACATCGGGCTACGACTACCCGTCCTGTTCCTCTGCGAGGACAACGGCCTTGGCATCAGCGTGCAGTCACCGCAGGGCTGGGTCGCGGCGGTCCTACGCGCGAAGCCGGGAGTCCGCTACTTCACCGCCGACGGAACTGACCTGGTCGAGGCGTACGCGGTGGCGACCGAGGCGGTGCAGTGGGTCCGTCGACACCGCCGGCCGGCCGTGCTGCACCTGTCGACCGTACGACTGATGGGGCACGCCGGTGCGGACACCGAGACCGCGTACCGCACCACCAACGAGATCACCGCCGACCTTGAGCGGGATCCGCTGCTGGTCACCGCCCGGCTGCTCACCGGTGCGGGCATCACCACCGGCGCGGCCCTGCTGGCCCGGTATGACCAGATCGGCTGGCAGGTCCGCCGGATCGCCGAGGAGGTGCTGGAGGAGCCGAAGCTGGCTGATCCGGCGCAGGTCCTCGCCCCGCTGGCACCACGGCGGCCGGCACGGGTCGCCCAGGCCATCGCCGCTGCCGCGGCCCGCGCCGAAGGCCCCGGCGCGGCTGCCCGAGCCGAGGCCTTCGGTGGCAAAGTGCCCGAATTGGCCGGTCCGCTGACCCTCGGGCAGAGCATCAACGCCGCCCTCGCCGACGGCCTGCTCGACCACCCACGAATGGCCGTGTTTGGTCAGGACGTCGGGGTGAAGGGCGGGGTGTACGGGGTGACGAAGGGGCTGCGGGAGCGCTTCGGAGCAGCCCGGGTCTTCGACACCCTGCTCGACGAGACCTCGCTCCTCGGGCTCGGCCTAGGCGCTGGGCTGGCCGGGATGCTGCCGGTGCCGGAGATCCAGTACCTCGGGTATCTGCACAACGCCGAGGACCAACTGCGCGGCGAGGCCGCCACCATGCAGTTCTTTTCGCAGGGCGCCTTCCGTAATCCGATGGTGGTCCGGATCGCCGGGCTGGCGTACCAGCAGGGGTTCGGTGGTCACTTCCACAACGACAACTCGGTCTCCGTACTCCGGGATGTCCCCGGCCTGGTGGTCGCGGTGCCGGCGCGACCGGACGACGCCGCGCCCATGCTGCGTACCTGCCTGGCCAGTGCGGCGGTAGACGGCAGCGTCTGCGTCTTCCTGGAGCCGATCGCGCTCTACCACGCACGCGACCTGCGCGCGGAGGGCGATGGGGAGTGGCTCGCCGAGTACGCGGGGCCGGACTCCTGGGCGAGCGCGCAGGTGCCGATCGGCCGGGCCCGCGGCTACGGTGTCGGCTCGGCCGAGGACATTACGATCATCACCTTCGGCAACGGGGTACGGCTGTCGCTGCGTGCCGCCGCGGTGCTCGCCGAGGAGGGGGTCGGCAGCCGCGTAGTCGACCTGCGGTGGCTTGCGCCGCTGCCGGTCGCCGACCTCATTCGGGAGGCCACCGCGACTGGGCGGGTCCTGGTCGTGGACGAGACCCGGCGCTCCGGCGGCGTGGGGGAGGGGATCATCGCGGCCTTGGTCGATGCCGGATACGTCGGAGCGGTGCGGCGTGTCGCAGCAGTTGACTCGTTCGTACCATTAGGCCCGGCGGCCCGTCAGGTTCTGGTCACCGAGGATGCCATCACCCAGGGTGCCCGAACGCTCTTGGCAGGGTAAATTCCGTTCCACCCGGTGTGCCACTTGCGCGCCGAGCCGCAACTGTGTGGACTTGGCTCACGGCGTTGACCGACGCCGTGAGCTGGATGAAAGAGGAGGCACGCGACAGTGAGCGCGACCGCTGGTCAGGCCGCCGACGGGGTACGCAGCCTGGCGGACCGGTTCGGAATCGAGCCGGGGATGGTCGTCATGGAGATGGGGTACGACGACGACGTCGACCAGGATCTCCGAGACGCACTGACCAACCGCTGTGGGGAACTGGTTGACGAAGACACCGACGAGGTGGTCGACGCGGTACTGGTGTGGTACCGGGACGGCGACGGTGACCTCTTCGAGTTGCTCGTTGATGCCCTCGGCCCGCTGGCGGACAGCGGAATCGTGTGGCTACTGACGCCGAAGGCTGGACGTGAGGGGCACGTGGAGCCGAGCGAGATCGCCGAGTCCGCACCCACCGCCGGTCTGCAGCAGACCTCCACGATCAACGCTGGCCGGGACTGGAGCGGCGCCCGGCTGGTGCTGCGCCGCGGGTCGAAGAGTAAGAGGTAACTGACTTCGTACCGTTCAGCTCCCGCCGTATGGCAGGCTTTTGTGACGTTGACCCGACTGCAAGGAGTTCCGTATGCCCATCGAGGTTGGCGCGCAGGCGCCGGACTTCGTGCTCAAGGACCAGAACAACCAGGAGGTTCGGCTCGCCGACTTCCGCGACAAGCGCAACGTGTTGCTGGTCTTCTACCCACTCGCCTTCACCGGTGTGTGTCAGGGTGAACTGTGCGAGGTACGGGACAACCTGAACCAGTACGTCAACGACGATGTTCAGGTGCTCACCGTCAGCGTTGACTCGGTGTACGCCCACAAGATCTGGGCAGACCGGGAGGGCTACCAGTTCCCGCTGCTCTCCGACTTCTGGCCGCACGGCTCGGTTGCCCAGGCCTATGGGGTCTTCAACGAGGTTGCCGGCATCGCCAACCGGGGCACCTTCGTCATCGACAAGGCGGGTGTGGTCCGCTTCGCCGAGATGAACATGCCGGGCGAGGCCCGCGACCAGCAGGGTTGGCGTAAGGCGCTGGCCGAGGTGACGGCCGCCTGACACCGGTCGGCCGTCGGAGTGGGGTCGGTGGCGGCAGGGTAAGCTTGCCAGCCTCCGGCCCGTCTCACCGGCGCCCGGGGCGCGTAGCTCAGTGGGAGAGCACTCGCCTTACAAGCGAGGGGTCGCAGGTTCGAAACCTGCCGCGCCCACCCCGTACCACCAGCACTGACGACGGCCCGGAGGTCACTTTCCGCGCCCAGCGGCTAGCCGCACTCGTCTTCCGCCCGTCCGGCAGGTGGGAGGTCGCCCGGGCCGCGGATCAAATAGATCGCCACCAGCAGTAGGTAGGCCAGCAGGCTGAGGATCGGATTGATGAAGACGATCGCGAAGGCGATCAGGTAGAGCAGCGGGCGGATGAGGTACCGGCGGGAGACCGACGCCGCCAGCCGGGGATCGAGATCCGGGCTGAGTAGGCCGCGCCAGCGCGCCCACCACCAGCCCAGGTTGAAAAACAGCGCTTCGCCGAGCACGGCGCCGACGTAGATCGCGGCCGACAACTGCTGGTCCACATCGCTGCCGCGAAGGTGGTCCGAGAGCTGGTTGGCCGTGAACGGGATGGCCGCCACGAACATCAGCATCACCAGGTTCAGCACCAACATCATTTGGTCAATCCGGACCACGTATCGCCAACTGTTGTGGTGGGCCAGCCAGATCTGGCCGACGATGGCGAAGGTGATGACGTAGGCGAGGAAGGCCCGCCACTCCTCCTTGAGTCTCGCCACCAGGTCTGTGTCGGCCGTTCCATCTGGGGTGAACTGGAGCAGCTCCACCGCCATCAGAGTCAGTGCGACGGCGATCACGGCGTCGCTGAAGGCCTCCACCCGGACAGTGTTTCGGGACATCTCACTGTCTCGTCGATACCGGTGTCTCGGCCCTCCACCCGCCTGCTTCACGTCATCCCCGCCCCCCGCTGGATCCATCTGATCGTCACCCGGCGGGGTGGCGTGTGGGGCGAAATCGCCCTCACTCGACCGGAGCGAACGACTTTCGAGGGGTGAGCGGGTGCCGGTCGATGGGTGCCGCGCGAGTGCCATGACGAATGTCGTCGTGGCATCGGCGACTGGGCTGGTGCGGACGGTTCACCACGGAGGAGGTTGCTCCGGAGAAGTGGTAGCAGGAAGCACTTCGTCGAGTCTTCGGAAGCGTAGGCCGCGTGCAATGAGAACCGGAAGCGCGCGTTCGACGCCGGCGGCTGTCTCCGACCCAGGGCGGTTGAAGTGTGCCAGCAGGATTCCACCGGGGCGGAGCTGCAGGAACTGCTGGTAGACCTGGTCAGCGTCTGCGGTGGCACCGGAGTCGCCGTTGACGCTGAACATCACGGTCCACTCGCCCATCGCCCGGGACACCTGCGTGGCCACGTTGTCGGCGTGGGCTGTTCCCGGGCGGAAGAACTTTGGTTGGAGGTTGTAGTTGGTGGCCATCCACGTGTGCATTCCGGCGATTTCGTCGTACACCTCGGCAACGTTCTTCGTGCCGGCGATTCCGTACGCGGAGCGACCGGAAACTGACAGTGGGCGATGATTGCTGCCGTGATTGCCGATCTCGAACAGGGGGTCAGCCACGAGGCTTTCGAATTCCTGTCGATGAGTGGTTGCCCAGCGCTGGTTGACAAACAGCGTGGCCGGTATGTGGTGCTCCCGCAGCGCGTTGATCAACCGTTCGTCGTAACCGCTGCTGTCACTGCATGCGTCGAATGTCAGGCAGGCGGAGTCGCGGGCCAGTGAGGTGCCGGTCGGAAACGTCGACCAGGAACTCTCCGGGTGTAATCCCCAGTAGTGTGGTGTCTGGGCGCCGTACCGGCTGATGATCTCTTGTCGGGGCGGTAGCATGCCGGTGGCCGTTGCTGACGGTGGTGCCGGGGTGGCGCTGATTTCGACCGGCTCGGTCCAGGCAGAACCGTTTCTGTGGGGGCTGCGGTCGGCCTGCCCGGGGGCTAGCTTCGCCGCGGCGAGGACGGTTAGCCCACCGAGTGTTCCGACGCCGGTCAGCGTCATCATTTTTCTGCGGCTGAACAATTGTGTTGGCCGTTCCCGACCACTAAGCGCCTCCGGCCTGCCTGTCATTTACGGATCATACCCAGTAACGCGAGGTGTGTTCGCGTTACATCGTCCCTGCTCGCGGCTGGTGCGCCGAACAGCTCCGGGCGAGACGACGCCCAACGACGCTTCCGTCCCCAGAGCTGCCAGTACGCAGGCAAGCAGTAGGAACGGGGTTATGTGATTCCACGACAAAGCTGGAAGAGTCAGCTGACGGCGGCGTCCGGGCAATAGGATCGACGGTATGCACGGTGCTGCGGGCTGCCGGAAGCCGGGAGGGGTGCCGTGAGCTACGCCGAAGTCAATGGGCTTCGAATGTGGTACGAGTGGCACGGCACCGGACACCCGCTGGTGTTGCTGCACGGCGGCTTCGGGTCGACTGAGATGTTCACCCCGCTCCTGCCGACCCTGACGAAGCGGCGCAACGTCCTCGCGGTGGATCTCCAGGGGCATGGGCGTACCGCCGACGTAAACCGTCCACTCCGGTACGAGTCACTGGCCGACGACGTCGCCGCGTTGATCACGCAGCTGGGTTTGGCCGAGGTTGACGTGCTCGGATACTCGCTGGGCGGCGGGGTGGGGCTGCGTACCGCGATCCAGCATCCGGACCTGGTCGGCCGGCTGGTGGTGGTCTCCGCGCCGTGCCGCCAGCAGGGCTGGTATCGAGAGACCCGCACCGCGATGGCCCAGCAGGACGAGGCGGCTGGGAAGCGGATGCGGGGTACGCCGGCGCATCAGCGCTACACCCAGGTCGCGCCCCGGCCCGCGGACTGGCCCCGGCTGTGGGCGAAGTCGGGGGAGCTGCTGCGGCGCGAGTACGACTGGTCGGCGGAGGTTGCTGCCCTCGTCCTGCCCACGTTGCTGGTCTTCGCCGATGCGGACTCGGTGACCACCGCGCACATGGTGGAGTTCTTCGGGCTGCTCGGTGGCGGTCACAAGGACGCCGGCTGGGACGGCACCGGTCGGTCGGCCGCCCGGTTGGCGGTGCTGCCCGGCCTCACCCACTACGACATCCTCTCGTCCCCAGCCCTGCCGGCGGCGGTGCTGCCCTTCCTCACCCACCCCACGGGTCCCCCCGGCTGACGCCGACCCCAGCCCGACGACGGTTCATCCGCCGCCGGGGCAGGACTGTTCCTCGGCGTACCGGGAAATCCGCGTGGACGTACCCGGGAGGAGCGACGGATGACAGCTGGCGCCGGTCTGACCATCGGTGTGCTCGGCTCCTACGGCGGTCGTAACCTCGGTGACGAGGCGATCCTCACCGGCCTCCTGGCCGACCTGCGGGGGCAGGAGCCGAATGCGCGGATCATCGTCTTCTCCCGCAACCCCGATCACACCCGGGCGGCCCATCCGGAGGTGGAGGCGGTGCCGTGGGAGGGGGTGAGCCGCACCGACTCGTCCCCGATGCTGGCCCAGCTTGATCTGCTCATCCTGGGGGGCGGCGGCATCCTCTACGACCAGGAGGCCCGGCGTTACCTGCGGGTCGTCCGGGTTGCCCAGGAGCGTGGCCTGCCGTTGCTCACCTACGCGGTGGGGGTCGGCCCGCTCAGCGAGATCGTGGACACCGGGATGGTCCGCGAGACGCTGGCCGGGGCGACCCAGGTCACGGTACGGGACCAGGAGTCTCGGATGCTCCTGGAGGAGGCTGGGCTACTCAACCCGATCACGGTCACCGCGGATCCGGCGTTTCTACTGGAGCCCGAGGACTTTCCCGTGCACCTGCTTCGGGAGGAGGGAGTGCCGGCGGGTCGGCATCTGGTCGGCATGAGTGTGCGGGAACCGGGACGGGCTGCCGAACGGCTCGATGTCGACGGCTACCACCGGCTCCTAGCCCAGATCGGTGACTTCTTGGTGCATCGAATCGACGCTGATGTCCTCTTCGTCCCGATGGAGCGGGACGATATCCGGCACTCCCATGGCGTGTTGTCGCACATGGTCGCCGCCGAGCGGGGACGCATCCTGCACGGCAGCTACTCACCCCAGCAGGTGCTCGGCCTGATGCGCCACTTTGACCTGGCGGTTGGCATGCGACTGCACTTTCTGATCTTCGCCGCGATGGTGAACACCCCGTTTCTTCCCCTGCCGTACGCCGGCAAGGTCTTCGATCTGGCCCAGCGCCTCGGCGTCCCCGCCCTACGCGGGGTGGAGCGGGAGGTCGAGGGGCCGCTGCTAGCTGAGGTCGACCGGCTATGGGACGAGCGGGACCAGCGCGCCGAGGCCACCGCCCGGCGGGTCGCCGAGGTGTGCGAAGAGGCCCGGGGCACCTCCAAGGTGACCCGCGCGGTGCTGGATAGTCTCCGGACCCAGTCGATGGTCTCCGTGGACGGGTGAGCCGGTCAGACCGCCGGACCCCGCCAGCAGTAGCGCCACCTCCTGGCATCTCCCCCCACCGTCTCCAACTCGTAGATTTCGGCGTCGGCGAGCCCGCCGTCGCCGAGGTGGTGGTGGGTCAGCGGTGGGCGACCGTTCGGGTCCAGTTCGACGGTCACGGTCTGCCCGTCGGACGAACCACCGGCCAGCGGAATCTCCACGGTTGGCGCCATGGGCCCATCCTGCCCCGACCGGCGTGCCGGCGGAGCGGAAGCGTCGGCCCCAGGAAACGGGTACGGGTCAGGAGCGGGTCTGCTACAGCGGTCCCGAGCCGCGCTGCCACCCCGCCTATCCTGGGCTGGGGCGCCAACGAGGGGAGATCGCGTGCTGGTTATCCACGGGTCGTGGCGGCTCGGCAGCGGGCTCGCCATCTGGGCCGAGGACAGCACGTCGCCGCCGCGGGCACCGCGCCGGGCCGGGCGGGCGCCCCGCGAACGACCCCATCCGTTCGCCGCCGGTCACCCCGTGCTCGCCGCAGCCCTGGCCGAGGTCGCCGACCCGACCGCGCCCGGCACGGCGCTGCTCACTCTGCCCACCCGAGCTGGTTCCCCGCTGGACTCGCCGGAGCTGATCCGCACCGCGCCGGTCGAGCCGCTCCGTGGCCCGGTCACGTTGGCCGGGTGGCGGGTGCCGGCCCTGGTGTATGCCCCGGACACCGCCCTGTCGCTGCTTTCTCAAATCACCGCGGCCGGTGCGCTACCGGACGCCGTACCCGGCGCCACCCTGCGTCACCTCGCGGAGCTGGCGGCCTTCGCCGTGGACCTCGCCGCCCGCGGTCGGGTCCTGCCCGGCGTACGGCCGGAGCCTGGTGGTGAACCGCGGCCGGTTTCGGAGACACGGCGGCGAGGGACGGGCGCCTGGCGAGCCGTCCCGGCCCGGTCCACGCCGACGTCAGGGGAGCGCGTCAGCGCCGCGTGGGCGGTGTGGCGGCCGTTGCTGACCGGTGCGGACGCCGGGTGGGCCCGTGCCCTCGCCCTCGCCCTGCCGCCCGCGGCCCGCGCCGCCGTCGAGGTCGCTCCGGATCCGCTTGCCGTAAGCGGACCAGAAGTACCCGTAGCTGGTGGACCGGAAACGCCCACCAATGGTGCTGCGTCGCTGCGGGCCCGGGGTGCGAGGCGATCGACGGCGGTCGTCGGGGAGCCCGGGGAGCTGGTGGCCGAGGCGCTCGACGCGCTCACCGACGCGGCCGTACGGGCCGCCCTCGCGGAGACTTCCCTCACCCGGGGAGCCCGTCCGCGGGGTGCGGTTGCGGCCTGGCTGGCGGCGCTCACCGGCCCGCGTCGTGACTTTACCGCCGACTCGGCGGAGCTTGACACTCTGCGCGGTGAGCTGGACGTCTGGCAGCGCGATGCGGTGGGAGGTTCGGTCCGGGCCAGCTTCCGGCTGGTGGAGCCGCCGACGGACGGGTCCTCCGAGACGGCGGCCGGCGGGCTGATCGCGGCTGAGGGCACGTGGCGGGTCGAGTTCGGCCTGCAGCCCGCTGACCAGCCGGGTCTGCACGTTGACGCCGCACGGATCTGGCACGAGCCGGCGGACTTGCCCGGCCCAGCCGCTCCGCCGGAGGCCCTGCTGGCCGAGTTGGGGCGAGCCAGCCGGCTCTGGCCAGAGCTGAACGCGGCCCTGCGCACCGCCACTCCCGAGGCGCTGGAGCTGGACGCCGTGGGCGCGCACCGCTTTCTCCGCGACGGCGCGCCGGTGCTGCACGCAGCCGGGTTCGCGGTGCTGCTGCCCTCGTGGTGGCGGCGTCCCTCGTCCCGGCTCGGCGCTCGACTACAGGCCCAGAGCCGCACCGCCCCCGGCACCGTGGCCGGGGCGGGCGGTGGGGTGGGGCTGGATGCCCTGGTCGACTACCGCTGGGAGGTCTCCCTCGGTGACCATCCGCTGACCGCCGAGGAGCTGGAGTCGCTGGCCGCGCTGAAGTCCCCGTTGGTCCAGCTGCGTGGGCGCTGGGTGGAGCTGGACCCGAAGCGGCTCGCCGCCGGCCTGCGGCTGCTCCGTTCAACCGGTGAGCTGACCGTCGGCGACCTGCTGCGGCAGGGCCTCTCCGACCCCGCTACCGACGCGCTGCCGGTGCTTGAGGTAGCGGCCGACGGTGCATTGGGTGACCTGCTTGCCGGAGCCGTGGAGCGGCAGCTCACCCCGGTCGACCCGGCCCCGTCGTTCCACGGCGTGCTCCGCCCCTACCAGCGGCGAGGACTGGCCTGGTTGTCGTTCCTCCAGTCCCTCGGCCTGGGCGGGGTGCTCGCCGACGACATGGGTCTCGGCAAGACGGTGCAGCTACTCGCGTTGCTCGCCGGCGACCCACCGGGCGTCGGCCCGACCCTGTTGGTCTGTCCGATGTCACTGGTCGGAAACTGGCAGCGGGAGGCGGCGACCTTCACCCCCGGCGTACGGGTCCATGTGCATCACGGCGCCGAGCGGGCCCGGGGAACGGCGTTCACCGCGGCCGTGGCGGGGGCGGACCTGGTCCTCACCACGTACACGGTGGCGGCCCGCGATGCGGGGGAGCTGGCCGGGGTCGACTGGCATCGGGTGGTGGTGGACGAGGCGCAGGCCATCAAGAACGCCTCGACCCGGCAAGCCGAGGCGGTTCGCGCGTTGCCGGCCCGACATCGGATCGCGGTCACCGGCACGCCGGTGGAGAATCGGCTCGCCGACCTCTGGTCGATCATGCAGTTCGCCAATCCCGGTCTGCTTGGTCCGGCCGCCGAGTTCAAGAAGCGGTACGCCGAACCGATCGAGCGGCACGGCGATGCGGAGGCGGCCGAGCGACTGCGCCGGATCACCGGCCCGTTCGTGCTGCGTCGACTCAAGACCGACTCCTCGATCATCTCCGACCTGCCCGAGAAGCTGGAGATGGAGGTGGTGTGCAATCTGACCGCGGAGCAGGCTGCCCTCTACCGCGCGGTGGTGGACGACATGATGGCCCAGATCGAGTCCAGTGAGGGTATCGAGCGGCGTGGGCTCGTGCTGGCCGCCATGACCCGGCTCAAGCAGGTCTGTAACCATCCGGCGCACCTGCTGCGGGACAACTCGGCGCTGGTCGGCCGCTCCGGCAAGCTGGCTCGGCTGGAGGAGATCCTTGACGAGGTGCTTGCCGCAGGCGAGAAGGCCCTGCTCTTCACCCAGTACGCCGAGTTCGGCGGCATGCTGCGCGGCCACCTGTCGGCGCGGTTCGGACAGGAGACGCTGTTCTTGCACGGCGGTGTCGGTAAGGCCGACCGGGACGCGATGGTGACCCGGTTCCAGTCCCCGGACGGGCCCGCGCTCTTCGTGCTCTCGCTGAAGGCCGGTGGTACGGGCCTTACCCTGACTGCGGCCAATCATGTCGTGCACGTTGACCGCTGGTGGAATCCGGCGGTGGAGGACCAGGCCACGGACCGGGCGTTCCGCATCGGGCAGCGACGGCGCGTTCAGGTTCGAAAGTTCGTCTGCGCCGGCACGGTGGAGGAGAAGGTTGCCGCACTCATCGCCGACAAGCGCCGGCTCGCCTCGACGGTGGTGGGCGCGGGTGAGCAATGGGTGACCGAGCTGTCCACAGCACAGCTGCGGGAGCTGTTCCAGCTGGAGGCCGGGGCGGTGGCCGAGTGAGCCCGCGCGCCACCGGCAGCGCCAAGCCGGGCCGCCCGGCCGACCGGTTCGCCGACTATGGTCCACCCCGCAGGGTCGCCGGTGGGCTGCGGGCGCGCAGTACCCGCGGCGCGATCGGTACCTCCTGGTGGTCCCGCCGGTTCCTGGAGGTGCTGGAGTCCTTCGCGCTGGGCACTCGCTTGACCCGCGGTCGGTCGTACGCCCGGGCGGGGCAGGTACTGCGGTTGGAGGTGACGCCGGGCGAGGTGACGGCCGCGGTGCAGGGCTCGCGACCCCGGCCGTACGAGGTGCGGATCACGCTGGCGCCCTTCCCGGCGACCCTCTGGTCCCGGGTGGAGGAGGAGCTGGCCGCGCAGGCGTTTTTCAGTGCTCGCCTACTCGCCGGTGATCTCCCCGCTGAGCTGGAGGAGCTCTTCATCGCGGCTGGTGCACCGCTGTTCCCCGCCGGCCTGGCCGAGCTGGGCCAGTGGTGTAGCTGCCCCGACGGCGCAGTGCCGTGCAAACATCTCGCCGCGACCTTCTACCTTCTTGCCGAGGCGTTCGACGCGGACCCGTTCGCACTGCTGCACTGGCGCGGCCGGGGTCGAGACGAGCTGCTGGACCGGCTGCGGGTGCGCTGGGGTGGTGCCGCCGCCGTACCCGAACGGTCCGACTCGGACGAGGTGTCGTCGGCGCCGGTGACTGGTGCTGCGCGGTCGGTGGCGGGTCTGCCGCCGGCGTCGCTGGCCGACGCGGTGGATCGGTTCTGGTCCTCGCCGGTTCCGCTGCCCGACCGGCCGCCGACGTTGGTGACGGGGACTGAGTTGCTGTTGCGGCAGCTCGGCGCGCCCGCCCCGGCCATCGGTGGCCCTGGGCTGGTGGAGCGACTACGTCGGGCGTATCGGCGGCTCGGCGAGCAGGGCACCGACTGACTGTCCGCGGCGGAAGGCCGGGTGACTCATAGCCAGCGGCGCCGGAAGCGCCACATAACCACGGCGTTGGCTACCAGGACCACCGCGCAGACCGCGCCAGCCACCGGGCCGGCGAGCACAGTTGTCGCCGGAAGCGCCGCCCAGAGCACGATGGTCAACAGCATCAACCACCGGCCACGGTGGCCCTTCGCCCGATGGTCCAGCCGGGCGAAGAATGCTGGGTCGCTCTCCCGGAGGTTGCGGGTGATCTGCTCGAACCTGCGCTGATCCTCTTTGCTGAGCATGTGCCTTCCCCTCACGTGTTCAGCGGTTCGCCGGGCATACCCGCTGCGGTGGCGGCTCACGCTCCTGCTGCTGACACTTTCCGACGGGCGGCGCGGCGCCAGCGGCCAACTCGATGGGGCTTTGGTCCGGATAAGTGTTCTTTGTGCCGTCTGTCCGGAGGGCGCGATAGGTCCGTCGATGGCCGTGCCGGTCAGCGTCCCCGCCGAGGAAGCGGCAGGTGGCCAGGGACCAGCTGCTCCGCTGCCAGCGGTACCCCGCTCGCCCGTAACTCCGCGATCAGGCTGTTCTGCATCAGGTACGAGTCGGGGAGCTGCCAGCGTGCCTGCTCCGGGGCGACCACCCAGCGCACGGCCCCCTCGGGTAGCCGCGTCGGTGGGGCGGGGATCCACGAACCCGGGCCGTGCCGTACCACGTGGAAGCAGTGTTCAAGTTCGGGTCGAAGTGGGTCGCCGGGTCGGACCAGGAACATCCATCGGCCGGTGGGGGTGGACAGCACCGGCCCACGTACTCCTGGGCCGGCCGGGTGGTTCTGGACCGCGAGGAGCATGTCGCGTCCGATGTGGGCCGGCACCTCCAGGACGTCGAACGCCCGCCCGGTGGGTAGCAGAACGCCGTGCGGCCGGGTGCGCCACCACGTCGCGATCCGGGCCGGGTCGGCGCTGGCGGAGTGCTCCCAGTCCACCAGCGCAGGATGACAGCCGACGGTGGGGCAGCCCGCCCGCCCGCAGACGAAGCGGCTGCGGGCCAGGCACGCGCCGGGGGTCACCTCCCAGCCGTGTAGCGCGTAGCGTACGGCGACGCGGCGCAGCCGTACTCGCTCCAGGGGCGATAGCTGGGCGACCCGCGGTCCGATATTCCCCCACATATGTGCCATCTCCCCTCGCCGGATCCGGTCGTGCCGGTGGCATCTGTCGAGCACCGTCACTGCCTCGACCCGCGATCGTTGAGTTGACGAACGGCCGATGCAACTTGCACGAACGCTAGGAGTGCCGGCTGATCAGCTGACGTACATGCTGTGCGACCGGAAGAAATCTGAACAAAGCGCCGCGCCCACGACAAACCTGGCTAATCGGTCGGACGGATGCGTAGGAAGGGATGGGACATGGACGAGCTACCCATCGGGCGTCGGGTGGCCTACTGGCGGGGGCGACGCAAGATGTCCCAGCAGGTCTTCGCGGACCGGCTGGGTAAGTCCAAGAGCTGGGTGGACAAGGTTGAGCGGGGGGTACGTCGGCTGGACAAGTTCTCCGTGATCTACGAGATCGCCGACACCCTCCGGGTTGACGTGCAGCTACTGCTCGGCAAGGACCCGGAACGGCGGTCCGACGCGCTGAACTGCATCGACCAGACTGAGGTGCAGGAGATTCGGGCAGCGCTGGAGCGGTACGACGCGATGAGCGCCTACTTCCGCGCGGCACCGTACCCGCCGCCCCTGCCCGACATGCGCAAGGCCGTCACCCACGCCTGGTTGACCTATCAGTACGGCCGATACGGGATGCTGACTCGCTCGCTACCCAAGCTGCTGCGGGACGCTCAGGCGGCCGACGCTGGCTTCGGCGGCGACGACAACCGCGAGGCGGCGCACCTGCTCGGGCAGGTCTACCAGATCGCCTCGTCGGTTCTGCGCAAGCTGGGGGAGTGCGACCTGGCATGGCTCGCCGCCGACCGGGCAATGGCGGTCGCCCAACGGGCCGACGATCCACTCCTGGCCGGTATCGCCACCACCCGGGTCGGTAACGCCCTGGTGGCGATGGGGCGCCCCTTCCCGGCCCTGGAGGTGAACGTCGCAATCGCGAACCGATTGGCCCCGGGCGGTGACAACGACGCTACCCCGGATCGGCTGTCGGTCTACGGCATGCTGCTGCTTCAAGGGGCGATGGCCGCCTCCCGGATCGGGGACACTGCCACAGTGGATGACCTGCTGGACGGTGCCGACGAGGCGGCCACCCTGCTCGGCGGCGACCAGAACCACTATTGGACCTCCTTTGGGCCCACCAACGTGGAGCTGCACCGCGCCGCAGCGGCCGTCGAGCTCGGTGACGGCGGCCGAGCAGTGGAGGTCCATCAGCGCATCGGGCCGGAGTTCAACGCCCTGCTACCCGAGCGCCGCGCCCACCATCTGCTCGACATCGCCCGAGGCTACGCACAGGTTGGTGATGTGGCGAACGCCGGTGAAATGCTGCTGCAAGGCGACCGGCTCGCTCCGTCAGAGATCCGTTGCCGGCCCATCGCCCACGAGGTGATGTCCGACATCCTGCGTCGTACCCGTGGCACCCCGTCCGCCGCGATCGCGGAGTTGGCTGAACACATGGGAGTCGGGATATGAGTGTGGACGCTTCGATGACCACGTCGCAGCCGAGCAGCGCTGCGCGCCGGGTTCTCTACGTGATCGCCTGCGGTTCGCCGCTGGCCCGGCGAGTCGGCCGGCTCGTCGAACTGGCCCAGCAGGCCGGGTGGGAGGTCTGCGTCGTCACCACCCCCGACGGGGCCAAGTTCGTTGACCGGCCGGCGTTGGTCCGACAGACCGGCTACCCGGTCCGTAGCCACTACAAGAATCCGGGCGACCCGGATGTCCTGCCGCCGGCAGACGCGATGATCGTCTGCCCAGCCACGGTGAATACGGTCACCAAGTGGGCGGCGGGGATAGCCGACACCCTCCCCCTCGGCCTGCTCGTGGAGGCGCCGGGCCGCGGGGTGCCGCTGGTCGCGGTCCCCTTCACCAACGCGGCGATGGCCGCCCACCCGGCGTTCCAGGCAGCCCTCGGCCGGCTCTCCGAATGGGGCGTCACCGTGCTCTTCGGCGACCACGTCGTCCCGCTGCACCCACCCGGATCCGGTGAGCGTCACCTACCCGCCTTTCCCTGGGAGGCGGTGGTCGCCGCGTTGCCGGAACCATCGGCGGCGACCAGGGTCGCCTGACCGCCTGCCCGGGTGGCGACGCGTTCTGTCCCCACCCGCGCCGGTAAGCTGGCCCGCCGTGAGGACACCCGAATTTCCGCCGACCGTCGCCGATGTGGTGACCGAGTTGGAGCGGCGCTACCCACCGGCGTGGGCGCAGGAGTGGGACCGCGTCGGTCTGGTCCTCGGCGACCCGAATGCGCCGGTCCGCCGGGTGCTCTGCGTGGTGGACGTGGTGCCGGAGACGGTCGCCGAGGCGATTGACGCCCGGGTCGACCTGATCGTGGCGCATCACCCGCTGCTCCTGCGGGGGGTGTCGTCGGTCGCCCCAACCACCTATAAGGGGCGGATCGTCCACCAGCTGATCAAAGCCGACGTCGCGCTGTACGTGGCGCACACTAACGCGGACGTCGCCGCACCGGGCGTTTCCGATGCACTGGCCGCCCGATTTGGGCTGACCGGGCTACGGCCGCTGGCGCCCCCCGCCGTCGGTGCACCCGCACACGGCGCCGGCCGGGGGATCGGCCGCATCGGTGAGCTACCCGAGCCGATGACCCTCGCCGAGCTGACCCGGCACGCCGCCGCCGTGCTCCCGGCCACCGCCTGGGGCGTACGCGCCGCCGGTGACCCGCAACGCACGGTGCGTACGCTCGCCGTCAGTGGCGGATCGGGCGACAGCTTCCTCGCCGCTGCGACAACCGCCGGGGTCGACGCGTACCTCACCGCCGACCTGCGGCACCACCCCACCAGCGAGCACCTGGCCACCGGCGGTCCGGCGCTGCTCGATGCCGCACACTGGGCGACCGAACGCCCGTGGCTGGACGACCTGGCCGCCGCCCTGCGGGAGACGACGGGCGTCGAGACGCTCGTGTCCGACCTGGAGACTGACCCGTGGACCGTACACGCCGCCCCGCCCGCGGCGGACGACAAGGAGCCCGACTGTGAAGGCTGAACCGTTAGTCCAGCGCCGCCTGCTCGACCTGGCCGGGATCGACACCACCCTCGCCCAACTCGCGCACCGCCGCCGGACGCTGCCAGAGCGGGCCGAACTGGACGCCCTCGCCCGGGAGCTGTCCGCGCTGGAGGACGAACGCGCCCGTGCCCAGGTGGCCATCGATGACCTGGACCGGGACATCGACCGGCTGGAACAGGACGTTGACCGGGTGCGAGCCCGCAAGCGCAAGGACGAAGACCGTCTTGCCGCCGGCGTTGGCCCGGCCCGGGAGTTGGAGGCGCTTCAGCACGAGTTGGCCTCCCTCAACCGCCGCCAGGGCGACCTCGAGGACGCCGAACTGGAGCTGATGGAGCAGCGGGAGACCGCGCAGGGCGTCCTGACCGGGATCGAGAAGCGGATCACCGAGGCCCGGGAGAAGCGGGATGCCGTCGAGCAGCGCCACAATGACAGCCTGAGCGAGATCACCAAGGAAGAGGAGTTCAAGCGAGGCGCCCGCCAGCCCCTCGCCGCCGACCTTCCCGGTGAACTGGTCGCGCTCTACGACCGGATTCGGGCGGAGAGCGGACTCGGCGCGGCCCTGCTTACCGCTGGTCGCTGCGGCGGGTGCCGGCTGGAGCTCTCCGGCGCGGACCGGGCCCGCATCCGGGCGGCGGATCCGGACGACGTGGTGCGCTGCGAGGAGTGCCGCCGGATCATGATCCGTACCAACGAGTCCGGGCTGTAGTCGTGGCGCCGCGGTTGGTCGTCATCGAGGCCGACGGTGGATCTCGGGGTAATCCCGGTCCGGCCGGATACGGCGCGGTGCTCCGTGACCCCGACACCGGTGAGGTGCTTGCCGAACGCTCCGCCGCGATCGGCACCGCCACCAACAACGTCGCCGAGTACCGCGGCCTGATCGCCGGCCTGGAGGCCGCCGCCGAGCTGGGGGCCGCCGAGGTGGAAGCCCGGTTGGACTCCAAGCTCGTGGTCGAGCAGATGTGCGGCCGTTGGCAGATCAAAAACCCCGGCCTGCGTCCGCTCGCCGCGCAGGCGGCCGGGTTGGTCGGCCAATTCGCCGCCGTCCGGTTCACCTGGATCCCCCGAAACCGCAACCGACACGCCGACGCCCTGGCCAACGCCGCCATGGACGCCGCCGCCGGAGCACCAGCCCGGCCCGCGACCCGAGCAGCCGAGGAGCCACGACCGGTGGCCGCCGCTGACTCGCCCGCCCGCGCGGCGGCCCGCGAGGCCGCGGCCCGCGCCGCCACTGCCCGTACCAGCGGGACCGACCCGGCCACCGCCCCCGCCTCCTGGGAGCCGCGGCCTAGCTTCACCGCAACCCGGCTGGTTATCGTCCGGCACGGGGCAACCGAGTACACCGAACAGCGCCGCTACTCCGGCCGGGTCGACGTGCCCCTCTCCGACCAAGGCCGGGCCCAGGCCGAAGCCACCGCCAACCGGGTGGCTGCGCTGGCCCCGTCGGCCGCGGCCGTGGTCAGCTCCCCACTGAGCCGGTGCCGGGACACCGCCGGGGCCATCGCCGCGGCGCTCGGGGGAAAGCCGGTCCGGGACAACGACGACCTCGTCGAGTGTGACTTCGGGGTCTGGGACGGCCGCACCTTCGCGGAGGTGCGGGAGCGCTGGGCCGGGGAGATGGACGCCTGGCTCGCCGCCACGACGGTCGCCCCGCCCGGCGGAGAGTCATTCGCCGAAGTCGCCACGCGCAGCCGCCGGGCGGTTGACGAGTTGCGGAAGGCGTACCCGGGGGAGACCGTCGTGGTGGTCTCGCACGTCTCGCCGATCAAACTGATTCTGCGGGACGCTCTTGGGGGCGGAGACACGCTGCTGCATCGGCTGTTCCTCGATGCGGCCGGCATCTCCGTGGTGGATCTGTGGCCCGACGGGGGAGTGGCCGTCCGCTCCGTCAACGACACCGCCCACCTTCCGTCCAGCTGATCAACCCCGGCTTGCGGGCCTACTCAGCCGCTGGCCTACTCAGCGGCTGGTCCATTCAGCTTCTGGTCCGCCAGAGCAGGTACAGGCCGATGACTGTTCCGAAGACCACAATCACCGTTCTGAGTACCATCGGTGGCAGCCGGGGGAGCAGTCGCGCGCCCGCGTACCCACCGACCAGCGTTGCCGGTGCGACCACGGCAACCGCCGCCCAGTTCACCGGCCCGAACAGCGCGAACACCACCAGCGTGGTGAGCCCGACCACCGCCGAGAGCAGGTTCTTGATGGCGCTGACCCGGACCAGCGAGGCGTCCAGCACCAGCGCCAGGCCCGCCACCAACATCACCCCCAGCGCCGCGCCGAAGTAGCCGCCGTACACCGCGGCGAGCGCAACCATGGTCTGGACCCAGACGGTACGGTGGCGTGTCGACCGGTCGCGGGGGTGCCCGACGAACCGGCGTAGCGGCCCCTGGAACGCCAGCACCGCCGTCGCCCCGAGCACCAGAAACGGTACGACCAACTCGAACGCCCGGGCCGGCGTGGCCAACAGGAGCACAGTGCCGGCGACCGTACCGAGGATGGTGGTGGGCAGTAGAGGCAACAGCTCCCGACCACGCGGCAGCTCTGCGCGGCTGCCCGCGACGCTCGCCACGTAGCCCGGGAAGACCGACACCGAGTTGCTCACGTTCGCTGATACGGGCGGCAACCCGGCGGCGATCATCGCCGGGAAGGTGATCAGCGATCCCCCACCGGCTACCGCGTTGACCGTCCCGGCGGTGAGGCCGGCGGTGACGAGTAGCGCGGCGTCGGCGATGTGCATGGTCAGGCAGGCTAGTACGCCGCGGTGCCCCGTCCACTCCGCGGCGCCCGGTGCGGCGCGTCGGTGTGCGCTGGTGTGGTCTGTTGGGGCGGAAATGGGCGCGGCGACGGCGTCGTTAGGATGAGTGCGCGACGGACGAGTCGACCGGGCGGTCGCGTCGACGGGTTCCGGCCCGTCGTCGAGGAACGTCCGGACTCCACAGGGCAGGGTGGTTGCTAACGGCAACCCGGGGTGACCCGCGGGACAGTGCCACAGAAAACAGACCGCCGTCTCCGGACGGGGGCGGTAAGGGTGAAACGGTGGGGTAAGAGCCCACCAGCACCCCGGGTGACCGGGGTGGCTCGGTAAACCCCACCCGGAGCAAGGCCAAGAAGGGGCGTCATCAGCTGAGACGACGACCCGCGCAGGCGATCGAGGGCGGCCCGCCCGATGTCTGCGGGTAGGCCGCTGGAGCCTGTCGGTGACGGCAGGCCGAGATGGATGACCGCCGCCGGCGCGTGCCCTCGGGTTCGTGTCGCGCACAGAATCCGGCGTACAGGTCGACTCGTCCGTCGCCCACCAGCTCAGAGCCCTGATCAAGGCTCTGAGCTGGCCCTATTTCGGGTGTCGATAGTCGTTTACGGTCAACGTTGGCCAGCATTTGACAGCCTTAAGGTTCGGGTCGCTCATCACCCTGCAGGGATCGCAGCTCCGGCCATTCGGTAGATATCTATGCAACTTGCCCATGGTGGGAGTGCGCCCGAAGACAGGTTCGCCTTAATCGAGGTTGCGTGTTTGTGCCTACGGCATTGATCGAAGCATGCTGCAAGAGTGGGCAATTCGGGCGAATATTGTCGTTATCGGCAGTGCGTCATGCCGTCGCCCTGGGGTGGAGCGAGCGAAAGCCCTGCGCCTGCTTAGTTTCACTTGACATCCGGCGTGCCGGTCGACTCGTTCGTTGCCGCCAGCTCCATGTACTGATTGAGGCAACACGCTAGGTGTGAATCTAGATAAATTTCCGCTGATCTTAACATTTTTTAAATATTTCTGCTCTGGGTGATTTGTTCCATCTTCACCGTAGGTAAGGTGCTTTTCGCTGAGCGTATCCTGGGTGCCGTTGATCGATGATCTAGCCGGTAAGTGGATAGCTTGGAGTGAAATTGTTTAGTAGATCCTTACGGGTCAGGGTTGGCGTCATGCTGGTGGCCGGGCTGGCCGCTGGTGTGCTGACGGGGGGCGCTGTATCTGCAGTCTCCGGCGGAGAAGAGGTCCCTGACGGGGGGTATCCCTTTTCGGCCAAGGTGAACTTTGGTGAGCTGCATAGCTGCACTGGCGCTCTCGTTGCCAGTCGATGGGTCGTTACAGCGAAATCCTGTTTTGCCGAAGGAGGGTCAGCGCCTGCTGAGGCTGCGCCCAGCCGCCCGACCAGCGTGCTGGTTGGGCGAACCAATCTCGCCGGCAACGCGGGCCACCGACTCGGAGTGACGACTCTAGTTCCGCATCCGACCCGTAATGTTCTGCTGGTTGAGCTGTCGGCGCCCGTTGCTGGCGTGACGCCAGTAGAATGGTCGACGGTCGCGCCGTTGGCGCAGGAAACGCTGAGGGTCACCGGATATGGTCGCACTGCGACCGAGTGGGTGCCCGACCGTTTGCATTCAGCTACCTTTACGGTTTCCGAGGTGGCAGCCACGACAATCGGGGTCATCGGCACCTCGGCTGCGGCAACGATCTGTAAGGGCGACGGCGGTGGGCCCGCGTTTCGTGAGACTGAGTCCGGCGTCGAACTCGTTGCGATCAACAACACCAGTTGGCAAGGTGGCTGTCTCGGTGAGACCGAAACCCGGACCGATGCTACCCAGACTCGCCTCGATGATCTGGCCGACTGGTTCCGGGAGAGTACTCGCCTGCAGCCATATGCATTGACCAACACGGTCACGGGAGAGTTCACGGGAGACGGCCGTGATGATCTGATGGCGGTCGAGCCGGGTACCGGCAAGCTCTGGCTTTACCCTGGGACCGACACCGACCGGTTTTGGGACGACCGGATCCAGGTCCGATCGGATGTCATCTGGACGGACTACCGCGACTTTACTGTCGGCCAGTTCGGCGGGGACGCCAACGAAGACCTGCTCGTCATTGAAACCGCTACCGAGAATCTCTGGCTGTTCCCTGGCGACGGTGCCGGAGGGCTCGGAGAACGGGTGCAGGTCGGCAGTGGTTGGCAAGGCAAAACCGACCTGGTCGCTGGCAAGTTCAACCGGGATGGCCATGACGACATCGCAGCGGTCGCGCGTACCACGAACGAACTGCTGATGTGGCCGGGCAACGGCGCTGGTGGTTTCAGTGTGTCAACGCGAATTGGTAAGGGCTGGGGAGGGCTCACCGAACTGGTCGTCGGCCGCTTCAATCGGGACGGCTACGATGACATCGTGGCGTTGGCGAAAAACACCGGTGACCTCCTAATGTATCCCGGTAGCGCCGCTGGCGGTGCAGTCTGGGGTCAGAAGACTACGATTGCCGGGGGCGGTAGCGCACTTGGTTCGCTCGCAGCCGGCAAGCTCAATCCCGACGGTTACGACGACCTGATCGCCACCGAACACGACCAGCTCTGGCTTTACCCCGGCACTGTGGCTGGCGGCCTGCTTGGTGAGCGGGTAGCACCGATCGGGCGTGTTCCAGTACTGCAGCCGCACGGGTTGTTGGAAGCGGTCACCGGCGAGTTCACCCGCGACGAGTACGCGGACCTGATCGGCGTCGAGAAGGGTACTGGTCGACTTTGGCTTTACCCGGGCACGGGCACCGGCATGTGGGCTCCCCGAATCCAGGTGGGTATCGGCTGGGTCGGGTACCGGGATCTGGCGGTGGGCCGGTTCAACGCGGACAGCTACGACGACCTGCTAGCCATCAACTCCAGCACCGGCGACCTTTGGCTATGGCCGGGCACGGAGAGCGGAACCGACTGGGGCTACAAGGGCACGGATCCTGTCGGATGGGATTGGCATGGATACGAGCGGCTCACCGCTGGCCGTTTCGACGACGACGCCTACGACGACCTCGTGGCGGTAGATAGGAATACCGGCAAACTGCGCATGTGGGCAGGGCGCGGCAATGCCACCTGGGCGACGAGCGTCGATCTCGACACCGCGAACTGGAACACGCTTGGCGCTCTGGCGCGAGGCCAGTTCAACGACGACTCGTACGACGACTTGGTGGCTGTGGAGGAAGACACCGGTAAACTATGGTTGTATCCGGGTAAGGCCGGTGGCGGCTTCGACGACCGAGTTGAAGTCGCGAGCGGAGGTTGGGCCGAACGCGACGAACTCGTCTCAATTCGCCCCGATCAGGACGGGTATGACGCCCTGATTGCAGGCGCGTCGGCGAGTGGGCAGGTGTGGCTCTACCCCGCGACGAAGCCAGGCGATCCGGGGTGGAATGACCCAACCGAGTTCGGCCCAGTTTTTTGATCTACGCGGCCTAGCGTGACCCGGTCGGGTTCTGCGGACTTGGTCTGGTGAACTCGCCGGAGGGTGCTGGGTCCGTTCGTTGCCGAACGGGTGTCGCCTCCTGGTCTGTTTGTATGGCTGGGCGCGGGAGGTGCACCCGTTACGGCACCGTTACCGGGGTATGTCTGGATTTGCGCTCCGTATCCCATCTCCCGGGGACGGATTGCAGTCGGACCTAGCCTAATTTGTGAATGTATAACGGACGGTCATCTGTTGGCCGGCACCCGAACCAGGGTGCCGGCCAACAGCCATGTCTGGGCGGATACCAAGCCCGCCATGGGCGGGAAACCGCTGGTTGGGGCCGGGATCAGCGGTGACCGCGCCGGACTGAGTGAAGTTCTCAGAGGATACGGTTGTCGTCATGGCAAAGCCGACCCGATGGGTGACCGACACCGGCCCAGAGCACTCCCAGTGGTACATCGACCGATTTCGTCGGTTAGCGGCGGAGGGGGCAGACCTCGCCGGCGAGGCCCGGCTGATCGATGCCTTGGTAGCGCCGGGTTCCCGGGTTCTCGATGCCGGCTGCGGCACTGGTCGGGTCGGGGCCGCGCTGGCCTTGCGAGGTCACACGGTGGTGGGCGTTGACGCCGACCCCGTCCTGGTCGAGGCGGCGGGGGCCGCCTATCCCGGTCCGCGCTGGCTCGTGGCCGACCTGGCGGAGCTCGACCTGGCCGCCGCCGATGAGCCGGAACCTTTCGACGCCGCCGTGGTCGCCGGCAATGTGATGACCTTCGTCGCTGCGGGCACCGAGGCCGACGTGCTGCGCCGGATCACGGCGCACGTGCGTCCCGATGGCATCGTGGCGGTTGGTTTTGGCACTGACCGGGGCTACCCGCTGTCGGCTTTTGACGACGATTCGGCTGCTGCCGGGCTACGCCGGGAGCACCGTTTCGCCACCTGGGATCTGCGCCCGTGGCGGGAGGAGAGCGACTTCGCCGTCACTCTGCTCCGTCGCCCCGCCGAGTGAGCAGTCGGAATCTCACCAGTCGCTGATCGTCCTGGAGCGGCATCAGGAGTTTCCTGATGCCGCGGGTGTTGCGCGTTCGATGAGGGTGGCGAGCCCGTCCAGGAGACGGCGGAGACCGAACTCGTAGGCATGGGCGGGGTCGTGGGCGCTGCCGTGCGCTGCGCCGGCGGCGCTGCCGACCCGGCTGGCCAACGGGTAGGCCGCGGGGTCGAGGACCCGGGCCAGGAGCGGTCCGGCGGCCGCCCACCACTGTTCGTCGGTCACGGTGGTGAGCCGGGCAGTGGCGTGGGCATCGGCGGCGACTCGGGCGTTGGCTTGGACGAAGCTCAGCAGGAGGGTCAGGCAGTCGTCCATCTCGACGTCGTCGAGGCCCAGGCCGTCCAGGGCGGTCAGCTCGTGCTCGTACTTGGCGATCGCGCCCGGTCCGAGCGGGGGCCGCAACGTGGAGACCGTGGCGGTCCACGGATGAGTCGTGAAGAGTGCCCGGTTCTCCTCGGCCACGGCGGTCAGCCGTACTCGCCAGGGTTGTCCGGTGGTGTCGGTGCGCGACATCCGGGCGTACGCGGCGTCGAGCATCACGTCCAGTAGCTCCGCCTTGCCCGGCACGTACGTGTAGAGGGTCATGGGGGAGACCCGCAGTTCCTGGGCGACGCGACGCATGGTGAGACCGGTCAGCCCTTCGGTATCGGTGACGGCGGTCGCCGCTTCGATCACCGCGTCCAGGTTGAGGCCACGTTGCGGGCCTCGGCGCGCTGCTGTCGATGGCTCTCGCCAGAGCAGGGCGAGCGTACGCGCGGGGTCTCCGCCGCTGGTTACGTCAGGTGCACGCATAGTCATCTCCGCATTTTCTCTATACGCTGTACAATGTACAGCGTACGACGTACGAGGTATTTCGGATCACGAGAAGGACTCTTCCATGAAGATCACCTCCACCGCCGTATCGCTGAATGTCGAGGATGTCCCCGCCGCTGCCGCCTTCCTGACCAAGCACTTCGGGTTTCGTCAGGAGATGGCCGCGGACGGGTTTGCCTCGCTGACCCGAGACGACGCCGGTGTCCACGTTGTCTTCCTGCGGCGTGGACTCGCCACCCTCCCCGATGACCAGCGTGACGACCATGCCCGTGGCGTGATTCTGGCGTTCGTGGTTGACGACCTTGAGGGCGAGCTGGCGCGGCTACAGGCTGAGGGCGTCAAGATCACCATGCCGCTGACCACCGAGGAGTGGGGTGAGCGCGCCTTCCAGGTCCGCGATCCGAACGGGGTCATCGTCCAGCTCGTCGACTGGAACGGTGCACCGGAGTTTGGTCCTGCAACACGTGGCACCGCTGCCGGTAGTCACCCCAGGTTGGGATGACCTGATCGAATCTGGCACAGCTTGTCGGGTTGGTGCTGCCCGCGTGGCCCTAGCGTCGTGGGCGCAAGGGAAGGAGGTCCGGGTGCTGAAGCGGCTCAACGATGTCATTGCCCACCTCGAGTAGCGACTCGACCAGCCGGTCGACGTGGCCGAACTGGCGCGGATCGCCGCGACGTCGGAGTACCACGCGATGGCGCTGCCCGCCGGCAAGTGGGCGGTCTTCACCACCTCCGGTCCGTTCCCGCAGACCGTCCAGGACCTGTGGCGGGACGTCGTCACCCTGTGGTTTCCGGCCAACCCGTACCGCAGTCGTCCGGGTCCGGAGATCTCCCGCACCTGTGTCGCTGCGGACGGCACGACCGCGGAGTCCGAACTGTGGATTCCGGTGGAGCGGGCCTGACCCCAGCGGGGATTGTCACAGCATCGACTGCTGCTCGTGCATCGGCGGTTTGCGAGGATGTTCGCATGGCTTACGACGCGAGCAACCTACCCGATGTGTCCGGGCTCACTGTCGGTATCGTCGGCGGCACGGGCGACCAGGGGCGTGGTCTCGCCTACCGGTTCGCCCGTGCTGGCCAGACCGTGCTGATTGGTTCCCGCTCGGCCGAGCGCGCTGCCCAGTCCGCTGCGGAGATCGCCGCCCTGCCGGGGGTGCCCGCCGGCGCGAGCGTTACCGGGGCCGCCAACGATGAGGTCGCCCGGCGCAGCGATGTGGTGGTGATCGCGGTGCCGTGGGACGGCCACGCCAGCATCGTCGGTGCGCTCGCCGAGCCCCTCGCTGGCAAGATCGTGGTCGACTGCGTCAACCCACTCGGCTTCGACAAGCAGGGTCCGTACGCCCTTGCCGTGGCGGAGGGCAGTGCTGTCCAGCAGGCCGCCGCGTTGCTGCCGCAGTCCCGGGTGTGCGCGGCGTTCAACCACGTCAGCGCTCCGTTGCTGGCGGATCCGCAGATCGACCGGATTGAGCTGGACGTGCTGATCTGCACCGAGGAGCGGGAACTGGCCGGCATCGTCGGTGCCCTCGCCGCCCGGATCCCCGGCATGCGTGGCATCTACGCCGGTCGCCTGCGGAACGCCCACCAGATCGAGGCTTTCACGGCGAACCTGATCGCCATCAACAAGCGGTACAAGGCCCACGCCGGCATCCGCGTCACCGACCTCTGAAGGCGGCGCGGGTCCGGACGCACCAACCCTCCCCGGGGCGGCGTTCGGAGGTTGGGCGAATGTGCGTGCGGCCCGTGGGGCTTCCAGCGGGCCGCACCAGTGTCCTACCGGGCCATAGCTAGCCGGCGGACATTCGTCAGTTGGCCCCAGCTGCCGTGGGCTCAGAAATCGACCGAAACACCGACCGCCTGGCAGGCCTCGGTGGCGGTGTCGGTGGCCTTGTCGAAGGCGGGGTTGTCGGCGGCTTCCGGGCTCTCGGCGGCAGCCGCCTTGCCGGCCTCCTCGCTGTACGCGGTCAGCGCGGCGGCGACCGCACTGTCGTCGGCTCCGGTGGCGGCGATGGTGGCGAACTCCGTCGCCAACCCCGTGAAGATCTCCTGGAACATCTCCGTCGGCTCCTCGCCCGCCGACACGGCGTCGAGCAGGGCTTGCCGGAGCTCCATGCTGACCTTGTTGGCCGCTTCGCAGAGTTCCTTGTCGCCTTCGGCGGCAGCAGCCGCAGGTGGCGCCGACGAGGAGGCCGTCGTGGGGTCGGTGGTCGACGGTGCGGACGCGGCTGGCTCCGGGTCGTCCTCGCCACCGCAGGCGGTGAGCGCCAGGACGGCGGCAGGGACCAGCAGAGCCCGGAAGAGTGTTGTCGTATTCACGAAGAGGAATCTTACTCGGTTGGTCGCCAGTGGAGGCCGGCCAGCGAGGTGGGCTCCTCCCCTCCGGCTCCTTGGCCGCTGGGGTCGCCTGTGGATGGTGGGTGCGAGCTCCGCCGGGGTTGCCGGGTGGTGGTGAGCGTGCGCTCCGCCGGAAGTACCGGCGGAGCGCACACCTGACACGACACCGGTTAGCCCACAGCTACCCGGGCCTGTCGATCAGATCGCCATCATCCGATTACGACGCCGACCTTCTGGCAAGCTTCGGTGACGACGTCACCGGCTGATTCGAAGGCGGGGTTGTCCGGGCCTTCCATCAGGTTCGGGTCGGCGGCCATCTTCTCGGCCTCCGCGCTCAGCGCCTGCATGGCGGCGGTGACCTCGCTGTCGGCGCTGCCGGTGGCGGCGATCTCGGTGATTTCCGTCGCCATCTCGCCGAAGGCCTCAGCCACCGCTTCGTCCGTTGAGTCATCGGTGGACATGAGGCTCTCTACCATGGCCTCCTGGAAGATCTCCAGGCTTGTCGCCAGCGCTTCGCAGACCTCCTCGTCGCTTTTGGCCGCGGCTGCGGCGGGGGCCGAGGAGGAAGCTGCCGAGGGGTCGGTCGGCTCAGACGCGGCTGACTCCGAGTCGTCTCCGCCGCCGCAGGCGGTGAGGGCGAGGACGGTGGTAGGGATCAGTAGGGCCCGGAAGAAGCTTGTCTTAAGCACGATCGGGGATCTTACCTGTTTTGTCCTGAGAGGATGGTCGACGGCGGCCCGGTGTTGACCGGGCCGCCGCCAGCCCGGTCAGAAGGTGTGCTCGGTGGTGGGGAAGCCGCCCTCGCGGACCTCGTCGGCGAAGCGACGGGTCGCCTCGCCCAAGGTGTCGGCGAGGTTCGCGTAGCGCTTCACGAAGCGGGGCATCCGGCCGGTACGGAGGCCTGCCATGTCCTGCCAGACCAGCACCTGGGCGTCGGTGTCCGGGCCGGCGCCGATGCCCACGGTCGGGATGGTCAGCTCGGCGGTGATCCGTTTCGCCACGTCACCGGGGACCATCTCCAGCACCACCGCGAAGGCCCCCGCCTCGGCGACCGCGTGGGCGTCGGCGAGCACCTCCTCGGCGGTGTCACCGCGGCCCTGGACCCGGTAGCCGCCGAGGGTGTGTTCCCGCTGCGGCGTGAAGCCGATGTGCGCCATCACCGGGATGCCGGCTCGAACGATCGCGGCGATCTGTTCGGCGCAGTGGCGGCCACCCTCGAGTTTGACCGCGTGGCAGCCGCCTTCCTTCATGAAGCGGATGGCGGTGCGCAGGGCTGCGGTCGGGCCCTCCTCATAGGAGCCGAATGGCAGATCGCCGACGACCAGCGTCTGCTGGGTGGCCCGGACCACGGCCCGGACCAGGGGCAGCAGCTCGTCGGCGGTCACCGGGAGCGTCGTGTCGTAGCCGTAGACGTTGTTCGCGGCCGAGTCGCCGACCAACAGCACCGGGATGCCGGCGGCGTCGAAGATTCCTGCCGTGTACTGGTCATACGAGGTGAGCATCGCCCACCGCTCGCCACGCTCCTTCGCGGCGAGCAGGTCACGGGCGCGGACCCGTCGGGTCGCCGGTCCGCCGTAGAGGGCGGTCACCTCGGCTGGGCTGGATTCCAGCATGGTTCTCTCCTTCCTCGAGGCCGCGTACGCGGTCCCCGGGCTCTGCCGCGATCGTCGCACCATGCGGCGGGTCGCGGCAGGGGGCAGTGCAGGATGTCACTCCCGAGTCGTTCACCCGCCCCGACCGGAGGTGTCACCCACCCCGAGCCGCTCATCCGCCCCCGAGCCGCTCGGCTACTCCGGCCGACCGGCCGTCCTCGCGCCAGCGGTTGGTGATCGGCAGGCGGCGGTCCCGCCCGAAGGCCTTCATCGATATTTTCGTGCCGGGAGCGGACTGGCGCCGCTTGTACTCGGCGGTATCCACCATCCGCAGCACCTGGTCCACCAGCGCCGGGTCGTGGCCGGACTCGATCAGCCCGTCTCGTCCCAGGTCGCCGTCGATGTAGCCGATGAGGATCGGGTCGAGCAGGTCGTACTCCGGCAGCGTGTCGGAGTCCAGCTGGCCGGGGCTCAGCTCGGCCGACGGGGGCTTGTTGATCGAGCTCTCCGGGATCGGTGGGGTCTCGCCGCGGTGGACCGCTTCGGCGTTTCGCCACCGGGCGAGCTGCCAGATCAGGGTCTTCCAGACGTCCTTGACCGGGTTGAAGCCGCCGACCGAGTCGCCGTACAGGGTGGAGTAGCCGACCGCCAGCTCGCTCTTGTTGCCGGTGGTCAGCACCAGGTGGCCCTCCTGGTTGGAGAGAGCCATCAGGATTACCCCGCGGACCCGGGCTTGGAGGTTCTCCACCGAGAGACCGGAGAGCGACAGGTTGGCCAGGAACGTGTCGACGATCGGCTGGATCGGCTCGATCCGGTAGTCCAGTCCGGTGCGCTTGGCCAACTCCGCTGCGTCTTCCCGGGAGTGCTCGGAGGAGTGCTGACTCGGCAGCGACACCCCGACCACCCGGTCCGCGCCGAGCGCGTCAACGGCCAGTGCCGCCACGACCGACGAGTCGATGCCGCCGGAGAGGCCGAGCACCACGGAGGGGAAGTGGTTCTTGTTGACGTAGTCACGCAGGCCCAGCACGAGCGCCTGCCACACCTCCGCTTCGTCGGCAGCCGGTTCGAGGACTTCCCCGGCCGCCGACTCATCGGTCGGGGCGGCCGGTAGCGTTTCGATGCAGCGGTGGAGCACCCGCATTCCGTCGGCCAGTTCGATGTCGGCGGGCGGACCGTCGGCGGCAGCGGGGAGATCTACGTCGTGCACCAGCAGGTGCTCGACGAATTGCGGCGCCCGGGCGAGCAGTTCCCCCTCCGCCGTCACGATCATGGAGTCACCCTCGTACACCAGCTCGTCCTGGCCCCCGACCATGTTGACGTACGCGATGGTGGCCCTGGCCTCAGCGGCCCGGCGGCGGACCAGTGGGAGTCGGACGTCGTCCTTCTTCAGCTCGTACGGCGAGCCGTTGATGTTGATCACGAGGCCGACGCCGGCCTGCCGGGCGGCGGCGAACGGGCCCCCGACCTGCCACAGGTCTTCACAGATGGTCAGCGTGACATCCACCCCGCCGACCCGGACCACGGACAGTGTCTCGCCCGGTACGAAGTAGCGGTCCTCGTCGAAGACCCCGTAGTTCGGCAGGTGGTGTTTGAAGTAGCTGGCCACGGTCTTCCCGTCGTGCAGCAGGGCTGCCGCGTTACGCGCCCCGTGCCCCGGCTCGGCGTCGCCGTTGACCTGTGGCGGGCCGTCCGCGTCCAGGTAGCCGACCACCACCGGCAGGTCGCCCAGGCCGTCGGCGGCGAGGTCAGCTGCGAGCCCGTCCAGCGCCGCCTTCGACGCTTCCATGAAGGAGCGGCGGAAGACGAGGTCCTCGACCGGGTAGCCAGTCAGTGCCAGCTCCGGGAAGGCGACCAACTGGGCGCCGGCGTCGGCGGCGCGCCGGGCCCATTCGCGGATGATCGTGGCGTTGCCGGTGAGGTCGCCGACGATCGGGTTGACCTGGCAGAGTGCGAGACGCAGGGTGGTCATGTCCCTATCTTGCCGCAGCCATCTGAGCCAGGTACGGCGCGTGCTGGGAGAGGGGTCTCCGCCCGGTTTTGACGGAGATAGGACAGGCGGCTGCGGGTGCGGGAAGGTCGCGTAACGTCGGCGTAACGAGGCCAGTGGAGACTGGTCGGTCAGGCCGGGTCGTCCGCGAGCCGGAGGCGGACAATAGGGTCGTAAGGGGTGGAAGTGGACCGTCAGCAGGAGTTCGTCCTCCGTACGCTGGAAGAGCGGGACATCCGGTTCGTCCGGCTGTGGTTCACCGACGTGCTGGGCACGCTGAAGAGCGTGTCGGTGGCCCCCGCGGAGCTGGAATCCGCCTTCGAGGAGGGCATCGGGTTCGACGGTTCGGCGATTGAGGGGTTCGCCCGGGTCGTCGAATCTGACATGGTGGCGATGCCGGATCCGACCACCTTCCAGGTCTTCCCCTTCGAGGGCGGGGTCAGCGGCGAGAGCGCCCGGATGTTCTGCGACATCCTGCTCCCCGACGGTAGCCCGTCCTGGGCCGACCCGCGTCACGTGCTGCGCCGGGCGCTGTCCCGGGCAGCGGAGAAGGGCTTCACCTACTACACCCATCCAGAGATCGAGTTCTATCTGCTGGAGGATGGGGTGTCCGACGGCTCGGTGCCGATCCCGGTCGACACCGGCGGCTACTTCGAGCACACCACCCACGCGGTCGCCCGGGATTTCCGCCGCCAGGCGGTACTCGCCCTCGAACGGATCGGCATCTCCGTCGAGTTCAGCCACCACGAGGTCGCTCCCGGTCAACAGGAGATCGACCTGCGCTACGCCGACGCGCTCAACACCGCCGACAACATCATGACGTTTCGGCACGTGGTCAAGGAGGTGGCGCTCTCCACCGGCGTGCAGGCCACCTTCATGCCCAAGCCCTTCACCGACCAGCCGGGTAGCGGCATGCACACCCACCTCTCGCTCTTCGAGGGGGAGCGCAACGCGTTCCACGACGCCGGTGACCCGATGAAGCTCTCCAAGGTCGCCCGCGCGTTCATCGCCGGCCTGCTGGTGCACGCCCGGGAGTACACGGCGGTCACCAACCAGTGGGTCAACTCGTTCAAACGCCTCTTCCCGCAGGCCCTGCCGAACCGGGTCACCGAGAGCCCCGCGTACGTCTGCTGGGGGCACCTGAACCGCTCTGCGCTGGTCCGGGTCCCGGCGTACGGCAAGCCGAACTCAGCCCGGGTCGAGGTCCGGTCGCCCGACTCGGCGACCAACCCATACCTGGCCTTCGCGGTGATGCTCGGCGCCGGCCTCAAGGGCATCGAGGAAGGGTACGAGCTGCCGCCGGGTGCCGAGGACGATGTGTGGTCGCTGACCAGCGCCGAGCGTCGGGCGATGGGGTACGAGCCGCTGCCGGAGAACCTCGCCGAGGCGATCGACGTGATGGCCGGCTCCGAACTGGTCGCCGAGGTGCTTGGCGAGCACGTCTTCGACTTCTTTCTGCGTAACAAGCGGTCCGAGTGGGAGCAGTACCGCCGCGAGGTCACGCCGTACGAGCGGCAGCACTACCTCTCGCTCTGATCCCCGGCCGGCTGGCCCTGCTCCTGGCGTCGGTCTGCGTGCTGGCCCGGCTGATCCGGATCTGCCCGCGACTCGACGATGATCGTGGTGTGGGGCGCGGTTGCCGCAGCTCGCTCACCCCGGGTCCGGTCCGCGCCCCAGCGGGTCCGCTGGGCGGCGCGCGAAGCGGCGGCGCGCCGGGCTACCGGCGCGCCGCCGTGAAGTCCGCCCTCGGGCGGGACGACCTACTTACTCGCGGAGCCACCCGGGCCGCCGTGCCCGCCCGGGCCCCGGAGGACGCCGGCCTCGGCCGCCGCGGTGATCGCATCGGCCTGCTCCTGGGTGAGCTTGCCGTCCTCGACCGCCTGGGCCAGCCGCTGCGCGAGCACCTCCTGCCGGTCAGCGGCGTCCGGGCGCTCGCCCCGCTCGCCTCGCTCGGGTCGCTCGCCTTGCTCGTCCCGGTCGGCCGCCCGCTGTTCGCGCAGCTCCTCCAGCGCCGTGGTTACCTCGCCCACGTCAACGCCGAGCTTTTCGGCGAGCGCCTCGGCGAACGCGGCCTGCCGATCGGAGCGCTTCTGCTCCTTATCCGTGCCCTTCTCGGCGTCGGCGCTGGCGCTGGCGCTGGCGCTCGGGGAGGGTGAGGTGTTGTCAGCGGCCATGGCCATGGCCGGTGCGGCCACACCGACACCGAGCACGCCCGCTGCGGCGAGACCGGCCAGCAGGTGCTTCCTACGAATCGTGCGGGACATGGTGATCCTCCAACTCGTCGGGTGATGCGTTACGCGATCGACAGTGACCGCGTCCGCTGGAGGAAGACCGTGGCGAAGCTATGAGCGAGCTGGCAATTTCTGGGGGGACTGCCCGAGGCGATCAGGGAATTGACCACTGCCCGGCGGGTCAACGGCGGACAGCCGGGTCGGGGACAGCCGGGTCAGCAGAAACCGGGTCAGCGGGCGGCCGGGTCAGCGGGCGGCCGGGTCAGCGGACAGCCGGGTCAACGGACAGCCGGGGCGACGGTGAGAGTGCCGGCGCCCGCGTCCAGGACCGCCTCGGTGCCGACCGGAACGGTGAGCTGGCCCACCCCGTGCCCGATCGGCAGCCCACCGAGTACGGGGACGCCGAGGTCACCCAGGCGGTCGGTGAGCACATCGGCGACGTCTACCGCCCACCCGTCGGCGCAGTCGGTGAACTGCCCGACCGCCACCGCGGCCAGCCCGGCCAGCACCCCGGCCCGGCGAAGTTGGGTCAGCATCCGGTCGACCTTGTAGGGGGGCTCCTGTACCTCCTCAAGCAGCAGCACCGCCCCGGTCAGGTCCGGCAGGTCCACCGTGCCGATCGACGCCGCGATCAGGCAGAGGTTGCCACCGAGCAGCCGGCCGCTGCCCCGGCCCGGGACTCGGACGCGGAAGGTCTCCTCGTCCTCCCGCGCGGCCACCGTCACCGGTTCGGTAGTGGTCAGTGCGGCGTGCAGCGACTGCGCAGAGTCCAACGCCGTCCGTTCGTCCCGCCACGCCGCGCCGGGACCGTGTAGCCCCGCCAACCGGGCACCCCGCCAGAGCGCGAACTGGAGGGCAGTGATGTCGGAGAAGCCGGCCACCACCTTCGGGTCCCGCCGTACGGCTGCCATGTCGATCGCATCCACCATGCGCTGCGTGCCGTACCCGCCCCGAGTGCAGATGATCCCCCGGACGGCGGGGTCAGCGAACGCGGCGTTCAGGTCCGCCGCCCGCAGCTCGTCGGCGCCGGCGAGATAGCCCTGCCGGGCGTACGCGTTCGGGGCGGGCACCGGCCGCAGACCCCAACTGGTCAGCAACTCGATGCCGCGGGCGACCCGCTCCGGCCGGGTGGGCCCGGACGGCGACACCAGGAGCACAGTGTCACCCGGACGCAACGCGGGCGGACGGAGTACCTCGTCGGTGATCACAACAGTCGAGCCTAACCAGCCCTCTGCTGGTCGCACGGGATAGCCTCGACGGCGTGGCAATCGCGTTGGTGATCGAGAATGACCCGACCGAAGACGCGCGTCGGCTCGGGGAGTGGCTGACCGAAGCCGGGCTGCAGCTGCACCTCGCCCGGCCGCACGCCGGCGACGAACTCCCGGCTGACCTGGACGGATACGCGGCGCTGGTCGTCCTCGGTGGCGGGCAGCAGGCGTACCCACTGCCCGACGGTGAGCCGGCGGCGTCCTGGCTCCCGCAGGTGGAGGCGTTGTCACGCAAGGCGGTCCGGCACCGGGTGCCGACCCTGGCGATCGGCCTCGGCGCGCAGCTGCTCGCCACCGCGCACGCCGGGACGGTTGAGCGCAGCCAGGCTGGCCCGGAGGTCGGTCCCGCGGTGGTGGGCCGCCGGGACGCCGCCGAGACGGATCCGCTCTTCCGGTACGTGCCGCTGATCCCGGACGTGTTCCAGTGGCACGCCGACGAGATTGTCGAGCTGCCGGTCCGGGCGACCCTGCTGGCCGCCTCCACCCGCTACCCGCATCAGGCCTTCCGCCTCGGTGACCGGGCCTGGGGCCTGCAGTTCCACATCGAATGTGACACCGCGATGATCGCCGACTGGGCGGCGGATTCGACCCTGCTCGCCGAGCTGGACTACGACCCGGAGCTGGTCGTCGCCGCCTGCGCCGCGGTGATGGTTGATGTCGAGGAGGTCTGGCAGCCCTTCGCGGCGCGGTTCGCCGCCCTGGCCCGCGGCGAGCTGGACGAGGGGGCCCGCCGTAGTCTGCCGCTGCTCGGGCACGAATGAAACGGCCGACCCGAGCCGCGGGACGGCTCGCCCGCTACGGCTTCGGCACCAGCGACAACAGCGCCCGCGCCGCTGACCTGCTCGGCCCCACGGGCCTGGCGCTGTGGCAGCCGGAGACCCAGGAACCCGTGGACCAGCGGGCGGCGGAGCTACTCTCGGCGCTGTCTCGGGCCGCCGATCCGGACCTGGCGCTGCGCCAGCTGCACCGGCTGGTGGAGGCCGAACATCGGGCCGCGGGAGGCGGTGAAACAGCCAACGGCGCTGACCCGGTGGGGATCGGTGCCGCATCCGGGCTCCTCGCCGACCTGTACGACGACCCGGGGCTGCGGCGGCGGTTGGTCGCCATCCTCGGCGCCTCCTCGGCGCTCGGCGACCACCTGGTCGCCAACCCGGGCCAGTGGGCTGACCTCCGGAGCACCGCGGACGGACTGGCGCCCACCGCCGACGGCCGGCTCCAGCTGACCGGCGAGGAGGGTTCGATCGCCCAGCTGCGGTCGGCGTACCGGCTGGCGTTGCTCCGCATCGCCGCGGCAGACCTGACCGGCAACCGGAGCCTGGAGCAGACGATGGCCGCGCTCTCCGCGTTGGCCGACGCGACTCTCACCGCTGCCTACGACCTCGCGCAGGGTGAGCTGCCGGAGGGTACGCCCCAGCCACGGCTGGCCGTGGTGGCGATGGGTAAGTGCGGCGGCGGCGAGTTGAACTACGTCTCCGACGTCGACGTGATCTTCGTCGCTGCCGAGGATGATGACCTTCCCGCGGCAACCGCGATCGCCACCCGTCTGATTCACGTCTGTGGCCTGGTCGCCTGGCCGGTAGACGCTGCGCTGCGCCCCGAGGGCAAGCGGGGCCCGCTGGTGCGCACCCTCGCCAGCCACCTCGCCTACTACCGACGGTGGGCCCGGACCTGGGAGTTTCAGGCGCTACTCAAGGCGCGGCCGGCCGCCGGCGACCTGGCACTGGGCCAGGAGTGGATTGAGCAGCTTGCGCCGCTGCTCTGGCGGGCCGCGGAGCGCCCAGAGGCGGTCGAGGATGTCCGGGCGATGCGGCGCAAAATCATCGATCACATCCCGCCGGCGGAACAGGAGCGCGAGATCAAGCGTGGCCCGGGCGGGCTGCGCGACATCGAATTCGCGGTGCAGCTGCTGCAACTGGTGCATGGCCGTGGTGACGAGGCGCTGCGGGTGCCGGGCACCATTCCCGCGCTGCGGGCGCTGGTCAATGGCGGCTACGTCGGGCGGGTGGACGGGGAGGCGCTGCTGCGCGGCTACCACTTCCTGCGCGCTGTCGAGCACCGGCTGCAGTTGCAGGGGCTGCGCCGCACCCACACCGTACCCACCGACCCGGCCGCGTTGCGCTGGTTGGCGGGGGCGCTCGGCTACTCGGCGGCACCCGGGCGCAGCGCCGTCGAGGCGTTCCGAGTCGAGCGGGTCACCCACGCCACTGAGGTACGCCGACTGCACGCCAAGCTGCTCTACCGGCCGCTGCTGGAGTCGGTCGCCCGGGTGCCCGCTGACGGGCTGCGACTAACCCCGGCGGCGGCCCGCAACCGGCTGGAGATCCTCGGCTTCGCCGATCCGGCCGGGGCGCTGCGCCACCTCCAGACCCTCACCGGCGGGGTAAGCCGCACCGCGGCCATCCAGCGCACCCTGCTGCCGGTGTTGCTCAGCGAGTTCGCTGACGCTCCCGAGCCGGACCGCGGGCTGCTCAGCTACCGGAAGGTCTCCGAGAAGCTTGGCAGCACCCCCTGGTACCTGCGGCTGCTGCGCGATGAGGGGCCGGTGGCCCGCCGGCTGGCGCGCGTGCTCTCCTCCTCTCGGTACGCAACCGACCTGCTCGCCCGCGAGCCGGAGGCACTGCGCCTGCTCGCGCAGGAGAGTGAGCTGGCCGCGCGGCCTCGCACGGTGCTCTACGAGGGCTTCGCGGCGGCGGCGGCCCGACACGCCGGCGATCCGGTGGAGGCGATTCGGGCGGTCCGTGCACTGCGCCGTCGGGAACTACTCCGCCTCGCCTGTGCCGACGTGCTAAGCCGGGCCGGCTCGCTGGCCCCGTCGCCGCCCAGCGTGCAGGGGCGGGCCGCTCCGGTGTTGACCGACGTGGGCGCGGTCGGTACCGCGCTGGCGGATGTCACCGACGCCACCCTGGCCGCCGCCCTGCGGGCCGCCCAGGCGTCCCTGCCGCTGATGCCGGGTCTGCGCTTCGCCGTGATCGGCATGGGCCGGCTCGGCGGATATGAGTCCAACTATCTCTCCGACGCCGATGTGCTCTTCGTCCACGATCCGCCGGCCGGGATGGATGAGAGTACGGCGAGCGCCGCGGCGCGGGCGGTCGCCGAGGAGCTACGTCGACTGCTCGGGATGCCCGCGCCCGACCCGGCGCTCGGCGTCGACGCCGACCTGCGCCCCGAGGGACGGCAGGGACCGCTGGTACGCAGCCTCGCCGCGTTCCAGCAGTATTACGCCCGCTGGTCGCGGGTGTGGGAGGCGCAGGCGCTGCTGCGGGCCCGGTTCGTCTGCGGTGACGAGGAGCTGGGCGCCGAGTTCCTGGCGATGGTCGAGCCACTACGCCATCCGGCGGCGGGCCTGACCTGGGAGCAGGTGGTTGAGATCCGGCGAATCAAGGCACGGGTGGAGACCGAGCGGATGCCTCGGGGCGCCGACCCGGCCACCCACACCAAGCTGGGCCGGGGCGGGTTGGCTGATGTGGAGTGGGCGGTGCAGCTGCTGCAGCTCCGGCACGCCGGGCAGCTGCCGGCGCTGCGGGGCACGCGTACCCTCGATGCCCTCGCAGCGGCCCGGGACGCGGACCTGGTGGACCCGGACGACGCCGCGGCGCTGGCGGCCGGTTGGACCCTCGCCGCGCAGGTCCGCAACGCCTTGATGCTGGTGCGCGGCCGGGCCGCTGATCAGCTTCCCCGGCACGGGGTGGACTTGGCGGGGGTGGTTCGGCTCCTCGGCCGCGACGATCCGGGTGAGTTCCTCGACGACTATCTGCGTACCGGTCGTCGTTCCCGCGCCGCCATGCAACGCGTCTTCGAGCTCTGAGGGCGGCCCCGGCTCGCCGGTGCACAGCGGACCTGCCCGGCGCCGAGCCGGTCGGGTCGGCGAGCGGTGGCTCTCCTCAGCTGCCGAGGGTCCACACCCCGGCGCGCGGGACGGTGACAGCGGTCCACTCGCCGTCCGCCGTGACCGTGCCGCCGGCGGCAGTTAGCCAGCGGTTGTGTCGGACGCGCACCGGGACTGTGGCGGGCCCGTCGGTCTGGAAGGTCACGGACGCGCCGTCGGCCCGCAGGATCGTGCCGGGGGCGCCGACCAGAGGGGTCGGCTCGACCACCGCCCAGACCTGCCAGTGCGGGTCGGACCACACCTCGCGCAGGTAGGGCAGGCCGCCGCGGACCAGCTCCGCCTCGGCGCGGCCGACCCAGGACAGCGGCGCATCGGGTACGGCCACGAACTGCACCGCGTTCGCCAGCAGCCAGCCGTGGTAGGTCTGGGTGGTCAGCGGAACCCCGGTGCCAGTGGCACCCGGCACTGTGGTGAAGAAGAGCGGATTGCGGTCGATGTCCGCCTGGCGCAGCCAGCCCCGCGCCAGCGGGATCTCGCCCAGCGCCGCCGATTCCCGGTAGGTGCGCGTCGGCGGGATCTCCACCCGCCCGGTGAGCTGTTGGGTGGCGAGGAAGTCGCGCAGGGGAGCGAAGTAGGCGGGGCGGGCGGCCGGGTCGGTGGCGCTGCGCAGGTCCGCCGGGACGACCGGTGGCTGCCACCAGAACACGGCGGCGAGCAGGACGGCCAGGGCGAGTCCCCCGCTGACCCGCCGCCCGCGCGGCCCGGTGCCGCCGGCGGGAAGAAGGCGGGCCGGCCAACGAGGGTGAGCTCCCCGGCCGGTACGCCTCGGCAACCAACGGCCGTCGCTGACGGTTGCGGCGGCAGCCAGCAGGGGGAGCGCGAACATCGCCGACAGGCGGGTCGCGTTCAGGCCGACCGGGGTGTGCAGCAGCGCCGCCGCGAGCACCCCAGCCGCGGCGAGCAGCGCGCCGATCCGCACCGGCCGGTACGCCACCAGCGCCGCCACCAGCAGGCTGCTCCCCACCGCCCGCACGGTGTCGGTGCGGCTGATGTTCATCCAGCCGCCGTCGCCGAAGAGCAGGGTGGTTACCCCGAGCGGCAGCGCTGCCGCCAGTCCCAGGGCGAGGCCGTCAACGTAGCGGCGGCCGAGCAGCAGCGCGGCACCGGCCAGCCCGACGAAGAGCCCGGCCACCGGGCTGGTCGCGGCCGCCAGCAGCGCTCCCGCGGTGGCCAGCACGAGTCGTCGTCGTCCGGCCGGCAGGGTGAGAGCGAGTCCGGCGGCGAGGCCGAAGGCCACCCCGAGCCCGTACGTGACCCGGCCGGCGACCAGGTTGCCGGCGAAGGTGATCACCCCGACCAGGGAGCCGGTCAACGGCCGGGGTACGTCAACGCGGCACAGCAGGGCAGCGAAGGCGACGGTTGACGCCACCAGCGCGAGCACTCCCGTCACCCGTACGCCGAGCAACGCCATCACCGGCTGGGAGAGCAGGCTGTAGCCGAACTGGTTGACCCCGCCGTACCACCGCAGGTCGACCGGGGTGGCGCCGTGGGCGGCGAAGAAGTCGGCCCGGGCCACCTGGGCGGCGAGGTCCGAGCCCATCGGCGGCAGCAGCAGGTGCGTCCCGCCGAGCACCACGGCCAAGGTGGCGGCCGCCACCACCACCGTCCGTGTGCCCCGCATGCCTACCTCCGTGTCCGCGCCCACGGTACTGGCAGCATGTTCTACCGTGCCTATCCACCTCGTCGGCGGGACCGGCTCGACGACGCCCCCCACCGCCAGGGCGTCCCGGTGACCGGAGCAGGTGGGCCCCCGCGGACGCCGGTCCGGGCGGTAGCGGCCCGCTACGTCGGTCTCGTCGGTGCGGTACTGCTGGCCGTCGCCGGGTACCTCGGGGGAGCGTTGCCCGGTGCGACCGGTGAGCGGGTGTGGCACGCCGCCGACGGGCAGCTGACCGTTCTGCTCTGGCTGGTCGGCACCGGGCTGCTGACCGGCGCGTGGTGGTCGCTGCGGGACGGTACGCCGTCAACCGGGTGGGCGTACCGCACCGCGGGGCTCTGGGCGGTGCCGCTGCTCGTCGCGCCGCCGCTGGGTAGCCGCGATGTCTACTCGTACGCCTGCCAGGGGTGGGCGTACGGGCAGGGCGTTGACCCGTACGCGGTCGGGGTTGCGGTGGCGGGCTGCCCCTGGGTGGATGCGGTCGCGCCGATCTGGCGGGACACGCCCGCGCCGTACGGGCCGGGCTTCGTGCTGCTCGCCGCGCTGGCGGTGGCGCTCGGTGGTGGGTTGGTCGGCGTGGTGGTGGTGTTGCGGCTGATCGCGGTGGCCGGGGTGCTGCTCGTCGCGGTGTGTTTGCCCGGGTTGGCGCGGGCGGCGGGGGTGCCGACTCGCCGGGCGGCCTGGCTGGCGCTGGCTTGCCCGTTGGTGGGGGTGCATCTGGTGGCGGGCGCGCACAACGACGCGGTGATGCTCGGGCTGCTGCTGCTCGGCCTGCTGGTGGTGGTGCGGTTCCCGGGCCGACCGCGACCGTTGTTGGTGGCGGGGGTGCTGCTCGGGCTGGCGGTGGGGGTGAAGGCGAGCGCGGTGGTGGTCTTGCCGTTCGCGGCGCTCGCCGCGGTGCTCGGCCGCTTCACCGTGCGGTCGGTGCTGCGCGATGGCGGTTGGCTGGCCACCGGCGTTCTCGTCGCTTTGGCGGGTGTGTCGGTGCTCTCCGGCCTCGGCCTGGGCTGGGTGGGCGGGCTGCGCCGCAGCGGGGATCTGGAGCAGTGGACCTCGCCACCCACGGCGGTTGGCATGGTCCTGGACTATGCCGGTGAGCTTCTTGGCGGGCGTCCCGTGGCGGTGCCGGTGGTCCGGGCGTTGGCGTTGGCGTTGCTGGTGGCGGTCTTGGCGGTGCTGTGGTGGCGGGCCTGGTCGGCCCTGCGCGCGCTGAATGACGTCCGGCGGCGGGTGGTCCGGTTGGAGGCCGCGCGGCCCCGGGTGGCCCTGCTCGGTGCCGGCTTGGCGCTGGCCGCCACGGTGGTGCTCGCCCCCGTCTTCCACCCCTGGTACGCGACCTGGCCATTGGTCCTGCTCGCGGTGGCTGCGACCCGGACGACCTGGTTCGTGTTGCCCTGCGCGGCGGCGGCCTTTCTCACCTTGCCGGACGGCACCAACCTGGCCCGGTTGGTGAAGGCACCGGGAGCCCTGGTGATGACCGGGTTGGTGGTGGCGGCTGCTGTGTGGGGGGTGCCGCGGCTGTGGCGGTCCCGGGTCAGCCGGGCCCCGTTCTCGTCGCGCTGAACTAAACCGGCCGGGTTGCTGCCGCAACGTTGCGGCAGCAACCCGGCCGGTCGCTGCAGGGTTCTAGCAGTCGAAGTACATCGCGAACTCGTGCGGGGTCGGGCGCAGCCGCACCGGGTCGACCTCGTTGGTCCGCTTCCAGTCGATCCAGGTGGAGATCAGGTCCGGCGTGAAGACGCCGCCGTCGAGCAGGTAGTCGTGGTCGGCCTCGAGGGAGTCGAGCACCGCCGGCAGCGAGCCCGGCACCTGCTTGACGTCGCCCCACTCCTCCGGTGGCAGATCGTACAGATCCTTGTCGATCGGAGTCGGCGGCTCGGTCTTGTTCTTGATGCCGTCGAGTCCGGCCATCAGCATCGCCGAGAAGGCCAGGTAGACGTTGGCCGACGGGTCCGGCACGCGGAACTCGACCCGCTTGGCCTTCGGGTTGCTCCCGGTGACCGGGATGCGGGTGCAGGCGGAGCGGTTGCGCTGCGAGTAGACCAGGTTGACCGGCGCCTCGAAGCCCGGCACCAGCCGGCGGTACGAGTTCACTGTCGGGTTGGTGAAGGCCAGCAGCGACGGCGCGTGCTGCAGCAGACCGCCGATATACCAGCGCGCGGTGTCGGAGAGGCCGGCGTAGCCCGTCTCGTCGTAGAAGAGCGGATCACCGTTCAGCCACAGGCTCTGGTGGGTGTGCATGCCCGAGCCGTTGTCTCCGAAGAGCGGCTTTGGCATGAAGGTGGCGGTCTTGCCGTTGACCCAGGTCTCGTTCTTCACGATGTACTTGAAGAGCTGGAGCTGGTCCGCGGCGTGCAGCAGGGTCGAGAACTTGTAGTTGATCTCAGCCTGGCCGGCGGTGCCGACCTCGTGGTGCGAGCGCTCCACGGTGTAGCCGGCGTCGATCAGCCGACGGACGATCTTGTCGCGTAGGTCGGCGTAGTGGTCAACCGGCGGCACCGGGAAGTAGCCGCCCTTGTACGCGGTCTTGTAGCCGCGGTTGCCACCCTCCTCGTCGCGGCCGGTGTTCCACCAGCCTTCGACCGAGTCGATGTAGTAGTACGACTGGTGCGCCGAGGTCTCGTGGCGGATCGAGTCGAAGATGTAAAACTCGGCCTCCGCGCCGAAGTAGGCGGTGTCGGCGATGCCGCTGGCCGCCAGGTACGCCTCGGCCTTCTTCGCCACGTTCCGGGGGTCGCGGGAGTAGGCCTCGCGGGTGAACGGGTCGTGGATGAAGAAGTTCAGCGCGAGGGTCTTCTGCGCGCGGAAGGGGTCGATGAACGCGGTGGCGACGTCCGGGAGTAGGAGCATGTCCGACTCGTGGATCGCCTGGAAGCCGCGGATGGACGACCCGTCGAATGCGAGGCCGTCGGTGAGGAGCTCGTCGTCGATCGACTCGGCGG
This sequence comes from Salinispora fenicalii, assembly GCF_000514815.1. GTDB lineage: Bacteria > Actinomycetota > Actinomycetes > Mycobacteriales > Micromonosporaceae > Micromonospora > Micromonospora fenicalii. Next base: position 122,947 of record NZ_AZWQ01000009.1, read on the forward strand.
GCAGGTTGAAGTGCTGCATCACGCCGGGTAGATCACAGAAACGTACGTCGACGAACTTCACGTCCTCGTTCTTGAGGTAACGCAGGAGTTCCTCGGGATTGGCGAACACTCGTCCTCCTGGCTCGTCCACTGAAGTGGCTAGGCTTCTGGCGACGCTATGGCCGAGCGGTTGCCCGGCCATGTCTTTAATGTTTCTGCCGTGTTACGTCCCCCGCGGAGGCTCCATGAAGCCTCCGCTACGTGAAGCGGTCAGTCCTGATGCTCCCGGGAGGGGCCAGTGTGCCAGTCTAGTGAAACTTGCGAGGCTCGGTCCGTTTTTATGACGTAGGTCGGCGTGTAGCCGTCTGCGGCACTGGCTACTCTTGAGCGCTGTGACGACCTCGGCTGACCAGCCCTCACCGCCCCGCTCCGACGTCTCCGCCAGTCCGAGCCTGGGCCCGCGGTTCGGCGCACTAGTGATCGACTGGGTGCTCTGCGTACTGGTCGCCAGTATTTTCGCCGATCCGTTCCACGACGGGTGGGCCCCCGTACTCGTGCTCGTCGCCGAGTACGGCTTCTTCATCGGTCTCTTCGCCCAGACCCCCGGGATGTACCTCACCCGGATCCGCTGTGTCTCCTGGGCCGGCGGGGGGCGAATCGGTGTTCTCCGTGCCCTGCTCCGCGGCGGCATGCTCGCGCTCGTAGTACCCGCGGTAATCATGGACGCCGACCGCCGTGGCCTGCACGATCGCGCAGTGGGATCGGTTATCGCACCCGTCGTCCGCTGACCCGGCGTGGGGTCAGCGGACGATCCATGGTTGCGGCGGCTCAGCGGGCGGTCCGCCGTGGTTGCGGCAGGTCAGCGGGCAGGCCGCCTCAGTCGTGGCAGGCTATCGGTGATCCGCCGCGGTTGCGGTAGGTCAGCGACCGCGTGCCTGGCGGAAGGCGCCCTTCGGCGGACGCATGTTCTTCGGGATGGCGCCCTTGGGTAGCTGCGGGCGGGCACTGAGCGCCTTGAGGCGCTTGTCCAGTGCGTTGACGTCCCGGCCGCTGAGCTTCTTCGGCAACCGCAGCAGCGTCATCCGCAGCTTGCGGACCGACAGCTCGCCCTCCTCCTGGCCGATCACGTAGTCGTGGAGCGGCGCCGAGCCGATCACCTTCGCCAACCGACGCTTCTCCTGGCCGAGCAGGCTGCGCACCCGCTGTGGGTTCCCCTCAGCCAGCAGGATCACTCCCGCGCGGCCGATGACCAGGTGCACCATGTCCATCTGCGTGGTCGAGCTCACCGCCGGGGTGACCCGCCAGTCGCCGCGCATGCTCTCGATGATCTGCGTGGCCGCGCCCGGCTGACCCTCGGCGGCGTTCATCATCGCCCGGTTGGAGCGCAGGTTGAGCACGATCAGCAGGGAGAGCAGCGTCAACAGGATGCCAAGTGGGATCCAAAGCCAGCCCCACACGAAGAACGCCACCACGGTCAGGGCGAGTGGAATGACCACCGCGGCGAAGGCCAGGGGCACGAACCACCGGTCCTGCTTGGCGGTGAACCGAAACACCATCCCGATCTGCTTCAGCCGTTGGCCGAACGAGACCTTCTCCTGGGGCTTTGCCATACGCCCGAGTCTAGTGGTCAACGAATTTCGTGCTGCTTGGCGGCTGGCATCGGCCGCGGTCCGGGTCGCACCGGCAGCCTCCCGCGGCCGCGACTGCTCGCCGACGGCCCCGGGGTGGGCTGGACCTGCCACTACGAATCCGCTCTATTGGTCCTTGACTGCTTGCTCCATGTTGCCGCTTACCTCCCCCAGGGCCTGTGCGCTGGTCCGCAACTGCCCCGCCTGGTCAGAAAGCCACGACTGCCACTGGGAAAGGTTCTGGTGTGCATTCCAGGTGGCGTCGACCAGCGCATCATGCCTTGCTTGCAGGTCCTTGAGTTGCTGCTGGAGTTCAGCGACCTGGGGGCCAGGGTGAGTGGTGACTCGTGTGGCCTGCTGGTGGGCGAGGGCGAGGATGTCCTCTGCCTGACGTCGTGCCTCGGTAAGGATCTCCGTACCCTCCGCGCTGGCATCGCTGATCGTGCGGTTGGCCTCTTCCTGTGCGCGCATGGTCAACGCGACCGCAACTGGGTCCGCGCCCTGTGGTGCGGTGCTCGGCAGGGATCCGTGGCGGAGCATCTCGATCTGGTTGAGCAGGCCGCGAACCTCGCGCCCCCGGCGTTCGACTTCGCCACGCAACAGTGTGATCTGGTCATCGGCGAACCGAGTCACCGCCGCCACCTCGTCGGCTGAGTGCCACCACCGACCGCGGAAGCGGCGGGTAGCCAGCAGTTCGAGGCGTTGGGTGACTTCGCCTGGTTGTGGTTGATCAGTGTCCTGTGGGTGGGGGACGGTATCGTCGTTTGTCATCGGGCTGCCCAGGTCAGGTTGGGTGTCGGTGTGTCGGCTGCAGCTAGCGGCGGATAGACGGAGTGATCGAATCTTTCCACCAGTAAACGGTCGGGATCGATGCCGCTAGCCTTGAGGGCAGCAATCGTTGCCTGGGTCATCGTGGGTGATCCACAGACGAGAATGTCAGCGTCCCTCCAAGGGCCCATGCGCAGGGCGGTGTCGGCCGCCCGGCCTACTTCGCCGTCCCAGTCCCATCCGATCTCGACGGTTGGCACGTAGCGTAGCCAGGGCTGAAAGCCGTTGGCGGTGGCGTCCATGGCGGGTGCCGATGCGGCCAGCTTCAAGAGTGCCTGGTGATCATATAGATCATCGGGGGACTTACCCCCGACTACTAGAGTGGTGGGTCGGCCGCTGCCCTGCTGGAGTTCTTCAATGATCGCGCGCAGCGGTGCTACCCCGGTGCCACCGGCGATCAGGAGGAGTGGCCGGTGTGGCGCACGGTTGTAGGCCGACAGCGCTGTCCCAGTTGGGTGCCCTAACCGGAGAACTTCCCCGACGGCGACCCGTCGGACCAGGTGGGTCGAGAAGCGACCCGTCGCGCGAACATGAAACTCGAGCGTACCGTCGGGGCGGGGCGCGTTGGCCGGCGAAAGATACCGCCAGGTGCGTAGGGCGGGAACTTGCGTTGGTAAGGACTGCCCTGGCAGATAGTTGCAGAGGTAGTTCGGGCGAACGGTGAGCACGCAGACGTCGGAGCGGCGCCGCTCTACACTGATCACCTCAGCCTGCCAGGACGGGGGCGTCAGCCGCTCCGAGGCGGCGGCACCGGCGAGCATTAACTTGGCAACGAATTCGTATGCCGCGGCCCAGTCGTCCCGGAGGCGCGGGGTCCACTCAGATCCGACGAAGTCCGCTAGCGTTGCCAGGAGGGCCTGGCCGACCCAGATGTAGTGGCGCTCTGCCAGCGGCACCGGTCGCCCCTCCACGTCGACTCCGCAGAATCGGCGATGATCGGCGCCCAGGTGATGCGCGAAAGCGGTAAGTGCATCACCGTTATCGATGTTGGTGATGATGTGTCCGAGTGCAGCGAGGAGCTTGTCCTCCTGATGCTGCATGTTGGTGGGAAACATGGTGCGGGTTTCCGGGGCGATCACGAATAGTGTTGCATAGAAGTGTTTCGCTGCTCTCGGGCCAGCTGCGGTGATTCGATTCCAGCTCCAACGTAGTGCTGCAACATCCACCCTTTAACCCTCCTGTCGAGACGCCGTGTTGCGCTCGCATAGGGTTGGTTCCGAGAAGAATGGCGCGCGGGGGGCTGGCCAGAAGTTCGGGTTGGGCACCTGGGTGTCGTAGTAGCGATGGTGTACGGCGTGGAGGGCGGCCCACCCGACCGAGCCATTGATCCACGACCAGTCGCCGTAGACGGGCCGTCCCGCCTGCTCTTCACCCTCGCAGAAGCGCATGAACATTTCCGACTCGTTGTTCGGAATGGATATTCGGACGCCGGCGGCGCGAAAGCTGTGTAGTACAGCTTGGTTAATGAGCAGCGCGGCATGCTCTCGCCAGAGGGAGGATTCGTCTTCGGTGTCGAGACCCAGGGCGGCCGCGACGGGCCGGAGCTGGTTGTACCGGGCGGCGTCGCACATGTTGCGGGTACCGATTTCATCGCTGAGATAGTGCCCGTTGAACGGAGCGCAGCTGTAGTCCACGCCGCCGATTCGTAGGCGCATATTGGCGATTACCGGGAGTGCGTGCCACCGGAGCTGAAGGTCTGCGAACCAGGCATGATCGGGGTGAGTCAGCGCTACCTCTCGTATCAGGTGACGCGGAGGGTCCACAAGTATGGGTTCCTCGGTTGCAGTCTCAATTACCCAGGGAAGTAGGTCGAACCTACCGGGGGTGGAGGGGGGCTGCCAGCCAAGCTTCAGCGCCGCATTGGTCATGTCCAGTTGGGCTGGGTCGCCGACTACCTCGTCGTTTAGCTGCCACCCGCTGTACCGGATAAGTTGGTCGTTCCAGATGCGTGCGCGTGGTCCAGTCCGGGGGTGATCGGCGGCGAACACGGTGAGGACGGATCGGATCCGTCCTCCGTTGTCGGCCACCCGAAGGTGCTCGGCCAATTCGGTGGAGATGCCAGCAGCGGTGGTAACCGTGCGGCGGTCACGGACCTTCAGGCCAGCCCAGCGGATTCGACCAATACACCGAACCGACTGTCGCCACGCTACCTTCGCGCCGTAGGCCAGCTCGTCTGGCGTCTGCCAGTAGGTGCCGGTGGTCGCGATCTCGCCGAGAACGGCGGCGATTCGGTCGGCGACATGCGGTATCTTCCGCTCTTTGTAGTAGGCCGAGATGAATTCAACCGCCTCGTTGGAAGGGTCCTCGGCGTTTTCGGCTGCGGGTATGGTGGTCTGGCACGGGGGACTCTCCACCCGGCTGTATCCGCTGGCGACGCTGCCGATGGTCACTGATCTCCTTATGTCCATGAGTGGGCAGGGAGCAGCGTTACCCGCGATTCTTCTGGCTTCTCGTATCTGCGCTCCGAGCGGGCTTACGTTCCGTGATCACGGTGCTGCGATCGGCTGCAGCCCTAGAGTTCCTGGGGATTGCGCGGATGTCAATAGGTGAATTTGTAGGTACCGGGCCAGCGGCCGGCATTCCGGCCGCTGACCTGTGGTTTTGGTGCCTAATCTGGGTGCTGAGGCGCTGGTTGTCGCCGAGTGAAGGCGGCTAGGTTTGTGCCTTATCCCTTGCGTTGACGGACTCGGGCAGGAGCGAGTCATTCGGGCACTGCTCGCCGCTTCCACGGCTGGTTGGTCTGTGGCACGCCGGGTCCGCAGCGGCTCAGCGTAGGCAACCGGGGCCGAGGGCAAAAGTGGGAGTGGTGTGGGCGCTACCCGCGCGGAAGGTAGAGGCGCCAGCCAGGAATGTGACTCAGAGTGAGGGTGCCGGTGCGCACTTGTTCATCCAGTCGGGCAGCCAGCGGCGAACCGTCTGGTGCCACCCAAGTGGGGCTCGTGGCGGCGGCAACCGCCCGTCGGTAGGCCGGGTAGCGGTCGTGGCCCGGACTCAGGTCGTCGTTCACGACGGCACAGACGATCTCCTCGGCGCTGGCGAAGGTGAGGCGATTGCAGGTCCAGTAGTCGCCGTACACATGCCGCACGTCCAGCGTCCGCAGGGTCGCCACCAACTCGGCGTGCTGAGCCTCGTTGGCCCGGTAGGTGGGTACGGCGGCAATTGTTGTCCCGGTGCCGACAACAGCGGTCCCCAACGTCCCGGCGAGCACCCCGATCGCGGCGGTGCGAGCCGGACCCGGTAGTCCTGGCGACCGTCGTCGGGCCGCGCGCCACGCCGGCCAGAGCAGCACTGGCAAGGAGATGAGCAGACAGGACAGATAGCGGGAGCTCTCCACCGGGCTGCGACCGGCGGCGCTGCTGATCGCATAGCTGGCCAGCGTCGCCACCGCTGCTGCGACCAGGGCGAGGGAGAGGGCCGCCGCAACCGCGTCGGTGAGTGGGCGGCCGCCGTTCGGGACGGACGCGGGCTGCCGGTACTCCCGGAGCTGCCGCCACGCGATCACGGTGGCGGCGAGCAACAGCAGCGGTAAGACAGCGGACCACCAGAGCTGCCAGCCCGCACAGGCACTGGGGGAGCAGAAGCCCATGCCCAGCGCCGGGCCGAGTACCAGCCCTCCGGAGAGCCGCTCCGCCCAACTGGTCGACTGCCCGGCGCCGCTGGCGGCGAGCACCGCGGTCAACGGACTGCGTCCCGTGACGAGGCTGTCCACCAGCAGCGGTGCCGCTCCGACCAGTGCGCCGAGGCCGAGTAGCGCGCCAGCCCGTCCCATGAGCTCCCGCCAGCGGAACGCCACCAGCACCACCCCGGTGCCGACCACATATGGCAGGACCAGCGGATCCACCCAGACCATCAGCCCGGCGAGGAACCCCCATCCGGTCCAGCGGGCCGGCCGGCGGCCGGGCCGGCCGGCCGCCAGGTCGTACGCGAGCAGCGCGAGTGCAACCCCGGCGGCATTCATCTCCGGGTACCCGCCACCGGCGATCAGCTGGTTCTTTACGATTCGGTCGGACCCGAACGCGAGCAGCACGGTGACCAGTAGCGCGTACCAGTGGTCTCCGGTGAGGCGGAGCGTGAGTCGCCAGGCCAGCAGGGCGAAGACGGCGTACAGGGCCAGGGTGGGCAGACGTAGCGCCAGCGTTGACGGACCGGTGAGCGCAACTAGCGGCGCCGCCAGGTACGCCTCCAGCGTCCCCATGTACGCCTGGCCGTAGAACCAGATCGGAAACCCTTGCCCCTGCCCGATGTGCAGGGCGGCGAGCCCCATCGTCGCCTCGTCGCTGTTAGTGGGGGGCGTGTCGGTTAGCAGCAGGAGGAGGCGGTAGCCCACACCGGCGACGAGGGCCGTGCCGGCGAGCGCGGTGGGCAGTCGGCGCCGGCGGGCGGCCCGTAACGTGACCTGGCTCCGCTCGCCGGCATCAATGGCCATGGGAAGATCATGGCATTTCGGGCTAGCGGGTGCCGCGGCGGCCCGTCCCGGAACCAGTCAGCCGACGACGTTGACCGGGGCGTTGCCGCGGGCCGCGAGTGCCTGCCGGTAGAGGCGGCCGGCGCGGTACGACGAGCGGACCAGCGGTCCGCTCATCACGCCGGCGTAGCCGATCTCCTCGGCCTCCTCCCGGAGCTCGACGAACTCCTCCGGCTTGACCCAGCGTTCGACGGGGTGGTGGCGGGGGGAGGGGCGCAGATACTGCGTGATGGTGATCAGCTCGCAACCCGCCTCGTGCAGGTCCCGGAGGGCCTGGGAGATCTCGGCGCGTTCTTCGCCCATGCCGAGGATCAGGTTGCTCTTGGTGACCAGGCCGGCGGCGCGGGCCTGCCGGATCACGTCCAGCGACCGCTCGTAGCGGAACGCCGGCCGGATCCGCTTGAAGATCCGCGGCACGGTCTCGACGTTGTGCCCGAGCACCTCCGGCCGGGCTCCGAAGACCTCGGCGAGCTGCTCGGGGACGGCGTTGAAGTCGGGGATCAACAGCTCGACCCCGCAGCCCGGCTGAAGGGCGTGAATCTGCCGGACAGTCTCCGCATAGAGCCAGGCACCGCCGTCGGGCAGGTCATCGCGGGCGACCCCGGTGATGGTCGCGTAGCGCAGCCCCATCGAGACCACCGACTCGCCGACGCGGCGCGGCTCGTCGGCGTCGAACTCGGCCGGCTTGCCGGTGTCGATCTGGCAGAAGTCACAGCGGCGGGTGCACTGGTCGCCGCCGATGAGGAAGGTGGCCTCCCGGTCTTCCCAGCATTCGTAAATGTTCGGGCAGCCGGCCTCCTGGCAGACCGTGTGCAACCCCTCCCGCGTGACGAGACCGCGCAGCTGGGTGTACTCCGGGCCCATCTTGGCCTTGACCTTGATCCACGGTGGTTTCCGCTCGATCGGCGTCTCAGCGTTGCGCGCCTCGATCCGCAGGAGACGCCGCCCCTCGGGAGCGGGCGTCGCGGTACGCGCTGCCTGGTCGGTCGTCGGCGCGGAGTGCTCGATCGTCACGAAGTCGAGCCTACGCCCGTCGTCCGCTGTCGATGCACGATGGGCGACCGGCATCACGCCGTTGGCGCGGTGACCCCGGACACCCTGCAGCCGTGCCGCGGCGATGATGAAGTTCTCTTCCCCGCGGTGCGGAGGAATCCTTGCCGATCGTGCCACCGATGACCCGGTGATTCGGGACGTCGTCGGAGCGAGCTCAGTCCCGCAGGTTCTCTCGCACCGGATAGACGGCTGCTGGGACGGGTGCGCAGTCGGGGCGCAGGTAGCGGACGGTAAAGCTGCCCGAGTAGCCGAACAGCGGACCGAACTGGCGGTTCGCCACAGTTACCTCGATCCGAAACCGGCCGGCCCGGTCGTCGTACCACTCGCGTAGGCGGGCCTCACCGGTGATTAATGACGGGCAGCGCAGGCCGCTGCGCCACCGGTAGCTGCCGCTTCGGATGGTGAGTGCGCCGGTTGGGTCGACACCGAGGTGCAGGTCGACCGACAGGTGTTGGTGCGTCCCGAGGTAATCGACCAGAACTCCGCGACGGGCGCTCCAGACCATCGTCGCGTCGAAGCGGCGTCGCCGCCCGGGTGCGAGCTGGAAGGTGCGTACGAAGCTCAGCGTCGGCCGGCCGAAGGAGTCGGGGTAGGCGTAGTTCTCGATGGTGAAGGGGACGTCCGTACCGGTTTTCCGGGAACAGGATGTGTCGGAATGTGCCGAGGTACAGAAACGGGCGGGTGAAAGCGGCGCCGCGCCAGATGCGGTCCATCACGCCGCTACCGACGCATCCCAGCTGGGTGTGGCCGTCGATATCGAAGCGGCGCTGCAACTCCGGATGGAGTCGGTTGAAGTCAGCCCCGAGGGCGGTGCGGAAGACAGGTTTCACAGCGTGGCCAACTCCTCCGGTGGCTGGGCCGCACGATGCTTCGACGGCCGGCGACGGCAGCGGCGGGCTGCCGGAGTGTGTGGCCGCGGGGGCAGGGCCACCGCGGCCACCGTGGCCATCGCGGTAGTGATGGTGACGACGGGGGCTGTTCCGCCGAGTGCCGCCGCGCCGGCCGCCACCGCCGTGAGCCCGAGCAGACGTGCGAGCGCCTCGCGTGCCGCGTTGCGCCGGGCTTGTTCGGGCGCGACGCCGTGCTCCAGCCAGATCCGCAGCCGATCGAACGACCAGGCGGTGGCCCATCCGAAGAGCGGGCGGAAGGCGAGGTCGAAGGCCCGCCCTAGCGGTCCCCAGCGCGGCGTGTACGTGTAGCCGGTCAGAAACCGCACACCGGAGGCAGTGGGCAGGTAGCGCCAGTAGCCGGACCCCACGGCGATCAGCGAGCGTGGATCGTCCGACCCGAAGCGCAGTGCCGAGCTGCGGCTGCCGTCCGGGCGGTCACGTTCTCCGGCGTGGACTCCCCAACCGCTGATGGTCAGTCCGGGGGCCACGGTTGTGGCGTACCGGAAGCGGGCTGGCGAGCTTCCGGGTATCGGGTCGATGCGGCCGAAGCGAGCGTCCCAGCGGCGGTGCTCGGCGGGGTCCTGCGTTGCCCGCCACACCTCGTCCACGGATGTCGTGATCATCGTCTCGACATAGATCTTCCGCATGCCAAACCCGATCGCTTGATCGACGGCTCGAGCCTATTGCGGATCAAACAGCCACTCAATAGGCGTCCGGGTAGGCATTCCCGGATGGGTAGCCCGGGCAGCTGTCGGCGATCGATGCGTCGGCGGGGTCGGCCAGCCCTCGGCGGGGTCGGGCCCCGTGCGGTGGGCTCAGGACTCGACGAGGGTGGTCAGGTGCCGCTCGACCACCGGAAGGGCGTCCGCCACAGTCACCGGTCGGCCCAGCTCGGCGGTGAGTGAGGTCACCCCGGCGTCGCTGATGCCGCACGGGACGATCCGGTCGTAGTACGTCAGGTCGCAGTCACAGTTCAGCGAGAAGCCGTGCAGGGTGACGCCGCGAGCGACGCGGATACCGATGGCGGCGACCTTACGCGCGGGCCCGCGGTCGTCCGCCGGCACCCAGACTCCGCTCCGCCCCTCGATCCGGCCGGCCAGCAGCCCGAACTCGGTACAGACGTCGATCAGCATCTGCTCCACCCGGCGCACGTACGCGACCACGTCGACCGGGTTGGGTAGGCGCAGGATCGGATACCCGACGAGCTGTCCGGGGCCATGCCAGGTGATCTTGCCGCCTCGGTCAACGTCGATGACCGGCGTACCGTCCATCGGCCGGTCCGACGGCTCGGTGCGTTTGCCCGCGGTGTAGACGCTGGGGTGCTCCAACAGCAGCACGGCGTCGCCACGTTCGTCAGCAATCACCGACTCGTGCAGCCGGCGCTGCTCCTCCCACGCGGCCTCGTAGCCGAGAGTGCCGGCGCGGACAATGGTCAGGTCCGGGGTAGTCGTGCTCACGGGCCCAGCCTAGTCCCGTACCCGCCAGTCACCCCGGCTCGTGATCCGACTCACCGGTACGCCCGTCTCACGGCTCAGCTGGACGGGACCCGCCAGACCCAGACGTCCTCGACGCGCTCCGGCTCACCGAACAGCTCGGTGGCGGTCTGCCGGAGCGCCTCCTCGTCAACGGTCCACTTCGCCCCGTGTACCTGGTCCGCGAGCACCAGAGTCTCGATCTGCCAGTGCCGCAGGTCGGCTTCGACATCTGCCCGGGTTCCCTCGGTGACGATCGGCACCACACCCAGGCGGGCGGCCTCGTCGAGGATGGCGCTCAGTGGCCGGGGCACCGGACCGATCCGGCCCCGCCCGTCCGGACCGCCCGGGCCGAGGAAGAACCCGGACGGGATCCGGAACTCGCCCTGCCGGTCCGCGAGAACGTGTGCCTGCCACCGTTGCCCGTCCGGGTACACATCGACGGTCAGCGGGATCGGCGTGAGGACCCCGCCCGGTGAGACGTAGTCCCGCCAGACACCGGAGGTGAAGAAGCGGGGGATCGGCTCCCGCTCGACGGTGATCAGTGGGGTCGGCGTCAGCGGCACCAGCGCCACGGCGAACGCCGCAAGCCAGGCGAGCCGGGCCGGCCGGGACCGCGGTGGTTCGGCCCGGAGCGCATCCACCGTGTACGCGAGCAGCACCCCGATCACCGGCGCCACGACCAGCGCTAACCGGGCGGGTAGTGCGGCGTTGACTACCGGTAGGTGAGCCAAGAGGTCGAAGGGCATCGGCAGGTCGAAGCGGTGGCCGGCGAACGTGGCCTGCGGCCCGAACGACAGCACGGTGAAGACCACCGCCACCGCCCCGAGCGCCCAGAGGGTGGCCCGTTGGGGCGCCTGTTGGACGCGCCGCCACAGCAGCACGAAGGCGGCGATGGTGAGCAGCAGCAGCGGTAGCCCGAAGAACGAGTTCTCCTCGGTCGGGTTGGGTGCGAGGCCGGTTCGTAGCCCGGCCTCGCCAGCGATCGAGCGCCGAGGGTATGCGCCGTACGCGGCGATATCCTCGGAGTGGATCACCGCGTCGAATCCGGTGCCGTCGAAGCGTTGCGGGCCGGCGAAGTGCAGCCACAGCGGGTACGCCAGCAGCACCCCCGCCACCAGCGCGGTCACCGCGAGCCCGCCGAGGAAGCCCGGCAACACCGCGCGTGCCTCGGCACGGCTGGCCGGGTGCAGCGCCCAGACGGCGACGAAGAGGCCGAGGGCGATTGCGGTGAAGAAGAGTCCTTCGGCGGCGATGGAGAACGCCACGGCGACCAGCACACCGAGGAGGACGCCGTCGCGGATCCGGTGCTCGCTGCGACGTAGGGCGAAGGCACGCCAGATCAGCAGCGGCACCAACCAACCGGCGGTCCAGTTCAGGTGGGCGTTGGCGTGCGAGACCATGCCGGGGGAGAAGCCGATGAAGAGCCCACCCAGCCCGGCGGCGAGCGGGCTGCGGGCGAACTGGCGGTTGAGCAGCCAGTACCAGGCGATCGCGGTGGCGGCGAGGTTGAGCGTGAGGATCACCAGGAAGGTGGCAGGCGGCCCGATCAGGTACGTCAGTGGTGCGAAAAGCGCCGCGTACACGGTGATCGACGTGTTGACCGCGAGGTTGACCCCATCGGGCACGTTGATCATGTACGTGAAGAGTGGGTTCTGCCCGTGGGTGAGGGCGTGCCCACCGAAGGCCAGTAGCCACTCGAACAGCGCCTGGTCGCTGGAGTTGACCATGACCGTGCGACCGTTCGGGTCCCGCCAGAGCCCACTGGTCACCCAGACCGCGAGGGCGAGCGCGATGAACGCTACGAGCAGATCCGCCCGGCGGCTACGGCGAACGCGGGCGGGCGGGGTCGGCGTGGACACGGACGGCGAGGTCGGCACGGAGCGGACGTTACCAACCGGGGCTGGACGCGCCGGTCAGACCTGCGCGGAAGAGTTCGTTAAAGCTGGTCGCTGTCGCTGTCGCTGTCGCTGGCGGCGTGCCCCGCACCGGGTCGCTGGTCATCGGTCCGGTTCCGCCGCGAGCCCGGCGTGCAGGGCGCTGGCCAGATCCGGGTGACGGTAGGTGAACCCCGCTCGGGTCAGCGCCCCCGGCAGGACCCGAGCGCTGGTCAGCGCCTCCTGTGCGAAGCCACCGAGCGCCACCTTCAGCGCCAGCGCCGGGATCGGGATGACCGCCGGACGGTGCAGCTGCCGGGCCAGCTCCCGGGTGAACTCGGCATTGGTCACCGGTGCCGGCCCGACCGCGTTAACCGGGCCGGTGAGGTCGGCCTGCCCAATGGCGAGGGCGGCAGCGTCCACCCAGTCCACCAGCGCGATCCACGGCAGCCACTGCCGGCCGTTGCCCAACCGGCCCGCGATGCCGAGCCGGAACGGCAGCAACATCGGCTTGAGTAGGCCGCCGTCGCGATGCAGCGGCAACCCGGTCCGCAGCCGGACCACGCGTACCCCGGCGTCCTCAGCCGGCCGGGTCGCGGCCTCCCACACCCGGCAGACATCGGCCAGGAAGCCCTCGCCGGCGGCTGCCTCCTCGTCAACGGCCCGGTCACCGGTGTTGCCGTACCACCCCACCGCCGACGAGTTGACCAGCACCTTCGGGCGGTCGGCAGTCCGCAGCCCGGCGATCGTGATCGCCAGCGTGGTGGTGGTGTCCACTCGACTGGAGCGGATGACCCGCCGGTACTCGTCGTTCCACCGGCGGTCACCGACGCCCGCACCGGCCAGGTTGACCACGGCGTCGGCCTCCGCCACCACCGCCGGGTCGAGCTGCGCCGCGGTCGGGTTCCACTGTCGTTCGTCGGCGCCACGCGGCGGCCGGCGGACCAGCCGGGTCACGTGGTGTCCATCCGCGGTGAGCCGGTCGGTCAGTCGGGTGCCGAGGAAGCCGGACGCGCCGGCCATCAGAATCCGCATGCGCATATTCTCGGACACGGGTGGCCGATAGATGCGTTGAGTTGGTCACCTGACCGATTCGGCTGGGGTTCGTCGAAGATCCGCCAGCAGGCGCTCGACCTCGGCGTACGCATCCGCCGGGAGCGGACCACGGGCGAGCGTGCCGACGTTCTCCGCTGCCTGGGCGACGGTGCGGCAGCCGGGGATCGGTACGGTCCGGGGACTGCGGGCCAGCAGCCAGCCCAGTGCGCCCTGTGCCAGGGTGCGACCATCGGCGGTGAGCGCAGTCCGGATCTGCGTCACCCGCTGGGCCCACTCCGGGGTGGGGCGGCCGTCGGTGAACCAGACCAGCCACGGCGGAGCCGCGCCGCGAATGTCGTCGGAGCCGACCGCCCGGGTCGCGCCGGTGAGCAGACCCATCGCCAGCGGAGCCTTGTTGATGCTTGCCAGGTCGTAGGTGTCGCAGACGGCGAGCATCGCCGCGTTGTCCTTCAACACCGACTGGTCGTGTTGGACGGTGACGCAGTGCGGGCCGGCCGCCGCAAACGCCGCCGCCGAAGCCGGGTGATCGGTACTCCAGCCGTACGCCCGGATCTTGCCCTGGCTGACCAGGTCCTCCAGCGTGTCGACCAGGTCGAGCGCGGCGGAGGTCGAAAGGTCGTTCAGGTGCAACTGGTAGAGGTCGACGTGGTCGGTGCCGAGGCGGCGCAGCGACCCCTCCAGGCTCGTCACGGTGTGTGTGGGACTGTGGTCGGTCCCGGTCCATCGACGGGTCGCCTCCTCGAAGCAGGTGCCGAACTTCGTGGCTATCACCGCCTGCTCCCGGCGCCCGGCGAGGGCGCGGCCGAGAATCCGCTCACTGTGCCCGGCACCGTAGTTGCTGGCGGTGTCGAAGAAGTTCCCGCCGTGGTCGAGTGCGGCGTGAACGGTGCGGACCGACTCGTCGTCGTCGACCTCACCCCAGCCGAATGGCTGCCCGCCGTCGCCCCACAGCGGCCCGCCAATCGCCCAGCACCCCATTCCGATCGCGCTGACCTCGATACCGCTGTGGCCCAGTGTCCGTGTCATCGTCATGCGGGCCAGCTTGCAACCTGGAGTGCACTCCAGTTCAAGTACTAGGCTGCCGACATGCCCGGGTACGCACCCTCCGAGGCCGCGCGGCGCAGCGGATTCAGCCTCGACACGCTTCGGTACTACGAGAAGATCGGCCTGCTCAACGAGGTTGGCCGTAGCTCCAGTGGCCGGCGCGTCTTCACCGACGACGACCTGGAATGGCTCGTGTTGTTCCGTTGTCTGCGCGACACCGGCATGCCGATCGCCGAGATGTGTCGGTACGCCGAACTAGCCCGCGCGGGCGAGCACACCGTCGGGGAACGCCAGGCGCTGTTGGCTCAGCACGCTGGGCGGGTCGAGGAGCGGATGCGACTGCTCCAACGTCAATACGACCACCTACAGGCCAAGATCCGCTTTTACGACCAACACGTGCGTCCGCGTTAGCCGGCCGGCGGGTTCGACGGTCCGGGCGGATTGCACCGCTCCTCGTGCCGTGCCGGGATCCGGTTGAAAGATCGGCCGAGATCGGCCAGCCAGTGGTCGACCTCGATCAGGTGCAGGACGTCGGCCCGTCGGGCGCCGCTTTGAATGATCTCGTGGACCTGTTCGACGACACCCATCGTTGGCTGCGCGACAGGGGCCGGATCGTGCAGGTGGCCCTGGGCCAGGCGATTGGCCAGGTCGGCGTAGTCGGAGCGCAGCCGTTGCGCCCGGCGCACCAGCTGGTCGGTGGGCCCGGGCCACCGGGGCGCCAGCGTGCCAGCCCGGTCGCCGGTGCCGAATCGCTCCGCACCGCGTACGATGCGATGCCCCGCGGCCAGGGCCGCCTCCCAGTCCACGTCGGTGGGTCGCGGATGGTTGCGCTCCAGGTGGTACTGGCAGAACGACGCGTCGGTGAGGATCTGCGCCCGGTGTGCTGCCGCAAGCGCCTGTTGGCCACCCGTCTCACCACGATGGGAAGGGGCTCGGCCGGATGCGTGGTCTCGTCCCGCCAGCCCCATGACGGTCTCCTCGACCGCGCGAGCACCCGCGCCGAGGTAGGCCGCCGTGTATCGGCGAAGTTCGCCACCGCCGCCCTTGGGCCACATGAGGATTCCGGTGCCGACGCCGATCGCCGCGCCGGTAAGGACGTCCAGCAGGCGGACCCCGGCCAGCTGCCAGCCGGTCGGGGTGAGCTGAGCGAAGGCGGTGATCAACAGTAGCGTGAGAAACGCCTGCCACCAGGCGAGTCCGAGTAGTGGACCCACCCCCAGGGCCAGCAGCATCGTCAGTGGCAGGAGCACCGCGTACGTCTCCTGCTGGGGAGCGGCCAGCAACAACAGGGCCCCGGCGGCGGCGCCGACGAGGGTGCCGGCCAGAGCCCGG
Source organism: Salinispora fenicalii (assembly GCF_000514815.1). Lineage (GTDB taxonomy): Bacteria > Actinomycetota > Actinomycetes > Mycobacteriales > Micromonosporaceae > Micromonospora > Micromonospora fenicalii. The sequence continues at coordinate 138,571 of NZ_AZWQ01000009.1, forward strand.
CGGAACGTGGCCCACGTGTCCGCGGCGGAGGTCCGCAGGAGGGTCAGGATGGCCAGGAGCACCCAGAAGCCGTGCTCCAGATTCAGCGCACCGGCGATCAGCCGGGCGGCGGCCAGGGCGACGGCGAGTCGAAGGGCGCGCTGGAAGAAGACCGAGCGTGGGGTGAGGTGGATCCGCAGCCGTTGCCAGTACAGCGACGGGACGCTTCGATGTTGATACCAGAAGCTGTGTGGTCCGGCCGGCTGGTGGGTGGTGTCACGGTGGCCTTCCGCAATCCGGACGGCGGTCGCGACGAAGTCTGTGTGTCGCGCCAGCGACCGGGTGATCGCGGCCGCGCGTAGCTGACTGGTGCTGGCTGATCGCCCGGCGTTCGGCTGTTCGTGCTCCATGGTCACGACCGCGTCGTGGGACGCCCGCTCCATGCCCAACAGGGCGTCCCCCGAGTGGTCCAGGGACGCGGCGCAGCGCCGCAGGGAAGTCGCCACCTCCACGTCGGTGGTCGTCGCGGCGCTCCGCCGGAGCCAACCGGCGAGCCGTACCGTCTGGTGCAGGTCGGTGGCCGCGTCCCGCAGCGCGTGGTCCTGCCGGCTCGCCGACGTTGCCCGCTCGGTCGGCGGCAGCCGCCACATCTGGGTCTGCGTGACGGTGTTGGCCGCGTGGACCCGGCGTCGCCGGGCCTCCGCAGCGGCGGCCGGCTGCCCGGCCAGCATGTCCGCGAGCGCGGCGACGAACGCGGCGGTGCTCCGCGCGGCCCAGCCCAGGCGCTGCGCGGTGGTGGCCGGCGCCGGCCCGGGCCAGAGCCACACCTCGGCTGCCGCGACCCCGACGACAGCGAGCGTCACTCCGACCAGCCGCTCCGGCAGGGTGTCGGGCTGGTACGGGGGGAAGCTGGCCAGGATGAAGGAGAGTTGAAATGCGCTGGCGAGGCCGATCAGGCGAGGTCCGCTGACTCCGGCGAAGGCGACGGCGAACCCGATCACGAGCATGCCGGTCGCGGCGGTCCAGGTGCTCGCGGCCAGCATGGTCCCGGCGGCGATCAGGAGCCAGATGACCGGCAGCGCGGCGAGTAGCGTTCGGGCTCGCTGGGCCGGCCCGCCCGGCAACTGGGCGAACACGCCCGCGGCGAGCGTGCCGAACAGCGCGTACGCCGCCATGAGGGGGCTGCCCAGGCCGTACCGGCAGCCATAGAAGAGCAGGCAGGCGACGAGGGTCAACCGCGTCGCATGTCGGGTGGCACAGTAGTCCGGATCCCGCTGCTGGAGCCAGTCCCGGGCACGACGGTGTCGCGACCACACGTGCGTAGGGTATCGAACCGGTTACCCACCGCGAACCTCGTTGGTGAGGTGTTCGACGGGGGCGCCACCGCCGTTCGTCGCGTTCGCCGGCGGGCTGGTCCCCTAACCCCGGCTTCGGTGCCAGCCGAGGAACCGGTCGAAGAGCTGACCCGCGTCCAGCGTCTCCTGCGGGTTGAGCGTGTGCAGTTCTTCGGTCGCCTCGTACAGCAGCCCGCCGAGATAGATGATCAACGCAACCCGATTGTCGGCGTACTCCCGCAGCAGCGTCAAACGGGCGGAGCCGCACGGCCACGGTGCGGCGCATCGTCGGCAGAGCCAGAGCGGCCGCAGTGGAGTGTGCGGACGTTCCGTCACCAGTGCCCACCGTTAGCCCGCCAGGCCTGCGCGAGGGTCAACCGCCCAGCCCGCCCCACCTGTGGGTTCGCCTGGGTCGGCTCGTCATGCCAACGGGTGTTTCGCGGCCTCGGCCTTGGGTCGGCGGCTCGGTCGGGATGGGTGCGTGCCGGTCCGGGCAGGCGGTCCAGCGTAGGCCGCACGAGCACCAGCGCCGTAGCCCCCGCCAGGTCCGCCGGTGCCGGGGCGCGAGTGGCACCGGCGGGTCGGGCTGCCGCCACCGGGGGAGTACGCGCGGCGTGTTTCGCCTCGGCGAGTTGCGCTCCACATCGACCGGTCGGGGTGCGGCTTGTGGCATGGCATCTCCTCTCGGGTCGCGGCACCGGAGGGCCGGTCCGCAGAGGCTCCGGCGACGGTTGGCACCGGAACCACCCCCAGGGTTGGGATCTTTCTCTGTGTCAGAGGCTCGGGCAGGGCGTGGCACCCGAACGACCTTCGGGGGGGGGCGAGCGGCCGATCGGGCGCGTTTCACGGAGTGGCCAGCCCGGTTGCAGACCAGGGAGCCGGCCGAGACTCAACATCACATAGGCGCTTATATAAAATAAGGCATCGGTGGGCATTGGTTGCAATCACAAGTAGGTGCGTGATCAAATGGCGGTGCAGACCAGGGAGATTAAGATGCCCGCCAAACCCAAGTGGGCGAAGCTCGTCGACCACATCCGTGAGCAGGTCGCGTCCGGTGAGCTCGCTCCGGGAGACAAGCTCCCATCAACACGGCAACTGTGCGAGGAGCACGGCGTCTCCGCCATCGTCGTGCGTCAGGCCATCTTCGCGTTACGAACCGAAGGCTTGGTAGAAGGCGTTCAGGGAGTCGGCGTGTTCGTCGCAGAACCGCCGGAGGGTGACAACAACGGCTAGTGCTGCTCGTGGCATCTTCATGGTCGAATGGCGGTGCTGACCTGGGAGTGTGGATGCCCGCCAAAGCGAAGTGGGTGCTCCTCGCGGACCGTATCCGTGCGCGGATCGAGTCCGGGGAGTGGGTGCCGGGGGAGAAGTTGCCGTCAACGGCGCAGCTCAAGCAGGAGCATGGCGTGTCGCAGACGGTCGTGCGCCAGGCGATCCTGGTGCTTCAGCCGCAAGGGCTTGTCGAGGGAGTACACGGCGTCGGTGTCTTCGTCGCCGAGCAGCCGGAGCCCTGAGACGACGGTGGGCTGCCCGGTGATCCGGGCAGCCCACCGTCGTCGGGTCGGGTGTTACCGGCCCAGTTCGGCCTCGAAGTTGCCGGCCTCCAGCCGCTCCTTGACCGTGCCAAGGAAACGGGCGGCGTCGGCGCCGTCGATCAGTCGGTGGTCGTACGACAGGGCCAGGTAGATCATCGACCGGACGGCCACGACCTCGCCCAGTTCCGGGTCGTTGACCACGACCGGGCGCTTGACCACGGCACCCGTGCCGAGCATCGCCGACTGCGGCGACGGCACGATCGGGGTGTCGAAGAGGGCGCCCCGGCTACCGGTGTTGGTCAGCGTGAACGTCGCGCCAGCGAGCTCATCCGGGCTGATCTTGTTGGTCCGGGTGCGCTCGGCCAGGTCGGCGACCCGCTTGGCGATGCCGCCCAGGTTGAGGTCGCCGGCGTTGTGGATGACCGGCACCATCAGGCCCCGCTCGGTGTCCACGGCGACGCCGAGGTGCTCCGCCTCCGGGTAGGTGATTTTCCCGGCCCCCAGGTCCATCTGGGCGTTGACGATCGGGTACGCCTGCAACGCCTCGACGGCCGCCAGGGCGAAGAACGGCAGGAAGGACAGCTTCACACCGTGCCGCTGCTGGAAGGCGTCCTTCGTCTGCGCCCGCAGCTTCGCGATCCGGGTGACGTCGACCTCGACCACGGTGGTGAGCTGCGCCATCTCGTGCAGCGACTCGTGCATCCGCTTCGCGATGGTCGTACGGATCCGCGGCAGCTTCTCTGTGGTGCCCCGCTTGCTGCTGGGCGTGGGCCGGGCCGCCGGCTTCGCCGCGGGGGCGGCGGGCTGCGCCGCCGGGGCCGGAGCCGCCTTGGCGGCGCGGGCCTGCTCGGCCGCGTCGAGCACGTCCTGCTTGCGGATCCGGCCACCGACGCCGGTGCCGTTGACCGTGGTGAGGTCAACCCCGTGCTCGCCGGCGAGCTTGCGGACCAGCGGGGTGACGTAGCCGGCGTTCTCCGTGCCGCCGGTCGTCGCCGGCCGGGAGGCGGGCGCGGACGGGGTGGCGGCCCGCTCCGCCTTCGCCGGATCGGGGGCACTCTCGGCCTCGGCCGCCGGCTCGTTGTAGGAGACGCCCGGGGTCGGCTCGGTGACCTTCGCCTCGGGCTCCGGCTTCGCCTCGGGCTCCGGCTTCGCCTCGGGCTTGGGCGCGGGCTTCGCCGCGGCACCGGCCGTGCCGACGACCGCCAGCGTCGCGCCCACATCGGCGGTCTCGTCCTCCGCCACGGTGATCTCCAGGACGGTCCCAGCGAAGGGCGAGGGGATCTCGGTGTCCACCTTGTCGGTCGACACCTCGAGTAGCGGCTCGTCAACTTCGACGGTGTCGCCGACCTGCTTGAGCCAACGGGTGACCGTCCCCTCGGTGACGCTCTCGCCGAGCGCCGGCATCGTCACCGGGCTGCCCTCGCCCGACGAGCTGCCCTCGGCCGAGGGTGCGGGAGCCGACGACTGCTCCTGCGCCGGCTCCGGGCCCGTGCCCTCGGCGGCGGCGGTCGGCTCGGGCGCGGACTGCCGCGACTCGGCCGCGCCGCCGCCTGACGCCCCGTTGTCGCCCGACGCCTCATCGCCGATCGTCGCCAGCTCGCTGCCGACCTCAGCGGTCTCGTCCTCGCCAACCACGATGCGGGTCAGGACACCGGCCGCGGGGGACGGGATCTCGGTGTCCACCTTGTCGGTCGACACCTCGAGTAGCGGCTCGTCAACCTCGACGGTGTCGCCCTCCTGCTTGAGCCAGCGCGTGACGGTGCCCTCGGTGACGCTCTCACCGAGCCGGGGCATGGTGACCGATACCGGCATTTTCTCCAGACTCCTTCATTCCCCTATGGGATCGTCGCCCGTCACCGGACGCCGTGGTTGTCGTGTCAGGCGTGCGCGTGCAGCGGCTTGCCGGCGAGGGCCAGGTGCGCCTCACCCAGCGCCTCGTTCTGGGTCGGGTGGGCGTGCACGAGCTGCGCCACCTCGGCGGGGTACGCCTCCCAGTTGTAGATGAGCTGGGCCTCACCGATCAGCTCGCCGACCCGGGCACCCACCATGTGTACGCCGACGACCGGGCCGTCCTCGACCCGGACCAGCTTGACGAAGCCGGTCGTCTTGAGGATCTGGCTCTTGCCGTTGCCGCCCAGGTTGTAGTTGTAGGACTTGACCTTGTCGGCGCCGTACTGCTCCTTGGCCTTCGCCTCGGTCAGACCAACCGACGCCAGCTCGGGGTCGGAGTAGGTGACCCGCGGGATGCCGGCCTCGTCGATGACGGCCGGATTCTCGCCGGCGATCTCCTCAGCGACGAAGATGCCCTGCTGGAAGCCGCGGTGCGCCAGCTGGAGGCCGGGCACGATGTCGCCGACCGCGTAGACGTTCGGCACGCTCGTGCGCTGCCGCTCATCGGTCAGCACGTAACCCCGGTCCATCCGGACGCCCTGCTCCTCGTAGCCGAGGCCGGCGGTGTTCGGTCCCCGGCCGACGGCGACCAGCAGCAGCTCGGCCTCGATGGTCTCGCCGCCGGCGATGGTTACCCGGACGCCGCTGTCGGTCTTCTCGACCTTCTCGAACGGCTTGCCGACCTTGAAGTTGATCTTCCGCTTCCGGAACGCCCGCTCCAGCGCCTTCGACGACTCCTCGTCCTCGGCGGCGACCAGCCGGGGCAGCGCCTCGATGATCGTGACGTCCACCCCGAAGGACTTCCACACGCTGGCGAACTCGACCCCGATGACGCCGCCACCGAGCACGATCACCGACGCCGGGACCCGGTCCATCACCAGCGCATGGTCGCTGGTGATGATCCGCTCGCCGTCCACCTCCAGACCGGGCAGGCTCTTCGCGTACGAGCCGGAGGCCAGGATGATGTTGCGGCCGGTGTACCGCTTACCGTCGACCTCGACGGTGTTCGGGGCGACCAGCCGGCCGGCGCCGGACACGATGGTGATGTTCTTCGCGCCACCCAGCAGGCCCTGCAGCCCCTTGTACAGCCGGGCAACCACCCCGTCCTTGTACGAGTTGACCGCCGCCATGTCGATGCCGACCAGCTCGGCCTTGACACCGAACTGCTCCGACTCGCGGGTCTGGTCGGCGACCTCGGCGGCGTGCAGCAACGCCTTGGTCGGGATGCAGCCGTTGTGCAGGCAGGTGCCGCCGAGCTTGCCCTTCTCGACCAACGCGACGGACAGGCCCAGCTCAGCGGCGCGCAGCGCCGCTGCGTAGCCGCCGCTGCCCCCTCCGAGGATGACGATGTCGAAGGTCTCGTTCGGCTCGCTCACGTCCAACTCCCAGGTCGCCTGGCTGCATCGGGGGGTCACGGTGGGGTAATGCGGACACACCCCACCTCGGTCATCTTGTCACCACCACGCCCGGCGCGGGTAGCGAGGTGCCCAACGACACGTCCGGGACACGTACCCTTGGCATCGGCTTCGATGGTGCGGGTGTGGGGAGACGGCCGGTGGGACTGTTCCGACGGAAGAAGGCGCGTCCGGTCAGTCCGGATCGCGGTGCTGACCGGGGCGACCTGAACCACCTGGAAAACTTCGTGCGGACCCGGCGGGGAGTCGAGGCGTACATCGAGCCCCGGACGACCGTCACCGAGACCACGGTCATGCTGATCGCCGACGACGGAGAGTGGACTCGCCGCCGGATCGACGGCCCGGTAGGCGCGCGTCGCTTCGCCCACCGGCTGGGCATCCCGGTCTACGACGTGAGTCTGATGGGCTACCCGCAGCGGATGCGCGACTACAACGAGCGCCGCAAGCGTCGCCCCGAACTGTTCTGAGCCCGCACCGACTCGCCGGACGGGTGCGCCGGGCCCTCGCACCCGTCCGGCGGGTACGAGGGCCCGGCTGACACATCAGCCCTGGCTGGCGATGTCCTCGATCAGGTGCAGCAGGGTGCGGACGGGCACCCCGGTGCCGCCCTTGGTCCAGTAGCCCGTCGGCTCGCCCGAGTGGTAGCCGGGGCCGGCGATGTCGATGTGCGCCCAGGCGACCTCCTCGGCGACGAACTCACGCAGGAAGACACCGCCCTGGAGCATGTGACCCGCCCGGTCCATCCCCGCGTTGACCTGGGAGATGTCGGCGATCTCGGAGTCCATGCCCTTGCGCACGTCCTCCGGCAGCGGCATCGGCCAGGTCGGCTCGCCGACCGCCTCGCCGGCGGTCCGAACCCGCTCGCACAGCTCCGGCGTGCCCATCACACCGGCCACCTTCTTGCCCAGCGCGACCACCTGGCCGCCGGTGAGCGTGGAGGTCTCCAGGAGGTAGTCGCAGCCGTCCGTGCAGGCCCGGGCGATCGCGTCGGCGAGGATCATCCGCCCCTCGGCGTCGGTGTTGAGCACCTCAACCCGCTTGCCGTCGAACATCGTGATGACGTCGCCCGGCCGGTACGCCGTACCGGAGGGCATGTTCTCCGCCATCGGCACGTACGCGGTCACCGACACGGCGGGCGCAAGCTCCGCGACCGCCAGCATCGCGCCGGCGACGGCGCCGGCGCCGGCCATGTCGGCCTTCATCTCCCACATACCCTGCGACGGCTTGATCGAGACACCGCCGCTGTCGAAGGTGATGCCCTTGCCGACCAGGGCGACCCGCTTGCCGTTGCCGCCGCCAGCCGGGGTGTAGCTGATCCGCACCAGCCGCGGCGGAGCCTGCGACCCCTGCCCGACGGCGGTGATGCCCCCGTAGCCGCCCTCGCGCAGGGCGACCTCGTCGAGCACCTCCACCTCCAGCCCAGCTGCGCGGGCGGCGGTTGCCACGGAGTCGGCGAAGGCGGGCGGGCGCAGCTCGTTGGGGGCGGCATTGACCCAGTCCCGGGAGGACCGGACCGCGTTGGCCACCGCCTGCGCCCGGGCTACCTCGGCCACGGCGGCGGCGTCACCCGCGTCGGGGACCGCGACCAGCACCTCCGCAACCGGCTCCCGTCGGGCCGGCTGCGGGCGGGTCTTGTAACCGGCGAACCGGTAGCCGCCCAGCAGGCCTCCCTCGGAGACCGCGCGCAGCGCGGCTGGTGCGTCGGCGTCGTCCGGCAGCGGCAGGGCCAGCGCGACTCGGGCCGAGCCGGCCAGGGCCCGCACCGCGGCACCGGCCGCCCGGCGCAGACTCTCCGGGGCGGGGGCGGCTCCGGTCGGCTCCGGTCCGAGGCCCACCGCGGCGATCACCGGAGCGGTAACCGTGCCGAGCGTGGCGAGCTTGATCACCTCGCCCGGGCCTCCGGTTGCGCCGAGCAACGCCAGCGTCTCGGTCAGTTTTCCATCGAAGGCCGCGGCGATGCTCTCCGCGCCGCTGGCCAGCAGCAGGGTGCCGGCCGGCTCTCCGGGCTGGCTGTGCACGCCGATGACGATCGCGTCAACGGCGAGCTCGGCGGGGTCGGTGTCGACGAGGCTGAGGGAAATAGTGGGCGATGTCACTGAAGCTACTCCGGGCAGGCCGGGCTGGTCGCGTCGTCGCGTACCAGCGATGAAGGTCTCCGGCGGACGTACCCGCCGTTGACCAGGGCTGTCCCGCCAGTGGTGCCGGCGGGTCCCGCCGATGCTAACCAGCCGGGGCGGTGCCGGTAAGTTGCCACCCATGACCGACGTGACCTCTGGCTCCGCTGACGCCCGGCTGCGCCGCTCTCCGCTGCACGACCGGCACGTCGCTGCCGGCGCCAAGTTTGCCCTCTTCGGCGGGTGGGAGATGCCGCTTGAGTACGCTGGGGGCGGGGTTCGCAAGGAGCATTCGGCGGTCCGCGACGCGGTTGGCGTCTTCGACGTGTCGCACCTGGGCAAGGCGCGGGTCACCGGCGCGGGGGCGGCGGAGTTCGTCAACACCTGCCTCAGCAACGACCTGGCCCGGATCGGGCCGGGCCGGGCGCAGTACACCCTCTGCTGCGACGATGCCACCGGTGGTGTGGTCGACGACATCATCGCCTACCTGTACGCCGACGACCACGTTCTCCTGATCCCCAACGCCGCGAACACCGCCGAGGTGGTGCGCCGGCTGCGGGCCGCCGCGCCACCGACGGTCACGATCAGTGACGAGCATGAGGCGTACGCGGTCCTCGCGGTGCAAGGCCCGCGCTCGGCGGACCTGCTCGGCGCGCTGGGCCTGCCCACGGAGCACGGCTACATGAGCTTCGCGGAGGGCACGCTGGCCGGGGCCAACCTGACCGTGTGCCGCACCGGCTACACCGGCGAGCTGGGTTACGAACTGATCCTGCCCGCCGCGGACGCCGGCGGCGTCTGGGACGCGCTCTTCGCCGCCGATGAGCAGCTGCAGGCGTGCGGCCTGGCCGCCCGGGACACCCTGCGTACCGAGATGGGCTATCCGCTGCACGGGCAGGACATCTCGCTGGAGATCACCCCGGTGCAGGGCCGCTCGGGTTGGGCGGTCGGCTGGGACAAGCCCGCCTTCTGGGGGCGGGCGGCACTGCTCGCGGAGAAGGCCGCCGGCCCCCGGCGTCGGCTGCGCGGTCTGGTGGCGGTCGATCGGGCCATCCCGCGTCCCGGCATGGTCGTCTACCACGGTGAGACGTCGGTCGGCACGGTCACCAGCGGCACGTTCAGCCCGACCCGGAAGCAGGGCATCGCCCTGGCCCTGATCGACACCGAGCCGGCCCTGGCCGACGGGGCTGAGCTCGAGGTCGACATTCGGGGACGCCGGGCAGCGATGACCCTGGTTCGCCCGCCGTTCGTTGATCCCTCGGTGCGGTAGCTCGCTCCCGGTTAGCGCGGGCGCGGATCAGACCGGCGGGGCGGGGCGTTCGCCGGCATCCAGGACGGCCTGGGTCCAGCCGCCTTCGCGGACCCCGGTGCCATCCAGGACTGCCCAGTCGACCACGTCGGTCGCCTCCACCACCACTGCGGAGCCGATCCGTACGGTCGGATCCGTGTTGGCGTCGCTGGCACTGGCACCCTCGATCCGCTCCGGCGTTGTCCAGGAGGTGACCCCGGCCCACACGTACTCCGGGCCGTCCTCCCCGGGAAGTCCGTACTTCACCACCAGCTGCGTCTCCGGTGGTAGCGCCCCGGCGAGGAAGCGGGCGCGGATCTCGTCCAGGGAAGCGCGGGCGGTGGCGATCGCCTGGCTCATCGCGTCACCGGAGCGGGTGTAGCGCACGTCCGGCGCGATGCCGGTGAAGAGGGTTTCACAGGCCGAGGTGTAGTAGCGGCTGTCCGGCCCGGAGTAGCCGGCCGGCGGCCGCAGGGTGAGGAACGAATCCGCCTCCGGGTCCGTCGCCGGGTCCAGCTCCAGCCGAAGCAGCACCGGGGCGGTGGCCCCATGCTGTTCCGGGTTGCCGTACGCCACCGCGATGTCTCCTCCGGTGACCGTGGCCAGTACGGGTAGCTGCACGAACGCAGGCAGCTCCTCGCCGTCCAGGCCGTCGGTCCACGCCCGCAGCAGCCGCCGTGCCGTGCCGGTCATTACCGCGCCCCAGGCCCGGGTCAGGTGGTCCGGCACCCCCTGCGCCTGTAGCTCCAGCAGCCCGAACCGGCGTAGCCCCTTCGTGGTGAACCAGAGCCCGTCGGCGTCGGACGAGTACGGCACCAGTACCCAGTCGACCAGCCGGATCCGGCCCTGCTCGTCCGGCAGGGATCGCAGCGCCGTCATCGGGTCGAGGAACTGGAGCCCGAAGACATCCACCACGTCGCCGCCGGCCGTGTCGGCGACCGCCGCCGCCACCGCCCGCGCCGCCCACTCGTGCGCCGGCGGCCAGCCGGGCCGGTACTCGGCCTGCACCACGACCAGGTGGGTCGCCGCCGCCAGCCGGGACAGCTGGGCCTCGGTCGCGCCGAAGGCGGTGAGCAGGTCCGGCGGCAGCTCGGGGAACTCGTGGATCGGCCGGGTGTCCACGCTCATCAGCGGGCTGTCCAACATCTGCCGGGCGAGGGCGTGCACCGGCTCGGCGAGTCGCCCGGTGAGCTGCTGCACCGCGGTCTTCGTGCCCACCTTCGGCAACCCAGCCATCGGCACCAGGTAGGTCGCGTTCAGCGATTCCGGGACCGGTACGGGCAGGAAGTCGTCCGTGATGAGCATGGGGTCTCCCGGATGGCCGTGCCGGTGTTGTCGTGCGCAACGCTACCCGGCGGCGTGGGTGGAGCTCAGCCGGACAAGACCAGTCCCAGGTAGACAAGGGTGGTGACCACCTCGACGGTGGCACCGAGCACGTCACCGGTGATCCCACCGAGGCGGCGTATCACGTGCCGGAGCAGCCAGATCGCGGCGGCGAGGGCGGCGACGACGACGAGTGGTCCCTGCCACGGACGGTCCGGCACGGCGGCGAGCGCTAGCAGCGCCAGCGCGGCGGTCCCGGTGGCGATGGCGCCTGGCCCGACGGTCCCGGCGACCAGGGCTCCCAGCCCGTCCGGTCGGGCCGCCGGCACTCCTCGCCAGCAGGCCACCGCTACTCCGAGTCGGCCGGCAGCGGTGGCGGTCACCACCGCCGCCAGCATGGTCGGCGTTGACCATTCGGCCAGCTCCGCGAGCACCGCAGCCTGCACCAGGAGGACGACCACCAGCGCGGTGACCCCGAACGGGCCGACATCCGGCTTCTTCATGACCTCTAGCGCGGCCGACCCGCGCCGGTACGAGCCGAGTGCGTCCACGGTGTCGGCGAGCCCGTCGAGGTGCAGCCCCCGGGTCAGCAGTGCGCCGGCACCGACCGTGACGCCGGCGGCTACCAGTGGCGGCGCGAAGCCGCCGGTGAGTAGCAGCACTCCAGTGAGGAGGGCGCCGAGCAGCGCGCCGACGGCCGGGGCCAGGGCCATCGCGGTACCGGCCACGGCCCGGTCGATCCGGCCGGCCCGCACCGGCAACGTGGTGAAGGTGGTCAGCGCCAGCCGGGCACCGGCGGCCAGGCGCGGTTCAGCCGGCACGCCAGCCGGATGAATCCAGCGGCGTGGACTCCGGATCGGTGCTGGTGGGCCCCGGTCCGGCCGGTTCTGGCTCGCGGAAGTCCGGCTCGTTCTCCCTCGGCGTTGCCGGCTCCGGTTGCTCCGTCGCCGGCTCTGGCTCCTTCGTCGCCGGCTTCGTCTCGTCTGGTTCGTTCGTCGTTGCTCCGGCGGCTGCCGGCTCCGTCGTCAACTCGGCCTCGTCCGGCGTGGCCTCGTCCGACTCGACCCGTAGCGACGGGTGCGCCGGCAGCGCCGCGGCCAAGGCCAGCGCCGACCGCAACAGCGGCAGCGCCACCAGTGCGTTCCCGCCCTCGCCCACGTCCAGCCGCAGATCCAGCAGGGGAGTGAGGCCGAGCACGTCGGCGGCGAGTTGAACGCCGGGGTGCCCGCCGTGGTCGGCGAGCAGGCACCAGTGCCGGGCCGGCCCGGCCAGGTCGCGGCTGACCAGGCCGGCCGCAACCCCGACCGGCCCGTCCAGGAGCACCGGTAGCCGCCGCGCGGCAGCGCCGAGCAGCACGCCGGTTGCGACCGCGATGTCACCGCCGCCCACCTCGGCGAGGATCTCCTTGGGCTCGCGGGACGAGTGGCGGCTGCGGTGTAGCCCATCCCGGACGGCCGCGCAGCGGACCATCCACGCGGCGTCGTCGTACTCGCCCGCGTCGGTGCGCACCCGGGCGAGTACGGCGGGTGGTTCGGCGCCGGCCGTGGCGGCGAGCACCGCTGCCGCGGCGGCGTCGGTACCGGCGCCGCAGGCCCCTAACACCAGCAGCCGTACGCCCGCGTCCGCGGCCTGGTCGGCGAGCCGCCAGCCGAGCTGCAACGCCGCCTCGACCTGGTGGAGGGGGAGCGCCGGGTCGGTCTCGATCGGGTCTGCGGCGGGGGCGTCAACCACCTGCAGCTCGGCCCCGGCCTCCGCGGCGAGGCGGGCCCACGCGCCCTGGCCGTCCCGGGCCTCCTGAGCCCGGCGGGCGGAGTCGCCGGAGGCGGTTCCGGCGGCGGCGCCGCCCGCGTGATCGCCATGCACCAGCAGCACCCGGGTGCTGGCCCAGGGGGTGGGCTGTGCAGTGCCCTGGGTGGCGGCGGCGAACTCGACCAGCTGGGTGAGCCCGCCGAAGCCAGCGCCGGGCAGGTCCCGGGTGGCCACCCGCTGCACGGCCTGCGAGCCGGCGTCCTCGTCGGGCATGGGCAGCTCCAGGCCCGGCTCGATGGTCAGGTCGGTTGCGGCCATCGGCGGCGTCAACCAGGGGGTGCCGTCACCGGTGGTGAGTGCGGCCGGTGCGGGCAGGGCGCTCGCGGTCAGCACCTGCGGTAGCGGTGTCGGTGCGGGGGCCGCGCCGGTAGCGGCTCTGCTGCCGACGGCGGCCGGCGTGACCTGTGCCGGGACGGCGGCCGGGCGGGTCGGCGGGGGCGGTTTGAGCCAGCTGGGCTGGCCGGCGACCACCAGGACGACCGTGTCAACCGCGTCGGCGATTGCCCGGTTGGCGGTGCCGAGCGCGTCGGTGAAGGCGCGGCCGAGCGGGGTCGTCGGCACCAGCGAGAGGCCGACCTCGGCGCTCACCAGCACCACCCGGGCGGGGCAGGAGCGGACCGCCGCGGCCAGCTCGGCGATGGTGGCCGTGGTGTCGACGGGTTGGTGGGCGGGGTCGAGGAGAGCTGTCACCCAGCCACCGACGTCGTCAACGAGCAGCGTCTCGGCGGGCTGAGCGGCGGCTAGCAGCTCCACCAGCCGGCGTGGCTTCCCCGCGGTCTCCTCCGTGGTCCACGTCGTCGGCCGGCGGGCGCGGTGAGCTTCGAGGCGGGTCGACCACTCCTCGTCGGCGCTGGTGTCGGCGGCAGTGGCCAGATACCGGACCGTCGGCGCATCGGCTACCAGGGCCTCGGCGAACTCGGACTTTCCCGACCGGATTCCGCCGAGCACCAGGACCGTGTTCCACCCGTCAATGGACATGCCCGTACCTTAAGGCCGCCCGGTGCCCGTCCGCCTGCCGCCCCGCTCCTCCCGGAGCTGCTCACATTAGCCCCGTAACGATCATGACTGGGCCGGACGTGCAGCCGTCGGCGGCGCGGCGGACTAGGCTGGCGGGAGATCAGCGGCGAGGGGAGACACGCAGATGGCGTGGAGCTGGCAGTACGAGGGCGAGAACGGCGAACCGGCGTCGGGGCCGGTCGAGTCGTTCAGTAGCCAGGCGGACGCCGAGTCCTGGATCGGCCAGACCTGGCGGGAACTCGCGGCGGCCGGCGTGATCGCGGTCCTGCTTGTCGAGGACGACCGCGTGGAGTACCGGATGAGTCTGCAACCACCGGCGGAGTGATGGCCGGAGACCGCGCTGGAGGCGGGCCGCTGGTGTTGGGCGTGCCCCGGGCAGCGTTCCGCCCCAGCCCGGTCTTCCTCGGGCTGGTGGCACTCTTCGTGCTCAGCGGAGTCCTGACCTGGCAGGAAAGCGGCAACATCCGGGTCAACGTCTTCCTCTTCGTTGTATCCGGCTGGCTGGTCTCACTCTGCCTGCACGAGTACGCGCACGCGCTGGTGGCGTTCCGGGCCGGTGACCGCAGCGTCGCGCACCAGGGTTACCTCACCCTCAACCCACTGAAGTACAGCCATCCGCTGCTGTCGATCGCACTGCCGGTGCTGGTGGTGCTGCTCGGCGGTATCGGCCTGCCCGGCGGCGCGGTCTGGGTGGACCGGCATGCCATCCCGGGGCGGCTCCGGCACACCCTGGTCAGCCTCGCCGGCCCGGCCACGAACGTGGTGTTCACGCTGGTGCTGGTCATCGCGGTCCGGCTGGCGGCGAGCGGCGGCGGGCCGGTGCAGTTCTGGGCTGCGGTGGCACTGCTCGCCTTCCTCCAACTCACGGCGAGCCTGCTCAACCTGCTTCCGGTGCCGGGCCTGGACGGTGGCAACATGATCCAGCCATGGCTCTCCCCGCCGTACCGGCGGGTGTACGACCTCTTCGCGCCGTACGGCTTTCTTCTGCTCTTCGCGCTGCTGTGGAACCCCCGGATCAACGGCTGGTTCTTCGGGACGGTCTTCGCCGTCGGCGACGCGCTAGGCCTACCGCCGGGCCTGTACGGGCTCGGCCTGGATCTGGTCCGCTTCTGGCAGGGCTGAACCCGCGCCGTACCGCCGGTCCTCCCGCACGGCCGTACCGCCGGTCCTCCCGCACGGCGGTGGACAGTTCTCCCGCACGTGGTGGGCCGGACTTCCTGGCCGGCCCACCACGTGGGCGGGTCAGGGCCGCCGCGCGGGGGACTCGGTCCGGGCCGGGTCCCGCTCGACGATCGGCTCGATGATGTCGTCGATCGCCTTCAGCAGGTCGGCGTCGAGCCGTACGCCGGCCGCCTTGACGTTGTCGTGCACCTGCTCGGGGCGGGAGGCACCGATGATCGCCGAGGAGACGTTCGGGTTCTGCAGCACCCAGGCGATGGCGAGCTGGGCCATGCTCAGCCCCGCCTGCTCGGCGAGCGGCTTGAGCTGCTGCACCCGGGTCAGCACGTCGTCGCTGAGCCACTTGGCGATGAAGTTCGCCCCGGACTTCTCGTCGGTGGCCCGGGAGCCCGCCGGTGGGGGATGGCCCGGCTGGTACTTGCCGGTCAGCACACCCTGGGCCATCGGGGACCAGACGATCTGACCGATGCCCAACTCCTCGCTGGCCGGCACCACCTCGGCCTCGATGACCCGCCAGAGCATCGAGTACTGCGGTTGGTTGGAGATCAGTGGAATCCGCAGCTCACGGGCGAGCGGGTGAGCCTGGCGCAGCTGCGTCGCCGTCCACTCGGAGACCCCGATGTAGAGGGCCTTCCCCGCGCGGACAACGTCGGCGAACGCCTCCATCGTCTCTTCGATCGGGGTGCTGTGGTCATACCGGTGCGCCTGGTAGAGGTCGACATAGTCGGTGCCCAGCCGGCGCAGCGAGCCGTCGATCGACTCCATGATGTGCTTGCGGGACAGGCCCCGGTTGTTGTGACTCGGCCCGGTCGGCCAGAACACCTTCGTGAACAGCTCGAACCCGGAACGCCGTTCGTTCTGTAGCGCCCGACCGAGGACCTCTTCCGCGCGGGTGCCCGCGTACGCGTCCGCGGTGTCGAAGGTGGTGATACCGGCGTCCAGCGCGGCCCGGACACAGGCGAAGGCCGACTCCTCCTCAACCTGGGAGCCGTGGGTGATCCAGTTTCCGTATGAGATCTCGCTGACCATCAGGCCGGAACGGCCCAGGTGTCGGAATTCCATTCCCTGACCTTAGCTGGATAGCACGTCGCCCACGAAGGGCACGGCTCTGCTCGTCGACCTGGTGTACTGCAGGGTCGGCCGGGGAGTCCTTGCGGGCCGCCCTTGCAGTGTCCGACCAGGTCAGAGCAGTGGTACCGCATCGGTGAGTAGCTGTTCGATTTCGGCGAGCACCTCGGCCTGGTCGAGGTGTCTCGGCTCAATCAGCGGCCTACCCTGCCGATCCAACGCCCCCCACCGGCCGGCGGTGGTGGCTACCAGGTAGGCCACAGGGTGCACCACCAACGCCGGGTGCACCGGCGGCACGACTACCCGGCCGGTCCGGTCCACCACGCCGTACCGCCCGGCCAGGTCAACGACGGCCAGCCCATCCTCGGTGAAGCCATCCACCTGCCCACCGGCAACGAGCATGGTGGCGAAACCGTGGTAGCGGGTCGGTACCACCAGCCGGCCGGCGCGGTCCACCGCGCCCCACCCCTCCCGCCGGACCACGGCGATCCCGTGTCGGAACGGGCGCACGTCGGCGAAGCCCGGTGGTACCACGACCTCGCCCTGCGGGTCAATCGCACGCCAGCCGCCGGGCTCGCCCTGGGACACCCAGGCCAGCCCATCGGCGAATGGGCGGACCACCAGCCAGGATGCCGTCAACACGATGCTGCCAGCTCGATCGAGCAGCGACCACCGTTGGTCGTCCGGGCGGCGAGCCCAAGCCAGGCCCTCTCGGAACGGCTGTGCCTCCGCGTACTCTGCCGCGATGACCAGGTCACCGTTCGGGTTGGCGTATCCCAAGAGATCACCATCGCGCGCCGGCACCGGTGATTGTTCCGGCTCCAGCAACTCTGTCCTGCTGCGGGGGTACGGCCCGAAGCCGGACTTGGCGGCCCGATCGGCGACCGCGTCCAGACTCATCCGTACCCGGTCCAGCAGCTCCGCATCGGCGCTGCCGCGTAGATCCAACGCCCGCTCGAAGTGCAGACAGGCCTCGATCAGGCGACCTTGGTCAACGCAGCACCGCCCAGCATGCTCGTGTAGCGCCGCCCGTAGCCGGTCGGGCAGTTCCGGCGAGTTCGCCTTGGCCAAGAGGCGGTCGGCTTCGTCGTACTCGCCCCGCCATCGCAGTACGTGTGCCAGCCGGGCCTGCGCGAGAGCGGTCCGTCGCAACTCGCCGGTGGCCTCCGCGTAGGTCAGGGCCAGTCGGCCGTCCGCCAGTGCGTCGTCAAGGTCGCCAGCCGCCCGGGACGCCACGGCCCGCAGACTGAGCAGCCGGGCCCGGGATCGATTGTCCAGGGCTGTGTCGAGCTTCTCGGTTAGCCGGTGTCGGAGACTCCGGAACTGTTCGGGCTCGGGGATGACCTCCCGGAGCGTGGCCGGGTCCAGTCGCCAGGGATGGTTGGCCAGCACCCGCTCGGGGTCGCCCGGTGGGGCGGTGTCGTCAACGTCCGCGGCATCCGGTGGGTCGCTCCGGTCCGCAGTGGGCGGAACCGGTGCGGGAGCGGCTGCCGGGTCCGGTGGGGGAGCGGCTGCCGGGTCCGGCTCCGGTCCTGGCTCCGGTTCCGGTTCCGGTTCCGGCGCGGCAGTGGCTGCCGGGTCCGGTTCCGGTCCTGGCTCCGGTTCCGGCTCCGGCGCGGCAGTGGCTGCCGTCTCCGGTGTGGGGCCTTCCGCCGCTTCCGTTCTGGACAGGGCCGCCTCTGCCGCCGCCGCTGGGCCGGCATCCGGTTGCGGCGTGGGCGGCGCGGGGAGCACCTGGGCCGGTTCCGGTTCCGGTGCGCCCGCCGTCGGGTCCACCGCCGTCGGGTCCGCCGGCACCGGCGTCACCGCGGTCTCCGGTCCCGGCTCCGGCTTGGGTCCCGGCTCCGGCTTGGGTCCCGGCTCCGGGTCCGGCTCCGAGTTCCGGTCCGCCGCGACCGGTGGCGTCGCGGTCTCCGAATCCGAGGTGAGCTCGGCGGTGGGAATGGGTCCCGCCTCGGGTGCCCGTTCCAGGTCGGCGTCGGCTGGTGCTGGGCTTTCGGTCGGGGCACCGTCCGCTATCGGGGCTGGATCCTCGTCCGAGGCTTCGTCGCTGCTGTCGAGGACGCCAATAGCGGCGGCCGGTGGGGCGCCGGCTGGCTCGGTCTCCTCCGGCGCGATGCTGACGGGTTCCGCTTCCGCCGCGGGGGTGCTGGCGGCTTCCGCGTACTCGGACGCGTCACTGGCTGGCTCCGCCGAGGGTGGTGCCGCGGCGGCTGGCGCGTCGTCGGGCCGGTCGGGTACGGCGCTCGGCGGCGGTGCGTCGGGGCTGGGCGGGGTTGGCTCGGCGGAGGGCGCGAGCGGCTCGGCGGGCGGGGTTGGCTCGGCGGGGGTGGTAGCCGTTCCGAACCAGGCGTTTGGCCCGCTCGTGCCTGGCGCCGGCCTGGCGGGCTCGGTAGGTGGCGGAACATACCGCCGCGGCTGCGGTGCACCGATCGTTGGTGCTGGTCCGGCCGCCTCAGGAGAGGTCGGCGTCGGTCCGGGAGGTGCGCCGGTGACCGGACGGTCCAGGTGCGGGTGGGGTGACGGGGCCGTCCCGGCGCCGCCGGATACCGGTCGGCTGGGTGCGCCGGATACCGGTCGGCTGGGCGTGCCGGATACCGGTCGGCTGGGCGTGCCGGACACCGGTCGGCCGTACGGGGGCGCCGACGTGCTCGTCGAGGGACCGCCCTGCGGCGGTCGGTGGGGTGGCGGGAGATGCGGGCCGTGTGGTTCGCCGCGCCGGGGGCTCTCCTGGTTCAGGCCTGGCTGGGGTGGGGGCCAGGGGCGTCCGGTGTCGGGCCGACGGTGGGGGTGCGGTTGCCGATCGGGGTGCTGTACCGGTCCGGGTGCCCCGTCGCGGTGCGGGTGGACGGTGCCGTGCTCGGCCGAGGGACCGGGTCCGGTCGGGCGAGCACGGCCAGCCGAAGGGTCGGGGCCGCCCGAGTGCCGTCGTGGGAATGGGTCGACGCGCCCATCCCGGTTCGCCTGGTGCCCGTCCGGCCGCAGGCGCCCACCGCTGCTCTCCGGTGGTGCGCCGGGCCGACCATGTTCGGCATCGGGCGATCGTCCCCACGGGTAGCGGGTCCGAGGTGAAGGGCCTCCGGCGTCTCGACCAAGGGCATGGCGGTCACGTCCCTGGGGCCGCTCCTCGTCCGGTTCGGGTATCCAGCCCGGTTCTGGATGCCGGGCGGGGGAGACCGGCTGGTTTCGCCCCCCGGGCTTGTGCCATGGACTCCGGTCGTCGTACCCGTCCGAGCGGGCGAACTGACCGTTCCCGGAGCCGGTGTGGTGGCGGTTCCGTTCCCAGCCGGGGTCGCCCTCGCGGAAATCGCGCGGCTCTGGCCATCGGCCTCGGTCGGCCACCCGGGGCGCCTCGCCGGGCCGTTGGCGGCGCAGTTCCTCGTCGTAGTGGGCGCGGGGGTCGTCCTGTTCCTTCCAGGAGCGACCGGTGTAGGTCCCGTCGGGACGGGTCGGCGCCAGCGGGGGCACTGTGGCCCGGCCGACAACGGCAGCTCGCCCGCGCGGGGCGGGCGGCTGGGTGTGCTCGATACCGATGTCGCCGGGGTAGCGCTGGCCGGGGAACTGAGGATGCCACTCGTTGGTCGGCTCGACCATCCAGGACGGCTCGGCGAGGTGGTGCCACGGATCGTCGTAGCCGCCGCGACTCATCCGCGCGCCCTATCGCCGGCCTGGTGGAGGGGATCGCCCTGGCCCGCATGCGGGGGTTGGGCGGGACCTGGAGGGGGCGTCCGTTTGCTTTCGGGCGCGCCCCGATGACCGGCTCGCGTCCGCTCGCTCACGGCGATTGTCACCTCGTTGCACCTTGTCGCGCTGGGCACCCGCCGGCCGGTAGCTTCTTCCGTCTAGCAAGGTGTAGCTGCGGAAGGAGGGTAGCGGCGTGGGCTCGGTCGCCGCCACTGTGGCGCCCGCGCGGGACCCAAACGTTATCCCATGTTCCGGAAATTTGGGCCGAATCCGGACCAGAGTTTCGGCATCCGGACAGCTGGACACCGGTCTTCGTAGCTACCGGGGGCCGGTTCCGGCGGTGTCAGCGCCCCGCTGGGTGCCGTGCGGGCGCTGGGTCGAGGTGTCGGAAGGGGACGAGCGGGCACCCGTCGGCGGATGCCGTCAGATCGGGTCGCCGATGGCGACCCGGGGTACGGGCGCCCGCATCCGGCGAGGGCTGATCGACCGCATGATCGCGTAGAGGTAGAGCGAGCCCATCCGTTGCCCGGTGTTCGGAAAGCGCTCTCGGACCAGCTTTTTGATCTTTCGTGAGATTAGGACCGAGTCGATGATCAAGGCGACCGCGAGCATTACCCACAGGATGTTGGAGGCGAGCCGGACCTCCGGCGGCATCGCCTGGTTCGAGCCAAGCAGCACGATCAGCGCGCCACCCAAGAACCAGGTGCCCACCGTGCGTCGGGAGTCGACCACGTTGCGGGCGAGTAGCCGTTCCGGCCCCCGGTCTCGGGGGCCGCCCTCACGTCGGAACTCCGCGGCCGATTCGGCGCGCAGCCGGCGGCGTTCCTCGCGTCGCTCTTCCTTGCTCAGCGACTTAACCGCCTTGGTGGGACGCCGCCCGACGCTGGGCCGCTTGGGTGTCTCGCGCCCCTTCGCCGGCGTGTAGCCCCGGGGATGGGCGGCGGCGGACTCCTCCTCGGTCGTCGCCGGCTTGGCGACTTCGTCGAGCAGGTCAGTGGCTTTACGACGAAACAGGGGCACGTGGCAAGCGTAGCCAAACGTCCGCGCCCGGTGCACATCGCGGTGCGCCGGGCGCGGACGTCAGGAGCGGATGGTGCCGCCAGGGGTGGTACGGGTCACGGTCGCTCGACGTGCGCACCCAGGTCGGCGAGTTTCGCCTCAAAGTCCTCGTAACCCCGGTTGATCAGGTCTACGCCGTACACCCGGGAGGTGCCCTCGGCGGCGAGCGCCGCGATCAGGTGGCTGAACCCGGCCCGCAGGTCTGGGATGACCAGATCGGCGGCGTGCAACTTGCTCGGCCCGGCGATGACCGCCGAGTGTTTGAAGTTGCGCCGGCCGAAGCGACACGGCGTGCCGCCCAGGCAGTCCCGATAGACCTGGATGTTCGCGCCCATCGAGTTCAGCGCCGAGGTGTAGCCGAGTCGCTGCTCGTACACCGTTTCGTGAACGATCGAGAGGCCGCGGGCCTGGGTCAGCGCCACGACCAGCGGCTGCTGCCAATCGGTCATGAAGCCCGGGTGTACGTCGGTCTCCAGCGCGACCGACTTCAGCTCCCCGCCCGGGTGCCAGAATCGGATACCGCCCTCCTGGCCAGGGTCGTTCAGCCGGGGTGGGCGGGCATCGGTGACCTCGTACTCGCCGCCGACCGAGCGGAAGATGTTCAGGAACGTCATCATGTCGGCCTGCTCGGCGCCCAGCACCTCGACGTGGCCGCGGGTGGCCAGCGCGGCAGCGGCCCAGCTGGCCGCCTCGATCCGGTCCGGGATCGGGCGGTGTGAGTAGCCGTGGAGCTTCGGCACGCCCTGGATCTCGATCACCCGGTCGGTGTGCACCTTGATGATCGCGCCCATCTTCTGGAGTACGCAGATCAGGTCAATGATCTCCGGCTCGACCGCCGCGTTGCGCAGCTCGGTGACGCCCTCGGCCATCACCGCGGTCAGCAGCACCTGTTCGGTGGCGCCGACGCTCGGGTAGGGCAGCGCGAACTTGGTGCCGTGCAGGCCGTTCGGCGCCGACAGGTGTAGCCCCTCCGGCTGCTTGTCGACGGTCGCCCCGAACTCGCGCAGCGCCTGGAGGTGGAAGTCGATCGGGCGGGGGCCGATGTGGCAACCGCCGAGGTCGGGGATGAAGGCGCGGCCAAGCCGGTGCAGCAGCGGCCCGCAGAACAGGATCGGGATCCGGCTGGAACCGGCGTGCACGTTGATTTGGTCGGTGCTGGCGCTCTCCACGTTGGCGGGATCGAGGATCAGCGTGCCGTCCTCGTCGCCATCAGTGACCTTGACCCCGTGCACGCCGAGCAGGCCACGGACGACCTCGACGTCGCGGATCTTTGGTAGGTCGTAGAGCCGGCTTGGGCTATCACCGAGCAGCGCGGCGACCATCGCCTTGGAGACGAGGTTCTTCGCGCCGCGTACGCGAATTCGCCCTTCCAGCGGAGTGCCTCCGTGTACGACCAGGACGTCATCGGTCAACGCAACCTCCAGCGCGTCGAGTGGTGCCGGGTATCGGTGGGGTTGGATGTCCTGCGATCCGCGGTGACAGGGGTCGGTGACCGGGACACCCACGTGTCGTCGCCCAGGGCAGCATAGCCCTCTGTGATGAAGGCGGACTCGGTCAGATCGCCCTTGGTGGTATTTATCGGCGTTCTAGCACTTTTTGCACCAGAGTTGCTACGGACAGTTAGCGTGCTCCGCTTGGTGGCCGCTTCTCCGTTGCCGGTAGGGCGAGCATCTGGTCCAGCGCCGTCCGGGCCTGGTGCGCGGTCTCCGCATCCACCGTGATTTGGTTCACCACCCGGCCGGCGACCAACTCCTCCAGCGCCCACACCAGATGGGGCAGGTCGATGCGGTTCATCGTTGAGCAGTAGCAGACCGCCCGGTCCAGGAACATGACCTGCTTGTCCGGGTTGGCCAGCGCCAGCCGACGGACCAGGTTCAGCTCCGTGCCCACCGCCCACGCCGAGCCGGCCGGGGCCGCCTCGATCGTCTTGATGATGTACTCCGTGGATCCGACGAAGTCAGCGGCGCGGACCACCTCGTGCCGGCACTCGGGGTGCACCAGCACGTTGACGCCCGGAACCCGCTCGCGTACGTCGTTGACGCTGTCGAGGGTGAACCGGCCGTGGACCGAGCAGTGCCCCCGCCACAGAATCATCCGAGCATCGCGTAGCTGCCCAGCGGTGAGCCCGCCGTTCGGCTTGTGCGGGTCGTACAGCACGCAGTCGTCCAGCGAGAAACCCAGCTCCAGAACGGCGGTGTTCCGGCCCAAATGCTGGTCGGGGAGGAAGAGCACCCGCTGGCCTTGCTGATACGCCCACTCCAACGCCCGCTGGGCGTTCGACGAGGTGCAGACGACACCGCCATGGCGCCCGACGAAGCCCTTGATGTCCGCCGAGGAGTTCATGTAGGTGACCGGGATGGTGCCTTCGGTGAGGCCGAGGTCGGCCAGGGTCTCCCAGGCGGCTTCGACCTGCGGAAGCGCCGCCATGTCCGCCATCGAGCAACCGGCGGCCAGGTCGGGCAGGACAACCCGCTGCTGGTCCGTGGTGAGGATGTCGGCGCTCTCGGCCATGAAGTGCACGCCGCAGAAGACGATGTACTCCGCGTTCGGCCGGGCCGCGGCCTCCCGGGCCAGCTTGAACGAGTCGCCGGTCACATCGGCGAACTGGATCACCTCGTCGCGCTGGTAGTGGTGGCCCAGCACGAAGACCCGGTCACCCAGCTGTGCCTTGGCTGCCGTTGCCCGGGCCACCAGGTCGGGGTCGCTCGGCGCCGGCAGTTCGCCCGGACACTCGACTCCCCGTTCGGTATCCGGATCGCTGCCCCGACCGAGCAGGAGGAGCGCGGTAGCGGTGGCGGAAGGTTCTACCCAGGTCGACGTCACGCCACCTATGGTTCCACAGCACCGCCGCGTCGCGACTTTCGCCGGTGTGTGCTGCCACACTGCTCGGCATGCGTGTGCTGCTTTGCCCGGACAAGTTTGCCGGCACCCTGTCGGCGTCGGCGGTGGCCGCCGCCGTGGCCGCTGGGTGGCGATCGGTGGCACCGGACGACGACCTGCTCGTGCATCCCCTCGCCGACGGCGGCCCCGGGTTTCTGGATGTGTTGGCCGGGGCGGTGGACGCCCGCCGGGTGCCGGTACCGACCGTCGACCCCCTTGGCCGTCCAGTGGCCGGTGAGATCCTGCTGACCCGGGCTGGCATCGGGTACGTGGAGAGCGCCCAGGCCTGCGGTCTGCACCTACTCGCCCCAGCGGAGCGTGACCCGAAGCGCACCACCTCGTACGGGGTGGGGCTGCTGGTGGCCGCTGCCATCGAGTGCGGCGCTTCCGAGGTGGTGATCGGGCTCGGCGGCTCGGCCACCAATGACGCCGGTGCGGGCCTGCTCGCCGCCCTCGGCGTGACATCGCTGGACGGCGTCGGTGCGGCCCTGCCGTACGGGGGAGCAGCGCTGGCCGCCGTCGCGGCGCTGGACGGGGCGCCCCGGCTGCGGGCCGCCCGACTGGTCGCTGCCACAGATGTGGACAACCCGCTACTCGGGGTGCATGGGGCGAGCAACGTCTTCGGCCCGCAGAAGGGCGCCGACCGGGCGGACGTGCTGCTGCTAGACGCGGCGCTGGAGCGGTTCGCCGCGGTCCTCGAACGGGACCTGTCCGGCTGCCCCAGTGGCCTGGGCGCCCTGCCCGGTGGCGGAGCGGCCGGCGGGCTGGGCGCGGCGGTGTTGGCCCTTGGCGGCCGGTGCGGCTCGGGAATTGGCCTGGTCGCCCACGCGGTCGGGCTGGACACCGCGCTGGATGCCGTCGATCTGGTGATCACCGGCGAGGGCTCGTTTGACCAGCAGTCCCTGCGCGGCAAGGTGGTCGCTGGGGTGGCCGGTGCGGCGCGGGACCGGGGCGTGCCGTGTGTGGTGTTGGCGGGGCGGGTGGGCGCGGGCCGGCGGGAGGCGGCCGCGGCGGGCGTCACCGAGGCACACAGCCTCGTCGAGCACTACGGCGGGGAGGAACACGGTGGGGTTGCGGCGGCGATCAGCCAGCCGGCTGACGGGCTGCGGGCCCTGGCGGCCCGGTTGGCCCGGCAGTGGAGTCGCTGACTGGCCGGTGCGGCCCCCGTCACCTGGGTGGCCCGGTAGCAAGCGGCCTACAATCGAAAGCCGGACCGCAGTGGGAATCGTTGACCGACGGTGTTGGCCACGACGACCACACCTTACGTGTGCAGGGAGATTCCACGTGACCACGCCAGCGCAGACCGAGTCGACCGAGGCCCCCACGACCGTCATCCTCACCGACGTCGCGGCCCAGAAGGTCAAGGCTCTGATCGAGCAGGAGGGCCGTGACGACCTGCGGCTCCGGGTCGCGGTGCAGCCGGGTGGCTGCTCCGGCCTGCGGTACCAGCTCTTCTTCGACGAGCGGTCGCTCGACGGTGATGTCGTCACCGACTTCGACGGCGTGGAGGTCGTCGTTGACCGGATGAGCGCCCCGTACCTGGGTGGCGCCACCATCGACTTCGCCGACCGTATCGACGCGCAGGGCTTCACGATCGACAACCCGAACGCGGGGAACTCCTGCGCCTGCGGCGACTCGTTCAGCTGACCGCCTTCTGGCTGGGCCGGCCCCGGTTCTCCAACACGGGACCGGCCCCCGGCGGCTGGTACGGGAGTTGCCGATGGTTCAACTGAACGGTTACCTCGGGGTAGCCGGAGCGGTAGGCTGACCGACGCCCCGCTCCCGACACCCCAAGGGATGACATGAAGATCGCCGTGACCGGCTCGATCGCGACTGACCACCTGATGAGCTTCCCCGGCCGATTTGCCGAGCAGTTCATCGCGGACCAGCTCGACAAGGTGTCGCTCTCCTTCCTGGTGGACGACCTTGTACTACGACGGGGCGGGGTGGCCGCCAACATCGCCTTCGGCATGGGCCAGCTGGGCCTGCGCCCGGTTCTGGTGGGCGCGGTGGGTGCCGACTTCGCCGACTACCGTTCCTGGCTGGAGCGGCACGGCGTTGACTGCGACTCGGTGCATGTGAGCGAGATCGCCCACACCGCCCGCTTTGTCTGCACCACCGACACCGAGATGTGCCAGATCGCCTCCTTCTACGCGGGGGCCATGAGCGAGGCGCGCAACATCGAGCTGGAGCCGATCGCCCAGCGGGCCGGCGGTCTCGACCTGGTACTAGTCGGCGCCAACGACCCGGAGGCGATGCTGCGCCACTCCGCCGAGTGCCGGGAGCGGGGGTACGCGTTCGCGGCCGACCCCTCCCAGCAGCTTGCCCGGATGCCGGGCGAGGACGTGGTCGCGCTGGTTGAGGGCGCCGAATACCTGATGACCAACGAGTACGAGAAGTCGCTGCTGCAGAGCAAGGCCGGCCTCAGCGACGAGCAGCTGCTCGACCTGGTCAAGGTACGGGTGACCACTCTGGGCAAGCAGGGTGTGGAGATCGCCGGGCGGGACATCGACCCGATCCATGTGCCGATTGCCCGGGAGATCCGCGCGGTTGACCCGACCGGAGTCGGCGACGGGTTCCGGGGCGGCTTCTTTGCCGCGCTCTCCTGGGGTCTCGGGCTGGAGCGGGCCGCCCAGGTCGGCTCGTTGCTGGCCACCCTCGTGTTGGAGGCGGTCGGCACCCAGGAGTACCAGCTCCGCAGAGACCTGTTCATCAAGCGGCTCGCCGAGTCGTACGGCGATGCGGCTGCCGAAGAGGTCCGCCCGCACCTGGTGCCGTGATCCCACGCCGGCACTGATTCCCCGGGCCCGGGGAATCAGTGCCGGCGGCGAACGTCGAATCCCGGGCCGTCGGGACCGTCCACCCGGCCTACGAACTCCTGCCCTCGAAGGCGGCACCAGGCGGGTAGGTCCACCGCGGCGGCCGGATCATCGGCCAGCACCCGGATGAGGGCGCCCACCGGCAGCTCGGGCAGGCGGCGGGCCACCGCGATCACCGGTAGCGGGCAGCGCTGCCCCCGGCAGTCGAGCACCTCGGGCGCCGTCATAGCCCCACCACGCCCGCCTCGGCCCGCAACGCGGCCACGATCCCCGGGAGCTCGGTCAGGAACCGCTCCACATCGGCCTCGGTCGTGTCCTGGTGCAGCGAGACCCGAACATTGCCGTGTGACAACACTCCCATCGCCGCCAGCACGTGCGACGGGCGCAGCGTTGACGACGTGCACGACGACCCGGAGGAGACGGCGAAACCGCGTCGGTCCAACGCTTGTAGCAGCGCCTCACCATCGACGTACAGGCAGGAGAAGGTCACCAGGTGCGGAAGTCGATCTTCGGGATCACCGACCACCTCCACATCCGACACCTCGGTCGCCACCCGGGCCCGGATCCGATCCACCAGGCGGGCGAGTCGGGCCGCCCGCGCGTCCGCATCGGCCGCGGCTGCGCGCAGACTCGCTGCCGCCGCGACGATCGCCGGTAGGTTCACCACCCCCGGGGCCCGTCCCGATTCGCGTTCGTCCATCGGCCACGGCGACTCCCAGCGGGTGCCCTTGCGGACCACCAGCAGGCCGACTCCCGGCGGCCCGCCCCACTTGTGGGCGCTCGCGGTCAGCACCGACCAGCCCGTCGGCACCGGCGCGTGCCCGACCACCTGTGCCGCGTCAACGTAGAGCGGTACTCCGGCGGCGGCGCAGGCGGCGCCGGCTTCGGTGACCGGCTGCACGGTGCCCACCTCGTGACTCGCGGCGATCAGGGCCGCGAGCGCGGTGCCGGGCGCCCCGACCGCCGCCGACCAGGCCTCCAGATCGATCCGGCCGACCCGGTCGACCGGGATTGATGTCGCCGTACCGCCGCCGGCCACGTGCCGCTCGGCGGCGTGCAGCACCGCCGAGTGCTCGATCGCCGAGTGCACCAGGCCGGACCCGGCTCGCCGACGTCCGGCGAGCCCGCCGAGGACGGCCGAGTGCGCAGCCGCCGTACCGCTTGGGGTGAAGGAGAGCTCGTCCGGCCGGACGCCGAGCGTGGCCGCGGCGGCCTCCCGCGCCGCGTCCAGGAGTTGACGCGCACGCCGTGCTTGGGCGTAGAGCCGTTGTGGGTCGGCCCAGCCGTCGTCCAGGGCGGCCAGTAGCGCCTGTCGGGCGACGGGGTGCAGTGGCGCGGCGGAGGCGGCGTCTAGGTAGACCGGAGAGGCGTTCACGGAACTCCACGTTATCGCCTCCCCTGTCCCGTGATCACCCCGATGGGGGCGGACAACCACCCCAATCAGGTCCAGCCGGTCCTGGTCGAGTAATCTGCGACCGTCGGTGACCCCTTTGCCGCCGGTGTTGTAGCTCCACCGGCGGAGGCCGGCAGATCAGATGACACGGCGGCGCGCTAGGGAGGCAGGACCAGGTGGTCGCAAGGAGTTCGGAGGTACGGCCGTCGGCCGTACGGCACAGCGTCTACCCGGGAGCCGGTGGGCGCCGGGTGCGGGGTGCCGGCCGGGTGGCTGGGCTCGGTCTCGGCGGAGCGGCACTGCTGGTCCTGCTCACGGGCTGCGATGTCGGTGCTGCGTTCGGCGGCTTCGGCTGGCCGCAGGGTGGCATCACCCCCGAGGCGAACCGGATGTACGACCTGTGGATCGCCTCGTGCATCGCGGCGCTCGCGGTCGGCGTGTTCGTGTGGGGCCTCATCTTCTGGTGCGTGGTGCGCTACCGGAAGCGGGGCAACGAGCTGCCGGTGCAGACTCGCTACAACCTGCCGATGGAGTTCCTTTACACCATCGCCCCGATCCTGATCGTCTCCGTGCTCTTCTACTACACGGCGATCGTGCAGACCGATGTGGGGAAGACCTCCCGGGACCCGGACGTCACCGTCGAGGTGGTCGCCTTCAAGTGGAACTGGCAGTTCAACTACCGCGACGGCCAGGGCGTGGAGGCCAACACGGTGGCTTCGGTCCTCGGCACCAGCGAGGTCATCCCGATCCTGGTGTTGCCCTCGGACCGATCGATCCGCTTCGAAGAGACCAGCCGCGACGTCATCCACTCGTTCTGGGTGCCGGAGATGCTGTTCAAGCGTGACGTCTTCCCCGGTAGCATCCGCAACGTCTTCGAGGTCTCCAAGCTCGAGGGCGAGGGTGCGTACGTGGGCCGCTGCGCCGAGCTGTGCGGCACCTACCACGCTTTCATGAACTTCGAACTGCGGGTCGTCACGCCGGAGAAGTACGACCAGTTCATCGCCGCTAAGCAGGACGGACGGTCCACGCAGGAGGCGCTGACCGCAATCGGTGAGGATCCGTACGCGACGACCACCGAGCCGTTCGACACGCGACGCACCGACGCCAACTTCAACCCCGACAAGTCGGCTACCGGCTCGGGTAACTGAGGGAGCAGGCATGAAGACCGAGTGGCGCATCTTCCTCATCATCGCCGGGTTCCTGCTCTTTGCCGCGGCGCTCTACGGGGGCTGGACCTACGGCGACGGCGGCCAGATCGAGTGGGTTGGCACCATCGCCCTGCTGTTGAGCTTCCTGCTCTGCCTGATGTGCGGTGGCTTCTTCTGGTTTGTCGCCCGGCGAATCGATCTGCGCCCCGAGGACCGGGCTGATGCGGAGATCGCTGATGGCGCGGGTGAGGTGGGCTTCTTCAGCCCGGGCAGCTACTGGCCGTTCGGTATCGCGTTGGCGGCCACTGTCGCCGGTCTCGGCCTCGTGTTCTGGCAGCTCTGGCTGCTGGCTGTCGGCCTGGTAGCGGTCGTCCTCGCCACCTGTGGCCTGCTCTTCGAGTACTACAGCGGTACCCGGCGCACTGCCGAGCACTGATCATTATTAGACGAACGGCCCGTTCCCGGCAGGGAACGGGCCGTTCGTCGTACGGGTGCTGATCGCTCTGCGAGCGGATGGCAGTGGGCCCGTGGCGCGGTTGGGTGATCCAACGGCGGTGCCCAGTGGCCCTTCCGCCGGTCTGGCGTTGGCTCAGCTGGTCGTTGGCTCAGACGGTCGCTGGCCGGACGGTTTGGGCTACCTCGATCCAGCGCTCCAGCGTGCGGGCCGCGGCGCCGGAGTCGATTGAATCGGCGGCGCGGAGTAGGCCGGCCTGCAGCGCCCCGGTCAGGTCTGTGTCCAGGGGCCCCTGGGTGGCGAGCGCCGCAGCGGCGTTGACCAGCACCGCGTCTCGCACCGGTCCGGTCTCCCCGGCCAGCAGGCGGCGTACCGCATCGGCGTTGTAGGCGACGTCACCGCCGCGTAGGTCGGCGAGGGTGGCCCGGGGTATCCCAAGGTCGGTCGCGTCGAGCAGTACCTCGGAGACCGTGCCTCCCTGTGCCGCCCAGACACGGGTAGGGGCAGCGGTGGTGAACTCGTCGAGTCCATCCTCACCGCGCAGGACGAGTGCCGAGTCACCGCGGGCGGCGAAGACCGCGGCCATGACCGGCGCCATCCGAGCGTCGAAGCAGCCGACTGCACCGGCTCGGGGACGAGCCGGGTTGGTGAGCGGGCCGAGGAAGTTGAAGGCGGTTGGTACGCCTAGCTCTCGACGGACCGGGCCAGCGTGGCGCATCCCGGGGTGGAACCGGGCGGCGAAGCAGAAGCCGATCCCTGCCTCGGCGACGCAGGTCGCCACCGCCTCGGGGCCCAAGTCCAGCGGCAGACCGAGGAACTCCAGTACGTCCGCGGTGCCGCAGGATGAAGAAGCGGCCCGGTTGCCGTGCTTGACGACCCGCACGCCGGCTCCAGCGACCACCAGGGAGGCCATGGTGGAGATGTTGACGGTGTGCGCGAGATCGCCGCCAGTGCCCACCACATCCACTGCGGTTGCGCGAAGCTCCGCGGGTAGTTCGACCGGAACGGCGTGCGTCAGCATCGCCTCGACCAGGCCGGAGAGCTCGGCGGGGGTTTCCCCCTTGGCCCGCAGCGCGACGGCGAAGCCGGCAATCTGCGCCGGGCCCGCCGATCCGGACATGATCTCACCCATCGCCCAGGCAGTGTCGGCGGTGGATAGCTCGTCGCCGCGCAGCAGCGCAGCGAGCAGGTGCGGCCAGGTCCGTTCGCCCATGAGGGCCTCCCGAGCGGTCCAGGGGTTAGGATCCGGCGCCGGCGGATCCGGCGCCGAGGCGGTGCCGGAGTGGGGACGTCAGGTCGGTGCGTGGGTCCGCAGCACTTCGGCAACGGTCGTGCCGGTAGTCACCGGATCGAGCGGGTGCACCAGGGTGGCGTCAACCTCGGCGTAGGCGGCGAGCCATCGGTCGGCGGCGCGAGCGAGCACCACGCAGGTGGGCGGGGGGTCGGCCCGGTCGTCCTTGATCTGCCGGGCGATGCCGAGGCCGCCGCCCGGGTGGGCCTCGCCGTCCAGAAGTAGGAGATCAATTTCGTAGTCGTCAACCAGCCGGATGCACTCGGCGTAGTCGGACGCGTCGACGAACTCGACCTTGAGGCCGGGTGCGGGCCGGGTGCCGACGGCGAGTCGCATCCGATCCCGGACCTGTGGGTCGTCACTGTAGAGCAGGACAGTGCACCGACGATCGCTCATTGCTTAACTGGCTCCCACCTCGTAGCTATCCGCCGATCGTACCGGGCGTATCCAGCAGGGCTTCCGCGGGCGGTGCTCCCCGGCCCGGCAGTCAGCCCACCGTCGGGCGGGCCCGCTGCTCGGCCTCCTGGCGGTCCAGCTCGCGGTCGATCCGGCGGGCCTCCCGTTCGGCCTGGCGCATCCATCGCACGACCAGCACCGCCAGCATGGTGACGCTGACGAACTCGCCGCCGCCCCAGAGGATGCCGCCGGCGATCACCTGGTCCTGCCACGGGTCGGCCCAGGTCAGGTCGAGCGAGGAGTGCCAGTCGCCACCAAGGAGGGTGGTCGACTGCATGATGGTGAGCCCGAGCACGGTGTAGAACGGCACGCAGAGCAGCATCAGCAGCGCCCGCCCCGGGTAGGGCCAGCGGTGAGGCAGCGGGTCGAGCCCGAGCAGCGGCCAGAAGAGGAGGCATCCGACCAGCAGTACGTGTGCGTGGACCAACCCGTGCGCCCACCCGTGTTCGAGCGTGTAGCGGTACAGGTCGGTGAAGTAGAGGGCGAACGGGGTGGCCATGAAGATCGCGAAGGCGGCCAGGGGGTAGCTGCAGAGCCGGGCGATCCGGCTGTGCACGAGCGTCCGCAGTAGCTCGCGCGGGTGCGGCGGCAACGCCTGTAGCGCCAGCGTGATCGGGGCGCCCAGGGCCAGGAAGATCGGTGCCACCATGGAGAGCACCAGGTGCTGCGTTAGGTGCACCGACAGCAGTGTCGTGTCATAGGCCGCCAGCCCGCTGAGGGTCACTGTGGCGATGCCGCCGAGGCCGGGGCCGAGGAAGAGCAGTGTTCGGACCACCGGCCATCGGTCGCCGCGTACCCGGAGCCGACGTACGCCGTAGAGGTAGAGTCCAGCTGCGAGCGCCAAGCCGACGGCGGTCCAGCTGACTGGCTGTACCTCGGTGAAGACCGAGGTGAGGCTGAAGGGCGGCGGGGTGGCCGCGGGTGCCGCGACCGAGGTCGCGGCCGGTGCGGCGACTTCGGTAGCAATGGAGACTGGATCGACGCGCTGCACGTTTTTACCCTAGGTGAGGCTAATCGGACCCCCCCGATCGGGCTGCCCGGAGCACCGGTTTGGGCCCCCGCTGATCGCCGGCCTCGCTTAACGGCAATAATGACCGCGTGACTGCGGCCCCAGCGATTGACAAGAGCCGGATCCACTCCCTGACGCGACCCAACATGGTCAGCGTCGGGACGATCGTGTGGCTCTCCAGTGAACTCATGTTCTTCGCGGCGCTGTTCGCGATGTACTTCTCGATCCGTGCCGCGGCGCCGGAGCAGTGGGCGGAGCACACTCCGCACCTGAATGTTCCGTACGCGACGACGTTCACGGTGATTTTGGTGCTCTCGTCAGTGACCTGCCAGATCGGCGTGTTCGCTGCGGAGAAGGGGGACGTGCACGCCCTGCGGCGCTGGTTCACGATCACCTTTGTGATGGGACTGATCTTCGTACTCGGGCAGCTGAACGAGTACCGGGAGCTGATCCACGAGGGCATCAAGATCAATGAAGATGGCTACGGATCGATGTTCTACCTCACCACCGGCTTCCACGGGCTCCACGTGGCAGGCGGTCTGGTCGCCTTCGTCATCTTCATGATTCGCACCACCATGGGTCGATTCACGCCGGCACAGGCGACGTCGGCGATCGTGGTGTCGTACTACTGGCACTTCGTCGATGTGGTGTGGATCGCGCTCTACGCCATGATCTACTGGCTTCAGTGATCTTGGCGCGCCCCGAATCGCGCCGCTGCTTCGTCCCCTCAGGCAAGGTCCAACCGGTTAAGGACACAGGTCATGACTTCTGACAACGACCGCCGACGCGGTCTGCTCGCGCGGCTGCGCGGGCGGCCCGTGGCGCGCAGCAGGGGCCGCCGCCGGCTGGGTGCCGCGGTCCGGCTGCTGGCAGCGCTGATGCTGGCCGGCGGCGCCTACACGGCTTTCGCCCCCAGCGTGCAGGCGCAGGACACACAGATGTCCAGCGCCGCCACGGATGGCAAGGCGCTGTTCAACGAAAGCTGTGTGAGCTGCCACGGTCGCAACGCGCAGGGTGTCGAGGGGCGCGGCCCGAGTCTGGTCGGTGTTGGCTCCGCCTCGGTCGAGTTCCAGGTGGGCACGGGCCGCATGCCGATGGTCCGGCAGGAGGCCCAGGCGCCCCGCAAGCCTCCGGTCTTCAATGACGATGAGATCCGTCAGCTCGGGCAGTACATCCAGGAGCTGGGTGGCGGCCCAGAGGTGCCGGCCGGCGAGGATCTTCACAAGGGCGGCAACCTCGCCGCCGGTGGTGAGCTGTTCCGGATCAACTGCTCGCAGTGTCACGCCTTCGGCGGTGGCGGTGGAGCCCTCTCCTCGGGTAAGTACGCGCCGACCCTGAAGCCCGCCACCGACCGTCAGATCTATGCCGCGATGCTCAGTGGTCCGCAGAACATGCCGGTGTTCGGGGACAACCAGATCACGCCCGAGCAGAAGGCGGACATCATCGCCTACATCCAGGAGACCCTGAACCACAACCAGGACCCGGGTGGCTTCAACCTCGGCCGCTACGGTCCCTCGACCGAAGGCCTGGCGATCTTCCTGGTTGGCATCGTCGCGCTGGTCTTTACCACCCTGTGGATTGCGGGTAAGTCGTGACCGGGCGGTTCCTGACCAACATTGCGCCGGTGTCGCGGGTCGGCACCGCCCACAGCGAGGTGACGGCATGACCACCACCCACCCTGAGCACGCGGGCGGCGACCAGCCGGTCGACCTGGATGACCCGGATCTCAGTCGCTTCGACATCGTCCGTGCGGGTGCCCGTGAGGACGACATCGAGATCGTCCACTATGAGCCGCAGGTCGTGCCCGGCAGCAAGGCCGAGCGACGACTGAGCCGTACGGTCGCCCTGTTCTTCCTGCTTACCGGCGTCTCCGCGACCGCCTTCCTGGCGATCTACATCTGGTGGCCCTGGGAGTACGAGCTGGGTTACGGCGGCGACAAGTGGTATACGCCGCTGCTCGGTGTCACCCTGGGTATCGCCCTGCTCGGCATCGGCTTCGGCATTCTCACCTGGGGCAAGAAGCTGCTGCCCAAGGAGGTCTCGGTCCAGGACCGGCATGAGAGCGTCAACGAGCGGGACCGCATCATCACCGGGCAGACGATGCTCTATATGGCCGACGAGCTGGGCGTGAAGCGCCGGCCGTTGCTGGGAGTCTCGCTGCTGGCCGGTCTCGCGCCGGTCGGCGCGGTGGCCGCGGCGCCGCTAGTGGGTGGCCTGATTTCGCAGCCGCACAAGAACAACCAGATGTTCACCACGGGCTTCGCCCCCACCGACGACGGGCAGAAGAAGGTCCGGCTGGTCCGAGAGGACGGCCGTCCGATCCGCCCGGCGGACATCAGCGCTGGTGGCCAGATCACCGTCTTCCCCGGCATCGAACACGGGGTGAGTAACAAGTACGCGGACTCGCCGGCGCTGCTGATCCACCTTCGGGACGCGGATGCGCAGGAGGCCCGCGAGGCCAACGTGCGGATCGGCCACGACGACTACATGTGGGGCAACTTCGCCGCCTACTCGAAGATCTGCACGCACGCTGGCTGCCCTGCCAGCCTCTACGAACAGCAGACCAACCGGCTGCTCTGCCCGTGTCACCAGTCGCAGTTCCTGATCACCGACAACGCGAAGCCCATCTTCGGTCCCGCCAGCCGTCGGCTGCCGCAGTTGCCGATCGTCGTTGACGACGAGGGTTACTTCGTGGCCACGTCCGACTACACCGAGACCGTCGGACCCGACTTCTGGGAGCGGCCGTGAAGCGGCGAAAGTTTGAGATGGCAGCCGTCCCGGGCAATGCGGCCCGGGGAGTGGACGACCGCTTCCAGGTGGCCACCCCGCTCCGTCGACTGCTGAACAAGGTCTTCCCGGACCACTGGTCCTTCCTGCTGGGTGAGATCGCGCTCTTCTCGTTCATCATCCTGCTGCTCACCGGGGTCTTCCTGACCTTCTTCTTCGAGCCGGCGATGACCGAGGTGATCTACAACGGCAGTTACGCCCCGCTGCGGGGCACGCCGATGTCCGCCGCGTACGCCTCCAGTCTGGACATTACGTTCGACATCCGGGGTGGCCTCATCATGCGGCAGATGCACCACTGGTCGGCCCTGTTGTTCATGGCCGCGATCGTGGTGCACATGCTGCGGGTCTTCTTCACCGGCGCGTTCCGTAAGCCGCGGGAGGCTAACTGGATCATCGGCTCGCTGCTGTTCTGGGTCGGCTTCCTGGCCGGTTTCACCGGCTACTCCCTGCCGGACGATGGCCTCTCGGGCACCGGGCTCCGGATCGCCTCCGGCATCATGTTGTCGATTCCGGTGATCGGCTCCTGGCTCACGTCCTCGATCTTCGACGGCGAGTTCCCCGGAACGATCATCATCAGCCGGTTCTACATCGCCCACGTCCTGCTCATCCCCGGCCTGCTGCTCGCGCTGATCGGCGCGCACCTGGGGCTGGTCTTCAAGCAGAAGCACACCCAGTGGCCCGGCCCCGGCCGGACCAACGACAACGTGGTCGGCGAGCGGATGTTCCCGCGGTACGCGTTGAAGCAGGGCGGCTTCTTCATGGTCGTCTTCGGTGTGATCGCGCTGATGGCTGGCCTGTTCCAGATCAACCCGATCTGGCTGTTCGGGCCGTACGAGGCGTGGGTGGTGTCGGCCGCCAGCCAGCCCGACTGGTACGTCATGTTCCTCGACGGCTCTACCCGGCTGATGCCCGCCTGGGAGATCTATATTCCGATCGGCGACGGGTACGTCATTCCGCCGCTATTCTGGCCGACGGTCGTGTTGCCCGGGGTACTGGTGGGCATGTCCGTGCTCTATCCGTTCATTGAGGCCCGGCGCCTCAAGGACCACCGCAGCCACAATCTGCTCCAGCGGCCGAGGGACGTTCCGGCACGTAGCGGGCTGGGAGCCATGGCCGTCACCTTCTACCTGGTGCTGGCGCTTTCCGGGGCGAACGACGTCATCGCCGACAAGTTCAACATCAGTCTGAACGCGATGACCTGGGGCGGCCGAATCGGTCTGCTGCTGCTCCCGCCGCTGGCGTACTACGTCACCTACCGGCTCTGTCTGGGTCTCCAGCAGCATGACCGGGAGGTCCTGGCGCACGGGGTGGAGACCGGTATCATCCGGCGGCTGCCAGACGGCCGGTTCGTCGAGGTGCACCAGCCGCTCCACCGCGAAGAGGGCGAACTGGAGTACGTCGGCTGGGTGGTGCCGAAGAAGATGAACCGGCTGGGCGCGCTCGGCCCGGCGATCCGGGGCTTCTTCTACCCGATCGAGAAGCCCGCCGAGGCGCCGGTGTCGCCGGCGTCCCCGCCGGTCGATTCGGACACCGAGCGTTCGGAGATCACCAGCGGCGAGCGCCGCTGACCTCACCCGCGACGTAGCTGCACGTGGCGCCCGCCGGAGCTCTTCCGGCGGGCGCCACGTCTATTGGGCCGGCATGGGCTGAGACAGAGGATTAACCCCGGTCAGCCGGGTATCCGTGCGGTCCAACGTCTCTAGGGGAGGACGAATGTTGGGATTCAAACGCCTGGGCCTACTGGCCGCGTTGGTGCTGGTGGGTATCGCACCCGCCGCGGCCGCCCAGGCCGCGGTGCAGCCATCACAGCAGGACACCCAGTACCTACAGGCCATTCACCAGGTGAATCTGTTTGAGATCAGTAAGGGGGAGATGGCCGGGCAGAAGGGCCAGGACCAGGGGGTCCAGAATCTGGGCCAGCAGATCGGGACTGACCACACCCAACTGGACGAGACGGTCCAACAGGTCGCGAACCAGCTTGGGGTCGAGCTGGCGGACGAGCCGACGGCCGACCAGCAGGACGCCATGGACCAGATGAACAACGCCAGCGGCGAGCAATTCGACCAGCTCTGGGTGACCAGTAACCTGACCGCCCACGTCCAGGCCATCCAGGCCACCCAGACGGAGATCTCGCAGGGCTCTGACTCGTCGGTGATCGAGCTTGCGCAGACTGCGCTGCCGACCCTGCAGACCCACTACGACGAGTTGGTCGAGCTCGCCAACCAGCTGGGTGTCCCAGTCCCGCAGACCACCGGCACCGGCACCCCGAGCCCCGGCATGACCACTCCGGGCCCCGGAACCACCACTGAGAGCCCGGCTCCGGGTAGCACCACCGAGTCGCCGGCTCCAGGCGGCGGTACCGGCACCGAGACCCCGGCTCCGGGCGTGAGTTGACCACGATGAGGTAGTCCAACGGCCGGTCCACCCCATCTGGGGTGGACCGGCCGTTGGCTGTGCTTGCGGCCCGTCAGTCGGTTGTGGCCAGGCCGATCGCGAACGTCTGCTCGAGGTCGTGCTGCGAGTACGCGCGGAACGCGATGTGGGAATCGGTGTTCAGCACCCCCGACACCTTGGAGATGCGCCCCGCGATCACCTCAGCGATCTGCTCGAACTCGCGGACCCGGACTATCGCGACCAGGTCAACCTGCCCGGCCACCGAGTAGACCTCGCTGACACCGGGCAGTGCGGCGAGTGCCTCGGCCACCTCAGGGATCGAGTCGGTGGCGCAGTCGATCAGCACAATCGCGGTGATCACGGGAGTTCGCTCCGTTCGTCGGCTTCGTCGCTCATGCTAGACGCTCCGGGGAGCGGCGGGTTCGCTGACTACGACGGTGAGATCGTTCCCCGCGCGGATTGCGTTCTGAACGTGCTCCTCCGCCCCCACGGTGGCACCTGGCCAGATTACGGCCCCGGTGACCGCCCCATGCACCCGTGCGCCCGCCCCGACTACCGCCGACCGACACGGGCCAGTTACCAGTGCCGTGGGGTCAACCAGGGTATCGCCGCCTGCGGCGTGCAGGTTGGCGGTGAGGTAGTCGGCGGGGGTGCCGGTGTCGTAGAACGTGCCGGGGTAGGGGACCACCGTCAGCTCGCCGGCTGCCTCCGCCGGACGCCAGACCGTCCGGACCAGGTCGCCGAACTCCAGCGGCAGGTTTCGAACTCGCCGCCACGGCAGCAGGGAGAACCCGGTGAAGGCGTGGCCGTCGAAGGTGCCGGGTGCGGTGGGGTCCGCGGCGGGCTGGCCCAGCAGCCGTACGGTCTCGCCGTCCCAGTCGTGCAGTAGCGCGGCGATATCCGGCCCAGGTGGACGGTCCGGGTCGGCGAGGTACGCGTCGGCGTTTCCGACCAGCACGCCCCGCCCGCCGATCCAATCGCGTAGCTTCGCCAGGCCGCCGGCGGTGCCAAGCGGGCCGTCGGGCTCCACCGACCGGTGGGCCCGGTCACCGACGTGAGCGACTACCTGTTTGGCGAGGTAGCTGGCGTTGACCGCCACCCGGCTCGCTCCGGTCAGGCCGATCCCGGCGAGCCGGGTAAGCACCCGGTCGAGCAGCGGGACATTTCCGACCGGACAGAGCGCCTTGGGTACTAGCTCGGTTAGCGGACGCAGCCGGCTGCCCTCGCCGGCGGCGAGGACCACCGCGCAGATCTCGGCGGTCACGGTTGGTGGTCGGGGAGCGCCGGCGGGAACTGCCCCGCAAGCGGCCCGATGTCGAAGTAGCCGAGCAGGCGGGCCGTGGGCCAGGTCAACTTGGGTAGGGCGTCCAGCGGGTGCCAGGCGGCCTCGAAGACCTCCGCGCCGTCGACCCGCAGGGTCGTGGTTGATGCCGGTACGTTGGCAGTGAACACCACGTCCACCCAACCCTTGTCGTGGACGATTGCGTTCGGTACGGCCGGGGTCAACTCGTGGGGGGAGAGCCGGATGCCTGTCTCTTCGTACAGTTCGCGGCACGCGCCGAGCACCGGCGCCTCCCGCTTCTGCAACAGTCCCGCTGGCAATGTCCACCCCCGGCCGGGCGGTTGGCGCAGCAGGAGCAGCCGGCCGGCCCCCTCGGCCTCGGTGTCGCGAACGAGCGTGACCGCGCCGACAATGTATTTCGGCACGGTTAGTCGAACCAGGCGACGCCGCACGGGCAGCGGGAGCCGGTAGAAGACCTGGTATGCGATGGCACGTCCCCGCGAGCGGCAGATCATGCGTCCAGGCTAGTGCCGTCGGGTGATTTCCTGCCGGCCTGGGGCCGCCGGGTCACCGCCGGCGGTGGTCAACCAGGTCAATGAGCTGTTTTACCACCGTGTCCGGTTCGATTGCCCGATCGAAGACCGCGACGAGCATCGTCTCCAGGTCGGGATAGCCGAGTTCCTCGGAGAGTCGGAGTAGGGGCAGGTCGCTGGCGAGACCACGGTCGTGCTTGCGTAGGGCCAGACCGACGGCGGCCCGGCCGAGGCGGACCTTGTCGGCGATGGAGATGCCCGGTTCGGTGTGGTCGGCAAACCACCGGTTGATCTGCATCTGGGCCTGTGGGGACTTGACGAAGCCGAGCCATTCCCGGCGGGGACCGCGTGGGGCCGCGTCGAAGCCGCTGGGTGCCCGTTCAGTCTCGGTGAATATCTCCACGACATCGCCGTCTTCGAGGCAGGAGGAGAGCGGGGCGAGGCGACCGTTGATCCGGGCCGCCAGGCAGTGGTCGCCGCGGTCGGTGCCGAGTTCGTACGCGAGGTCAACTGGGGTTGCCTCGGCGGGCAGTACCACCTGCCGCCCATCGGCGAAGACCTGGATCTGCGCCTCGGCGAGGTCGCTGCGCAGCGACTCCAGGAACTGCGCCGGGTCAGCGGTCTCCTGTTCCCAGTCCAGTACGCGTCGCAGCCAGTCCAGTTGTTCGTCCCGGATGGCCTGGTCCACGCGGGCGTGGGGGAAGCGATAGCTGGCGGCGATGCCGTACTCCGCGCAGCGGTGCATCTCCTCGGTGCGAATCAGCACCTCCACCGTGCGATCTCTGAGCCCGCGAACGCTGGTGTGGAGGGAGCGGTAGAGGTTGTTCTTTGGGGAGGCGATGTAGTCCTTGAACCGGCCGGGCACCGGGGGCCACGTGCCGTGGATGGCGCCTAGCGCCGCGTAGCAGTCGGTGGCCGGGCCGTTCACGACGACTACGACCCGGGGCAGGTCAAAGGGGGTGGCGTGGTCGCCGGCCAGAGTGTCCTTCCAGATCGAGTAGAGGTGACGCGGACGGGGGTTCACTTCGGCGTTGACCCGGCTGCGGCGGAGCGCGGTCTTCGCCCGGGAAACGACCTCCGCCAGGTATGCATCCCAGCCGGGCCGGTCGTGCAGGTGCCGGGAGATGCGGTCATGCTCTGCCGGCTCCAGGTGCATCAGCACGATGTCATCCAGTTCTCGCTTGAGCTTCTGGATGCCCAGCCGGTCGCAGAGCGGAACGAGTACTTCCTGGGTCTTGCGGGCGATACGTTCCCGGGACGCGGCGGAGCGAACGCCGAGCGTGCGCATGTTGTGCAGCCGGTCCGCCAGTTTGATGATCAGAACCCGGACGTCCTTGCCGGCTGCGATGATCATCTTTCGGATCGTCTCGGCCTCGGCGGCCTTACCGTAGAACGCCTTGTCGAACTTGGTCACTCCATCGACCAGGTGGGCGACCTCGGGCCCAAAGTCGTCGGCGAGGGCTTGGAGGGTGTAGCGGGTGTCCTCGACGGTGTCGTGTAGCAGCGCCGCGACCAGGGTGGTTGCGTCCATGCCGAGACCGGCGCAGATCTGGGCGACCGCGAGCGGGTGGGTGATGTAGGGCTCGCCGCTCTTGCGGAACTGTCCGCGGTGCATCGTCTCGGCGATCGTGTATGCCCGGCGCAGCACCGACGGGTCCGTTCCGGAGTGGATGTTGCGGTGCGTGCGGACCAACTCGCCAACCGGTTCGGCCTCGGCCGTGGACCATGCCAACAGGGTCCGGAGCCGGCGGGTCAGCGGCAGCTCCGCCGGTTGGGCCGAAAGCGCGCCCTCCAAGGCGGCGCCGTGTCCGGCGTCGACATCCACGAAGGATACCTCCTCACCCCGGCCCCAGGTCACCGTGCCCGGCACCGGGAGCCGGCCCAGCAACGGGCAGGACTGCACTTCTTAACAGCTTATGCGAGCCAGCGTCATCCGATCAGCTAGTTGGTCATGGGCTTTCGGTCGAGAATTGATGGGAAGCCGCATTTGCCGCTTTCGTTAGCAGGGCTCGGAACCGGCCTGCACCGGCAATCGGGGAGGCCCAGGCGGATGACATCTCCACCAACCGGGTCTCCGGACGCTCCAACCAGGACAGAATATGTTCGGTCTCCTCGGCGCTGGTAGCCGGAGTAGGTCCGTGACCCGGGGAGACGGTCTCCGCGGTCGCCCGGATCGTGGCGATCGTCGGTCGTGGGTGGACC
This sequence comes from Salinispora fenicalii, assembly GCF_000514815.1. Taxonomy (GTDB): domain Bacteria; phylum Actinomycetota; class Actinomycetes; order Mycobacteriales; family Micromonosporaceae; genus Micromonospora; species Micromonospora fenicalii. Next base: position 179,910 of record NZ_AZWQ01000009.1, read on the forward strand.
CCAGGCGGAGACACGCCAGCGCCAGCCAGCCGTCCGTGCCGCACCAGCGCCAACTCCCAACCTCCGTCCGGCGCTGGCCGGGCAGCCACCACTTCGGCGATCCCCGTGAGTGCGGCGAGTCGCTGCATCCGGGTAATCGCGCGGAGCACGGCGGTCAGCCGGGACCGCACCACCGCGGCCTCCTCGTAGCGTTGTTCCGCCGAGAGCGTCTCGATCCGGTCCAGCAAGGCGTCTACCACGCCCTGCGGGTCGCCTTCGCACGCCGTACGGAAGGGCGTCGTCGCGCGATCCGCGTACTCCGTCGGGGTGATCCGGTGCTCGCAGGGTGCCGGGCAGCGACCCAGCTCGGCTACGGCGCAGGCCGGTGTGACCTTCCGAAGCGACAGTCGGTGCGTGCACTGCCGCAGCGGCATCGCGTCGTGGAAGCCCGCCGCGGCGAGCTCCGCGGCGCGGCGGGAGGTGAAAGGCCCGAGGTATGCCTCGTCCCCCGGGGCCAGGTTTCGCACCACCGACAATCGTGGGTACGCCTCGTCGGTCAGCTTGAGCCAGACCACCCGCTCGGGGAACTTCGACCGCCGGTTGTAGGGCGGGGCGTGCGTCCCGATCAGGCGCAGCTCCCGCACCTGCGCCTCGAGCGAGTGGGCGCACTCCACCGCCTCCACCCGCTGCGCGGCGGCGAGCATCTCCGAGATGCGGGCCCGCTTCTCCCCGGCCGTGAAGTAGCTGCGGACCCGGGTGGCGATGTCGACCGAGGTGCCGACGTAGAGCGGGCGGTTGTCGGTGCCCCGGAACAGATAGACCCCGGGCGAGTGGGGCAGGCCCTCGGCGAGGTGTCGTTTGCGGCGCTGCGTTGGGGTGACCGCCCGGGTGAACTCGATCGCCTCGCCGATGGTGTGCACCCGGTGACCACCAAGCCGGGCGATCAACCCGTGAAGCACGTCAACGGTGGCCAACGCATCGTCCAACGCCCGGTGGGTCGGCCGGGTGGCGGTGCGGAAGTATGCCGCGAGGGTGCCGAGTCGGCGGTTAGGCACCTCGTCGCGGTTCAGCACCCGTCGGGCCAGCGCGGCTGTGTCCAGCACCCGTGGATTCGGCCAGCGATAGCCGTGCGCCGCGCAGGCCGCCTTGAGGAACCCCACGTCGTATGGGGCGTTGTGGGCAACCAGGACCGCGTCGGCGGAAAGGAACTCGAGGAAGCTCGGCAGGACCTCATTGATTGGTGGGGCGGGCAGCAGCATCGCCTGGGTGATGCCGGTGAGCACGGTGACGAAGGGCGGGACCGGTGTGCCGGGATTCACCAGGGTGGCGAGCACGCCGAGCTGTTCACCACCGCGGACCTTCACCGCGCCGATCTCGGTGATGCCGCCGCCGTCCGGCGTGCCGCCCGTGGTCTCGAGGTCGACCACGACGAAGGTGGTCGCGTGGAGCGGCAGCGCCGGGTCAACGCCGCCGACAGCGGGGTCGAGGCCGGCTAACAACTCCTGGACGTACTTCTGCGGTGCCATCGGCGGGCACGCTAACGGCCCGGTCCGACACCGCTACCCCCGGGCTGTGCAAGCTTCGCCATCGCCACAGCCAGGTTGACCGGCCGACGTGGCCCCCCGAAGCCGCCGACTCCAGTGGGCGGCGAAGCGTTGACAGCCGTCCTGCGATGAGATATTGGCTCACTCGCTCGGCGGTGGGTCGGGCGACAGTGGGAGACTTGCCACATGCCCCTCGCTGAGCCGTACAACGACGACCACCGCCCCGCGGAGGAGTCGGTCGCCGCTGCGCCGGAGCCGGGCATCGAGGGTACGGGGGGCACTCTCGATGATCCGGTTGCCGCCGGCGCCACCGCGTCCATGGCCAACCCGGCTAGCACCGGCACCGCCGGCACGTCCGATTCCAGAAACCGCAGCCGGGCCGAGCCCGTGCCGTCCGCCGCCGACGTGCCGTCCGCCGCCGATCCTGCAGCGGAGAGTGGTCCGGAACCGGTGCTGCCGGAGCCGGTCCGGCAGCGGATCGTGGTGCTGGCCGCCGCGGTACTGCCCGGCCTGCCCGTAGACGAGGTGCCGGTCCCGCTGCGCCGGGTGGCCAAGTTCGCTCCCAACCGGCGGGCGCGGCTCGGCGCACCGATGATCGCGACCCAGTTGACCGGCGACCCACTGTTTCGTCAGCGGGTGGCCCAGCGGGTGCTTGCCGACGCCGGTGACCTCGGCGCGGTAGTGGTCGGGGGCACCGCGCCCGCCGCCGCCGATCCGGTGGAGGTTGCGGCACTGGCGTACTTGGCGCGTCCGCGGGGGTGGCGGGACCTCATTGAGGCCAGCGGCGCGGCGGTCCGGGCCGAGGCGGACAGCGCAGTCGTCGCCGAGCTGGTCAGAGAGGCTGAACAGCGGGCTACCCGGGCAGAACACGACCGTGCGGTGGCTCGGGTCGAGGCCGACAAGCTCCGCGACGAGCTGGCCCGGGTCCGGGACGAACTCGGCCAGCTCCGGGAGGAGTCACGACAGCTTGCCCGGTCGTTGCGCGAGACGCAGGCCCGAGAGCGCCGGGCGAGCGAGCTGCTCGCCACCGAGCGCGGCCGGGCGGCGCGTGCGACGGCGGACGCCGAGGCGGAGCTGCGTCGGGCCCGGGCCCGGCTGGCCGAGGCGGAGGCGGCGGCCGTGGTGGCCCGCGCCAGCGCCAAGGAGTCCAGGTCGGTCGATGATGCCCGCTTGTGGCTGCTACTGGAGACGATCGGTCAGGCCGCGGTGGGCCTGCGGCGGGAGCTGGCATTGGATCCGGCGGACAGGTTGCCGGCCGACTTCGTTGCCGATACTTTCGCCGACCAGTCCGCCGCTCCCGTGGCGGGTGCTGCCAGCCGAGCCCGGGATTCCGACGATCCGGCCCGGTTGGATCAGCTGCTCGCGCTGCCCCGGGCTCATCTGGTGGTGGATGGCTACAACGTCACCAAGCGGGGCTTCGGCGAGATGTCGCTGGAGCAGCAGCGTAAGCGGTTGATCACCGGGCTGGGTGGGATCGCCGCGCAGACCGGCGACGAGGTCACCGTGGTCTTCGACGGTGCCGAGCGGATGCACGGACTGCCGCCGAGCCCCCGCGGCGTCCGGGTGCTCTTTTCCCGTAAGGGCGAGACGGCCGACGAGTTGATCCGGCGTCTGGTTCGAGCCGAGCCGCCGGGTCGGCCGGTGGTGGTGATCTCCGCAGACCGGGAGGTGGCCGATGGCGTACGCCGGCACGGCGCCTATCCATTGGGTGCTGACGCGCTGCTGCGCCGGCTGGCACGGTCCTGACGGGCCGAGGCTCCAGCCTGGGCGGGACGCGCCCAGTCGGTTGGTCTGGCCGGGAGCCTCCGCGGCAAGTTGATCGAGTTGTCCGGGTTCTGTCGTACGCTGTGTCTAGCGTCGATGTAACCGACGGTGCTGGGTAGACCTCGCAGAGGCGGGAGTGGGGCGTGACCTGGCAGCGCGACCTGCTGGCTTGATCACCGTCGGTGCGGCGGGAGGCGTGATGTTGATTGACTGTGATGGGTGCGCGGGCCGGACAGACGGCTGCGCGGGTTGCCTGATGACCGCTCTGTTCGAGGAGACCGCGGAGTTCGGCGCGGCCGAGGCGCAGGCGATCGAGGTGTTCGCTCGGGCCGGGTTCGACGTGCAGGTGCTGCCGGAGCCCCGGCCTCCGGTGCGTCGGCCCAGCTGCGACCATCGAGTGGCCTGACCTGCCCGTGGGGCAGGGACGGGCCTCGTAGCGCCCGTGGGAGCCCCGTAGCGCCCGCGGGGAGCCGCGTGGTGCCCGGTGAGAGCCGCGTGGTGCCCGCGGGAGCCTTGTGGCGCCCGCGGAGCTCCCGCCGTGACCGTCTGGTTTTCGCCGACAGTGTGTGCACCCCGCCCGTCGTGACCGGGTGACCACTACGATGGGCGCGCACAGCGGGAGGAGTGGCATGACGCGGGAGTGGCGCGCTGCGGGCGGGTTCGTCGCGACAGCCGGCATTGTGAGCCGGGAGGCGACCCGGTGAGTCCGCGCGGCTGGGCCCTGCTCACGCTGGTCGGGCTGATCGCTGCGCTGGTCGTCACCGCCGCTGTGCTGATCCCGTGGCAGCGCCCGCCGGCCCCCCGTGCCGACCAGCTCGCCGCCTTGGACGAGCTGCCCAGGGAACAGGTGAGTAGGGGGCGCGAGTTCCGTGCGGCACTGCGGCCCGGCGGTTGGGCAGCGCTCGGCGTCGGTTTGCTGGTGGCGCTCGCGCTCGGGCTCACCCCGCTGGGCAGTCGCCTGGTCGAATTGGTTGGCCGCCCGTTTGGTGGGCACTGGGCCGCGCAGGCGGTGCTCGGCGGGCTTACCGTCCTACTCGTTGCCGACCTGGTGACCCTGCCGTTCGCCGCCTGGCGGCACACCGTACTCACCCGCTACGGGCTGGCCACCAACAGCTGGGGTGGCTGGACCGTCGACCTGCTTCGGTCGTACGCGGTTAGCGCGGTCATCGGGGCAGTGGCCCTGGTCGGCTTCTACGCCGTGATCCGGCTCGCGCCGCGCTGGTGGTGGGCGCTCGGCGCGGCCGGGGCAGCCGGCCTGGTGATGCTCCTGTCGTTCGTATTCCCGGTGCTGGTGGAGCCGGTGTTCAACCGGTTCACCCCGTTGGAGCCCAGCCCACTGCGGACAGAGTTGATGGAGCTAGCGGCCCGCGACGGTGTACCGGTCCGGGACGTGTTGGTGGCTGACGCCTCCCGGCGAACCCGGGCCGTCAACGCCTACGTCTCCGGGCTGGGGCCGACGCGGCGGATCGTCGTCTACGACACACTGCTGCGCGAGGCCACCCCGGAGGAGGTGACCGCGGTGGTGGCCCACGAGTTGGGGCATGCCAAGGACCGGGACGTCGTGATCGGCACGCTGACCGGGGCGCTGGGTGCAGCGGCGATGGTGGTGGCGCTCTACCTGCTCGGATTCATCGCTCCGTTGCTGCGGATGGCCGGTGTCGACTCGATCAATCAACCGCGCGCCTTCCCGTTGCTGTTGGCGCTGGTGACGGTGGCCGGCCTGGTTGCCACACCGGCACAGGCGTTGATTTCCCGCCGGATCGAGGCGCGGGCCGACGCACACGCGCTGGCCCTGACCGAGGACCCGGGCGCCTTTGTGGCGATGCAGCGTCGACTCGCCGGAATCAACCTCGCCGACCCCGACCCACCCCGGCTGGGGTACCTCTACTCCGCCAGTCATCCGTCCACCGTGGAGCGGATCGCCGCCGCCCACGCCTATGCCAGGAAGACCAGCCGATGAGCGAGAGCCGGACGTTGCTTGTCACGAACGACTTCCCGCCCCGGCCTGGGGGGATCCAGTCTTTCGTGCATGGCCTCGCGGTGCGCCAGCCTGTGGGCTCGGTGGTGGTCTACGCCTCGAGCTGGAGCGGCGCCGAGAAGTTCGATGCCGACCAGCCTTTCGAGGTGGTGCGGGAAAACACCAAGGTGCTGCTGCCCACCCCACCGGTGGCGCGTCGGGTCAGCCAACTTGCCCGGGCACACGACTGCGACACGGTCTGGTTCGGTGCCGCGGCGCCACTCGGGCTGCTCGCCGCCGGCCTGCGACGGCGCGCCGGAATCCGGCGGGTGGTGGCGCAGACCCACGGGCATGAGATTGGTTGGGCAGCGCTGCCCGGTGCCCGTTCCGCGCTGCGCCGGATCGGCCGGGACGTTGACGTGACCACCTACCTGGGGGAGTACACACGGCTTCGGCTGGACCGGGCGTTGCGTGGGGTGACCGAGCTGCGTCGGCTCGCGCCCGGTGTTGACCTCGACACCTACCACCCGACCGTCCGGGGCGAATCGGTGCGGGCGCGGCTCGGGTTGGCCGACCGGCCGGTCGTGGTCTGTGTGTCCCGGCTGGTACCGCGCAAGGGGCAGGACACGTTGATCCGGGCGTTGCCGGAGATCCGCCGCCGGGTCCCGGACGCGGTACTACTGATCGTCGGGGGTGGGCCGTACCGGAACGGGCTGGGCAAGCTGGCTCGACAGGTCGGCGTCGAGCGGGACGTGGTCTTCACCGGCACGGTGCCGGCGGTGGAGTTGCCCGCGCACTACGCGGCCGGCGACGTGTACGCGATGCCGTGCCGTACCCGGAATCGGGGCCTGGACGTGGAGGGGCTGGGCATCGTCTACCTGGAGGCCTCCGCGACCGGGCTGCCCGTGGTGGCCGGTGATTCGGGCGGGGCACCGGATGCGGTGCGCGACGGCGAGACGGGCTTCGTGGTGCGGGGGCGGGACGTGGCCCAGCTCGCCGACCGGGTGGCGACCCTGCTCGCCGACCGGGACCTGGCCCGCCAGTTCGGTGCCGCCGGTCGGGCCTGGGTCGAACGCGAGTGGCGGTGGGAGACCCAGGCCGCCCGGATGACCACTCTCCTGCAGCCCTGAGCGACGCGGTGGGCCGGGTAACCCGGTTCAGCCCGGCCGGTGCCCAGTCAGCCCAGTCGGGCCAGGATCCGGTCAGCAGGTTCTGGACGGCCGAAGTGCCAGCCCTGGCCGGCGTCGCAGCCGATGGCCCGCAACCGTTCGGCCTGCCCGGCCGTCTCCACCCCCTCGGCGGTGACAGTCAGGTCTAGTGCGTGGGCCAGCGAGACCAACGATGCGACGATCCGTTCGTCTGCCTGGGGCTCCTGGGCACGCAGCCCGGCAACGAACTCCCCGGCCACCTTCAACTCGGTTACCGGTAGGTCGCGCAGGTACGCCAGGTTGCTGTAGCCGGTACCGAAGTCGTCGATCGCGATGCGGACACCGAGGTCGGCGAGGCGGCGCAGCGCCTGCACCGGTTCCTCGGCGGGGCTCATCATGGCGCTTTCGGTGATTTCCAGCTGGAGACGTTCTGGCGGCAGCCCGGAGCGCTGCAGGATGTTTCGGACCTCCTGCACCAGGCCCGGTCGGTGCACCTGCCGGACGGCCAGGTTGACGCTGACGAACGGCGTCCCGCTGGTTACCGACCAGCTGCCCGCTGCCCGGCAGGCTTCGGCGAGCACCCACCCACCGAGTGGGACGATCAATCCGGTCTCCTCGGCGAGGCCGATGAATTGGTCTGGGCGGAGGACGCCCAGCTCCGGATGCCGCCAGCGCACCAATGCCTCCACGCCCAGCAGGCGGCCATCGCGCAGTGAGGCAAGTGGCTGGTAGTCGAGGTAGAACTCGCCCCGGTCGAGCCCGGCGGGGATCGCCGCAGTCAGTGCCTGGCGGGTCAGCTCTTGGCGGTCGCGCTCGGCGTCGTAGAGCGTCCAGCGACCACCGCCGGCTGCCTTGGCCCAGTGCAGGGTGCAGTCGGCGGCCCGCATCAGCTCGTTCGCGGAGGTGCCGGCCACCTGCCGCTCCACGATGCCGATGCTGGTCCGCACCGTCACCTCGTGGCCCGCCACCACGGCCGGTTCGTGTACGGCAGCCAGGGCCGCCTCCGCCACCGCGATCACGTCCCGGGTGCCGCCGGTGCGTTCGATCAGGATGACGAACGCGTCGCCGCCGAGTCGGGCGACCAGATGCCCGGTGAGGGCCTGCCGCAGCCGGTTGGCCACTTCGGTGAGTACCCGGTCACCGGCCTGGTGCCCGTGCTGGTCGTTGACCCGCTTGAACTGGTCCAGGTCGAGAAAGCAGAGGCCGACCCGGTCACTGTCCCGACGGGGCTTCGCCAGCGCTGTAGCGAGCCGTTCGGTGAAGAGATTGCGGTTTGGCAGGTCGGTGAGTGAGTCGTGAGTGGCCTGGTGTCGAAAGCGGGCCTCACTGGCCCGGAGCGCCCGCTCGGCCTTCGTCCGCTGTGCCATCGCGGCCCGCCGGATCGACTCCTGCTCGTCCAGCGTGCGGTCGCGCAGAGCCCGGGTGTATCCGGTGGTCACAGCGGCGAGTAGCCGGGCCAGCCGGTCCGCTATGTCGTCGGCGACCAAGCCCAGATCGCGCACCAGGCGGAGCTGAACGACCTCAACGGTGCGCCCCAGCGCCTCGGCGGAGGCGATGTGTGCGGCCACCAGCTCGGTGCCGACGCGCTGACCGGCTCGCAGGTCGAACGGCTCGGCGAGTAGGGCCGCTGCCAGCTCCCGGGCGAGGCGGTCGAGCAGCCTTTTGAGCTGTGCCTGGGACATCGGCAGGTAGCTCGTCCCGGTGATCGCGTTCGCCCATTCCTGAGTGAAGGCCGCCATGCCGGAGTTGGCGCCGCTTGGCTGATTCGCGGTGGCTGGGCTAGTCACCGATCCGCCCCACGCCCCCGAGGAACGCCGATGTCTCGGCGTTCATACTGCTCTCCGGCGTCTCCGGGCGCCACTGCGGAACCCATACCACCCCGGGCTCGACCAGCTCGAAACCGTCGAAGAGGGTGGTCAGTTCGGACCGGTCGCGGAACCATAGTGGACTGCCGGTGCGTCGGTATACCGTCTCGGCGTCGCTTCGCTCGGTCTCCGGCCGCCCTTCGTCGCTGGCCTGTGACAGCACCAGCCAGCTGCCGGGAGCGAGGGCATCGCGCAGGGTCCGCAGTAGCTCGGCGGGGCGGTCGTCGTCGGAGACGAAGTGCAGCACGGCGACGATGAGCACCGCGGTTGGCTCATTGAGGTTGAGCAGCCGACGGAGCTCGGGGTGGTCGAGGATGCGGTCGGGGTGTCGCAGGTCCTCCTGCAGGACGGTCGCCTGGTTGTTGTCAGCGAGAATCTCCTGGCTGTGCGCCACCGCCACCGGGTCGGTGTCGACGTAGACGACGCGGGACTCGGGCGCGACCTGCTGGACGATTTCGTGCACATTGCCGACAGTGGGGATTCCGGAGCCGATGTCGAGGAACTGCCGGATCCCGGCATCGACTAGGAAGTGCACCGCCCGGCGGAGGAAGGCGCGGTTCGCCTGGGCCATCAGCGGGGCCTCGGGAACGGCCGCGACCATGGCCTGCGCTGCTGCTCGGTCCACCGCGAAGTTGTGGGAGCCGCCGAGGTAGTAGTCGTACATGCGGGCGACACTGGGACGCTCGATGTCGATGTCGTCGGGTGCCCAGTCCGGCCGTCGCATGCCTCACCTCTTCGTGCACACGGGGCCCGCCCCTGCAGACCACCCCTCCGCCGGGGGAGACCATAGCGCGACATCGCGCCGGCCGACACCGTCGTTGATGAGAAGTTGTCCGCTCGTTAGCTGAGCGGCGGATCAGAATTTGGGCGCGTCGGGGGCCTCGAGCAGACCGAGTCGGAGCGCGGTCATCAATGCCTGGGCGCGATTGGCGGCACCGAGCTTCTCGTAGAGCTTGGAGATGTGGGTCTTGGCAGTGGACTCACTGACGAAGAGCTGCTTGGCGATGCCGGCCACACTCATTCCGTCGGCGAGCAGGCGTAGCACCTGCCCCTCGCGTGGCGAGAGCTGCGGTCCGGACGGGGCCAGCCGGCGCTTCATCGCCTCGGCCAGATCGGCGGCGGTGAACGCGCTGGGCGAGGAGGCGGCGTGCCGGGCGGCGGCGACCACCTCATCCGCCGGGGCGGTCTTCGGGACGAAGGCACTCGCGCCCGCCTCGAGCGCGCCGAAGAGCTGGTCGTCGCCGGCGTACATGGTCAGCACGACGATGCCCATCGTGGCGCTGGACTTGCGCAGTGCGCGGGTGGCCTCGAGGCCACTGCCGTCGGGCAGCCGCAGGTCCATGATGACCACGTCTGGCTGGAGGGCGCCGGCTTGGCGGACCCCCTCGGCCGCGGTGGCAGCCTCGCCGACGACCTCGAACTGCCGGTCGCGCTCGAAGGCATGCCGCAGCCCTTTGCGAATCAGGTCGTGATCGTCCACAAGGAGGACCTTGGTGCGAGTGGCCGGTGTCGGTGTGGTCATCCTCGGGTTACTCCCCTTCTGCTGCGGTACTGCCACGCACGTTATCGCGTTGGGGCGACGAACCAACCACCACGGCCACCGTTGTGCCGCTCGGCTGCCGTGGCCGGATCTCCAGTCGGCCTCGGATACGTTCCGCCCTCTCCGCCATGATCGCAAGGCCGTAGTGCCCGCCGGTACGCTGGTCGGAGATCCCATGACCGTCATCAGACACTTCAATTTGAGCGTACGGCGGGTTCACCGCACAGGTTACCCAGAGGTTCGAGGCGCCAGCGTGCTTGCGGGCGTTGGCCACCGCCTCTTGGGCGATCCGCAGGAGCTCGGCCTCGGTGGCGGCGGGCAGCCGGGCGGTCGACTCGTCCAGCGACAGGTGCACCCGCAGGCCCCCGGAGACCCCGACCGTGCGCGCGTACTCGGCGATGGCGGCGGCGAGGCCGCCATGCCGGTCCACCTCGCTGCGCAACTCGAAGAGGCTGAGCCGCAGTTCGGTGATGACCCGGGTGACCTCCTGACGTAGCCCACGCAGCGACTCAGCGGTCTCCTCGGTGTCCTCGTGCACTGTGGCCAGGGCGTTGTCGATGCCGTAGCCGACCATCACCAGCTCCTGGGCCACCCCGTCGTGGATTTCTCGGGCGAGTCGTTGCCGCTCCTCATTGGTGGCCAGGGAGCGCACCTCGTCGAAGAGTAGGGCTGCCTCTAGGCGCAGCGCGGCGGGGGAGGTTAGCGCGGTCGCCCGGGCCACGACCGCGGGCGGGTACGCGTGGGCGACATCTGCCTCCAGCACCACCAATCCGACCGTACGCACCCCGGCGACCAGCGGCACGATCAGGGCAGAGACCTCTCCGTCGGCGGGTGAGCGGGCTTGCGAGTGCGCGGCGGTCTGTGGCTGCTGGCTGGCCCAGGCGTCCGCGATCGCCGAGTCTGCATCCAGAGTGGTCTCCCAGTCCACCCGGTCGGAACCGCACTGGGCCAGGACTACCAGCCGTCCGCCACCACTGGCCGAGAGGACGGCTGCCCGATCCGCCCGGGCCAGCGCTCGCAGCTCCTCCAGCAGGTGCTCAGAGATGCCGCCCGGGTCCAGCGTGGCGCCAGGTAGCTGTCGAGCTACTGTTCGTAGTTGGGTGAGGAGGCGGGTCGCCTCCGCGTACGGCTGGGGTTTGCTGTCGCTGCGCGCGAGGATCACTCGGTGCAGGGTCCGTGCGGCATATAGTCCGAGGCCGGAGAGGGTCAGCCACTGGGCGCTGACCGCCAGGTAGCCGACTTGGAGAAGCTGCGGCTGGCCGTCAACCTCGGTTAGCGCCCCGGCCAGTAGCAGGGTGAGACCGATGATCGCTAACAGCCCTGCGCCCTCGCGGAAGCGTCGGCGCAGGGCTGTGACAGTGATTGGGACGGTCAGGTATGGCAGTACCGCGGACGCGCCCAGTCCGGCGTTCTGCATGCCGATCGTCGCCACCGAGGCGACGTGGCTGGTAGCGAGTCCCAGCACCACCACCTCGGCACCCCGGCTCAGCGGCCCGAGCCGGTCGTGCGTCGGCGCGAGTAGTGCCGGCAGGCCCGCCGCCGCCAGGAGCGCGATCCACCACAGTTGGGCGGGGTCGTGCGTGGCGAGCAGGCTCAGTACCGCCACCAGGGCCAGCATCACCACGCGCGCGGCAGCGGCGAGGGGGTGTGGTCGGGGCGGTCTCGGAGTGGAGGCGGGCACGTGACGGATGGTAGTCAGCTTCGGTAGATATTAGCGATTTCCGTGGCGTACGACTTATGCACGATTTGTCGTTTGACCTTGAGGGACGGGGTCAGCTCGCCGGTCGTCTCGGTGAAGTCGCGGGGAAGGATTCGGAAGACTCTGATGCCCTCGGCCCTGGACACGGCGCGGTTGGCCGTGTCGATCGCGGACTGGATCTCGGACCGCAGCCCCTCATGCTCGCGTAGCTGCTCAACCGAGGTGGTCGCGGGCAGACCGGCCTCCGCCAGCCAAGCTGGCAGCGCCTCCTCATCCACGGTGATCAGCGCTGCGACAAAGGGCTGCCGGTCGCCGATTACCACGCACTGGCTGACCAGTGGGTGCGCCCGGACCTGATCCTCAAGGACCGCCGGAGCGACGTTCTTGCCGCTCGCGGTCACGATGATCTCCTTCTTCCGGCCGGTGATCCGCAGGTAGCCGTCGCTGTCGAGCTCGCCCAAATCGCCGGTGCGGAACCAGCCGTCGTTGGTGAGCACATCCGCGGTGGCGGCCTCGTTGCGCCAGTAGCCCTTGAAGACCAGATCTCCGGCGACGAGGACTTCGCCGTCGTCGTCGATCCGAATGGTCGCTCCGGGCAGCGGGCGGCCGACACTGCCGATCCGGATGGCATCGGGCAGGTTGGCGGAGGCGGCGGGGGAGGTCTCGGTCAGCCCGTACCCCTCGTAGATGGTCACCCCCACGCCGCGGAAGAAGTGCCCGAGCCGCGCGCCGAGGGGCGCACCGCCGGAGATCGCGTCGCTGCACCGTCCGCCGAGCGCGGCCCGCAATTTGCGGTAGACCAGTCGGTCGAAGAGTGCGTGCTGCACCCGGAGCATCAAGCCGGGCCCGGTCGAGGTCTCCAGCGCCTCGCTGTACGCGATGGCGACGGCCTCGGCGCGGGCGAAGATCCGGCCCTTGCCGGCGGCGTCGGCCTTCTGCTTGGCGCTGTTGTAGACCTTCTCGAAGACCCGCGGAACGGAGAGTACGAAGGTGGGGCGAACCGTCTGCAACCGGGGAAGCAGGTCGTTGGTGTCCGGGCAGTGGGCCATCGGGGCGCGGGCCTGCACCACACCGACCTGGATCAGCCGGGCGAAAGCGTGTGCGAGCGGCAGGAACAGCAGAGTGGAGGCGCCCGGGCCGAACAGGTTGGGCAGTACCGGCACGGCGTTGGCCACGTCGGCGAACATGCTGCGGTGGGTCAGCATGCACCCCTTTGGGCGGCCGGTGGTACCGCTGGTGTAGACGATGGTGGCGAGGTCGTCGGCGCCCAGGGCCGCGCGCCGCTGCTCGATCTCGGCCGGGTCAACCGACTCGCCGGCGGTGACCAGTTCGTCTATCGCGCCGCTGTCGATCTGCCACACGTTTGTCAGTTCGGGCAACCGGTCGCGGACGCCGGCGACCAGCGCGGCGTGGGCGTCCGTCTCCACCAGGGTGGCGACCGCCCCCGAGTCGGACAGGATCCAGGCGGCCTGCTCAGCGCTGGAGGTTTCGTAGATCGGCACGGTGATCGCGCCGGCGGCCCAGATCGCGTAGTCGAACAGCGTCCACTCGTACCGGGTGCGGCTCATCAGGCCGACCCGGTCGCCGGGCTGTATCCCGGCTGCGACCAGGCCACGTGCCACCGCGACCACCTCGTCGCGGAACTGGCGGCAGGTAACGTCGGCCGAGGCGTCGTCGGCACCCGCACGGATGAACTGCACCACGTCTGGGGCGACCTCAGCGTTTTCCCAGACCGGATCGGTTAGATTGGCCGAGTCGCCGACGGTGACGATCGGTGGGACGGAGAACTCGCGCACCTGCACTCTCCTCGTGTTCACGCTGGCCGGGCAGGCCGCCCTCGCGGTCGGCTCTGTCGCAACCTACCCGTCCAACGCATCGGGTGGTGCAGACAGGTTCGTCACATGGCCAGGTAGCCTCCCCTCATGGCGGACTCCTCCACCCAGTCGATCATGATCGGTGCGGCACCGGAAAAGGTGGCGGCGGTCATCTGCGACCTGCCCCGCTACCCCGAATGGACCGACACGCTCCGGCAGGTGGAGGTTCTTGAGGAGTACGCCGACGGCTCTGCCCATCAGGTGCGGTTCACCCTCGACGCCGGCGTTCTGGTGGACGAGTATGTGCTGGTCTATGAGTACGCGGACGACCTCAGCCGGATCGAGTGGCACCTGGCTGCGCCTTCCCGAATGCAGCGCACCCAGCGTGGTTCGTACGACCTGGTGGGCAATGTCGATGGTACGACCACGGTGACCTACACACTAGAGGTCGAGTTGGCGGTCGGGATGCTTGGGATGTTTCGCCGCAAGGCCGAGAAAATGATCATGGAAGCCGCGTTGAAGCAGCTCAAGCGCCGGGTAGAAAGCATCTGACGCGCCGCAGTGACGCGGCCGTTTCGGTAGAGGAGCCGACCATGGGGGCAACAGATCCGGGTTCGGCCCGGGAAGAGGCGGAACGACTAGTCGCGACCCTGTTGGCCGCGGTGCGGCTCTCCGCGGCCGGTACGGAGGGTGGTACCCCATGGGGGCCACTCGGTGGGATCGTCTCGAGTGTTCTCGGTCATGCTGGGGGTTCGACCGGTGCCGGTCTGTCGACCGGTACGGCGGAGTGCTGCATCTGCCCGCTCTGCCGGGCGATCGTCGCCTTACGGGATCCGAGTCCGGAATTCGCCGAGCGACTCGCCACCGGAGCCGGTGATCTGGCTGCCGGAGTGGCGAGCCTGCTCCGGGCACTCGCCTCGGCGCAGCCGACCCCCACCGCGGCGGCGGATCCCACCGCGGAGACCGCGACACCGGGGAGGCCAACCCCGGTGTGGCAGGCAGCCCCCCGGAGCAGGCATGATTCTCCATCGGCGCCCGAGGGGGATGTCTGGTCCGCCGCGACACGGGCGGAGGAGGCCCCCGTCCCGGCCGCCGCACCGCCCGTCAACGGCGCCGGGCCGGCCGCGACAGAGAAGATACCGGCGACGGCTGACCGTCCCGTGGTGCCCGCCGCTCGGGCACCCGGCGACCTGGGCGAGAGCGCCCGAGGGGCCTGACCCAGCATCCCCGATCCGACCGGCGCAACGCCCCGGGCCGGGCAGTACAGCAGAGGGGAGTGGCAGCGGTGACGCTGACCATCGGAGTGGACGTCGGTGGCACGAAGGTCGCAGCCGGCGTCGTGGACGACACGGGCACGGTGCTCGTGCAGACCCGACGGGACACTCCCGCGGATGACGTCGGCAAGACCTGCGACGTCATCGTCGAGGTGATCCGAGAACTGGCTGAGGGCCGGGCGATCGAGGGGGTCGGCATCGGAGCGGCCGGCTGGATCGATGCCAGTCGTTCGACTGTGCTCTTTGCCCCGAACCTCGCCTGGCGGGACGAGCCGCTACGCGAGTTCGTCAGCGGAGCCACCGACCTGCCGGTGATCGTGGAGAACGACGCCAACGTGGCGGCCTGGGCGGAGTTCCGCTACGGTGCCGCCCGCGAGGCCGAGGACTCGATGGTCATGTTCACCATCGGCACCGGGGTTGGCGGCGGCATCGTGCTCGGTGGCGAGTTGGTGCGTGGCGCGCACGGCATCGCCGCCGAGCTGGGACACATGCTCACCGTGCCGGACGGGCACCAGTGCGGCTGCGGCCGGCTGGGCTGCATCGAGCAGTACGCCAGCGGGAGCGCTCTGGTGCGCTTCGCCCGAGCTGCAGCCCGCCAGGAACCGCACCGCGCTGCCACCCTGCTGGGGTGCGCCGGTGGCGATGTTGACGCGATCACCGGTCGGATGATCACCGCCGCCGCGCAGGACGGCGACCCGGTCTCCACCGAGGCTTTCGCCCAGGTCGGCCACTGGCTTGGCAGCGGCCTCGCTGACCTGGCGCAGATCCTGGACCCGCAGGTGTTGGTGGTCGGCGGTGGCGTCGTCGAAGCCGGTGATCTGCTGCTGGGGCCCGCCCGCTCCACCTATACCGAGGCGCTCGCGCAGCGGGGCCGGCTGCCGGTGGCGCAGATCTGTCCCGCCAAGCTCGGCAACAACGCCGGTCTTATCGGCGCGGCCGATCTCGCCCGTCGGGTCTAGGACGCGTGCCGGCACTGGTGGCGGTGATCCGGACACGGCGCCGGAACTCTCCGCCGTGCGATGGCCGGGGCACGCGTCCCGGCCATCGTGGGTGCAGATCTGTACGAGGGGCCGGACCGGTCGGCGTGGGCGGTTGTGGCGGCGGGGTGCACCTTCCGGTCCTGGCCGACCTGATACTGCCCGCGCCCGATCGACGGCCGGGCGGTCGGGCTGGACATTGGGCATCCGATGTGGGCAGGATGCTGCGCGACCCGGCATCCGTGCGCACCTAAGGAGATGCCTCGGTGACCACCTTCACCGATCCCGGCCAGCCCGTCCCGGAGTCGAGCACCCTCGACCTGACCCGTGACGGCCGTTCCGTCTCCGACCGCGGTGAGACTGTCTGCGTGATCGGGGCGGGCCCGAGCGGGCTCACCGCGATCAAGAACTTGACCGAGCACGGGTTCGGCGTCGACTGCTACGAGCGGGAGACGGGAGTCGGCGGGGTGTGGAACTGGCGGCACGACCGCAGCCCGGTCTATGCCAGCACGCACCTGATCTCGTCGCGTCCGTTAACCCAGTTTCCCGACTTCCCGATGCCGGACAGCTGGCCGGACTACCCGCATCACAGTCAGTTGCTGTCCTACCTTGAGCGGTACGCGGATCATTTTGACCTCCGCCGGCACGTCTGGTTCGGCACGGAGGTGGTGCGGGTCGAGCCAGTCGACGGCGACCGCTGGGACGTCACGACCCGCAGCACCGGCGGCTACGGCCCGGAACGGACTTCCCGGTACGCCGCGGTTGTGGTCGCCAACGGCCACAACTGGTCGCCGAAGCTGCCCGACTACGAGGGCCTTGCGGAGTTCCGCGGTGAGGTCATGCACGCCTCGGCCTACCAGGACCCGGCGCAGTTGCGGGGCAGACGGGTGCTGGTGGTCGGGGCCGGCAACACCGGCTGCGACATCGCCGCCGAGGCAGCCCAGCAGGCCGCTCACTGCTGGCACTCCACGCGCCGTGGCTACTGGTACGCGCCGAAGTACCTCCTCGGTCGTCCGGCTGATCAGCTCAACGATCTGTTGCTGGCGCTGCGGATGCCCCGGCGGCTCCGTCAGTGGCTCTTTCACCGCCTTCTCCGGGTGAGCGTGGGGGATCTGACCCGCTTCGGGCTGCCGCGGCCCGACCACCGGATGCTGGAGACGCATCCGATCGTGAACAGTCAGCTTGTCTACTATCTGGGCCATGGCCGGGTCACCCCGGTGCCGGACGCCGTCCGCTTCCACCCGAACTCCGTCGAGTTGGCGGACGGCCAGCAGGTCGATCCGGAGCTGGTCGTGTTCGCCACCGGCTACCTACCCCAGTTCGAGTTCCTCGACTCGAAGGTCCTTGGCGACGATGACGTCACCGGGCGTCCGGTGCTGTGGCTCAACGCCTTCGTGCCGAATCACCCGACCCTCGCCGTGGCCGGCCTGGTGCAGCCGGATTCCGGTATTTTCCCGCTGTCCCACTGGCAGAGCGTGCTCTTCGCCCGGTTGCTGCGGCTGCGGGAGACCCAGCCCAGCAAGGCGGCAGCCTTCGCCGCCACGGTGACCGCGCGGGCGGGGGAGCGCTACGTGGGGCCGGTCAAGGAGAGCAGCCGGCACTGGTTCGAGGTCGGTCACGCCGACTACCTGCGCGCCCTGCAGCGCGCCCTGCACGACCTGGAGGCCAAGTGAGGGCGAGGAGTGAGCTTGTGAGCCCCGCAGTCGCGAGCGGAGGGTGGGCGTGGTGAGGGCGAGGAGTGAGCTTGCGAGCCCCGCAGTCGCGAGCGGAGGGTGGGCGTGGTGAGGGCGAGGAGTGAGCTTGCGAGCCCCGCAGTCGCGAGCGGAGGGTTAACCCAGTGAGCCAGCGGGTGCGGATCGTGCGGGGGCGGGAGTGGGCTCGTCCGGTCCGTCCAGTTCGCCGCGAGGTACTTGAGGCCACCCCCGGCCTGGATGAGGGCCGACCGCCGCTGTTGTTCGTTCCTGGCTTCGGTCACGGCGCCTGGGCGTTCGCCGAGCATTGGTTGGGGCACGCTGTCGAGCGCGGGTTCTCTGGGTACGCGCTGAGTCTGCGGGGGCAGTCTGGCAGTGGACCGGCGCCGGAGGCCACGCTGCGGGCGTACGCCCACGATGTGGTGCAGGCGGCCGCGAGCCTGCCCCGCCAGACGGTGCTGGTGGGGCATGGGGCCGGGGCGTTGGTGGTGGCGCACGCCCTAGCCCGCTACCCGGCCCGCGCCGCCGTGTTGGTGGCACCGGTCTTGGGCGGTTGGGCAACGGCGTTGACGGCGCTGCGCCATAACCCCCTGGGTACGCTGCCCGCGCTCGTTGGCGGTCGGCTGCGGTGCAACCGCGCCCAGTTGTTCGGTCGGGAACTGCCCCGGGATGAGGCGCGACGGCACCTGTCCCGGCTGGGCCGCCCCACCCGGCGCGCCCAGTGGCAGCTGCTGTTCGGGCGGGAGCCCGAGCCGGCTGTGGGCGACCCACCGGTGTTGGTGCTCGGCAGCCCGGACGACCGGGTCGTGCCGCGCTCGGCGCTCACCCGGGCTGCCCGCCGGTACGCCTCGGCCCCGCTGCTCTTCCCCGGCATGGGCCATGACCTGATGCTGGACGCCGGGTGGCGGGAACCGATCGACGCGATCCTTGACTGGTTGGAGAAGGAGTCGTCCGGCGGTTGAGCCCGGGTGGGTCGGTCAGCGGGTCGTACCGAGTCGGCTGAGCAGGGCGCTGTCCTGGTCAAGAGCGGCCAGGTAGGAGCGAGCCCAGGTGTGGATGTCGTGCTGACGCAGGTACGTCCGCATCGCCTGCATCCGCTCGCGGACCTGCTCCGGTTGGGCCCGTAGCGCCGCGAGTAGGCCCTGCTTGAGGCCTTCCAGGTCGTGCGGGTTCACCAGGTACGCCTGGGGTAGCTCGGCCGCGGCGCCGGCGAACTCACTGAGCAGCAGCGCACCGGTGTCGTCTACCCGGGCGGCCACGTACTCTTTGGCGACCAGGTTCATGCCGTCCCGGAGCGGGGTTACCGCCATCACATCCGCGATCCGGTAGAGCGCGGCCAACTCGGCGCGGTCGAAGGGGCGGGTCAGGTAGTGGATGGCCGGCTCGCCGACGCGGCCGAACTCGCCGTTGATCCGGCCGACCTCGCGCTCCACCCGTTTGCGGAGGATCTGGTACTGCCCCACCCGTTCGCGGCTGGGCACCGCCACCTGAACCAGGACGGTGTCCCGTACTTTGACGTGCCCGTCGGCGATCAGTTCGCTGTACGCCTTCAGCCGCTGCTCGATGCCTTTGGTGTAGTCCATCCGGTCGACGCTGAGGATCACCTGCTCCGGGCTGCCCAGGTCACGGCGGAGCCGGCTGGCGCGGTCGGCGACGTCGGGCCGGTCGGCCAGGGCGGCCATCTCGGCGGTGTCGATGGAGACCGGGAACGAACCGATCCGTACGATCCGGCCGTCAACGGCGATTCGGTGGTCGGTGGCCGGCAGCCCGAGTACCCGGTCGGCGAGCTGGGCGAAGTTGTGTGCCGCCTGGGCCCGCTGGAAGCCGACGAGGTCGGCGCCGAGCATTCCCCGCAGCAGCTCGGCTCGTCGGGGGAGTTGCATGAACAGCTCCGGCGGCGGGAACGCCACGTGGAGGAAGAAGCCGATTCGCAGGTCCGGACGGAGCGCCCGGAGGAGGCCGGGCACGAGTTGTAGGTGGTAGTCCTGCACCCAGACCACGGCGCCGGGCTCGGCCACCTCGGCGGCGGCCGCCGCGAACCGTTGATTGACTCGCTGGTACGCCTCCCACCAACGGCGGTGGTGCTCCGGCTGTTCGACGGCGTCGTGGTAAAGCGGCCAGAGCGTGGCGTTGGCGAAGCCCTCGTAGTGGTCGCGCAGGTCGTCCGCGGTGAGCGGCACCGTGTGCATCCGGACACCGTCAACGTCGGGCAGCACCGGTGCCGGCCCGGTGCCACCCGCCCATCCCACCCAGGTGGCGGGTGTCTGCCGTAGCGGGGAGTGCAGGGCGCTCACTAGGCCGCCGGGGCGGCGGCGCCATTCGCAGGCACCGTCGGGCGCCGCATTGTCGTCGATAGGGAGGCGGTTAGCGACCACCACCAGGGAACTCTGTCGCACCTCGAGCGTTTCCGATCTGCCGGAGACCGCCGCAACAGGGGGGTAGGGCCGGCAGCCGGCGGAGGGGGAATGACGGACAGCAGTATTCCTACTAACCGTAAGTTACACCAATGTTACGCCGTAGCTTCGGGGTGGGTGTCCGGGTGGTCCGAAACCGGTGGGCGGGCGGTGGTGGGGCGTGCCCACCGGGGTGGGGGTGCCTGCGTGATCGGGGCCAGGAAGCCCAGCTCAGATCAGACGACGGCGCCGTCGTCCGGGTCGTGTTCGTCTCGGTCACCGGGGCGGAGCCGGCAGACCAGGGTGACGAAGCCGGCGAGGATGCTGGTGAAGCCGAGCAGGGTGACAATTCCCGGGTCTACCGGGAGTAGCGGCGGGTAGAGGAAGAGCAGGAAGCCGACCACGATGGCCAGAGTGCCGAGCGCGGCGTACTTGGAGATGCGGGGTAGCGGTGGGGGCGGGGGTGGCGTGTACCGCTCCGCCTCCTCCTCCTCGTCGTCGGGTAGGTCCGCGCCGAAGGTGTCCAACCCGTCGAGGAGCGATGGCTCCTCCTCCCGTCCTTGGCTGATGGAGACGCCGGAGACGTCCCCTGCGTAGGGCAGCCGCCGCGTCTCGGTGGTGGCCCGACCGGCCCGGTCGTCGTCCACGTCCTCTGCGACGGGCCACCGATTGTCACGACCGCTGGCAGAGGTGGTGTGGAACCCGGCGACTATCCGTGCCCATTCGGCCTCGATGTCGGGTTCATTGTCCCGGGTCCGGTCGGTGGCGCCTTCGTCGGCGAGTTGGGTCAGGTAGTCGCGAGCGGTTCGCAGGTGGGAGCGGTCCACGTACAGCCGGTCGATTGGCCGGGGCGGGACAGTGGTTGTACGGGTGACCGGGTTGAGGTCGGCCGAGGGTTGTAGATATGCGGCGATGCCGCCGGCGGCGAGCACGTCAAGAAGATGCTCCCCGACTCGGGGATCCACATCCCCGGCGATCGCGTATTCGCTTGCGTCGATTCCGTTGTCCCGCCGTCCCCGGCGGGCCCCACCCGCTGACACCGGACAACCTCCTCATTGCGCGCCTGGGGTGCGCTCCCGAAGCCCTCTCGGCGTTTGTGTCCGCCGTGCCTTGAATCGTGACACGCCGGGGACCGGTTGCGGGAGTGCGTTCGGTCGCGTCTTGCGATCGGAGTGGTCGCCGGGCGAGCCGGCCGGGGTCGTTTGCCCGCCCCGGCTCCGATCGTACGTGCCGTCAGCGCTCGCTCATACCGGCGCGGCGGCGTAGCGACGCCACGTCGGTCACCACGATCCGGCGACCCTCGGTGCGTAGCCAGCCCCGGCTGGCGAAGGAGCCGATCGCCTGGTTGACGCTCTGCCGGGAGCCGCCGGCCATCTCGGCGAGCTGGCTCTGGTTGAGCTCAATGGTGATCATCGGGGCTTGGCTTTCACCGGCCAGGCGGACCAGCGTCTTGGCCACCCTTCCGGGCAGATCGAGGAAGACGTGGTCGGCGTTCTGCTCGGTCAGCCGGCGGATCAGGCTGCCGAGGGAACGCATCACCGCGTCGAGGATGCGCGGGTTTGAGTGCACCAACTCCATGAAGGCGCCCCGGGACAGGGCGAGGGCCGCGCAGTCCTCGATCGCCTCGGCGGACGCCGATCGGGTGGAGGCGTCGAGCAATGAGACCTCGCCCAGCACCTCCGGTGGCCGGATCACCGACAGCACTGCCCGCTCACCGGTCGGAGCTGTGCGAAAGACGGCCACCGCGCCGCGGCGGAGCACAATCAGGGACTCGCCCGGGTCGTTCTCTACGAAGAGTAGTTGCCCCTTGCGGTAGGTGCGTGGCACCGCCGCTGCGATTACCCGTTGCCGGGCTTCTGGCTCGAGACCGGCGAACATTTCGACGCCCGTGAGCGCATCACCCGGCTCCGGTAGGCGCACCTCCACGGCCCAACCCCTCCCCGGTCAAGGACCCTTGACTCGCGTACCGGGTAAACCTGACAGGGACTGCCAAGGTGCTCCGACGCCTCCGGTAGCGGTACACATCAGATCATGACGGCCTGGTCGCTTGCTGTACACCCCTCAATTCGTTTGCGTGACCTTCGAGACCTATCCGAGACCAGTTCTGACCTGCGAGGACGCGGAGCGCTCCGGCCGGCGGCACCCACCCGGCCCGGCCGTGGCGGCGTACGTCAGGATGGCGGTGATGGTTTATCGCTACTTCTATGACTGCGAGTTCATCGAGGACGGCCGCACCATCGACCTCGTGTCGATCGGCATCGTCGATGAGTACGGCCGTGACTTCTACGCCGTCTCCACTGAGTTCGACGGCTCCCGGGCGGTGCCCTGGGTGCGTCGTAATGTGCTGAGTCAGTTGCCGTCGCCGGCGGATCGGGCTTGGCGGTCCCGCACGCGGATCCGGGACGAGCTGGAGGAGTTCCTGTTGGAGCCGGTCCGGGACCGTCCCGGCGAGCAGCTGGAGCTGTGGGCGTGGTACGCGGCGTACGACCACGTGTCATTGGCGCAGCTGTGGGGGGCGATGACGGCGTTGCCTCGTCAGATCCCGCGCTTCACCAAGGATCTGCGCCAGCTCTGGGACGACCGGGGCCGCCCGACGCTGCCGGACGCGGACGCAGCTCGGCATGACGCGCTGGTGGACGCGCGACACAACCTGGCTCGGTGGCAGGCCATGACAGGATCGGGCCGACGTTGATCAGATATCGCTCGGGGGCTGGCTACCGCTTGGTAGCCAGGGGCGCGGTGTCAGCGCATACCGGACGGGACTACAGTTCGCAATGACGGCCCGCCCCGGGCCGGCAATGGCGCCGATGGTCTGTTTCGACACATATCCTGGGGCTTAACCGGGCTTTACCCAATGTTCCCAGGAGGATGAGCAGATCATGCGTATCGGCGTGCTCACCGGCGGCGGCGACTGCCCCGGTCTCAACGCGGTCATCCGGGCGGTGGTTCGGAAGGGCGTGGCCAACTACGGTCACGAGTTCGTGGGCTTCCAGGATGGCTGGAAGGGCCCGCTCGAGGGTCTTTCTCGCCCGTTGGGAATCGCGGAGGTGCGGGGCATCCTGCCGCGTGGCGGTACCATCCTGGGCTCCTCCCGGACCAACCCGTTCAAGATTGAGAACGGCGTTGAGCGGATCAAGGAGAACCTCGCCACGCAGGGCGTTGACGCGCTGATCGCGATCGGCGGCGAGGACACCCTTGGTGTCGCCACCAAGCTGCACGAACTCGGCGTCAACGTCATCGGCGTACCGAAGACGATCGACAACGACCTGGGCGCCACCGACTACACCTTCGGCTTTGACACCGCGGTCAACATCGCGATGGAGGCTATCGACCGGCTGCACACCACCGCCGAGAGCCACCACCGCACCCTGGTGGTTGAGGTGATGGGTCGGCACGCTGGCTGGATCGCCCTGCACGCCGGTCTCGCCGGTGGCGCCAACGTGATCCTGCTGCCGGAGCGGCAGTTCGACGTGAACCAGGTCGCCGGCTACGTCGAGAAGCGTTTCCAGCACCAGTACGCCCCGATCGTCGTGGTCGCCGAGGGCGCCCACCCGCTCGAGGGGCAGATGGTCCTGCACAACCAGGAGCTGGACGCCTTCGGCCACGTCCGCCTCGGTGGCGTCGGCCAGTGGCTTGCCGAGCAGCTTGAAGCCAAGACCGGCAAGGAAGCCCGTACCGTCGTGCTCGGCCACATCCAGCGCGGGGGCACACCGACCGCCTTTGACCGGGTGCTCGCCACCCGGCTCGGTCTCCAGGCGATCGACGCCGTGCACGAGGGCGACTGGGGCAAGATGGTCGCGATGCAGAGCACGGACATCGTTCGCGTGCCGCTGGCCGAGGCCACCCGTGAGCTGAAGACCGTGCCGCTGGAGCGGTACGCCGAGGCCGAGGTCTTCTTCGGTAGCTGATCGTTGCACCGGTGCGCGGCGGGCCTCGGCCCGCCGCGCACCGGCCTACGCTGGAAGAGGTACGGCCGATGGCGGATACCGTGCACCCGGTCGCGGTCATTGGGGCTGGCAAGATCGGCGAGCTGGTCCTCTCTGGCCTGCTGCGCTCGGGCTGGCCGGCAGAGCGGCTGTTGGCCACCACCCGGGGGCAGGCGCGAGCCGAGGAGTTGGCCCTCCGCTACGGCGTACGGGTGGTCGATAACCACACGGCGGTGGCCGAGGCCGAGGTGCTCGCGATCGCGGTCAAGCCGCAGGACGCGGCTGCGCTGTTGGACGAGATCGGCCCGAAGATTCCGGCCGATAAGCTGGTCGTCTCGCTCTGTGCCGGTCTGCCCACCAGCTTCTTCAGTCGGCGGTTGGCCGCAGGTACCCCGGTGGTGCGGGTAATGACCAACACTCCGGCTCTGGTTGACGAGGCGATGTCGGCGATCTCCGCCGGGGAGCACGCCACCGGCGCGCACCTGGCCCTGGCCGAGGAGATGTTCTCCCCGCTCGGCCGGACCCTGCAGGTCCCCGAGTCGCAGCAGGACGCGGTGACCGCATTGTCGGGTTCCGGGCCGGCGTACTTTTACTTGCTGGTGGAAGCGATGGTCGACGCGGGCATCCTGCTTGGCCTGCCTCGGCAGGTCGCCCACGAGTTGATCGTGCAGACCGCGATCGGGTCGGCGGTCATGCTGCGCGACTCCGGCGAGCACCCAGTAAAGCTGCGGGAGGCGGTCACCTCGCCCGCCGGTACCACCATCTCCGCCGTCCGTGAGTTGGAGAAGCACGGGGTGCGAGCGGCGCTGTTGGCCGCCTTGGAGGCGGCCCGGGACCGGGCCGGGGAACTGGCCGCCCAAGCCGACTGAGCGGCAACGGCCGTCGAGGCGAGACCGGCCCCGAGGGGAACCCTCGGGGCCGGCAGTGGGGCCGGCCACCTGTCAGCGGCCGGCCCCCGAATCGTTACAGGTCCTTACACTGCCCGGAGGTCGGTCCCCGCACCGTGTTCGGCACGCCGTTGTCGGTGGGCGCAACGGTGTTCTGAGAACACGACAGCGGTCCGCCGACCGACCCCGCCGCGATCACCGGCGCCTGGTTGTGCGTCAGGACCGTCGGTCCGGCGACGGTGGTGCGTTCGATGCTCACCTCGCCGGCCACGTGGGACACCGTCAGCGGCCCACCGATCTGGACCTCCCGGAGCACTACCGCCTCGGCACCCTTGACGGCGACCGGACCGGAGATGGTCGAGTCGACCGCGTAGAGCGCGGCGCCGGCCCGCACCGTCACCGGTCCCTTGACGGTCGCCTCGGACAAGCACGTCACCCCGGAGTCGATCTTCAGAGGGCCCTTGACGGTGCCGCTGACCGTCTTCGTGCACTCCGGTGACGCCGTGGCGAGCAGCTCGACCTCGGCGAGGACGGGGACGGAGTCGCCGCCCTCGGGGGTGAGCCGGTAGTGCAGGTACCGCCCGGGCCGGTCTACGGCGAAGGACCGGGTCTGCAACCGCCAGGTGAACTCCTCACCCGCACGGCTGTCGATGGTGGTCCAGGTCTCCCCGTCGTAGGAGCCCTGCAGGTGCCAACCCACCGGGTCGGTCCCAGTCTCCGGTCCCGACGTGAGGGTGTAGTGCAGGACCCGCTCCGGGGCGCCCGCTACCGCCCACTGCACCGGCGCCGTCACCGGAGCCGAGGTGGTGGAGGTGTTGTCGCCCAGCGCCGCCGGACCACCGGTCACCGCGATGTCGGACATCGGTCGGGGGGTCGCACCGGAGGCGGTGAGCGACGGCGGGAGGTCCTCCTCGCCGCTGCCCCAGGAAGACGGCTGCGAGCCCATCTTGAAGTCCAGCACCGCGCCATCGGCCAGCACCTCGTGTGAGATCGAGGTCTGGTGGTACGACTTCCCGTTGACCTTGAGGCCCTGCACGTAGACGTTGTCGGCGCTGTTGTTCGGCGCGTTGACGACGATCTTCTTGCCGTTGTCCAGGTGCACGGTGGCCTTCGTGAACAGCGGTGAACCGATCACGTAGTTCTCGCTACCCACCTGGAGCGGGTAGAAGCCCAGCGCGCTGAACAGGTACCACGCCGAGGTCTCGCCGTTGTCCTCGTCGCCGGCGTACCCCTGGCCGATCTCGCTGCCGATGTACAACCGGGACAGCACTTCTCGTACGATCTTCTGCGTCTTGGCCGGCTGGCCGGCGTAGTTGTACATCCAGGGGATGTGGTGCGACACCTGGTTGCTGAAGCCCCACATGCCCATCCGGACGTCCCGCGCCTCCCGCATCTCGTGGATGACCCGGCCGTACGAGCCGGGGAAGGTCCCCGTCTCCGGCGTGGCGAAGAACTCGTCCAGCTTCTCGGCCAGCGCTTCCCGTCCGCCGTACAGGCTGGCAAGGCCTTCGCCGTCGTGCGGGACGTGGAAGGCGAAGTTCCACCCATTGGTCTCGGTGTAGTCGTGCTCGTGCCCCCACACGTGCGGCTCGTAGTTCTCCGGCGTCGACTTCCACTCCCCGGACGCGTTGCGTCCCTGGAAGAACTCGATCGCGGGGTCGAACATGTGCACGTAGTTCAGCGCCCGGCTACGGAAGTACTCCGCCTCCTCCCGGTAACGGGACCGGTCGGCCTCCGGGGTCTCCGGGTCCTCGGCCAGTTCGGCGGCCATGTTCGCGATGCCGAAGTCGTTGATGTAGCCCTCCAGCGCCCAGGAGACGCCTTCGGAGACCGCGGTCGAGGTGTACCCGTCGAAGATCGATTCCGGCAGGCCCTTCCGGCCAACGCTACTGTTGTTGGCGTTCCCGGGCGGCACGACGGTGGCGTTGCGCACCGCCGCGTCGTACGCGTCCCGTACGTCGAAGTTGCGTACCCCCTTGACGTACGCGTCGGCGAACGAGACGTCCGAACTGGTGCCGGTCATCAAGTTCCGGTAGCCGGGGGCCGACCACCGTGACACCCAACCACCGTCCCGGTACTGCTGGACGAAGCCGTCAACGAGTTCACCGGCGGTGGTGGGGCTGAACAACGCGTACGCCGGCCAGGTGGTGCGGTAGGTGTCCCAGAAGCCGTTGTTGACGTACACCTTTCCGGCCACCACGTCCGCACCGGTCTCGGTTGGTGTGGTTCCCGGCGGAAGGGTGCTCGAGGTGGACGACTGCACCGCGTGCTTCCACACCGGAGCGTCCGCGGTTCCGACGTTCTCGTGCGCGGAGTTCGGGTAGAGGAAGAGTCGGTAAAGGTTGGAGTACAGGGTCACGAGCTGTTCGTCGGTAGCCCCCTCGACCTCGATGACCTTGAGCTTGTCGTCCCAGAGGTCCTGGGCGCGGTCGCGGACGGTGTCGAAGGTGTCGTTCTCAGCGATCTCCAGCGCCAGGTTCTTCCGAGCCTGGTCGAGGGAGATCAGCGAGGTTGCGATCCGCAGTGTTACGACCTTCGAACTTGAGGTGTCGAAGGCCAGGTAGCCGGTCACGTCGTCGCCACCGCCACCGGTCAACCCGCCGTGGGCGACGACGGGGCGGTCCACGGTGCCGTAAACGAACATCCGGGTGGCGCCGCTGCCCAGCCGGGCGTCGGAGAAGCCGGTCACGGTGCCGTCGGCGTTGAGGGTCAGACCACCCTGGTTGTTGAGATTGTCGAAGATCACGTTGCCGCGGTCCCCGGTGAAGGTGAAGCGGAACATCGCGGCATGGTCGGTGGGAGCGATCTCCGTCTTGAGCCCGTTGTCGAAGGTCACCCCGTAGTAGTGGGGTTTGGCCGTCTCGTTGGCATGTTGGAAGGCCAGGGCCCGTGCCGTCCTGTTGGCGTTCGGCTTGTCGCTGGCCGCCGACGGCATGATCTGGAAGGTCTGCCGGTCACCGATCCACGGGCTGGGCTCGTGGCTGGCGGTGAACGCCTGGATCGTCGGCCGGTTGTCGGCGTTGTTGTCCCGTTGGTACTGGTAGACCCAACTGTTCGAGCCGGCGTTGGTCATCGGCGTCCAGAAGTTGAAGCCGTGCGGCACCGCGGTCGCCGGGAAGGTGTTTCCCCGGGAGAAGTCTCCGGTGGAGTTCGTACCGCGGGTGGTCAACGCGTAGTCGGAGAGCCGGTCGTAGGTGGGGCGCTCGGGGTTCCCGGTCACCCGGATGTCGTCCACCCAGCCCCGGAAGGCGCCGGGGCCGGTGCTGCTGTCGTACCCGATCAGAATTCGGTCGATCCGCTTCCCCGCGGCCACGTCACCGAGGGAGGATCGTTTGATGTTCCACTGGTCGGCGTAGAGCGACTTGGTGGTCCCCTGCTTCGATGGATGGAGACCGAACCCGTACTGGTCGACCGCGTTCAGGTCGCTCAGGTAGGTACCGTCGTCGAAGGCCAGGTCGACCGCGGCGTAGGTGCTCGGATAGTCGAGATCGCCCTGGGTCAGCTCGGGGAAGATCAGGTATGACAGCTCGCTGGTCGGGGTGACCTCGATGTCAACGTCGAAGATCTTGTTGTAGGCGTAGCCGCGTCCGTCAACGGTCTGCCCGCCCGAGTAGCGCAGCGCGTGTTCGCCGCTCCAGCCGGCGTTGGCCTTGGCGGTGGGGCTTCCTGCGGGCCCGTTGTCAACGACGCTGTACATCGGTGTCGGCGGCTTGGGGGTGGTGTCGCCGTTGGAGAGCTGGAGATCCGCCAGCTGGACGATGTCTGTGCCGTGGTTGGCCGTGATGTCCAGGCGGTAGTGCGAGTACTCGGTGTCGTTGCTGAACCGGTACTCCTTGGTCTGGAACCGTTCGGGGAAGTCCTGCCCGGTCTGGGTGTCCAGGGTGACCCAGGTGTCGCCGTCGGTCGAGCCCTGTAGCTCCCAGTCCTGCGGGTCCCGCTCCGGTACGTCGTTGGCGGAGGTGAGTGCGTAGTGCACCACGGTCGCTGGCGTCTCGAGCTCGGCCTGGATCCAGCCGGTGGGCTCGAAGACCAGCCACTTGGTGGACGGGTCAGCGTCGATGACTCGCCGGACGGTTTCGTTGGGCGGGTTGTCGCCGTTGGCGGTTACATCGACAATCGTGTCATTGATGCTGCCGGGGATTCCGCCGGAATTTGGGTTTCCGGTTACGCCGGACATCTTGGGCTTTCCGGCCGTGTCGGTTTCCACGGCGTTGGTCCATGTCGGCTGCGAATCGTCGGAGTCGAACGAGGAAAAGAAGTTGGTGTCGAGCGGCGGTGCTGCCGCTGCTGGCAGTTGGATGCCCGGTATCGCCAGGCCAACCGCGAGCACGGTGGCGATTGCCCTCCGGTGTCTGCCCACGTGATCCTCCAGGGGTTGTCAAGCGTGAGGGGGGTCACGCTCGATGGTCGGAGAAATCGTGTCGGCAGAAGACAACGTTGTCAATGGTGGTCAGTGTCTTTAGGGGTTTTCATGTGGCGCAGTTCATTTTCGCTGAGCCGGGATAGCTCCAATTAGAGAGTTAAGCGGCTTTTTAGGGGGTCGGCTCGTGATGTCATCGTTACCTTTTCGTGGCTGAGTCGATGTTGACGAAATTTAAGCGCAACGAAAGTGTTGTGACCCGTCAGACAACGATGTCATCCCTAGCGGGAGGAACCATGGGCAAGATGCGTAGGGCGGCCGTCGCCGCGGTTGGGGCGCTTGCGTTGCTGTCGCCCGCCGCTTGCGGTGGTGCCGACAGCGGGGCCGACCAGGAGGTGGAGGTCTTCACCTGGTGGGCCGACGGAGGCGAGAAGGCCGGCCTCGACGGTCTGGTCGCTGCCTTCGACGAGCAGTGCGACTACTCGTTCGTAAACGGGGCGGTGGCCGGCGGCGCCGGTTCGAACGCCAAGCAGGTGCTGGCCTCCCGGCTCCAGCAGGGCGATGCGCCGGACACCTTCCAGGCCCACGCCGGTGCCGAGTTGTCGGATTACATCGCGGCCGGCCAGATCGAGGATCTCAGCGCCCTGTACGAGGAGTGGGGCCTCACCGAGGCGCTGCCGCCGGGCCTGATCGACAACCTCAGCGTGGACGGCAAGGTCTACTCGGTGCCGGTGAACATCCACCGGTCGAACGTGCTCTGGACGAACACGTCGGTCCTGGCCGATGCCGGTATCGCCGCCGAGCCGAAGACGCTGGCCGACCTCTTCTCCGCGCTCGACGCGCTGAAGGCCTCGGGCATCAGCGCGCCGCTCGCGATCGGCAAGGACTGGACCCAGCTGATGCTGCTGGAGGCGGTCCTGATCAGTGACCTCGGCCCGGAGGCCTTCACCGGCCTCTGGACCGGTACGACCGATTGGAACAGCCCCGAGGTTGTCCAGGGTATGGAGAACTATAAGCGGCTACTCAGCTACACCAACACGGACCGGGACACCTACGACTGGACCGACGCCGGCAAGCTCCTCATGGACGGCAAGGCCGGCTTCTTCCTGATGGGGGACTGGGCGCCAAGCGACTTCGAGACCAAGGGCTTCGCCGACTTCGGCTACATCGCGTTCCCGGGTAACGGGGACACCTTCCAGTGGCTCGCCGACTCCTTCGTGTTGCCGCAGGGGGTCAAGAACCCCGAGGGCACCAAGTGCTGGCTGAAGACGGTCGGCAGCGCCGAGGGGCAGCAGGCGTTCAACATCAAGAAGGGCTCCATCCCCGCCCGTACCGACGTCGTCGAGGCCGACTACCCCGTCTACCAGCAGTCGGCGATCCAGGCCTGGAAGACCGGCACGCCGGTCCCGTCCTGTGCCCACGGTGCCGCCTGCTCGCAGGGCGCCATGGAGGCGGCGAACTCCGCGATCGGCAAGTTCTCCAGCGACCAGGACCTGGCGGGACTGCAGAAGGCGATGTCCGCCGCTGCCGCGCTCGGCAAGAACTAGAACGGCTCGCAGTTCCGGTAACCGCACGGCTGGCGCTCTCGCTCGGTCGTGCGGTTACCGGTCTCGGTTGACACTTGTCCGTCCGAACCCACCAGGAATCTGCCATGCTTACTCGCGTCCGGCGATGGGGACCAGGCCTTCTGCTGATCTCCCCTTCGTTACTCCTGCTTGGAGTGTTCGTCTACGGCCTCATTGGTTGGACGATAAAGGTCTCGATGTCGGATCGGCACACCGCCGCCGAGTCGGACGGATTCGTCGGCCTGAGTAACTACGTCGATCTTTTCACCAATGACATCAACGGCCGGTTCCTGCACTCCCTGCGGAATCTGCTGATCTTTACCGTCGTCTTCCTGCTCGGCACGATGCTGTTGGGCCTGCTCTGGGCGTTCCTCTTGGAACGCGGGGTTCGGGCAGAGGGGCTGTTCCGGACCGTCTACCTGTTCCCCATGGCGGTCTCGTTCGTCGCCTCTGGTGTGGTCTGGCGATGGCTGATGAACTCCGGGCAGGGTGACGACGCCGGCGGCCTGAACGCGATCTTCGGGCAGCTGAATCTTGACTTCCTGCAAAACCCTTGGTGGACCGACCCGGAATGGGGCATGGTCGCCATGGCGGTCCCGGCGATCTGGCAGCTTTCCGGCTATGTCATGGCGCTGTTCCTCGCTGGATTCCGCGGCATTCCGGCGGAGCTTCGCGAGGCGGCGGCGGTCGACGGAGCCAGCACCTTCCAGCTCTACCGGCGGGTTCTCTTCCCGCAGCTGACTCCGGTGGCACTCTCCGCGTTGATCATCGTTGGGCACATGTCCATGAAGATGTTCGACCTGATCATGTCTGTCTCCGGTGCCCAGTGGCTGACCGAGGTGCCGGCTGTCTATGTCTGGCAGACCCTGTTGACCAGTGACTACGCCAAGGCCTCGGCGATCTCGGTGATCTTGTTGCTGCTGGTCGCGCTGGTCATCGTGCCCTACCTGGTGCAGACGATGAGAACGGAGCGACGTTCGTGACCACCACGACCACTCGACGGACGTCCCCGCCGGCCGTCGCGACGCCGCCCCAAAAGCGTCGCGGTCCCGCCGCCGGCGTCATCGGACGCACCCTCCGGTACAGCCTGCTGCTGATCTTCCTGATCATCGTTCTGATGCCGGCGTACGTCCTCGTCGTGACCAGCTTCAAGTCGGGCTCTGACATCGGCGTGAACGGGCAGTGGAATCTGCCCGAGAAGTGGAGCACCGAATCGTGGTCCAAGGCGTGGACCGCCCTGGGCCCGTCGTTCGTCCGGACCTTCCAGCTCGCAATTCCGGTCGCGTTGATCTCCTCGCTGCTCGGTGCAGCGAACGGTTTCGTTCTGTCCCGGTGGCGGTTTCCCGGTGCGGACGTCGTGTTTACCCTGATCTTGTTCGGGATGTTCATCCCCTACCAGGCGGTGATGATTCCATTGCGGGATGTGGTCAGCACCCTCGGTATCGCGCCGGGCATCCCTACACTGATCTTCGTGCACTGCGTCTACGGCATCCCGATCTGCACGCTCATCTTCCGCAACTACTACGCCACCACGGTGCCGGTGGAGATGGTCGAAGCCGCATGGGTCGATGGTGCGGGCCTCCTCCGTACCTTCCGGTCAATCATCCTGCCGGTATCCATACCAGGCTTCGTGGTTGCCGTGATCTGGCAGTTCACCTCTGCGTGGAACGACTACCTGTTTGCGATCTTCCTATCCAACACCCGTAATGGGCCGATCACAATCGCGCTCAACGCACTCGCGGGAGCTCAATCCCCCGACTACGCGGCCTCAATGGCCGGGGCGCTGATCACCTCGCTGCCCACCCTGCTTGTCTACGTATTCCTGGGTCGCTGGTTTATCGGTGGGCTCATGGCGGGATCGGTGAAGAGCTGACATGACCGAAATTCTCTCCAGCCGGCGGTCGACGCCAACCGGCCCGACCCCGGACGCCGCCCACCAGCAGTTCCTCGCCAGCCAGCGCGCCGCGCTGCTGCGCGCCGCCCGCACCTCGGTTCGGCCCGAGGGAGGGTTCTGGTGGTTGAGTGAACGTGGCGAACCCGATCGGCGCCAGTCGCTGCACACCTGGATCGCCTGTCGGATGACCCACGTCTTCGCCCTGGCCCACCTGCAACAGACCCCGGACACCGCCGACGCGGTTGACCACGGCGTCGCCACGCTGCGCGGCACCCTGCGAGACACACAGCACGGCGGTTGGTTCAGCGCCGTGGAGCTGGGTGGGGAGCCAGTCACGGACCGGAAGTCCGCGTACGAGCACGCCTTTGTCCTACTGGCCGCGAGCAGCGCGACCCGTGCCGGTCGGCCCGGCGCCGGCCAGCTCCTAGACGAGGCGATCGCGGTGGTAGGCGACCGGTTCTGGGACGAGACCGCCGGTCGGACCCGGGAGTCGTGGAGTCGGGACTGGTCCGAGCTGGAGCCCTACCGTGGTGCGAACAGCAGCATGCACATGGTTGAGGCGTTCCTGGCCGTCGGTGAGGTGACCGGGGATCGTCGCTGGGGGCAACGCGCGCTGGCGATCTGCGAGCACCTAGTGCACGGCGTGGCCGCCCGACACGACTGGCGGTTGCCCGAGCACTTCACCGCCGACTGGGAAGCACAGCTGGACTACAACCTCGACCAGCCCGCGGACCCCTTCCGGCCGTACGGGTCCACGGTCGGCCACTGGTTGGAGTGGGCGCGACTGCTGCTACACCTCGAGACCGCGCTCGTTGCACCACCGCACTGGCTGCTCGAGGACGCCCGTGCGCTGTTCACCGCAGCGGTCACTCGGGGCTGGTCGGTTGACGGGGCGGATGGGTTTGTCTACACCCTCGACTGGTCGGACCGGCCAGTGGTTCGCTCCCGGATGCACTGGGTGCTGGCCGAGGCGATCGGGGCGGCGGCGACGCTTTGGCAGCGCACCGGAGACCGCTACTACGAGCACTGGTACCAGATTTTCTGGGACTACGCTCTGCGCCACCTCATTGATGACAAAACCGGCGAGTGGCACCACGAGCTGGACGAGATGAATCAGCCGGCGAACCGGGTCTGGCAGGGGCGCCCCGACGTCTACCACGCGTACCAGGCTGTCCTGCTGTCCGAGGCACCGATCAAGCCGAGCCTCGCGGGTCTGTACGTCCCGCTGGGGACAGCTCAGGTGGAGGTAGGCCGGTGATCGCGGTTGTTGGCGAGGCGTTGGTCGATCTGGTTGCGGAGGACACGGCCGGAAGCTACCGCGCCGTGCCCGGCGGCTCACCCGCTAACGTCGCGCTCACCCTGGCCCGGCTTGAGCAGCCGGTCCGGCTGCTCGCCCGGCTCGGTAGCGACGGTTTCGGCCAGCGGATCCGTGGCCACCTACACGCCAACGGAGTGGATCTGACCTGGGCAGTTTCTGCGGTCGAGTCAACCTCACTGGTGGTCGCCACACTCGACGATTCCGGCCAGGCCACTTATCAGTGCTACCTGGCTGGGACCGCTGACTGGCAGTGGACCATGGCCGAGCTGCCGAACTTCGCGGGCACCGGGCTTACCGCCTTGCACTCCGGCTCACTGGCACTCGCCCTGGCTCCGGGCGCGGCGGTCGTGGAAGACCTCTTTGTCCGGGAACGAGGTCGCGGGGAGCTCACCCTGTCAATCGACCTCAACCTGCGCCCCTCCATCGTCCCCGACCGCGTTGGGGAGCAGCGCCGGGTGGAGCGGCAGGTGCGCTCCGCGCACATTGTCAAGGCGAGCGAAGAGGACCTGGACTGGCTCTACCCAGACCGCACCATCGAGCAGGTCATGGCCGAGTGGCGGGCCGCCGGGGTGGCCTGTGCGGTGGTGACGCGTGGCGCTGACGGCAGTTGTCTGCTGGCACCGGACGGCGAGATGTACCGGCAGTCAGCCCGGCGGGGCGAGGTGGTCGATACCGTCGGTGCGGGTGATGCTTTCACCGGCGGCCTGCTCGCCGCCCTCGCGGACTTCGGTGCGCTCGGTGACCAGCCCGGTGCTCGTCTCGCGGCCGTTACCCCGGATCAGTGGCGCCAGGGGCTGCACCAGGCCAGCACCATTGCCGCGCTCACCTGCGGCCGGCGGGGGGCCGATCCACCCACGCTCACCGATGTTATGGCGGCGCTTCCCCCGGGGCCGGGATAGCGATCTGGGCCCGGCCGGCGGAGCGTCGGCCGGGTCATCGGGTGGTGATCGGCGGTCCCGGGCGGCGTCTCGGCATCAGCTTAGGCCGCGTTCAACCAGCTGCGTCGGCAGAACCGAGGTCGACGGCCACGACCGGTCCCCACCGATGCGTTCGAACAGTTGCTCCGTCGCGATCCGCGCCAGTTCGCGTTGGTCGTAGGCGATGACGGTCAACGGCCGGGGCATCAGATGGGACAGTTCGAAATCGTCGAAGCCGACCAACGCCGCGTCGCTGCCTCGGCCATGAAGCTCCTGGAGTGCGCCGAGGGTGAGGCGGTTGTTGGCGCAGAAGAAAGCAGTGGGCTGATCGGCGAGGCCGAACATTTCTGCCACCGCCCGGCTGGCCTGCTCGGGGCCCTCTATTCCACTCCGCACCAACGCCTCGTCGTACGGAATACCGGAACCCGACAACTCGGCCTGTATGCCGGCCAATCGCTCACGCATTGTGTATACGTTCAAGGAACCCAACAATATGCCGATTCGTCGGTGCCCCGCGTCGAGTAGTGAGCGGATTCCGGCGCGACTTCCGCCTTGGTTATCCAGGAGGACCACATCGGCGAGGAGCTGCCCTGGCGGTCGGTCGAGAAACACCGCCGGAAGGCCCATCTCCACCTCCTGCCGAAGAAAGGAGTGGTCCGTTCCGGCGGGAACCACGAGCAGGCCGTCCACCCGGCGCTGGACCAACTCCAGCAACAGCGTGCGTTCGCGGTCCGGATCCTCCTCCGAAGAGGCGGTGATCAGCAGTGTCTGGTGCGCCGCCGCGATCTCCGCGGCGACACCCGCGACCGTCGCGTAGAACGGGTTGGCGATTTCTTCGATGAGCAGGCCGATCGTCGCGCTGAGCTGCCGGGATCGGAGATTGCGGGCGATGCCGTTGCGCCGGAAGCCCAACTCGGAGATGGCAGTCATTACTCGTCCGGCAAGTTCCGAGCCGACGGCGGGCTCGTTATTCACCACGCGGGAGACGGTTTTGAGGCTCACGCCCGCACGCCGCGCGACATCCACCATCGTGGGCCGTCGAGGCTGGGGCAGTTTGGCCGGATGATGCTGCATGCGCCGTCCTTGTCGGCCCGTGTCGCCGGATCGGTGGGCTAGCCCGAAAATTTCTCCTGGGTCGAGTTGTCGCACAAGGGCCCGATAACTGTGTTTTCGGCCTTCCGGTGCGTCACCCGTGACCACCATAACCGTCATGCCTCACCATGCCCACCGCGGGCATCGTGGTCACCATAACCATCATGGTCACTGTAACCATCATGATCACGGCAAGCATCATGGTCACCGTAACCATCGTGAATAGCCACGCAGATAACCGGACTTTACCAGTCACTCCACTGCGAACCAACCGCAGCGTACCCGCGAAAGAGCTATCGGTGGTGTGGGCAGGCGGTTCCCTTCCGGTCGCCACTGGTGGAAATGGGTCGGTGGCGGGGTGTGCGCCCACCGGGCAGCGTCGGGTGTCGCGGGTCGATCCGCAGGCAACCGGAGCTGGTCGTCGTTCCAGTACATCCAACGTGGCCGGAGCCGATGAAGGTTGTCCGGTCCAGCCTCTCGAACGGGCCGGTGAGCCTCGGTCGGTCTGCAGCATGCGCCTCCGGGAACCTGCCTCAGCGATGGGTGTTTCCGTAATAAATGCGGGCTTTCTGCTCTATAGCTGAATTTATATATTCAATGTCTTGTGCTTGTGTCCGAGTTGCGATCAACGGGTGTGCGGCCGGTTTGCCGCTGAAATCCAGAGTGTTCCGTTGCGATGCGTGTGAACTTCTTGACGAATTTGTGGCCTGTGAGTAACGTCTCATAATTATTAAAAAAGTTTCCTAACTGTTTGAGGAGTGTTTCATGAAGAGATCACTTCGCCGGGCTCTCTGGGCCGGTGTCGTAGTCGTGCTGGCGATCGCGACTGTTCCGGTGGCCGCCGCGTACGGAGCCGGCAGCGTCACCGCCACGTTCGACCAGGTGCAGGACTGGGGGACTGGCCACGAGACCAAGGTGACGGTCACCAATGGCTCGAATGAGTCGGTGAGCACCTGGCGGATCGAGTTCGACCTTCCCGCCGGGACCAGCATCGGCGTCTTCTGGGACGCCGATGTCACCCGCACCGGGAACCACTACGTCGCGGTTAAGAAGAGTTGGGCCGGGCCACTCGCCCCGGGCGCCAGCTTCCGTTGGGGGTACAACGGGACAGGCCCCTATCAGGCGCCAATGAACTGCACCATCAACGGTGCTGCCTGCTCCGGCGGGTCCGCGCCGCCGACCACGTCACCTCCGACGACCGCGCCGCCGACCACGCCACCCCCGACGACCACGCCGCCGACCACGTCACCTCCGACGACCGCGCCGCCCAGTGGGGACCATAAGGTTGTTGGCTACTTCGCGCAGTGGGGCGTCTATGCCCGGAATTATCACGTGAAGAATATTCACACCAGTGGTTCGGCGGGGAAGTTGACCCACATTATGTACGCCTTCGGCAAAACCGCCGGTGGGCGTTGCGGGATCGGCGACAGCTACGCCGACTACGAGAAGGCGTACACCGCAGCGGACAGCGTGGACGGCGTTGCCGACACCTGGGAACAG
The DNA here is from genome assembly GCF_000514815.1 of Salinispora fenicalii. Taxonomy (GTDB): domain Bacteria; phylum Actinomycetota; class Actinomycetes; order Mycobacteriales; family Micromonosporaceae; genus Micromonospora; species Micromonospora fenicalii. Next base: position 217,014 of record NZ_AZWQ01000009.1, read on the forward strand.
CCGTTGCGGGGCAGCTTCAACCAACTGCGCAAGCTCAAGGCGATGTACCCGCACCTCAAGGTGATCTGGTCGTTCGGCGGCTGGACCTGGTCCGGCGGGTTCACCCAGGCGGCGCAGAATCCGACCGCGTTCGCGGAGAGCTGTTACAACCTGGTTGAGGATCCGCGTTGGGCCGACGTCTTCGACGGCATCGACATCGACTGGGAGTACCCGAACGCCTGTGGTCTCACCTGTGACTCCAGCGGGCCGGCCGCATTCAAAAATGTGGTGGACGCGCTGCGTTCCCGGTTCGGTCCATCGGCTCTGGTCACCGCCGCGATCACCGGCGATGCCAGCAACGGTGGCCGGATCGATGCTGCCGACTACGCCGGTGCGGCGCCCAACCTTGACTGGATCATGGCGATGACCTACGACTACTTCGGCGCCTTTAGCCCACAGGGTCCGACCGCCCCGCACTCGCCGCTCTACTCGTACTCCGGCATTCCGCAGCAGGGCTTCTGGTCCGATGCGGCGATCCAGAAACTGAAGGGTAAGGGGGTAGCGGCCGACAAGTTGCTGCTCGGCATCGGCTTCTACGGTCGAGGTTGGACGGGTGTCACCCAGGCCGCTCCGGGTGGTACCGCCACCGGAGCCGCTCCCGGCACCTACGAGCCGGGCTTCGATGACTACAAGGTCCTGAAGAACACCTGTCCGGTAACCGGGACGGTCGGCGGCACGGCGTACGCCAAGTGCGGCAACAACTGGTGGAGCTACGACACCCCGGCCACCATCGGAGGCAAGATGACCTATGCGAAGAACGAGGGCCTCGGTGGCGCGTTCTTCTGGGAACTCTCCGGCGACACGACCGACGGGGAGCTGATCAGCGCCATTGAGAGTGGTCTCGGCTAGGACCCCGACCGAGGCATGATCGACACGGGTGGGGGAGGAGCCGCGGAACGCTCCTTCCCCGCCCGTGTCGTTAGGCTGGCGCCTCGGCCGATGTGACAGACTCGCCGGTCGACGGTCGGAATCCCTGGCGTTCGGAGGTGGCATGCGTACGGCGTACCGGAGGCTGGTGCTCGGCGTGCTCGGCGGGAGTTTGCTGGTGACCCTCCTCGGTTGCGGCGCGGACGAGCCGGCGGAGTCCGCCGAGGAGGCGCCCGCGGTCGAGAGTGCGACCAAGGCGCGGGAGCGGGTGCAGGCGTACCTCGATGCGGTAGCGGCCAAGGACGTGGCTGCCGGGCGCAGCCAGTTCTGCGCCGTGATGCACCCGGCGTTCGACGCCGTCGCCACCGGACCGAGCGGCGACTTCGCTGATCACTTCGAGGTGTCGCAGGCGCAGATCACCGAGGTTGGGCCCGGTCCGCGGGGCGAGGAGGTGAGCGCGACGGTCTCGGTGACCAGCGGTGCGGAGGACTTGGTCCGCCCGCTGCTGTTCACGGTCACCCGGGATGGGGCCGACTGGTGTATCGCGAGTGAGACACCCGGCAGTACGGCGCCCGCCTCGACCGGGACTCCTGAGCCGATCGAGACCCCCTGATTCGGCTGCTCCCGCGGCCGGTGTGCTCGCCCGATTCGGCGCGAGCTCGGTGGCGGATCTCTCACCTGCCGGAACGGCCCCCCTCGCGGGTTTGGTGCTGGGTCCGTCGCCGTAGGCTTCTGGCATGCGCCATGAGTGGCATCAGCTGAGCCATCCCGCTGTCGGTAGTCCGGTGCTGCAAACCAGCCGGCCAACCATCGATTCCGCCGAGGACGCTGCCCTCGGCCTGGACCAATGGCGGGACCTGCCGCGCGCCCAGACCCCACCTTGGCCGGACGGTGCCCAGGTCGCCGAGGTCTGCAAGGTGCTGGAGAACGTCCCGTCGGTCGTCGCCCCGTACGAGGTCGACCAGTTGCGGCGTCAGCTTGCCCTGGTCTGTGAGGGCAAGGCGTTCCTGCTCCAGGGTGGGGACTGTGCGGAGACCTTCGCCGACAACACCGAGAGTCACCTGCTCGCCAACGCCCGTACCTTGCTGCAGATGGCGATCGTGCTCACCTACGGTGCCTCGTTACCGGTGGTCAAGGTCGCCCGAGCGGCCGGTCAGTACACCAAGCCCCGGTCGTTGCCGACCGACGCGCGTGGCCTACCGGCCTACCGAGGCGACATGATCAACTCTTTGGACGCGACGCCGGAGGCGCGGGTTGCCGACCCGCAACGCATGATCCGGGCGTACGCGAACTCCGCCGCCGCGATGAACATGCTCCGTGCCTACCTGGCCGGAGGGCTGGCGGACCTACACGCGGTGCACGACTGGAACAAGGGCTTCGTGCGGAACTCGCCGGCCGGCGAGCGGTATGAGGCGATCGCCCGGGAGATTGACCGGGCGCTGGCCTTCATCCAGGCCTGCGGGATGACCGAGGACGAGGCGTTGCGGACCGTCACCCTCTACTGCTCCCACGAGGCGCTGGCCTTGGAGTATGACCGAGCGTTGACCCGTGTCTCCGACAGCCGAGCGTACGGGCTCTCCGGGCACATGCTCTGGGTGGGCGAGCGTACCCGGCAGCTCGACGGGGCACATATTGACTTCATTTCCCGAATCGCGAACCCGATCGGAGTGAAGCTCGGCCCGACGACGAAGCCGGACGATGTAACCGAGTTGTGCGAGAAGCTAAACCCGGACAATGTTCCGGGCCGGCTGACCCTGATCAGCCGGATGGGTAACCACCGGGTCCGGGATGTCCTGCCGTCGATCGTCGCCAAGGTCACCGCCGCTGGTGCCAAGGTGGTGTGGCAGTGCGATCCGATGCATGGCAACACCCATGAGTCGTCCAACGGCTACAAGACCCGGCACTTCGACCGAATCGTGGACGAGGTGCTGGGCTACTTCGAGGTGCACCGCGGCCTGGAAACCCACCCCGGCGGGCTGCACGTCGAGCTGACCGGTGAAGATGTCACCGAGTGCCTCGGCGGCGCCCAGGGTATCGGTGATGTTGATCTGCCCGACCGGTATGAGACTGCCTGCGACCCGCGGCTGAACACTCAGCAGTCGTTGGAGTTGGCGTTCCTGGTAGCCGAGATGCTCCGTGGCTGACGCGAGGAGTGAGCTTGCGAGCCCCGCAGTCGGCGGCCTTCGGGGGTGATTGTGGCTGACGCGAGGAGTGAGCTTGCGAGCCCCGCAGTCGGCGGCCGGAAGGAGGAACAGTCGTGGCTGACGCGAGGAGTGAAGACGTCATGATCGATTTGCGTTCGGACACCGTCACCCGCCCGACCGCAGGAATGCGGGAGGCGATGGCCATCGCCGAGGTGGGCGATGACGTGTACGGCGAAGACCCTACGGTCAACGCCCTCGAAGCCGAGGTTGCGGCGCTCTTCGGCCACGAGGCGGCGCTGTTCTGCCCGACCGGGACGATGGCCAACCAGATTTCGCTGCAGTTGTTGGTGCCGCCCGGCAGTGAGCTGCTCTGCGACGCGGACGCGCATGTGGTGACGTATGAGCTCGGTGCGGCTGCCGCGTACGGCGGCATTTCGTCGCGGACCTGGCCGGCGGTCGCCGCGGCGGTTGACCCCGACGTGGTTGCCGGCATGATTCGGCCCGACGGCTACTTCGCGGTGCCCACCCGGGCTGTCGCCGTGGAGCAGACCCACAACCGGGGCGGCGGTGGTGTGATCCCGCTGGCGGCTCTGCGTGAGCTACGCCGGGTCGCCGACGACGCCCAGGTCGCGGTGCACTGCGACGGTGCTCGGATTTGGCACGCGCACATCGCCGATGGTGTTCCGCTGGCCACCTACGGCATGCTCTTTGACACTCTGTCGGTCTGCCTCTCCAAGGGGCTCGGCGCGCCGGTCGGCTCGCTGGTGGTCGGCAGTGCCGACAAGATCGAACGAGCTCGGTTCATCCGTAAGCGGATGGGGGGCGGTATGCGGCAGGCCGGGATCCTCGCCGCTGCCGGCCGGTACGCCCTGGCAAACCAGGTGCAGCGGCTTGCCGAGGATCACGCGAAGGCGACCCGGCTCGCCGATGCGGTTGCGCCGTTCGGGGTCTTGGCGGCAGAGGTGCGTACCAACCTGGTCCCATTGGATCTCACCAAGACGCCGATGGACGCTCACACCTTCGCTGCCGCGGCCCGTGCGGAAGGGGTGCTGGTCAGTGTGCTCGGTCCGCGTACCGCCCGCCTGGTCACTCATCTAGGTGTGGACGATGCGGCGATCAACCGCGCGGTTGACGTCCTCACCCGTGCCTTGCGTACCTGATCCGCGCAGCGGGCCGGTCAGGTACGCAGTCGTTTGAGAACGGCCACGTCGCCGGCGTGGCCCACGTGCTTCTCGGTGGGGGTCTCCACCACCGTCGGCACCCCGGAGGTCGCCGGGTGGCGCATCAGCTCGGCGAAGGCGGGCTCCCCGATGCTGCCCTTGCCAATGTTCTCGTGCCGGTCCCGGGTGGAACCGCAGAGGTCCTTCGAGTCGTTGGCGTGCACTAGCCGCAGCCGGTCCGCCCCCACGGTGTTGACCAGCGTGTCGAGCGTGGCGGTCATGCCCCCTTCGACGGTCAGGTCATGCCCGGCGGCCCAGGCATGGCAGGTATCGAAGCAGACACCGAGCCATGGGTGCCGGTCAACCGCGTCCAGGTAGGGGCCGAGTTGTTCTACCCGGGCGGCGAGCGAGCGCCCGCCGCCGGCGCTCGGTTCGACCAGCAGCATTGGCCCATTCGTGTCACCGGTGGTGTCCAGCAGTGGCAGCAGTACTTCCCGGACCTGGCGCATCGCCGTGTCGGCGTATCCGGCGTCAACCGCGCTGCCGGCGTGGAACACCACCCCCTGGGCGCCGATCGCCGCCCCTCGGCGTAGCGCGTGCGCCAGCGTCAGCGCGGACCGCTCCACCGTCGCCGCCGTGGGTGAGCCGAGGTTGACCAGTAGGGACGCGTGGATGAACACCGGGACGCCGCGCTCGGCGCAGCCGTCGCGAAACAGTGCATCCTGCGTCGGGTTGCCGGGCGGTAACGCCCAGCCCCGCGAATTGGACACGTAGACCTGAGTGACCTCGGCGCCCGTCGCATCCAGGTAGGGAAGGGCGGCCTTCGCCAGCCCGCCACTGGTCGGTGTATGCGCGCCAACCGGTCGTGTCGTCGTCATCACAGGCAGCCGAGGGTGATCTGGGTACCCGGTGGCACCTGGGAGTTCTCACCGGGGCTCTGGAACCGAACGGTGCCGTTCTGGTTGAACTGCACCGCGACCGGGAAGGACTGCCCCTCCAACACCTGCTTGGCTTGCTGGCACGGCATGCCGATCACGCGGGGGACGACCACCTGCGGTGGGCCCTGGCTCACCTCCAGGCTGACCTCCGTCCCCTTCTCCACGCCGTCGCCGTCGGCTGGACTCTGCCCGATGACCTCGTTCTTGGGCTTGTCGGACTCCTTCACCGTCGGCGGTTCAACGAGTACCAGACCGAGCTGGTTCAGGATCGAACGGGCCTCGTTCAGGGGCTTGCCGACCAGGTTCGGCACCGAGATGGGCGCCCTACCTTTACTCAGGGTTACCGTGATCTCGTGTCCGGGCTTGACCTCGGCGCCCGCCTTCGGGTCGGTGGCGACCACCATCCCCTCGGGCAGGCTGTTGTGGTAGCTAGCGGAACCCTTGATCACCTTCAGGCCGGCTTCGGTCAGGTCGGTCGCGGCCAACTCGAACTCTTTGCCGACGACATCCGGCACCGCGAACTGTTCGGGGCCCAGAGAGAGGGTGAGGGTGATCGTGCCACCCTTCACGATGCGGGACGTGGAGGCCGGATCCTGGGAAAGGACGGCGTCCTTCGGTATCTGATCGTCGTGGCGCGGGTCGGCGTATCGGGGGACCAGACCGGCCCGCTTCGCCTGTGCTTCCGCGGCGGCCCGGTCCAGGCTCACCAACTCTGGGGCCTGCGTGTAGCGACCGACCCCAACCCACCAGCCACCCACCGCGGCGATCAGCCCGAGCATCACGACGACAGCGGCCACCGCGAGCCGGCCGCGCTGTTCACCCATGATTCGGCCGGGCAGCGGGGCCAACCGGGACCGGGCACTCTCGTTGTCGGCCGCCCGTCGTCGGCCACCCCGGGGGGCCTCCTCGGGTAGCCGGGCCCAGGCGGGGCGCTGCGCCGGCTGCACGGTGGCGACCATCATGGTTGGCTCGCTCACCGGGGGCTTCTCGGTCACTCGGCGCAGCACTGTGGTGTGGGTATTGGGGTTGCCCAACCCCTCCCGCGTCACCTGCACCTGGGCGAGTAGCGCACTGGCATCGGCCGGGCGGGCGCCGGGATCGCGCCGGGTAGCGCGGATGACCAGGTCGTCGAGGGCCTTCGGTAGCCCTGGCGCCAGGGTTGACGGTGCCGGCACATCCTGTCGCACATGCTGCCAGGCCACCTCGACCGGGTGATGGCCGTCGTACGGTACGCGGCCGGTGAGCATCTCGAACAGCACAATGCCGGCCGAATAGACGTCGGTGCGCGGGTCGGCGTGCCCGTCGGTTACCAGCTCCGGGGCGACATAGGCGATCGTGGCCATCAGCTGGTTGGCCTGCGCGTCGTCGGAGCTCGCCTCCACGGCCTGGGCCAATCCGAAATCAGCGACCTTCACCACGCTGTCGACCAGGTTGGCCGCGCCCCCGGTCGGTGCCTCGGCGACCAGCACATTCTCCGGCTTGACATCCCGATGGACGAGCCCGGCCCGGTGCGCGGCGGCGATCGCGGCGAGCACCTGTTCGGTGATCGCGAGCGCCTCGTCGGGGTTGAGTCGGTGCCGTTCGGCGAGCACGTCGCGCAGCGTGCGACCGCGTACGTACTCCATGACCAGGTATGGCCGGTCGGCGTGGATGCCCTGGTCGTAGACCGCGACGACGTTGGGGTGGGTCAGTCGAGCGATGGTCTTCGCCTCGTCGGCGAAACGCTCCACGAAGCTCGCTGCCTGCCCCTGAGGCTCCGGGCCCGACGCGGGATGGATGATCTTAACTGCGACGGTGCGATCGAGGCGTTCGTCGGTTGCGGTGTATACAGTCGCCATGCCACCCCGGGCGACTCGACCGCGGATGCGGTAGCGCCCGTCGATCAGTGAGCCCAGCAACGTGTCGGCGACCTGTGTGTCCATCGGCAGGGAGTCTATGTGTCCAGGGGTAGGTGGTTGGACACCGATGCTACAGGCCGGCAGTGTTGTTTTGAATTCGGTGACTCGCCACACGGTTGTTTTCGCAGCTCCGGCCAGTGCACAACGGTCCTGATCCGGTGCCGTGGGGGCCCTCGCCCGATGCCGGGGCGACGTGGCAGGGTGGTTGGGTGACCGACTCCGTTCCCGCTGGCGAGCCCGCCATGAGCCCTGCCGCCGAAGAACCGGCTGCGTGGCTGACCCTGCCGGCTGTCGCCGAGCACCTTGACCTGACGATCAGCAAGGTCCACCAGATGATCCGGGACCGGGAGCTGATCGCGGTCCGCCGAGACGGTGCCCGTCGGGTGCCGGCGGACCTGGTGGCGACCCGAGGGGTGCTCAAGCATCTACCCGGGGTGCTGAATCTCCTCACCGACGCTGGCTACGACGATGAAGAGATCCTGCGTTGGCTGTATCAGCCCGACGACACCCTGCCCGGCGGCACCGCCGCCGTGGCGCTAGCCGGCGATCAGGCCCGCGAAGTCAAACGTCGCGCCCAGGCCCTCGGCTTCTGACCTCGGCGGTCCCCGTCCAGTCCGGTCGAGGTCAGGCCGGACGGGGTGGGGTCAGGCCCGGACGGGGCGGCGTCAGGCAGGGCGGCGGGTGGCAGCGATGGCGAGGTCGGCCAGGGCCTGGTGCGCCTCGGTGTCGAGGTCAACGGTGGACAGCGCGGCGAGGGCGGTGTCGGTGAGTTCCTGGATCCGCTGCTCGGCACGGCCGAGCGCGCCGCTGGCTCCGATCAATTCCCGCAGCCGGGCCACCCCCGCGTCGTCGAGGTCGGAGTCGCCGAGGCCGTCGAGTAGCACCTCCCGATCGGCGGTGCCGACCAGCTCCAACGCCGCTGCCACCAGGTAGGTCCGCTTTCCCTCGCGGAGGTCGTCGCCGGCCGGTTTGCCGGTCTGCGCCGGGTCACCAAAGATTCCCAGCACATCGTCGCGCAGCTGGAAGGCCTCACCCAGCGGCAGCCCGTACGCCGAGTACGCCACGTGGACCTCGGGTGTGGCGTCGGCCAGTGCGGCGCCGAGTAACAGCGGGCGTTCGACGGTGTACTTCGCCGACTTGTAGCGGGCGACCGTCCCGGCTCGCTCGACCGACGTGTCCCCGGTGGCCTGGGTCAGTACGTCGAGGTACTGGCCCACGGTGACCTCGGTCCGCATCAGGTCGAAGATCGGTCGTGCCCGGGCGACGGTGCGCGGGTCCAGTCCGGCGGAGTGCAGCAGCTCATCGGACCAGACGAGGCACAGGTCGCCCAGGAGAATCGCTGCCGCGTCACCGAATCCGTCCGCGTCTCCGTCCCACTCCGCCGACCGGTGCCGGGCGGCGAACCGCAGGTGCACCGCCGGTTCCCCCCGCCGGGTGTCCGAGCGATCGATCAGGTCGTCGTGAATCAACGCGCTGGCCTGCACAAACTCCAGCGCGGCCAGGGCGGTCGCCACCTGTTCGTTGTCGATCCCACCGGCGCCCCGGTAGCCCCAGTAGGCGAAGGCGGGCCGTAGCCGCTTGCCGCCGCCGAGGACGAATGCCTCGACTGCGTCGGCCAACGGGGCGAGGGAAGCGTCAACGTCGGTCATCCAGGCGCGTCGAGCCACCAGGAAGTCGGCCAGTGCCTTGTTGACGCGTTGTCGAAGCCCGGCACGGTCCACCGGGGAGACAGGAGCAGCGTAGGTCACGCTCTGACGCTAGCCGGTCGTGCCGGGCGGCGACGCATCGGCGGCCTGGCGACGCGCCGTGCCCCTGCGGGCGCGGGGCCGGCTGTGCGTGTTGTGTGGTGTCGGTCGGGCCGTGCCCCCTGTCACCGTTTGCCGCGGGGGAAGGTCTAGGGATAGCGGCCGGGCGCCGCTAGAGTCATGGCGTGGCGCTTGGTCTTCCATCGGTTCTCCCCAATCCGCAGCCGGCGATCGGGGAGCTGATCCGCGACCGCCGGCCAACCTTCTCCTTCGAGTTCATGCCCCCGAAGACCGCGCAGGGTGAACGGCTGCTCTGGCAGGCCATTCGGGAGCTGGAGTCGCTGCGCCCGTCGTTCGTCTCGATCACCTACGGTGCCGGTGGCTCAACTCGGGACACGACCGTGGCGGTTACCGAACGGGTCGCCACCGAGACCACGCTGCTGCCGATGGCGCACCTGACCGCAGTCAATCACTCGGTGGCCGAGCTGCGTCACGTGATCGGGCGGTTGGCCGCTGCGGGTGTGCGTAACGTTCTCGCCGTGCGCGGTGATCCGCCCGGCGACCCCACCGGAGAGTGGATCCCACACCCGGACGGCGTGGACTACGCGGAGGACCTGGTCCGCCTGGTCCGTGACGCGGGTGACTTCAGTGTCGGCGTTGCCGCCTTTCCGTACAAACATCCCCGCTCGCCCGACATCGATTCTGATACGGCGTACTTCGTCCGCAAGTGCCGGGCCGGAGCCGAGTTTGCGATCACTCAGATGTTCTTCGACGCGGACGAGTACCTTCGGCTGCGGGACCGGGTGGTCGCGGCGGGCTGTGACACGCCGATCATCCCGGGCGTGATGCCGGTAACGAAGGTCAGCACCATCGAGCGGTCGGAGCAGCTTTCCGGTGCGCCCTTCCCACCGGCCCTGGCCGCGCGCTTCGAGCGGGTCGCGGATGACCCGGAGGCGGTCCGCCAGCTCGGAGTCGAGCAGGCCAGTGAGATGTGCCAGCGGCTGTTGGACGAGGGTGTTCCCGGTATCCACTTCATCACCTTCAACCGGTCCACCGCGACCCGGGAGATCTGGCGGAATCTGCGAGTCAGTACCCCCGGGTGACCAGACGCGCCACGACACTGCGCGATCGGTGCGACGGTTGATCCGTGGTGGGCAGACAGCTGAACTGGGACCAATACGCCACGGCCTGGGCGCGCCTGCACGGTGGGTTCGATCCGCGTGCCGCGGCCCCACCTGTCCGTGCCTGGCTGCGCCTCGCGTACCACGGGGGCTACCTGCTGGGTCGGCTGCGCGTCACCCCGACCGCGGTGACCGTCGCCGGGGTGCTGCTCTGCCTCGGCGTGCCGCTGGTCGCGATACGCCCACAGGACGGCCCCTTCCTCGGCGCGTTGCTGGTGCTGCTCGCCTCGGTGGCGGACAGCCTCGACGGAGCGGTTGCGGTGGCGAGTAACCGCACCACCCGGCTCGGGTACGTCTACGACTCGGTGGCTGACCGGCTCGGTGAGGCGGCCTGGCTGGTCGCGTTCTGGCTGCTCGGCGCGCCTGGTGCACTGGTGGCCGCCGGTGGTGCGCTCTCCTGGCTGCACGAGTACGTGCGGGCCCGGGCGACCTCCGCCGGAATGCGAGAGATCGGTGCGGTGACCGTGGGGGAGCGGCCGACCCGGGTCGTGGTGGCCCTCGTTGGCCTGCTGCTGGCCGGGCTGACTGGGCTGATCGAGCCAGACCTGGCCGCGGGCACCATCACCATGGCGAGCGCGGTCTGGGCGTTGCTGGCCGGTTTCGGCCTCGGGCAGCTACTGGCCGCCGTCCGGGGCGCACTGATCAACGCCAGCTGACGCTCGCGGGCCGCCGGAGCGGCGTTAGTGCCGTGCGCCGACGACGGAATCAGGCACACGTTCCGGTGCCCCGATCCTGCGCCGCGCGGAAGCCGTGACACCGCGGGTAGGCGTCGGCGGGGCCGCGCCTACCCGCTACCAGGCAGGGCCGATGGCGTCGGCGACGATCTGGGCGGAGAGGGCGACCATCGGCAGCCCTCCGCCCGGATGGCAGGAGCCACCGACCAGCCACAGCCCGTGGACCGGCCCCCGGTTTGGCGGGCGAAGCAGGCTGCCCGTGGTGCCGTAGATCGCTCCGCCCGGCGTGCCCGTCGCGGTGCCCAGGTCAGCCGGGGTACGGATCTCCCGGAACAGCAGCCGGTCCCGCACGTCCACCCCCCGCGCGGCTAGCACGTCCAGGATCCGGTCCGCGTACGCCTCGGCGAGGCCGGGGCGTCGCCAGTCGACAGCACCGGTGGCGGTGCCCTGCCGAGCAGCGTTGACCAGCACGAACCACGCCTCGTGTCCCGCCGGACGGACCGTCTCATCGGCGGCCACGGTGACGAAGACCGTCGGGTCCGGGGCCGGGCGCGCCCGAACCCCCCGCCCGGGTGCCCCGAAGACCGCGTCGAACTCGCTGTCGTAGGCGTCGGGGAAGAAGACGTTGTGGTGGGCCAGCCCGGAGTCCCCGCGTACGCCGAGCAGCAGCACGAAGCCGGCGAGGCTGCGGTCGGTTAGCGCGGCCAGCCGCCGCGGGGTGGGCAGCAGGTCCCGGTAGAGGGTGAGCGCGTCAACGTTGGACACCACCACATCGGCCGGCACAGGGGCGTTCACGCCGGCGAGGCGTACGCCGTGCACTCGTCCGCCCGCCGCGTCGATCTGGGTGGCCCGGACGCCGGTTCGTACCACCACCCCGAGATCCAGGCAGCGGGTCAGCAGGGCGTCGGCGAGGGTGCCCAGGCCACCCCGGAGGTACCAGCCGCCGAAGGCCAGCTCGGCGTACGGGACGGCGACGAGGGCCGCCGGCGCCCGGCGTGGGTCAGCTCCCGCGTACGTCGCGTACCGGTCGAGCAGCATCCGGAGCCGGGGGTCGGACAGGTGGGCGCGACCCAGTCCACGCAGCGTGCGGCCCGGTCCGATAGCGGTCAGGTCACCCAGCCGCCAGGCCAGCATCGCCAGGTCCCGGGGCGAGTCGATCCGGCGGCGCAGGACATCCCGTTCCGAGGCCGTCCAGACCCGCTCGGCACGTCGCCAGAGACGCTGCCACTGGGCGGCGGCCCGCTCGCCGAAGGCCGCGCCGATGCGGGCGGTGAACTCGTCGGAGTCGGCGCACGAGTCGAGCGTTGGCCCACCCTGGGGGAAGACGTGTCGCACGATCGGGTCGAGCGGGACCGGGTCCAGGTATTCGTCGAGCTTCGCCCCGGTGGCCTCGAACAGGTCGTGGAACACCTGGGGCAGGGTCAGCAGGCTGGGCCCGGTGTCGAAGTGGAAGGGGCCGGCGGGCGTGTCGTGTACGTACCGGCCGAGCTTGCCGCCCACCGTGTCACCCTGCTCAAGGAGGGTGACCTGGTGCCCGGTGGTGGCCAGCCGGGCGGCGGTGGCCAGGCCACCCACCCCGGCGCCGACGATCACGATCCGCGCCATGGTGTGCCTCCTAGCCGACCGGACGGCCCCGCCAGCTCAGGCGCCGTCGTTTCCGCAGATGGTACGACCGCAGGGTCAGCCAACCGAGGACCGCTATCGACGCGGGGTGCCCCAAGGCGTCCGGCCACCATCGGCCGCCGGTCGCCCGGGCGCTGACCATCCGCCCGGCGGCCCCGAGTAGGTATGCCCCGGCGGCGACGGCGGCTGTCCCGGGCGCACCGGCGACCAGCGCGGCCACGGCGACCAGCGCCGGGACGGTGTAGAGCAGTAGCAGCAGCGCGACCACCGTGGCGGCCGCCGAGGGGTGACCGAACGAGGCCCACAGCGACTTCGAGTAGCCGTCGCGTAGCTGTGGCCAGTCGTCGTACATCCGGCAGGTGGCCAGCTGTGAGCCGTCGGCGAGGGCGATCTGGCCGCCGGACCGCTTGACCGCCCGGGCCAACTCGACATCCTCCAGAACCCGGTCGGACACCGCCGCGTGTCCACCGGCGGCGGTGTACCCGACCCGGTCCACGACCAGGAACTGTCCACCGGCCGCGGCCAGGGACGGCCGGGTCGACCGCTCCATCGCCGGCAGCGGCAGGAACGTCAGCCACAACCACTGCAACAGCGGCTGAACCAGCCGGTCGGCCACCGTCGTGACCAGGATTCGGGGGTACGGCGACAGCAGTGCCACCCGCGCGGCCCGTAGCTCGCCGACCGCCGCGGCCACGGCGTGGGGGGCGAGCACCACGTCGGCGTCGACGAAGACCAGCACGGTGGCGGCCGGGTCGGCCCGGGCGGCGAGCTGCCAACAGGCGTGCGGCTTGCCCAGCCAACCGGGTGGTGGAGCGTCGCCGTCGAGCAGGGTGACCCGGGGGTCGTCGCCGGCGACCGTGCGGACGACCTCGCCGGTGCCGTCGGTTGACCCATCGTCGAGCACCACGATCTGTAGCTGCGGCACACCACACTGGGCCAGCAGCGCGCGCAGGCATGGGGTTACTCGGGCGGCTTCGTTGCGCAGCGGCAACAGCACCGCCACCGGCTCGGCTACCGTCGCCGGCATCCCGGCCGGGCGGCGCAGCCAACGGCCGGCGTTGACCAGGGTGTGCGTGGTCAGCGCGGCCACGCCGGCCAGTATCGCCAGCAATAGGATCATGGCAGCGCCCCACCTCGGCGGGGGCCGGCGGCGAGGTGTCGGGCCAGCTCGCTCATACCGACGTGTCGGCGCGACGCCGCCGGCCCTCCGGTGCCGCCCGGCCCCGTCGGGGCGGCAGTGTTGGCCAGAGGCGTCGGGGCAGCAGCGTCACTGCCAGCGGCACCGCGGTCAGCGCCATAACCGCCGCGCCCCACCCGGCCGAGGCGGGTAGGTCGAGGAAGACGGCGTGGGCCAGCACGCTGGAGCCGTACGTCCACAGATAGAGCGCGAGCATCGGAGTGTCGCGGTTGTCGGTGGTGGCCACGGCGGCGCCGGCCAGTGGACGCAGGGCGGCCATCACCAGTACCGCGAAGAGCAGCCAGCCCAGGTAGTTGCTGATGGGGATGCCGGGCAGGCCGGGCAGCGCGGGGGTGGCGTTCCGCCAGGTCCAGTGCCCCTCGGCGACCATCTGCGGGTCGAGGAAGAGATCCCAGGCGGCCAGTCCGACCGCTGCCAGCGCAATTCGGCGGACCGCCGGCCCGGCGCCCCCGGCCGGCCCACCACCGGTGAGGCGGACCGCGGTCAGCCAGGCGGGCCAGGCCATCCAGGTCCAGGCGAGTGGGATGATCAGCGGTACCCCAGCCAGCTTCGGCCCGAGCTGCTCCGCGTAGTCGTAGCTGCCGAACGGGAATCCGGTGGCCACTCCGAGCGCCTCGATGGCGAAGCCGCCGCCGGTGACCACGGCGAGTAACGCCGCCGCCGTCCGGGGACCTCGGCTGAGCAGCGCGTGGCCAACCGAGAGTAGGTAGCCGAGCAGGACGGTGGCGATGGTCAGCCGGGCCCGGGTCTGCCCCATGGTCAGGGGGTAGCAGATCTGCACCAGCACCAGCACGGCCAGTAGCGCCCAGGCGGTCCGGAGGGTGTGCCCCGGCAGGACGGTGGGCCGGGTCATGTGGGGGCACTTCCGGAGGCGGCGGGTGGCGGGAGCGGCAGGTCCCGGCCGAGCACCCCGAACAGTCGTTCGTCACCGGGGAAGCGGAAGTCGCGCAGGACGTCAACGAAGCCGAAGCGTCGGTACAGTCGCCAGGCCCGGGAGTGCTGCTCGTCTGCCTCCGGGGTGGACAACAGGGTGGTGCTCCCCTCCGCTATCCCGAGCAGGGCGCGCAGCTGGCCGGCGCCCAGCCCGTGCCCCTGTGCGGGCGGTCGGACATGCAGCTCGACCACCTCGAAGCAGCTGGCCAGCCAGCGGCGGCGGGTGCCCGGGTCCAGCATCCGCCCCACCTGGTCGTGCCACCACTGGCCGGGCGTCCCGTGGTATCCGTAGCCGAATCCGGCCAGGTGGCCTTCGGAGGTGAGGCTGGCGACGGCGCGGAAGCCGGGTCGGCGGACGTGGGAGGCGATGTAGCCGCGCCGTGCTTTGAGCAGATCGGCGGGGTACCCCATCGCCTCGCCGTAGACGGTCACCACGTCGTCCAGCCGTCGAACGAGGTCGTCCGGTGTCCACCGCACCAGCCTCATGCCGTCCCCACCTTCGTTTCGCCGTCCGTGGTCCAGCCCAGCACCGTCCGGTCACCGACCACGTTGCGTACCTCGAACCGGGCGAAGAGCTCCTCCGCGTACCACCCCTCGGTGGGGGTTCGCGTGATCGCGGCACGATGCTCGGGGTGACGGTACGCGAATGCGACCAGCTCCGCCGGGGTGCGCCACACGCTGACCGTGCCCTGCCAACCCAACGGCGCCTCGCCGACGCCGAAGCGGGCGAGCAGGCCGGGTGCGGTGTGCAGCGCGTGGGCCACCGGGGGCACCGCCCGCCAGAAGGTGACCGCCCGGGCGGGGCGGAGCCGGGCTCGGGTCAGTGCCAGCACCGGGCCGCTGGATCGTCCGCCTGGTGGGTCGCCGAACGGCCGCCGACCGGACCACTCGCCTCGGCTGGTGAGCGGGCGTAGGTCGACTCGGACGGCGGCGTGGGCGATGCGTGCCCAGGCCCGTCCCACCGGGGAGTCGGCGAAGCCGGTGGCCGCGGCGGGGGAGTCCCACACGGTCAACGCCGCCCACCGGGTCAGGTCCGCGTCGCGTGGACCGAATCCGGTGCCGGTTCCGGTACCGAGCAGTTTGGCGAAGCGGACGCCGGGTAGCGCGCGGAGCCGGCGCGGGTCACCCGCCATCCGGACCAACGCCCGGGGCAGCCCGGCTCGGCTGGTCCGCCACACATGCAGGGTGACCAACTCGGGGACCGGCGTTCGGCGGTTGACCGGGCGTGGCTCGTTCGACAAGCCCGCTCACGCCACCTCGGTCGGTGTGCCGCCGGTTAGCCGCAGCAGCTCCGGATAGGTGGTGGGGAAGACCGCGCGGGGTACGCCGCCAGCGGCCCAGATCTCGTCGTACTTGTCGAGGGCGGTGTCCACCAGGGTGCGCAGCGGCCGGGGGTGGCCGACCGGGGCGACTCCACCGATGACCTGCCCGGTGTGTTCGCGGACGAACTCCGGCGTGGCCCGCCGGAGTCGGGCGACGCCGATCGCCGCGGCGAGGCTGACGGTATCCACCCGGTGCGCTCCGGAGGTCAGCACCAGCAGCGGCCCGTCGGCTGTCTCGAAGACCAGGGAGTTGGCGATCTGCCCGATCTCGACATCGAGGGCGGCGGCGGCCGCCGCGGCGGTGTGGACGGCGTCGGGCAACAGGCGAACAAGGCTGGGGGCGCCAGCGCCGTCGCGTATGCCAGCGCCGTTCAGCGCCTCCTGCGTCGCCCGTACTTTCGGGTGTGGGTGCATCCGACCATTCTTCCCGGTGCGCCCCGGGTGATTTCGTTGGCCACGCCAGTGGTGGTGGTCGCTGGGTGGGCGAGCCCGAGGTGGCGACCGTGGCGGTCAGGTCGCCCAGGTTGACTGCGGTGACGCGGCGGCATTCGTGTCGTCCGACGTGCGGCGACGCACGGCACACGTTGTGTTTTTCTCGGCGGGAGGGTGTACTGTCAGCAGTAGTTAGAACGGGTGTTCGAAAACCGAGGGTTTGTTGCTTCGCATGCTCGTTCCGACAGCCGGTGCGGTGTTTCGCGGCACTGCTCCGGGCGGGTGCGGCACCGCGGGCCGCGCCCAGGGCCATGGGCGGTCGCGAGCCCTGGCCCGTCAGGCGGGAGCGTCGCCCGCCGCCCACGACCCCCGGCGGCGGGCGACGAACCTGCCGGTCCTGCCGGCCGGGTGTGGTGTGGGGAAGCGTCCATGCCCGGCCGGCCCCCGCCGGTGCGTCTTCCTCCGCACCGCTCGACCCGGCGGCCCGTCGGCGGATCCGTCCGTCGAGGTGGCGCCTCGGCCCCTGGAGGAGACAGAGCATGCCGATCAAGCCAGCTCCGGTGCCGACGGTGCCGGCCCACATGCTGCCGCAGCGCACCCCTGTCCAGCTCCTCACGGTGGCCCGTCGCGGGCTCGCCGAAGCTGCCCGCACCAGCCCTGACGGTCTCCGCTACGCAGCGGCCCACCTGGCTGCTCTGCGGGCCGCCGCGGCGTTGCTCGCTTCCCGTGCTCGCCCCGTACCGACTCGGCGTAGCCGGGTTACCAGTGTCTGGGTCCTGCTCGCCGGTGTCGCCCCCGAGCTCGACGAGTGGGCTCGGTTCTTTGCCCTGACCGCCGGTAAGCGCGCCGCTGCCGAGGCTGGCATCCCGCGGGTCGTCACCTCCCGGGAGGCCGACGATCTGCTGCGTGCCGCCGAGGAGTTCGTGCTGGTGGTGGAGGCCGCGCTCAGCATGGCGCGAGCGCCGTCCCTTGGCGGCGGCCTGGCGGCCTGAGCCGCGGCGACGCGAGGGGTGCTGACAGCAGGACGAATATCTTCCATTAAGTCCGTTTTGTGAGTTATTAAGCTATTTGTAAATGTGCTGATTCGTCGGCACGACAGCACGACAGGGGGTAGGTCCGATGGCGGGCCGCATGGTGGTCGGTTCCGCCGCATTGGCGGGTCTGGTGCGTCCGGCGAGTGCGCCGGACGCGATCGGGGGGCGGCGGGTGCTGCCGGTCACCCCCGAACTGACCAGCCTGCTGCCCAACCGGGGCCTTCGTCGCGGCAGCACGATCTCGGTCGCCGCTGGCCAGCCCCGGCACAGCGGCGCCACCTCCCTGGTCCTGGCGCTGCTCGCTGAGGCGTCCCGGGCCGGCTCGTGGTGCGCCGTGGTCGGGGTGCCGACTTTGGGGGCGGTCGCCGCTGCCGAGCTCGGGATCGCCCTGGACCGGCTCGCCCTCGTGCCGCATCCGGGGCCCGAGTGGGCCACCGTCGTCGCCACGCTGATCGACGGGGTGGATGTCGTGGTCGCCGCCACCCCGGGCGCAGTGTCTACATCGGTCGCCAGCCGGCTGGCGGCGCGGACCCGGCAGCGGGGTAGCGTCCTCGTCTCGTACGGACGGTGGGACGGCGCCGACCTGACCCTTCAGGTGATCCGGGGAGTCTGGCAGGGAGTCGGTGTCGGCCGGGGCCGGTTGCGGCGGCGGGAGGTCACCGTGGCGGCGCGGGGGCGAGGCGCCGCCACCCGTCCCCGGGAGGTGACGATCTGGCTGCCTGGTGCTGGTTCGACCCAGGTGCTTCCGGACTCGACCCATGGCGCCCGGGCGGCTTCGCCCACGGGACGTTCCGGCGCCGGGCGACTCCGAGCGGTGCCATCGGTCACCGACGCTCCCCGGCCGCTCACCCTGGCCGGTTCGGCGTGACCGGGCTCCGCACGATGGCGCTCTGGTGTCCGGACTGGCCAGTGGTCGCCGCTGAGCTGGTGGAGGGGGTGCCCGCCACCGATCCGGTCGCGGTACTGCACGCCAACCGGGTGATCGCCTGCTCCGAGCAGGCCCGGGCCGGGGGAGTGCGCCGAGGACTACGGCGGCGGGAAGCGCAGAGTCGGTGCCCCCGACTCACCGTTGTCGTCCACGATCCCGCCCGGGACACCCGAGCGTTCGAGCCGGTGGTGGCGGCAGTCGAGGAGTTGGTGGCCGGGGTGGCGGTGGTCCGTCCCGGGATGTGCGCGGTGCCGGCCCGGGGCCCGGCCCGCCACCTCGGTGGCGAGGAGGTGGCGGCGGAGCGGATCATCGAGCAGGTCGCCCAGGCCTGCGCGGTGGAGAGCCAGGTCGGCATCGCTGACGGGGAATTCGCCGCCGGGCTGGCCGCCCGCAGCGGCCAAGTGGTCCCCCCGGGCGGGACACCGCGGTTCCTCGCCGACCAGCCGGTCGAGGCACTCGGTCGACCGGCCCTGGCCGACCTGCTGCGTCGGCTCGGTATGTGTACCCTCGGCGACTTTGCCGCGCTGTCCCCCGGCGACGTGCTGGCCCGATTCGGCGCCGACGGTGCGCTGGCCCACCGACTGGCCACGGGCCGGGACCACCGCCCGCTTGCGGTTCGGCGGCCTCCGGTAGACCTGACGGTCACCGCGGACCAGGACGAACCGCTCGACCGCGTGGACGCGGCGGCCTTCGTCGCCCGCACGCTGGCCGAGCAGCTGCACGACCGCCTCGCCGGGTACGGGCTAGCCTGCACCCGCCTCGGGATTGAGGCGGTGACCGCGCACGGCCAGGAACTGCACCGGACCTGGCGGCACGACGGTCTGCTCACCGCCACCGCCATCGCCGACCGGACGCGGTGGCAGCTCGACGGGTGGCTCTCGGGTGGCCGGTCGGGTGTCGAACCGGCGCGGCCCACCGCTGGCATCGTCCGGCTACGGCTGGTGCCCGACGGGGTGGTCGAGGTGGGGGCCCTCCAGCCCGGCCTGTGGGGAGAGGCCGGGGAGGAGCGGGACCGGGCCCACCGGGCGTTGAGCCGGATCCAGGGTCTCCTTGGCCCCGAGGCGGTGGTTACCGCGGTGCTCGGCGGCGGACGCTCCCCGGCCGACCAGGTGCGCCTGGTGCCGTGGGGCGATGAACGCCGGTCAGCCCGCCCCGGGTCCCCCACGTCGGGGTGGAAGCCGGACCGGCCGGGGGAGCCGCCGTGGCCGGGCCGGCTTCCACCACCGGCGCCAGCGGTGGTGCTCCCTGAACCGCTGGTCGCTACCGTGCGGGACGTCGTCGAGGAACCCGTCGTGGTCAGCGCACGCCTGGCAGTGAGTGCGGCACCGGCGTGGCTCACCATCGGGGCCGGCCGGTCGGTAGCGATCACCGGGTGGACTGGTCCGTGGCCGGTTGACGAGCGGTGGTGGGAACCGGCAGAGGCCCGACGGCGGGCCCGGTTCCAGGTTTGCCTCGCCGATGGTGCCGCCCTGCTACTCGCGGTTGAGGGCGGCCGGTGGCTGGTGGAGGCGAGCTATGACTGATCTTCACGGCGCAGGCGGCCACCGATGAGCTTTCACAACTCGGATCTGTCGTGGTTGGAGCTGGAGCGGGTGCTCAGCGGTGAATCCACCCGGGGCCAACGTCGTACCCGCGACGGCGAGCGGCATCTGCACGTGGTGGACCCGCTGGCGGTAGAGGCCGACGGCGGCGATGCTCCCACGTGGGCCGGCAGGCGTCCGTCCCATCCGTCGCCGGTGCTAGCCGGCTCGGATGATGTAGTGCCGTACGCCGAGTTGCACGCGCACACCAACTTCAGCTTCCTCGACGGTGCCAGCCATCCGGAGGAACTGGCCGAGGAGGCCGCCCGGCTGGGGCTTACTGCTCTCGCGGTGACCGACCACGACGGCTTCTACGGCGTGGTGCGCTTCGCCGAGGCGGCGCGTGCCCTGCACCTGCCGACGGTCTTCGGCGCGGAACTCTCTCTCGACCTGCCGGGCACGCCCAATGGCGAGCCGGACCCGCTCGGGCGGCACCTGTTGCTGCTCGCCCACGGCCATGAGGGGTACGCCCGGTTGGCCGCCACCATCTCCCGGGCCCAGCTACGCGGTGGCGAGAAGGGCCGTCCGGTCTACGGGGAGTTGGCGGAGGTCGCGGCCGAGCTGCGGGACCACGTGTTGGTGCTCACCGGCTGCCGCAAGGGCCACGTGCCGGCCGCGCTGCTCACCGAGGGAGTCGACGCGGCGGCCCGGGAGCTGGATCGGCTGACCGCGCTGTTCGGCACGGAGATGGTGGCGGTGGAGTTGACCGACCACGGACATCCGGTCGACACCGACTGTAACGACGCCCTCGCCGAGCTGGCGGAGGCCGCGGGGCTACCGACAGTGGCCACCAACAACGTGCACTACGCCACTCCGGGTCGGCGTCGGCTGGCCACCACACTTGCCGCGGTCCGGGCCCGACGCAGCCTGGACGAGATCGACGGCTGGCTACCCGCTGCCGGCACCGCCCATCTGCGTAGCGGTGCCGAGATGGCGGCCCGGTTCGCCGCCTATCCGGGGGCTGTGGCCCGGGCCGCTGAGTTCGGCGCGGAACTCGCTTTCGATCTACAACTCGTCGCCCCGGCGCTACCGGTGTATCCGGTGGGGTCCGGGCACACCGAGATGAGCTGGCTGCGTCATCTCACGGCGCGGGGGGCACGCGAGCGTTACGGCCCGCCGGAGGCGCACCCCGAGGCGTACGCGCAGCTTGAACATGAGCTGAACATGATCGAGGAACTGGGCTTTCCCGGCTACTTCCTGGTGGTCTACGACATCGTCACGTTCTGCCGTGCGCAGGACATCTACTGTCAGGGCCGAGGGTCGGCGGCGAACTCGGCGGTCTGCTACGCGTTACGAATTACCAACGTTGATGCGGTCCGCCACCGGCTGCTCTTCGAGCGTTTCCTCGCCCCGGAGCGGGATGGGCCACCGGACATTGACGTGGACATCGAGTCTTCCCGTCGAGAGGAGGTCATCCAACACGTCTACGCCCGGTACGGGCGGGAGCGCACCGCTCAGGTCGCCAACGTCATCTCGTACCGGCCCCGGTCGGCGGTGCGGGACGTAGCGAAGGCGTTCGGGTTCTCGCCCGGCCAGCAGGACGCCTGGAGCAAACAGATCGATCGGTGGGGTTCGGTCGCCGAGGCCGATGTCGAGGGCATCCCCGAGCCGGTGGTGGCGTACGCCGACGCGGTGCAGACCTTTCCCCGGCATCTGGGCATCCACTCCGGTGGCATGGTGATTTGCGACCGGCCGGTGATCGAGGTGTGCCCGGTGGAGTGGGGGCGGATGCCCGGCCGGAGCGTGCTCCAGTGGGACAAGGACGACTGCGCTGCCGTCGGGTTGGTCAAGTTCGACCTGCTCGGCCTCGGCATGCTCGCCGCGTTGCACCACGGTTACGACATGATCGGGGCGCGGCTCGAACTGGGCGACATGACCCTGGATGACGCCGAGGTCTACGACATGCTCTGCCGGGCCGACTCGGTCGGGGTGTTTCAGGTGGAGAGTCGCGCCCAGATGGCCACCCTGCCCCGGCTCAAGCCCCGCTGCTTCTACGACCTGGTGGTGGAGGTGGCGCTGATCCGGCCTGGACCGGTCCAGGGCGGCTCGGTGCATCCGTACATCCGGCGTAAGAACGGCCAGGAGCCGGTCACCTTCGCGCATCCGCTGATGCGTAACGCACTGGAGAAGACCTTGGGCGTGCCGCTGTTCCAGGAGCAGCTTATGCAGCTCGCCATCGATCTGGCCGGCTTCGACGCGGCTGAGGCGGACCAACTGCGCCGGGCGATGGGGGCCAAGCGGTCGGCGGAGCGGATGGCTAAGATCGCCGATCGGCTCTACGCCGGTATGGCCGAGCGGGGCATCACCGGTGAGCTGGCCGACGATGTATACCGCAAGCTGACCGCGTTTGCTAGCTATGGCTTCCCGGAGAGCCACGCGATGAGCTTTGCCTATCTGGTCTACGCCAGTTCCTGGCTTAAGCGGTATCACCCGGCGCCGTTCCTGGCCGCGCTGCTCAACGCCCAGCCGATGGGGTTCTACTCGCCGCAGACCCTGGTGGATGACGCCCGCCGGCACGGGGTGGAGGTCCGTCGGCCGGATGTCAATGCCAGTGGTGCCGACGCAGTCCTGGAGTCCACCTCGAACACCCGTTGGGGAAGCCAGCCGGGGGAGCCGTCGCACGCGTGGGGGCTGGGTGGTCCGGCGGTTCGGCTCGGGCTGGGCAGCGTGCGTACGCTCGGCGTGGAGGCGGCCAGGCAGATCGAGACCGAGCGGGCAGCGCATGGGCCGTATCGAGATATGTCGGATCTGGCCCGGCGGGTAGGTCTGACCGCCGGGCAACTGGAGGCGCTAGCCACCGCGGATGCCTTTGCGTGTTTCGGCGTGACCCGGCGGCAGGCGCTCTGGAGCGCTGGGGCGGCAGCCCAGGAGCATCCCGACCGCCTACCCAACACCGCGCCCGGCACGGTCGCGCCGATGCTGCCCGGGATGGCGGCGGTCGATCGTCTCGTCGCGGATGTCTGGGCGACCGGGCTGTCGCCGGAGAGCCATCCAGCCCGGTTCGTCCGGGATCAGCTCGACGCCCTGGGAGCGGTGCCGATCGCTCGGCTTGCGCAGATGGAACCGGGTCGGCGGATTCGGGTTGGCGGGATCGTCACCCACCGGCAGCGTCCGGCAACCGCGGGTGGGGTCACCTTTCTCAACCTGGAGGACGAGACGGGGATGCTCAACGTCACCTGTTCCCCCGGGCTGTGGCAGCGCTATCGGCAGGTGGCGAAGAACAGCGGGGGACTGGTGGTCCGGGGTCTCCTCCACCGGCACGAGGGGGTGATCAATCTCACCGCTGACCGGCTGGACCCGATTGAACTCCCGGTTCGGCCGGCCGCCCGTGATTTTCGGTGATCATTAAGTGATTCAGGTTACGGTTTTTCGTTTTGGGTGGCAGGAGAATCCTGCCCGCGCTGGCAACGTGGCCCGCGCGGTACGAGGGGATGAACCGATGATGGGGGATCGCGCCTACAACGGTGGGGTGGCCAACACGAGCCGGACCCGGCTCGGCGCCGGATGGGTGCCTACCCATCACGCCGAGGCCCGGGAGTACGAGATCACCGAGGGGCCGGTGGCGAATTCGGTGCGTTCGCGGCACGAGGAGGAAGCCGTCGCCGGCGGCGAGTCCTGACCGGCGGCGAATCCTGACCGGCCCCGAGTCCTGACCCGCGGCGAGTCCGGACCGGCCAGCCGTTCCGGACGGGACTGGACGTGGTGACTAGGCTGGTCGAGGTGGAGCAGACCCGAGGGCGGCTCGCTGGCCCGCCGTTGACCCCGCGTACCGCTGTCATCTGGTCGGTGCTGCGCGCCGAGCTTGACCGCCGTGCCGGCACCGACCTGACCGTACTCGACGTGGGTGGGGGCACCGGCGGCTTTGCGGTCCCGCTCGCCCAGGCCGGGCACCGGGTGACCGTGGTGGACGCCAACCCCGACGCCCTCGCCGCGCTGACCCGTCGCGCTATGGACGCCGGGGTTGCCGACCGGGTGCGCGCGGTGCAGGGCGACGGTGACGCGCTCGCCGGGCTCGTGGAGCCGGCCAGCGTGGACCTAGTGCTCTGCCACGCCGTCCTGGAGGTGGTTGACGACCCGGCGGCGGTGGTCGCCGCACTGGCCGGCGCGCTGCGCACTGGTGGTGCCGCGAGCGCGCTGGTCGCCGGGCGGGCCGCCGCCGTGCTCGGTCGGGCCATGACTGGCCAGTTGGATGTCGCCGCGCTCCTCGCCGCCGACTCCTCCGGAGCCGCCGGTCCCCGGGACACTCTGCGGCGGCGCTTCGCCGCCGAGGAGGCGGCCGCGCTGCTCACGGCCGCGGGTCTGGAGGTCGAGGAGATCCACGGCGTACGCGTCCTCACCGACCTGCTGCCCGCCGCGGTCGCCGATGGTCAGCCCGCTGCCCTGCTGGAGCTGGAGTTGGCGCTCGCCGCTCAACCGCCCTGGCGGGACCTCGCCGCCCAGTTGCACCTGTTCGCCCGTCGGCAGGCATGACCAGCCCGCCGGAGCAACCCCGCCTGCCCGGCACCTCGCCAACGTGGGCCGGTGCCGGTTCGCCCGCCGCGGCTGACTCCGGTGCGAGCGACCCGTTTGGGATCCTCGCCCCCCAGTACGGCGCGGCGAGCCTCGCTGACATCCTGCCCGCCGCGCTCGCGGCGCTGGGAGTGCCCGGCGCGACCGACGTGCTCGGCCTGACCGCCATGCTCGACGGTGTGCGCCGGATCGCCGTGCTGTTGGTGGATGGGCTTGGCTGGCATCAGATTCCCACCGCCACGCCGTACGCACCGACTCTGGCTGGACTGGCCGCAACCGTCGGTCGGCCGCTCACCTCCGGCTTTCCGTCCACCACTCCGACCAGTCTGGTGACCCTGGGCACGGGCACTGCCCCGGGCGCGCACGGCGTGCTCGGGTTCACCCTGCGAGTCCCCGGCACCGACCGAGTGCTCAACCACATCGATTGGGCTGGTGACCCGGAGCCGTTGCGCTGGCAGCCCGTCCCCACCCAGCTGGAACGGGCCCGGGCTGCCGGGGTCCAGGTGACCGTGGTGAGCCGGCCCGAGTTCGGCGGGAGCGGCCTCACCCTGGCGGCTAATCGGGGCGGCGACTACCGGGGTGCGGCGGGCGTTGATGAACTGGGCCGGGAGATGCTGGCCGCGCTGACGGTCGGCGCCGGGCCCACTCTGGTCTCTGGCTACCATCCGGACCTCGATCGGCTTGGCCATCTCAGCGGGGTCGATTCGGCGCCCTGGCGTGCCGCCGCGGCCGATGTTGACCGGCTGCTGGCTCGTCTCGTGGCAGGGCTGCCGTCGGACGCGGCGTTGCTGGTCACCGCCGATCACGGTCAGCTCGACATTCCCGCCGAGCACCGGTTCGACCTGGACACCGACCCGCGCCTGCGCGCCGGCGTGACGGTGGTGGCCGGCGAGCCCCGCGTCCGCTACCTACACGTGCGGCCCGGCGCCCAGGACGACGTGGTGGCCACCTGGTCGGCCGTGCTCGGCGCTGCCGCTCGGGTCACCACCCGGGCCGAGCTGGTGGCGGCTGGCTGGTTCGGCCCGGTGCCCGAGGAGCACCTGGGCCGGATCGGGGACGTGGTGGTGCTCTGCAACGGCAGCTACGCCGTGTTGGCCACTCGTTCCGAGCCGCCGATGGCGAGTCGGTTGGTGGCGTACCACGGTTCGGACACCGCGGCGGAGATGACGATCCCACTGCTGGTGGTCCGGGCCTGAGCTGCGGGTTTGTTGCCGCGCCGCTGGCTGGGGCGGGGACACCCGCAATAGCCTTCCGGGTATGGGCCGCAGCCAGTCGTTGCCGCGCGGCGGCGACCCGCGTTTCGGGCCGGACGCCGACGACTCCGGATGTCGAGTGCTGCACGTTGACATGGATGCGTTCTTCGCCGCTGTCGAGGTGCACCGCCGGCCCGAGCTGCGCGGGCGGCCGGTCGTGGTCGGCGGGATCGGGCCGCGGGGCGTGGTCAGCTCGGCGAGCTACCCAGCCCGACGGTACGGCGTCCGCAGCGCGATGCCGACCGCGCGGGCCCGGGCACTCTGCCCACACGCGGTCTTCCTGCCGCCCGATTTCACCGCCTACACGACCGCCTCGCGCAGGGTTATGCAGATCTTTCGGGATGTCACCCCGTTGGTCGAGCCCCTCTCCTTGGACGAGGCCTTCCTCGACGTGGCCGGTGCCCAGCGGCTGTTCGGCCCGCCGTCGGCGATCGCCCGGCTGATCCGCGAGCGGGTGGCGACCGAGGTGGGGCTCACCTGCTCGGTCGGGGTGGCGCCGAGCAAGTTCGTTGCGAAGCTTGGCTCGACGCGGGCCAAACCGGACGGGCTGCTGGTGGTGCCGACCGCGCGGGTGCTTGATTTTCTGCATCCGCTGCCGGTGGAGGCGCTCTGGGGGGTTGGGGAGCGGTCGGCTGAGACGCTGCGCCGGCTCGGCCTGGTCACCGTCGGCGAGCTGGCGCAGGCGCCGGACGGGATGCTCCGTCGGGCGCTCGGTACCGCCGCGGCTCGGCATCTGCACGAGCTGGCGTGGGGACGGGACCCGCGGCGGGTGACCCCGGAGCGGGGGGAGAAGTCGGTCGGTGCGGAGGTGACGTTCGACGTCGACGTGACCGATCGGCGGGAAATCCGTCGGGCTCTGCTCGGGCTCGCCGAGAAGGTCGGTGCCCGGCTGCGCGCCTCCGGCCAGGTGGGGCGGACGGTGGCGTTGAAGGTGCGGCTGGCCGACTTCCGTACCATCAGCCGCTCCCGCAGCCTCGACTTCCCGACCGATGTCGGTCGGGAGATGTTCGACACTGCCTGGGCGCTTTACACCCTCCTCGACCCCGAAGAGCCGATCCGGCTGGTCGGCATCCGGGCCGAGCAGATCATGCCCGTCCGGGATGCACCTCGGCAACTCGTCCTCGGTGAGCCCGCGCGGGGATGGCGGGAAGCCGAACGCGCCATTGACGCCGCCACCGCCCGGTTCGGGCGGTCCGTCATCGGTCCAGCCAGCCTGTTGCACGCCCGTGACCAGCACCTGAGGGAAAATCAGCGCCGGCCATAGGTCGTCCCGCTTTCCGACGCGCGAGGGCCCTCGTAGACTTGCGGGTAAGCAGCTGGTTGGCTGCCACGGTCTGTCGGCCGCCCGGGCCGACCAACATGACCGGGGAGGAGTGCCGTGCCGCTCTCGGAGCACGAGCAGCGGCTGTTCGATCAAATCGAGCGGTCGCTTGCCGAGGACCCCAAGTTCGCCTCGGCCGTGCGCGCCAGCGACCCGCGTTTCCATGCGCGGCGTCGTCTGCTCATCGCTGCCGGCGTGGTCGTCGTCGGCCTGTCCCTGCTGGTGTATGGCGCGGTGATCAAGACCCCGCCACTGGCGGTGGCGGGTTTCGTCGTCATGTTGGCCGCGTTGGGCTTCGGGGCGCAGTCGCACCGGCGGTCACAGTCCCCCGACCTGCATGTCGTAGGTGGGACGACGACGCGCCGCCGGTCCCGTGGGCGGTCGGGGCGTAGACCGTCAATTCTGGACCGGATGGAGGATCGGTGGCGGCAGCGCCCGGAGGGGCGCCGTTGAGCCCTTGACCGTCCCGCCCCAACCGGCGACGACCGGTTGGGGCGGGTGTGGGTCAATGGGAACGGCGGTCGGCGAGTAGCCGCCGTGGGCTCCAGCGTAGGGTCGCGGCCCGGAATCGGCCGTAGGACGACACCAGGCGGGCCGAGGCGTCTGCGACGGCACCCCGCCACCGCAGCAGCATCGATGGGGGCAGGGCTTTCGCCAGCAGGCGCGTGCGCCGGTTGGATCCCGCGACGAGCGCGGCCCGGACCCGGCGCAGGGCCGGCAGCAGCGGCTCCCCGGGGTGCGGATCCTGGGCGTAGCGGGCGAGTTCTTCGGCCCGGCCCAGTAGCCGTACCGCCGACGCGGCCTCGCTGTCCGCATGGAAGGTGTCTCGGGCGAGCCGGCTGGCGGTGGCGCGCGGCGTTTCCGCCCCGTCGATCCGTTGCCGGAAATCCACCAACGTGTCCAGCAGTTCGTCCCAGGCCGTGTGCGCGTCGGCCCGTGCCCGGTCCGTGTCGGCCAGCACCACCATACGATGGTTACCCGAAGGCACCCCGCCCGTGGCCACCCCGGCCCGCCCGGTCGACGGCATCCGGCTGCCCCTGCGCCGTCGGCGCAGGGCGGACCGCTGTAGCGCCGGGGCAGTGAGCAACAGGAGCAGGGCCAGAGCCCCGATCGACCACCAGAGCCAGGACGATCCGGGATTGGTGGGGGCGTCGGTGCCACTCGGCTGCCCAGACAGCTCCTCCTCCAGCCCTTCTTCCAGCTGGTTCTGATTCGTCCCGGAGTCCGACCCGGCTGGCCCCGCTGTCGCGCTCGGCCCCGGGGCGGCCTCTTCCTCCTTCACCTCCAGATCGGGGGCCCAGTCGGACCGGACGGCCCCCGGCACGCCGTAGGCGGGCGTGGCGTCAAACGGTACCCAGCCGAACCCGTCGAAGTAGACCTCGGTCCAGGTATGCAGGTTGCGGTTGGTCACCACATAGGCTCCACCGTCGGTTTTGTTGCCGGTGGTGAACCCGAAGGCGACCCGTGCCGGAATGCCGGCGGCCCGAACCAACCACGCCATCGCGGCGGCGTACTGCTGACAGAACCCGACTTTATTGGTGAGGAAGTCGACGATCTCCGCACCGCTGGTGCCCCCCTCGGTGCTGAGGGCGTAGCTGAACCCGTTCTCCGTGGAGAAGTGGTCATAGATGGCACGCACCTTGTCGTACTCGGTGCGCTGGCCCTGGGTGAGCTCGTCCACCAACGCATCCACCGCGGGCACCTTCGGCGTGAGCGTATGCCAGTTGAGGCTGTGCTCGGCCGGGAGCGGGCGGGCCTGCCGTAGCGCCGTCGGGGAGTAGGTCGACCGTACGTACTCGAACTCGTAGCGCTTGCCCGACGAACGCTCCTGGTTGGAGAAGAGGACCTGTTGGCTCGTGTCGAAGGACCATCTGCCGTTCAGCTTGATCTGCGCCAGATCGGCGTACACCGGCAGCAGCGGCATGTTGAAACTCTCCGTCACCTCGACCGTTGCCTGGTAGCGGGCGCGGGTGATTCCCTCCCGGTCCGGCACGGTCGGGCTGAACTCCCGGTTGACCGATGGACCCCGGGGAGACCGCGGCCGGAAGCCATCGCTTCGCAACTGGTCGGCCGTGCCGAACCGTAGATAGGAGGGGGACGGGTCATTGGTGGTCACCTTCGCCAGGTCGGTGGTCTCGCTCTGGTTGAGCTGGCCGCGGAGGGCCGAGAAGAGGTTGACCTGGCCGGTTGCCCCCCGGCCCGCTCCGCTGCCCTCCCCGGTGCCCGGGCCGAGCGTGTCGAGTAGGCCGCCAGCCATCCCCGGCGCCGCCAGCGGAAGCAGGACCGCGACCGCGACCCCGACCGCCGCGAGCCGACGCCCGGTGGCGGCAAGCGGGGAGGCCTCCCACCCGTCCACTCCCCGGCCGTCGCCGGTGAATCGCCGGCCGAACCGGCGCACCCGGTCGACGTTGTCGGCGGCCAACAGCCACAGGTAGCCGGCCGCGCCGATGATGAACGGCACCGGCGGGACGCTCTCCACGTAGATGGCCACCGGGACCGAGTAGATGGCCAGCATCGGCAGGCCGGCGAGCGCGGGTCGGCGCAGCCCGACCGCCATCAGGTCAACCAGCACAGCGACGCTGCCGATGCCGAGTACGGTGAGGAACAGCATCGGGTCGGTGTCGGGCACCTTCACGCGGTAGGTGCTGATGTCTACCAGCGACGCCTCCGCCAGCGCCCCGAAGTGCCCGATGGTGGCCGGGGTCGGCAGCATGCCCAGCAACTCGGCGCCGGAGGGGAACAGCCACGTTAGGGCGAGCAACAGGCCACCGAGCATGGCCAGCAGCTGCCCCCACAGCGGAGCCCGCCCCAGCCGGGCCAGGGCGGCCACCGCGGCCACCACCGCGACCGCGATGGTCGATTGGACCAGCCAGGTCCAGCGGTCGAAGATGGCCGACAACGGCGCCGCGGCGAGCAGCGTCGCGGCGGCAGCGACCAGACCCAGGTTCCGGTGGGAGATCATGTGCGCGGCCTCCGGTTCATCGTCTGCTCGCCACGGTCTCGGCCGATGCGGCCCGGACAGCGAAGCCCTGCGAGCCCCGGCCGGCCTGCGGCCACAGGGCCGGCAACCGGGAGCCGTGCTCTACGCCGATCACTCGCCAGCCACTTCGTACCAACGCGAGCGCGGCGGCGGCGTGTGCATCCTCGGCCTCGGCCCGGGTATCGGCCGGCAGGGTGAGCCAGGTGGAGCTGTTCTGTAGAAACGCCACGCAGGTGGTGCCGTTGCCGCGCAGCGCGGCCAGTAGTTCGGCTTCAACGGTGCTGAGTGTCCCGAACAGGCCGACGATCAGACCGCCGGCGACGTGATGCCGAACCTCCCGGACCAGCGTAGCGATCTCGGTTCGCTGGTCGAGGCGCGCGTCGGCGAGGTTGTCCAAGAGGAACTCGTGGCCGGTCGCCTCCGTCGCGTCGAGGTCCGTACCGGAGCCGGCGAGCAGCCGTAGCCGGTAGCCGTTCTGCCGCAGGTGCACGGCGATACTCGCGGCGGCGGAGACCGCCCATTCGAAGCTGGCCGTCGGCCCGTCACCGCAGTGCCCGTACGCCCGGGTGTCCAGTAGCACGGTGGCGCGGCTCTCCCAGGGCTGCTCCTCGCGGCGGACCATCAGCTCACCGGTGTGCGCGGTTGACTTCCAGTGCACTCGCCGTAGGTCGTCGCCCAACCGGTACTCCCGGGTCGCCGCATCGTCCTCGCCGTGCACTGCGACCGACCGGGCTCGGCTGTCGCCACCCGCGTACTCGCTGGGAAGCCGGACCGTGGGCAGGGGTACGGCCTGCGGGACCACCGTCAACTGGTCGATGCTGGGGAAGGCCCGGACCACCTCGCATAGACCGAATGGGTCGGCTATCCGGACCACCAGTGGGCCGATCTTGTATCGGCCGCGTATGTCGGCCCGCACGGTGTACGTCACCGAGCTGGCCTGCTGCGCGCCGAGCCGGTCCAACACGACCCGGGGCCGACTGCCCAGTGCGTACGGCAGTCGATCTTCCAGCAGAAGCATGCCGGTGGGCAGGCGGGACAGGTTCTGTAGGCGCAGCACCACGCGGGAATTGGAGCCGGCGGGTACGCGCTCTGGCTCCAGCGAACGATTGCAGGCCAGCTTGTACCGGCTGCGGCCGACGTAGAGCGCTGCCAGTAGCGGCAGGACCGCGAGCAGCACCGCCACTCGGAGCAGATCCCGCTCACCGAGGAGCGTGGCCGAGATCCCCGCCGCGGCCGCCGCGGCGAGGAACGACCGGCCCCGGGTGGTGAGCCCGCGTAGCCCGTCGCGCACCTCACGCCCTCCGCGGCTCGTACGGGGCGCGGCTGCTGTTGGCGGCGGGCCGGGTGTCGTACGACGTACGCCGGCGCTCCTGCGGCAGCGGCAGCCGGTGCACCAGATCGGAGACGATCGTGTCGGTGGTGCGTCGGGCCATCTGGGCGTCGGCGGTCGGGATGATTCGGTGCGCCAGCACCGGTACGGCCAGTACCTGCAGATCGTCGGGGAGGACGTAGTCGCGCCCCTCGAGCGCAGCGACCGCGCGGGCGGTGCGCAGCAACTGCAGGGTCGCTCGGGGCGACGCGCCGAGGCGGAGGTCGGGAGCCTCTCGGGTGGCGGTGACCAGATCCACCGCGTACTGCTTGACGACGTCGGCGACGTGAATCTGCCGGACGTGGGTGATGAGTCGGCTCACGGTGCTGGCGTCGGAGACCGGCCGCAGCGACTCCAGCGGGTCGCTGGCACCATGCCCGTCGAGCATCGCCAACTCGGCCCCGGAGTCCGGGTACCCCATCGCGATCCGGGCGGTGAAGCGGTCGCGCTGGGCCTCCGGCAGCGGGTAGGTGCCCTCCATCTCGATCGGGTTCTGGGTAGCGACCACCATGAACGGCGTCTGCAGCGGGTAGGTGATGCCGTCTACGGTGACCTGCCGCTCCTCCATGCACTCCAACAGCGCTGACTGGGTCTTCGGCGAGGCCCGGTTGATCTCGTCACCGACCACCAGGTTGGCGAAGACAGCGCCGGGGCGGAACTCGAAGTCATGCGTCTCCTGGTTGTAGACGCTGACGCCGGTGACGTCGCTGGGTAGCAGGTCGGGGGTGAACTGGATGCGGCGTACTGAGCAGTCGATCGAGCGCGCCAGTGCCTTGGCCAGCTTGGTCTTGCCGACCCCGGGGACGTCCTCAATGAGCAGGTGGCCCTCGGCGAGCAGAACGGCGAGGGCGAGCTGCACGGTGGCGGTCTTGCCCTCGATGACCTGTTCGATGTTCGCCACGATGGCGTCGCCGGCGGCGCGGAACTCATCGTGTGGCAGCAGACCGCCCGCTTCGTCCCGGGTCTGTTGTGTCACGGACGTCCTCCTTATCGCCTCGACGGCAGCTCCGTTCGGAGCGTCTGGACCCGCCGTTGGTTCGCGTGGTCACGCGCAAGCCTCGTCTGCCGCAGAAATCTCACTTGCCTGACAGGCTAGCGATGTTTGTCACCGCAGCCGACCGCCCCAGGTGTTCCACGGCATACGTCCGGAATATTTGTCCGTTGGGGGAGGTGTCGAAGGGTGCCGGCCGGGTAGTCCGCAGCCCCGACGCGGTCGGTGGAGTAGGGAGAAGGCGATGGCAGCCGTGGCGGTGCCGGGTGCTCGTAGGCGACGCCGGCCCGGTTGCTGCGGGCCGGCATGATTCTCGCTGCCGCCCTCGGCGGACAGTTCCTCCTCGCCGCTGTTGCGCCGGTGCTGACCTGGTGGTTGGGGCGGAACGCCGGCTACGTGCTCGCCGTCGGATACCTGGCCGGGGCGGGTCTGCTCTTCTCCCAGCGTCCGCTGCTCCTCGCCGACCAGGCGGTCATCCTCTCCTGGCCGTGGCTGCCGTCGCTGGGGGTCTCCGCGGAGCTGCGGATGGACGCACTCAGTCTCATCTTCGCCCTGCTGGTGCTGGGAGTGGGCGCGTTCGTCATGGCCTACTGTCCGCGCTACCTGAGCCCGGACAGCCGGCACACCCGGGTGTACGTGACGATGACCCTGTTCGCCGGGGCGATGTTGGGTCTGGTGCTCGCCGACGATCTGCTGCTGCTGTTCGTCTTCTGGGAGCTCTCCAGCATCCTGTCGTTCGTCCTCATCGGCCAGGACGGTCGCTCGCAGGCCCGCGGGCCGGCGATCCAGGCTCTCGTCCTCACCACCACCGGTGGCGTGGCGCTGCTGGTGGCGGTGGTCGTGCTCACCGCGAGCCTCGGCACCAGCGACCTCCATCTGATCTTGGCCGATCCGGGCCGGCTGGCGACCGGACCCGCCTGGGCGGCGGGTGCCCTGGTGATCTTCGCGGCCATCACGAAGTCGGCGCAGGTGCCGTTCCACTTCTGGCTGCCCGGCGCCATGGTCGCCCTCACCCCGGTAAGCGCCTACCTGCACGCCGCCACGCTGGTGAAGGCGGGCATCTATCTGCTGATGCGCTTCTCGGCGCTGTTCGGCGGGCAGTGGCCGTGGGACCTCACCCTGATCGGCCTCGGGCTGCTCACCGCGATCGTCGGCGCGCTGTTGGCGCTCCGCCAGCACGATCTCAAGGCGTTGCTCGCGTACTCCACGGTGAGCCAGCTCGGCCTGCTGGTCAGTGTCATCGGCGTCGGCACGCCCGCCTCGGACGCGGCGGCGATCCTGTACACGATCGCGCACGCCCTGTTCAAGGCGACGCTGTTCATGCTGGTGGGAATCATCGACCGGCAGGCAGGCAGTCGGGACATCCGGGCCCTGTCCGGGCTATGGCGGGCGATGCCGATCACTGTGACGCTAACCGTGTTGGCAGCCATGTCGCTGGCCGGTCTGCCGCCGACGATCGGCTTTGTCGGCAAGGAGGCGATCTTCGAGGCGCTCGTCACGGTGGACGAGGTGCCCTGGCTCGGGTGGATCGCCGCCGGCCTCGCGGTGCTCGCCGCGACACTCACCTTCGCGTACGCGGCGCGGCTGGTCTACGGCCTCCTCTCCGGCCCGACCCGGCAGCGTGAGCTGTACGAACCAGCCTGGTCGTTCCTGGCTCCGGCGGCCGTCGCGGCGGTCCTTGCCACCGCTCTCGGCCCGGCCGTCGCCCTCCTCAGCCCGATGGTGGAGCGGGCCGCCAGCGATGCCCGGCCCCAGGGGCCGGCGCCCTACCTGGCCTTTTGGCATGGCTTTACCCCGGCGCTCGGGCTCTCCGCGCTCACCGTCCTGCTCGGGACGCTGCTGTTCTGGTACCGGCGCCGGACCGATCCGATGCTCGCGGCGATACCGACCACGTCGCCGTTCACCGGATATCTCGAGCGGTGGCGGCGCGCGCTGGTGCGCTTCGGGGCAGTCGTGGCCCGACCCGCCCAGATCACGGCGCCAGCTCCCTACTTGGTCCGGCCGCTGCTCGCCGTGGTGGCGCTGGCGGCGGTCGCCGCGCTGCTTCTCGGCCCGCTACCCACCAGACACCCGGATGCCACCCGGCCGGGGGACTGGCTCGTGCTCGGGCTGCTACTGGTCGCCCTCGCCGGCCTGGTCACCACCCGTTCGGCGCTCGCGGCGGTCGTGCTGACCGGCGCGGTCGGCCTGATTCTGGCAATCTGGTTTCTCACCACGGGGGCACCGGACGTGGCGCTCACCCTGATGCTGGTCGAGGTGCTCACCACGGTGGTGGTCATGCTCGCCCTGCGGGGCCGTCCCGGCCGGTTGGTCGCGCCGGGCCGTCGGGTGGGGATCGTCGCCGGCATCGGGCTGGCGGTGCTCGCCGGGGTGGTGGCGACCGCGGCGACGGCGGCGTTGACCGGCCGCCGCGACCTGTCACCCGCC
The DNA here is from genome assembly GCF_000514815.1 of Salinispora fenicalii. Taxonomy (GTDB): domain Bacteria; phylum Actinomycetota; class Actinomycetes; order Mycobacteriales; family Micromonosporaceae; genus Micromonospora; species Micromonospora fenicalii. The sequence continues at coordinate 251,560 of NZ_AZWQ01000009.1, forward strand.
GGCGACTGGTACCTGCAGGAGGGCTCCTCGGCCACCGGTGGGCAGAACCTGGTCAACACCATCCTCGTCGACTTTCGGGCCCTGGACACCCTCGGTGAGGCGGTCGTACTCGCGGTGGTCGCGGTGGGGTTGATCGGGCTCGCCCGGCCGGCCGAAGCCGTACGGCACCGTCTTGGCGCCGTACGGCACGCCGTCGATCCGGTGCTTGAGCTGGCGTACCGCGTACTGGCTCCGGTCATGATCGCCGTCTCCGCGGTGTTGTTCCTTCGCGGCCACCAGCAGCTCGGGGGCGGGTTCATCGCCGCTCTGCTCGCCGGCACCGCGGTCGGGCTCGGCCACCTGGCGCACCCCGCGGGAGCGCCGCTGCTGGGCCGCCTCCGGGGAACACCGCTGCTCACCGTCGGCCTGCTACTGGCGTTGGTCGCGGGCGTGGCGCCGCTGGCGGTGGGCCGGGCCTTCCTGACCCCGATCAAACTCCCCCTGCCCGGTGTCGGTTCGGTGTCGTCGGCTCTCCTGTTCGACCTCGGTGTGTACCTGATGGTGCTGGCTCTGGTGGTGGCGGCGGTCCGCCGATTGGACAGCGCGCCCGCGGGCCCTGCGCCCGGTCCGGTTCGGGAGCGGGTCCGATGAGCGGGCCGCTGATCGTCGGAGTGCTGGTGGCGGCCGGCGTGTTTCTCCTACTCCGCCCTGGGCAGCTGCGGCTGGTGCTCGGCTTCGTGCTGCTCGGGCACGCGGTGAATGTGCTCCTGCTGGCCGCCGGCGGGCTGCATCGGCGGGAGCCGCCGGTCGACGGCGGGGGTCCGGAGAGCGCCGACCCGTTGCCCCAGGCCTTCATCCTGACCGCCATTGTGATCACCTTCGGCATCACCGTCTACCTGCTGCGGCTGCTGCGCCGCGCCGCCCGGCGGGGGAGTCGACCACCGGAGACGTGGGACGGGGGGCCGCGGTGAGCGTCCTGTTGATTGTTCCGGTGGTGGGTCCGCTACTCGCCGCCGCCGTGCTGCTCGCTCTCCCCGACCGGCTGATGCTGCGCCGGATAGTGGCGCTGCTTGCTACGGCGGCCGTCACCGCGGTGGGTGTGGTCCTGCTGGTGGCGACCTACGACGGAGGGGTACCGGTGCTCCGGGTCGGCGGCTGGCCGCCGGTTGTCGCGATCACCTTGGCGGCCGACCCGCTGAGCGCGTTGCTGGTCACGGTCTCGGCGGCCGTGGTGCTGGCCTGCCTGGTAGCCGCCGCCGGGACCAGGGATGACCGCCGCCGGGCCTTCCTGCCGTTGACGATGGTGCTGTCGGCGGGTGCGTACGGTGCCTACCTCACCACCGATTTGTTCAACCTGTTCGTGCTGGTCGAGGTCATGCTCGTCCCGTCCTACGTGCTGCTGGCGCTCTCCGGTGGCGCGGGGCGTGCCGGCGCGGGCCGGGTGTACATCGCCACCAGCCTGCTCGGCTCCACGATCCTGCTCGCCGGCGTCGGACTGGTCTACGGGGTCACCGGCACGGTCGGGCTCGCGGATCTCGCCGGTGTGGCCCGGGAAGTCCCCGCCGCCGCGGTCGCCGGTGGTGTTGTGCTGCTGGCGTTTGCGCTCAAGGGCGCACTCGTGCCGCTGCACGACTGGCTGCCCCGCGCCTACCCGGTCGCATCACCGGTGGTTGTCGCGCTCTTCTCCGGTCTGCTCACCAAGGTGGGGCTGTACGCGATCATTCGGATCTACGCCGTGTTGTACGGCGGTGACCCGGCGTACCACCCGTTGCTGGTGGCGGTGGCGCTGGCCTCCATGGTGATCGGGGTGCTCGGCGCGATCGGCGTCGGTTCGATGCGGAAGGTGTTGGCCTTCCACATGGTGAGCCAGATCGGGTACGTGCTGCTTGGGCTGGCCCTGTTCACCGCCGCGAGTCTCGCCGCCGCCGTCTTCTACCTGGCCCAGTACGTGCTGGTGAAGGCGGCGCTGTTCCTGTGCGCGGCGGTGGTGCGGGCCACTCGCGGCACTGACCGGTTGAGCCGGCTGGGCGGGCTGGCCTCGTCCAGCCCGCTGCTCGCGTTGGCCTTCGGCGTCGCCGCCCTGTCCCTGGCCGGTCTGCCCCCGTTCGGCGGGTTCCTCGCCAAGTTTCTGGTGCTGCGGGCCGCCAACGAGGTCGGTGACTGGCTCGTGCTGACGGTGGCGGTGTTGGTCAGCCTGGTGACGTTGTTGTCGATGCTGAAGATCTGGGGTGTCGCGTTCTGGGGTGAGGTGCCGCGAGCGGCCCGGGAGCGAACGGCTCGCCCCGGCGTGGCGCTGCTCGGACCGCCGTTGGCGCTCGGCGGGTGCGCGCTGCTGCTCGGGCCGTTGGGTGGGCCGTTGTTGCAGGTGGCCGACGCCGCCGCGGCGGGGCTGCTGGAGCCGGCCGGGTATGTGCGGGCGGTGAGCGGGCGATGAGCGGCGTGGTGCGGCGGGCCGCGGTGCGGGCGGCGCGGATCGCGGGGTTCCTGATCTGGTTCGCGGGGCGGCTGCTGCAGGCGAACCTGGTAGTGGCCCGGGAGATTGTCACTCCGGGCTTGGGGCTGCAGCCCGCGGTGGTTCGGGTTCCACTGCGGGCCCAGACCGACACCGAGGTGGCTCTGCTCACGCTCTTCGTCACCCTGACCCCGGGGACCCTCGCGCTGGCGGTGCGGCGGGACCCGCGGGTGATGTGGGTGCACGGCATGTATGCCGCCGACGCGACGGCGTTTCGCTGTGCCGTGGCGGAACTGGAGGGGCGGCTGTTGGCTGCCGCCCGACCGGTCGACGGCGACCGGGCCGGTAGTGAGGGAGGTGGGTGACGGATGCTCCTGCTCGACGTGGTGCTGGTGGTGCTTGCCCTGTCGATGATCGTGGTGCTCGGCCGGCTGATCGTCGGCCCCACGGACGCCGACCGTGCCGCCGCGCTCGACCACGGCTTCTTCGTGTTCCTGGCGGCGGTGGCGGTGTTGGCGGTTCGGTTGGAGGAGCCCGGACTGCTGGACCTGGTCCTTACCGGCACCCTGGTCAGCTTCTTGGCCACGGTCGCGTTGGCCCGCCTGGTACATCGGCGGCGGCCATGATTCGAATGCTGGTCGCCTCCGCGCTGCTGGTCATCGGCGTTGGCCTGATCGTAATCAGCTCCCTCGGGCTGATCCGACTGCCCGATGTCTACAACCGGATGAACGCCGTCGCGAAGTCCGGCAGCCTGGGCCTGATCTGCGTCCTGCTGGCGGTGTTGCTGTTGCTACCCGGCCTCCGAACGGTGCTGGTGGGCCTGGTCGCCATCGGGTTGCAACTCGTCTCGGCGCCGGTCGGCGGCTACGCCCTGGCCCGTGCTGCCTACCGGGCGGGTAGTCCGCTGGCCGACAGCACGCGCTATGACGAACTCGGTGGGCGGGCCCCAGCGGCACGCCGGCAGGCGGGCCGGGGATGACCGGCCGGGAGATGACCAGGAAGAGCACCGGCACGGTCGGAGCCACTCGGCCCGGGGAGGGCGGGCCCGGGAGATGGCCGGCCCGGGAGATGACCGGCCCGGGTGGCCGCGGGCGCGCTCCCGAATGTCGGCGGGGTACACTCCGGGGCATGGCCGGAGTCTTCCTGCTTCTTACCGGGCCGTGCTGATGCGCTGAACGCGCGACAGCACGGCGGCCCCTCCTGTGCGAGGGGCTTTTTTGTGCCCGTCGCCGGCCCGGTCCCGCCGGCGGGTGGCGAGCATCGACCGACACCGCACGAGACCATCCGCGCCGACTGAAGCGAGGAGAGCCATGACTGAGGCAGCCGCACCGGCCAGCGAGATTCCCCCCTTCCGCTACACGGCGGCTCTGGCCGACGAGATCGAGCGCCGTTGGCAGGACACTTGGGAACGCGAGGGCACCTTCCACGCCCCCAACCCGACCGGCCCGCTGGCCGACTCCGAGCATCCGCGGGCGGGAGCCGAGAAGCTGTACGTACTGGACATGTTCCCGTACCCGTCGGGTGCCGGGCTGCATGTCGGCCACCCGCTGGGCTACATCGGTACCGACTGCTTCGCCCGCTACCAGCGGATGGCCGGGCGGAACGTGCTGCACGCGATGGGCTTCGACGCCTTCGGACTCCCCGCTGAGCAGTACGCGGTGCAGACCGGCACCCACCCGCGTACCACCACCGAGGCGAACATCGCCCGATACAAGGCGCAGCTGCGCCGGCTGGGGCTGGCCCACGACGAGCGCCGCTCGGTGGCCACCATCGACGCCGACTTCTACCGCTGGACCCAATGGGTCTTCCTGCAGATCTACAACGCCTGGTATGACAGCGAGGCGAAGCGGGCCCGCCCGATCGCCGAGCTGATCGCGGAGTTCTCCGGCGGCTCCCGGCGCACCCCGGACGGGCGACCGTGGGGTGAGCTGACCGACGCCGAGCGGCGGGCCGTCGTCGACCAACACCGGCTGGCGTACGTCTCGCAGGCACCGGTCAACTGGTGCCCGGGGCTGGGCACCGTGCTGGCCAACGAGGAGGTCACCGCCGACGGCCGCTCCGAGCGGGGGAACTTCCCGGTCTTCAAGCGGAACCTGAAGCAGTGGATGATGCGGATCACCGCGTACGGTGACCGGCTCCTGGATGACCTGGAGAAGCTGGACTGGCCCGAGCCGATCAAGCTGATGCAGCGGAACTGGATCGGCCGCTCCATCGGCGCGCATATCGAGTTCCCCACCTCGGTCTCGGATTCGGGGGATGAGCGGCGGATCAGTGTCTTCACCACCCGACCGGACACGATCTTCGGCGCCACCTACCTGGTACTGGCGCCCGAGCATGACCTGGTGGACGCCCTGGTACCGACGGCCTGGCCGGCCGGGGTTCCCCAGGCCTGGACCGGCGGGCAGGCCAACCCGCGGGCGGCGGTGGCGGGCTACCGCAAGGTGGCTGCGGCGAAGACCGACCTTGAGCGGCAGGCCGAGTCGAAGGAGAAGACCGGCGTCTTCATCGGGGCGTACGCCACCAACCCGGTCACCGGGGCCCAGATTCCGATCTTCATCGCTGACTACGTGCTGGCCGGCTACGGCACTGGCGCGATCATGGCGGTGCCCGGTCAGGACGAGCGGGACTGGGCCTTCGCCGAGGTGTTCGACCTGCCCATCGTCCGTACTGTCCAGCCGGCCGAGGGCTTTGCCGGTACGGCGTACACCGGGGACGGTCCGGCCATCAACAGCGCCGCCCCCGAGCGCGGCCTGGACCTGAACGGCTTGGGCGTCGCCGAGGCCAAGGCTCGGACCATCGCCTGGCTGGAGGCGAAGGGCCACGGCTCGGGCGCGGTGACCTACCGGCTACGGGACTGGCTGTTCAGCCGGCAGCGGTACTGGGGCGAGCCGTTCCCGATCGTGTACGACGAGACTGGCGCCGCCATCGCCCTGCCGGAGGAGCTGCTGCCGGTCGAGCTGCCCGAGGTGGATGACTTCTCGCCCCGCACCTTCGATCCCGCGGACGCGGAGTCGAACCCGGAGACGCCGCTGTCGCGACGGCGGGACTGGGTCGAGGTGGAGCTGGACCTGGGCGATGGTCCGAAGCGTTACACCCGGGAGACCAACGTGATGCCGCAGTGGGCCGGCTCCTGCTGGTACGAGCTGCGCTACCTGGATCCGACCAACGCCGACCGCTTCGTCGACCCGGAGGCCGAGCGGTACTGGATGGGCCCGCGCGGCGAAGGGGACTGCGGGGGCACCGATCTGTACGTCGGCGGCGCCGAGCATGCCGTACTGCACCTGCTCTACGCCCGGTTCTGGCACAAGGTGCTGTACGACCTGGGGCATGTGTCGAGCTTCGAGCCGTTCCGCAAGCTGTTCAACCAGGGCTACATCCAGGCGTATGCGTACACCGATGCGCGTGGCGCGTACGTGCCGGCGGAGGAGGTGGTCGAGCGTTCCGGCGCCTACTACCTGGGTGATGTCCAGGTCAACCGCGAGTACGGCAAGATGGGCAAGTCCCTGCGGAACGTGGTGACACCGGACGAGATGTGCGCTGCGTACGGGGCGGACACGTTCCGGGTGTACGAGATGTCGATGGGTCCGCTGGAGGTCTCCCGCCCCTGGGAGACGCGGGCTGTGGTGGGATCGTTCCGGTTCCTGCAGCGGGTTTGGCGGGCGATTGTGGACGAGCGCAGCGGCGCGTCCCGGGTGGTGGACGCCCCGGCCGACGAGGCGACCCGTCGACTGCTGCACCGGATCGTGGACGGGGTCCGGGGCGATATGGACGCGATGCGGTTCAACACCACGATCGCGAAGCTGATTGAGCTGACCAACGCGGTGACCCGACTGCCGCAGACGCCACGCGAGGTGGCCGAACCACTGGTGCTGATGCTGGCGCCGTTCGCTCCGCACGTCGCCGAGGAGCTGTGGCGCCGGCTGGGCCACGAGACCTCGTTGACCTACGCCGACTTCCCGGTCGCGGACCCGGCTCTGCTGGTGGCCGAGTCGGTGACGTACCCGGTGCAGGTCAACGGCAAGGTGCGGGGTCGGATCGAGGTACCGGCCGACGCGGCGGAGGAGACCGTCCGGGCGGCGGCGCTGGAGGCGGTCGCCGCCGCGCTGGGCGGCAAGGACCCCCGCAAGGTCATCGTGGTTTCCGGCCGAATGGTCTCCGTCGTGGCCTGAGGTCCGTTCGGCGGCTGTCACCACCGATCATGGAGTTGTGGTACCCGGTAGATGCCGGTCCGGGGTGTTCGGCCCCCACCGCAACTCCATGGTCGATGTGGGGCGGCCCCGGGCACCCGCCGCGCGGCTGCTAGTCCGGTTACCGGGGGGTTTGCCCGGTTGCCGGGGCGACTGCGGCTGCTTCCCCGGTTGCCGGGGCGACCCGGGTGCGCCTGGTCAGCGTCGGTTACGAGCCCGTCCTGGTCTGCGTGCCCCACTGGCCCGCTCGGCGCGCCACCAGCGGTGGATGAGCACCGCGCTGGCGATCAGACCGAGCCCGGCCGGTGCGGCGGCGAACCAGTTGACCCCACCGGGCGAGGTAACCGCGGCGCCGACGGCGGCGTATCCGAAGGCGGTCGGCGCGGAGGCGACGACGCTGCCGACGAGGAATGGCACCACCCGCGCCCCGGTGGTGCCGTAGCCGTAGCTGACCAGGCCGAAGCCGGCGATCGGCAGCAGTCGTACGGTAACGACACCGAGCACGTTCTGCCGGGTGAACCAGCCGTCCAGCCGGGCGAGACGACCGCGGATCCGGTCGGCGACGAACTCCCGACCGAGGAGCCGACCGACCGTGAAGCCGATGGCGGCTGCCAGCAGCGCCGCGCCGAGTGCGTACGCGGCCCCTTCCACGGCGCCGAAGACGGCACCGGCGGCCAGGGTGATGAAGGTGCGGGGAACCAGCGCAACGAGCAGGAGCGCTCCGCCACCGACCGCCGTGACCGGGGCGTATCCGCCCAACTGGTCGGCGAGCTGGGGTAGGCCGGTCGGGTCCGGGCGGGGAACCACGAGCAGCGCCACCCCAAACCCGGCGAGCAGGAGAATTAGCAGACCGAACCGGCCGGCCGCCGAGTCCGCCCGCCGCCACCAGCGGGGCTGAACCGCGGCGGGCTGCCAGCGGTGGGGGGTGCCCGGATCGTGGTGGCCGCCGCGGGGGGTGGTGTCGCGGCGGCCGTCGTGGTTCACGACCGGGCGGCGGCCGCTGCGGCGTGGCGTTCGGCGCGGAGCAGGTCCGACCAGGTGTCGTCCAGCGGGGGGAGCTGGTTGACGCCGACCGCCCAGCGCAGCAGCAGGTCGGCCAGGGCCGGATTACGAGCCAGGGCTGGTCCGTGCGAGTAGGTGCCGAGCAGCTTGCCCCGCCAGGCCCCTTCGGTCCGGGTGTCGTTACCGATCCCAGCGGTCACCTGGGCCAGCGGTGACACACCTGGGCCAAGGTGGGTACGCCCACCGTGGTTCTCGAAACCGGACAGGGGCGGCAGCCCCAGTCGTGGGTCGATGTTGCCGGCCAGTTCGCCGATGGCGCGGGTAGGACCCCGGTCCGAGGAGAGGTCCAGCAGCTCCAGCCCGGCGTACTTGGTGCCCTTGGCGAAGAATGAGGTGCCGAGGAGCTGGTAGCCGGCGCAGACGCCGAAGACCACCGAGCCCCGCGCGACGGCGCGGTGCAGGCCCCCGTCGGCGATGAGCCGCTGCGCCCCGAGCGCCTGGGGACCGTCTTCACCGCCGCCGACCAGATAGAGATCGGCGGTGGCGGGCAGCGGTTGGTCGGACCGGACCTCCAGCACCTCGACCGGGTAGCCGCGCCGCTGGGCGCGGCTGGCCAGGATGAGTGCGTTGCCCCGGTCACCGTAGGTGGAGAGCAGATCCGGGTAGACCCAGACGATGCGCAGGCTGTCAGAGAACACGGTCCAACTCCGCTCGGATGTCCTGGAACGCGGTGTAGTTCGCGATGACCTCCAGTCGGCCTGGCGGGACCGACTGGATCGCCTCGGTGAAGGTGCGTACGTGCTGGAACGGCACGTTGTTCACGTCGAGTCGGACGGCCAGGTCGAACGCTCGGTCGCCGGTGATGAGCACCTGCCGACCCCGCAGGGGGCTGAAGTCGACGTCAAAGAGCCAAGAGGTGTCCAGCCCGTCCGGATCGCGGGCGTTGATGGACAGCAGTGTCGGCGCCTCGTCGGCCATGTCGAACGCCTCCAGCCAGCTGGCCGGGTTCTTCGCCAGCAGCAGGCGGATCAGCCGTCCGTCTCGCTCGACCTGTGCGTACCGGCCGGCGATCGAGGTGACTGAGCCGAGCTGGAGTACGGCGTCAACCGGCCGTACGCCGAATTCGGCCGCGACGGCGAGGGCGGTGGCGGCGTTACCGAGATTGACTGTCCCCGGGAGTTGGAGCTGGACCTTGTGCCAGGCGCCGGTCGGGTCGATCACGCCGTCGTCCTCGACGGACCACTGCGGCTGCGGCCGGCGTAGCGGGCAGCCGGTGCACCACCACTGGTTGTCCTGCCGGGCGATGGTCGAGCCGCACTCGGGGCAGACCCAGGAGTCGTCGTGCCAGCGTTGGCCGGCGCTGAACCAGACGACCTGGGGTGGGGTGATGCGCTGGTCGTGATTGGTCGGCGGGCTGGCGGCCCAGACCACCATCGGGTCGTCGGCGTTGGCGATGACCCGCAGCTCCGGGTGGCGGATCAGCGCCGCGCGCCAGAGCTGCGCCATCATGGCGACCTCCCGGGCCCGGTCCAGCTGGTCGCGGGAGAGGTTGAGGAGCGCCACCACGTGGGCATCGGTGGCGTCCAGTACCTGCGCGAGGTAGTGCTCGTCCACCTCGAGCACCGCGTACGGGGTGCTGCCGGCCTTGGCGAGCGCCGAGGTGTGCCCGGTGGGCATGTTCGCGCCGAACGAATTGGTGGCGACCTTGCCGAGCACGCCGACCGCGGCGGTGGCGAGTCGGGTGGTCGTGGTTTTGCCGTTCGTGCCGGAGATCAGGGCGATGGCGCGGCCTGCGGCGAGGTGCGCGAGGAGCTCCGGGTCGATTTTGAGGCCGATCCAACCACCGATGACCGAGCCGTCCCCGCGGCCCGCGGCCCGCGACAGGGCCGCGGCGGTCCGCGACACAGAGCTGGCCACCTTCGCCCGTAGGGGCATTCTCGCGTCCGTCACGCGAGCGAGGTTACTCCACCCGGGGGCTCCCCAGATCGCTGCTGGCGGTGAACGCTTCGGCTCGTTGCCCGGGGCAGCCGAGTGGATCGGGCGTGGGGAGTGGGTCCGATCTATGTCGGACAGTGGACGGTTCCCCGGCCGCCGGCGCCCTCCACTCCGCTCCACCCGCTTTGACGTGCGGTTTTGGCGGGGCGGGAGCCGCGCCACGCGGGCGATTCTGGTTGCGGGTGGAGGGAAGTGGAGTAGAGTGGGGCCCGATGGTGCGGCCGGGAGGGCCCACCGGCCCGGGGGTCAGCGGCGCCGCGAAGCCGCTTGAAGGGCGAGGGGGTTTGGGCCGTGTTTCTCGGCACCCACACTCCACGCCTGGACGACAAGGGCCGGCTGATTCTTCCGGCGAAGTTCCGGGACGAGCTGGCGGGGGGTGTCGTGATTACCAAAGGGCAGGAGCGTTGCCTCTACGTCTTCCCGACGCCGGAGTTCCAGCGCATCGCGGATCAGTTACGCGCGCAGCCGATGACGCACAAGGCGGCCCGGGCCTACAGCCGGGTCTTCTTCGCCAGCGCGCACGACGAGGTCCCTGACAAACAGGGGCGGGTGACAATCCCGGGTCACCTGCGGGAGTACGCCGCACTCGACCGAGATCTGGTGGTGATCGGCGCGCACACCCGGGTGGAGATTTGGGACCGGGTCGCCTGGGAGAGCTACCTCGCCGAGAGCGAAGACGAATTCGCTGACATCGAGGAGGGGGTGCTGCCTGGTCTGTAGGCGCGACGGCGCCTGGGCGTACTGCGAGATCTCCAGCCGCTTTCGAGTTCCTGGCATCCCTTCCCCGGTGCCAGGCGCGCGATCCGATCGGGGGCCGTTGCCGGAAGGCCGGCGGGAGCGGATGGGGATCTGGTGGTACGACGGCGGGGGCGCCGTCCGACGACAGGCACGGCACGACAGACGGGACGGAACCAGTGGGGGGCGACATGGGGGAGCTTCGTGGCGCGCACGTGCCGGTGCTGCTTGAGCGCTGTCTTGAGCTGTTGGCTCCCGCGCTGGACCGGACGGGTCAGACGGTCTACGTCGATGCCACGCTGGGGCTGGGCGGGCATGCCGAGGCGATCCTGACGGCACATCCGCAGACCACGCTGGTGGGGCTGGACCGGGACACCGAGGCGCTGGCGCATGCCCGCGTACGACTGGCTCGCTTCGCTGACCGAATCCACCTGGAGCACGCTGTCTACGACGAGTTGCCCGAGGTGCTTGATCGGCTCGGTCTTCCAATGGTGGACGGGATCCTCTTCGACCTCGGAGTCTCCTCGTTGCAGCTGGACGCGCCCGACCGCGGGTTCGCCTACGCGCAGGACGCCCCGTTGGACATGCGGATGGACCAGAGTCGGGGGGTGACCGCCGAAGAGGTGGTCAATTCCTATTCGCATCCGGAGCTGGCCCGGGTGCTGCGGGTCTACGGCGAGGAGAAGTTCGCGCCGCGGATCGCCACGGCGATTATTCGGGAGCGGGACCGGGCCCCGATCACCTCGTCGGCGCGGCTGGCCGAGTTGGTCCGGCAGGCCATCCCCGCGCCCGCCCGGCGCACCGGCGGTCATCCGGCAAAGCGAACCTTTCAGGCGCTACGGATCGAAGTGAACCGAGAGTTGGCGGCGCTGGAGACGGCGCTGCCGGCGGCGCTCGACCGGCTCACGATCGAGGGCCGGATGGTGGTCCTGTCCTATCACTCATTGGAGGACCGGCTCACCAAAGTGGCCCTCGCGGACCGGGTTCGCAGCAAGGGTCCGATCGACCTTCCGGTCGAGCTACCCGGGACCGGCCCGACCTTCCGGCTTCTCAGTCGGGGGGCGGAGCTGCCGGGCGAGGCGGAGGTCGCGATTAACCCACGGTCCGCCTCGGTGCGGCTGCGGGCTGCCGAACGGCTCGACCCGACCATGCAGCAGCGCCAACGTACCGACCGCGAACGGTACCGGCGACGGGTCCGAGGGATGCACCAACCGGGGACGGGGTCGGCCGTGCGGCGGCCGGCCTCGGGGGATGACGGGACAGGGACGGATGACGAGGGGGAGGGACATGACGAATAACAAGCGCGACCGCCGGAATGGGGCTGGCGACGGGCAGCGCACACCGCGGTCGGGGGGCCGGATCGCGGCGGAGCGGGCCACGCGCACCAACACCCGGACGCTGCCGGCGGGGCGGACAGGGGCGACCCGCGCGCGGGACACGCGTGCGTTCCCGACTCAGGGCACCGCGGCGCTGCGCCCGAACGCGCGGACTGTCAGCACCCGAACGACCCGGCTGCGGGTAGCGCCACCGGCTCCGGTATCGGTGCCGCGCGCACCGTTTGCCGCGTTGGTCGTGGTACTGGTGGTCGGCGGAGTGCTCGGCATCCTGATGGTCAACACTAAGATCAACGAGAACGCGATTCGGCTGTCTCAACTCCAGGACGAGCAGACCACTCTCAACCTGCAGCAGCAGCAGCTGAACCAGCAGATCACCGAGGCGAAGGCGCCGGGCAATCTGCTCGATGCCGCCCGCAAGCTTGGCCTTGTCGAGCTCGAGCCGGGCTACATCCAGCTTCCCGACGGTGGCGCGGCCATTCATGTGCCGCAGCCGGGCAGCGGGCCATCGTCGGGGGCCGGCCAGCCGGCTACCGGGGGGTAGTCGTGCCGCCGAGATCGGAGGAGCCGCGCCGGGACGCCAAGGGGTCCCGGCGCGGCCCGTCCCGCGCCGATAGTTCAGCCGATCCCCGCCCGGCAGAGTCGGGTGGTGGCATCTCCGGCGCCCGGGCCTACACCCCCCGCGGCCGCAGCATCGGCGAGCAGCGGTTAGGGGAGGCCCGCGCCGGTCGCGCCGAGCCGCGCCGGACACCGCGAGGAGATGGCGGTCGCTCCGGTGACCCGTTCCGTCCGGCACTCCAGGTGCTCAGTGGTGGGCGGGCCGGTGCGACGCGGCGGGCGAACCCGCCGCGTCGCACCTCCGTGGTGCGCACCGTGCCCCGGCATCCACCGGCGGAGGAGCCACCGCCGCGGCGACGCCCGCCGCGACCAACCTCAGCCCGGCCGACGCGACGCCGCCGGTCGAGGCCACCCCGCCTGGCCGACCCCGGCCGCCGGCTGCGGCTCGGCACCGCGCTGGTGCTGACCCTGTTCACCGTCATCGGTATTCGGCTCGTCGTGCTGCAGGTCGTGGAGAATCCGGACTACGCCGGTGCCGGAATTGACGACCGGCTGAAAGTCGTGGTTCTGCCGGCACCTCGTGGCACGATCCGAGACCGGGACGGCGAGGTGCTGGCGCATAGTGTCGAGGCTCGGTATGTCTTCGCCGACCCGACCCTGATCGACGACCCGGTGAGTACCGCGCAGGCACTCGCCGAGCCGCTCGGTATCCCGGCGGCGGAGCTCGCCGACCAGATGCGGAAACGCAAGCAGCCCAACGGCAACGAACTGCAGTTCGCATACCTCAAACGGGGGGTGGACGTTGACCGGGCCGAGCAGATCGAGGCTCTTGGGCTGGCGGGAATCGGCGTCCGCCGCGATGAGCGACGGGAGGTCCCCGGTGGAGACCTGGCCGCCAACCTGATCGGCTTCACCAGCCCGGAGATGGTCGGCCTGGAGGGGCTCGAGGCCGGCTATGACGAGGTGCTCACCGGCAAGGACGGTCTGGAACGTTACGAGGCGGGGTGGGGCGCGCAGATCCCTGGGGGCTTCAGCGAGACGACCGAGGCGAAACCGGGCAGCTCGCTGTGCCTCACCCTCGACCGGGACCTGCAATACATGGTCCAGGCCAAGCTGGCCCAGGCGATGGAAGCGGTCAACGGCTCGACCGCCACCGCGGTCGTCCTGGAGGTGGGCACCAGCGAGGTGCTGGCCCAGGCCTCCTATCCCACCTACAACGTCGCGAACCGGCTCGACAGTGACCCGGCCGACCGGGACGACGTGGCGACCGCGTTCGTGGTCGAACCGGGGTCGGTGCACAAGGCGATCACGTTCGGCGCTGCCCTCCAGGAGGGCGTGATCACCCCGCAGACGGCGTTCCCGGTGGCGAACAGCGTACTCAAGGGCGACACGCGTATCTCTGACACGCACCCGGTGAACGGCCGCACCATGAGCATCCCCGGGATGCTCGCCTTCTCCTCCAACGTCGGCACCATCGAGGTCGCCGACCGGCTCGGCCCGGACCGGCTCATCGACTACCAGAAGCGCTTCGGGCTGGGTAAGCCGACCGGTGTCGGGTTGCTCGGCGAGGCGAGCGGCGCGGTGCTGCCCGCCGACGAGTGGAGCGACTCGTCGCATGGGTCGGTGCCGATCGGGCACAGTGTGGACACCACCGCGATCCAGATGGCTGCCGCGTACGCGACCATCGCCAACGACGGCACGTACGTCGCGCCACGGTTGATGAAGGAGATCATCGGGCCGGGGGGAGAGCGGACAACGCCGGAGGCGCCGACGACCCGGGAGGTGCTGACCCCGGAGACCGCCGCCGAGCTGCGTACCGCCTTGGAGGCGGTGACCACCGTTGACGGCGCGACCGGTCGGGCCGCGGCGATCTCCGGCTACCGGGTGGCCGGGAAGACCGGCACGGGCGCGCGGCTGGTAAACGGGCAGAAGCAGCCCGGCGACGTGGCGGCGTTCGTCGGGATGGCCCCGGCCGAGAAGCCCCGCTTCGTGATTGCTGTCTTCGCCCACACTCCCGACGGTGGGGGCGGCAGCGACATCGCGGCACCGGTCTTCGCCGACATGATGCGGTTCACCCTGCAGCACTATCAGGTACCGCCGTCGAAGGTCCCGCCACCCAACTTTGACGTCTTTCCCCGCTGACCAGCGTAGACGGGACATCATCGGTGCGTGCCGACGAACCACCGGGGCGGCTGTGTGGCCGGAACCGGACGACCGGGTAGGGTCTGACGCCGTGTCCGGCAATCCTCGCCCTCGTAGCGTGACCGGAATCCGGCTCGGTAACCTCGCTGCTCGGCTCGCCGCCGAGTGCGGTGCGGACGCCGTTGACCTCCGGTCCGGTCCAACGGAACCGACGGTCACCGGGGTGACACACGCCAGCCAGGAGGTCCGCCCCGGCGACCTGTACGCGGCCCTGCCCGGTGCCCGGCGGCACGGTGCCGAGTTCGTCTCGGCCGCGGCCCAGGCTGGTGCGGTGGCGGTGTTGACCGACCCGGATGGCGCGGCGGCGACGGCGGAAGCCGGTCTGCCCATGCTGGTGGTGCCGGACCCGCGGGCCGTGCTGGGGGACCTGGCCAGTGTGGTGTACGGCGACCCGACCGCCGGGTTGACGGTGATCGGGGTGACCGGCACCGCGGGTAAGACCTCGACGGCGTACCTGGTCGAGTCGGGGCTGCGGGCGGCCGGGCACACCACCGGTCTGATCGGCACCGTGGAGACCCGCCTCGGTGACCTGGTGATCGACAGTGTCCGGACCACGCCCGAGGCGACCGACCTGCATGCCATGCTCGCCGCTGCCCGAGAGCGCGGCGTCACCGCCGTGGTGATGGAGGTGTCCAGCCACGCCCTGGCCATGGGGCGGGTCGGTGGCGTCCGGTTCACCGTCGGCGGATACACCAACTTCGGCTCCGACCACCTCGACTTCCACGCCGACTCCGCGGACTACTTCGCCGCCAAGGCGAAGCTCTTCGACGGCCGCTGCGAGGCGGAGGTGCTCAACTACGACGACCCGGCGCTGATCCCGCTGCGTCGACCCGCCACCGTGAGCTACTCCGCGGCCGGCGACCACTGCGCCACCTGGTGGGCCGACGAGGTCGGTGGCGAGGGGTACGCGCAGCGCTTCACCCTGCACGGCCCGGACGGGTTGACCCTGTCCGCCGGAGTGGCCCTGCCCGGTCGGCACAACGTCGCCAACGCCTTGCTCGCCGTCGCCGTGCTGGTGGCGGCGGGGGTGGAGCCGCGGCACGCCGTAGCGGGGGTGGACGACTGCGGCGGCGTTCCCGGTCGGCTGGAGCTGGTGCCGTCCCCCGGCCCGGTGCGCGGCGTCGTCGACTACGCCCACAAGACCGATGCGATCGTCGCCGTGTTGGCCGCCCTGCGGGAGTTCAGCACCGGGCGGCTGATCTGCCTACTTGGCGCCGGCGGTGACCGGGACCGGGGCAAGCGACCCCTGATGGGCGTCGCCGCCGCCCAGGGAGCGGATGTGGTGCTGGTGACCGACGACAACCCGCGGACCGAGGATCCCGCCGAGATCCGGGCCGAGGTGCTCGCCGGCGTGCACCGGGCCGACACCGAGGTGCAGGTCCTGGAGGTGCCCGGTCGGCGTGCGGCCATCGCGGAGGCGGTCGAGCTCGCTGCGCCCGGGGACGTGGTGGCGCTGTTGGGTAAGGGGCACGAGCAAGGGCAGGAGGTTGGCGGGCAGATGCATCCCTTCGACGACCGCACCGAGCTGGCTGCCGCGCTGCGGGCGCGCTTCGGTGACCAGGCAGGGCAGCCGTGATCCGGCTGAGTCTGGCCGAGGTGGCGACAGCGGTTGACGGCCGGTTGGTCAGCGCTGACCCGAGCGTCGCGGTTACCGGCTCGGTCGAGTTTGACTCCCGCAAGGCCGGCCCGGGCGGGCTCTTCGTCGCCTTCCCCGGGGAACGGGTGGATGGGCACGACTACGCCGACGGGGCGATTCGGGCGGGTGCGGTGGCGGTGCTCGGCACCCGGGTGCTGCCCGGCGTGCCGATGGTGCTGGTGGATGATGCCCAGCTGGCGCTGGGGCGACTGGCCCGCGCGGTGACGGATCGGCTGCCCGAGCTGACCGTCATCGGCCTCACCGGCTCCTCGGGCAAGACCAGCACCAAGGATCTGATCGCTGCCCTCACCGCACGACTCGGGCCCACGGTTGCCCCGCCCGGGTCGTTCAACAACGAGCTGGGGCACCCCTACACGGCACTCCAGGCCGGTCCGGGGACCCGCTACCTCGTGCTGGAGAAGGGCGCCCGAGGAGTGGGGCACGTCAGCTACCTCTGCGAGGTGGTGCCGCCGAAGATCTCCGTGGTGCTCAATGTGGGGGTGGCCCACATCGGTGAGTTCGGTTCCCGGGAGACCATCGCCTTGGCGAAGGGGGAACTGGTGGCAGCGCTACCGGCGGAGGGGCTGGCCGTGCTCAACGCCGACGATGACCTCGTCGCCGCGATGGCGACGCGCACCCAAGCGCGGGTGGTCCGGTACGGCGAGGCGGCCGATGCGGACGTGCGGGCCGTTGACGTGGTGCTGGATGAGCGTGGCCGGCCGTCGTTCACGCTGGTGACACCGGAGGGGCGTGCGCCGGTGCGGCTCGGGCTGACCGGCCGGCACCAGGTATCCAACTCGCTCGCCGCCGCCGCGGTGGCCCGGGAACTGGGAATGCCGTTGCCGGAGCTGGCGGCCGCCCTGGGCGAGCTCGGGCTGGTCTCCAGTCGTCGGATGGACGTCTTCGAGCGGGTTGACGGGGTCACCGTTATCGACGACTCGTACAACGCCAACCCCGCGTCGATGA
The DNA here is from genome assembly GCF_000514815.1 of Salinispora fenicalii. GTDB lineage: Bacteria > Actinomycetota > Actinomycetes > Mycobacteriales > Micromonosporaceae > Micromonospora > Micromonospora fenicalii. Next base: position 268,606 of record NZ_AZWQ01000009.1, read on the forward strand.
CCGCCGCCCTGCGGGCGCTGGCCGGGTTCGAGCGGCGGCGCACCATCGCGGTGCTCGGCTACATGGCCGAACTGGGGCCGTACGAGCAGGAGGGGCATGTCGAGGTCGGTCGACTCGCCGCCAATCTGGGGGTGGACCGCCTGCTGGTGGTGGGCGAGGCGGCGAACCCGATCCATGAGGGCGCAACATCGGTACGTGACTGGGAAGGAGAATCGGTGCAGCTCACCGATCAGGCGGGCGCCGTCGAGGTGCTGCGGGGAGACCTGCGGCCCGGTGACGTCGTCTTGGTGAAGGGCTCGCGGTACCGCACCTGGGAGGTGGCGGACGCGCTGCGCGCCGACGCCGTGGCCGACCGGGGTGCGGGAGCGGACGGTGGCGTGGCATGAGGGCAGTCATCGTCGCGGTTGGGGTGGCCTTCCTGGTCTCGCTGTTCTGCACACCGATTGCGATCAAGGTCTTCACCCGGTTGAAGGCCGGCCAGCCAATTCGGGCCGAGGGTCCGGTGATGCACCAGGGCAAGAAGGGCACCCCGACGATGGGCGGGGTGGTCTTCATCCTGGCCACCGTCATCGCGTACGTCGCCGGGCACCTGGCCCTGACCACGCTGCCGGACGCCCAGATCGCTCAGGTTGAACCGACCATCACGGCGCTGGTGCTGTTGGGGCTGATGGTGTTCTCCGGCGCGGTGGGCTTCATCGACGACTTCCTGAAGGTCCGCAAGCGGCACAGTGGCGGCCTCAACAAGCGCGGCAAGCTGCTCGGCCAGATCCTGGTCGGCGCGGTGTTCGGGGTGATCGCGCTCTACTTCCCGAGCACCATGACCGATTCCCAGGGCACGTTGACCAACACCGAGACGGTCGGCAGCACGACGTTGAGTTTCATCCGGGACATTCCCGCGCTGGAGCTCACCAAGGTTGGCGCGGTCATCCTCTTCATCTTCGTGGTGATGGCAGCCACCAACGGCGTCAACCTCACCGACGGTTTGGACGGCCTGGCCACCGGCGCTTCGGTGATGGTGCTCGCGGCGTACGGGTTGATCGCCTTCTGGCAGTACCGGCACTGGTGCGCCGACCCGAACTACACCCAGGAGTACTGCTACGCGGTTCGGGACCCGCTGGAGATCGCGTTGATCGCCGGCGCGGCGGCCGGTGCCTGTGTCGGGTTCCTGTGGTGGAACACCTCGCCGGCCCGGATCTTCATGGGCGACACCGGGGCGCTGGGGCTGGGCGGCCTAATCGCCGGGATGGCGATGTCGACCCGAACGATCCTGCTGCTGCCGATCATCGGAGGACTCTTCGTCATCATTACGATGTCCGTGGTGATCCAGATCATCTCCTTCCGGACGACCGGCAAGCGGGTCTTCCGGATGTCACCGTTGCAGCACCACTTCGAGCTCGCCGGCTGGAGCGAGGTCAACATCGTGGTGCGGTTTTGGATCATCGCCGGCATCGGTGTGGCCATCGCCCTGGGCCTGTTCTACAGCGACTTCCTCGCCCGCGTCGGTTGATCGGAGCAGGCTTTCTCGACACGCCGAGGAGACGGTTGCGGGGGCCACGCCTCCCCCACCCGCGATGATGGGCGGGTGGGGGAGGGATCAGAAGTTGAGGGAAGCTCGGATTCGGGGCGGCGCTGGCCGCAGAGAGGTACGCGTACCACCGAGGCTCCGCCGGTAGCGCGGTCGCCGAAGGAACCTCCCGATGTTCCGCCCCTGCGCGGGCTGAGTGCCGCCGGCGGATTGGCTGCGCTCCGTGGCCTGTTGGACCGGCCGCTGGCCTCTTACTACCTTTTGCTGTTCAGCGTCGGCCTGCTGCTGCTGATCGGTCTCACCATGGTCTTCTCGGCGACCAGCGTGGAAGACTATGCCAACAGCGGTGACGCCACCGCGTCCTTGACCAAGCAGGCCATCTTCGCGGTGTTCGGCATTGTGGCCTTCTGGGCGTGCCAGCGGTTGCCGGTCCGCACCTTCCAGGCGGTCGCCCGGCCGGCCCTCTGGGGCACGGTGGGGTTGCTGCTGCTCTTGAATCTGTTGGTCGCGCTCACGTCGCTGGCCGGCGTCTCGCAGATCGGCCCGTTCGCCGTAGACCTGAACTGGCTGTACGTAGGGCCGCTCCAGCTCCAGCCCTCCGAGCTGGCGAAGTTCGCTCTCGTCCTGTGGGGGGCGGATGTGCTCGCCCGAAAGGGCGCCAAGCTCGGCTGGTGGCGGGAGTTGGCCACGCCGTTCTTCCCCGTGCTGGGGCTGCTGTTCGTGCTGGTCGGCTACAACGACCTGGGCACGCTGATCTGTCTGCTGGCCCTGGTAATCGGGCTGCTCTGGGCGGCCGGAGTGCAGCTGCGGGTCTTCGCGGTGTTGGGTGCGATCGGCCTGCTCGGTATCGGTCTGCTGGTGGCGGTCGCTTCACTCGGCGCGGGGTCGAGCGAGCCAGGCGGGTCGGACGAGCCGAATTTCCGGCTGGGCCGGCTGACGATGTTCTTCAATCCTCCACCGCTCGAAACCTGCAAGGACTCGGGCTGCTACCAGATGCTCCAAGCTCGGTACGCGATCGAGCACGGGGGCTGGTTCGGCACCGGGTTGGGCAAGAGTTCCCTGAAGTGGGGCTCCCTCCCGGCGAAGGAGAATGACTTCATTTTCGTGATCATCGCTGAGGAACTGGGCGTTGTCGGGTGCAGTGTGGTCGTGGCGCTCTTCGCGGTGCTTGCGTATACCGGGCTGCGGATCGCCCGCCGGGTGACCGGCCGGTTCCGGCAGCTCGCCGCCGCCGCGGCGACCGCCTGGCTGATCGGGCAGGCGATGATCAATATCGGTGGAGTGATCGGGTTGCTGCCGCTTACCGGCGTGCCGCTGCCGTTCATCTCCGACGGCGGGAGCGCCCTTGTCTCCACGCTCGCCGCGGTCGGCATGCTCGCCTCGTTCGCCCGGGCCGAACCTGATGCGGCGAGAGCCCTGCATGCCCGTCCGCCGGCCCGATGGGTCCGACTAGTCTGGGCCCCGTTGCCGCCGCTTCCCGGCCGGCGCCGCCCGGGTGCCCCATCAGCTCCCCGGGCCCGGGTGCCCCGGGGGCAACACGAAGATGACCAGGCCGCGCGACGTGCCGTCCGGGCGAACCGGGCCCGGCGTGGGTCGGTGGAGGAGAGGAGACGGTGATGGGTCCGCTGCGTTCGGTGGTGCTTGCAGGAGGTGGCACCGGGGGGCACATCTACCCGTTGCTCGCCTTCGCCGACTGCCTGCGCCGGCACGACTCCGGCATCCGGATCACCTGCCTGGGCACCCCGAAGGGCTTGGAGAACGAGCTGATCCCGCCCGCCGGGTACGACCTGCGTCAGATCCCCGCGTACCAGCTGCCCCGCTCGGTCAACCTGGACCTGGTGAAGACCCCGGCCCGGATGTGGACCGCGGCCCGGGCGGCCGGCAAGGTCATCGACGAGGTGCAGGCCGATGTCGTGGTGGGGTTCGGCGGGTACGTCTCGGTCCCGGCGTACCTCGCCGCCTGGCGACGTGAGCTGCCGATCGTCATCCACGAGGTCAATGTGCCACCGGGGGTGGCCAACCGGCTGGGCATGAAGTTCACCAAGCACCTCGCGGTGGGCTTCCCGCACCAGCCGGCGCAAGCTGAGTCGCTGCGCGGGGCCCGGGTGGTGGGGGTGCCGCTGCGCCGGGGCATCGCCGGTCTGGACCGGGCCGCCATGCGCACCGCTGCCCGCGCCCACTTCGGGCTCCGGCCGGACCTGCCGGTGCTCTTCGTCGCCGGTGGATCACAGGGCGCGCGTTCGATCAACCTGGCGGTCACCGGGGCGGCCAAGGAACTGGCCCGGAACGGAGTGCAGGTGCTGCACGTGGTCGGTGCACGAAATGAGGCGGTGTCGGTGCCGACCGACTTGCCCGCACCGTACGTGACGTTGCCGTACCTGTCGCAGATGGAGCTGGGGTATGCCGCGGCCGACCTGATGCTCGGCCGGGGTGGGGCGATGACCTGTGCAGAGGTGGCGGCGGTCGGGCTGCCGACGGTCTATGTGCCGTACCCGCACAGCAACCAGGAGCAGCGACGAAACGCGTTGCCGGTGGTGGAGGCCGGGGGCGGACTACTCGTTGATGACGCCGAGATGACGCCGGCCTGGGTGGAGAGCACGGTGATCCCGCTGATCCGTGACTCCCACCGGTTGGCCACAATGGGGGCTGCCGCGGCTGCGTACGGGCATCGCGACGGCGACGAAGCATTACTCAATTTTGTCTATGAGGCGGTGGTCCGGTGAGCGGGCAGAGTGCGGCGAAGTTCTCCCCAGCTGGTCGACTGACCGCGGAGGATCTTGGCGCCATCCACCTAGTTGGGGTGGGCGGGATCGGGATGAGCGGACTGGCCCGACTCTTCCTCACCCGCGGTATCTCGGTCTCCGGCAGCGAACTGCGTGAGTGGCCATCCCTGGCGGGCCTGCGGGCGTTGGGTGGCACCATCTACATGAGTCACGAGGTGGCCAACCTCGATGGTGTGGACACCGTCGTCTACTCCTCGGCGATTCCGTCCGACCACCTGGAGCTGGTGGAGGCACGCCGTCGTGGCCTGCGGGTGCTGCACCGTTCCGAGGCGCTTGCCGCGGCGATGACTGGCCGACGGACGGTCGCGGTGGCGGGCACCCATGGTAAGACCACCACCACGTCGATGGTGACCATGGTGCTTCAGCAGGCCGGGGTGGATCCGTCCTTCGTGATCGGCGGGGAGATATCCGAGGTTGGTTCCGGCGCGCACCACGGCACGGGAGAGTACTTCGTGGTGGAGGCGGACGAGAGTGACCGCTCTTTTTTGATCTATCGGCCGTTCGTCTCGATTATCACCAATATTGAGGCTGACCACTTGAACACCTACGGTGACTTGGCCAATCTGGAAGCGGCCTTCGCTGACTTCGCCCGTCTTACCGACCCGGACGGTTTCATCATCACCTGCGCTGACGATGCGGGTAGCCGACGGATGGCCGAGACGCTGCGCGCTGAGGGGCGGCGGGTGTACACGTACGGCACCTCGGCCGACGCGGACCTTCGGTTGACCGAGATGGCCTCATCCACCCGGGGCATCCGCTACCTCGCCGAGATTGACGGCCGGTCGTTGGGCGAGTTTCGGCTGCCGATGCCGGGGCGGCATATGGGTCTCAACAGTGCCTCGGCGGTGCTCGCCGAGTACCTGCTGGACCTGCCGATGGAGGCGGCGCAGGCCGCGCTGGCGGCCTTTCCCGGCGTGCGGCGGCGCTTCGAGCGTAAGGGTGTCGCGGACGATGTGCTGGTCTACGACGAGTACGCCTACCACCCGACGCCTATTGAGCTGGCACTGCGGACGTTGCGGGAGGTGGCCGGCGACGGAGGGCTGATTGTGGTGTTCCAGCCCTATCGGCTCTACCGCACCCGGGACCTGCAGGCGGAGATCGCCGAAGCCCTCGCCCTCGCCGACGAGTTGGTGCTGTTGGAGGTCTTCGGCCCCGGGGAGCTGCGGGAGCCGGGGGAGGGTTCGGCAGCGCTGATCGAGGCGGTACCGCTGCCGGACGACCGGAAGGTCTTCGTGGACTCCTGGGAGGCGGCGCCGGTCGAGGTGGCCCGCCGGGCCAAGCCCGGCGATGTCGTAGTGACGATGGGCGCGCCGCCCAGCTCGCTCATGGGCGACCAACTCCTCGACGCGCTGTCGAAACGGGGCGCGGCGGGTCCCGCCGGCACCGTGCCCGGCGGTGACGTTGGGGGTGCGACAACGATTGGGGGCACCGTTCCCGGCATCCCTGGTAGCTCCACTCCAGATGCCTCCACCGCCGGATGAGTTCGGGGCCGACGCGTCGGCGTACCTCCGGGGTGGAGGGGAGCGCCGGCCGACGGGGGCCGGTCCGTCGTTGGCAGCTGGTTCGGGCCGGCCGGGACGCGGTGCCGAACTCAGCCCGACGGTTTATGGCCCGTGCCCGGCGGCGCCGAATGCGAGCGGTTCTGCCCTGGGCGCTCGTGGCGGGTGGGCTGACGCTGGCCGGGTTGGTCGGCTGGGTGCTGGTCGGCACTGGCCTATTCGGGGTGCGTGAGGTGCGGGTGGAGGGAGCCGAGTTGGTGACCTCGGTCGAGGTGCGCGATGCCGCCGGTGTGCCCGACGGCACGCCGCTGGCCCGGGTGGACCTTGCGGCTACCGCGAAGCGCATCGGTGGCCTGCCGGCAGTCGAACGGGTTGACGTCAAGCGGGACTGGCCGGATGTCCTCGTGGTCCGGCTGACCGAGCGGACCGGTGCGGCGGTGGTGCCGCAGGAGGACCAGTTTCTCGTGGTGGATGCTGCCGGGTTCGTCTTCCGTCGGCTGTCGGCTCCCCCCGACGGCCTACCGGTGATCCGGCTGGCATCGCCTGGTCCGGCCGATCCGAAGACCCAGGCCGCGCTGGCGGTGCTCGCCGAGCTCACCCCGCAGTTGCGGGGTGAGCTCGTGGACATCACGGTCGAAGGGCTGGCCCGGGTCACGCTTCACCTGCGCGATGAGCGGCAGGTGGTGTGGGGGGACGCCACCCGAGGGGCGGACAAGGCGCGAGTCGCTACTGCGTTGCTGAACGGAGCGGAAGCCACGATCGATGTCAGCGCTCCGGGTGTGGTGACCGTCCGGTGAATGTGATCGGCCCACCACGGCGACACGCCGCCGGGTTGCTTGGCACATTGGGCGGCGGCGCTTACGTTGCCCCGAAGAGGATCAGTGGTTGACATAAATCTAACCCTCTAGTAGAGGGTGAGGGTTTACACCCGAGCGCTGGCGATGACCGCGTCGTCAACCGTTGATCCTGGGCAAGCCGAGTGGCGCGGCCCATGCCAATCTCGAGGGGGAAAGGACCTTCAGATGACACCTCCGCACAACTACCTGGCGGTCATCAAGGTCGTCGGTATCGGTGGCGGCGGCGTGAATGCCGTCAACCGAATGATCGAGGTTGGGCTCAAGGGCGTCGAGTTCATCGCGATCAACACTGATGCACAGGCGCTTCTGATGAGTGACGCCGATGTCAAGCTCGACGTGGGTCGCGAACTGACCCGTGGTCTGGGTGCCGGCGCCAACCCGGATGTCGGAAAGAACGCGGCCGAGGACCACCGCGACGAGATCGAGGAAGTCCTCAAGGGCGCCGACATGGTCTTCGTAACCTGTGGTGAGGGCGGCGGCACCGGCACCGGCGGAGCTCCGGTGGTGGCGAACATCGCCCGCAAGCTCGGCGCGCTCACCATCGGCGTGGTCACCCGGCCGTTCTCGTTCGAGGGCAAGCGCCGTCAGGTGCAGGCCGAGGCCGGCATTGACGAGCTGCGGAACCAGTGCGACACGCTGATCGTGATCCCGAACGACCGGCTCCTCGCGCTCGGTGACCGCAACATCTCCATGATGGATGCCTTCCGCACCGCGGACCAGGTGCTCCTCTCCGGCGTCCAGGGGATCACCGACCTGATCACCACTCCCGGTCTGATCAACCTCGACTTCGCCGATGTCAAGAGTGTCATGAGCGGTGCCGGCAGCGCACTGATGGGAATCGGTAGCGCCCGGGGTGAGAACCGGGCGGTGGAGGCGGCCGAGGCGGCCATCTCCAGCCCGCTGCTGGAGCAGAGCATGGATGGTGCGCGCGGCGTGCTGCTCTCGATTGCCGGCGGGTCCGACCTGGGACTGTTCGAGATCAACGATGCGGCGCAACTGGTCACCGACGCGGCTCACCCGGAAGCCAACATCATCTTCGGTGCGGTTATCGACGACGCCCTCGGTGACGAGGTGCGGGTCACCGTCATCGCTGCTGGCTTTGATGGAGGCGCGCCCGCATACAAGGCGGCCGAACCGGCCCGCAAGACGAATCAGAATCAGCCGGCACCGGCCACCCCAGCGGTTCCGGCGCCGCCCACCGCCCCCGCCCCGCAGCAGTCGCCCCGTCGGGTTCTCTTCGACGATGTCGATGTTCCCGATTTCCTCAAGAACGGTTCCTGAGTCCTGCCGATGACCAACACCCCCGCCGCGGCGCCCGCCAGCCGGAACGCCGAGCTCGCAGCTGGCCTTGCCCGAGTCCGTACCCGAATCGCCGACGCCTGTGCGGCTGCCGGTCGAGACCCCGGGGAGGTGGTCACGATCGCGGTGACCAAGACGTACCCGGCGAGCGACGTTGTTGCCCTGGTTGGGCTCGGGGCCACCGAGGTGGGGGAGAACCGGGACCAAGAGGCCGGGGCGAAGGCGGCCGAGGTGGCTGCGGCGGGGGTGACGCCCCGGTGGCACTTCATCGGTCAGCTGCAACGGAACAAGGCGAAGTCGGTGGTCCGGTACGCCGATGTGGTGCAGTCGGTCGACAGCGTCCGGTTGGCCCGGGCGCTCGATCGAGCCTCGGCAGCAGAACGAGACTGCCCGTTGGAGGTGTTCCTGCAGGTCAGCATCGATGGGGCGGTGGGTCGTGGCGGCGCGTTGCCTGGGTCCGCGGACCCGGACGCGGGACTCGATCCGGTGGCCGAGGTGGTGGCTGGTGCGGACGGGCTGCGGCTTAGTGGGTTGATGGCGGTGGCGCCGCTGGGCTGGGAGCCGGACCGGGCGTTTGCCCGGCTGGCGGAGGTCGCGGCCGGGTTCCGGGTCCAGCATCCGCAGGCGACGTTGTTGTCGGCTGGCATGAGTGGGGATCTGGAATCGGCGATCCGGCACGGCGCGACACATGTCCGGGTGGGTAGCGCGTTACTCGGAATGCGCCCCACGCTGGGGTAGCCTGACCGCCAGGAGCAAATTACATCGGTGTTGTTTGGTGGGAGTGGCATTCCTCTCGTCGGTTTGGCGCGCGACGCGAAGCGCGCGCCTGGGGGGTGTCGATCCGGCGAGCAGAAATGATCCACTTGCGGCAGGCGACGCGGCACGGGGGTGCGTGCCGTAGGGCGGACGGGAAGGGCGCGGGATGGGTGCGCTGCGCAAGGCGGGGGTCTGGCTCGGTCTGGTCGAGGAGGACGACGAGCGGGCTTACGACGACGGTGGCTACGACAAGGGTGGATACCGCGAGTCGCGGTATCGGTCGAGCCGATACTCCGAGGACTTTGGAGACGACGACGAAGAGGGCGACGAGGCCGCTCCGCCCCGCTCGCGGCTTGGCGACCGGGGGCGTCTGGAGCGGACTGCGGCGCGGTCGAGTGACATGGATCACCGCGAGGAAGACGAGCAGCCGGAGCGGGTCGAGCGTACTAGCGTCCGGTCGATCACCCGGTCCGCCCCCGAGTCGTCCGGAGCCCTGACCTATCACACCCGCGACAACCTGGCCTTGGCGCCGCAGGCGCCGGTCCGGGAACGGGTGCCGGTGGAGGAGGAGCAGCGCTACCAGATCACCACGCTGCACCCGACAACCTACCGGGAAGCGCGGACGATCGGTGAGCACTTCCGAGACGGTGTCCCCGTTATCATCAACCTGACGGAGATGGATGAGGCGGATGCGCGGCGACTGGTTGATTTCGCCGCCGGGCTGGCGTTCGGGCTGCGCGGTACGATCGAGCGCGTGACCAATCGGGTGTTCCTGCTGTCGCCGGCCAATGTCCAGGTCACCGCGGAGGACAAAGCCAAGATCGCTGAGGGCGGCTTCTTCAGTCTCAGTTGATCAGCCCGAGTGCAAGGGACGTCGCCAGCCGTGCTGTCAATCCTGCTCCAGGTTCTTTATCTGGTCGTGTTTGTCTTTTTTCTTCTCCTGTTGTCCCGATTTGTGTTGAGCGCTGTGCTCCAGTACGGCCGACGTTGGCAACCAGGGCGTGGGGCGTCGGCGGGACTGGAAACCGTGTGGAGCGTCACTGATCCCCCGCTCCACGCGTTGAGGCGTGTGATCCCTCCGCTGCGAATTGGTACCGTGAGCATCGACCTGGCCTCCCTTGTGCTCCTGGTTATCCTGATCGTGCTGATGGAGTTCGTGTTAGAGCCGTCGATCATAAGTACCGCTGGATGACCGATGCGCTTTCGCGGCCGCAACTGACCCGAGGAGTTTCGATGCCGCTGACCCCGGCCGACGTCCACAACGTCGCCTTCAAAAAGCCGCCGATCGGCAAGCGGGGGTACGACGAGGAGGAGGTCGATGCCTTCCTGGACGAGGTCGAGCGTGAGCTGGCCCGTCTGATCGAGGAGAACAACGAGCTGCGTGCTCAGGTGGAGCGCGGTGGCCGTGGCGGTGGCCCCGCCGGTCCGGTCGGCCCCGGCGGTGACGCCCGGCTCGCCGCCGAGCTCAACGACGTGAAGGCCCAGCTCGACCGGGTCCAGCGGGACAAGGCCGGGGCCGAGCAGGCAGCCCGCGCGATGCAGGCGGAGCTGGAGCAGGTTCGCGGCGCCGGTGCCGCGCCGGCCGGCGGCGACGGTGAGCAGCAGGCGCTCCGGGTGCTGATGATGGCCCAGCGGACCGCCGACGATCACGTCACCGATGCCCGCCGGGAAGCCGACCAGGTGCTCTCCGAGGCTCGGTCCAAGGCCGAGGAGGTCACCCGCGAGGCGCGGGCCAAGGCCGACGCCCTGGAGCGGGACGCCCGGCAGCGCCACCAGGAGGCCATGGGTGGCCTGGACACCAAGCGCACCGCGTTGCAGAAGCACATCGAGGAGCTCAAGCAGTTCGAGCGCGAGTACCGCACCCGCCTCAAGGCGTATCTGGAGAGTCAGCTGCGTGACCTTGACAGCCGTGGGCAGGGTCCGGAGGTCGAGCTTGACCGGACCGACGGTGGCGGGCGCGCCGGTGGTGGCAATGGCCTCGCCGCAGCCGGTCTCGCCGGCTCCTACGGCGGCGGTCGCTCGGGTGCGCTGGAAGCCGGTCGCTGACAACACCGGCCGGCGGTCGTCGTACTGACGGTTGCCCGGTCTCGCTCAGAATCGGAACGAGACGCGGGGGTGGGCTTTGATAGTCGCCAGTATCCTGCTCATTCTCGTTGCAGTGGTGCTGCTGGTAGCTGGCCTCGCTGATGGATCCAGCATCCTGCTGGTTGTCTCCATCGCGGCCAGCCTGCTGGCCGCCGTTGCGCTGGTCGTGGGTGCCCGCCAGGCAGCCGCGGCCCGAGCCGCAGCAGAGCGGACCCCGTCCGAGGCTCATCGAGGCGGTGGGAGTGCCTACCGGCAGCCGGACGGCTTCCTGCTTCCTGGCCAGCAGGCTCCCCCGCCGATCGACCATGGTGGCACCGGGTGGCGGCAACCACCCGGGCTGCCGGTCGCAGGCGTCGAACCGGTTGCGGACGACGGGCCAGCTCCACCGGCGGTTTCTCCTGCGGAGGCAGCGCGGCTGGCCCGAATGGACCGGGAGGTGTGGGTGGTCGACGGCCACTCCGACTACCACTTGGCTGGCTGTTCGCGGCTACTCGGCGAGCCCGAGCCGCTTCCTGTCGCAGAGGCGATAGACCTCGGCTTTACCCCTTGTATCCCATGCGCCCCCGTTGCCGCCTTGTTGGCCGAGGAAGGGCAGATCGCCAGCGGCGGTGCCGGTGCCTGAGGCGCCAGACGCCCGCGCCAGTGAGTCGCTGACCGTCGCGGTCCGGATCAAACCGGGATCATCTCGGTCCCGCGTTGGCGGCTGCTACCTGGGTCCGTACGGCCCTGCTCTCGTCATTGCGGTGACGGCACCACCTGTGGACGGGCGGGCCACCGAGGCGGCGCGCCGTGCCCTCGCCGAAGCGCTCGGAATCCGGCGAGCAGCGGTATCGCTGGGTGTTGGGACGGTCAGCCGAAACAAGATCTTCTATGTTGGTGGGGTTGGCGCCGAGATTAGTGAGGCGCTGCACCGACTCCGCGACGGATAGGGCGGGTCAGCCGGGTGCCTCGACCCGGCGAGCTAGTGGCCACGTCGACTATCTGTTCGGTTAACGGATCAGGCCGGCCTGTGCCCTGGCCTCAATACTTGGCCCGCCCCTGGTGGTTGGGCCTACTCCCTGGTTGGGGCCGGCCCTCTGGTAGTTGGGGCCCGCCCTCTGGTAATTGGGGCCCGCCCCCTGGTCGTTGGGCCTAGCCCCTGGTAGTTGGCCCGGCCGCAGCTTCCGCTCCCGTCGCCCTGACCTGCCCGATCTGGGTAGGGCAGCGGCGCTGCTGGTTGGCTGCGGACCGCTGGCTGGCAGTGGCGGGCGGCGTCGAGTTGGCGATTACGAGGAGGGCCGGAGCGATCGGTCTGCTAGCGTTCTTTTTGCCCGAGATGAGTAAATTCGGGGTGGGCGTCAGGGCGTCGGTGCGCCACATTGTCGGACGCCTGTACGTTCCGTATCCTTGCGAACCTCCGGAGTGCGCGGCCATATGGCTGCGCGCCCGTTTTGTACCTGGGGGCGCCGAACGCGGCGGCCTCTGTCCAGGTGCCGCGGTCCTCCGCGGCTCCGCGGCTAAGGGAGCGACGATGGCGAAGCCAGCCGACACCAGGACCGCCGGCCGTAAGCCGGCGACCAAGTCCACCCGCAGCGCAGCGGAGACCGAGAAGATCCGGGCAGCCTTGGCAGCACGGCGAGACGAGCTTCGTGCCGAGTATGATCAGACGTTGAGCGAGATCACCGAGCTGCAGCGCGACCGGCTGACCGACTCGGCCGGGGACGACCAGGCCGACACTGGTACCAAGACGTTCGAGCGGGAGCAGGAGATCTCCCTCGCGAACAGCATCCTGGAACGGATCACGCAGGTCGAGCGGGCACTGGAGCGGCTCGATGAGGGTGGCTACGGCTGGTGTGAGCGGTGCGGTAACCCGATCCCGGTGGAGCGGCTGGCTGCCTTCCCGTCGGCGACCCTCTGTGTGACCTGTAAGCAGCTGGCGGAGCGGCGCTGAGACCTCGCTTCCCAGCAGCCCGGTGAGGCGGCGTCCGCCGCCGCGAGCGTCGATGGGGAGCAGATGACCGCAGGACCGACCCCGGGATCCGGCCGCGCCGAGGCGGCCGGGCCCACCGGATCCGCCGAGCCGGTAGGCCGTCCGGCCCCCGGGCCGGATGGGCCCGTCGAGGCCGACGGTGCCATCGAGGCGGACGGTGCCGTCGAGGCGGACCGTGCTGCCGACGGTGCGACGACCCGGCGCCGTGCCGCGTCGATCCTGCTCGGCATCGGCCTTGCCGTGCTGGCGCTCGACTTCGTGACCAAGCATCTGGCACTACAGGCGCTGGAGGGCCGGGAGCCGGTCGAGCTCCTGGGTGGCCTGGTCTATCTCAGCCTCACCCGCAACAGCGGTGCGGCGTGGAGCATCGGCGCCGACCACACCTGGATCTTCTCGCTGATCACCATCCTCGTGATCGGCTGGATTCTCTGGACGGCGCTGCGCCTGCGCTCCGTACCCTGGGCAGTGTCGTTGGGGCTGGTGCTTGGCGGGGCACTCGGGAACCTGATGGACCGGATCTTCCGTGCTCCGGGCTGGTTCGTCGGGCACGTGGTCGACATGATCAGTGTCCTCGAGCCGTACGGCCGGGCATTTCCGGTGTTCAACGTGGCCGACAGCGCACTGGTCTGCGGCGTCTGTCTCGCGGTGTTCCTGGAACTGACCGGCCGCCAGCGTGACGGCAGGCGGCTCGGCCGGGATGGGCGACGGGCGGCCCCCACCGTGTCGCGGGAGCAGGCATGACGGCGGCGTACGCGGGCGGTGGCCAACGATCGCTGCCAGTCCCGGACGGGCTCGACGGACTCCGCCTCGACCAGGCCGTCGCGCGGCTCTTCGGGCTCTCCCGGACGACCGCGGCGGCATTGGTTGACGCCGGCGATGCACTGGTCGATGGCACGGTGCGGGCTAACTCCTACAAGATTCGGGCTGGGTCCTGGCTGGAGGTGACACTGCCGGGGCCGGCGGCTCCGCCGGCCGTCGTGCCGCAGGTGGTGTCCGGCCTGCGCGTCGTGTATGCCGACGACGACATCGTGGTGGTGGACAAGCCGGTCGGCGTGGCCGCCCACCCCAGTCCCGGTTGGACCGGACCGACCGTGATCGGTGGGCTTGCCGCGATCGGCCACCGGATCGCCACTAGCGGCGCCGCCGAACGGCAGGGCGTGGTGCACCGGCTCGATGTCGGCACGACCGGGATCATGGTGGTGGCCAAGAGCGAACAGGCCTACACCGTCTTGAAGCGGGCGTTCAAGTACCGCGAGGTGGAGAAGCGCTACCACGCCGTGGTGCAGGGGCATCTTGATCCATTGCGCGGCACGATCGATGCTCCGATCGACCGGCACCCACACCACGACTACCGTTGGGCGGTTGTCTCGGGCGGTAAGCCCAGCATCACCCACTACGACACCCTTGAGGCGTTTCCAGCGGCCAGCCTTGTCGACGTACGGCTGGAGACGGGCCGCACGCACCAGATCCGCGTGCACTTCTCGACGCTGCGTCACCCCTGTGTGGGTGACCTCACGTACGGAGCCGATCCCACCCTCGCCAAGCGGCTCGGCCTGGATCGGCAGTGGCTCCATGCCCGGGAGTTGGGGTTCCGCCATCCCCGAACAGGGGCGGAGGTCTGCTTCGTCAGCGACTACCCTGACGATCTGGATCGCGCGCTGGAAATCCTGCGGGAATGAGTGTGGCGATGACCTGACCAACCCAACGCGAGGAGGAGGATCTCCGTCCGTGCGCTCCGGTGACCTGCTGCGCCAGCTGGACCAGCGGCTGTTGCCCCATCTCATGGGCGCGGCGAACCGGCTGGCCCAGGGCCCTGCTCAACCCGGGGTCCTCCTCGCGGCTGTGCTGCTCTCCTGCCTTGCGGTGACGGGCACCGCGGTGTGGGGGATTGGTGGTCCGAAGGTCGGTGCCCCCATTGCGGACGAGGTGACCCGGGTCGGGGTGGCCGCTGGGGAGTCCATTCCCGGCTACCTGCAGGACGCCACGGATGACCTGGCGGCGCTGCCGACGGCGGCCCCGTCCCTGGAGAATGACACCTTCGCGCTGGTCTCGCTGTCGGCATATCTGACGCCGCATCAGGCCGCCAACGTCTTCGGTGACGTGCCGCTCGCCGCTGTCATCGGTCGGGTGCCACTACCGGAGCGGCAGACCGAGGTTGTCCGGCTCGACGTGCCGGGCCTGCCGGGTGACGTGATCACCGCCATGGCTGACCTGGCGGCTCGTAAGGAACGGGAGGCGGGCGACTATCGGGACCGGGCCGCCGCGGTCAGTGATGGGAGACCGGAGCAGCGCGAGCAGCGCGAGCTGTATCTCAGCGCGGCGCAGATGGCGGAGGCCGAAGCCACGGCATACCGTGGCGGGTGCGCTTGTGTCTACGCGGCGGTGGTTCGCGCGGAGCCGGTCGAGCTGCGACAGGTGGCGTCTCAGCCGGCCGTCCGGGTCGTTGACCCCGCGCCGGAGGTGCGTCGGCTGGACCGGGTCGTCTTCACCCCGCCTCTGCCAGAGCAGGAGCTGGTCGCGCACCCCTTTACGGACGCCGATCTGACCACCCCCGATCCGGTGGTCACCGATCCGGTGGTCCCGAACCCGGTTGTTCCGGACCCGGTTGTTCCGGACCCGGTGGTCCCGGATCCGGTTACCACCCCCACGCCGGTGCCCTCCACCCCGGAGGAACCGGATTCGGTCACCCCCACTCCGGAATTCGAACCGGCCATCCCGGACCCGCCAACGCCGACGCCGAGTGAGGAACCCGTTGTCGATCCGGTCCCGGAGGCGAGGAAGTCACCATCGATTTCGGCCAGCTCTACCCACTCGGCCGGGGCGCCGCCCACGCCGACTACCTCGGCGAACGCGGTCGACAGCGGCGCATCTGAGCCGGTTTCGGATGGCGAGGTCGGCCCGGCGGCAGGCGGACCGGTATAGCCCTAATAGGCTTTCGTTCGTAGCCTGTCAGGCGGGGCAGCATGAAGCTGGGAGGGCGAGCCGTGGAGGGCAGCGAGACCGGCTGGGGCCAGCCGGCCGAACCGGCACCGCGGTGGCGGGCGTTGCTCGACCGGGCGCGGCTCGGTAGCCGCGCGGCTGAGCCGGCCGGGCCGGACCGTTCGGGGCCTGCGGCCCCTGCTGAGCCATTGCCTCGACGGGCCGCGGGTAACGGCTACGCGGCCCGCGTGCCGGCAACCGGATCGCACGTGCCGGGCGGTTTGCCGCCCGCCGAGTTGTCGTATGGCGCGGAGACGCGTACCTACGGGGCTGATCCGCGGGACGCGGGGCACCGGGGTGAGCCGGCGTACCGGGCCGAGCACGGATTCCAGGCCGAGCCGGCGTATGGGGCTGATCCGGGCTACCGGACCCCGGTGGCTCCGGGGCCGGAGCCTCGCTACTCCGAACCGGAGCCACCGCCGGCGCAGTCCCGCTACGCCTTGCTCGACAACGGATACCGGCATGCGCCGCCGGCCGAGAACGGCTACCGCGCTGAGCCGGCGTACCGCTCTGAGCCGGCGTATCGCTCCGAACCGGCATACCGCTCCGAACCGGGGTACCGCTCTGAGCCGGCGTACCGCTCCGAACCGGGGTACCGCTCTGAGCCGGCGTATCGCTCCGAACCGGGGTACCGCTCTGAGCCGGCGTATCGCGCCGAGCCGGCGTACCAAGCTGATCCCGGGAATCGGGCTGAGAACGACTATCGCTCCGAGGCGGCATACCAGGCTGCGGTCGGCCGGGGCTACGCCCGGGTGGAATGGCGGCAGCCCGCAGCGGCGAGTGACTCGGAACGCGCGGCCACCGTACTGCGGGGCGAGCTCGGTAGTCCCCGTGTGCTGGCGTTCGCGAACCCCAAGGGTGGCGTGCACAAAACCACTGCGACTGTGCTGGCCGCTGCGACCGTCGGCAGCGTGCGGGGCCGGGGTGTGCTGGCCTGGGACGACAACGAGCTACGAGGCACGCTCGGGCTGCGTGCGGGCAGCGCCCGGCACGCCCGTACCATCCGACATCTGATCAGCGACCTCGCGCACATCGAGATCAAGGATGGGCCGGAGCTGCTGGATCAGCTCGACGACTATCTCCGGCATGCCTCGGACGGCTCGTACGACGTGCTGGCGGGTGAGGAGAGTCCCCGGTTCGCCCAGCGGCTCGATCAGTTCACTGTCCGGCGGGTGCTGGAGCTACTCCGCCGTACCCACGACGTGATCTGTGTGGACACCGGTAACAACGTGGAGAGCCCCAATTGGCGCACCGTCATGCAGGCTGCCGACCAACTCGTGGTTACCACAGTGCCGCGGGAGGACGCCGCGTTCAGTGCTGACTGGATGCTTGACCTGCTGCACGAGGTGGGCATGGGTGAGTTGGCCGACAACGCGGTGACCTTGATCTCGTGCCCGACCCCGGGGCACAGTGAGCTCCGCGTCGACCTGGAACGACACTTCGCTACCCGGACTCGGGCGGTGACCGTGGTGCCGTACGACCCGAATCTGGAGTCCGGCTCGTCAATCGAGTACGGCCAGCTCCAGCCGGCGACCCGGGAGGCGTGGTTGAGCGCCGCCGCGGTGATGCTGGAGCCGTTCGCCCGCTGAGTGGGCGTGTCGTCCACCGGCGCCCCACGGCGCCGCCACTCCTGAGAGGATCACCGGGTGAGCGCGGACACCCCCGACCCGGACCGGCCTAGTGCCGGGGCCGTACCGCCGTACGTCGAGTCGCCGGGCGATGGCCCCACCTCGCCGTACCAGGATCGTGTTTCGGCCGTCGGGCCGGTGCCGCCCGCCTCGTTGACCTGGTACGGGGCGCCGCCTGTTGCCGTGGCGCCGGGGCCCGGGCTCCGACCACAGCTCTGGTGGGCGGCGGCGGGAGCGCTCGGGGTGATGATCCTCGGTGTCCCGCTGGGGTTGCTCTGGGCCACGCTCGCCCCCGATACCCCGGTGGTGCAGACCGCGTCGGGCGCTGTCTACGGCGAGTCGCAGCCGGAGCAGCCGATCGCGGCCGACGGTTGGTTCAGCCTGCTTGGTCTCGGCTTCGGCGTCTTGGTCGCGGTCGGCCTCTGGTTTCTGCTGCGCCGCTCCCGGGGCCCGATCGGACTCGCTGCCGCCGTGCTTGGGTCGCTGGGCGCGGCGCTGGTCGCCTGGCAGGTCGGCCAACGGGTGGGGCTGGCCACCTTCGAGCATCTGTTGGCGACCGCGGCGGAGGGGCAGACCTTCGGACAACCCGCGCAGCTGCGGGCCGGGGGAGTGGACTGGTGGGGTCCACTGCCGGTGCCGTACGGCAACGTGCTGCTGCCGGCGTTTGGCGCGGCGGTCGGTTACACCCTGCTGGCGGGCTGGTCCCGTTGGCCGTCGTTGCGCCCGGAGTCAACGCCCGACTGGCCATCCGGGCCGGGCGTCAGTTGGGTGTCGGGGGAGCCGCCAACTCCTTCAGCGGCACCGGAACCGCCCGGACCTGGCGCAGTAGAGCCGCCTCGCGGGTGAGCAGCCGCAGCTCGGCGCGGAGCCGGGCGGCGGTACCGTCGATGGCGAGCAACCGCTGTCGGTCGGCGAGGGTCAGTGCGGCCGTCGCGGCGACCAGGTGCGACAGAACCGTCGGATCCTCCGGGAGCTGCTCCGAGGCCTCCTCCTCCGGGTCGGCGCGGATCAGGCCCAGGTACTGCCGGAAGACCGCGGTCACCTGGGCAGATAGCTCATCGGCCTGGTCCGGGGGGTGCGGCTCGGGCAACCACTCGACTTCGGCAGTCAGGTAGGGCGCGCTGGCCCGGTCGACGGTACCCATCCGGAACCGTTGCCGACCCACGGTGACGATGTCGTAGCCCCCATCCGGAAGCTCGGTCACCTGTCGCAGCTCGGCGGTGCAGCCCACCTCGTGCAGCGTGACGTCGTCGTCGGGCAATGGGCGGCCGCCCGGCGCGGTGGGAGCGACCTCCCAGCCGGCCTGGATCGCCACCACGCCGAACTCACGTGGTCGCTGCTCCGGCAGGGTGAGTAGGTGGCGCACCAGCGCCCGGTATCGGTCTTCGAAGATGTGTAGCGGCAGCACCAGGCCGGGGAAGAGAACGGTCCCGAGCGGGAACACCGGCAGCCGCACAGTCACGGGTCGAGGGTAGCCCGATCCGCCGCCGGAGGGCGTGTCTCGGCTCATCGTCTCGTCGTGTGGGCGCTGCCGGTCAGCGCGGACCCGAGCCGCCTAGACTCGCAAGGGTGTTGCACCGGATCGACCTACGTGGCGGGGTTCGTGACCCGCGCCGCCTGCTGCCCCGTGCCCGGCTCGATGTCTCCGCGGCAGTCGAGCAGATACGTCCGCTCGTGACGGAGGTGCAAGAGCATGGCTACTCGGCGATCCGCGCGGCGAGCGAGCGGTTTGACGGGGTCTCGCCGGAGGTCCTGCGGGTCTCGCCGGAGGCGATCGCCGAGGCCGAGGGGACGCTTGACCCGCAGGTCCGCGCTGCGTTGTTGGAGTCAATTGACCGGGCCCGCCGGGTGCACGCCGCGCAGCGCCGCAGCGATCACACCACGCAGGTCGTACCGGGTGGCACGGTCACCGAGCGCTGGGTCCCGGTTGATCGGGTCGGGCTCTATGTGCCCGGCGGTCTGGCGATGTACCCGTCAACGGTGGTCATGAATGTGGTGCCCGCGCAGGAGGCCGGGGTGCGTTCGCTGGTCGTGGCCAGTCCACCGCGCAAGGACAACGGCGGGTTGCCCGACTCGCGGGTACTCGCCGCCTGTGCCCTGCTCGGGGTGACCGAGGTGTACGCCGTCGGCGGCGCGCAGGCGGTGGCGATGCTCGCGTACGGCAGTTCGGTTGACCCCGATAGCACCGCCTTCTGTACACCGGTTGATTTGATCACCGGCCCGGGCAACATCTGGGTCACCGCCGCCAAGCGGTTGCTGCGGGGCGTGGTCGGCATCGACGCCGAGGCCGGGCCCACCGAGATCGCGATTTTGGCCGACCACACCGCCGATCCGGTGCATGTGGCCGCCGACCTGATCAGCCAGGCCGAGCACGACCCGCTCGCGGCGAGCGTGCTGGTCACGCCCTCGGTGGAGCTGGCCGACGCGGTGGACCAGGAGTTGGCCCGGCAGGTACCAGCGACCCGGCACACCGAGCGGGTCGGTACCGCGCTCACCGGGGAGCAGAGCGGCATCGTCCTCGTTGCGGACCTGGCGGCCGGGCTGCGGGTGGTTGACGCGTACGCAGCGGAGCATCTGGAGATCCAGACCGAGAATGCCCGCGAGTGGGCGCTGCGGGTGCGCAACGCTGGGGCGATCTTCGTCGGTGCCTGGTCGCCGGTGTCGCTCGGCGACTACTGCGCCGGCTCCAACCATGTGTTGCCGACCGGGGGCTGTGCCCGGCACTCGTCGGGCTTGTCGGTGCAGTCCTTTCTGCGCGGTATCCACCTGGTGGAGTACACGCAGGACGCGCTACGGGACGTGGCGCCGCACGTGGTTGCCCTGGCGACGGTGGAGGACCTGCCGGCACATGGCCAGGCGGTCACCGCTCGGCTGGCGGAGGGAGCGTCGTGACCAGCCTGGACGATCTGCCGATCCGGGCGGACCTACGCGGGCTGGTCCCGTACGGGGCGCCGCAGCTGGACGTGTCGGTTCGGTTGAACACGAATGAGAACTCATACCCGGTGCCGGATGCGGTGGCCGAGACGATCGGCAGGGCGATCGCCGCCGAGTTGCGGGATCTCAACCGGTACCCGGACCGGGACGCGGTGGCGCTCCGTGGTGACTTGGCGGCGTACCTGGGTGCTGGCTTCGAGCTTGATCAAATATGGGCGGCCAACGGCTCCAACGAGGTGCACCAGCAACTGCTCCAGGTCTTCGGCGGACCGGGACGGACTGCGCTCGGCTTCCTGCCGGCGTACTCGATGCATCCGTTGCTGGCGCTTGGCACCGGCACCCGGTGGGCTCCGGCCCGGCGCGGCGTCGACTTTGGGTTGACCGTCGCCGAGGCGGTGGCACAGGTCCGTGAGCACCGTCCGGACGTGGTCTTTCTCTGCTCGCCGAACAATCCCACCGGCACCGTCCTGGACCTGGCCGTGGTCACTGCCGTGCTGGCCGAAGCGCCGGGGATGGTGGTGGTTGACGAGGCGTACGCGGAGTTCGCCCGGGCCGGCACGGTCAGCGCCCTGTCGCTGCTGAGCGACCATCCCCGGCTGGTGGTGACCCGTACCATGAGCAAGGCGTTCGGGTTCGCCGGCGGCCGGCTGGGTTACCTGGCCGCTGACCCGGCGGTGGTAGCGGCCGTGCAACTCGTCCGGCTGCCCTACCATCTGTCGGCGCTGACTCAGGCGGCGGCGCGGGCCGCCCTGGCCCACCGCGACGAGCTGTTGAGTACCGTCTCGGCGATCAAGGTGCAGCGGGACCGGATCGTGACCGAGCTCCGGGCCCGTGGTTACCGGGTCGCTGACAGCGACGCCAACTTCGTGCTGTTCGAGGTCGGCGGGGACCAGTGCGCCGCATGGCAGGTCCTGCTCGACGCCGGGGTTTTGGTGCGCGATGTCGGCTTGCCCGGCTGGTTGCGGGTCACCGCCGGCACTCCCGCCGAGACCGATGCCTTCCTGATCGCTGTGGAGAAGCTTTCGTCATGAGTCGTACCGCCCGGGTCGAGCGGGTCACTAAGGAAACCAAGGTTCTCGTCGAGATCGACCTCGACGGTAGCGGCAAGGCCGATATCGAGACCGGTGTCGGTTTCTATGATCACATGCTGCACCAGATTGCCCGGCACGGCGGGTTTGACCTCACCGTGCACACCGTCGGTGATCTGCACATCGATGCGCATCACACGATGGAGGACACGGCGTTGGCGCTGGGCTCCGCGGTCGACCGCGCGTTGGGTGACCGGGCCGGCATCCGGCGGTACGGCTCGGCTACCGTTCCGATGGACGAGGTGTTGGTCCGGGCCGCCGTTGACCTCTCGGGTCGGCCGTACGTCGTGCACGACGAGCCGTCGCTCGCCCCGTACATCGGACCGGTCTATCCGACCAGCATGACCCGGCATGTCTGGGAGTCCTTCGGGCAGTCGGCCCGGGTCACGCTGCACGTTGACGTGCTGCGGGCGGCCCGGCCGGGCGGGCACCCGGACGCCCACCACGTGGTGGAGGCGCAGTTCAAGGCGGTGTCCCGGGCGTTGCGCGAGGCGACGGCCGTGGACCCGCGGTTTGCCGGCGTGGTGCCCAGCACGAAGGGGAGACTGTGAGGACCGTGGTCGTGAGTGGAGGCTGGCGCTGATGGGTGGGGTGCTACCGATCCTGCTGCTGATTCTGGCCGGGGTGCTGGTCGGCGGGGCGCTCTCGTTGCGCCGGCAGGGGGCGCCGCGCGGTGCGGTGCTCACTACCGCGGCGCTGGCCATGTTGGCGGCGGTCGCCGGTGGCCTGTGGTTGCTGCCGGGGGAGGGTTCGTGAGCAGGGTCGTGGTGCTGGACTACGGGTCGGGGAATCTCCGTTCCGCGGAGCGTGCCCTCGCGGCGGCCGGCGCGGATGTGACGGTGACCGCCGACCTGGCCGCTGCTGCTGATGCGGACGGCCTGGTAGTCCCCGGTGTCGGGGCATTCGCCGCCTGCATGGCGGGAATAGCGGAGTTGGGCGCCGGTCCGGTGATTGTCGAGCGGGTCGCCGCCGGCCGTCCGGTGCTCGGTATCTGCGTTGGCATGCAGGTGCTCTTCGAGCGCGGTGCCGAGCACGGTGTGGTGACCAATGGTCTTGGGCTCCTGCCCGGGCAGGTGGGTCGACTCTCGGCGCAGCGGCTGCCGCACATGGGCTGGAACACGGTCGCTCCGCCGGCCGATTCGGTGCTCTTCGCTGGCCTGGCCCAGAGCCGGTTCTACTTCGTCCACTCCTATGCGGCGGGCGAGGTGGCCGCGCTGGCCGCTGCCGGTGTCGCCGTGACCACCGCCCACCATGGGGCGGAGTTTGTGGCGGCCGTGGAGCGGGGTCCACTCAGCGCCGTCCAGTTCCATCCGGAGAAGTCCGCCGACACTGGTGCCGCGCTGTTGCGAAACTGGTTGGGCACGCTTTCGTCGGACGCCCAGCCGGCGACTGGCAGTCCTGCTGGGGGGTATCGGTGAGCAAGGAGCGGGCGCGGCGTCGGGCGGTTCGGGAGGCGGAGGCCGCGCAGCAGCGGGCGGTGCGGCAGCGGCAGCGCGCCCGGCGGGCCCAGCGGCGGGCGCTACTTCGTCGGCTAACCCCGACGGTACGCCGGGGGCGGATCGGCCGACTGCCTCGGCGGACCCGAGGCGAGCGCGCCGCGATCGTGCTGTCGACGGTGGCCGTGATCCTGATGATCTGGACCCTGGTAGATGATCTTGCGTTGCGGTTCGGGCTGGTCGCGCTCCTGTTGCTTGTACTGCCGGCGATCGTGGTGATCGCCTTGGACCGTCGTTCCTGATCCGAGGAGATTTTCTGTGAGCCTCACCCTGTTGCCCGCCGTTGATGTCGCTGACGGGCAAGCGGTCCGGTTGGTGCAGGGCGCCGCCGGTAGCGAGACCGTCTACGGCGATCCTTTCGATGCTGCGTTGGCGTGGCAGCGGGACGGAGCGGAGTGGATTCACCTGGTTGACCTGGATGCGGCCTTCGGTCGGGGCTCCAACGCGGAGCTCCTCGCCGACGTGGTGCGTCGCCTGGACGCGCGGGTGGAACTCTCCGGCGGGATCCGGGACGATGCCTCGTTGCGGGCCGCGCTGGCGACTGGGGCCACTCGGGTCAACATTGGCACCGCCGCCCTGGAGGATCCCCAGTGGTGCGATCGGGTCTGCGGCGAGTACGGCGACCGGGTGGCGATCGGCCTCGACGTGCGTGGGCAGACCCTGTCCGCCCGGGGCTGGACCCGGGACGGCGGCGACCTGTGGGAGGTGCTGGCGCGGCTGGACCGGGCCGGTGCCTCCCGGTACGTGGTCACCGACATCACCAAGGACGGCACGATGCGTGGGCCGAACCTGGGGCTGCTCCGGGAGGTCTGCGCCCGTACCAGCGCTCCGGTGATCGCGTCCGGTGGTGTCTCGACCCTGGCCGATCTGCGCGCGCTGGCCGCCCTGGAGTCGGCCGGGGTGGAGGGGGTAATCGCCGGCAAGGCGCTGTACGCGGGTGCCTTCACCGTGGCCGAGGCGTTGCGGACATTGGCGGACGCCTGATTTCACCCGGCGGACGCTGGCGGACGCCTGATTCCACCGCGCCGAGATTTCCCAAGCCCTCCGGGATCTGCACCGGCGGGCATTGACCGACGCCTGTTTCCGCCCGGTGCCCTTGCCGTGCTGCCCTCCACCGGCAACGCCCGCCAGCGGGTGGTGTGTTGTCCCTCGTGCCGGTGGTTGCGGAGCCAGGATGGCACGTAGCGCGCAGTTCGGTTGTGCACAACTGAACTGCGCGCTACATTTTTCTAGTGACCGATGATTTGGTGCTGCGGCGGCAGGTGTGCTTCGCGCTCTACACCGCGTCGCGCGCCATGGTCGATGTCTACCGGCCCATCCTCGCCGAGTTCGGGCTGACCTATCCGCAGTATCTCGTGCTGTTGGTGCTTTGGGAGGGCGAACCGGAGCAGCCGCCGACGGTCTCTGGCCTCGGCGCCCGGCTGCAGCTGGACTCCGGAACGCTCTCCCCGCTGCTCAAGCGGCTGGAGGCGGCGGGCCTGGTGGTCCGGCGGCGGTCGGCGGCTGATGAGCGACGGGTGGCGGTGGAGCTGACGCCGGCGGGGCGGGCCCTGCGCGAACGCGTGGCCGAGGTTCCTCGGCAGCTGGCGCAGGCGACCGGGCTCAGCGCCGACGATCTCGTCGTCCTGCGCGACGCTCTCACTCGGATCACCAGCACGATCCATCAACACAAGGAGCAGTAGCAATCATGAGCAATACCGCCAACCGTGAGATCCAGCTAGCCTCGCGGCCGCAGGGTTGGCCGACCGAGGAGAACTTCCGGTTGGTCTCCACCGACATCCCCACCCCGGGTCCGGGGCAGATCGTGGTCCGGAACACCTTCATTTCCGTCGATCCATACATGCGGGGACGGATGAATGACGTTGCGTCCTACGTCCCGCCGTTCGCGCTGGACGCACCGCTCGACGGCGGGGCGGTCGGTGAGGTGGTGGCGAGCGAGGCCGACGGCTTCGCCCTCGGCGACACCGTGCTCCATGGGCTCGGCTGGCGGGAGTACGCGCTGCTGGACGCAACGACCGTCCGGAAGGTCGACCCTGCCCTCGCCCCGGTCAGCACGTACCTCGGGGTGCTGGGAATGACCGGGCTCACCGCGTACGCCGGACTGCTCGAGGTCGCCGCGATGCAGCCGGGGGAGACCGTCTTCGTCTCTGGGGCGGCCGGCGCGGTGGGCAGCATGGTCGGCCAGATCGCCAAGCTTCGCGGCGCAGGCCGGGTGGTCGGCAGCGCCGGCTCGCCGGCCAAGGTCGAGCGGCTGCAGGCGCTCGGCTTCGACGCTGCCTTCGACTACCGCGACGGCCCGGTGCGAGAGTCGCTGGGTGCCGCCGCGCCGGACGGGATCGACGTCTACTTCGACAATGTGGGCGGCGAGCACCTGGAGGCGGCGATCGGTGCGATGCGGCAGAACGGCCGGGCCGCGATCTGCGGGATGATCGCGCAGTACAACGCGACCGAGCCGCCGGCCGCCCCGCGTAACCTGGCAATGATCATCAGCAAGCGGCTCACCCTGCGCGGCTTCATCGTCTCCGACCACGGGCAGCTGGGCGAGCAGTTCGTGCAGGAGGTCGGCGGCTGGCTGCGCGACGGGAAGCTCAGCTACGACGAGACGATCATTGACGGCATCGAGAACGCTCCGGCGGCCTTCCTGGGCCTGCTCCGCGGCGAGAACCTTGGCAAGATGCTGGTCCGGGTGTGAGCAGGAGTCCTCTCGCCCCGGCGATAGGGACGTAGGTTGATCAACGCGATCCGCCAGTGACTGGCCGTACACGATGACCGCTGGCGGATCGCGTTGGCTAGGCTGGCGGCATGTCCCCGGCCATACGCGTGATTCCCTGCCTCGACGTGGACGCCGGGCGGGTGGTCAAGGGCGTCCACTTCCGTAACCTGCGGGACGCGGGTGACCCGGTGGAGCGGGCCGCGGCGTACCACCGGGCGGGCGCTGATGAGCTGACGTTCCTGGATGTCACCGCCTCCGTGAGTGACCGCGGCACGATGCTGGATGTGGTCCGCCGCACCGCGGAGTCAGTCTTTATTCCGCTCACCGTCGGTGGCGGAGTGCGGCAGGTCAGTGACGTTGACGCGCTGCTGCGCGCGGGCGCGGACAAAGTCGGCGTGAACACCGCGGCGATCACCCGCCCCGAGTTGATCGCTGAGATCGCGGAGCGATTCGGCCGGCAGGTGCTGGTGCTCTCCCTCGACGTGCGGCGCGCCTCCTCCACCGCCACGACCAGCGGGTTCGAGGTGACCACGCACGGCGGCCGGCGTGGTACCGGCATCGATGCCATCGAGTGGGCTCGGCGCGGCGCCGAGCTGGGCGCGGGTGAGATCCTGCTCAACTCGATGGATGCTGACGGCACCAAGGCCGGCTTTGACCTGGAGCTGATTCGTGCGGTGCGGGCGGTGGTGAACGTGCCGCTGGTCGCCAGCGGGGGCGCCGGCGAGGCGGGTCACTTCCCACCGGCGATCGAAGCCGGCGCCGACGCGGTGCTCGCCGCGAGCGTCTTCCACTTCGGCCAACTCACCGTCGGCGACGTTAAGGACGCGCTTCGCGAGGCCGGTTACCCGGTCCGCTGACCCGCCTCGCCGGCCGGCGGGCCGGCGGGACGGCGGCGCCTGTCAGTCTCGGCGGCGCCTGTCAGTCTCGGCGGCGCCTGTCAGTCTCGGCGGCGCCTGTCAGTCCCGGCGGTGCCTGTCAGTCCCGGCGGGCGTGATTCTTGGGGGAACGTCGCGGCGTCGGGATGGAACGTACCGCGTACTCCTGGACCGCCGCCGCGTGTTCGGCCTCGTCCAGATGCCAGTCCGCGTCGCCCGGGGTGTGCCGACGGCTCAACACGCCCTGCACGGTGTCGACCGTGGTGGCCAGGCCGGCGTGGGGGCGGGTGCGCCAGAGCCGTTCCCCCTCCGGTGTGATCCGGAACCAGCCGTCGGTGACGCTGACCAGGCCGGTGCCGACCAACCGGCGGATGGCAACCTCGACCTCCTGCCGTTCGGGGATCGCGCGATTGAGGTGGTCGGCGGTGGAGAGAACGTCGGCGAGACGGACGCCTAAGGGCCGCCGGCTGGACGCTGCTCGACGGTGCCGGCCGGCGCCATGTGCGATCACCAACGAAACGAAGATCCATGCGTCCGTCCACTGCCACTGTCTCTCCCCCATGGCCAGATTGTGCCGATCCCGCGCCGGAAAGGAAACACCTCCTCTCATTGGGCTACAACGGGTCGTCCGGTGCGTCGCTAGCGGTAGGCCGGACAGCCGCTGGGGGTCGGGCGTGACGGGGACGGTGCGCGGGAGTGCACGGCTCAACCGGAAGCCGGGACTGGGGTGGAGGTGGGCGGGGTGGGGGTGGGCGGAGGAGGGACCGTCACGCGGGGCAGCACGAACTGGGTCAGCGGGCCGATGGCCAGGGCGTACGCCACCGTGCCGGGGCCGACCGCGCCGCCGAGCAGCCAGCCCAGCCCCAGTACGGCGACCTCGATGGTGGTGCGGACGAGCCGAATCGAGAATCGTGGCCGGCGGGCGACGAAGCCGGTCATCAGGCCGTCGCGGGGGCCGGGGCCGAGCCGGGTGCCGAGATAGAGTCCGGTCGCCGTGCCGTTGGCGACGATCCCGCCGACGAGTAGGGCGATTCGGGTGGCGAGCGGCAGGTCCGCCGGTAGCAGGGCGAGAGTGGCGTCCACCACGAGCCCGACCACCACCACATTGCTGACCGTGCCGAGGCCCGGCCGCTGCCGCAGCGGGATCCACAGCAGCAGCACCAGCGTCCCGACCGCGATGGTCACCGTGCCGAAGGAGAGCCCGGTGTGCCCGGCGATCCCTTGGTGGAAGACGTCCCAGGGGTCCAGGCCGAGGCCGGAGCGGATCAACAGGGCCATGCTCACGCCGTAGAGGGTGAGCCCCGCGTAGAGCTGGGTCAGCCGTCGCGTGGGCCGATAGCTGAGATTGCCAATCTGGTTCACGCATGCCAATCTAGTGGCCAATCAAGTAACAAGTAGAGCCAATGTTGGTGGAGTGGCCCCCATGACGAGTCAGATACGCGGAACCCAATTGACCCGGCTGCTCGGCCAGTGGCATGCGCTCCCCGGTCGTCGGCGCAGCCCCGACTATGCGGCACTCGCCGCCGCCATCCGGGGGCTGCTCGCCGACGGGCGGCTTCCGCTGGGCGCCCGCCTGCCAGCCGAGCGCGAGCTGGCCGAGGCCCTGCGGATCAGCCGCACCACGGTCACCGCGGCGTATCGGGAACTCCGGGACAGCGGCCACCTCGCCAGCCGGCGGGGCGCGGGCAGCTGGACCATGCTTCCCGGCAACCACCGGATGGCGGGTAGCGGCCTGTGGACTCCGCTGGACGATCGCGAGATGCTTGATCTTGGAGTCGCGGCCCTGGCCGCCCCGCCCGAGCTGCTGCCCGCCGCCCAAAGCGCCGCCGCAGACCTGCCCCGCTACCTGGGTGGTGCGGGCTACCACCCGACCGGTATCAGTGAACTGCGGGAGGCCATCGCCCGCACGTACGACGAACGGGGCCTACCCACCTCACCCGAGCAGGTCATGGTTACCAATGGCACCCAGCACGCCCTGGACCTGGTGCTCCGTCTCACGCACAGTCCGGGCAGCAGCGTCCTGGTGGAGGCGCCCAGCTACCCGAACGCCCTGGCCGCGCTGCACGCTCGACGGGCCCGCATCAGTACTCACGGCCTCGCCCCGGATGCCCTCGGCTGGGACGCTGACCTCCTGCTGGGTGCCCTCCGCCAGGGGCGACCCAAGCTGGCCTACCTGATCCCCGACTTTCAGAACCCGACCGGCCACCTGATGTCGGCCCAGCTGCGGGAACGGCTGGTCTCCACCGCACACGCCGTCGGCTCCGAACTAGTGATCGATGAGTCGTTTGTGGACCTGTCCCTGGCCGATGGGGTGATGCCTCCGCCCACGGCCAGCTTCGACCGACACTCCCGGGTACTCACCGTCGGGGGGATGAGCAAGGCCTACTGGGGCGGTCTGCGGATCGGCTGGATCCGGGCATCCGCGCCACAGGTGCAGCGGCTCGCCGCCGTCCGGGTCGGGGTGGACATGGCGAGTCCGGTGTTGGACCAGTTGGTTGCCGTCCACCTACTGGCGCAGGGGCCGGCGATCGTGGCAGCCCGGCGAGTCCAGCTCACTGCGCAGCGGGACGTCTTGCTCGGTGCCCTCGCCGAGCGCCTGCCCGAGTGGCGGGTGACCGTGCCGCACGGCGGAGTCAACCTCTGGGCGGAACTCGACGGTCCGGTCTCCAGCGCACTCGCCCGCGCCGCCGAGCAGGTGGGCGTTCGCCTCGCCCCCGGCCCTCGGTTCGGTCTGGACGGGACGCTGGAACGCTTCCTGAGGTTGCCGTTCACTCTGCCGGAGGCCGATTTGGTGGAGGCGGTCGACCGGCTCGCCGCCGTCCGCTACGACCTGGACCGCGCCGGCCGGCCGCAGTGGTTCCAGCCGGCAGTCATCGCCTGAACCGTCGCAGCGCCGGTGGAAGTCGCCCCGGGCGGTCGGTCCCGCTGGGAAACTAGCCGCGTGGAGCGCGAGAACCTGGTGCGCGTACTTCGACAGTCTCGCGGTCGGGATGGAGCACGCCCTGTACCGGACCCGGGATCCGGATGCGCGGCGCGGACTCGCCCGCTACGCCTACACCTATCTGCATCTGCCGTTGGTGGCGGGGAATGTCCTGTTCGCCCTGGCCCTGAAGCGGCTGTTGCATGATCTGGCGGATCCGCGGACGCCGGCCTGGGGGCTGCCCCTGCCGGTCATCGGGACGGCGCTGCGAGAACAGTTGGCGGCCGAGGCCAAGCAGGACGAGTGGCGCGGCCAGAACCTGTGACCAGCCCCGAATCGCCGGCCAAGACGGCAGAATATTTCCGCCGTCCGGCCGGGTCAGGTGCAGCTGGCCGGTGGAACTTTCCGACCGCGCGGGCGGATCACAGTCCCAACTGGGCGTTGCGCAGTCGGTCGGCCGGTCCCGCCGGCCCGTCGATCTGCACCCGCGCCGCCCGTTGCCGTCCGCTCAGGAAGAGCACCAGCTCGCTGGGCGCAGCCATCAACCGGAGCTGCTCGTCGCCCCGCCCGGCGGGTCGCTGCCCGTACCCCGGGGCCTGGACCAGCACTTCGGCGGGGAAGCGGCGCAGCGTCAGCCGGGCTAGCCCCGCTGCCCGGCGCCACAGCGCCTGTTGTAACCCCGCCGGCAGGTCGCGGGGCTGCCAGTCGGCTTGTGCCCGGCGCACGTCCTCGTGGTGGATGAAGAACTCCATCGTGTTGGCCGCCTCGTCGAGCAGCGGATTGCTGATCGGGCTCCACACCGGCGGCCGACGTACCTGGTCAACCAGGCTTTCCCAGGGGCGGGCGGCGAGCTGTCGGCGGACCCGCTCGGCGTAGTCGCGCAGCGGCGGTAGCAGGATGCCGGCGGCCGCGTCCGGGCGGCGTTCCCGCAGCACCAGGTGGGCGGCGAGGTCCCGGGTGGTCCAGCCCGCGTTGAGTGTCGGTGCGTCCGGTCCCAGCGTCTGCATAAGGTCGGCGAGCGTTGTCCGCTCCGATCGGGCGTACTGCGGCATGCCCTGATGGTAGGCCCAGCACGTTCGGCTGCGCCGGTTGCATCGCACCGGATGGCCGCCCGAGTCGGCATACCTGGTTTCGGCTGGTAAGGATGGGAGAGATAATGGCGACTTACGGCGGGGGAGAACGTGGCGAGCGGTACGAGTCGGGACGTGCTTTGGCGAGGGCTGGTCGTCCTCGGCCGGGCGATTCGGGAACAGCCCAGGATTTTTGCGGTCGCGGCGAGCTCCAGTGTGCTATTCGGGCTGCTGGTCGTCGCCAGCGCGTACGTGGTGGGTGCGGTGGTCGGCGACGTGGTCGTTCCGGCGATCACCGAGGGCTCGGTGCCCGCCGCTGCGCTCGCCCTGGCCGCCGCTGCGCTGTTCGGGCTCAGCGTGCTGCGGGTGGTCGGCATCCTCGGTCGCCGACTCGGGGCCGGCTACATGCAGTTTCGGCTCCATGCCGCCTACCGTCGTCGGGTCACCCGTCGGTATCTTGACCTGCCGCTCTCCTGGCACCAGCGCAACGCCACCGGCACCCTGCTGTCCAACGCCAACTCCGATGTCGAGGCCGCGTGGCACCCGGTAGCCCCGCTGCCCTTCGCCGTGGGCACGCTGGTGATGCTGATCGGTGCGGTGGCCTCACTTTTCGTCACCGATTGGGCGCTCGCCCTGGTCGGGCTGGGTGTCTTCCCGGCGCTCTTCGCGCTCAACGTCGTCTATTCCCGCCGGATGGCTCCCCGGCAGGCCCTCGCCCAGCGGCTGCGGGCCGAGGTCAGCGGTATCGCCCACGAGAGCTTCGACGGCGCGCTGGTGGTCAAGACGATGGGCCGGGAGGCGCAGGAGACCGAGCGCTTCGCCGCGCGCGCCCGCGACCTGCGGGATGCGCTGGTGTCCGTGGGGCGGCTGCGCGGCGTCTTCGATCCCATGCTGGAGACCCTGCCCGGCCTCGGGACGCTCGCCGTGCTGGTGGTCGGCACCCTCCGGTTGCGGCAGGGCGCGATCAGTGTGGCCGAACTGGTGAGCGTCGCCTTCCTCTTCACCGTGCTGGCGTTCCCGGTCCGCGCGATCGGCTGGGTCCTGGCCGAGTTGCCGCGCAGCGTCGCCGGCTGGGAACGGGTCCGGCGGGTACTCGACGCCAGCGGCGAGATGCCGTACGGCCCGATGACGCTCGACTCCGCCGATGCCGGTCCGGCAACGCTCACCTTCCGCGACGTCCACTTCGCGTACGAGCCGGCCGAGGCGCACCTGCCCGGCACCGAGGTGCTGGGTGAGGTCGGCTTCACCGTGCCGGCGGGGCGGACGGTCGCCTTGGTCGGGCCGACCGGTGCCGGGAAATCCACCATTACCTCGCTCGCTGTTCGGCTGGTCGACCCGCGTGCGGGCGCCGTCGAGGTGGACGGGGTGGACGTACGCGACCTCACCGCGGACTCGCTGGCCCGTACCGTCGCGCTCGTGGCGCAGGTGCCGTTCGTCTTTGACGATTCGGTGCGGGGGAACATCACCCTGGACCGTCCCGGCCTCGGCGACGACCAGGTCTGGGCAGCGCTGCGGTTGGCGGGGGCGGATGGCTTCGTCGCGGCGCTCCCGGAGGGCCTGGATACCCGGGTCGGCGAGCGGGGCACATCGCTGTCCGGGGGGCAGCGGCAGCGGCTCACCCTGGCCCGAGCCCTCGTCGGTCGGCCGCGGCTGTTGGTGCTGGATGACGCGACCAGCGCGGTCGATCCGCGGGTGGAGGCGGCGATCCTGGCCGGGCTGCGCGCCGCGGAGCCGGGGAGGGCGGCGACGTCGATCCTCGTGGTCGCCTACCGGCGGGCGACTATCGCGCTCGCCGACGAGGTGGTCTACCTGGAGCACGGGCGGGTGGTAGCCCGGGGTACGCACACCGACCTGCTCGCCACCGTGCCCGGCTACGCCGATCTGGTCACCGCCTACGAGCAGGCCGATGTGGAGCAGGCCCAGCAGCAGGGGTACGACGAGGTCCCGCCGCCGCTGACAACCGGCCTCGAACTGGAGGTGGACCGGTGAGTGCGAGGAGCGAGCTTGCGAGCCCCGCAGTCGCGAACGAAGGGCGGATCGGTGAGTGCGAGGAGCGAGCTTGCGAGCCCCGCAGTCGCGAACGAAGGGCGGATCGGTGAGTAACAGCACCATGGCGCCGGAGGTGGCGGCTGAGTCGACCTGGCGGACGCTGCGGCGGGGCTTGGCGCTCTCCCCGGAGTTGCGGGTCGGATTGGCGGGCACGCTCGGCCTGGCGCTGGTCTACATGGTTGGTCGGGCGGCCGTGCCGGTGGCGGTGCAGCAAGGCATCGACAACGGCATCGCTGGCGGCCTTCGCCTGGATGTGATCTGGACGGTGGTGACTATCACCGCGGCGGTGCTCGTGGTGACCACTACCTGTGGCTACTTCATGATGCGGCGGTTGTTCACGGTCAGCGAGACCGCCCTCTCCAACGTGCGGGTTCGCGCCTTCCGA
Organism: Salinispora fenicalii; assembly: GCF_000514815.1. Taxonomy (GTDB): domain Bacteria; phylum Actinomycetota; class Actinomycetes; order Mycobacteriales; family Micromonosporaceae; genus Micromonospora; species Micromonospora fenicalii. The sequence continues at coordinate 301,516 of NZ_AZWQ01000009.1, forward strand.
CACGTCCACGACCTGTCGATGTTGCACCAGCAGTCCGAGCGGCGTGGGTCGTTGGTATCCCGGGTGACCAGCGACGTTGACCAGATCACCCAGTTCCTTCAGTGGGGTGGTGTGATCCTGCTGATCAACCTCGGTCAGCTGGTGGTCACCACAGCGGTCATGCTCGCGTACTCCTGGCAGCTGACCCTGGTGGTGTACGCGGCGTTCGGCCCGGCGGTGTTCGTGATCCGGCGGCTCCAGCGGCGACTCGCCGGCGCGTACGGGGTGGTGCGGCAGCGCACCGGCGCGCTGCTCGGCGCGATCGCCGAGAGCGTGGTGGGTGCGTCGGTGATTCGGGCGTACGGCATCTCCGGTCGCACCGCGGACCGACTCGACGAGGCGATCGACAATCAGCGGCGGGCCCAACAGCGGGCGATCCGGATCAGTGTCCTGGGTAGCTCGGTCGGGGAGATCGCGGCCGGGTTGGCGCTGGCCGGCGTGGTGGTGCTGGGGGTGCTGCTCGGCGCTGACCGTACGTTGAGCATCGGTGAGGTGACCGCGTTCCTGTTCCTGGTGACCCTCTTCGTGCAGCCGGTGCAGATCGCCACCGAGGTGCTCAACGAGGCGCAGAACGCGATCGCCGGCTGGCGACGGGTGCTCGACGTGTTGGATGTCGAGCCGGATGTCGCGGATCCCGGGGTGTCGGGGCGGGAGCTTCCGCCGGGCCCGTTGGATATCCGTTTCGTTGGGGTGGGCTTCGCCTATCCGGGAGGCGCACCGGTTCTGCACGACATCTCGGTGGAGATTCCGGCGAAGAGCCGGGTGGCGGTGGTCGGTGAGACCGGCAGCGGGAAGACGACGTTCGCGAAGCTGCTCACCCGGCTGATGGATCCGACCGAGGGGGACGTACTGCTCTCCGGAGTGCCGTTGCGGGAGGTGCGTTTCGGCTCGTTGCGCTCGCGGGTGGTGATGGTCCCGCAGGACGGGTTCCTCTTCGACGCCACCGTCGCAGAGAACGTCCGTTTCGCCCGGTCGGACCTCACTAATGAGCAGCTCACCGCCACCTTCGTGGAGCTGGGGCTGGCGGACTGGCTGGACAGTCTCCCGGCGGGCTTGGATACCGCGGTGGGGGAGCGTGGCGAGGCGTTGAGTGTGGGCGAGCGGCAGCTGGTCGCGCTCGCCCGCGCGTACGTCGCCGACCCAGATCTGCTGGTGCTCGATGAGGCCACCAGCGCGGTCGATCCGGCGACCGAGGTGCGTCTGCAGCGCACCCTGGACGCGGTGACCCGGGGCCGGACCACGCTCGCTATCGCGCACCGGCTCTCCACGGCACAGGCCGCCGACGATGTGATTGTGGTGGATCGAGGACGGATCGTGCAGCGGGGTGCGCACGAGGAGCTGGTTCGTGACGCCGAGTCGGTGTACGGACAGCTCTACGCCTCGTGGCTGGAGCAGACTCGGTGACTGCGGTTGGGTGAGCGACCAGCCCGCTGGCGGCGAGCCAGCCCTCCAACGAGGCGGTTAGCCCTCCAGCGGGGCGGCTAGCCCTCCAACTGGGCGGTTAGCCCTCCAGCGGGGCGGTGAGATAGCGCTGCATGGTGGGTCCGACGGAGCCGATGAGGGTTTCGGGGGCAGCGTTGGCGATCGGCTCGAGTCGGAGCACGTGGCGCGCCATCGCCAGGCCGAAGAGCTGGCTGGCCACGAGCGAGCCGCGGAGCGGTGCCTGCGCCGGGTCCACGTCGAGGTGGTCGAGGACCGGGCGCAGCACCTGCGTGGTGAGGAATTCGCGTAGCAGCCGAGCGGTCCACTCGTTGCTGACCGCCGAGCGCAGCAGCGCCACCGCGGGGGTGCCGGCGGGGGAGTCCCAGATGTCGAGGAAGGCGCGGACCAGTCGCTCCCCGATCCGGTCCGGGTCCCCGGCGAGTATCGTCGGCACCACCTCGGCCGGGTCGGCCGGCGCGTTCATCGCAGTGAGGAAGAGCTTGTCCTTGCTGCCGAAGTAGTGGTGCACCAACGCCGGGTCCACGCCGGCGGTGGCGGCGATGGCACGGATGGAGGCCTTGTCGAAGCCCCGTTCGGCGAAGGTGGTCCGGGCAGCCGCCAGGATTGTCGCCCGGGTGTCCGGGTTGCCGGGTCGCCGTCCGATCCGCCGTACCATCGTCGCCCTTCGCTTGTCGCCGTCGCTGCCCTGCCGATCGTGCCCCGGGTCGTCTCCGGTCGCGTCGCCGGGGTCAGCTACCGCGTGGGCGCCGGGTCAGCCGCTGCGTCGTCGCAGGGTGGCGGCGGCGAGTACCAGCGCCAGCACGGCGGCGCCACCCACGATCGCAAGGTCGCGCCACATCGTTGCGGTCGCTTCGGCGCTCGAGCCGATCTCCTGCAACGCCTCGACCGAGTACGACAGGGGCAGGACGTCGCTGACTGCCTGGAGCCAGCCGGCCATCTCGCCCCGGGGGACGAAGAGCCCGCAGAGCAGCAGCTGCGGGGCGACCACGACCGGCATGAACTGTACGGCCTGGAACTCGGTCCGGGCGAAGGCGCTGCAGAGCAGCCCGAGCGCGACGGCGAGTACGGCGTTTACCGCCGCGATCAGGATGACCAACCCGCTGCTACCGGCGGTTTCGAGATCGAGCAGCCAATAGGCCACCGCGGCTGCGACCGCCGCCTGCACCACGGCGGCCAGGCCGAACGCGATGCCGTACCCGAAGAGTAGGTCGAGTTTGCCCAACGGGGTGGTGAGTAGCCGTTCCAGCGTGCCGCTGGTGCGTTCACGCAGCATGGCGATGCTGGTCACCAGGAACATGATGATGAAGGGGAAGAACCCCAGCAGCACCAGCGCGATCCGATCGAACGGCGCCGGCTGTCCCGGTGGTGCCGGCTGGTCAACGTACATGTAGTAGACCACCGTGAGGAGCGCCGCGGGCACGACCACGAGCAGTGCGACCGTGCGCCGGTCGTGTCGCAGTTGGCGCAGGATGCGGCCGGTGGTGGCCGCAAGGATCCGGGGATTCACGACGCCTCCCGGCCGGCCGTACCGGCCTCGTTTACCTTGATCATTCGTAGGAACGCCTCCTCTAGGTCATCCACGCCGGTCGCCGCGCGTACCGCCGCTGGTGTGTCGTTTGCGATCAGTCGCCCTTCGCGAATCAGCAGGAGCTGGTCGCAGCGGGCGGCCTCGTCCATCACGTGGCTGGAGATGAGCAGGGTGGTGCCGGCCGCGGCCATTGCGTGGAACCGGGCCCAGAGCTCTGCCCGTAGCACCGGATCCTGACCGACGGTCGGCTCGTCGAGCACGAGTAGCTCGGGCTCACCGACCAGCGCGCAGGCCAGTGAGGCACGGCTGCGCTGCCCGCCGGAGAGGGTGGCGACCAGCTGGCCGGCGGCTGTCCGCAGCCCGACGTCGGTCACGGCCTGGTCGGCCTGGGCGGCGCTCCGCCCCTGCAGGGCGGCGAAGTAGCGGGCGTTTTCCCGGACGGTCAGGTCCGCGTAGACGCTCGGTGCTTGGGTCAGGTAGCCGACCCGGTGGCGTAGCTGTGGGGCGCCAGCCGGGTGGTTCAGGACGGTGACCGTGCCGGCGGTGACGACCTGCACCCCGACCAGTGCCCGCAGGAGCGTGGTTTTGCCGCTGCCGCTCGGCCCGAGCAGGCCGGTCACCGTTCCGTACGGCACGGTGGCGTTAATTCCGGATAGCACCCGCCGTCCGCCCCGGTCGACAACCAGGTCACGAATGGCGATGGCGTCCTGCATCGCACACCTCCAGGTAAGAGATCGATTGTTGAATTCAACGCTAGTTGAATTTCGCTGGGTGGGCAAGGCACACGGGCGCCTGACCACCCGCCCGTCCGGTATCGGAGAATGGGTGACTATGCCCGTACCTGACGCGCCGTCGCCCGGCGCCCTGCCCGGCTCGGACCCGAGCGGCGGTCCGGCCCGGCCGTCCCACCTGGACCCGGCCATCGCCGCGCGCCTGCGCCGAACATCCGACGGGCTCCTCGCTGCGGTGGTCCGCCAGCACGGCACCGCCGAGGTGCTGATGCTCGCCTGGATGGACGACGAGGCGTTACATCGGACGCTGACCACCGGCCGGGCCACCTACTGGTCCCGCAGCCGCGGTGAGTACTGGGTCAAGGGCGCAACCTCCGGACATCACCAGTACGTTCGCGCCGTCGCTCTCGACTGCGACGGAGACGCCCTGCTGGTCGATGTCGATCAGGTCGGCCCGGCGTGTCACACCGGCCGGCGAAGTTGCTTCCACAACGACCTGCCGGTCACCGACGGCTCCGCCGAACGGCGGGCCCAGTCATGACCGACGGCGCTATCCGTCCGGACGCGACAACCTTCGCCGAGCAGGCCGCCGGGCGCCGGGTTGTGCCGGTCACCCGGCGGCTGCTCGCCGACGCGGAGACGCCGGTCGGCGTCTACCGCAAACTGGCCGGCGGTCCGGGCACTTTCCTCCTCGAATCCGCCGAGCAGGGCGTCGGTTCAACCGGCATGACCTGGTCCCGGTACTCCTTCATCGGAGTCCGCAGCGCGGCCACTTTGACCGAACGCGACGGTGTCGCGGTGTGGACGGGGCAGCCGCCGGTGGGGCTACCCACGGTCGGCGACCCGGTCGCGGTGCTTCGGGACACCGTCGCCGCGCTCGCCGGGCCACCTCCCGATGACACCCTCGGGCTGCCGCCGCTGACCGGCGGCATGGTTGGCTACCTCGGGTACGACCTGGTCCGGCACTTCGAGCGGCTGCCCGAGCGGACCGAGGACGACCTTGGCCTGCCCGCGCTGGGGATGATGCTCGCCACTGATCTGGTGGTGCTCGACCACTACGACGGCTCTGCGCTCCTGGTGGCCAACGCCGTCCTACCGCCGCCCGAGGCGCCGGATCGGGCGACGGCGGTCACCGCTGCGTACCACCACGCGGTCGGGCGGTTGGACGCGATGACTGCCGCGCTGTCCCGGCCGATTCCGCCGATGGCCTCCACCGTTGACGCGGCACCCGTCGGGGACGTGCGCTGCCGCACCCCCGAGGGCGGCTACCAGAAGGCGGTGGTGGCGGCCAAGGAGGCGATCCGTGCCGGTGAGTGCTTCCAGGTCGTGCTGTCGCAGCGCTTCGAACGGGCGACCGACGCCGACCCGCTCGATGTGTATCGGGTGCTGCGGACCACCAACCCCAGCCCGTACATGTACCTGCTGCGTTTCGACGGCTTCGACATCGTCGGTTCGTCTCCCGAGGCGCACCTGAAGGTGGCCACCGAGGTGGACGGGGAGCAGCGTGCCCTGCTGCATCCGATCGCCGGGACCCGGCCGCGCGGCGGCTCCCCGGAGGCCGACGCCCGCCTCGCCGCCGAACTACTCGCCGACCCGAAGGAGCGCTCGGAGCACGTGATGCTGGTGGACCTGGGCCGCAACGACCTGGGGCGGGTCTGCCGACCCGGCACCGTCGAGGTGCCCGAGTTCGCCACCATCGAGCGGTACAGCCATGTGATGCACATCGTCTCCACGGTGGTCGGCGTACTCGCCGCGGACCGCACTGCCTTTGACGCGCTTGTCGCGACCTTCCCGGCGGGCACCCTCTCCGGCGCCCCCAAGGTGCGGGCGATGGAGCTGATCGAGGATTTGGAGCCGGTACGGCGTGGACTCTACGGCGGCACCGTGGGCTACTTCGGCTTCGGCGGTGACCTCGACATGGCGATCGCGATCCGTACCGCGCTGATCCACGGCGGGCGTGCCTACGTGCAGGCCGGCGCAGGCGTGGTGGCGGATTCGGACCCGGCCGCCGAGGAGCAGGAGACGCGGAACAAGGCTGCCGCCGTGCTGGCCGCCATCGCCGCGGCCGAGACCCTGCGGGCGGCCCGGTGAGCGCTCCGGATGAGGCCGGTCCCCGGCGTCGGGCCGGCCGGCGGGAACTGGTCTACGCCGTGCTCCTCGGGGTAGCCGGAGCGGGCCTTTCGATGTGGGCGGTGACCCGGGTCTGGGTGGTCGAGCTGGCACCCCGCCCCGCCCCGTTGCCACCGGTCCGCGATACCCGCACCGGTGCGCAGCTTCTTCCCTGGCTGCCCGCACTGGCTCTGGTCACTCTCGCCGGATGGGGCGCGGTGCTGGCCACCCGGGGGCGGGTGCGGCGGCTCTTGGGCGGCGTGCTGACCGGGCTCGCGGTGGCGGTGGCGGCTGGTGGCGGGTATGGCCTGCTCACGGGCTTCACTGGTGTGGTCAGTCGGCAGTGGCCGCTGCTCTGCCTGCTCGGCGGCGGGTGCGCCGCGGCCGCCGGCGTGCTGACCGCGGCCCGGGGGGACCGGTGGTCGGTGATGGGCGCTCGATACGAGCGGTCGGCGCGGGTGGGGACCGGCCCGCCGTCGGGCCGGAGCACCAGGGATGCGTGGGACGCGTTGGACCGGGGTGCGGACCCGACGGACGACTGACTGCTCCGCGCCGCCCGCGGCCGGGTCCGGCTGCCCTGCCGAGTCAGCCCATCGGCCGCGGGTCGCGGTTCGCGGTGAGTTCGGCGACGATCCGGTCCAATTCGGCCCGCTGGTCGGCGCGGGCCCGGTCGGCGCAGACGGCCTCCCACGCGTTGCCCCGCGCCGTACGCATCTGCGCCTCGCCGATCACGGCGCGTTCGAGCGTGTGCACCACGCCGACGGCGAGCGAGGCGACCGTACGGGAGATGGTGGTGAGGCCGATGCTCTCAGTGCTCATGATCAATCCCGGAGAACGTTGGGTGGCGCGGGGCGGATGCCGAATCGAGTCTGCCCGAGGGGAATGCTCGTCGACTCACGTTTCGTCGGGGTGTCCGCCGTGTCAACTCTGACTCCGCGGCGCTGACCTGGGTAGAGTCCCCTGGCCTTGAGCTTGCTCACAGCCCTGCCCCCCGGGCTTTCGGCCGACGATTGGCCGGCCGGATAGCATCACATCAATGCCCAGGATGACTCTGGTCGATGATCACCGGCCTCGATCGGCGACCGGGAGGTGATGGCTGTGTGTGAGCTCACCTTCACTGGAGGTTGGGCATTATGCCGCAAGCCGATTCGTGAGGAGCGCCATACCCCCGGCGGCCGGCATCGGGTACTGCGCCTAGCATCGGCCCATGACGCCCGGAGAGGGGAGCGTTGGTGACTGCGGAGCATGCGCACGCGGGGGGAAGTGACGCCGGTTCGGCGAAGCCCAGCGTGCTGGATGAGATTCTGGCCGGAGTACGCGAGGACGTGGCTCGGCGGCAGGAGCAGGTCCCGCTGGAGCGCATTCGAGAGCTGGCCGCCGCCGCCCCGCCGCCGCTGGATGCGTACGCGGCCCTGCGTCGGCCCGGCGTGGCGGTGATCGCCGAGGTGAAGCGCTCCTCGCCGTCCAAGGGACAGCTGGCGGAGATTGCCGATCCGTCCGACCTGGCCAGCGACTACGCCGCTGGTGGTGCCCGGGCGATCAGCGTGCTCACCGAGGGGCGCTGGTTCGGTGGTTCGCTGGATGATCTCGCCGCGGTTCGAGCCGCGGTTGATGTTCCGGTGCTGCGGAAGGACTTCGTGGTCTCCAGCTACCAGGTGCATGAGGCGCGGGCGCACGGCGCCGACCTGGTGCTGCTGATCGTGGCGGCGTTGGAACAGAAGGTGTTGGTCGGCCTGCTGGAGCGGATCGAGTCGCTGGGCATGACCGCCCTGGTCGAGGTGCACGACGAGGAGGAGGCGGACCGGGCGTTGGAGGCGGGCGCCCAGGTGATCGGAGTCAACGCGCGCGACCTGCGTACGCTGGAGGTCGACCGGTCGGTCTTCGAGCGGATCGCGCCCGGACTGCCGAGCCGGGTTGTCAAGATCGCCGAGTCCGGGGTGCGTGGTCCCCACGACCTCATCCGGTACGCATCGGCCGGTGCCGACGCGGTCTTGGTCGGCGAGGGCCTGGTTACCCAGAAGAGCCCCCGCGAGGCGGTGGCCGAACTGGTCAACGCCGGTAACCACCCGGCGACACCCCGTCCGGTGCGCTGAGCGCGCGCTGGGCGGTCAGAACGAAGGGAACCGCGATGAGCGTCGACACGCCTGCCGGGCCCGGCCTATACCCGGACGCCGCCGGTCACTTCGGCCGGTTCGGCGGCCGGTTCGTCCCCGAGGCCCTGGTGGCCGCGTTGGACGAGCTCGACGGCGCCTGGCGTACCGCGATGGGGGAGGAGTCGTTCCAGACCGAGTTCGCCGCCCTGCTCCGTGACTACGCCGGCGCCCCCTCGTTGCTCTACCCCGCCCGGCGGCTCTCCGCCAAGATCGGCGCACAGGTGCTGTTGAAGCGGGAAGACCTCAACCACACCGGGGCGCACAAGGTACGCAACGTGCTTGGCCAGGCGTTGTTGACGAAACGGATGGGCAAGCAGCGCGTCATCGCCGAGACCGGCGCTGGTCAGCACGGGGTGGCCACCGCCACCGCGGCCGCCCTGTTCGATCTTGAGTGTGTGGTCTACATGGGTGAGGTGGACACCCAACGGCAGGCGCTGAACGTGGCGCGCATGCGGATGCTGGGCGCCACCGTGGTGCCGGTCACCGCCGGGTCCCGCACCCTTAAGGATGCGATGAACGAGGCGATGCGGGACTGGGTTGCCAACGTCGACAGCACCCACTACCTGATCGGTACGGCGGCCGGTCCGCACCCCTTCCCCGCCCTGGTCCGCGATTTCGTCCGGGGCATCGGTGACGAGGCCCGCCAGCAGTGCCTTGACCTGGTCGGTGCGCTGCCCGACGCGGTCACCGCCTGCGTCGGCGGCGGCTCCAACGCGCTCGGTGTCTTCCACGCCTTCGTCGACGACCCGAGCGTGCGCCTGTACGGCTTCGAAGCCGGTGGGGACGGCCCGGCGACAGGACGGCACGCGGCCAGCATTACTGGCGGCTCCTCAGGCGTGCTGCACGGCACCCGGACCTACGTGCTTCAGGACGCCGATGGTCAGACCGTTGAGTCGCACTCGATCTCGGCCGGGCTGGACTACCCGGGCGTTGGGCCGGAGCACGCCTGGCTGCACGATACCGGCCGGGCGACATACCGGCCGGTGACCGACGCCGACGCGATGGCCGCCTTCGAGTTGCTCTGCCGTACCGAGGGCATCATCCCCGCGATCGAGAGCTCCCACGCGTTGGCCGGCACGGTGGCGATCGCCCCGGAACTCACCGCCGAGCTGGGCCGGGAGCCGGTCGTGGTGGTCAACCTCTCCGGCCGTGGTGACAAGGACGTGCACACCGCCGGGGAGTACTTCGGCGTCCTCGACAAGGAGTGACAGCGTGAGTCGCATCGGGGTCGCGTTCGACCAGGCCCGGGCCGAGGGCCGGGCTGTCCTGGTCGGCTGCATGCCTGCCGGGTTCCCGACCGTCGAGGGCAGCATCGCCGCGATGACTGCCATGGTCGAAGCGGGCGTGGACGTCATCGAGGTGGAGATTCCGTACTCCGACCCGGTGATGGATGGTCCGGTCATCCAACAAGCCAGTGATATCGCCCTGGCCGGCGGGGTCCGGGTCGCCGACACGCTGCGCATCGTCGACGCGGTCGCCGCAACTGGCGCGCCGGTGGTGACGATGACCTACTGGAACCCGATCGAGCAGTACGGTGTTGACGCCTTCGCCCGGGACCTCGCCGCGGCGGGCGGCACCGGGCTGATCACGCCCGACCTGATTCCCGACGAGGCGCAGGAGTGGTTGGCCGCCTCCGACGCGTACGGGCTGGACCGGACCTTCCTCGTCTCGCCCTCCTCCACTGACGCCCGGCTGCAGATGACCGTCGAGCATTGCCGGGGATTCGTCTACGCGACCGCGATCATGGGGGTGACTGGGGCCCGCACGCAGGCTTCGGCGGCGGCCCCGGTGCTGGTGTCCCGAGTCCGGGCAGCCACCGATCTGCCGGTCGGCGTCGGCCTCGGGATCGGCACCGGGGAGCAGGCCGGTACGGCAGCCGGATTTGCCGACGGCGTCATCGTCGGCAGCGCCCTGATCCGCCGCCTGCTCGATGCTCCGAGTCTGTCGGCGGGGCTGACCGCCCTGCGCGAGCTGAGCGCTGAACTCGCCGCTGGCGTCCGGGCCCCGACCCCCTGACGCTTGCCCTGGTCACCCGCGGCCCGGCGGGTCTACGAGGTGAGCGTCACGGGTCGCGCCGGCCGGGGTGCCACGGCGGGGCCGATCGGCGGTAGCCTGTGCACTCGTGACCCTCGCCTCGCAGACCCCTTTGGCGGCCCTGCCCAGTCCGACCACCGCGGTGTGGCAGCTGGGCCCGGTGCCGATCCGTGCGTACGCACTGTGCATCCTCCTCGGCATCGTGGTGGCCTGCTGGCTCACTGAGCGGCGGCTGCGCCAGCGTGGGGTGGCGCCGGGGGCGGTGCTCGACATCGCCCTCTGGGCGGTGCCGGCGGGCATCATCGGCGCCCGGATCTACCACGTGATCTCCTCGCCGGAGAAGTACTTCGGCACCGGTGGTGATCCATTCAAGGTGTTCGCCATCTGGGAGGGAGGTCTCGGCATTTGGGGTGCCGTGGCCGGTGGCGCGCTTGGTGCGTGGTATGCCGCCCGTCAGCTCGGTATTCCGTTCGCGGTGGTGGCGGATGCCCTCGCCCCGGGACTGCCGCTGGCCCAGGCGATTGGTCGGCTCGGCAACTGGTTCAACAACGAGCTCTACGGCGGGCGCACCACCCTGCCCTGGGGTCTGGAGATCCACCGGATGGACCCGGAGACGGGCCAGGCCCTGCGCGACGACGCCGGGAAGCCCATCCTGGAGGCGGGTCTCTATCATCCGACATTCGCCTACGAGGCGCTGTGGAACCTGGGAGTGGCCGCCTTCGTCTTCCTCCTCGACCGGCGGCTGAAGCTGGGCCGCGGCCGGGCCTTCGCGCTCTACGTGCTGGGCTACACGGCCGGCCGATTCTGGATCGAGATGATCCGCACCGACGAGGCGAACACGATCCTCGGCGTACGGCTGAACGTCTGGACCGCGGCGGTGGTCTTCCTCGCTGCGTTGATCTACTTCCTGCGGGCGCGTGGACCACGCGAGTATCTGATCCCGATCCGCGAGGTGCCGGCAGCCGCCCCCGAATCCGACGTGTCGCAGGTCGACCTCTCCGCTCGTGAGGCGAGTACCCAGCCGACGGAGCCCGAGGGCTATCAGGTCGTCAGCGAGGAGCAGTTCCGGCACTGGCAGGAGACGGGTGAGGCGCCACCGGGTCCGGAGTCCGAGAGCTCCGGTGACGATCCGGCTACTGACCGGGCGGCGGGCGCCACCCGGTCCGCCGACCACCGCGACAGCTGAGCGAGGAGGGCCGCATGCGTAGCGCGGTCGTGGTCGGCGCCGGTGTCGGTGGCCTTGCGGTCGCGGGCGCGTTGGCGCGCTCCGGCTGGCAGGTCACGCTGGTCGAGCGAGCCGACCGAATCCGTCCGGAACCCACCGCGGTGGTGCTCTGGCCCAACGGCGTGCGCGCCCTGCGTGCCCTCGGCCTCGGGGCCGGGCTCGACGCGATCGCCACCCCGTTGTCGAACAGTGGCGTGCGCCGCCCCGACGGCCACCAGCTAGTGCGGCCCCGCCCGGCCCCGGCGGACCGAAGCCCGGTGGTGGTGCACCAGGAGGACCTGCACGATGCGCTGATCGCCGGGCTGGGCGACGGTGTTGAGTTGCGCACCGGCGTGACCCTCCGTTCGGTTCGCGCGGAGCCGGGCGCCCGTCCATCGGTCAGTGACGGCCGGCACACCTACGAGGCGGACCTGGTGGTCGCCGCCGATGGCCTCAACAGCGTGGCTCGCGCGCAGCTCGCACCGGAGGCGGCGGTGGTCAGTTGTGGTTCGGCCGCGTGGCGGGCGGTGATCCCGTGGTACCGGACGCCCCAACTCCCCGCCGACCTGCCGCCGACCGGGGAGATCCTCGGTGCCGGGTACCGCTTCATCTACGTGTCGCTGGGCGAACGGGGCTCTTCCGGGGCCTCCAGCCGCGGCGGGATCTACTGGGTGGCCACCGCCGCCGGTGCGCCCCGGCCAGAGTCGCCGGAGATCCAACTCAACCTGCTGCGTCGCTGGTACGCCGGCTGGCCCGCCCCCATCGCCGACCTGCTCGACGCCACCGATCCGGCCGACCTGGTCCAGCGGGAGATCCGCGAACTGCGCCCGCTGCCCCGCACGTACGGCTTCCCCACCGGCCCGGGTGGGGCGGTGCTGCTCGGTGACGCCGCGCACGCCATGCCCCCGCACCTGGGGCAGGGGGCCTGCCTCGCCTTCGAGGACGCCGCGACCCTGGCCGCGCTGCTCCGCGAGTCCCGGCTGCCGGACGCGGTCGTCGCCTACGACCGGACCCGACGGCCCCGGGTGGCGGCGACGGTCCGGCAGACCCGACGGATGTCGGCGGTGCTCCAGGCCCGTGGTCGTCTTGCACTTCGGGCACGCGACGCTGTTCTCGGCGCCCTCACCCCCCGACTACTGGGCAGCGCCGGCACGACCGCTGACCAGTGGCGTCCGCCGTCCTGACCGGCTCTGGAGGCCACGAGGCCATCCGGCGGAGAGCGATGCGGCGCGGAGGTGCACTTTTCTCACACTCTGGAAGGTGTGATCAATCTGCACTGGCCTTGTGCGGCCCCCCCTAACGTAGACTCAAGTGACCCTGAGGGCCGACGTCGTCCCGATCAAGATTGCAGCCTGAGTGACGACAGGAGGCCCGGGTGGCCGCTCCGTACCCGCACCGCATCCCACAGCATGTCCCGCACTCCGGCCCGATCGGGTCCACCGCCGGGCTCTACGACCCCGCGTACGAACGTGATGCGTGCGGGGTGGCGTTCGTGGCGGACCTGCACGGCCGCCGGTCGCACGGGGTGGTGGCGAACGGGCTCGCCGCCCTGCGCCGGCTCGACCATCGGGGCGCCCGGGGTGCGGAGCCGAACACCGGCGACGGCGCGGGCATCCTGATCCAGGTGCCGGACGCGCTGCTGCGGGCGGTGGTGGACTTCCCACTGCCCCCGATCGGTGAGTACGCGACCGGCCTGGTCTTCCTGCCCGACGATGACGAGGCCGAGCTCCGGGCCCGCCGGGTGGTGGAGAAGTACGCGTTGGTCGAGGGCGCCGACCTGCTCGGGTGGCGGGACGTGCCGGTGGATCCGGCGGGCCTGGGCGCGACGGCGCTCGCCGCGATGCCCCGGGTCCGGCAGCTCTTCGTCACCGCACACCGGCTCACCGACTCGGCGACGAGCCCGGCTGGTTCCCGGTTGACCGGCATCGAGCTGGAGCGGGTGGCGTACTGCGTCCGCAAGCAGGCCGAGCGGGAGTCGGCGGAGCGCGGCGTGCCGGCGTACTTTCCGTCGCTCTCCGGCCGCACGATGGTCTGGAAGGGCATGCTCACCCCGGACCAGCTGCCGGAGTTCTACCCGGAGCTGACCGACGAGCGGATGCGTAGCGCCATCGCGCTGGTGCACTCCCGGTTCTCCACGAACACCTTCCCGTCCTGGCCCCTGGCACACCCGTTCCGGTTCATCGCCCACAACGGCGAGATCAACACCATCCGTGGCAACCGGAACTGGATGCAGGCGAGAGAGTCGATGCTCGCCGGTGGAGCCGGTGCGGCGCTGCCCGGCAACATTCGTCGGATCTTCCCGGTCTGCACGCCGGGGGCGTCCGATTCCGCCAACTTCGACGAGGTCCTGGAACTGCTGCACCTGGCGGGACGAAGCCTGCCGCATGCGGTGTTGATGATGATCCCGGAGGCCTGGGAGAACGACCCGGACATGCCCGCTGACCAACGGGCCTTCTATCGGTTCCACGCCAGCCTGATGGAACCCTGGGACGGGCCGGCGTCGGTGGCGTTCACCGATGGCGAGATTGTCGGGGCGGTGCTGGACCGCAACGGCCTACGTCCCGGCCGCTGGTGGCAGACCTCCGACGGGCTGGTCGTGCTTGGCAGCGAGGCGGGTGTGCTGGACCTGGATCCGGCCACCGTGGTCGCCAAGGGGCGCCTGCAGCCCGGTCGGATGTTCCTGGTGGACACCGTGGGCGGCCGGATCGTGCACGACGACGAGATCAAGGCCCAGCTGGCAGCGGCCCAGCCGTATGAGGAGTGGCTCCACGCCGGCCTCATCGAGCTGACCGACCTGCCGGCCCGGGAGCACATCGTCTACACCCACGACTCGGTACGTCGTCGGCAACAGGCGTTCGGCTACACCGACGAGGAGTTGAAGATTCTCCTCGCGCCGATGGCGCGGGTCGGCGCCGAGCCGATCGGCTCGATGGGAACGGACACCCCGATCTCCCCGCTGTCCACCCGACCCCGGCTGCTCTACGACTACTTCCACCAGCTCTTCGCCCAGGTCACAAACCCGCCGCTGGACGCCATCCGGGAGGAGCTGGTGACCAGCCTCCAGTCCACGATCGGGCCGGAGGGCAACCTGCTCGACCCGGGGGCGGCGAGCTGCCGGCAGCTCGTTGTCCCCTATCCGGTGATCGACAACGACGAGCTGGCGAAGATCCTCTCCATCGACGAGGACGGGAACCTCCCCGGATTCAAGGCGGTCCGGGTTTCCGGCCTGTACCGGATCCGGGAGGGCGGCGCGGGCATCCGGGCGCGGCTGACCGAGATCTGTCGGCACGTCTCCGAGGCCATCGAGGATGGCGTGCGCATCCTCGTTCTCTCCGACCGGGACTCCAACGCCGACCTCGCCCCGATCCCGTCGTTGCTGCTCACCGCGGCGGTGCACCAGCATCTGGTTCGGGAACAGACCCGGACCCAGGTGGCGCTGATCGTGGAGTCCGGTGACTGCCGGGAGGTGCACCACGCGGCCGTGCTGGTCGGGTACGGCGCGGCGGCGGTCAACCCGTACCTGGCGTTCGAGTCGGTGGAAGACATGATCTCGACCGGCGCGTTGGTCGGCGTCGAGCCGGGCACCGCGGTCCGCAACTACGTCAAGGCGCTCGGCAAGGGCGTACTGAAGATCATGTCCAAGATGGGCATCTCGACCGTGTCGTCGTACTGCGGCGCCCAGGTCTTCGAGGCGGTTGGGCTGGACAGCCAGCTGATCGAGCGGTATTTCCGGGGTACTCCCAGCAAGATCGGCGGGGTTGACCTGGACGGAATCCACGTTGAGGTCGCCGCTCGACACGCCCATGCCTGGCCGGAGCCGGGGACGGCGACGACCGACCGGCTGGATGTCGGCGGCGAGTACCAGTGGCGGCGTGAGGGCGAGCTGCACCTGTTCAATCCAGAGACCGTCTTCCTGCTCCAGCACGCCACCCGTAGCCGGCAGTACGACGTCTTCCGGGCGTACACCTCGAAGGTTGACGCGTTGGCCGCCCAGGGGGGTGCACTACGGGGTCGGTTCACGCTGCGTACCGGAGTGCGGCCGCCGGTGCCGATCGAGGAGGTCGAGCCGGCCAGCGAGATCGTTCGGCGTTTCGCTACCGGCGCCATGTCCTACGGGTCGATCTCGGTGGAGGCCCACGAAACCCTCGCGATCGCGATGAATCGGCTCGGCGGCAAGTCCAACACCGGCGAGGGCGGTGAGGATGTCGAGCGACTGCACGATCCGACCCGCCGCTCCGCCGTCAAGCAGATCGCCAGCGGTCGGTTCGGGGTCACCACCGAGTACCTCGTGAACGCCGATGACCTGCAGATCAAGATGGCGCAGGGTGCCAAGCCCGGCGAGGGCGGCCAACTTCCGGGCAACAAGGTCTGGCCGTGGATCGCCCGGACTCGCCACGCCACGCCGGGGGTCGGTCTGATCTCTCCGCCACCACACCACGACATCTACTCCATCGAGGACCTGGCCCAGCTCGTGCACGACCTCAAGTGCGTCAACCCGGCGGCACGGGTGCACGTCAAGCTGGTCAGTGAGGTCGGGGTGGGTACGGTGGCGGCGGGTGTGGCGAAGCTGAAGGCCGATGTCATCCTCATCTCCGGGCACGATGGCGGCACCGGTGCGTCCCCGCTGAACTCGCTCAAGCACGCGGGCACCCCATGGGAGCTGGGCCTGGCCGAGGCGCAGCAGACCCTGCTGCTCAACAAGCTCCGGGACCGGGTCACCGTGCAGGTTGATGGTCAGCTCAAGACCGGTCGGGACGTGCTGGTCGCGGCCCTGCTCGGGGCGGAGGAGTTCGGCTTCGCCACCGCCCCGCTGATCGTCGAGGGCTGCGTGATGATGCGCGTCTGCCATCTGGACACCTGCCCGGTCGGCATCGCCACCCAGAACCCAGTGCTGCGCGAGCGGTTCACTGGCCGGCCGGAGTTCGTGGAGAACTTCTTCCTCTTCCTCGCCGAGGAGGTCCGTGGGTACCTCGCCGAGCTGGGTCTGCGTTCGATCGATGAGGCGATCGGCCGGACCGAACTGCTCGACGTCGCCCCCGCGGTTGATCACTGGAAGGCGGCCGGTATCGACCTGAGCCCCGTCCTGCGCCTGCCGGAGCTACCGGAGGAGACCGCTCGGCGGGGCGTGCGCGCCCAGGACCACGGTCTCGGGCTGGCGTTGGACAACGAGCTGATCGCGCTGGCCGAGCCGGCGCTGCGTTCCGGCACCCGGGTGCGGACGCTGGTGCCGGTGCGTAACGAGCACCGCAGCGTCGGCGCGATGCTCGGTGGTGAGGTGGTCCGTCGCCACGGCGGGGCCGGCTTGCCCACCGACACGATCGAGTTCGACCTGCACGGCACCGTCGGGCAGTCGTTCGGTGCGTTCCTGCCGTCCGGGGTCACCCTGCGCCTGTACGGCGACGCCAACGACTACGTCGGCAAGGGGCTCTCCGGGGGGCGGCTGGTGCTCCGACCGGATCGGGCCGCGCCCTTCGTCAACGCCGAGGCCGTGCCGGGCCGGCGGGCGGAGGATCAGATCATCGCCGGCAACACCATCCTCTACGGTGCCACGGCAGGTGAGGTCTTCCTTCGCGGTCGGGCGGGGGAGCGGTTCGCGGTACGAAACTCCGGGGCGGCTGCTGTCGTCGAGGGCGTCGGTGATCACGGCTGCGAGTACATGACCGGCGGTACCGTCGTGGTGTTGGGGCCGACGGGGCGGAACTTCGCGGCCGGGATGTCCGGTGGGACCGCGTTCGTGTGGCGGCTGGATCGTCGCCGGGTCAACACGGAGTTGGTGGACCTGACGCCTCTGAGCGAGCAGGAGCAGGCAACCCTCTACGACCTGGTCCAGCGGCACTACACCGAGACCGACTCGGCGGTCGCCGAGGACTTGCTCAAGCGTTGGTCGGAGGCGGTGGAGGAGTTCACCGCCGTGGTGCCCCGGGACTATCGCCGGGTGCTGGAGATCATGCGGGCTGCCGAAGCCGCCGGCTACGACGTGGACGACGCGGTGATGAGCGCCCTGGCGGCGCCGGCAGCGCAGCCCGCGTCGTCCGCACCGTCCACGCCGGTGTCGCCCGTCGCGCGGGTGGCCGTCCAGGAGGTAGCTCGTGCCTGATTCGTTTGGTTTCCTGCGCTACGACCGGCAGCTCCCCGCCCGCCGGCCCGTGCCGGTGCGGATCAGGGACTGGCGGGAGGTCTACCCACCGGCAGGTGAGGAGCTGATCCGGGAGCAGGCCACCCGCTGTATGGACTGCGGCATTCCGTTCTGCCACGATGGCTGCCCGCTGGGCAATCGCATCCCGGACTGGAACGACCTGGTCCGCACCGGTAGTTGGGACGCCGCGGTGGAGACGCTGCACGCCACCAACAACTTCCCGGAGTTCACCGGTCGGCTCTGCCCGGCACCTTGCGAGGCGGCCTGCGTACTTGGCCTCGGCGGCCAGCAGCCGGTCACGATCAAACAGGTCGAGGTGGAGATCGCCGATGCCGCCGCAGCCCGTGGCGGGCTGCGGCCCTGGCCGGTGCCGCCGGCCAGTGGCCGTTCGGTGGCGGTGGTCGGCTCCGGGCCCGCCGGGCTCGCCGCCGCGCAGCAGCTGGCCCGGGCCGGGCATGCGGTCACCGTGTACGAGCGGGACGACGCCCTCGGCGGCCTGCTGCGGTACGGCATCCCGGATTTCAAGCTGGAGAAGCACCACATCGACCGGCGGCTGGCGCAGCTCGCCGCCGAGGGGGTGCGCTTCCGCACGGGGGTGGAGGTCGGTGTCGACGTGACCGCCGAGCAGCTGCGGGCCGAGCACGACGCGGTGCTGCTCGCCTGCGGCGCCCTGGCCAGCCGGGATACCCCGGCAACCCCCGGGCGATCGCTGCGCGGTGTGCACCAGGCGATGGGGCACCTCGTCGCGGCAAACCGGGTGGTCGCCGCCGCGGGGGCGAATCCGCCGGCCGCCGCGGTGCTACCGGATGGCACGCCGATCGATGCGGCCGGCCGGAACGTCGTCATCATCGGTGGCGGAGATACCGGCGCGGACTGCCTCGGCGTCGCCCACCGGCAGGGTGCCGCTGCGGTGTACCAGCTCGACCTCTACCCGCAGCCGTCCCGGGAGCGGGACGAGGCGCGGGATCCGTGGCCAACCTGGCCGTGGATCCTGCGCGAGTACCCGGCGCACGAGGAGGGCGGGGAGCGGGTCTTCGCCGTCGCCGTGCAGGAGTTCGTGGACGACGGCAGCGGTGCGGTGCGGGCGGTCCGGGTCGCCGAGGTGACGGTGGAGAAGAGTGCTGGCCGGCGGGTCGTCACCCCGGTGCCGGGCACCGAGCGGGAGCTGCCGGCCGAACTGGTGCTGCTTGCGATTGGTTTCGATGGCACCGAGCCGCAGCCGCTGCTTGAGCAACTCGGGGTGTCCCGCAACGAACGGGGCGCGGTAGCGGCCCGTTCGGACTGGCAGACCGACGTGGACGGCGTCTTCGTCGCCGGGGACATGCACCGGGGCGCGTCGTTGATCGTGTGGGCGATCGCCGAGGGCCGGGCCGCCGCTGCCGCCATCCATTCGTACCTGGACGGGCGCGGTTCGCTGCCGGCGCCGGTGAACTCGGACGCGCGGCCGCTGGCCAGCTGAGGGGCGGCCGGGGCTGAGGGCGGCCGGTGGTGCAACGTATTCACTTTGATGAATTGCTTCGGTAGTATTACCAGCTAGTAACAACTCCTACCCTGGCCACGCGCGCGGTCTCTGGGCTCCACCACCACCGGCCCTGTGGAGGTCCACATGCCACCCCGTGCACCCGCCCGCGCCCTGGCGGCGCTGGTCGCCCTCTGCGTCGCCGTCGTCGGCGCAGTACTGGTTCCCAGCGCCGCGCAGGCCGCGACCATCAACTACGTCGCGCTCGGCGACTCGTACTCCAGCGGCGTCGGTGCCGGCCCGTATGACGGGTCCAGCTGCCTGCGCAGTCAGAAGTCCTACGCCCCGCGCTGGGCTGCGGCGAATGCGGTGACCAGCTTCCAGTTCCCGGCCTGTGGTGGAGCGGTCACCGCCGATGTCATCGACAGCCAGGTCGACACGCTCAGCGCGAGCACCACGATGGTGACCGTCACCATCGGTGGTAACGACGCCGGCTTCGCGAGCGTGATGCTCACCTGCCGGTTCGGCAGCACCTCGGCCTGCACGGAGGCCATTGACGAGGCCCGGGACTTCGCCCAGACCACCTTGCCTGGCCGGCTGGACGCCACCTACGCGGCGATCCGGGACCGGGCGCCGAACGCCCGGCTGATCGTGCTCGGCTACCCGCGCCTCTTCGAGACCGGCTGGTGTGGCCTGTTCGGGATGAGCGCCACCAAGCGGCAGCAGCTCAACGAGGCCGCTGACCTCCTCACCAGCATCACCGCCGGCCGCGCCGCCGCGGCCGGTGCCACCTTCGCTGACCCTCGTTCCTACTTCGCCGGCCACGGCGTCTGCGGCGACGAGCCCTGGATCAACGATGTCACCAGGCTTATCGAGGCGTATCACCCCAACGACGAGGGCTACCGCGACGGCTACCTGCCGGCGCTGAACGCCGTCACCGGCTGACCCGTCCTGGCGTTCGGCTGCCCCGTCTTGGCGTTCGGCTGCCCTGTCCTGGCGCTGACTGACTCAGCCCGGCGGCCGGCGGTCCCTGGTGGACTGCCGGCCGGCCGTGGGGGGCAGGTGCGGACGGCGGCGGTGCTGGCCGCCGCCTCTGGTTCATGCTGGGCCACGGTTCCCGACGGCGGCATCGCCGATGCGGGGAAACGGTTCGATCGAGAAGACCACCTCGACCGGCACCTCGAAGTAGGCGGCGATTCGCAGCGCCAGGTGCAGGCTGGGCCGAAACTCCCCCCGCTCCAGGTAGCCGATGGTCTGGTAGTGCACTCCGAGCGCGTCGGCGAGCTGCCGTCGGGAGATGCCCCGTTCGGCGCGCAGTACCGCGATCCGGTTGTGCACGGTCTCGCTCATCGATGCCCTCTCATCCGACCCGCTGCATGGCCTGCTCCCGTCGGGCCGCGACGCGCGAGCCGGACTCCCGGCGGGCCATCCGGCGCATCAGCACCGGTGCCAGTACGAGTCCGAGCACCGCCCACGCCCCGAGGACGGCAACCATCTCCAGATGGCGCCAGGATCCGCCGATCTCGACCGCCGCCAGGTCGGCCGGAAGCAGCGCGGAGCGCATGCCCAAGCCTAGCCAGTAGAGCGGGAAGACCTGGGCGGCACCCTGGAGCCAGCCGGGCAGGCCGCTGATCGGGTAGAAGATGCCGGAGACAGCGATGAGGCCCATCACCGGCAGTACCACCAGCCCCATGTTGCGCGGGTTCTCGATCAGAGAGCCGAGCATCGCGCCCAGCGGGAGCGTCGCCACCAGCCCGAGCGGCACCGCCCAGGCCAGGGTGAGCCAGGCGCTGGGGTCGCCCAGCCGGAGCCCGTCCAGGAAGAACATCCCGGGGGTCAGTTGGATGGCCAGGCCGATCATCGAGACCGACGAGACCAGCACCAGCTTGCCGACCAGGTAGCCGAGCATCCCGTTTGGAATGGCCTTGGCCCGCAGCAGGGTGCCGTCCTCCCGATCCACGACGAGGTGCTGGGCCAACCCGAGCAGCCCGCCAAAGAGTAGGCCCATGCCCAGCGCGCTGGGCAGGGTCCGAGCACCGAGGGAGAAGTCGGTGCCGGGCACGGTCGCCCCACGCATGAAGAAGACGGCGACCAGCAGCACGACCGTGGGGAAGAAGTAGTTCCACAGATCCTGGCCGTTGGTGAAGGTGCTGCGCAACTCGATCCCGCCGCGCCGTAGGCCGGCCCGGAGCGCGGTGGTCTTTGGGTTCATCGGTTCTCCTCCTGCTGCTGCCACACCCGCTCGGCCCGGCCGGTACGGATTCCGGTCTCTTCCTCGTGCACCAGGGCCAGGTACGCGTCCTCCAGGTTGGCGCGGCGTACTTCCAGTTCCTGCACCCGGTCGCCGTGTTCGCGGAGCAGGTCGCGCAGGAAGCCGGTGGCGTCCATGGTGGCGTGCACGTGGCGTTGGCCATCGCAGGTCCAGCGGATCTCCGCATCGGTGGTCAGCCGGCGGGAGAGCTGGTCCGGCGAGCCCTGGGCGATGATCCGGCCGTTGGCCAGGATGATGATCAGGTCGGCGAGCTTCTCCGCCTCGGCCAGATCGTGGGTGGACAGCAGAATGGTGGTGTGGTCCAGGTCGGCGAGGCGGTGCACGAGCTCGTGGAACTCGCGTCGGGCCGCCGGGTCGAGGCCGACCGTCGGCTCGTCCAGGAAGAGCAGCCCCGGCCGGCCTACGATGCCGACCGCCACGTCGAGTCGCCGCCGTTGCCCGCCGGAGAGCCGGGACACCCGAGCGTTGGCATGTGCGGTCAGCCCGACGGCCGCCAGCAGGTCGTCCACCGGCCATGGGCGCTGGATCTGGTCGGTCGCGTACGGCGCGTAGTACTCGCCGATGTGGGAGAGGAGGTCCCGCACCCGCCACCGGCCGTGGTCACGCCAGGATTGGAGCACTACGCCGATCTGGGCGCGCCACCGCTCGTCGCCGCGGGCGGGATCAACGCCGAGCACCCGGACCAAGCCGGCTGAGGGCAGCCGGAATCCCTCAAGGATCTCGATGGTGGTGGTCTTGCCGGCGCCGTTCGGCCCGAGCAGCGCGATCACTTCACCGCGCTGGGCGGTGAGGTCGATGCCGTTCAGCACGTCCACGGTGCCGTAGCGCATGCGTAGGTTTCGAACGTCGAGGACCAGGTGATCGTCGGGATTTCGGGGGGCCTCGACCGCCTCCGACCATTCGACTGTAGTCATACTCTGGAAGATAGCACCTCTACTACAGGTCTACGTATAGCAACTCTCTCTCCTGGACGGGTTGTGTCTGCGCCGTGGTGCGGTGTTTCCGCGAGTTGCTTTCCCTTACGGGGTCTTTGTCCAGACCGCCGGAGTGTGCCATTGGTGGAACAACAGGTTACTGGGAGGTAGCCAGGCATTGACGAATAAGAATTTCTGCCCGCATCATCGTTCGCACCGGTCGATCGGACGCACCGCACCCACCACCCTCATGGAGGTGCAGCCATGTTGCTTCGAAAGACCGCCATCGTGCTCGCGTTCGCGCTCGGCGCCACTGTCGCCGTCCCGGGCGTCGCCGCCAGCGCAGCACCCGCCGTCCCGGGGGGCGCCGCCAGCGCAGCACCCGCCGGAACTACGGCGGAGCAAACGTCCAACCACCCCGCCTCGGCCAGCAGTTCCGGCGCAGCCGGCCCGGCTGACGTAGCCGACAACCCCGTGATCATCGTTGGCGGGTTAAGCGGCTTCGCCTTCGCCTACAGGCCGCTCGCCGCGCGTCTGGACGCCGACGGCTTCCGCCCCTTCATCTATGAACTGCCGGGGCTGGGCTTCGGCGATATCCCGACCTCGGCCCGCGCTTTCGCCGACTACGTCGATGAGGTTCGCGCCAGCACCGGTGCCAGCCGCGTGGATTTGGTGGGGCACTCCGAGGGGGGCTTGGTGGCCCGCTACTACCTGAAGCGACTCGGTGGCACCGGAGCCGTCGGTCGGTACGTCAGCCTCGGCAGCCCGCAGTACGGGACGTACGTGGCCAACATCATCGCCTTCCTCGGGCTCGGCAGCTGTGCTGGCGTGGTGGCCTGTCAGCAGATGACGATCGGCTCGGACTTCCTCGCCGACCTCAACGCCGGTGACGACACCCCCGGCTCGGTCAGCTACACCACGATCCGAACCTGGCAGGACCAGTTGGTGCGGCCGGTGGGCAACGCCGCGCTGGCTGACGGGGCGAGCAACGTGCTGATCCAGTCCTGGTGTCCGCTGCGGCTGGTCGGGCACCTTGGGCTGGCGCTGGACGGGACCACCTACACGGTGATTCGGCAGGCGCTGCGCGACGAGTCGATCCGCCCCAACTGCTGGGCCGGCTAGGCGCGTTCCTGGTGGGGCGGTCGGCACGCCGACCACCCCACCAGGCTTTGTCGGGCGGTCCGGCTGTCTCCCAGGGCGCGCGCCAAACTGCTTCGGCCCTCCCGGGGGGTGCTTCCCTGGTCGCAGTGGGGGCGGGGGACGGGAAACCAGCGACCGAGGTCGAATGTCTCCGCGCTGTTCACCCATGCCTTCCAGCCCGACCTACCGCGGGCGGTACGATCTCGGGGCGCGCGGTCGCCGACGCCCGCCCCCCCACGACGTTCCCGGCGGTTATCCACTGCCGGCCGTGCAGCCGCGCAACGTCGGAGAACGTGTTCGCATTGCGACAGGGGTCGGCCCGCGGTCCGGCCCGGAGGAGAGATTAGCCTGATGGGCGTGACACGCCGCGCAAAGATCGTTTGCACACTTGGCCCCGCCACCTCCTCGCCAGAGCGCATTCGTGGCCTTGTTGAGGCCGGAATGGATGTGGCGAGGCTCAACTTCAGCCACGGCAGCCACGCAGATCACGAGGCGGTCTGTCGGCTGGTTCGGGAGGCGGCCGAGGCGGCGGGGAGGCCGGTCGCGGTTCTCGCTGATCTCCAGGGTCCCAAGATCCGACTTGGCCGGTTTGCCGACGGCCCGCACGAGTGGCGCACCGGTGATTCAGTCGTGATCACCAGTGATGACATCCTCGGCACCCGGGACCGGGTCGCCTGCACCTACCGCAAGCTTCCCCAGGAGGTGAAGCCCGGTGACCGGCTGCTGATCGACGACGGCCGGGTCGCGGTCGAGGTCACCGATGTCACCGGCAACGACATCCGCTGCCTGGTCACCGAGGGCGGACCGGTCTCCAACAACAAGGGTGTGTCACTGCCAAACGTGGCGGTCAGTGTCCCCGCGCTCTCGGACAAAGACACCGAGGACCTGCGGTTCGCCCTCGGCCTCGGTGCCGACCTGGTGGCACTCTCTTTCGTCCGCTCCGCCGACGACATCAAGCTGGTCCACGCCATCATGGCCGAGGAGGGCGTGCACCGGCCGGTGCTGGCCAAGGTGGAGAAGCCGGAGGCGGTGGATCAGCTCGGGGCGATCGTCCTGGCCTTCGACGGGGTCATGGTGGCCCGTGGTGACCTCGGCGTGGAGATGCCGCTGGACCAGGTGCCCCTGGTCCAGAAGCGCGCGGTGCAGCTCTGCCGGGAGAACGCCAAGCCGGTCATCGTCGCCACCCAGATGCTCGACTCCATGATTGAGAACTCCCGGCCCACCCGTGCTGAAGCCTCCGATGTGGCCAACGCCGTGCTCGACGGCGCGGACGCGGTGATGCTCTCCGGTGAGACCAGCGTCGGAAAGTATCCGGTGCTCACCGTGAGTACCATGGCAAAGATCGTGGAGACGACGGAGGCGGGCTCGATCGGGGTGCCGCGGCTCCAGCACGATCCGCGTACCCACGGGGGTGCGCTCACCATCGCCGCGTCGTCGATCGCGCGGGCGATCGACGCCAAGGCCATGGTGGCCTTCTCGCAGACCGGCGACACCGTCCGGCGACTCTCCCGGCTGCACTGCGACCTGCCGCTGCTCGCGTTCACCCCGGTGCCGGAGGTGCGCAACCAGCTCGCCCTCTCCTGGGGCGTACAGACGTTCCTGATGCCTTTCGTTGAGCACACCGATGCCATGTTCCGGCAGGTTGACGAGGCGATGCTCGGCCTTGGGCTGGCCAACCCCGGCGACTACGTCGTGATCGTCGCTGGTAGCCCGCCCGGGACCCCTGGCTCGACCAACACCCTGCGCGTACACCAGCTCGGGTCGCTGGTCGACCTCGCTGCGGCCCGGGCGCTCCAGTGAGCGTGCGGAGCGAGCCGGAGCCGCGATCCCAGCGGTCACGACGGGAGGCCCGGTGAGCGAGCCTGGTGCGGTGGTCGGTCAGGCCGCAGTCGATCAACTGCTGGAGGTGCTGGACCTCAGCCCGACCGGCGAGCGCGCCTTCCGGGGGATGAGTCCGCAGGTCGGCCCGCAGCGAGTGTACGGGGGACAGGTCGCCGGTCAGGCGCTGGTCGCCGCCGGACGGACGGTCGATCCGGAGCGCTTCGTGCACTCCCTACACGGCTATTTCGTGCGACCGGGCGACCCGAGCGAGCCCATCGACTACCAGGTCGAGTGCGTCCGTGACGGTCGTTCCTTCTCCGTCCGTCGGTCGGTGGCGCTTCAGCACGATAAACCGATCTTCTTCATGTCGGCGTCTTTTCAACGCCAGGAAGAGGGGCTGGATCACCACGCGCCGTCGCCGCCGGATGTGCCGGGCCCGGACGAGGTGCCGACGATGACCGATCGGCTCGCCCGCTACCCGGAGCGGCTGGGTATCTGGGCGCTGATTCCCCGGCCAATCGACGTCCGCTACGTCGGCGAGCCGGGCTGGGTGCGTCCTGGTGACCGTCCGGCTGAGCCGAATCAGCGGGTGTGGATGCGGATCGATGGCAAGCTCCCGGACGATCCGCTGCTGCACGCCTGCGCCCTGACGTACGCCTCCGACCTCACCCTGCTGGATTCGGTGCTGTCGGTGCACGGAGAGGTGTGGGGACCCGGCGGGGTAGTGGGCGCCAGTCTTGATCACGCGCTCTGGTTCCACCGGCCGTTCCGCGCGGACGAGTGGTTCCTCTACGACTGCTGGAGCCCGTCGGCGTCCGGAGCGCGCGGGTTGGCAGCCGGTCGCATGTTCACCCGGGACGGCCAGCAGATCGCCAGTGCGGTGCAGGAAGGCTTGCTGCGTAGGGTCGGGGCCTGACGCGCTCGATCTCCAGGGGAGGGGTCGGTCCTTTCGAGTGATTTGCCGCCGGAAAGGGCCGACCCGGATAGTTCATAACGACTGCACCCAATGACGGGTTTGTGTTTGCTTGGGGTGTGGTCGGGGGCATGGTGGTGGTGGAATCTCGGCGGGCGTCGGGGCGTTACACCCTGTGTACGACCGAGCAGGTGCCCCGCCGATGGCGGATGCCAGCCGGGTCAGCCCCCCGGGAATGGTGGTGGCCGGCCGGTCGTTACATCTGGACCCGGCGCCGTATGTGTGTGCCTCCCTGGTGAGGCCCACGGTCGCCGACCCCCTCTTCTCTTCTTGTTCTTTTGAGCGCCGGACGGTGCTTGCACCCCTTTGCCGCCTGATCCCCCTTTTCGGGCGTGCGTGGGTGTCGACCCCCGAATGGAGCATCCCCTGATGAACACGATTCTGCGTCGTAGTGTGCTTGGTGTTGCTGGTCTGGCCCTGTCCACCGGTGTC
>NZ_AZWQ01000040.1 GCF_000514815.1 Salinispora fenicalii
TCGGTCGTACGCAGGGTGTAACGCCCCGACGCCGGCCGGGATTCCGCCACCACCGTGCCCCCGACCACACCCCACACGGGCATCAACCAGACACCAGTGATGTTGATCCAACAGCTCCCATACTCGCCCATACACGCCCTGTGGGCTGTGTATGGGGGACATGGACCGTGACTTCAGCTGGGCATGAACCGGCGCGCCGACGCGACCACCAGCAGCCCCGAAGCTGACCGGACCGCCGTAGCGGCCACCGCGTTCCCCCTCCACCACGGCAGCCACACCCGATAGGCCCGCTCGGCGCTATCGGCCCGGCGCCGCCATGGACACACTCGACGTGGCAGGGCGGACAGTGGGCTGCTGTTCCTCACTGGCTGAGGCGACCTCGGTGACCGCCGAGATCGTTGACTGCGGAAACGCGGACGCGGCCACCGCTGCCGGCTCGGTGCCGTGTCGGCTCTGCACCCGCACTGTGCCGAGATCAACGGTTTCGTCGAGCTGGTCTTGCACCACCCGGCACGCGTAGGCGGCCGGCCTTTCGGCCCGGTCCACGAACCTGGACACGCCGCGTAGAAGTTGCTGCACGTCGTGGCCAGTGTGCTGCGCTTGGTCCAGGGTGTATGCCAGGGCACCCCACGCCTCGCACCCGATCACCGTGTCAGCCCGCTGCCCAGACGGCCACGCCTTGCGCACCTCAGCGGCCATCCGCTCGTGCCTGTCGCTCACCGCCTCGGCGGACATCGGCAGCCGCTGTGACGACTGTTCCGTGTCCTCGGACACCGCTCGGTCGACGGCATCAGACAGCACCTCGGTGCCATCCGGTGTTGACTCTTGTGTCTCGGGCATCACCCGGCCCGTCCGTTTGGCGAGTTGGTCGACGACCATCTGCCGAGCCTGCTGCGCCCGAGGGTCGACGTGGTGCCACGTGGATGCGGCACGCCACACCCGGGCGATGTCCTCCGTCCCCGCGGTGCGCCACCACCCCGTCCGCATCGCTGGCCGCCACACTGCCGCGTCGGCCTGCTGCGCGGCACGGGTTTGGGCGCGTATCCGGCGGGCCTGCTCGTCGCTGGCACGCGCCGCGCGCTGCAGCTGCATGATGCGGGCCTCGATGAGTACCTGCGCCACCTCGCCGGCGGCCTGGATCATGGCGGTGACCGCCGCGGTAGCCCGCTGGTGGATCTCGGCCATCTCGTTGTCGGGCACTGCCTCGTCCTCCTCATCGCTGCGCTTCCCCGTCACCGCTCAGATCTCGGGGTCGGGCCGGCACGGCGTGGGGCTGCGCCTGCGGCGTACCGCTCTGGGTCGGCACCTGCACCTGGATGCCGGGCTGCAGCAGGGGCATCAGATGCGCCGCGGCGGCGGCTGCTGCGCCGGCGGCGTGGGCCTGCTGCTGGGCGGCACGCAGCTCGGCCAGCGCCACAACCAGCCGCGCCGCCTGGACCACCACGGCCAGCAGGATGGCCGCTTCCCCGCTGTTGCGGGCATGCCCGGCGACCAGCAGCGCATCGGCCACCCGGCCCAACTCGACGGCCACCGACGACGCTGCTGGCGCCGGCGCGCGACGTGGTGGTGCCGCCGCACGCGCCAGGGCATCGGCGGCACGGGTCACCGGACCCCGCCCGGATGGTTCGGTGGCCGCCGCTACCCGGGCCAGCAGTTCGGCGCTAGCCCGGGTAGCGGCCGGCCACTGCGGCGAGTCAGGAGCGATCCGGGTCAGCCGGCCACTGATCGCCTCCAGGGCGGTAGCGGAGGATCGCCACACCGCTATCCGGTCCTCACCGGTCAGCCTGATCCGCGGCGAATCTGCGGGGTCAGCCGCCTTCCACTGACCGGCCGACGGCGGCTCGGCTTCGGGCCACCGCCTGCGGACCTGGGGCAGGCTGAGGTCACCGTCCAGACTGCGCCCGGCGTACCAGGTTGGCTTAGCGGCTCCGGTCGGCCTCATAGCCACGGCGTACCCGACCACCTGCTGCGAGTCCTTTGCCGCGGTGCGTGTGGCCACCAGTAGGCCCGCGCCCTTCATCCGCGCCACCCAGTCGGCCTCGCTGCCGGCCCCGGCCAGGGCCGCTCGGACCTGTCGGCGCAGCAATTCCCGCTCCGGTGTCTGGCCGCTGCGCCGGGCCCGGTCGACCTCCGGCCGGGTCAACTCCGGCCGCTTCGTCGCACCGGCCCGGCCGGGTGTCCACTTACCCAGGCCGAACTCGTCCTCCAGCAGGTCAGCTACCCGCTGGCTGCGCCGCTTGTCCTGCCGCAGCCACACCGGTGCCCCGTCCTCGGTAGCGAGAGTGACGACCAGGTGCACATGGTCATTGCCCCTCGCGCTTAGGCCGTGGCGCACTGCGATCCATCGGCACCCGGCCCGCTCGGCGTCACCGGTGAACCCCATCTCGGCCACGAACCGGCCCGCGATACGCGACCAGATGGCGTCGTCAAGCTGCCCCTCCTGTGCGGGCAGGCTCAACGAGCACTGCCACACGTACTGGCGCACTCCGCGCTCGCCGGCGGCGATCTGCGGTGCATCCAGCCGCGCCGCCAACTCCTCCAGCGACCAGCCGCCGTCGTGCGCACGCTGCTGTGGGGCGAGCAGCGTCACGTCGTCGTACCCGGCAACCAAGTGCGGGTTGACATGTTCCTCAGCCTTTCCCGGCCCCCACAGGTACTCCAACAGCCCGCGGACCCGACTGCCGTAGGTGACCTTCGGAATCATCGCCGGCCTGTCTGTGCGGCGGCGATCGCGATGACGAGGTCGTCGACGCGCGCCGCGACGCGCGCGAGGTATGCCGCGGTCGCGGTCAGGTCCCCCGCCGGCTCACCGGTCGAGTGCAGCCGCGCCACCGCCTGATTCAGGTTGTGTGCCGCGCCCCGTACCTGCCGGTGCAAGCCCATCAACTCGACCAACAGGGGCCCGGTCTCCGTGGCACCATCCGGGCCGGCGGGAGCGGGGACGAGCGGCGCTGAGCCGGCTTCCGCCAGATACGCCGAGGTGGCCATCCGGGCCGCCGCCGCGTTCGCCTCGACCGCCATCATCTCTGCCTCGGACAAACGCACGGTCACCCGATGCACACGCGGATCATCATCGGTGTGAGCACGCCGCCGGCGGTGGCTCGCACCGAACCGGACCACACCGATCTGCGCCGGATCAGCCACATCGACCACCCTTCCGACGAGCATCAACCGCCGCGTTGCGGCCGGCCACTACGCGGCCCGTCTGACCAAAAGTCAGACTTTTACTCCAACTTGCTCCCGGATGAGGGTAGAGATCCGCTCTCGTTCGACGCGGTCAATGTAGTAGCCACTACCCGCACGGGCGCCCAACGCGGGAGCCTCGTCAAACAGAAGCACGTCCGGCGAGTGCCGCTCGGTCCAGATGTTTATCGCGATCCGCACATGCGGCAGCAGGCTGTCGCATGCCTGCCGTAACGCAAACCGGTAGCGGAGGAAGGTGGCCCATGCCGTGATGCCAAGCCCGACGATCGTCGAGACCATCACGATCACCGTGGCGAGCATGACCGCAGCCATACCCGTCGTCCCCAACTGCGCTACAGCCTCTCGTGTCCGCTGTTGCAACTCGTTGGGCACGGGCGGAATGCTTTTCATAGTGATCATGGCAACGAGCAGGCCCAGGCTGTAGGCGACCAGCCGGGAACGCCACATCTCTCGGAGCTTGACGTACTCGATGATGCCCACGTGCGCGCGCCGCGTCACGTGGCCCCACACAAACTCCCTAGCAGGGTGAACCGACAAGAAGTGAGCAAACTCCGTTCTGGACAGTGCGTTCCTAACCGCCTCTTCGGCAAACCGCTTCGCGCGCCCGGCGCGCCACTGCCGCCGTAGATCGACGGCCAAGTCCACCGCCGACATTGCGTTGACTGTCAGCCACTGCACTACCCGCACAGTCTCGGCGCCCACACGAGCACCCCACCGAGTCGACGCTGGGTGTGCCTCCGGCTTACGCGCTGACACGCCCTCACCCACGTCTTGCCCACGGTCGGACTTCTCCGCGGCGATGCCGCCACCGCGCTCACCCCTTCGTGACTGCGACACACTCCCTCAATACCGGAAACAATCTCACGCATGGGGCGGACGTCGTCTTGACGACAAGGCGCTTGAGAACCAGGGTTCGGGAAGTCACGCCAGGCCGAGGTGAAGCGATAACGCGCGGTGGCAGGTCGCCTCGGCAGGCCTGGCGTTCGCTACGCGACCCCGGTTACGTCGACTTTGACGACGGCTGATCCGCGCCGTCGTCGGGTCGCAGCGCCCGGTACAGCGTGGAGCGGCCCACACCCAGGTGCGCGGCGATCGCCGTGACGGACTCGCCACGGGCCTGCCGAGCGCGGGCGACGTCAAGCTGGTCGGCGGTGACGGCGACCGGTCGGCCGCCGCGGCGGCCCTGCGCAGCCGCGGCCCGCAACCCGTCGAGGGTGCGTTCACGGATCAGCTCGCGTTCCAGCTCGGCGGCCAGGGCGGCGACGGCGAACAGCAGCCGGTCGGCGATGGTGGCACCGTCGGGACTCGGCGGCCTGCGGAAACGTCGGCGGCCACTGTCGCTTTCCGAAGTCGACTGCACAGGTTGCTGAACTCCTCTGCACTACCACTTCTCCGGTCGCGTTGAGGGTCGCCTGACCTGCGGTTCACAGTTGCCATCCGGAGTTCCAGCCAGGGAGCTTGGCCGCCATGACGGCGAACTCGAGTTCGAGGGTGCCGGCGGCCGCCGCGACGGCGAGCATGGCGGTGTACTCGGGGTCCGGGGAGTAGAGCGTCCATCGGTGGCCGCGGGCGTTGAGGACGAACAGCAGCCCCCCACGCGGCCGGAACGGTACCCGTGAGCGCGACCAGGCGCTCGGGATTCTTCCGGTAGCTGTGCCCTGAGCAGGCCGTGCCCGGCGATGGTCATTAGGAACCGAGCCGGATGGTCCTCAGGCCTCGTGTGTTGGTCGGCGTCGGTGGGTGGCAACGGTCAGGGCCGCGCCGGTGAGAGTGAGGAGGAATCCGGCGGTGAGGATGGTGGGCAGGCTGGTGCCGGTTACGGGGATGGTGGGCTTGGGGACGGTGACTACGGTGGGGTTGGAGGTGGAGGCTGGGCAGTTACTGTCGCCGTTGTAGCGCGCCTGGATGTGGTGTGTGCCGGGTGCCAGGTGTGTGACGGTGAGGGTTGCGGTGGTGGTGGGGTTGCCGGTCAGGGGTTCCGTGTCCAGGGTTGTCGTGTCGTCGTGGAAGGTCACGGTTCCGGTGGGGGTGCTGCCGGTGCAGGTCACGGTGGCGGTGAGTGTGACGGGTTGATCCGGTGTCGGGTTGGGTGGGGTCGCCTGCAGGGTCGTGGTTGATGTCGATGGGACGATAGCCAGACTGTGGCGGGTGCCGGCGGCGGCGGTGATCGTGCTGCCGGTTGGCAGGTCCACCGCAATGGGGGTGCTTTTGTTGGCGGTGGTGCCATCGCCTAGCTGGCCGAAGGCGTTGTTGCCCCAGGCCAGGACGGTACCGGCGGAGGTCACGGCGAGACTGTGGCGGTCGCCGGCGGCCACGGTGGTGATCGTGGTGCCGGTTGGCAGGTCCACCGCAACGGGGGTGCTGCTGTCCGTGGTGCTCCCGTCGCCCAACTGGCCGGCACTGTTGTAGCCCCAGGCCAGCATGGTGCCGGCGGAGGTCAGCGCCAGACTGTGGCGTTCACCGGCGGCCACGGTGGTGATCGTGGTGCCGGCCGGCAGGTCCACCGCAACGGGGGTGCTGCTGTTGTTGGTGGTGCCATCGCCCAACTGGCCGGCACTGTTGTAGCCCCAGGCCAGGACGGTGCCGGCGGAGGTCACGGCGAGACTGTGGCCGGTGCCCGCGACCACGGTGGTGATCGTGGTGCCGGTTGGCATGTTGACCGCGATGGGGGTGCTTCTGTTGGTGGTGGTGCCGTCGCCCACCTGGCCCCAGAAGTTGAAGCCCCAGGCCAGGACGGTACCGGCGGAGGTCACGGCCAGACTGTGGTTGGCGCCGGCGACCACGGTGGTGATCGTGGTGCCGGTGGGCAGGTCCACCGCGATGGGGGTGCTGCTGTTGTTGGTGGTGCCATCGCCCAGCTGTCCGGCACTGTTGTCGCCCCAGGCCAGGACGGTGCCGGTGGAGGTCAGCGCCAGACTGTGGCGGTCGCCGGCGGCCACGGTGGTGATCGTGGTGCCGGTTGGCAGGTCCACCGTCACGGGGGTGCTTCTGCGGGTGGTGGTGTCGTCGCCTAGCTGACCGAAGTTGTTGTGTCCCCAGGCCAGCACGGTGCCGTTGGAGGTCACCGCCAGACTGTGGCCCTGGCCGGCGGCGATGGTGGTGATCGTGGTGCCGGTTGGCAGGTCCACCGCGACGGGGCTGCTTTTGTTGGTGGTGCTCCCGTCGCCCACCTGGCCCCAGAGGTTGAAGCCCCAGGCCAGGCCGGTACCAGGAGGGCCCGCTGCCGCCGACGGCACGCTGTGCGCGAGCACGCGCGCCGCACCGACCGAGGTTATGCCCAACACGAGCGCCACCATCAGCGGCACCGCGAACAGCCCCCGCAGACTCGCGGACCGTACCCGGCTTCTTCTCACGTCCGCAGCCTCGCCGGTCCAGCTCTCCACCTACCCCTACCCCTTTGTCGTCTCCCCGCCACCGGCCCGTGTCCGACCACGGCCTGTACAACGACTCCAGCCGGCCGCAGGCTGCGTCGGTGAAGTTGGCGCGGCAGGGGGCGCCGACCGGGGCCGCTCACTCCCTGGACGTGCGCGCAGCGGCGCGACGGCCGCGTCGACATCGAAGCCCTCACCGGCGAGCTACGCGCCACCGACAAAGCCCTACGCGCCGAGGCCACCCGCGCCGAACAGGCCGAGGCGACCAGTGGTCGCCCACCGAGGTCTATTGCGGACGGGGGCCTACTCGACGTCGTAGTCGCCCATTGCCGGTCAGCGGCGTACTCCGGTCGACCCACAGTGGGTGTGGTGTTG
The DNA here is from genome assembly GCF_000514815.1 of Salinispora fenicalii. Lineage (GTDB taxonomy): Bacteria > Actinomycetota > Actinomycetes > Mycobacteriales > Micromonosporaceae > Micromonospora > Micromonospora fenicalii. Next base: position 6,951 of record NZ_AZWQ01000040.1, read on the forward strand.
GGGTACACCCCAACACCACACCTACTGCCGGCACCGGAGTACGTCAGAATAGGGTCCAGTGCGGCGTTTCTTGACGCTCGTCCGGTCGGCCCATAGAGTCCAACCTGACAGAACCGGGTCGGAGAGGACGCAACGATGCGCGTCGGGTACGTCAGAGTGAGTACCGTCGACCAGAACACGGTCCGGCAGCTCGATGGAATCGAGGTGGAGCGGGTCTTCACCGACAGGGCGTCTGGCAAGGACACCGCCCGGCCGAAGCTCGACGAGCTGATCGCGTTCGTTCGCGACGGAGACACGGTCATCGTGCACTCGATGGACCGCCTCGCCCGCAACCTCGACGACCTGCGCCGGATCGTACGCACCCTGACCGGCAAGGGCGTGCGGGTCGAGTTCGTCAAGGAAAGCCTCACGTTCACCGGCGAGGACTCACCGATGGCCACCCTGCTGCTGTCGGTGATGGGCGCCTTCGCCGAGTTCGAGCGCGCACTGATTCTGGAACGCCAACGCGAGGGCATCGCCGCGGCCAAGCAGCGCGGCGTGTACACCGGCCGCAAACCCGCCCTCACCGCCGAGCAGGCGCAGCAGTTGCGTGAGCGCGTCGCCGCCGGTGAGCGCAAATCCGCGCTGGCCAAGGAGTTCGGGATCAGTCGCGAGACGGTCTACAGCTACCTGCGCCCGGCGACAGTCGCTGGCTGACCGGCGGGGAACTGCAGGTCCAACTCGGCGCCATCCGGCAGGAAACCGGCCGGGACGCCGACGTCTTTCAGGAAGGTGATCTGCCGTTCCCATGTCTCCCGGCGGTGGCTGCCCTCGCCGTCGGCCAGCCGGCCGATCACCTCGGCCCGGCGTGCCGCCAGCTGCCACACCTCCGCAGTCGCGGTCAGTACTCCGCGTTCCACCACCACGCTCGGGTCGTCCATCGGCGATCCTCACCGTCGTGCACAGGAACACGGGTCAAATCGACATTAGTGAATACAAATCCGGTCCGGCCAGAGGTATGAACTCGACTGCACCAACCCGGCGCCACCTCGGCGGTTCGTGCACAGGAGTTCGGACTCTGACACAGGTGAATGTCGACATCGACTGGGCGGCGAGTGGTGAACGGGCCGCGTCCGATGAGGGGTCCCCCAACGAACACCCGATCAGTCCCCGAAGAGCGCCCGCAGCCACCTCCCGCGCGGCGGCGGGGCCGGACGCCGGACTTCCAGAATCTCGCCGTCGTCGTAGTGAGAGACGACCGTCACCTCGTACCCGTGGTCGGTCAGCGTCTTGGCATGCTGACGCATCTTCGCCGGCCACACCCGGAACGGATCGACGTGGAAGCCACCCACCAGGTGAGGCCGGCCGTTTCTCGCGACCTCGATCTCGAACCCGCCCTCGTAATGGTCGTCCTCGCGGGAGGCGTCGTACTCGCGGCCACCGTGCCGCCGCAGCAGCTGCCGGATCCGCTCCGCCTCCAGCGCAGCCTTACGTCGCTGCTTCTGGTCAGCCGAGTCGCCCATGACAGTCACCGTAGCGAAGTAGCGACACTCGGTACATCACGGTTGATCGATCAACTCCCAAACGCCAAGATCGAAGATTTGGCGGGCTGGGTCAGTTACCCAAGCGCGGGGCCGCTAACGTGACTCTCCCGAACGTTGGTCCGCACGAGCCCCCGTCACCGGAAAGATCACCGGACGCCCTATCTGAGACAACATCCGTCGCTGGTGGACGTGTTTCGCCGTCGCGGCTGGCGGGTGTCCGTTGAGGGCTCGCCCAACGGATAATCGTCGCTACCCAGTCGGACCCACCGGGCTACGTCGATGTAGCCGCGCTGAGGATCGATCCGCGTCGTCTCACCTCATGGACCGGGTGCCTTCGGGCGCGCACGCCTGGTCCAGCGTGGTGGGCGCCGGTGTTTGGGCTGATGGCGGCGGGGTTGAGCTGGGCGCTTTTCCCCGCTGGCGTAAGGGATGTAAGGACGCACAGCCAGTGCGCTGATGACCGCTGCCGGGCGCTGGAATCTGACCTGGTGCTGCATTCTGTCACCGTCGCTTCGCATCATGTATATAAAGGCGGGTGCTCCACGCTGATCAGGCCGCCAACCGAGCTGCGTAGAGCACCCTGACCGATCAGCCAGTCAGCAATGATCGGCAGGGATGACTCTTCCTGACGTCTCTCATGTCGGGAAAGGAAACCCGGCAGACTCCCGACAACGTGGCCCGTTGCCGGGCCACCTCTTGTGCCCCTGAGGACGACCGACATGAGCACCGCTGCTCACCGCCCGACGACCCGCAACGCCCGTCCATACATCGTGGATGAAGCCACGATCCGCCATCGAAGCGCCAGCCCCGACGCAGCCGAGTACACCCTCTACATCCGCAGCCTCATCGAGGACTACCTGGGCGGACAGTCCCAGGTCATTCGCATCGCCCGGGAACGTGGACTGGCGTTTCCGGGTTTGAACCGGCAAAAGCTGTCGGAACAGCTCAGCCGTTACCGCAACGGACCTACCTGGCAAATTGTCGAGCTGATCATCGGCTGCCTACCGGACAGGTGTGCAAGCGAACTGTCGGGAATGCGGGCCCTGGCTGCCGGCTGGTACCAGTGCGCCCGCGGCCGGCTACCTGAGGGCTACACCGGCCCGGTCAGCCGCCCCCAGGGCAAGTCAGAACTACGGAACGTGCCCGACAGCGGCCCAACGATCCCCGCCCTGCAATACAAGATCGCTCGCCTACAGGACCGGATCCGACAGGACACCGACCGGTACCTGGACACCCTGCGCCGGGTCGAGAACAGCAGGAAGAACGAGGCCCGGCGTGCCAACCAACTCGAGCGGCAGTTCCACCAGACCCGAGAAGAACTGCTCACTGCGCGAACGGTCGCCGCACAGGTGGCGACGATTCGGGAAGAACACGCCCGCCAGTGCGTGAAGCTCGAACTCATCGCCGCACCGAGCCTGCGCGCCCTGCCGGTCGTAAATCTGCCCGCGCTACCGGACAACCGGCGTCGGATTCGCTTCGGACACCTGGTCGCCACGATCGACCCGCAGGCCCCACCCACCTGGCGGGCGTTGGCCCGTTACCTGTGCGTCTACACCGAGTTCGCCGGAGTCTCCCCCACCGAGCTGGCCGCCCGCGCGCACATGCCCACCACCATGGTCATGGACGTCCTCGCCGGCCGGCTCCTGCCCACCACCACCCAGGTCACTGGTATGACCACTGTGCTGGGCTGCGTACCCGAGACTGCGGAGCACCTCGCCGCCGCTGCCGGCGGCATCAGCGCCCTCGACGAGAGTTTCTGGCTCATCGCCGCAGCTGTCGACGCGCGCCCACCTGGCCCGCCGGCCGCTGAACCGGTTGTCGGGACCGATCCCGACAACCGTGCAACAAATCCATACGCCGTCCCGACAACACCTGCGGCTGCCTCGATCACGAACCGCCTACAAGTACTCGTCGACCTGCACCAACACCAACTCATCGACGATGAGGAATACACACGGCTACGCGCCCGCATCCTTGGCGAGTTGTAGCCCGGGATCGCCATGATGGCCCTGCCGGGCAATGCCCCATACACACTGTTGGCCGGCACCCTGGTTCGGGTGCCGGCCAACAGCTTCTTTCCCCCTTGTATGGGTTAGGTCTGGTGGTGGTGCCGGGGTCAGCTGGTCCAGTGCTCGGCCACGAGGTCAGCGGCCTGGGTTTCCCACTGGGCGTAGTGGAACGGGTAGGCCGACACCTGTACCGTCTGGGCGGCTTCGGTCAGGGGCATGTCCTGCCAGCCCTCGACCTGCTTCAA
>NZ_AZWQ01000041.1 GCF_000514815.1 Salinispora fenicalii
CGCGTAGCAATCACCGCTTCCGCTTCCGCTTCCGCCCGGCGCATTGCTTCCGCTTCCGCCCGACGCGTAGCAGTCACCGCTTCCGCTTCCGCTTCTACCCGGAGGGCCGTTTCCGCTTCCGCCCGCGCTTCGGCGGCAGCAGTGCGTGCTTCCGCTTCCGTCAGCGCTGCCGGTGTGCCGGTGTGTGCCAGTTGCACCAGCGCGTCCAACGCCGCACCGGCCTCGCCCTTCTTGGTCGCCGCCTGCGCCGCCTTACGGGCACGACCGGCCACCTCGGAGGTCATCTTCTGCTGCCGCTTCCGCTCCCGCTCTGCCTCCGCTACCTGGCGCCGCTCACCACGCCGCGCCTCAAGCTGGGCTCTATTGGCCGCACGCCGCTGCTCGATCCGAGTCTGCTTCGCCGCGCGCCGCTCGTCGGCCTGCGAAATCAGGGCCTTCGCCCCCGGGCTGAGCCGGCCACGCACGTCCACCCGCCACGCCGCGAACGTCTCCCACGGGTAGGTCACCCACCGGCGCCACCCAAACCGCTCCGGCGGCTCCGGGATCATGCCCAAATCCCGCAACGCCGCACGGTGTCGGGCCCCGGACCGCACCTCGTAGACGATGATCCCCAGCGCGCTAAGCACGCTCAGCCCGATCGCCTTCACCGGCTCGCTGCCATGACCAATCGCGTTGATCGCCACCGCCGCCGCCGTGCAGATCCAGATCAGGCACCGGGCCACCGTCGCCCGCTCACCCCGAAGCCGCTGCTGCTGGGCAGTCAGCGCCATCGCCAACCCGGTGCCCTCAATCGCCACAGCGGCGATCACACCGACCGGCGTCGGTAACCCGTGGGACCGGGCGGCATCAACCTGCCCATACACCGCACCAGACACGGCCAACCCGTAGACCAGCCCGCAGTAGACAGCCGCAGCGTTATCCCGCACATACTCCACGCGCCGCTGCACCCACGCGCCAAGCTCCGCCCGACGGACCTGCTTGCGCGCCCGCTTCGCCTCCCGAGCAGCCTCCCGCTCCGTACGGCGCCGCTCAGCCCGATCAGCCTTAACCCGATCCCTCCGGGCCGCGAGCTGCAACTTGCCGTCCTGCATCCGCAACCGACGCTCAGCCTCCGCGTCATCGCGGGCGATCTGCTGCTCAGCGAGCAACCGCTCCCGCTCCGCAGCAGCCAAATCACGAGCCACCCGCCGGTCCTGCAACGCCAGCTGACCCAAATCCGGGCCGCCCTGCACCACCGTCACCGCGCCACCTCCCGCTCATCAGCAATCCGCGCCTCACCAGCGCCCAGCTCCCGCGCGATCTCGACCTCCGCGCACGACTGGTGGCATGCCCGCCTCTGGGCGTCACGCATCGTCGTGGGGGTATCGCAGACCCGGCAGGACAGCGGTCGGCCGTGCTCGTAGTGCTGCGGATCCGACCAGTCCAGACGCACCCGCACCAACACCCGTAGAGAGGCCATCAGCACACCTCCCCGCGCGCCCGCCGCCGCGCCCGCACCTGGGCCAGCAGCCGCCGGCCTTCCGAGTCCAGATCGGCTTCTTCTACATCGACCGCTGGCGGGTGACGGCGGTCGTCAAACCAGCGAACCAGGCGGCCACCGGCGACCACGCCGGTGACCAGGCCAACCGCAGCGACCGGCGAGAACAGCAGCACCTGCGGCACCTCGCCGGCGTAATCCGCAGCCGCCCGGCCGGCCAGTGCCGCCGCCGGAGCACCCGCCACCGCCAGCACCGCCGCGACCCGCAGCGCCCATGACCGGCCCACCACCGGAGGGGCCGAAGGCCGCGCGACCGGCCGGGCCGCCCGATGTTCCAGCTCCATATCCAGCGTGGTGGCCTTCACCGGGCCACCCCCACCACGCTGGTCAGAGCCGCCAGCTCCCGAATCCGCAGCAACGGCCGCGCTTCCACCTCCGGCAACTCGGTCAGTGGGCAGTGCTCCACCATCCCGTCCCCGCCCCGGGCCTTGACCTCGTACACAGCGGCGTCCGCCGCCGCCAGCACCCGCGACCACTCATCCCCAGCAGTCGCGTGGACCGCGCCGACACTGGCAGTCACCGTCACCGTCACGCCGGCGGCAACCTCGATCGGCGCGGCCAACGCCGCGATAGCCTCCGCGCCGAGCAGCTGCGCCAACGGAGCCGGCGACGGCGACGCCAGCACCAACTCGTCGCCACCAAGCCGCGCGACCACCGCGCCGTCAATGCCCTCCAGCAGCGCCGACAAGCGGCGCGCGATCTCCACCAGCAGCGCATCACCGGCAGCGTGACCCCACGTGTCGTTGACCTGCTTGAACCGGTCCAGGTCCACCAGGACCAGGTCGTAGGAGTCATCCGCCAGCTCAACCAGGGCCCGGCTCAAGCCCGCCCGGTTAGCCAGACCGGTCAGCGGGTCCGTAACCGACCGACGGCGAGCTTCAGACAGCCGGCCCCGCAACCCACGCACCGACCGGAAAGCCCACACATGCCCAAACAGCGACACCACGCCAGCAGCGGGAAGCAATACCTCGACGATCACCGGGCCACCTCCCCGGCATCCCGGCGAGCCTTGATCGCCTCGATCCGCTGATGCGGCGCCAAGCCGCCGTAGATCCCCTGGATCCAGTCCGGAGGAAGCTCCGCCTCCTCCCGCAACGCCAGCTCGGCGCACTCAGCCTTCACCGCGCAGCCGCTGCACGCCTTGCGTGCCTGCGCTTCCAGATCCGCCTCATTTCGCGTAACCGGGAACCACGGATCGCTGACCGCGCTGACCCTGGACTTCTTGCCGTCCGGGGCGCACAAACCTCGGCCCTGCCTCCGCTTCGCCAGCACCGACGACGACTCCGTAGTCACGGCTACAGCCCGAGGGGGCGGAGCCGCTAACCTCGTGATTGGCACGTCGATCTCCCTTCGGTTTGGATCGGATGCCTCGGGCCTCGGCGGGTGCATCCGCCGGGGCCCGTTTGTGTTGGGCAGGCAAGACCGACCGGTCCAAATAGCCCCGGTCGGTTTCGATGGAAGCCATCGGACCTAGCTCGATTGGAACCGACCTGCCTAGACAGGTCAAGTGTTTCTGCCTAGGTCAATTTTGAGTCATGCTGATTCCAAGAGAGCCGCGCCTGGTCAGCGGCCCTGTCAGGAGTTGAAGATGTACTCCAGCTCGTAAGCTGTGCCGTCGAGCACCATGTCGGTTGCCTCCACGCATCGGCCCGCAGCGTCGTAGCTCAACCGCAGAACATGGGCGACGGGCGTGCCGGGAGCCAACCCCAGCGCCTCACGCTCGGTCGGCCAGGGCATCCGCACCCGGATCCGCTCGCGGTGGCTCGTCGGGGCATGTCCGGCTTCGGCCAACCTGGCCGGAGATCCACCAGGTCCCGTGTCGATCTCTGCGATCCGGGTTCCTCGGGCAATGTCTGCGGGGTACCAGCTGGTAGCCAGCTGCACCGACCGGTCATCGTCTACAACAAATCGGCGCCGCCGACGGACGGCCAGCGCGCCGGGCGCCAAGCCCATCAAGACAGCGGTCTCGTCGGGAACAGGAACCTCGTCAACCCGTGTGTCGACTGATCGCGGGCGACGGCCGGTGTCGGCGTCCTGCACGGCGTGGCCGGCACCCCACCACTGCGCAGACAGGCGACGCGGGGAAGACCGAAGGATCCGCTCGAAAGCCCGCACATAAGCCCCGGACCCCATCCGGGTCGTCACGAGCCCCTCAGCCACCAGGGTCGCGACCGCCTTCGTCACCGTGGCACGTGTGACCTGGTACTGGCGCGCAAGCGCAGGCTGCGACGGCAGTCGATCACCCTCACTGAGCTGCCCAGTCCGAATCATTTCGCGGATGTCGTCCACGATCCGGCGGTATGGGGCAGCGCCATCCTTGTCGCCGCTCATCGCCCCCACCCTGAAAAGTGAACCTGCTTAGACAGCATTTGACTCTACGGCAAGCACCCCACGCAGATAGCGCGGCCGAGAGCCACCAGGGAACTGTCGTGTTCTCCCTGGCAGCGAACCCACCATCAGCCCGCAACAAGGACCCCCATCGCTTCGCACACATGTTCTATCCACATGTTGTGGATAGGAGAGCAGGCCTAGCCGCCACGCAACCTGGTGGGCGAGGTCACCGCTGGCGGCGCGGGCGAGCACACCGGATTTGCGGGTGTCGCCAACGCCTGGGCCGGCGGGAGGTCACTGCGGTATGTGGATGACCGGCAGGTGCTCGCCGTAGCGGGTGCCCTCTCCGGTCAGGATCGAGGCTCCTCCGTTGTCCAGTGATGCCATGACTGTGGTGGCTAGGTCGATGCGGCCGGTCAGTCCGCGCCAGTAGGACAGTTCCAACCAGTCGCCGCTGGTGGGGAGCATTGCGCAGGACTGCTGGCGTAGCAGTCGGTGCAGGTGGTCGCGTTGTTTGGGGTCGGTCATCAGCGTCAGCGTCTCGGCGACGGTGACGTCGGTGACGCCGTATCGATTTCCGTCTCGGATGACCTCGCCTATCGGCTCGGCCACGTGTATCGAGTAGGGGTAGGCAAGCAGCGCTGAGCGGTCTAGCACGAGCGTGACCGCGCCTGGAGGCTCGTCGTCGAGGCTCACGCGGCTGGTGCCTGCTGGTCACCGTTGGACAGCTCGGCCGTCATGTGGTCACGCACCCGCGCACGTAGGGCCGCCACCCGCTCTGGGGTCCACTCGGCCTCCACAGCCAGTCGGCGGGCTCGCGCTGTGGCCATGCCCTGCTCGGTGAGGTGCACGCCGGCCTCGGCCACCAGGTCGCGGAACTGCTCGAAGTTCCGGCGAGCCCGCACAGTCTCGGTGACGTATGCGGAGGCGTTGGGCTGCTGCTCCAGGGTCTCGGCCACGTCCGAGGGTACGGAGATGGTCACTCGACGCTTTGTCATACCGCTAGCCTACTCCCGTATGACTACGGAGTGCGGTGCATCACCCATCCAGGCGCGTGAGGGCAGCGTTGATCAGTTGGATGGGTCGGGTGGCGTTCACAGGCATCACGGCGAATACCTTGATCCGTATCGCGGTGGACGCGTTGCTGGCCCAGCGGTCGGCGATGACGAGGCGGCGCTGCGGGAGGCGTATTTCTGCGCGCTGGGTATCCAGGACTTCACGGTTCGCTGATGCTCTCCTTCGTCCGCCACGTGTCGTCACCGGGTCTGCCGGCGGTACCCGACCTGCGCCGCGTCATCGCCGCCCGGCCAGACGACTCCGCCACCGACGGCGACTGACCTAGGGCCCGGGAGGAGACGAAATGGCGGCGACGGAAGTAGACAACCCGGAGTTGTTTACTTATACAAAAGGGAGTACCTTTTGGTACCACCTGTGGTGCCAGTTTGGTATCACAGCGTGATGTAGTTGGAAAGAGCCCCGCCCCAGCTTTGCCGGCGTGCAGGCGGAGCCCTTCCCCGATACGGGCTCAGCTGACGGTTGTCAGTTGGGCCCGCATCCTCTTCCGGCGAGGGTTATCGCCAGAGATGTTGCGTAGGCGAGCACCTTGAGTACTAGTGCCGCCCACTCTCCGACATCCCGCCACCTGTTGGTGGTGGCCCGTCGGTACTTCCTCGGGCCCGAAGGCCCCTTGCGGTGCGTTGACACTCGTCACCGTCCCTGAGATGCAGAGGCCGGGCGTCCGCCCGACGCGCCAGGGCGGGCGTACCGACCTGTTTCTCGGAACAGAGAAATCTGTGCAGTGCACCGCGGACAACCATATAGGACAGGCGGTAGACATCAAGTCGGTGCAATACATCGCACGAGATTGGGGAGACTCTGGGGAGAGATGCCTGAAATCTGGGGGGACTCTGGGGAAAGGTGCCTGAAATCTGGGGAGCGTTGAGACACTGGCGGTCAATCACGCTACCCGAGGCCGGTGGGTCGTAGCCGTGCCAGCCCACGGCACATGACCCCGGATACGGCTGTTGGCCGGCACCCGTGTCGGGTGCCGGCCAACAGTTTCTTTCCCCCTTGAGGGTTAGGTCTGGTGGTGGTGCCGGGGTCAGCTGGTCCAGTGCTCGGCCACGAGGTCGGCGGCCTGGGTCTCCCACTGGGCGTAGTGGAACGGGTAGGCCGACACCTGCACCGTCTGGGCGGCCTCGGTCAGGGGCATGTCCTGCCAGCCCTCGACCTGCTTCA
>NZ_AZWQ01000042.1 GCF_000514815.1 Salinispora fenicalii
GTAGCAACTTAGTAGTCAAGTCCTCGGCCTATTAGTACCGGTCAACTGAACCCGTTACCGAGCTTACATTTCCGGCCTATCAACCCAGTCGTCTAGCTGGGGGCCTTACCCCACCAAAGGTGGATGGGATACCTCATCTTGAAGCAGGCTTCCCGCTTAGATGCTTTCAGCGGTTATCCCTTCCGAACGTAGCCAACCAGCCGTGCCCCTGGCGGGACAACTGGCACACCAGAGGTTCGTCCGTCCCGGTCCTCTCGTACTAGGGACAGCCCTTCTCAAGTATCCTACGCGCACGGCGGATAGGGACCGAACTGTCTCACGACGTTCTAAACCCAGCTCGCGTACCGCTTTAATGGGCGAACAGCCCAACCCTTGGGACCTGCTACAGCCCCAGGATGCGACGAGCCGACATCGAGGTGCCAAACCATCCCGTCGATATGGACTCTTGGGGAAGATCAGCCTGTTATCCCCGGGGTACCTTTTATCCGTTGAGCGACACCGCTTCCATTCGCCAGTGCCGGATCACTAGTCCCGACTTTCGTCCCTGCTCGACCCGTCAGTCTCACAGTCAAGCTCCCTTGTGCACTTACACTCAACACCTGATTGCCAACCAGGCTGAGGGAACCTTTGGGCGCCTCCGTTACCCTTTAGGAGGCAACCGCCCCAGTTAAACTACCCACCAGACACTGTCCCTGAACCGGATAACGGTCCGAAGTTAGATACCCAAACCAACCAGAGTGGTATTTCAAGATTGCCTCCACATGCACTGGCGTGCACACTTCACAGGCTCCCACCTATCCTACACAAGCTAATTCAGATACCAATGTCAAGCTATAGTAAAGGTCCCGGGGTCTTTCCGTCCTGCCGCGCGTAACGAGCATCTTTACTCGTAATGCAATTTCGCCGGGCCTGTGGTTGAGACAGTGGGGAAGTCGTTACGCCATTCGTGCAGGTCGGAACTTACCCGACAAGGAATTTCGCTACCTTAGGATGGTTATAGTTACCACCGCCGTTTACTGGCGCTTAAGTTCTCCGCTTCGCCCCGAAAGACTAACAGGTCCCCTTAACGTTCCAGCACCGGGCAGGCGTCAGTCCATATACATCGAATTACTTCTTCGCATGGACCTGTGTTTTTAGTAAACAGTCGCTTCCCCCTGCTCTCTGCGGCCATACAACGCTCCAGCAGCACGTGCCTTCACGTCTCCGGCCCCCCTTCTCCCAAAGTTACGGGGGCAATTTGCCGAGTTCCTTAACCACAGTTCACCCGATCGCCTTGGTATTCTCTACCTGACCACCTGTGTCGGTTTAGGGTACGGGCCGCTCGAAACTCGCTAGAGGCTTTTCTCGGCAGCATAGGATCACTGACTTCACCTGAATCGGCTCGGCATCACGTCTCAGCCACACGCGCCGCGGATTTACCTACGACACAGCCTACACGCTTACCCCGGCACAACCACCGGCCGGGCTCAGCTACCTTCCTGCGTCACCCCATCGCTTGACTACTACCCGCCAGGTTCCCACGCTCCCCCAGCACAGTCCAAAGACCACACCAAGCTCGGATGGTTAGCACAACGAGGTTCATCAGGGACGCTCCTTCGCGGGTACGGGAATATCAACCCGTTATCCATCGACTACGCCTCTCGGCCTCGCCTTAGGCCCCGACTCACCCAGGGCGGATTAACCTGGCCCTGGAACCCTTGGTCATCCGGCGGAAGGGTTTCTCACCCTTCATTCGCTACTCATGCCTGCATTCTCACTCGTACCGCGTCCACAACTCGATCACTCGGCTGCTTCACCCCCGGCACGACGCTCCCCTACCCATCCACACACCTACACACAACCCAAAGGCCATGCGAAGTACACGCGTGAATGCCACAGCTTCGGCGGTGTGCTTGAGCCCCGCTACATTGTCGGCGCGGAACCACTTGACCAGTGAGCTATTACGCACTCTTTCAAGGATGGCTGCTTCTAAGCCAACCTCCTGGTTGTCTATGCGACCCCACATCCTTTTCCACTTAGCACACGCTTAGGGGCCTTAGCTGGTGATCTGGGCTGTTTCCCTCTCGACTACGAAGCTTATCCCCCGCAGTCTCACTGCCGCGCTCTCACTTACCGGCATTCGGAGTTTGGCTGATTTCGGTAAGCTTGTAGGCCCCCTAGACCATCCAGTGCTCTACCTCCGGCAAGAAACACACGACGCTGCACCTAAATGCATTTCGGGGAGAACCAGCTATCACGGAGTTTGATTGGCCTTTCACCCCTAACCACAGGTCATCCCCCAACTTTTCAACGTTGGTGGGTTCGGCCCTCCACGCAGTCTTACCCACGCTTCAGCCTGCCCATGGCTAGATCACTCCGCTTCGGGTCTAGGACACGCGACTCAAACGCCCTATTCAGACTCGCTTTCGCTACGGCTCCCCCACCCGGGTTAACCTCGCCACATGCCACTAACTCGCAGGCTCATTCTTCAAAAGGCACGCCGTCACCCCACAAAAGAGGCTCCGACGGATTGTAGGCGAACGGTTTCAGGTACTATTTCACTCCCCTCCCGGGGTACTTTTCACCATTCCCTCACGGTACTATCCGCTATCGGTCACCAGGAAGTATTTAGGCTTACCAGATGGTCCTGGCAGATTCACGGCAGATTACAGGAGTCCGCCGCTACTCGGGAACACCCACAGGAGACTGGCAGTTTTCACCTACCGGACTTTCACCGTCTACGGTCAGCCATTCCAGACTGTTCAACTAACCACCAGCTTTATAACTCCCCACACGAGTGTCAGCCCGTGTCGCAGGATCCCACAACCCCAACCACGCAACCCCTGACAGGTATCACACGCAGCCGGTTTAGCCTCAATCCGCTTTCGCTCGCCACTACTCACGGAATCACATATTGTTTTCTCTTCCTACGGGTACTGAGATGTTTCACTTCCCCGCGTTCCCTCCACACACCCTATGAGTTCAGGTGCAGGTGACACCACATGACTGATGCCGGGTTCCCCCATTCGGACACCCTGGGATCGTCGCTCGGTTGACAGCTCCCCCAGGCCTATCGCGGCCTCCCACGTCCTTCATCGGCTCCTGGTGCCAAGGCATCCACCGTTCGCCCTTGACAACTTGACCACAAAGATGCTCGCGTCCACTGTGTAATTCTCAACAAACAACCAACCCGCAACCACCACCCCGCACCAGCAACACCAACCCCACCCCAAAGAGCAGAACCAGCACCCGGTATACGAGACAAGCCACGCCAGGCAACCACATCACCCGCAACACCACCACACAGCAGCATCACAAGCAACACAGTCCAAAGAAACAACCAACGGTCATTCCTTCAGGACCCAACAGGGTGTTCACCGCCAACCCCAGCCGCATCATCAACCCCTTCCCCCACCCCCCAAAGAGAGCGTGTACAAGAGCATCAAACCGCTGCCAAAACCGACTAGCCAGTGTCTCCGACCAATGAGCACCCCATCACCCAACACAGGCAACCGAGGCTCCATACCGCCCTTCGACGGATGGCGCTCCTTAGAAAGGAGGTGATCCAGCCGCACCTTCCGGTACGGCTACCTTGTTACGACTTCGTCCCAATCGCCAGCCCCACCTTCGACGGCTCCCCCCACAAGGGTTAGGCCACCGGCTTCGGGTGTTGCCGACTTTCGTGACGTGACGGGCGGTGTGTACAAGGCCCGGGAACGTATTCACCGCAGCGTTGCTGATCTGCGATTACTAGCGACTCCGACTTCACGGGGTCGAGTTGCAGACCCCGATCCGAACTGAGACCGGCTTTTTGGGATTCGCTCCACCTCACGGTATCGCAGCCCATTGTACCGGCCATTGTAGCATGCGTGAAGCCCTGGACATAAGGGGCATGATGACTTGACGTCATCCCCACCTTCCTCCGAGTTGACCCCGGCAGTCTTCGATGAGTCCCCGCCATAACGCGCTGGCAACATCGAACAAGGGTTGCGCTCGTTGCGGGACTTAACCCAACATCTCACGACACGAGCTGACGACAGCCATGCACCACCTGTCACCGGCCCCGAAGGACCCCCCATCTCTGAAGGATTTCCGGCGATGTCAAACCCAGGTAAGGTTCTTCGCGTTGCATCGAATTAATCCGCATGCTCCGCCGCTTGTGCGGGCCCCCGTCAATTCCTTTGAGTTTTAGCCTTGCGGCCGTACTCCCCAGGCGGGGCGCTTAATGCGTTAGCTGCGGCACAGAGAACCGGAGAGGCCCCCCACACCTAGCGCCCAACGTTTACAGCGTGGACTACCAGGGTATCTAATCCTGTTCGCTCCCCACGCTTTCGCTCCTCAGCGTCAGTATCGGCCCAGAGACCCGCCTTCGCCACCGGTGTTCCTCCTGATATCTGCGCATTTCACCGCTACACCAGGAATTCCAGTCTCCCCTACCGAACTCTAGCCTGCCCGTATCGACTGCAAGCCCGCAGTTGAGCCACGGGTTTTCACAGTCGACGCGACAAGCCGCCTACGAGCTCTTTACGCCCAATAAATCCGGACAACGCTTGCGCCCTACGTCTTACCGCGGCTGCTGGCACGTAGTTGGCCGGCGCTTCTTCTGCAGGTACCGTCACAAACGCTTCGTCCCTGCTGAAAGAGGTTTACAACCCGAAGGCCGTCATCCCTCACGCGGCGTCGCTGCATCAGGCTTCCGCCCATTGTGCAAGATTCCCCACTGCTGCCTCCCGTAGGAGTCTGGGCCGTGTCTCAGTCCCAGTGTGGCCGGTCGCCCTCTCAGGCCGGCTACCCGTCGCCGCCTTGGTAGGCCATTACCCCACCAACAAGCTGATAGGCCGCGAGTCCATCCCAAGCCGAAAAATCTTTCCACCAACCACCATGCGGCAGCCAGTCATATTCGGTATTAGCCCCGGTTTCCCGGGGTTATCCCAAAGCCTAGGGCAGGTTACTCACGTGTTACTCACCCGTTCGCCGCTCGAGTACCCCGAAGGGCCTTTCCGCTCGACTTGCATGTGTTAAGCACGCCGCCAGCGTTCGTCCTGAGCCAGGATCAAACTCTCCAACAAAAACTTGAAGAAACATCCCAGCAACAAAATATTTGCTGCCAAATCCAGCCCAAGCCAACCCACCAAACAGCAGGCCAACCCAGACCAAAACGGCACTGGCTTTCCAAACACCCTGTTGAGTTCTCAAAGAACAACCACACACCATCAGAACCCCAAACCAGGGCCCCTCCAGAGGCAACCGCTC
>NZ_AZWQ01000043.1 GCF_000514815.1 Salinispora fenicalii
GGTAGCACCGCTCTGAATCCACCAAGTCGATCCGTTGGTGCAGTCACGACGGAACAAGGCAAGATCAGTAGTGCCGTCACCGTCATAATCACCGGGCACAGGAATATCCGTGCAGCCACCATAACGGTGACCACTACGGATCTGATTACCGGTAGCACCGCTCTGAATCCACCAGGCCGATCCATCCGCCGGGCTCGACCGGTACAGCGCGAGGTCACTGCGCCCATCCGCGTCGTAGTCACTCAGCGCCAGGTTCTGGGCACTCCCACTGTTGCCGACCCGCTGGTCGCCCTCCATGGGCTGTGGGCTGTCGGTGCTGGTCCAGCCCGGCGCGTTACAGGTGTTCCACAGGATCCAATCTGTCAGATCATCAACCCGCGTTCCGGTCGCCCCGTCCTGAGTTGCATTCTCCCCCAAGCAGCCCTTCTGCCAGGACGTATTGTTGATCGCCACCAGTTGCGCGTTACCGTCGTTCTCCCGGAATGCGGGTCCACCCGCGTCACCCTTGCAGATCGTCGCGCCATCGGCGGCACCCACAACATCGATGAGTGAAGGTTCGACATCCTGGACGGTGAATGATGCGGCGTGCAACTGATTCGGCACCCACTCCGTCGCGGTTCGGCCGTACCCCGCGATCTTGAGCGTCTCGGGGGCGGCCGGTACGGTGGCGATCGGAATGGTTGGGACCTCGGACACCGGCACGGGCAGTTGAACGAGGGCAAGATTCCGGTCCGGATGCGGAATGATCGAGACGGCCGAAGCCTCGTAGCCGGTCGCTTCTGTAAGGTCGGTGCGTCCGACCACAACGGTGGTCGGTCGGGTTGGTGGTCCGGCGACAACCGGCGTACTCCCCTCGGCGAAGCAATTCTTCGCCGTCACCACCCAACTCCGTTCTATCAGAGCGCCTGAACAGGCGTGCACCTGACCAAAAGTAATCTTTGCGGTGAAGGAATAGGTGCCGTCTGGTACGGGGGTAGCCCTGGCGACAGCGCCAGCCGAGCCACCGCCCAGCACGCTGGTCACCATTGTAATTCCAAGTGCCGCCCCACCCCAGCGACGCAAGTTACGCAGTGACAAGAAGTCCCTCCAGGAGATATGCATATCTGCAGGCCGATAAGATCGGGATCAGATACTACCAGAGGGTCTACCGAATTCGAGCCCCCCTAAGAGGACGTAATCCACCTTGAAGACTCGCCGACACTTCGGGGTAAACGAAGGTCAGTCTCACCCTCGAAGGACTACGAGTCGGATGCTGAAAGTAGTACTACGCAGATTCAATTACCACAAAAGCCATTAGCCCTAATGCACCCTTACAGCCATGAATCAACGCGCTTCCGGGGGCTTCGGCAAAAATCACGCCTTTTTGGGGTGAGTACGGGTGTTCAACTGGGATTCGGCCTGCGGACGCCACCCCAGGTCATGCGGCACGCCTGTCAAACACCAGCTCGAGACAGCTCCGCCTACGGCTCGGACTACCCAGACCAACCCTCGACAGTGGGTAGCACCAGCGCGGACGGGTGCCGCCCGCACACCACTATCGCCGACCACCACAGCAGAGGGGTCAACGATCCGCCGCCGCACTGGCCGATGCTCTGAACAGATGCGTCCTGCCGTCGGGCAACGCGATGCCGCTGCCGCCCGGAGGCCAGGGGCTTCGCATCACCCGCGTCACACCACACAGCGCAGGAGTGTCCACTAAACCCAGTTGTGGCGACCGCATAGATCTGCCTCCCCGTCGCCATGGCTTCATCTGGCCGCTCCACCACGTGCCGGTGGAGGCAGCCCGAGGGTCCACTATGTTAAGGCGTTGACACAGTGCGATCAGTGGCCAGCCCATACCGAACCCATTGACCCACTTGGTCCAGAATCTGGGAATCAATACTACTGACACCAAATTATGGTCATAAATTTCAACAAAAGGCAAGCATCTTCGCCATAGGCCACTCGAGATGGGGCAAAAATTCTTGAGAGTTTGATCTAAGCTGACCTGCGGAGCGCGCCAGAAACACTCGTCAGCATTCGGGGGTCGGAGCGTGGTCCTCCACCCCCCAACACACCTCTCACGGGAGAACCCTTGCCATCACATCACCGACGCCGTTGGAGCGTAGCGTTACTCGGAACCACACTGGTTGCCGGAATATTGAGCGGCAGCTCAGCCAGCGCGGTCGCCGGGAGCGATCCGGTCCCAGACGGCGCTCACAGCTTTACCACAAAAATCAATTTTGGTGACATCTCTGCGTGTAGCGGAGCCCTGATAGCACCGAATTGGGTAGTGACAGCGAAGAGCTGTTTCATCGAGGGGGAAGCGCCCGTTGCCGCCGGGGCGCCCACCCAACCAACGACCGTGGTTGTTGGTCGTACGGACCTAACAGAGCCTACCGGCTACGAAACCCCGGCGGTCACGATCACACCACACCCGGACCGCAACCTTGCCCTCGTTCGGATTTCCAGGCGTATGGTCGAAGTCCCGGCTATCCCGATTGCTGCCATCGAGCCAGCTTCCGCCGAGACACTCACGGTCTCCGGGTACGGTCGGACCTCGACTGAATGGGTGCCGAATCGGCTACATGCCGCCCCATTCACGGTCCAGGAAGTTGATCCCGAACTCATCAGTATTGATGGCGCCACGGCTGACGCGACGATCTGTAAGGGCGACGCCGGAGGCCCAGTATTCCGAGAAAGCAACGGCGACCCGCAGCTCGTAGCGATCAACAACACGTCCTGGCAGAAGGGCTGCTTGGGCGAGACAGCAACCCAGGACGGCGCGACTGGCACTAGAGTTGACGACCTCGCCGACTGGATCCAGGAAAGCACCCCGCTCGGCTGTAACGCAGCAGGATGGGCCACCGGCAGTCAGGTGAGTCAAGTTGTCCAGACCGGGGACTACACCGGTGACTGCATACCCGACCTGATCAACCAGAATCCCAGTGGGACGCTCCGGGGCTGGCACGGCACCGGCGACCTCACCGCCGATAACAAACTATTCACCAACTCATACATCGTCGGCGGCGGCTGGACCACGTCATCATTCCCACGCATCATCACCGGCGACTTCAACGGCGACGGCCG
>NZ_AZWQ01000044.1 GCF_000514815.1 Salinispora fenicalii
GTGGGTGGTGACCTCACCCTCAACAAGCTGACCATCACCGGTGGGCAGACCGACGGCGACGGCGGGGGGATCCTGGTCAACGCCGGTGGTGCGTTTACCACCAACCACAGCACCATCACCCGCAACATCTCCGGCGACTCGGGCGGCGGCATCGCCAACTTCGGCACCACCCGGATCAAGTACTCCACAGTCGACCGCAACACCGCCAACGACACCAATGAGCAGGGGGGCGGAATCTACAGCGCCGGCCTGCTGGAAGTCATCAAATCCCACATCGACAACAACCTTTCCGCTAATGGTGGTGGAATCTACTCGTTCAACAGCACTGTCACCGTCAAGGGCGGCAGCATCTCCGGCAACCAGGCGGCACTCAGCGGCGGACTGCAGGTATCCGGCGGCATCGGCACGGTCACCGGTACCCGGATCGCCGGCAACACCGCCACTATTACGGGCGGGGTCCAGGTCTCTTCCACCGGGCAGGTGACGCTGCGGAAGGTAACCCTGACGGACAACACGGCCCTGGCGGCCGGCGGCTTGGCGGTTTCCGGACCCAGCAACGGAGGCGCTTCCATTGGTGTTGTCGAGGACAGTGTCATCAAGAACAACACAGCTACGGAACTCACTGCTGGAGGGATCTCTAACGCGGGTACAACGGTGGTACGGAACACGAAAATTATCAACAATCAGGCCAACCAGGGCGGCGGCATCTTCAACTCCGCCAACTCCACGATCTCGCTCTACTCAACCAAGGTCATTAAGAATATTGCCGTAACGAACGGTGGGGGTATCTTCAACAGTGCCGGCAGTACGGTGAACCTGAACACCGCCACCGGCACCGTGGTGATCAAAAACCGACCCGACAACTGCGTCAACGTGCCCGGCTGCGCCGGATAACGCCCGCGCATACGGAACAAAAGGTTCCGCCCCGTCGCCCACAGGCGATGGGGCGGAACCGTCATTTCGTACCTGGGTGGACCGAGAAGGCGCACAGTTGCGCCAGCCCGACCTGATGGCCGAAGCGGGCCCGCGAGTCCCTACCCAGACTGCCCTCCCGGCTGTCCGTCGCCATGCTGGCCGGGCCGCCCATCGGTCACGCCACCGTCGGAGGAGTTGGTGATGCCGATCCGCTCCAGCCGTTCCCGCACCTCGGTCGCGTGCTGCTGGGCGATGGCCATGTCAGCGCCAGCGGCCTGAAGCAGTTCGACAGTTGGCTGGCTGACGCCGTACGGATCTGCCAGCGCCACCCCGGCCTGGATGCCCAGTAGCACTGGGTCGTCGGTGATCGCCCGTACCGCGGCAACCGCCACCTCCTGCGGCAGGCCCCGGCCTTCACCGATGCTGTAGCGGTTGGCTGTGCCCGCCAGTTCAGCCAGGAGCAACCGCTGTGGCTGCGGCAGCGACGGCATGTACACCATCTCGTGACCGTACCCAGATAGGGGCCCGGAGAACCCCCGACCATCTGACTTTCTCCATCCCACAACGCTCGGGATGGCGTCACGTGGCGCGCCGTGGTGGGTTTGTCCTGGTGCGGGGCGGAAGTGGGCTCACCCAGGAGAGGGCGGGCCGCGCGGGAGGAAGTGGGCGGTCCAGCAGAGGGCCCGTTCCCACCGGCTATCGGCGGAAACGGGCCCTCGTGGATCTGCGGCTTCGCTATCCGGCGCAGCCGGGGACGTTGACGCAGTTGTTGGGTCGGTTTTTGATCACCACGGTGCCGGTGGCGGTGTTCAGATTCACCGTGCCGGCGATGTCGTTGAAGATGCCTCCGCCGTCGGTGAGGGCGATGTTCTCGACCACCTTTGTGGCAAAGAGGCTGATCGTGCCTTCGTTGTAAATTCCGCCACCTTCGTTGTTGGCTTGGTTACCAATGATCTTGGTGTGCCGTACGACCGTTTCCCCCGCGTTGTAGATCCCTCCGCCGACTGCACCGGTATTGGTGTTGTTCTTGATGATGCTGTCCTCGATGACAGCGAAACTGTCCAACGCCACGAACAAGGCGCCACCGAGGGCCGATGCGGTGTTGTCGGTCAAGTTGACCTTCCGCATGGTGAGTTGGGCGCCGCTCTCGGCCCGGGCAGCGCCACCGCCACTGCTGCGGGCCGTGTTGTTGGTGAACTTGGTGCCGGTAACCGTGCCGACACCGCCGAAGACATACAGCCCTCCGCTGATGTCCGCGAAGTTGCCGGAGATAGTGCCACCCTTGACGGTGACAGTGCTGTTGAACGAGTAGATACCACCGCCACCGCCACCAGTGACCGTGTTGTTGTCGATGTGGGACTTGACGACTTCCAGCAGGCCGGCGCTGTAGATTCCGCCACCCTCCACGGCGGCGGTGTTGCGGTCGACCGTGGAGTACTTGATCCGGGTGGTGCCGAAGTTGGCGATGCCGCCGCCCGAGTCGCCGGAGATGTTGCGGGTGATGGTGCTGTGGTTGGTGGT
>NZ_AZWQ01000045.1 GCF_000514815.1 Salinispora fenicalii
GTCACCGAGTACGGGACCAGCTGAACCACCAAGATCACACCCCACCAGGGGAGAGCACGCTGTTGGCCGGCACCCGAACGGGTGCCGGCCAACAGTCGTACCTAAGGCCCACCGCCCGGGACTGCTGGCCAATAGCGAGTCGCCTATTCAGTGCCAGCCGGTACCTGCTCCTGATCATCAGGAGTGGTGTAAACCTGCAGCAGTAGCTGAGCCAGCGCTCGAAGGTCTTCAGGTGCCATCTCTGCCTGTAGCGACTTCGCGATCTTGTCGGGAGTGCCGCCGAGGTGCCTGATGGCCGACGCGACCTTGCGCGGACGTTCGCCTTTTTCTCGGCTGTCGACAGCGGCTTTGGGGACTGCAGTCTCGTTAACCGCGGTTAATTCTGGCTTGTGCTGGCGCTGTCGCAGTTCCTCAAGTTGCTCTGTGGGTGGTAGCTGGTGGAGGTCTCGCACGTCTCGTAGTGGCACCTCACCCGACCTCAGCATCGACTGCAGCTCCGGGGCAAGCTTGAGCAGGTTGAGTCGCTGGGTCACCCATGCAGGAGTGCGGGATAGGCGTTCGGCTGCTGCCTTCCCTGTCCTGCTCTCCTCCACCAGGAGTTGAACTGCTCGCGCCTCCTCGATCGGGTCCAAGTTCTCCCGGTCAAGGTTCTCGGCTGCGGTGGCACCGACCCAGGTCTCTCGGCTCTCAGCCAAGTGGTTCTTGACGATGATGTCGAGTGTGGCCAGGTTGGCCAGCAGTGCGGCTGCGCGGCGCCGGCCGCCGGTGACTTGCACCCAGAGGGCTTTACCGACCGCAGGTCCATGCTCGGGGTAGATCCGTAGGAACGCTTCCCGGGGAACGACGGCACACGGCTGGAGTTGTCCGTGCGTTCGCATCGAGTCCGCGATGCTTTCGATCTTCGCGTGATCGGTATCGAGGTCTCGGGTGTTCAGTGGGTTGGCTGCGATCTGCTGTACGCGAGCCATCCGTGGCGCTGATTCGGCAAGGGCGGGAACGCGCGCCTCAGGTAGGGCCGGCTCGCTGGCGAGGTCTGACAGGTTGATTCGTTTCCCCGCCACGTCAGACCTCCTGGAGGCTTGGCGCGGTCTGCGGTGGGGTTGCTGCTGTCCCCCCATAGCCCATCTCCAGCGCCAGCCGGAAGAAGTCTTCACGCGCTTCCATCGCTACACGGTTCCGCGGATACTGCGTCACCACCATTCCCTCGGCAGATGCCCGAGAGTGCAGCTTGTAACGGCGGATGACTGCGTTGCACATGGCCCAGCCCTTGCGCTGGATGAACTGCGCAGTTTGCTGCAGGTCAGGCAGACCGTCACGCGGATCCCAGCTGTTCACGACCACTCGGTACGGGATGCCACGGGGCGCAATGACGGCCTCGATCGTACGGCTGGTGGGGTCGTAGCACAGCGGCTCCGGCACCATCGGCACGAGTACGTCATCGCACTCGTCGAGCGCGGCCTGGAGGATCCGCTCATCCTCTAACGACCCCGGTGTGTCGACGAAGATGTGCTCGTAGTGCAGGTTCCGTAGCTTGCCAAGGTCGCGTGGGTCGTCGACCTGGGCGAAGTCGAACGGCAATCCGCCGTGCTTCTCTACCCGCTTTGACCACCAGACAGAAGACGCCTGAGGGTCCGTGGAGGCAACCATCACCGGACTGTCCGGGTCACCCACCGCTTCAGCGGTCGATCGGAGGATTGGCTCGGGGTGAACCAAAACGTCATACGTCACCGCCCCCAGGTTGACGGCGAGAGTGGTCTTGCCGACGCCGCCCTTTTGGTTGGCGATGACATGCACCTGAGTCATGTTGGCTCCGTTCCGTGTGCTTCCCTGGCCGTCACGGCCGAGGTACTTCGGATGCCGCCCCATGCTAGATCCAGTTCCGGCCTGCTCAGAAGCCTGGTCCGCCCCGGAGTGTCGGCGATTAACCGCGGTTAATCGCCGACAGGGCTCGTAGCCGTTTGATGCCTACCTCGCGGGAGATGTATGCCTTGAGAGGAGTGTCATCGGTGTCTGGTTGATGCCCGTGTGGGGTGTGGTCGGGGGCACGGTGGTGGCGGAATCCCGGCCGGCGTCGGGGCGTTACACCCTGCGTACGACCGAGGAGGCGCCCCGCCCGTGGCGGGTGCCGCCCGTGCGTGAGCCCCGGAATGATGGCGGCCCGCCGGTCGTTACATCTGGACCCGGCACCGTGAGAGCCCCGCAGGGCCGCGGTTGCCTGAGGATCTTCTTCTTGTTCTGTTGAGCGCCCGACGGTGCTCGCACCCACCCTGAACCCCCTTTCGG
>NZ_AZWQ01000046.1 GCF_000514815.1 Salinispora fenicalii
CGATTGATGTCCTACAAGATTAATGGGGTGGGTAGCTGGGTGTCCGGCGAACTCAAGTCGAGCACCTGGCAGAACATGACCCACCTGCTGTCCCCTGGCGCCGGTATCTACTACGGCCGTACCAGCGACGGCGCTCTGCACCGGTACATCGACCGGGACCCGTACGACAACAACGGTAGCGACCTGTCCGGGCAGGGCAAGGTGACCGATTCCGGCTGGACCCAGGTCCTGCTCTCCGCCCACTTGGCGGGCCGGTGACCGTGGCCGGTTCATTCCCAGCACGTCTCAGCGAACCCCCGAGGAAACCCATGCCTTCGAAAGCTCGAATACGTCGCTCCCTCCCGGCGGTACTGGCCGCACTGGCCCTCGCCGTTAACGGTGCTGTGGTGGTCGAGGTGGCACGTCCGGCCGAGGCTCAGGCCGCCGGTGTGCGGCCTGCCTTCCAGCTCCCATTCCCGTGCGGCGAATCATGGCGGCTCTCCACCTATCGCGGTCATGACGACTACGACGTCGACATGTTTGCGAACAGCGGCACCACGGCCGGCCGATCCATTCTCGCCGCGGACGCTGGCACTGTCTCATACGCTGGTTGGAACAGCGGTGCCGGCTGGTACGTCAAGCTCAATCACGGCGAGGGCTGGGAGTCGCTCTACCTGCACATGGAGTCACCTCCGGTGGTCTCCACCGGGCAGTCGGTCCAGCAAGGGCAACTGCTCGGCAAAGTGGGCAGCACCGGCGACTCAAGCGCCCCTCACCTGCACCACGAGCAGCTGCGCGACGGCGCCAAGGTGGAGACCTACTACAACGGCATCCGCTCGAAGATCACGACGGACGGTTCTCCTCCCGGGGAGCCGCTGTCGCCACCGGTCCATGCCGTGAGTTCTAATTGTGGCGACATTTCCGTCTACGGGGTCCTGGCAGATGGACGGCTGACCTATTCGCTGGTCGAGTCGGGTTCAGGTCGCCTTTTAAAGGTGGTGACGTCGAGTGCGACGTTGGGGTTCACGCCGAAGGCGATGGCGACGCTGAACTTCAACACGATTCTGTTTACCTCGACGGAGGGTGATCTGTATCGGGTGGATGTGATCACCAACAATACGTCGTTGGTGTTTAATGCACCGGTCAAGATTCGTAGTGGCGGATGGACGCATACTCATCTTTCCTATGACGGTGCTGGGCGGCTATATGGACTCACTTCGGCGGGGGT
>NZ_AZWQ01000047.1 GCF_000514815.1 Salinispora fenicalii
CCTTCGGAGCCTTGCCAGCCGGGGCCTTCCCCCCGCCACCAGGAGTTTTGCCACCAGCAGGAGTGTTCTTACCCCGACTAAACGGCCACCAGCCGTCGGTCTTGCCCCGGCCTCGCGGTGACTTGCCGGACCGGTCGCCCCGGCCGGAACCGTCCCGGCCCGAGCGGTCCCGGCCGGTCTTGCTCCGCCGCGTCCACCGCCGCCACGCCAGCCACCCACCAGCGGCCAGCACCGCGACCAGGATCAGCCCAGCCCCCAGCAGCAGCGCCAACAGCGGCGACACCATCCACATCGCCACCACCACCGCAGCCACAATCGACACCACCACCAGGCCCACCACCAGGCCCACCGACGCCGGCGTCGTCTCCGTCAACTCCTGCTTGTCCTGCGCCTTTTCCGACTTGTCCTGCGGCTGCTCGGCCATCACCGACAGATCCGGCTCCGGCATCTCCACCGCCTCCACCTGGCCGCCCTCAGGCTCCGCCAGGGTCGTCTCGTTCCGCATCGCACACCTCCCATCAAGCGTTTCCGCAGCTCACACACCCGAGTTATGAGCTGTTATGAGGCGCGGCCGTCCTTGGCCGCGACGGCGGTCAGCACCGTGCGGACGGTCCGCTCGGAGGTGGACACCTGCTCGGCGACCTCTTTCTGGGTGGCGTCGGGGTTGTCCTTGCGGGCCTGCAACACCGCGCGCACGGTCTCCGGGCTGACCCGCTCGACGTGTGGGACCGGCTGGCCGTCGAACAGCACCGGCTCAGCCGCCGGCTTCGACGACGCTGTAGTACGGCGTGGCCGGCGGCCGGACTCCGCGGCGGCCTGCGTCAGCGCGGTACGCAGGTCTGCGGCCTCCTGGCGGGCGGCCTCGGCCAGGGCCTCCGCCCGGCTCTGGGCCTGCCGTGCCACGAGCAGCTCCCGCTCGGCGGCGTCGGCGTGCTGCGCCTGGCGGCGTGCCTCGGCCAGCTCCGCGTCGAGCTGTCCCTGAGTCCGCGACGACTGCGCAGTCACCGACCGCAGCTCGCCACGTGCTGCTTCCGCTTCCGCCCGCACCCGCTCCAACGCGGTCGCTGCTTCCGCTTCCGCTTCCGCCCGGAGGGCCGTTTCCGCTTCCGCCCGACGCGTAGCAGTCACCGCTTCCGCTTCCGCTTCCGCCCGGAGGGCCGTTTCCGCTTCCGCCCGACGCGTAGCAATCACCG
>NZ_AZWQ01000048.1 GCF_000514815.1 Salinispora fenicalii
AAAGCAGCCAAGACGACCGAAGCCTGTCCAGAAACAACCAGCAGAAGGCGACTCACGAAGTAGATCTGGTCCAAAACTGCTTCACTAAATCAAGAGCAGCCCGGCCGAAGCCGGGCCGCGCGCACGCGCTACAGGCCTACGGCCACGCGCGCACACCCATCTTCGTCGGTGACGACACCCCAGCCGCCCACTCCCGCCGGATCGGCTGCCAGCGGTGGAGCATCTATCGATGAGAACAGATGTCAGGTCCCTCCTGACAGCAACATCGGCACGCACCCACCGTCGTCAGCACACATGGCAGTGCCCCGGCTGCGCAGGGCAACCAGGAACACTGTGCAGGAGAATTAGCTAGATTGGCTCGCCCGCTACGCCGCTGAATCCGACCAGACCGGCCCCCTTCGCCATGGACAGGATTTCTGGCAAGTAATCCAACTGTCGAACGGACAGCGTCAAGAGCACGTACTTCATTGCATCATCCGGACTGTCTCCCAGGTCGAACTCCGAGGGCTCCAACACATCTTCGATGTCGGGCCAGCGCGCTAGCAGTTCCTCGCGGAACCGCAATACGCCCAAGCTTGAAGTCAGGTCGCTAGCGTCCCCCTCAGCGAGCTTGTCGAAAACCTCTCCGGGATCACCCGTGCAATGCTTCCAGAACCCAAAGTCACTGCTCACGACGCCATCCTAGGGGAACTTCGGCGAACAGATCGGACATTCCGTACTACGACGGATGACTGTCGTCTTGAAACCATGGTCCTCTCGAGCCATTCATCCTTCCTCCGCTGCCCTCTCGTGTAGTTCGATTTGTTGACTTTTACCTCATAGAGATCAAGCCCGCCGCTGTCGTTCCTAATAGCGATGTCTACTTGCCGCCGACCATAGGGCGCCCAAAACTCGAAGCCATTGCCGTAAGTCTCACTATAAATGTCCGATCGGTTGTGGAACCGCTCGAACGTAGCCGTCATTTCATCGACGCCTTCAGCGCCCCGAGCCATATCGTGGGCCCGGTTGCCGCAGTTGTGTATGAGGACCGGCGTGTTGCCGGCTACCACATAGTACGTGTGGCATTCTCACGGCCAGCACGGAGAGTGACCTACGATGGCATGTCGTTGACCTGGGC
>NZ_AZWQ01000010.1 GCF_000514815.1 Salinispora fenicalii
CCCGGGCCGCCCGAGTAGCACCCCCTCCGGGCGAGACCCCCCCTTTGTTCGATCTCTTCTCGAACCACCCCTTGCGACCCACCGGCGCACCCCCCTCTTTGCGTCCGTGGCACCCCCGAGCGGAAGGCTTCGATCATCATGCGTACCGACATCCTNCGCAAGACCGCCCTGACCGCTGCTGGCCTGATCGCCACCGGCGGCGCCATCGCCGCCCCCGCCAGCGCCGCCTTCGCCGCCCCCACCGCGCAGCCCACCGCGCAGAGCGAGCGCGACGGCACCCGCGTACTCCCGGTCGACTACGAGGCCCAGCCGAACTTCTACTACTGCGGCCCCGCCGCCGCCCGCAACGCCCTGTCCGTACAGGACAAGGAAATCGACATGGACACGATGGCCAAGCGGATGGGCACCACCGAATCCGGCACCGACTCCATCAACGACATCACCCCAGTGCTGAACACCGAAACCGGCAGCGACGTGTACCGCAGCGTCGAGATCTCCACCCCCGCAGCCGACGACAAGCAGACCGACACCCTGCGCGAAGACATCATCCGCACCGTCGACGACGGCCGCGCCGTCGTAGCCAACATCGCCGGCACCGCCACCGACACCAACGGCGAGAGCCACTCCTTCGCCGGCGGCCACTACATCACCGTCAACGGCTACCGCGACGCCGGCAACGAAGTGAAGATCGCCGACTCGGCGAACCCGAACACCGCCGAGTACTGGATCACCACCGAAGCCCTCGCGGACTGGATCGCCACCCGCGGCTACTCCACCAGCTGACCACCACCAGACCAGGGCCGGCCCCCACCAAGGGGCCGGCCCTCGTCGTTGTCCGCCGAGGCCGGATGGGTGCGGGCCCGGGGTTGGACCGGTAGTCTGAGCCACCGTGACCGGTTACCTGGGCTCATACGCGATGCTCGGGCTCCTGCTCCTCGCCAGTCTGCTCTTCTTCGTAACGGCCTTCTCGGCCAACCGGATCCTGCGCCCGGCCCGCCCTGCCGAGCCGCCGGGTAAGCGCGCTACCTACGAGTGCGGGCTAGACCCGGTGGGCGGTGATTGGGCGCAAGCCCAGATTCGTTACTACGTGTACGCCTACCTGTACGTGTTGTTTGCGGTCGAGGCGGTCTTTCTCTTTCCCTGGGCTGTGATCTTCAACCGGCGTGGCTACGGGCTGGTCACCGTCGTGGAGATGGCGATCTTCGTGGCGGTGCTGGCGCTGGGCATCCTCTACGCCTGGCGGAAGAACATTCTGCGCTGGACCTGACCGCTCGGCAGCGGCTTCCGGGTGGTGGCGGTGCGCTCCGTGAGGCCGCGCCGGGTGGACGCAGGTGGTGCGTTACGCCAGACCGCGCCGGGTGGACGCGGGCGGGCGGTCTCCGCGGATGGTGGCCACCATGTCCAGGACCCGGCGGGTCGCCTGCACCTGGTGCGCCCGGAACACCCGGGCGCCCAGCCAGGCGGAGATGGCGGTGGCGGCGAGGGTGCCCTCCAGTCGCTCGACGGCCGGTAGGTCCAGGGTCTCGCCGATGAAGTCCTTGTTCGACAGGGCAACCAGCAGCGGCCAGCCGGTCCCGGCGAGCTCGTCGAGGCGGCGGGTGAGCTCCAAGGAGTGGTAAGTGTTCTTACCGAAGTCGTGGGCCGGGTCGATCAGAATGCCGTCGGGCCGTACCCCCAGCGACACCGCCCGCTCGGCGAGGCCGGTTACGGTCGCCACCACGTCTGCCAGTACGTCGTCGTAGGCGACCCGGTGTGGCCGGGTACGCGGTGCAAGCCCGCCCGCATGTGAGCAGAGCAGCCCGGCGCCGGTCTCCGCCGCGACCTGAGCCAGCGCTGGATCGGTGCCGGACCAGGTGTCATTCAGCAGGTCCGCGCCAGCGGCCACCGCCGCCACGGCTACCTCAGCACGCCAGGTGTCGATCGAGATGACCACGTCGGGGAAGGCAGCGCGGACCGCGGCGATGGTGGCCACGGTCCGGCGGATCTCCTCGGCCACGTCGACCTCGGCGCCAGGGCCAGCCTTGACCCCGCCGATGTCGATGATGTCCGCGCCCTCGGCAACCGCGCGCTCCACCGCGCGTAGTGCGCTCTCCTGCCCGAAGGTCGCGCCCCGGTCAAAGAACGAGTCCGGGGTGCGGTTGATGATCGCCATGACTCCGAGCTCACCGGGGCCGAAGGTTCGTCGGCCGAGCCGCAGTGCGTCCGCCATCCCGCCTCCCGAGGGTGTCGCCGGACCTCCCGGCCGTCCCGACGCTAGTCGGTGCCCGCCGAGCTGGCCGGACCGGCGGTCGATTCGCCTGCTCACCGGGTATCTGGGGTGGTGGGGTCGCCCCGCCCCGGGTGACGTGCCACGATCTGGTGCATGGGTCAGGTTCTGCTCCTGCTGGTCGTGGCGCTCACCGTCGCGGCGGTGGTCTTCGGCGTGGCGGTGTTGGTCACCGGTCGGGATTCGGGTCTTGTGCCAGCCGAGCCGGACGGGACGGCGGTGCCGCTGCCCAGCACCCGCCCGCTGCGGGAGTCCGATATCGGCCAGGTGCGGTTCGACACCGCGCTGCGTGGGTACCGGATGGCTCAGGTCGACCAGGCGATGCGCCGGGCGGCGTACGACATCGGCTACAAGACGGAGCTGATCGGGGTGTTGGAGGCAGAGGTAACCGCGTTGCGTGAGGGGCGCAACGCCGACGCTGAAGCACTCTTACGCGCCCGCGAGCAGGCGGCCGGAGCGCACTCCGGGGCCGCCGTTGATCCACCCAGTGGCGCAGCGCAGCGGGCCCAACCGCAGACCGGCGAGGCCGCTGGCGAGTCGGCGGATGAGGCCCGCTCCGGGGGCGAGGTCCGGTCCGGCGGTGAGGTCCGGTCAGAATCCGAAGCTCGGTCGGTTGACGAGACCCGATCAGACGCCGAGGCTCGTTCCGGCGGTGAGGTCGTGGGTGAGTCGGCGGAGGATGCTCGGTCAGCGGGCGTAGCGGACTCGACAGCCCGGTCGGAGTCGGTGTGACCGCGGGGGACGACGCCGAGAAGTGGGCCACCGCCGACGGCGCTGGCCTACCCGAGGTGGCGCGGCCAGGGGCCGCCGAGGTCACCGCGGCGGTGATCGTTGACGCGTCGGCCGAGCAGGTCTTCGCGGCGCTTGTCTCCTGGGAACGACAGGGAGAGTGGATTCCCTTCACCCAGGTCCGGGTGATCGAGGGGGACGGCGGCGAGGGCAGCCTGGTCGAGGCGGTCACCGCGATCGGACCGGCCACACTCCGCGACGAGATGCGGGTGGTCCGGGTGGACGCACCGTACGAGGTGCGTGTGATCCACTGCGGGAAGCTGCTGCGCGGCCCCGGCGTGCTGCGATGCACCCCGCTTGCCGGAGCGCGGACCCAGGTCGTCTGGCACGAGTGGTTCCAGCTTCCGGGCGGGGCGGCTGGACGGGTGGTGTGGCCCTTCTTGTGGCCCGGCTCGAAGGTCGGCCTCACGCAGGCCCTCCGGCGGTTCGGGCGGCGGGTGGAGCAGGGGCGCCTCCCCTGATCTGGGCGGCGGGTGGAGCAGGGCCGCCTCCCCTGATCTGCGTGGCTGGGGTGTCGGTGCGGTGTCGTAGCGTTGATGCGTGACTGATCTTGTGATTGGTGTCGATGGATCGCCCCGCTGCGCCTGGGGGGCGGGCACACCCGACTACGCCGTTTACCACGACACCGAGTGGGGTCGCCCGCTGCGCGGCGACGACGCCCTCTATGAGCGGATGACGCTGGAGGCGTTCCAGTCCGGGCTGTCGTGGCTGACCATCCTGCGGAAGCGAGCCGCGTTTCGGGAGGCGTTCGATGGGTTCCGGATCGAGTCGGTAGCAGCCTTCTCGGCGGCGGACGTTACCCGGCTACTCAATGACGCCGGCATCGTCCGTAACCGGGCCAAGATCGAGGCGGCGATATCCAACGCGCGGGTCGCGCTGGAGCTTCCGGTCGGTCTCTCCGCCCTGCTCTGGTCGTTCGCGCCGCCACCGCGGCAGGCCCGGCCGGCCTCTTTCGCGCAGGTGCCGGCGCTGACCGCCGAGTCCACCACGATGGCGAAGGCGTTGAAGAAGCGGGGTTTCCGGTTTGTCGGCCCGACCACTGCGTACGCGTTGATGCAGGCCACCGGCATGGTTGACGACCACCTCGCCGGTTGCCATGTGCCGGCGATCGATGCCGACGTGATGGGATGGAGTACATGACGACCGACACCGTGGACCGGGCCGACCAGGAGCCCCGCACCGACGGCGCGGACGCCTGGGCCGTGCTGCTGCCGCCGGGGCGGTACGAGGCGGAGCGGCTCGTGCACCATGACACGTTCGAGCTGAACAGTGCCGAGGGAACACAGCCGCGCCTGGGAGACCAGGTCGCGGTGCTGGTAGATGCGCCGTCCAGGCTGGTCGCACTGGGTCGGGTCACCGACATCGGCGACCTGCGTCCGGAAGGCCCGCCCGTGGAGCGGGTCGAGCCGCGGCTGGTGATCACGTATACCCGACGGTCTTTCGACACTCCGGTGTCGGCCGATGGCCTAGCGGTTGACGGGCCGGTCACACCGCTGGACCCGACGGCGTTCCAGGCGCTGGCCGACCAGCTCGGCCCGCCCCCGCCCCGACAGCCCTGGATGGTCAGTCTCAACCTGCCGATTGAGGCCGTGTCAGCGGCGGAGGCGGTCCGGGAGTTCTGGGCCTACGTGCAGGAGTTGGGCCCCCGCGAGCTACCCGCATTCGTCTGGCCGTCCGGCAACGAGCTGGCCATGCAGACGTTCGTCCTCGGCGAGGAGGCCAACCAGGACCCGGAGGAGGATGACTGACCGGGGGCAGACTTCGCCCCCGGCGCCGTCAGCGGCCCTCGAAGACCGGCTTCTGTTTGGCGACGAAAGCCATGGTGGCTGACCGGTGGTCGGTGGTGGCGCCACAGATCGACTGAGCCTGTGCCTCGGCGGCCAAGGCGTCGGCGAGAGTGCCCGCGTCCGCGATGGAGAGCTGCCGTTTGATCGCCCCGTACGCGATGGTTGGGCCAGCCGCCAACCGGGCGGCCAACTCCTGTGCCGCCGGCAGCACCTCCTCGTCGGTCGCGACCAGCCGGTTGAGCAGGCCGAGCTGGTGGGCCTCCGTCGCCCGTACCGGCTCGGCGAGCATCAGCAGCTCGACGGCCTTGGCGTGGCCGACGAGCCGGGGCAGCGTCCAGGAGGCGCCGGTGTCGGCGGCGAGCCCAACCTTGGCGAACGCCATCAGGAAGCTGGTGGAGGGTCCGCCGACCCGGATGTCGGCGAGGAAGGCCAGTGAGGCACCCGCCCCGGCGGCCATGCCGCCCACGGCGGCGACGACGGGTTTGGCCAGGCCCGCCAGCCGGGCAGCGATCGGGTTGTAGTGCGTTCCCACGGTGTCCAGTGGGTTACCCTCGCCGGACTCCAGCGTCTGTACGTGCTCGCGCAGGTCCTGACCGGCGCTGAACGAACCGCCCGACCCGGCCAGCACCACCGCCCGGCAGCTTCGGTCGCTCTCCAGCTCGGCCAGGGCGTCCCGGAATGCCTCCTTCAGCCCCGAGTCGAGCGCGTTCATGGCCGTGGGCCGGTTCAGGGTGAGGGTGACGACGGCGTCGGTGCGGTCGATGAGGAGTGGCTCGGTCACGGTGTCAATGACCTTTCTGTCCAGTTATGCGGTTACCGGCGTCGAGGCATGTCTCGACGTAGCGGTCGGCGGCCGGCCGTAGCCGGGCCGCGTGACGGTCGAAGAAGCTGCCCGCGGCGGTGCCCGGCCAGCGCTCCGGGAGCAGCGCCGGCGGCAGCTGCGGGTCCCGGAACAGGAAGGTGCGCCACGCGTGTACGAGCCGGAACCGGGCGGCGTACGCCTCCTCGTCCGGACTGCGTACGGTGACCCCGCCGAGTAGCGCCCGCTGTTCGGCGACGAACTGCTCATATGCCCGGCCGATCTCGGCCAGGTCCCAGGCGCGGCGGACAACGCCCATCGCGCCCGGCGTGCCGGCGACGTGCGCTGCGGTGAACCGCTCGTAGTGCACCCCCGCTTCGTCGAGGAGCAAGTCAACGTCCTCACCCGGTCGGGTGGCCACCCACGTGCACTCGTCGAGTGTGCCGTAGCCGAGGAAGCTCAGGTTCGCGGCGAGGCGCTGGCGTTCCCGGCGGGTGGTTGGTGCCGACACGACAAGCAGGTCGAAGCGCCCGTCCCAGCCAGTTTTGCCGGTGCGGTAGATCCGCGTGGCCGCCTCGTCCAACCGGCGAGCGGCTTTCGGGGTGATCGCGTAGCCGGGTCCGGTGGCCATCCGGAGGGGTTCGAGCCAGCCCTGACGCACCATCCGGGAGACCGCCGTGCGTACCGCTGGCGGTGCGATGCCCAGTGGTGCCAGCAGCTTGACCAGCGCAGCGACCTGCGCCCGGCCACCTCGGGGCCGGAGGTGGTCGCCGTATAGGTCGAAGAGTGCCGACCGTGCCTGCATGACCGCACATTGTGACAGGCCTTCTCGGGATAAGCTAGGTTCTGTTACATCAATACCGCCTCGGTTTGGGTCCGGCGGTGTTCATCAGGGAAAATCGTTGGTCGACACCCCGGTGAAGGTTGCGGGTGGTCGTGGCGAAGTGGCTGTGGGGCAACCCACCGACCCTGGTTCAGGTCTGAGGGGAGACAACATGGCGGCGATGAAGCCGCGGACGGGCGACGGTCCGCTGGAAGTCACCAAGGAGGGCCGTGGCATCGTCATGCGAGTCCCACTGGAGGGCGGTGGCCGGCTCGTCGTCGAGATGACTCCGGACGAGGCCAACGCGCTCGGTGAGGCGCTGAGGGCGGCTGCCGGCTGAGTACGGACCGTCTGCGCCTCGCGTGGGCGGTCCATCCGCCTCCTGATCCACCGGCGTTTCCCGCGCCGGTGGTCGTAGGCGTTGCTGAAGCGGGACGGCGAGGCGGTGGCTGCCCGGGACTCCGGGCGGCCACCGCCGGTCGTCGCCGACCCCACCGCGCTGCCCCGGCAGTCGGTTAATGGATCTTCTCCTGACCTGCGGAGGTAGCTCCGCGGGCTTCACTTCTCCTGGAAGGTACGGCGTCGCGTGCTCGCCATCCGTCTACTCGCCGAGCCTGAGCGGCTCGATGTCCTGGCCCTGCCCGTCCGACCCGCTGCCGAGGCGGAACCGTCAGCTCAGCTGGTGTCCGTCGCGGCGGCCCTGCCCGATGGGGTCGCCGACGAACTCGCCGGGCTGCTGCCGGTCGCGCGGCTGAGCGGCGATGCCGGCCAGACCTGGGACCAGATCCGACCCGGACGGGTACCGGTCCGCCTGTTCCCGTTCGGCATCGGGGCCGGGGACGAGGCGGCCTGGCGGACCGCCGGGGCCGCCCTCGCGCGCGCGGCGGCCAGTGCGGAGCACGTCACGCTCCCGCTACCGGCGGCTGCCACCCCAGCGGCCGTACGGGGGCTGGTGGAAGGGCTGCTCCTGGCGTCGTACCGGTTCCGGCTCGGCGCCGACGAGGCCGCCCCCGCCCTGGCCGCGGTTGACCTGGTGGCGTCGGATCCAGCGGAATACGCCGACGTGGTCGCGGGCGCCCGCACCACCGCGGAGATGACCCGACTCGCCCGCGACCTGGTGAACATGCCCTCGTCGGTTAAGCACCCGGAATGGTTCGCCGGGCAGGTGGCCGACGCCGCGGCCGACGTCCCCGACCTGCACCTGCGGGTCCGGGAACCGGAGGAGCTGGCCGCCGAGGGCTTCGGCGGGATCGTCGCGGTGGGCTCCGGCTCCGCCAACGGTCCCCGACTGGTCGAGCTGGACTGGCACCCGGCCGGGGCGCGGATGCATGTCGTGCTGGTCGGCAAGGGGATCACCTTCGACACCGGGGGGATCTCGATCAAACCCCCGGCCGGCATGAAGCTCATGCGCAAGGACATGGCCGGCGCGGCGGCGGTGGTGGCAGCCACGTTGGGGGCGGCCCGGCAGCGGCTGCCGGTCCGGGTCACCACCCTCGCCCCGCTCGCCGAGAACATGGTCAGCGGCGCCGCGTTCCGGCCGGGCGACATCATCCGCCACTACGGGGGCGTGACCAGCGAGACCACCAACTCCGACGCCGAGGGCCGGCTGGTCCTCGCCGATGCGCTCGCCTACGCCGTACGGGAACACCAGCCTGACCTGGTCATCGATCTGGCCACGTTGACCGGTGCGAACGCGGTGGCGCTGGGCAAGCGCACCGGCGCCCTGTACAGCGAGAACGACCGCCTCGCCGGGGATCTGTTGGCGGCGGTCAACGCAGCCGGTGAAGCGGCGTGGCGGATGCCGCTGCCGACCGACTATGTCGACTACCTCAGCAGCGAACTCGCCGACCTGTACAGCGCGCCAACCCAGGGAGCCGGGTCGGTGGTGGCGGCACTCTACCTGCGCGAGTTCCTCGGCGACCTGCGGGACCGGTGGGTGCATGTCGACATGTCGGCGCCGTCCTGGTCGGAAGGGGCGGACGCGGAGTTGACTCCGGGCGCCACCGGTTGGGGCGTCCGTTCGCTCCTGCGTTGGCTGGACACGCTCGGCTGACGCGGGTCCGCCCGCCCGGGCGGTTGCGCCGGCCCGGCCCCGCTCTCCGCTGGAGCTCCGGCTGTCCGCTGGAGCTCCAGCAGACAGCCGGTGTCCGGTCGCCTAGCAGCGCACCGCGGTGAGTAGCCCGTGGCCGACTGGGAGCAGGGCGGGGATCCAGTACTCGGACTCCCGGATTGCCTTGATCGTCTCCCGGGTGGTCACCGTCTCCACGTCCCGGGCGGTAGGGTCGGCGATCCGGCCGTCGGCCAGGGCGCCGTTGAGGGCGAGCACTCCACCCGGTCGGAGCAGCCGGTGGGCGGCCTCCACACAGGCGGCGAAGCCAGTTGCCTCGGTGTCAGCGAACACCAGGTCGTACGCGCCGTCGGCGAGGCGTGGCAGCACGTCCAGCGCGCGACCGGTAATGATCCGGCTCCGGCCAGCCGGGAAACCGGCCTCGGTGAAGATCCGGCGGGCAATGCGCTGATGCTCGACCTCACCGTCGATCGTGGTCAGCACCCCGTCCGGGCGCATCCCGCGCAGCAGCCAGACACCGCTGACGCCGGTACCGGTGCCGATCTCCACTACCGCGCGGGCGTTCCCCGCCGCGGCCAGCAGCCGCAGGGCCGCACCCGCACCGGGGGTTACCGCATCGAGGCCGACCTCGTGGGCGAGCGCGCGGGCGGTGCGCAGTACGAGATCCTCGGTCACGTACGACTCGGCGAGCTGTAGCGCCTGGGTCGAAGAGCCGGAATTGGCGACCGTGGCGATGGGGCACCTCCGGACGGCGTTCGGGTCGGAGCGGGCTCCGGGTGCTGCGGCAGCATGATCGGAACACGCCCTTCAGGGGTGAGTGGGGCACTGTGAGCCTAGAGGCGATGTGCACGGGGCGCAGCCGCGCGTCCCGGCATTGACGATCACGGTGGGCAACCGTGACTCCACCCCTGGCTTCCGTGCAATCCTGGAGGCGGTGCCCGAACGAGTGCGACGGGTCGAGCGTGGTTGGCGCGGATGGGCCCGGGACGAGTGGGAGGCAGCGACGTGACCGATGGCTGGGACTGGCGCCAGCCCGGGACGGGTGCCGCAGCGGCGGGCTCGTCGTCGGCCTCTCCTCCGTCCGGTGGACCGGGTTCGCCCTGGTGGTCCGACGCGTTGGCCGACCCGTGGCGGGACCCGATGGCACCGGCAGCGGTGGTCGTGCCCGCCGCGCCGGTTCCCGGCACCGAGCCGGAGCCGGTTACCGACCCGGACTCGTCGGCCCGCCCCACACTGTGGCACCTGCTGATCATTCCGTTGGTTGCGGCCCTGCTCGCCGGTGCGCTGGGGGGTGCGCTCGGCTACGCGTTCGCGATCCGGGGCGGTACCGCCCCGGTCCTCGGTGGCGCTCCGATCCAGCCGCCGGAGCTAGCCCAGCGCCAGCCGGAGTCGCTCGCCGGGGTGGCTGAGCGGGTGCTGCCGAGCGTGGTCACGGTTCGGGTGGCGGGTCCCGACGGGATGAGTGAGGGTTCCGGCTTCATCGCCACCACCGACGGCTATGTGATTACCAACGACCATGTGGTGGCGGGTGCGACCGGGCCAGCCACGGTGATCTTCAATGACGGGAGCTCCGCCCCGGCCACCCTTGTCGGCCAGGATCCGGAGTCGGACATCGCGGTCATCAAAGTCACGAAGGAGGGGCTCCGCCCGGTGGCGTTCGGTGACTCGGAAGCGCTCGCGGTCGGCGATCCGGTGTTGGCCATCGGGTCGCCGCTCTCCCTGGCCAACACGGTCACCGCCGGCATCATCAGCGCCCTCGACCGGACGATGCAGGCGGGCGAGCCGGGCGGCCCCACCCGCTACTACGCGGCGATTCAGACCGACGCGGCGGTCAACCACGGCAACTCCGGTGGCCCCCTGGTGGACGGTGCCGGACGGGTGATCGGGGTCAACTCCACGATCAAGTCGCTGGTCGCCGAGGGGCAGGAGGCCGGCAACATCGGGCTCGCGTTCGCGATTCCGATCAACCAGGCCAAGCGGATCACCCAGGACATCATCAGCACCGGCAAGGCCCGTCGTACGGTGATCGGCGCCCAGGTGGGCGGCCGGGGTGTGGGTGCCGGGGTGGGGGTCCGGTTGGTCTCGGTGGAGCCCTCCGGTCCGGCGGCCAGCGCCGGGCTGCGGGCGAATGATGTGATCGTCGCGCTCAACGGGCGGCCGACGAAGGAGCCGACCGACCTGATCGCCCTGGTCCGTAAGTTCGCACCCGGATCCGTGGTGGTGGTGGAGTACCGGCGTGGCACGTCGCGGCGGAATGCCTCGGTGACCCTGGTCGCGGATCTGAAGTGAGCCGCCGGGCCCCTGCCGAGTTAGCCTGTGACGTGCGTAGGCTTGCGCTGAAGCCGAAGGGAGGATCGTGCGGTGTTCGACAACCTGAACGTGTGGGAGCTCGGTGCGCTGCTGCTCCTGGCGCTGTTGATCTTCGGTGACCGGCTGCCCTCGGTCATCAGTGACGGTCTGCGGATGGTGCGTAACCTGCGCCGGATGGCGACCAACGCCACCACTGACCTGAGTCGGGAACTGGGCACCGACATCCAGCTCCAGGACCTGCACCCGAAGGCGTTCGTTCGCAAGCACCTGCTCAGCGAGGAGGATGAGGCGGCGATTCGGAAGCCGTTGCAGGGGGTTTATGACAACCTGCGGGCCGATGTCACCAGCGTGCACGAGGAGCTGAAGGACGTCGCCACCGCCGTTGACCCGGCCAGCCGCCCAGCCCCGACAACCGGCGGTGCCTCGCCCGCGCCCACTCCTCGGATCAGCTACGACGACGCGACCTGACTGGCGCGACCAGCCATGACGACGCGACCTGACTGAAGGCGCAACCAGCACGACGGCCCGGCTGAGTGACGGCGTGACCAGCTACGACCTGACGGACGCCTCGGCAGGGCCTGGTTGCAAGGCCGAACTATGGTGCCGTGGCATGACTAGCATCGACTGCGGATCGACGCCGCCCGTCAGTGCCGCCGGCGATGACCCAACGGCGGCGCGGGGCAGGGAGCTCTTCCTGGCGACTCGGAACACCACCGTCGAGGCATCGCTGAGCTCCACAGTCGCCGTCCTGACGATGCCCGGCTACCTCCTCGAGAATGGCCTGACCGCAGCCGAGATCAGCAACCTACGTGCCCGCCTGATCGGCTGACCGGCGGGCCCAGCAAGAGATCTGGGGGAGTAGGGCTCGACCAGGTTGAGCTAGCTGCCGGCCGGCTTGAGGCCCAGCGGTTTGCCGAGCAGCGACTCACGTCGTACCGCGAGCCGGTCGGCGACCTGGCCCAGCGCCGCGGCGGCGGGGGAGGCCGGCTCGGCGAGCACGACCGGGTTGCCCTCGTCGCCGGCCTCGCGGACTCGGGTGTCGAGCGGGATCTGACCGAGCAGCGGCACCTGCGCACCGATGGCCTTCGTCAACGAGTCGGCGACCGTTTGGCCGCCGCCGGCCCCGAAGACCTCCATCCGGGTGCCGTCCGGCAGCTCCAGCCACGACATGTTCTCGATGACACCGACCACCCGCTGGTGGGTCTGCAACGCGATCGCGCCGGCCCGCTCCGCCACCTCGGCGGCGGCGGTCTGCGGCGTGGTGACCACCAGGATCTCGGCGTTGGGCAGCAGCTGGGCCAGCGAGATTGCCACGTCTCCGGTGCCCGGGGGCAGGTCGAGCAGGAGCACGTCCAGGTCGCCCCAGTACACGTCGGCGAGGAACTGCTGTAGCGCCCGGTGCAGCATCGGGCCGCGCCACACCACGGCGGCGTTGCCGGGAGTGAACATCCCGATCGAGATGACCTTCACGCCGTGCGACTCGGGCGGCATGATCATGTCTTCGACGCGGGTGGGCCGCCCCTCGGTCCCGAGCATCCGCGGCACCGAGTGGCCGTAGATGTCGGCGTCAACCACCCCGACGGAGAGTCCCCGGGCGGCCAGCGCCGCCGCCAGGTTGACCGTCACGCTGGACTTGCCGACGCCGCCCTTGCCGCTGGCCACCGCGTACACCCGAGTGCGGGAGCCGGGCTGGGCGAACGGAATCACCGGCTCCTGGTCGGTGCCGCCGCCGCGGAGTTTGGTCTGGAGTTCCTTGCGCTGCTCGGGGCTCATCACGCCGAATTCGATCTCCACCCCCGTCACCCCCGGCACCGCGCCCACGGCGTCCGTGATGTCCGAGCGCAGCTTCTCTTTCAGTGGGCAGCCGGCGACGGTGAGTAGCAGCTCAACCTGAACCACGCCGTCGTCGCCGATCTCCGCGGAGCGGACCATGCCCAATTCCGTGATGGGACGGCGGATCTCCGGGTCGTTGACAGTGGCCAGGGCGGCCTGAATCGCGTCGGAGACGGTATTGGCGGGTGCAGACATGACGGCAATGCTACGTCGGGGACGACGTGGCGCCGTTCTGGGCGGCAGTGGTGTGAGCGAATCGATCACGGACCGGGGTCGGCGGTCACCGGTTCCCGGCGCCGGTGCGGCCGTCCCCGGCCGAGTCGGTCTCCACCTCATCCCGGGGTTCGTCGAGCCCGTCCCCGTCAACCGGCCACCCCGGAGCCCGGTGTTGCCGGTGTAACCGGCGTTGGGCGGCGTCGTCCAGCTCCTCGGCGAGCCGGGCCAGCTCGGAGCGGAGGAAGTCGCGGGTGGCGACCTCGCCCATCGCGTTGCGGAGCGCGGCGATCTCCCGGGCCAGGTACTCGGTGTCGGCCTTCTGAGCGGTCGCCCGACGTCGGTCCTCCTCCAGCGCCAGCCGGTCCCGGTCCGCCTGGCGGTTCTGGGCGAGCAGGATCAGCGGCGCTGCGTAGCTTGCCTGCAACGACAACATCAGAGTCAGGAACGTGAAGGTGTACGGGTCGAACCGAAGATGCGCGGGGGCGAGCGTGTTCCAGATGAACCAGGTGGCGATCACCACCGTCATGTAGACGATGAAGTGGGCGGTGCCCATTCTCCGGGCGATCGCCTCCGACCACCGGCCGAAGGCCTCCGGGTCGAACCGGGGCAGCTGGACGCGGCGGACCTCGCGTGGCTGGTCCAACCGCTCCGGCCGCCGCCGCTCAACCATCCGCACCGTCCGACGACTCGCCGGTGACGATCGGGGCGGGCGGCCGCGCGTCTCGGTCCCGCCAGTCCCGCGGCAGCAGATGGTCCAGCACGTCGTCCACTGTGACCGCGCCCACCAGGCGGCTACTGCGGTCGATCACCGGCATGGCGACCAGGTCGTAGGTGGCCATCCGGCGGGTGATCTCAGGTAGCGGAGTAACCGGCCGCAACGGGTCGATGTCGTTGACCACCACCCCACCCAACAGGTCGGCCGGCGGTTCCCGCAGCAGCCGTTGGAAGTGCACGATTCCGAGGTAGCGGCCGGTCGGTGTGGTCATCGGCGCCCGGGTGACGAAGACCTGGGCGGCCACCGCGGGGGAGAGCTGGGGTTCGCGGATTCGGGCCAGTGCCTCGGCGACCGTGGCGTCCGGGGGCAGAATCACCGGCTCGGAGGTCATCACCGAGCCGGCCGTGCCCGGCATGTACTTGAGGAGCTGGCGTACGGGATCGGCCTCCTCCGGCTCCATCAGATCGAGCAGGACATCCTGCTCCGGTGGCGGCAACGCGCCGAGCAGGTCGGCGGCGTCGTCCGGGTCCATCTGCTCCAGCACGTCCGCGGCCCGCTCTCGGTCCAGTGCGGCCAGGACCTCCACCTGGTCGTGCTCCGGCAATTCGCTGAGTACGTTGGCCAGCCGTTCGTCGTCGAAGGCGGTAGCGATTTCGTTGCGCCGTTCGTCGGGCAGGTCCTGCAGGGCGTTCGCCAGGTCCGCGGGGCGCATCTCATCTAGGACCGCCAGCAGGTTGGCGGTCCCCCGGTTGTTGGCGATCCCGCTCAACCCGCGGACCCGGTCCCACTCGATCTGGCGCAGGTTACCGCGGCGGGTGAGTCGACCGGTGTGCTCGCGGACGGCGACCCGGGCCAACGTCCACTCGTCGCGGGTCGCCTCCATGGCGATATCCACCACGACCCCGGCCAACCCGTCCGGGTGGATCTGCACCCGGCGGTCGAGTAGTTCCTGGAGGACGAGCAACTCGTTCGGGCGCTTCTCGAAACGGCGCAGGTTGAGGGTGCCGGTGCCGAGAACCACAGCGTCCGAGTCGATCGAGGTGATCCGGTTGATCGAGAGGAAGATCCGCCGCCGCATCGGCATCTCGGCGACCAGGCCGACCACCTCCGGCGGGTGCTTTGTGGCCCGCAGCCGAGCTACCGCGTCGCGGACCCGGCCCACCTGGTCGCCGTTGGGGTCGTAGACGGCGACTCCGGCGAGCCGGGCGATGTAGACCCGGGTCGGCGTGCTCACGCAGACCAGCCTAAGCGCCTACTGTCTATCAGCATGTCGACCCTGGATTACGAGATCGTGGACGTCTTCACCGATCGCCCCTTCGCCGGTAACCCCCTGGCGGTGGTGTTCGGCGCCCACGGGTTGGCCACGGAGCAGATGCAGGCGCTCGCACTGGAGTTCAACCTCTCCGAGACGGTCTTCGTGCTCCCACCCACCCGGGCCGACGCCACCTATCGGGTACGAATCTTCACCCCGGTTGACGAGTTGCCGTTCGCCGGTCACCCGAGTGTCGGCGCGGCGGTCGCCGCCAGCCGGCGGGGTCTCTTCGCCGCCAGTTCGGTGCGGCAGGAGTGCGGTGCCGGTGTGCTGCCGATCGAGGTGACCGCGACCGGCGCGACGCTGACCGGCGGTACGCCGACGCTCGGCCCCGAACTGGATCCGGGGCCGCTGCTGGAGGTGGTTGGCCTCACCGGGGTTGACCGGGCGGGGCCGGCGCCCCGGGTGGCCGGCTGCGGCCTGGAGTTTCCGTACCTGTCGGTGCATCCGCATGCGGTACCACGCGCCCAGCTGAATCCGGGGGCAGCGCAGCGGTACGGAATAGAAGACGTCGCGGTCTTCTCCTGGGATGCCGAGTCGCGGACCGCGCACACCCGGGTCTTCGTCCCCGGGCTGGGTGTGCCGGAGGACCCGGCGACCGGGTCGGCCGCCCTGGGGCTGGGGGTGTGGTTGGTGGCCAGTGGGTTGCTACCTGGTGCGGGCCGAACCGGTTACGCCGTCCGCCAGGGCAGCGAGATCAACCGGCCATCCTCGTTGGCCTGCACGGTCACCGCGGCCGACGGGGCCGCCCTCGGCGCTACCGTCGCCGGTCGGGTGGCACCGGTGGCCCGAGGCGAGATTGTGATCCCGCCGTTCGTCGGTTGAGCGGCGCGGGCGTTGTCTTGGCTGCCGCGGTGGCAATGCGAATCTGCGTCAACCCCCGACCGTGGGTGCGGACCTGCGGTGGGTGCGGGAGGATGCGGGGGTGAGTGACGCGGTACGACGCAGCAACCTGCTGGTTGACGAGGCGCTAAAGAAGGCGGCCATCGCCTGGGTCGGTGTCGCTGACGGCCCGGCGTCCGCGATCTGGTGTGTGCCCCAAGCGGGCGCGCTCCTCGTGGTCAGCGGGCCAGGGGAGCAGTCTGCCCCCGGGCTCGCCGACGCGAGGCGGGCGGAGGTCACGCTGCGGGGTGATCACGGCGGCCGGATCGTCACCTGGCCCGCGGAAGTGACCCGATTGCTGCCCGGTACCGAAGACTGGGAGACCAGCGCGCCACTGGTAGCGGCTAAGCGGTTGAATGCACCGGGTTCGGCTGCCGACCTTGTGGCCCGCTGGGCGGCGGCCGGTTGCGCGCTCAACCGCCTCGTTCCCGCCGGCGATCCGCTGGCCGGCTCGGCACTTCCCACCGCTTCGCTGGCCCAGCCGCCCCGCCCGGCGGCGGTGGTTCGGACTACCCGCAAGCCGTTCCGGCTGCACCGCGTCCGACGGCGCTGATCTCAGCCGGCGACGACTTCGACCGCCTGGTGCTGCGGAGCGGCCCCCGGCGATCCGGCGTCGATCAGGTCGACCACGGCGGACAGGGAGGCCAGTTCCGGCCCGGTCCAGCCGGTGTCGGGGTTGAAGGTCAGATGGTCGGCGAGGTCCGGGGCCGCCAGGCGTACCGCGCGTAGCCCGGCCCGCTCCGCCCCGGTCAATTCCTGACTACCCCCGTCCCCGACGTACAGGCAGGCGGCGGGCGGTAGTCCCAGGTGTCGGCAGGCGGCCCGGTACAGCTCCGGGTCAGGCTTGCAGCGGCCGACTTGGACCGAGAGGACTCGGACGTCGAGGAACGGATAGATCGGTAGCTGCGGCAGGAACGCGGGCAGTTCGTGGGTGCAGTCACTGACCAACCCGATCCGGAGCCCGCGCTGGCGCAGGGCGGCGAGGGTTGCTACCGCATCGGCACGAAGGCGGGTGTCCGCGCGGATGGCGTGGAACCGGGCGATCACCGCCGACCGGAGCGCCTCGGTTGAGGGCTGAACCCCGGCCTGCGCACAGACCCAGCGCAGGGTCGCCTCGGCGGCGCCCAGGGCGCCGGTAGCGCGCTGGTAGTAGGTGCGGTTGAGGACGTTGACGAACACCTCCGGCGGGCAGCCGAGCAGCTCAGCCGTCGTACGGTGGGCGTTGCCGCGCCGTATGGCGCAGGTCAGTGTGCCAAAGAAGTCGAAGAGCACCGCCTGGAACCTGGGCATCGGGGCCTTTCGGCGGTGAAGGGTCGGCGGTGAGTCGCGGACGATCGTAATCGAAGGCTGATCGAGCCGGCTTCGGATACGTGTGACTATTGCTCTTTGTGCCTGCCCTGCCGTCCCGATTGCCACCGGAGCCGCTGACCGTCGGCGCGCTCGCCGTAGCCGTGCTCGCCGTGTCGTCCTCCGCGCCGCTGGTGGCCTTCGCCGCGGCACCGGCCCTGGCGGTCGCCTTTTGGCGCAATCTGCTCTCGACCGTGGCGCTCGGTCCGGCCACTCTGCTCCTTCGACGGGCGGAGCTGCGGGCGTTGGTTGCTCCGGCTGGACGACGGGCCGGCCGGTACTGCGTCTTCTCTGGTGTCGCGCTCGCCGCGCACTTCGCCACCTGGATGCCGAGCGCCAAGCTCACCACGGTGGCGGCGGCTACTGCGCTGGTCGCCACCCAACCCGTCTGGCAGGGGCTGATCGCGCAGGCCCAGGGGCGGCGACTGCCGAGGGCGGTGTGGGTCGGCGTCGGGGTGGCGGTCGCCGGCGCGGCACTAGCCACCGGGGCCGACTTCGCGCTCTCCGGGCCGGCGTTCCTCGGTGACCTGCTCGCGATCCTCGGCGGAATGTTCGGCGCGGTCTACACGGCGCTGGGGGAGCAGGCTCGTCGAACGGTCAGCACCACCACGTACACCACCGTCTGTTACGGCGTCTGCGCCCTGATCCTGCTCGTGGTCTGCTGGGTCGGTGGGGTGCAGTTGTCCGGCTTCGACACCCATACCTGGCTCGCGGTGCTGGCCCTGGTGGCCGGTGCCCAGCTGCTTGGTCATTCGATGTTCACCTACGCGCTGCGTCGGGTCTCGGCCACCACGGTCAGTATGCTGATCTTGTTGGAGGCGCCCGGTGCAGCGCTGATCGGCTGGGTCTGGCTGGGCCAATTGCCGCAGCCGTTAGCGCTGCCGGGCCTGGTGTTGCTTCTGGCGGGTGTCGCGGTGGTGATCCATAGC
This sequence comes from Salinispora fenicalii, assembly GCF_000514815.1. GTDB lineage: Bacteria > Actinomycetota > Actinomycetes > Mycobacteriales > Micromonosporaceae > Micromonospora > Micromonospora fenicalii. The sequence goes on from NZ_AZWQ01000010.1 coordinate 18,077, forward strand.
AGCGCGCGGAGCTATCGCGCCTGACCTGTCCCGGAGTCCGGGCTCCCGTCGATGCCGACCGCCGTTGCGCTGGCTGCCCAGAGTTGAGCAGCCAACTGCGGATCAGTTGCTTTCCGGACTGGTTGGCGGAGCCGAAGATCCTGGTAGTACCCGCCGCTGTGGAGCCGTTCCGGAGCCTGTTTGGCGAGCCAGACCAGGGTCTCGGCCCCCTTTTCCGCGCTGCGGGCCGGCAACAGGCGCATGGCGAAGGTGATCAGCCGGCTGTCACCGCCGAATCGGGTCCGCACCACGCCCGGGTGGAAGCAGTACGTCGGCAGGTCCGGCCAGCGTCGGGCTGCCTCCGTGGTGAACAGGATGTTCGCCTGTTTGCTGGTGCCGTAGGCGCTCATCGCGCGGTACCGGCGCAGCGGCTGGTTGAGATCGTTCGGGTTGAGCGACCCGCTGCGGTGGGCGGCGGACGCGGTCACCACGACCCGGCCGAGCCGATCCCGCAGGAGATTGGTCAACAGGAACGGCGCGAGATGGTTGGTCTGAATCGATAGCTCGTAGCCGTCAACGGTGGTGGTCGGCGTGAGCGCGATCGTCCCAGCGTTGTTGGCTAACACGTCGATCCGGTCGTATGCGGCGCGCAGCCGTTCTGCCAGGGCACGGACATCGTCGAGGACGGCGAAGTCCGCGCGGAACACCTCCGGCAGTTCGCCAGCAGCGTCCCGGACCTGCTCGGCGGCGACGTGGAGGCGGGCCGCATCGCGCCCGACGAGTACCACCTGGTCGCCCCGGCAGGCCAGGTCAATGGCGGCGGCGAGGCCGATGCCGGAGCTGGCTCCGGTCACCACTGTCAGCCGACGCCCAGTGAGATCTTCCACAGGTCCGTTCACCCCAGTCACGGCACGAGGTTACCGTGACGTCCCACGTACTTTGAGCATCGTTAAGCCGTCTGTTTGGATCGCTAAGTCCACATACGTCTGCTGGTTGAGGTGGCGCCGGCCTGTCGCCGGACGCTGGAAGGAGCGCTTACATGACCGCAGTCGGTCGCCCCCGTCGGTCCTGCCTCGCAGTACCGGGTTCCAGCGTCAAGATGTTGGGGAAGGCGCAGGGCCTCCCCGCCGATCAGGTCTTCCTCGATCTGGAGGACGCGGTCGCCCCGCTCGCGAAGCCAGACGCGCGGAAGAACATCGTCGCCGCCCTCAACGAGGGCGACTGGACCGGCAAGACCCGGGTGGTCCGGGTAAACGACCTGACCACTCCATGGACCTACCGGGACGTTATCGATGTCGTCGAGGGCGCCGGCGCCAACCTGGACTGCATCATGCTGCCGAAGGTGCAGGACGCCGGCCAGGTGCAGTGGCTGGATCTCACCCTCACCCAGGTGGAGAAGACCCTCGGTCTCCAGGTCGGGCGGATCGGTATCGAGGCGCAGATCGAGAACGCGGCCGGCCTGGTGAACGTTGATGCGATCGCTGCGGCGTCGCCCCGGGTGGAGACCATCATTTTCGGCCCCGCCGACTTCATGGCATCGATCAACATGAAGTCGCTGGCGGTCGGGGCGTTGATTCCGGACTACCCGGGCGATCCCTACCACTACATTCTGATGCGCATCCTGATGGCCGCTCGGATGCATGACAAGCAGGCGATCGATGGCCCGTTCCTACAGATCCGGGACGTTGACGGGTTCCGCGATGTGGCTAAGCGGTCCGCCGCGCTCGGCTTCGACGGGAAATGGGTGCTGCACCCGGGCCAGCTGGAGGCCGCAAACGAGGTCTACTCGCCGGCCCAGGACGACTACGACCACGCCGAGCTGATCCTCGACGCCTACCAGCACTACACCTCGGAGGCCGGGGGGAAGCTCGGTGCCGTGATGCTCGGCGACGAGATGATTGACGAGGCGTCGCGCAAGATGGCCCTGGTGATCGCGGCGAAGGGCCGAGCAGCCGGGATGGTTCGTGCCTCCTCCTTCACCCCGCCGGCCCAGTAGCAGGCCGGCCCCCGGCGGCCTGGGTTCTCCCGGGGCGGCCCGCTGCGGCTGGGTGGGCTCAGACAGTGCTTGCGGTTCCGGCAGTGGCGATAAGGACGATCACCACCACGTACAAGACGGCGAAGAGAACTCCCAGGCCGGTCAGGATCCAGCCGACGATGATCGCGGCCTTCGCCATACCGGCACCGCTCTCGCCGGTTTCCCGGATTTGCTTCTGCGCGACGTGGCCGAGGATTGCCCCGACCGGCGCGGTGATGCAGGACATGAGCCCGACCAGCGACAACACCAGGGCGGCGATGGCCAGACCGTTCGTCTTCGGCTGCGGGTAGCCGTAGCCCGGGTACATCGGCTGTGGGTAGCCGCCCGCCGGGTAGGCGCCCGGGTACGGGCCGGTCGGGGGGTATTGGGCGCTCCCGGCAGGTTGGCCGGGGGCGGGTTGGCCGCTTGCCGGGGCGACAGGAGTGGACTGCTGCCCCGGAATGACGTGTTGCTGACTGTCGTCCGGCAACCCGGCGAGGGGTCGAGTGGGGTCCTGCCAGTCGCCAGAGGACGGGGGGTAGGTCATGGTCGTGTTCTGCTCTCCATCAAGGTACTGGTGAGCCGTCAGGGTAATCAGCCGAATGAAACTCGGGGAAACCGCCACCGCGCCGCATTGCTCGGCCCGGGGCAAACAGGCAGGATTCTGACATGGTGATTGACGCGAGAGCCGGCAGCCGACCGAGACGAGACGCGAGTCGTCGCGGCGCGGCCCGCCGTAGCCGGGCGACGGGTGGTGGCCCCGACGGGCCGGACGGTCCGGGCGGGCAGGACGAGCGTGTACCCCTGCCGGAGCCGGTCACCATGCGGCTCGACGGAAGGGTGGCGTTGGTGACCGGAGCCGGCAGCCCGGACGGAATCGGGTACGCGACCGCGCGTCGCCTCGCCGACCTGGGCGCGCGCGTCGCCATCGTCTCCACCACTCGCCGCATCCACGAGCGGGCGGCCGAGCTGGGGGTCACCGGATTTGTGGCTGACCTGACCGACGAGTCGGAGGTCGGTGCGTTGGCGGATGCGGTCACCGAGCAGCTCGGTGACGTGGAGGTGTTGGTCAACAACGCCGGCTTGGCGAGCCGGGCGAGCCCGGAGGTATTGCGGCCGGTTGCCCAGCTCAGCTACGAGGAGTGGCGCGGTGAGATCGATCGCAACCTCACCACAGCCTTCCTGTGTAGCCGGGCGTTCATCGGCGGGATGGCCGAGCGGGGTTGGGGCCGGATCGTGAGCTTGGCGGCGACCGCTGGCCCGGTCAACGCCTTGCCAACTGAGGCCGCCTACGCGGCGGCCAAGGCTGGCGTCGTCGGGCTGACCCGGGCGTTGGCGATGGAGATGATTGCGGACGGGGTGACCGTCAACGCGGTAGCGCCGGGGACCATTCACACCGCCGCGTCAACGATGGCCGAGCTCAAACAAGGACTCGGTACGCCGGTCGGCCGGCCGGGCACGCCGGACGAGGTGGCGGCGTCCGTCGCCTTTCTCTGCTCGCCGGCTGCCTCCTACATCACCGGCCAGATGCTGGTGGTGGACGGCGGCAACAGTGTGCGCGAGGCGCAGTTCCGCTGACCTTGCGACACTCGGGTGGGCGGGACTGCCCCTCGGCGGCCGGGCCCACGCCCCCGGGGCCCGTCGGCGTTCCGACTTAGTACGTGCCGTTGTCGTTGCCGCCGATGGCGGCCAGGACCGTCCATCCGCAGCAGGCCAACAGGCCGAACGCGGTGAAGATGTAGCTGAGGATCAGGCCCACGGTGGCGAGTTGGCCGCCGGACTCGCCGCTGGTGCGCAGCTGCCGGCGGGCCAGGTGGCCGAGGACGATGCCCGCGGGTGGGAATACGAAGGCGAAAACCAGGGAGAGGACGGCGAGGACGTTCGTCGCAGAGCTCTTCGGCGGGCCGTAGAGATGGTGCTGTTGCTCCCACTGTTGCTGCTGCCCCCACTGGGGCTGCTGCTGCCCCCACTGGTGTTGCTGTTGTTCCCATTGTTGTTGCTGTTCCCACTGCTGCTGCCCCCACTGGGGCTGGCTGCTCTGTGCGGCATCGTGCTCCGGCGGCTGGTCTGGGCCGGCTCGGTGCGAGGGAGGTGGCTCCGGGCCGGCGGTGGGCTGTTCCCAGGGAGACGCGGGCCGGTCGGGATCCGGTGGACCGGACGACGGTGGCTGGCTCACGATCTTCTCCTCCTGCCGAGGTCCCTATGGCCGGACGCTACCCCGGCCGGTGAAACTTTTCACAGCGGTTGGGGGGACTGGTCATCTTGGCGGCAACGCCCGCGCCGCCGATACTGGCCGGGCATTTGGTTACTCCCGAGTAGTGGATCGACCCGGAGGCGGATATGGCTCGACTCGCCCAAACACCCGGCCTGACGGACGTGCAACAGTCGATTCTGGAAACCGTCCGGGAGTTCGCGAACAAGGAGATCATCCCGCACGCGCAGCGGCTGGAGCGCGCCGACGAGTACCCGGCCGACATCCTGGACGGGATGCGCGAGATGGGGCTGTTTGGCCTGACCATCGGCGAGGAGTACGGCGGCCTGGGAGAGTCTCTGCTGACCTACGCGCTGGTGGTCGAGGAGCTGTCCCGTGGTTGGATGTCGATCTCCGGGATCGTGAACACCCACTTCATCGTGGCGTACCTGATCTCTCAGCACGGCTCGGTTGACCAGCGGGCTCGGCTGCTGCCGAAGATGGCGACCGGCGAGGTGCGCGGAGCGTTTTCGATGTCCGAGCCGGAGTGTGGCTCCGACGTCTCGGCGATCACCTCGCGGGCGGTCCGGGACGGTGCGGATTTCGTCCTCAACGGCCAGAAGATGTGGCTGACCAACGGGGCGTACGCATCGGTGGTCGCCACCTTGGTCAAGACCGACACCGGTGCCGATTCGGTGTACGGGAACATGAGCACCTTCTTGCTGGAGAAGGAGCCGGGCTTTGGGGAGACCGCTCCGGGCCTCACCATCCCGGGAAAGATCGACAAGATGGGCTACAAAGGGGTCGAGACCACCGAGATGATTCTCGACGGCGTGACCGTCCCCGAGTCCGCGGTGCTCGGCGGAGCGGAACAGGTCGGTCGCGGCTTCTACCAGATGATGGACGGAATCGAGGTGGGCCGGGTAAACGTGGCGGCCCGGGCCTGTGGCATCTCGATCCGCGCCTTCGAGCTGGCCGCCGCGTACGCGCAGCAGCGCCGTACCTTCGGTCAGCCGCTCGCCCAACACCAGGCCATCGCGTTCAAGCTGGCCGAGATGGGAACGAAGATCGAGGCCGCGCATGCGTTGATGGTCAACGCCGCCCGGCTCAAGGACGCCGGTCAGCGTAACGATGTCGAGGCCGGCATGGCCAAGCTACTCGCCTCCGAGTACTGCGCGGAGGTGGTCCAGGAGGCGTTCCGTATCCACGGTGGCTACGGCTACTCCAAGGAGTACGAGATCGAGCGCCTGATGCGGGAGGCCCCGTTCCTGCTCATCGGTGAGGGCACTTCGGAGATCCAGAAGACCATCATCTCCCGTGGTCTGCTCAAGGAGTACCGGCTCTGACGTCCTGGTCAGGCTCGGCGGCTCAGGCCGGCCGCGGCGCGTTCGATGGCGAGGCAACGGTCCTCGACGTAGTCGATGCCAGCGTCGGCGGCGATCCGCCGAGCCGTGGGGGAGACGATCCCGAGTTGCAGCCATACCGCCGGTGCGCCGATCGCGACCGCCGCGCGGACAACCTCCACCGCATCGTCGGCCGGGCGGAAGATGTCCACCAGGTCGACCGGGTGCGGGAGGTCGGCGAGGGACGGGTATGCGCGCTCGCCGAACAACTCGTCCACGGCCGGGTTGACCGGGATGATTCGCCATCCGTGCTGTTGAAGTTGTAGCGGCACGGTGTGCGCGGGCTTTCGCAGATCACGGGACGCGCCGACCACGGCGATGACGGCGGCGTCGGCGAGGATCTGCTGGGGCGTGCGCATCCATCGACTCTAACGCCGCTGGTCGTGGCGGGCCGCTAGGAGCGCGGGTGAGCCAGCGGGGTGCCGCCGGCAACGTCCGCGCCGAGGGGGTTCGGTAGGGGACGGGATCCCAGGGGGGGTTCGGTAGGGACGGCTAGAGCAGGCTGAGCTGCTCGGCGGGTGGCCGTTCGGGTGGCCGTTCGGAGGGCCGGGGGGCGTCCCGGGAAGCGCCTGGGTGTAGGCCGTGCCGGCGTGCCGCGATCCGGACCCGGGCGGTCAGCTCCCGCTGGTACGACTGCGGGGAGTACGCGCCTGCCCCGTACAGCTCGCGGTAGCGGGGGACGAGGTGCGGAAAGGTGCGTCCGAGCCAGCGGGCATACCAGTCCCGGGCCCCGGCGCGTAGGTGTAGTGCGATCGGGGTCACGCCGGTCGCACCGGCGGCGGCGATCGCCGCCACGGTCGCCTCGATGGATTCGTCGTTGTCGCTGAGGCCGGGCAGGATCGGTGCCATCAGCACCTCGACGGCGAAGCCGGCCTCGGTGAGTTGGCGGACCACGTGCAGCCGACGACCTGGGCTCGGCGTGCCCGGCTCGACCGCCCGCCAGAGCCGTTCGTCCACGAAGCCCAACGAGCAGGCCAGGCTGACCCGGGTCACCTGGGCGGCCTGGCGGAGCAAGGGAAGGTCGCGCAGGATGAGGGTGCCCTTGGTGAGGATCGAGAAGGGGTTGGCGAAATCCCGCAGAGCGCTGATGATCTCCGGTAGGAGTCGGTAGCGCCCCTCGGCTCGCTGGTAGCAGTCCACGTTGGTGCCCATCGCGATCTGCGCGCCTCGCCAGCTGGGTGCCGCCAACTCCCGGCGGAGCAGCTCACCAGCATTGGTCTTGACGATCACTCTTCGATCGAAGTCGGCGCCGGCGTCGAGGCCGAGGTAGGTGTGCGTGTTGCGGGCGAAGCAGTACACGCAAGCGTGGCTGCAGCCCCGATACGGGTTGATGGTCCACTCGAAGGGGACCCGGGAGGCGCTGGGGACTCGGTTGATGATCGACTTTGCCTGGATTTCATAGAAGGTCATCCCGGCGAAGTCGGGCGTGGGGAAGCTGCGGGCGGTGGCGCCGGTGAGCGCCAGCGGCAGGGGTGGTGTCGCTGGCGCTGACCCGTCGAGGCCGATCGTGCTCGGATCGGCGGCGAGGTTTTCCCAGCGCATGGCTGGTATTCGAACACAGGTACGAACAGGTGGCAAGCGCTGTGGGCGCGGAGGTCCGGGCAGGTCAGTGCGGGTGCTCGGCGAGCTTCTTGCGGACGTCGTCCATGTCCAGCGCCTCGACCTGCTCGATCAGGTTCTCGAGGGCCGACTCGGGTAGCGCGCCGGGCTGAGCGAAGACGATGACCCCGTCGCGGATCGCCATGATCGTTGGGATGGAGCGGATGTCGAACTTTGCGCCCAGCTCCTGCTGTGCCTCGGTGTCGACCTTGCCGAAGACGATGTCTGGGTGCTTCTCCGAGGAGCGCTCGTACACCGGGGCGAACCGCTTGCAGGGGCCGCACCAATCGGCCCAGAAGTCAACCAGCACGATTCCGTCGCCGCCGGTCAACTCGTCGAAGTTCGCCGTGGTCAGCTCAACGGTTGCCATCTCAATCTCTCCGATCGCGTGGAACAGCTACCTCTGGTCGAACCGAGGCGTGCCGCGTGGAATTCCCGGGTTCCGATGGCCGAAACGTCGCCGTAGCTGGTTCGGTTACGGCGGGGGTCGAACTCATCGATGCTCGTCGTTTGTCGATTGGGTGCTGCAATACGCAAGTGCATGTCGCATTTGCGTTACCGCTGGTGATGGGAGCGCTCTCACCGGGCCAGGGCAACTCTCCGCCCGCATGTCGGTTACTTGAGCCTTGACATGGAGCTATTGGATTTACCGTGATCACTTGCAGGGTGGGTATGGGTTACGCAGAGTTATGTAACAAAAAGACAACTGTGATCCCCGTCTCTGTTCGACTGTGTCGTCGTACGGCAGAATCTGTCGCATCAGAGCGTGGGCGGCGGGTGCCGGGGAGGGCCCCGCCGCTCATTGCGTCCGGCCTCAAGTGGCACTGGTGTGACTTTTCTCGACCACCGTCGTCCCCTGGTTCACCTTTACCATCGGTAAGGCATGCTGTGCCGAACTCATCACCGCCCGTCGAAGGGGGATCAGGATGCAGTTCGGCCGCTACTACGAGGATTTCGAGGTTGACGCGGTCTACCGGCACTGGCCGGGCAAGACGGTCACGGAGTACGACGACCATCTCTTCTGCCTGCTCACGATGAACCACCACCCGCTCCACCTGGACGCGCACTACGCCGAAACCGCAAGCCAGTTCAAGCGCAACGTCGTGGTCGGCAACTACGTCTACTCCCTGCTGCTCGGCATGTCGGTGCCCGATGTCAGCGGCAAGGCGATCGCGAACCTGGAGATCGAATCCCTGCGCCACGTCGCCCCGACATTCCACGGCGACACGATCTATGGCGAGACCACGGTCCTGGACAAGCGGGAGTCCTCCTCGAAGCCGGACCGCGGCGTGGTCGCTGTCGAGACCCGGGGTTACAACCAGGACGGCACGCTGGTGTGTGTGTTCCGGCGCAAGGTCATGGTGCCGAAGAAGGTGTACGCCGAGGCCGCGGCCGCCGACGGGGTGGATCTGGAGCGGCCGAGTTTCCCCACGCCACGCTGACGCGTTGTCACGCCGGCGGTTCAGGGTGGCTTCCGGCGTGGCTACCCCCTTTAGGGCTGTAACGGATTTATCCGGCACTCCCCGTTTTGCTGGTCTTTTCTCAGTAATTGGGGCTTATGCTGGCGTCGGAGGTTCCCATGAGCCACGCCGTCGCCGGCGAGCCGCCCGCCGCCGCCCACCGTGCCGTGTCGTTGATCGTTGCGCCCTACTCCGCCGCGGAGTGGGATCTGCTCTCCAGCCTGCCCAACTGGACCGTCGTCGTTTCCTTCACCCAAGCGCCGGAGCGGGGGGTCGCCGCCGGGCTGGCGGGCCTCGACGCCGTCGCCGCGGGCCGGTCCTTCGACAGTGACCTGGTTCGCGCGGTGGTGGCCACGATCTATGCCCGGCATGATGGTTCGGCGAGCGCACCACGTGGGTCCCTCGCCGATGCCGCCGAGCTGCTCGCCGTCGCCCGTGCGGCGGCCCGGCTGCTCGAGCGGCGAGCGGACCCGGCTGACTCGGCCGCCTATCGGCAGTGGGTGCAGTCGGTCGCCGCCCGGGTTTGCCGAGCCGGGCCGAGCCCGGGTCGGCCGGTAGCCCGCAGCGACCGCCGGTTCCTTGATCGACTCGGGGACGCCCTGGGGCTGGGCTGAGTGGCACGCCCGGCTGGCCGTACCCTCTAGGACCCGTGACCGGTGAGCAGTTTGAGGTCGGGGTGGGCCCGTGGCAGGGCACCCCGCCGGATGACCCGCGCTACGACCCAGATCTGCTGGCGCACGGCGACCGACGCAACGTCGTTGACCGGTACCGCTACTGGCGGCAGGAAGCCGTCGTCGCGGACCTGGACCAGCGGCGGCACGACTTTCACGTGGCGATCGAGAACTGGCAGCACGATCTGAACATCGGCACCGTGGTCCGCAACGCCAACGCGTTCCTCGCTGCCGAGGTCCATATTGTCGGCCGTCGCCGGTGGAATCGACGCGGCGCGATGGTGACCGACCGCTACCAACATGTGCGGCACCACGAGACGATCGAGGGCTTCGTCGCCTGGGCGGCGGACGCCGGGCTTTCGGTGGTTGGCATCGATAATCTGCCCGGCTGCCGACCGCTGGAGACGGCCACACTGCCCCGAGGGTGCGTGCTGCTCTTTGGTCAGGAGGGCCCGGGTCTCTCCGAACCCGCCCGGGCGGCCTGCGATCAGCTCTTCTCGATTGCCCAGTACGGCTCGACCCGTTCGATCAACGCCGGCGTGGCCAGTGGCATCGCCATGCACGCCTGGATCCGGTCCTACGGCGGGCCAGCGCCGGCCTGAAAGCGGGGCCGTCGCACTCCACTGTGTGGTGTGAGATCACCGATGGATCGAAGCGCGTCGGCCGGTGAAGCTCGGGGATCGTGGCCGTATGCGATAACCTGGCCGGCGAGTGCGGGGTCGTTGCTCGTGGGTCGGTTGCGCGACCTCTCGAAGTGGACGCGCCCCGGGCTCAGGCACGGTGCACCAACTCCGAACCAGTCGGAGGGCTTGACAAGTCCCCCGGAATGTCGGAGAACGGACACTGTGAAATAACTGTACGACATCACGCTGATACTCTGAGTGTCGCTGCGGTAATCGGACCCGGCGCCCGCGCGAGAGGATGGCCCGTCATGGTCAAGAAGGTCCTCACCTGGGCCGGTATCGCATTTCTGATCTTCTTCGTCGCCTACCGGCCGAACTCCGCGGCGGATGTCTTCAAGTCACTCGGCGGCGGCCTCGTGGACATCGCCCAGGGGTTTGGCGAGTTCGTCACCAACATCGTCGCCTAGCCGACGATGGGCAGCCCCTCCGGTCCCCCCTTCGACCCCGACGACCCCGACCGGGAGCGTCGGGAGCGCGACACGGAGTCGATTCCCCGCATCGACCCAGAGGACGGATCCGGCTACGGATCCGGTCCACCCCCGTTCCAGGGTCCCGATCCATATGACGAGGCGAGGCTGGGCGAGGGGCCCGACAGCCGGTCGGGGCGGACCTGGATTCCAGACCCCGAAGCCGAATACCAGCCGCCGCAGATCTCCGAGGATGAGCTCGCCGGCCTACGGGCGGACGCGGCTGGCATGGCGCCGCGCCGGGTCCTGCCGCTAGAGGATGAGCCCAGCTCCCTCGTCGCCCGCTACCTCTTCCCCACCGAGCGGTACCGGGGTGAGTGGAAGCGACACTGGATTCACCTCGCCACACCGCTACTCATCGGCGTCGTCGCCACCTTCGTGCTGGGATACCTCTCCGGCTTCCTCGCCGGGCGGGATGTCGGTGGGCTGACCACTGTGGCGGTACTGGCCTGGTTCGCCGTGATGGGTTGGGTGGCGTGGCGGGTCGCCGACTGGTGGTACGACCGGTTCATCTTGACCAACAAACGGGTGATGGTGGTCAACGGCATCATCACCCGCCGGGTGGCGATGATGCCGTTGGTCCGAGTCACCGACATGAAATACGAGCAGACGCCGGCCGGGCGAGCGCTCAACTACGGCACGTTCGTCCTCGAGTCCGCCGGTCAGGAGCAGGCGCTGCGTGAGATCAAGAACCTGCCCAACCCAAACGAGCTCTACCTGCGTGTCGTCGAGGAGATGTACGAGCCGCAGGCGGTCGAGGCGCGGCTGGGCAAGGAAGCCGACGAGGCGAAGGCCGACGACGGCGCCTGAGAAAGCGCCTGAGGCGGCGCCGGAGCCGTGGGCGGTCTCGTCCCGGGGGGAGGCGGAGCTGGCGTCCGAGGGCCGGTGTGCCCGGGGATCGGTCCGGCTGACCGGACAGCCCAGCCGATAGCGTCGGGCGGTGAGCACTCGGATCGATCTACACGCCCATTCCACCGCCAGCGACGGCACCCTCACCCCCGGTGAGCTGGTCCAAGCGGCGGGAGCCGCCGGCCTCGACGTCATTGCGATCACCGACCACGACACCACAGCCGGCTGGGAGCCGGCGGTCCGGGCACTCCCGGCCGGGCTGCGACTCGTCCGTGGTGCGGAGCTGTCCTGCCGGTGGGAGGGGGAGGATCCCGCCGTGCCACTGCACCTGCTCGCGTACCTCTTCGACCCGGACGACCCGGACCTCACCGCGGCGCTGAGCCGGGTCCGGCACGCCCGGGTCGAACGGGGCGAGCGGATCGTCCGGCTGCTCCAAGCCGACGGTCTAGCGGTGAGTTGGTCGGAGATCCTGGCCACCGCGCGGGGCGGGACGGTCGGCCGGCCGCACATCGCCCAAGCCCTCATCCGGGCCGGCCTGGTCGCGACGACCAGTGAGGCGTTCGGTCCGGACTGGCTGGGCAAGCGATATCGCCTGCCCAAGGAGGACATCGAGGTCTTCGAGGCGGTCCGGTTGGTCCGGGCAGCCGGTGGCGTCCCGGTGTTCGCCCATCCCCGGGCCAGCCGGCGTGGTCGCGTGGTTCCCGACGAACTCATCGCGGACCTCGCCGCCGCCGGTCTGGCCGGGCTGGAGGCCGACCACGAAGACCACACCCCCACCGAGCGGGCGTACGTACGGGCGCTCGCTGCCGACCTGGAGCTGCTGGTAACCGGCGCGTCAGATTTTCACGGCACCCACAAGACGGTTCGGCTGGGCGCCTTTACCACTGACATGGAGAACTACGAGCGGATCGTCGCCGCCGGCGTGACCAGCGTCGCTTCCGGGTGAGGCGACGCGCCGTCCGGTCCGGCGCCGTTAGGTTGATCCAGTGGATATCAAGCTCTTCGGCGAGGTCTTCGTAACCCTGCTCGTGATTGTTGACCCGCCGGGCGTGATGCCCATCTTTCTGGCGCTGACCGGACCGCTGTCGGCCCGGGACCGGCATCGGGCGGCCTGGCAGGCAGTGGCGCTGGCGCTCGGGGTGATCGCGATCTTCGCGGTGGCGGGCTCGACCCTGCTCGACTACCTGCACGTGGACCTGCCCGCACTGCAGGCCGCCGGTGGCCTGCTGCTCGTACTGGTCGCTCTGGAGCTACTGACCGGCAAGGCGGACGACCCCAGCCAGCAAGTCACCTCGAACATCGCGCTGGTGCCGCTGGGCACCCCGCTGCTCGCCGGTCCCGGCGCGATCGTGGCCACGATGCTCTTCATGCAGCAGGCCGATGGTGCGGCCGACATCACCGCGATCGCTGCCGCGATCGTCGCCGTGTTGCTCGCCGTCTGGGTGGTGCTCCGCTTCTCGGGCGGAATCGTCAAAATCTTGCGTCCGGGTGGGATCGAGGTGCTGACCCGGATCGCCGGACTGCTGCTAGCGGCGATCGCGGTCCAGCTGATCGCCGACGCGGTGGCCGCCTTCGTCACCCAGTACACGACCGCGGGCTGACTTAGTCGGGGGTGGATGGCAGGATCGCGGTGTGCGACGAGCTGGCCGACCTTCCACCACCACCCCGCCGCGACCCCGTGCCGCCGAGCCCGAACAGCTCGGCTTCGAGGGCATGCCGGAGCGGCTGTTTGTCTGCACCCCCAGCAAACTCGGCGCCTACGCGGACTGCCCGCGGCGCTACCGCTACTCCTACCTGGACCGTCCCGCCCCGCAAAAGGGGCCGCCCTGGGCGCACAATTCGCTCGGAGCCAGCCTCCACACCGCGTTGAAGAACTGGTACGCGCTCCCCGTTGACCGGCGGCGGTCGGCGGCGCTGGCGACGCTGCTCAAGGGCACCTGGATACGCGACGGCTACCGGGACCACGAGCAGGAGCGGGCCGCGTTCCGAAAGGCGCTGGGCTGGTTTGAGGCGTACGTGGCGACGCTGGACCCGGAGACCGAACCGCTGGGGGTGGAGCGGGTGGTCGCGGTAAAGACCGGGGTGCTGGCGTTCAACGGCCGCGCAGACCGGATCGACTCCCGGGTCGGACCGGCGGGGGCGGAGCTCGCCATCGTGGACTACAAGACCGGCCGGGCTGGGCTGGACACCGACGACGCCCGCGGCTCGCAGGCGCTGGCGCTCTACGCGTACGCGGCGGAGCGGGTCTTCCGCAAGCCGTGTCGTCGGGTGGAGCTACACCACCTGCCGACCGGGACAGTCGCCGCGCATGAGCACAGCCCGGAATCGCTTGCACGGCAGGTGTCCCGGGCTGAGGAGACCGCCCGGGACATCATCGCCGGCGAGCGATCGGTCGCCGCCGGCGATGACCCGGACCAGGCCTTCCCGACCGCTCCGGGGCCGCGCTGCGGCTGGTGTGACTACCGGCGGCACTGTCCGGCCGGTGCGCAGACACCGGGGAAGGATCCGTGGGCCGCCGTGGAGCGGGTGACCGACGGCGGGTGACGCTGGCTGCAGCCGGTTCGCCGTCAGTCCTCGGCGAGGCGGCGGGCTTGGCAGCGGGGGCAGAGGCCCCAGAAGGTCACGTCGGCCTCGTCCACCTCGAAACCGTGGGAGGTGTTCGGGTCGAGGCAGGGGGCGTCGCCGACGGTGCAGTCCACGTCGGCGATCTCGCCGCAGCCCCGACAGACCACGTGGTGGTGATTGTCGCCAACGCGGGCCTCGTAGCGGGCGGGACTGCCGGCTGGCTCGATCCGGCGGGACAGGCCGGCCCGGGACAGCGCGCCGAGCACGTCGTAGACCGCCTGCGTGGAGACCGAGTTGAGGCGTTCCCGGACCCGGTGGGCGATCTCGTCCACCTCCAGGTGGCCCCCGGCGGCGAGCACGTCGAGGACCGCGAGGCGGGGGCGGGTTACCCGCAGCCCCTTCGACCGGAGCAGCTCCTCACCACTGGACATGCGCCAATGACAGCACGCGACAACCGAGAGCGACAACCGAGAGCCGAACTGACGGGGGACCGGACTGATCACGACTGCGTGTAGCTCGAGTGCGGAACCTAGGCGGGTGGGCCGGGTGACCGTAGGCTGGCACGTCCCGTGCGGGCAATCACCGGAGGTGTGCATGTTCAAGGAGTTCATGGGGTTACCCGCCCACGTTCTTGTGGTGCACGCGGTAGTCGTCTTCGTGCCGCTGCTCGCACTGGCGTCGATTGCCTATGTCGCGCTGCCTCGGTTGCGGTCCCGGATCGACTGGGCGCTCGTCCTGCTGGCGGTGACGGCGCCGGCTACCGCATGGGTTGCGGTGCAGTCCGGCGCGGAGCTGACCGATGTCTTCGACGCCCGCGGGCTACAGGGGCCGATCGTCGATCAGATCGCGGAGCACTCTCGGTACGGCGACCTGACCTTCTGGTACGCACTGGCGTTGGCCGTCACCGCCGTCGTGCTGCTTGTGGTGTCCAGCGGCCGTCCCCGGGTGCCGAAGCCGCCGCGTTGGGTGACTCACGTGCTGTCGGTGGCGGTGATCGCGCTCGCCGTGGTCAGTCTCGTCTACGTCGCTCTCACCGGGCACACCGGCGCCGAGGCGGTCTGGGGGAACACCCTTTGACCCTCAGCCCACCAGCCGGAGACAGAACGCGCAGCTGAGCGCCAGCAGAATCACGGCGGCGACCGCCCCGATGCTCCAAGTGAGGTGCTGCGCCCGCTGCTCGGCCAGGTCCAGGGCCGGCAGGTCCTGTCCAGGGAGCTGTCGTGGCGGCGGCGGCTGGAGGCGCAGCGGCGGCTGCCAGTCGGCCGGCGGCGGGACGGTCGGCGGCGGCCCGGTGTATCCGTCGGCGGGAGTCGGCGGCGCTGGTCCGGGCGGAGCAACGGTTGGATTGGGCGGGGCGGGCGGTGCGCCGGTCGGGTCGGGCTTGCCACGCGGCGCGCCAGCGGGGTTGGGAGTGCCGGCTGGGTCAGGCGCGTCGGTCGGGTCGGGCGCGTTGGCCGGAGCGCCGGCACCGGGGGGTCGCCAGAAGTCGTCCGCGGAGCTGCCGGGAGTCGTCACGCCCGCTGAGGCTACCAAGGGGCAGCAGGCGGTGCCGTCTGGTCGCGGACGCGCCGGGCCGAGGTCGGCACGCGCTGGGCTAGGGTTGGCGTTCGTGACCCACCAGGAGCCGGGAAGACCCGTGGTGCGTGCCGAGGACCGGCCGAGCAAGCTGCGCGATGACGGCGGCTCGATGCTGCCGGAGCGGGCTGCCGACGACACCGATCAGGGCTGGGGGGAAGCGACCGGCGGCAACGACGCCTGGTTGCTCGAGCAGCGCCCGCCACACTGGGACTGAGCATTCGTGAGCCGCGTACCCAGTCGGGCAACCCTGCCAGCTCGACCGAGCTGAACCAAAACGATCACGGGTAGCCCCGGCGTGATGACGGTTCCGAGGAAGGACCCGTTTCACGACCAGGGCTGCCCCCGCGATCGACGTGAACGAGCCGGGGCGGGATCGACCCGCCCCATGCTCAGCTGGTGCCGCTGGCCGCAGGGGTCTTCGTGCCGCCGGAGGCGGAGGAGGTGCCCGTGCTCTTTGCGGTTGAGCCGCCCGCTCCAGAACCGTTCGAGGTCGATCCGCTCGACGTCGATCCGCTCGACGTCGATCCGCTCGACGTGGAGTCGCTCGACTTCGATTCGCTCGACGAGCCGGACTCGTTGCTCGCGGCGGCGGGCTTGCTGGCCGTGCTCCCCGAGCCGGAGCCGGAGTCAGTGCGGGAGTCGGTGCGGTAAAACCCCGAGCCTTTGAACACGATGCCGACGGAGTTGAACAGCTTCCGCAACCGCCCCGCACAGGTCGGGCACTCGGTCAGCGGCTCATCGGTGAAAGACTGCACCGCCTCGAGCTGGTGGCCGCACGCGGTGCAGGTGTACTGGTACGTGGGCACGTTCTCCTCCGGAACTGGCACTGTCGGTTGGCACTCGGCATATTCGAGTGCCAATGGTGCGTCATCACCCCCGGGTTCGTCCAGCGGACGTGTGGGGCGCGACACCGGCGCGGGTTCAGCGCGGTGCGGCACCGTCCAGCGTACGCAGGCCGTCGGTCGGGGTGACCACAGCGTGGACCGGACGGTCGTGCGGCTCCGCCGGTAGCGCGTTGACCAGCTCACCATCGTGCAGTGGTACGACGGTCAGGGTGGTCGCCGGGACCCGGGCGAGCGCCCGGTCATACGAGCCGCCACCCCGCCCCAGCCGCACGCCCTGCCGGTCCACCGCCAGCGCCGGCAGCACCACGAGGTCGGCCGTTGCGACCGCGGCCCGGCCGAGCGGGGGCGCGGTCGGCTCCCGCATCCCCCGCCCGGCGACGGCCAGATCGCCGGGCCCGGTCCACGGCGCCCAGTCCAGGTCGAGGTCGGCCCGGAGCACCGGCAGTAGCAGTTCGGCCCCCTCCGGCAGCGCGGCGTGCAGCGCCGTCGGCAGGTCTGCGCCGCCCGGTTCGGTGCCGATCGGCAGGTATGCCGTCATTCGGCGCGGACGCAGTCGGCGTACCAGGTCCACCAGGCCGGCTTGGACCTGCCGGGCGGCGGCGGCCCGCTCGGCGTCGCCGAGCCGCCGACGGTGGGCCAGCAGTCTGGTCCGCGTCGTAAACTTCGCATTGCGGGTCACTTCCCCTCGATCAGAAAAATCTGGCACGCAACACTCCTGACGCAGGATTCATCCGGGGGTGACTCTGTGTCAGCATCGCAAGCATCGGCCGGCGAAGTCCCGGGGGGACCGAGTGACACTACGGGCACGCGTAACCGCAGCCTTCCTCACGGTGGTGCTCGGCCCGGTGCTGGTCGGGGCTTACTTCGTGGGGTCGGCCGTGACCACCATCGATCGAAGTCGGTCCGCCGACCGGCTCGCGGTTGCCGCGACCGCCGTCCAAACCGCGGTTGACACGCTCTGCCAGCAGCTGCGGGCCGCGGCGGAGGTGGTCGCCCTCGCCGCCGATCGGGCGGTCGCTGCGGGGCAGGTGGTTGATCGGGGTCTCGCCGCCGCCGTGCGGGTCACCGACGTGGGGGGGCAGGTACTCCACGCCACCACACCGCTGCCCGCCGCGCCCTGGCGGGACTGCGCGGCCCGTACCCCGGCCCCCGCTTCGCCCGGTGCGCTGGCCGTCCGGGTGGACCTGCGAGACGCCACCGGAGTCGCCCGGGGTGCGGTCACCGCCGCGCAGCCGGTCGATCCCGCGTTCGTGGCGCGGCTAGCGGTGCTCACCGGGGCGGCGGTCACCCTGCTCGACGGCTCAGGTATGGGCAGCCCGCGCCAGCACACCACCGAGTCGGCGGGAGGACGCGAGGCGGTACTCGGCGCCGTCGGTGGATTGGACGGTGAGCAGGTGGTGGGCACCGCCGACGGTCGGTACGTGCGGCGGGTCGGCCCGTCCGCCGGGCAGCCGCTGTCGCTGGTGCTCTCCGTTCCGAGCGACCGGCCCCCCAGCCTGTACGCCGCTCTGGTCGCCGCCGTGCTGTTGGCCGTGCTGTTGGCGGTTGTCGTCGCCGGGCGGCTGGCCCGGGTCACCAGTCGACCCTTGGTTGAACTGGCGGGGGCGGTGGACCGAGTGGCCCGGGGTGACCTGACCGCGCGGGTGCCCGTACGCGGCCGGGACGAGATCGGGCGGCTGGCCGGAGCGTTCAACCGGATGGCTCGGGAGACCGGGACCTACGTCGCCGCGCTCACCAGCAGCCGGGACCAGCTGCGCGGACACTTGGAGGTGCTGGGGGACACCCTGGCCAGCACCCATGACTTGCAGCGCATCCTGCGGGTCATCCTGCACAGTGCAATTGCGGCGACCGGGGCCCGCGCGGGAGCGGTACTCATCGTCGACTCGGCTGGACTCCTGGTCGCGCAGGCCACCGAAGGGCTCGAGGTGCCGGCCGGTGGGCCGGGGCCGATCCAGGTGCCGCTGGGCGACCTGGTGGGCGCGGTTACGGTCAGCGGCGAGGCTCGCCGTGGCCGGGTGGAGCCGTCCGTAGCACCGCCGGGGGAGCCCCCCTGCCGGACGTACATCGCGGTGCCCTTCGCGGCTCCACGGGACGGCGGCGCCGTGCGGGCTGACGGCCCGTCCCCCCGCGCGGGTGGCCCGCCGGACGGTGCGGCGCCGGCGACATTCGGCGTGCTCGTCCTCTACGACCGGCTCGGTGGGGAGGAATTCGACGACGATGACCTGGGTACGCTGCGCACCTTCGCCGGCCACGCCGCGGTGGCGGTGGACAACGTCCGGGTGCACGAGGAGACCCAGCGGCTGTCGCTGACCGATCCGCTCACCGGTCTCTGGAACTACCGCTACCTGCGCCAGTCGCTTCGCCGCGAGGTGGAACGGGCCACCCGGTTCGGCCGAATGCTCAGCGTCCTCGCTCTCGACCTGGACCGTTTCAAACACGTCAACGACACCCACGGGCACGCCGCCGGGGACCGGGTGCTGATCGAGTTCGCCCGGCGGATCTGCGGTGAGATCCGGGAGGTCGACCTCGCCTTCCGGCTGGGGGGAGAGGAGTTCGTGGTGCTGCTCCCGGAGACCGACGCCGTGGGTGCGGCCATCGTCGCGGAGCGGCTCGGTGCAGCGGTACGGGACACCCCCGTCGCCGTCGGTGGGTTCGCTGCCCCGGTCCTGGTGTCGGTGACTGTCTCTATTGGTATCGCTGTCCACCCCGACCACGGCGGCACCGGACAGGAAGTGCTCAATGCTGCTGACGAAGCGTTGTACGCGGCGAAAGCCAGCGGCCGCGACACCTGCCGGGTCGCCGGGGCGGCGAAGGCGGCTGCGTCCGTGCTGCCGGTGCCGGCTGGCTCGGACGAGAGACCGTCCCGAGCCGACGCGCGACGCGAGGCGCCGGCGCATCCCGGTGCCGGGAACAGGTCGGAGACCGAGCTGGCGCCGGGGTCCGGGGCAGGCACTCCCCATGGCCCGACTTCCGGTCCTCACCCGCCACGGCAGAGCCGTGGCCGATAGTCTCGCGGCATGTCGGAGTACTCAGCGAACCCTCCATCGACGGCTACCGCGGCCGGCGGTCCCCGCGCGGTCAAGGCGGTCATTCCGGCCGCCGGGCTTGCCACCCGCTTCCTGCCTGCCACCAAAGCGGTGCCCAAGGAACTGCTCCCCGTGGTTGACCGGCCGGTGTTGCAGTACATCGTTGAGGAGGCCACCCAGGCCGGGATCACCGACGTCCTGCTGATCACCGGGCGGGGCAAGACCTCCATGGTTGATCACTTCGATCGCCGCCCCGACCTGGAAGAACGGCTCGCGAAGAAGCCGGAGCTGCTGGCCGCGGTCAAGCGGACCGAGGACCTGGCCGCCATCTACACCTGCCGGCAGCCGGAGCAGCTCGGGCTCGGCCACGCCGTCGGCTACGCCGAGTCCCACATCGGAGACCAGCCCTTCGCGGTGCTGCTTGGGGACGAGTTCGTGAAGCCGACCGAGCCGCTGCTGCCGGCCATGTTGGAGCTACAGGCCCGTACGGGCGGGATCGTGCTGGCCTTCTTCGAGGTCGAGCCCGACCAGACCACCCGCTACGGCATCGCCTCGGTGGCTTCAGCCGAGGCGGAGTTCGCCGACATCGGCGACGTGGTCCGGGTGACCGGCATGGTGGAGAAGCCGAAGCCGGAGGAGGCCCCCAGCAATCTCGCCGTGTTGGGCCGCTACGTCCTTCCTGGTCGCATCTTCGACGCGATCCGCCGGACCGGTCCGGGCAGCGGCGGCGAGATCCAACTGACCGATGCGATGGAGATCCTGCGCGCCGAGGGGGTACCGGTGCACGCCATCGTCTACCGGGGTACCCGGTACGACACCGGCATGCCGTTGGGCTATCTCCAGACCGTCGTGCAGATCGCCGCAGAACGCGACGACCTCGGCGCTGAGTTCCGTAAGTGGCTCGCCGACTTTGTTAGCGCGGGCGCCTCGGGTGGTCCGCGTACATGACCGCGACGGCCGACGCCGAGGCGGCCGTGAACGAGTTGACGCCGCTCGCCGACTACCTGGGCAGTGTGCTGCGCAGGTTGCGTGCGCTGCCGCCACTCGACCTCGACCTCACCCGGGCGTACGGCAACGTCCTCGCTGAGGATGTCGTCGCGACGCACTCCGTTCCGGCCTTTGACCAGGCGGCCGTGGACGGGTACGCGGCGTGCTGGGAGGACATCGCCGCCGGTGGCCGGGGTGTCGGCTACCTGCCGGCCCAGGCCGGCTCGCCGGGCGGGCGGGTCGTGCAGCTTAACGTCGTCGGTGACCTGGGCGCCGCGAGTTGGCGCCCGGTCCGGCTCACCCCGGGGGCCTGCTTCTCGGTGGCCGCCGGGGCGCCGTTGCCGATCGGCGCGGACGTGGTGGTTCCCGTCGAGTGGACCGACCAGGGCATGGCCTCGGTGGAGATCCACCGAGTACCGAAGCGGGGGTACAGCGTCCGCAAGGCCGGCGAGGAAGTCCCGGCCGGCACGTTGCTCGCCCGGGCCGGTACCTACGTCTCGCCGGCGCTGGTCGCCGTACTCGCCGCTACCGGAATCGGCCATGTGGTGGTCCGGCCCAGCCCGCGCGTGGTGGTCATGGCGACCGGTGACGAACTCGTCGAGGTGGGGCGGGGCAGCCAACCCGGCCAGGTGGTGGACGTGAACTCGCACGCGTTGACTGCGGCGGCCGCGGAGGCCGGTGCGCTCGCGTATCGGGTGGGCATCTGTGACGACGACCCGGAGGGGCTACGTGGGCTGCTGGAGGATCAGACCCTGCGGGCCGATCTGATCATCACTACCGGCGGCACCGGCACCGGGCCGGGCGACATGGTCCGTCGGATTCTCTCCCGTCGGGAGGGGAACCGGACCGGACCGGTGGCCTTCACCGAGGTGGCGCTCTACCCCGGCACCGCGCTTGGGTTCGGCACGGTTGGCCCGGAGGAGGTGCCGGTGGTCTGCCTGCCCGGCGATCCGGGGGCCGCGCTGATCGGCTTCGAGGTACTGGCCCGACCGGTGATCAATGTGCTGGCTGGCGCGGAGCCGGTCTTTCGCCCCGGCGTTCGGGCGCACCTGCTGGAGACGATCTCCTCGCCGGCCGGGTTGCGTGAGTTTCGGCCGGCGCAGGTCGCGGAACGGCGCGGCGGCGGCTACACCGTCCAACCGCTGCGTGGTGGGTCGCTGGCCCTGTCCGGGTTGGCCGAGGCGAACGGGTTGTTGGTGCTCGGTGAGCGGGTGACCACCGCCGCGGCGGGTTCCACCGTGGACGTTCTGCTACTGGACCGCCGTCGGTGAGGATGCTTGCCCCGGCCGGCGCCGTGGGCGGAGGATCGGCCGGGTGAACCTTCTGGGACGCCGCACGCCGGGATGGCCCGTCGTGTTGGCGGATGGTCCGGTGTTGTTGCGGCCCTACCGGCGCTCAGACGCCGTGGCGTGGTCTGAGGTGCGCCGCGCCAACGAGGCGTGGCTCGCCCCCTGGGAGGCGTCTCTCCCCGGTGCCTGGGCGGACCTGAACTCACTCGACGCCTACCGCTGGGTGTATCGGGAGCAGCGTCGCTCGGCCCGGGTCGGCGAGAGCATGCCATTTGTGGTCTGCCTCCGCGAGGGAGGACGGGAACGTCTGGTCGGACATCTGAATGTCGGCAGCATCGTGCGTCAGACGTTCTGCTCGGGCAGTGTCGGCTACTGGGTGGATTCCCGGGTGGCGGGGCGAGGCGTCATCCCTACCGCGCTTGCCCTGGCCGTGGACCACGCCTTCGGGCCGGGCGGGCTGCACCGGGTCGAGATCAGCATCCGTCCGGAGAACCAGCCGTCGCGTCGGGTGATGGAGAAGCTGGGCTTTCGCGAGGAGGCGTACCACGTGCGCTACATGCACATCGACGGCGCCTGGCGTGACCACATCGGGTACGCCCTGACCAGCGAGGACGTGGCGGCCGAGGGGGGCCTACTGGCCCGTTGGCACCGGCTGCGGGCCGCGACTGGCTGAAGGGTCCCGACTGGGCCGATCGGCGCGGCGTGCCACCATCCAGTGCCTTCGCCCGTAACCTCAGGTAACTGCAAGCTACGGCATTTGCAGTCCACCCGTAGGATCTTCGGCTCCAGGTCGGAAACATGAAAGATCGTTCGGTTGGTCTGTGTTTACCTGAAATTCGGTGACGGGAGGGGTGAGGGTGCCGACCTCGGTGCTCCTCGCCGTCCTCGCCGCTGCCGGCCTGCTCGCCCTGGCGCCGGCCCTGGTCCGCCGGTACGACGCGACCGAGCGGCTGGCGGCGGAGCGGGCGAAGTCGACGGCGCGGGTGCTTCAGCGCCGTCGACGACGCCGTACTGTCCCAGGTCGCCGGCCAATAAATCCGCCGCGTTCACTTTCGGTTACTTTAAGAGAAGATTCGGACTCCGGTGCCGCCGCCGCCGAGCCGGCAGCAGGGTCCCGTCGGTCGGACCAGCTGCGCGCGGTTCCAGCGAACCCCAGTCGGCCGCGTCGGCTCGGCGGGCGCCCGGGAGCCGGGGCGCGCCGGCCCCAGCCGCGCCGCCGCCAGCACCCCCCAGCCATCTACCGGCGGCGGCGGGTGCTCGCCGCGCTGTTCCTGCTCAACGCCGTCGAGCTGGTCGGTGTGCTGTTCGTCAGCCCCGGATTCTGGATCAGCTTCGCGGTCACCGGCGCCCTGCTCCTGGCCTACGTCGCCCACCTGCGCTCTCGCGCCCTCGCCGGCCAGCGCCGCCGACGCGCCGAAGCCCGCGAGGCAGCCTGGCTGGCCGCCCGTCAAGCCGAGGTGCGGCGCGAGCAGGCGCGCCGGGCCGCGGCCCGGCGTGAGGCACAGCGCCGCCTGGCGGCCCAACGAGAATCGGTGCGGCGTACCGCGATGGGCCTGGACCGGCCGGCGGACCTGCCGGCGGCGGCGAACGGCGGGACCGTCTCCTACCGGCGTGCCGGCGGCCTCCGTGGGCGTCCCTACCAGTCCGGCCGTGGTGCCCACCCGGCCTGACCTCGGAGGTCGCCCACCCGACAGGAACCGCTGCCCCCACCTGCCCGGCAGGACCGGGCGCCCCACCCACCCGGGTGGGTTGCACCCCTTCGCCGCGTCGGGGGCAATTCGCCGGGCGGTCCGCGACCTGTTAGCCTTATCGCCGGCCCGCTCGGTGAACGCCGAGTGGGACCTACGCCGGTCCGCCGGCGGAGGGGCTGTGGCGCAGACCGGTAGCGCACCTCGTTCGCATCGAGGGGGTCAGGGGTTCAAATCCCCTCAGCTCCACCCATACCCTCAACGACCAGTGGAAGCACTGGTCGTTGATCATTTGGGCACAGATTCGGCACAACTCAGCCCGGAAGCGCCGCCCCGAAGCGGTTGCCCGCAGCTGACCCACCCCAGTTGAAAGGCCGTTTCCGCTCGTCGGAGAGGGCCACCTTCCGGTCTTGAACGCAGCGAAGTGCAGTTTTGGCGCTCAGTGTCGAATTGATCGTCGAGGCGCTTGAGCGCGGTTTGGGTGGCCGGAGCGCGTCGCGGACTCGGAGCCGATGCCGGGGTGGCTTGGCTTGTACTGACCCAGCCAGGACCGCGTTCCGCATCCTCGAGCCCCATGTCGGGACCTCCAGGTCCCGTGTCGGGGCTATCAGGCGAAAACCGGATAGCCCCGGGAACCTCAGGTTAGCGGGCGGTGTTGGCGCCCTGCGGCGCCGCGCCCACAGCGATGGTCTCGGCTTCCAGTGCTGCCGTCGTCAGGTGGTCGTGTTCTTCCCCGATTCCGGCGATTTCTTCCTCGGCGGCGAGGGAGCTGTCGTAGTGCGCGTACGACCTGGTCGACAGCCAGAGCTTGAAGATGAGCGCGAACTCGAACAGCAACAGCAGCGCTGCGGCCACTATGGACACACCAAGTACGGCCCCGGTGATCGGGGCGATGATGAAGACCGTCATCTCGAACTCGATGCCGCTGAAGATGTGGATCCGTACCCGGGAGCGGATGAGTAGGTCGCGGAGGCGGGTGAACCCGGTGAAGCGCGAGCGGAAGTCCCGCTCCAACACCAACTCGGGACGTTGCATGACGGCGACCACGCCGGGAGCGGCGCCTTCCAGGTCGGCCTCGTCGTAGTCCGGGGTAACCACGCTCGTCTGATCCGGTGTGGCGTTGATCCGCCTGCGCAGAGTCCGGCGCATCTTGCGCTTGACCTTCGCCAGTTGCGAGGCGTTGAGGTAGCGGAACATGTCGAGGAAGACGATTCCGCCACCGACGATCAAGAAGTTCACGTCGTCGGTTCGCGCGTACTGCCCGCCCATCAGCGCGATGGTGCAGAACAGTACGCGGACGCGGTCCAGGATGAAGTCCAGCCAGATCCCGAACAGGCTGCCGGTGCCGTTCAGCCGGGCTACCTTGCCGTCCATGCAGTCGATGACGAAGCTCAGGTGGAAGAGCACCGCGCCCATGATCAGCCACCCCGGTGTCGCCGCGGCGAAGGCCGCAGCGGAGCCGAGTCCAAGTAGGAACGCGGCTACGGTGAGCCGGTTGGGGGTTACCCAGGGGTAGCGGGCGACGAGCCAGACGAGCCTCGACGCGAGCGGATCGACAAGGAAGACGGTCCACCAAGAATCGCGTTCCTTGTATGTCCTGGTCTGAACTTCCGCAACAGTTAAGCCGCTGGCCATCATCCCGCCTCCGCACCGAGCCCAAAATCCGGCAAGAGGCTACCTCAGGTTTGCCTCGCAGTTGAAGTATCGTCACCTGCCGGTATTGCCCTCGTATGCTAGTAGACGTGTGTATTTATGAAGAATCGGCCTCTCCGGATTCTGTCGATGTCCAGGCAAGCTGGAGCCGGACGATGTGACCCGATGCGGTGGCCCGGCGCGGTGACCTGGTTGAAGGCCATTCCCGGGTCGAGCAATCCTCCGATCGTAGACTTGGAGTCTTCCGGAGGATGGCGGAAGCTACCGGTTCTCCGGGTGCTGGCGACGGGATTCGGCAGCGTCCCCTTACCCTGTCTGAGCGATCAGGCGGGTGATTTCCCGTCAAGGTGCTAGCGCTTCGGCCATCGGTACTGCCCATTGACGCGAGTCCGCACCCCGGCAGCGCCGCCTTCGCACACCCCAGTGCGTGCAGGCCGTCGGTCGGACGCGGGAACCCGGGGGCGACCAAGCAAGACGGAGCGCAAAAGCGTGATCGGGTGGTTGCAGGCAGATGGAGAACGCGGGGGGCCTTCTCACGGTGTGGTGACGGAATCCCCCGACAGTTTGAGCAACCGAAGCATGAGCGACAGCGGACTGTTCAGCATCGTCGTACCCGCCCATGACGTCGAGGCGTTCCTCGCCGAATGCCTCCACCCGATCGCCGGTCAGACCTACCGCAACCTCGAGGTGATCGTCGGCACCTCTTCCGAGTTGGTTGAAGCAGTTCGCTCCGTCGATGTGGCCTCCCGCCCGTACCAGGAGCGTTACGACGCCTTCGTCGCACGCTTCTGCGACCTGGACGACGGCAAGGCGACCTCGCGGGTCATCGAACGGCTGTTGAGCTGAGCGAAGCCGGCGGTGGCGGCGCGATCCGGCCCTGCTGCTCAGTCACTCGATGTACCCCGTGTTGGGATCGACCATGGCCAGGAAGCTGCGGATGTTCTCCCGGTGCTCGTCAAGCGACAGCTCCGGGGCCGGACTCACACCGAAGCCGTAGCCGCGGTTCGGTCCGCTGAGCCACGTGTAGCTGGTGCCAGCGAAGTTGTCACTGCGGATGACGAATTCCTCGCCATCGACGTCAAGCGTGAACGACGTGGCGTCGTCGCCTTCGGTGTTGGGGCGCAAGCCGGGCACGGCCTCCGGGTCGGCCTCCCCATCGCCGTGGTCGCCGTCTGAGTAAACCGTCTTCACGTGGCCATCCATCCTCGTGGTGCTGCGGTCAGAAAGCTCCGGTCGATCGTCGGTCAGCTCACGAAGGATGCCGGCCTGGCGGGCTGTCTCTTCGACCATGTGCAGCAGGATCCAGCGGAGCGAGACCTCGCCGAGCTGTGGCTGCGGCACCACATGATCGAGGTCGAACCGGGTGCCCACGGTTCGGGAACCGAATGCACTCTGCCTCGTAGGCCGTCGCAAGCCGCTCGACGGTGTCCTCGTCGGTCAGGGTGAAGCTGGCCAGTGCGCTCTCCTCGGTGGCCAGGACGACATCACCGCTACTGGGGTCGAGGAGCGCAGCGTTCGCTGCCGGCGCGAGCCTACACGAGATCAACGGTGGGATTGATGTTCCTCGGATAGCTTCCCTTCGGCCGGGGAGGCGTACGCGGTCGGGGGCGGGTCTCAGCTGCGTGAGAACCCACCCCTGACCGGTGGTCTGAGCGCGATGGCCGAGGAAGCCTCAGTCCGGAGCGCTCAGGCGATGAAGTCCCGGACTATGATGTAGTTACTGGAGTCGTCGTTCATGTCGGTGTGCCCCTTGCAGCCCACGGAGATGTTTTCCGCGCCGTCGAGCTTCGCCGAACTGTCGGGGTTGATCAGTGCGTCACAGGTCGACCGCAGAGTGGCGTAGTTTACGTTTCCGGGAGTTTCGTCGCCAGAGTTCAGGGAGTCGAGGAAGCTGCTACCTCTGATCATTTCCCGGCACGATATGTAAAAGAAGCAGAACAACGAGACGTCGGTTCCGTGGTTTACCCCAGCTACGGAGACGAAGTCGTCCACGGTGGCGGTCCCGCCGCCGTTCTTCAGGTACCAGCGGGAGCTCAGGGCGCCCATCGAGTGCGCGACGAGGTCAACCTTGGTGGCGCCGGTCTCGTCGAGAATGTCCTGCACCTTGTTGACGAGTTTCGCGCCGGTGGTCGCGTTGGACTTCTTCCAGTCGTAGGACCAGGTGTAGAGCTCGGAGCTCTGGTAGCCATCCGCCTTGAACTTGTTGATCCAGGTGTTCCAGGTGCTGGCGGAGCTGCTCAGGCCATGGACGAAGAGGACGGGATTTCGGACTGCGGCCTGTGCGGCGGAAGGGGCGACCAGTGCCGCCGTCGCCACCAAGGTGGCGGCGATGACGGTTCGGACGAAGCGTCTCATGGGGGTCTCTTTCGATCCAGGCAGGTCCGCAATTTTCGGACCTGGCGGCGGTGGGTGGGACCATTATCCAGTGACGAACGTCAATGTGACATGAAGGTGACCGGGGATGCTAGTGGTGTTATGTTTCGATCAGATAACAACGGCCGGCGTCCGGTGGTGATGTAAGTCGGGGTAGGGGCGAATGCTCTTGGTGTAGCTTCGCCGGCCCGGCGTTTGTGGGTCCGGTGGGATCGTTCCCTGTGTCAGCAACGTGGTGAAGTCTGGGTCGACGGAGATCTGCCAGGGTGCCTGCGCCTCGGGGCTGAGTTCGGAGCCGGGCCGGGCCTCGGTCGGCGTCAGTCGGGTCCAGGGTCGGGCGCCGTTGGGTAGGGGTCGCCGGTGGCGACGTCGCGCCGAAAGGCACCGCCAGCAGCCTGGGCGGGGTTTGTCGCTGGCGATGGCGGCGCTGACGAGCGTGGCGGTGCCAGCGGATGCGCCGGCCGCGCGGGAGCAAGGTGCGGCGATCAAGTCCATTTATCATTGGCTATGTCTACCGGAGCCTGTGTCGGTTCGCTACCGCTGACTACGGCGTCGGTGGCGCCCCGCCGCGAGAGGTCACGGCGGCGGGCCCCAAACGGGTGAGGAGGCTCGTCTCTCCGGTGGAAAGTCCCGTTTGGTTCCTAACGTGATAGCGCGCCCTCGCGGGTGGGGCAGGGCGGGGTGAAGCGCGATGTACGCAGGGGCCGCGGGTATGGCGCTGGTCGCCGTGGGGGTCGTGGCGGGCTGCTACCTGGCGCACCGTGCGCTGGCGATCGCTCGGCGGCCGCTGCTGGTCTCGCCGTTTCAGTCCGGCTGGCGCCCCGAGGAGCACGCCCTGTCTCGGTACCACGTCCGTTGGTATCTGGTGACGGTGCTGTTCCTGGCGTTCGACGTGGAGATGCTGTTCATGTATCCGTGGGCGGTGGTCGTCGCCGAGCTGGGGGCCACCGCCGTGGTGGAGATGTTCGTCTTCCTGGCGGGTGTGCTCGTCGCGGTGGTGTGGGCCTGGCGGGAGGGCGCGCTGCGATGGGTGTGAGCGGTGCGCTGGCACGGCTCGCCACCCGGCATGCCCATCTGCTGGTCATCGAGGTACCCGGGCACTGGCTGACCCGGGTCGCCGTCGAGCGGCAAGCGGGCGTGCGGGGGTGGCGGCTGGCGGTGTCACCGGCGGACGCGGACATCCTGGCGGTGTGTGGATCGCCCGGACCGGAGCTGGCGCTGGTGGTGGCGAACCTGTGGGAGCAACTGCCCGGACCGCGGGCCCGGATCGATGTCGCCGCGCCGGAGCTGGTAGCCGCGGCCCTGGATCAGGCGGAGGCCACGTTGCGCGACACGCCCCGCCAGCGGCGGGACAGCGCGGGCCGCGACGGGCCGGGACGCGACGAGGCTCCGGGCGGGGACGCCGCCCTGGCGCACGGCAGCGAGGATCGCGATGGGCTGGAGATGGACGTGCTGCATGTGCGACTCGGCCCGGTACTGCCGGACTGGCCGGCCGGCCTCGTCCTCCGCACTCATCTGCACGGCGACCTCATCGTCGAGGCGCAGGCGGGTGTCGTTGACGTTGGGCAAGGTGGGCTGGCCGGCGGAGCTCCCGTAGTCGGTGGTGACACATCCGGCGAGGCCAGGCGGCCAGACGCCGGAGAGCTCGCTGCCCAACGGTGCGACAACGTGGCCCGGCTGCTGGCGTTGGCGGGCTGGTCGGACGCGGCCGGGCTCGCCCGCGCCATTCGTGATCACCTCTTGATCGGCGAGCGGTCGGCGGCGACCACGGAGTTGGCGCGGCTGCGGCGCCGGGTACGCCGCTCGTGGCTGCTGCGCTGGTCGCTGCGGCGGGTGGGGCTACTGCCCTCCGACGAACTGGCCCGATTGGGGCTCGCCCCGAATCTCACCGGTGACGTGTGGGACCGACTCAACGGCATGCTCGACCGGGCGACTATCGCGGCCGGTGGTCCTGCCGGTGTCGCGGCGAGAGGTCCTGCCGGCGTCGCGGCCGGTGGTCCCACCGGTGTGGCGGCCGGCGTGCCGGTCACCCCACCGGCGGCGGTCGCCAGCGTGGTGTCCGGGTGGGACGTGGCCACCGCCCGGCTCATCGTGGCCAGCCTTGATATTGCGGCGCTGGGTGTGGTCACCGATGGCTGAAGTGCCGGCGGCCGTCTCCGGCGGCTGGGCGCCGGTCGCGGCAGGGCTGCTGGGGACGCTCGCGGTCGCCGCGGCGCTGCTCGACGGCGCCTTGGCCGGACGGGCCGCCGGTGTCCGGTCCGGGATGGGGCGGTCGGCGGGTGAGGTGGCGCGGTTGCTGCGGCAGCGCCGGCGAACCACCGTCGCCGCGGACCGCCTGCTGTGGCGGATCGGTGGGGCGGGGCTCCTCGTGATGGCGCTGATGATCGTTACGGTGGTACCGCTCGGACGGTGGACCCTGTTCGACCTGGACGTCGGGGTGGTGTGGGTAAACGCGCTCGATGTCCTGGCGTGGGCGTTCGTGTGGTTGACCGGCTGGGGCGCCAACTCCGCGTACGCGTTGGTCGGCGGCTACCGGTTCCTCGCGCACGGCTTGGCGTACGAGTTGCCGCTGATGTTCGCGCTGGTCGCGCCGGCGGTCGCGGCGTCCAGCCTGCGGGTGGGGGAGGTCGCTGCCGCACAGCAGGGGCTGTGGTTCGTGGTGTGGATGCCGGTGGCCTTCGTCGTCTACTGCCTCGGCGTGGTGGCGATCGCGGTGTGGGGGCCCTTCTCGCCGGCGCTCGGTCGCGACGTGGCGGGTGGGGTGACGGCGGAGCTCTCCGGTGTGGATCGGCTGCTGTTTCTGGCCGGGCGGTACGCGCTGCTGGCGGCGGGCGCCGCCTTCGCCGTACCGATGTTCCTCGGCGGTGGGGCCGGGCCGCTGCTGCCGGCCTGGGCCTGGGTGTTGGTGAAGGCCACGGTACTGCTGGCGGGATTGGTGTGGCTGCGCCGTCGGGTACCCGCGCTGCGTCCGGACGTGTTCATGGAGGTGGGCTGGCTGGTGCTGCTGCCGGCGGTGCTGCTGCAGGACCTCCTCGTCGCCGTCGTCGTGATCGGAGGCTGAGGCGTGGTCACCCACCTCGTCTTCTGGGGCCTCGCGGTCGTCGCGGTGCTCGCCGGGGTCGCCGTCTTCGTCGTCAACTCGATGGCCCGGGCCAGCTACTCCCTGGCCCTGTCCTTCATCGCGGTCGGTCTTCAGGTGCTCTTGCTGCAGCAGCTCTACGTCGGCGTCCTGGTCATTCTGATGATGGTGATGGAGATGGCGATCATGGCTGTCTACATGAACATGTTTATGGGAATGAATCCGGCGATGATGTCGATGAACATGGTCCACGGTGCTCGCCACGCCCTACCGGTGTCGGTCGGGGTCTTTCTGCTCCTGGCCGCCGGGGCGCTGTTCGCGCCGTGGCCGAGCCGTCGTGGCAGCCTGCCGGAGGATGTCACCGCCGCTCTCGGCACCGAGCTGATGGGTCCGAAGATGCTGGCTATGGCGGCGGTGGGCGTGGTCATGGCGGCCACCATCGTCAGTGGGGTCGTCCTTGCCGCGCACCGCACCCGCTATGACCGTTTCGGGGATGACCTTCGTCGCCGCCCGGCGGCCGATCCGCAGCCGGGGGGAGTCGGACGATGACGGTACGCACTGTGCTGCTGGTAGCTGCGGCCCTGATCTCCGTCGGTCTGTATGGCGCCCTGTCCCAACAGGTCGTGGTGATGGTGATGATGGGCCTGGAGTTGATGCTGAACGGCCTGATCTTGGCCGTGGCCGGGCTCTGGTGGTTCTGCGCCCCCGACCCGTCCGGGCAGGTGCTGCTCCTGGTCGTCCTCGCGGCGATGACGGTCGAGATGGCGATGGGCTTCGCCGTCGCCACATCGCTACACCGCCTACGGCGGTCGGATCTGACCGACACGGCCGCGGACCTGTCCGGATGACCGCGCTCGGGACGGCAGCGTTGTGGGCGGTGGTCGGCCTGCCCGCGACCGCCGGCGCCGTGCTGGTGGTCGCCCGGCCAAGGGGTCGGGTCGCGGTGCGGGTCGCGTTGGCGGTCGCGGCCCTGGCCGTGCTGCTGTCAGCGCTGGTCGCTGTCGCCCGGCCGACGGTGGCGGTGCCGTTTCTGGCCGGCGCGGATTTCGTCCTGACGGTGGATGGACTGGCCGCGCTGGTCCTGCCGACGGTGCTGGTGGTGACGCTGCTGGTGCTGGTGGCCGCCGTCGGCGAGGCACTTACCCCGGCGGCACGGTTCCACGGCCTGATGCTCTTGTTCGCCGCCGCGGCCGCGCTCACCGTCACGGCCGGCACCCTGCCGACGTTGCTCTTCGCCTGGGAGCTGATGGGCGCCGCGTCGTACGCGTTGATCGGGTTTCGGTGGTGGGACGAGGCCCGAGTAGCCGCCGGTTTCACAGCGTTTGTCACTACCCGCACTGCGGATCTTGGCCTCTATCTGGCGGCCGGGGCGGCTCTGGCCGGCGGTGCGGGCCTGGCCCTGGCCGATCTCCCTGCCAGCAGCCCGGGGTGGCGACACGTGCTGGCCGCAGGAGTCCTCGTCGCGGCGCTCGGCAAGGCCGCGCAGCTACCGTTCTCCTTCTGGATATCTCGGGCGATGGCCGGGCCGAGCCCGGTCAGTGCGCTGCTGCACTCCGCGGCGATGGTGGCGATGGGCGGCTACCTGCTCCTGCGGACGCAGCCGCTGCTGGCCGCCACCGGCTGGGCCCCGTCGGTGGCCATGTGGGTCGGCGCGGGGACCGCGCTGTTGCTCGGCGCGGTCGCGCTTGCCCAGCCCGACCTCAAGCAACTCCTCGCCGCCTCCACCTGCGCGCAACTCGGGTTCGTGGTGTTGGCCGCCGGGGCCGGCGCGGTGGCGGGTGGGGCCACGCAGCTGGTGGCACACGCCGCGGTCAAGGCGCTGTTGTTCCTCGCCGCCGGGGCGTGGCTAGCCGCGCTGGGCACCAAACAGCTCGCCGGCCTGGCCGGGGTGACCCGACGGTGGTTGCTGGTCGGCTGGTCGGCCACGGTCGCGCTGCTCGCGTTGGCCGGGATCGCACCGCTGTCGCTCTGGGCGACCAAGGACGCCATCCTCGCTGCCGTCCGCGAAGAGTCGCCGGTGCTGTACGCGGTTGGCCTCGCGGCCGCAGCGCTCTCTGCCGCCTACGCGGGGAAGGTCCTCGTCGTGATCTGGCGGCGGGTCCCCGCTGACCAACAAGGCGCGGTGGACGCGTACCGGGACCAAGAGGAGACCGGCACCGGGCGGATCCCCCTGGCCGGGTGGCTGCCGCTGCTGGTGCTGGCGGTTGCCGCCGCGGGCGCCGGGTTGCTGGCGCTGCCACCGACCGGTGCCGTGGTCGCCCACGCCGTCGGTCAGCCCGGCGGCTACCACCCAGTTCCGGTACCGGAACTGGTCGCGTCCGCGCTGATCGCCCTGGCGACCCTCGTCGTCGTGGCGCGGTGGCGGGCGCCGGCACCACGCTGGGCGCGGCGGTGGCTGGGCCTTCGACAAGCGGTTGCGGTGCTGGTGACGCGTCCGACCCTGGCGCTCGGTGCCGCGGCGGCTCGCTTCGATGACCGGGTGCTGGATCGGGGTGTCGCGCAGGCGGCGCGGATCACGGTTGTCCTGGCTCGGCGGGCCGCGCAGGTCGATCAGCGTCGCGTCGACCGGATGGTGGAGGTTGTCGCGGCCGGATTGCGGCGGCTGGGGTACCTCGCGCGGCGGCCGCAGACCGGGCAACTACACCAGTACTACCTCCAGGCCGTGGTGGTGCTCGTCGTCGGTGCCGTCGTCCTCGTGGTGCTGGGGTAGTCGGATGCTCACAGTGATCGTCTTCCTGCCCCTGCTCGTCGCGGTGCTGTTGGCCGTCGTTCCCCGGTGCAGCGACACCGCGGCGCGGTGGGTCTGGGTGGGCGCGGCGACGATCGAGCTGGCGCTGATCGGTGTCGTCTGGGCAGGGTACGAGACGCCGCCGCCGGGACAGTTGGCTTTTGCCGAACGAGCGGCGTGGATTCCCGGGGTGGGCAGCAGCTACCACCTCGGTGTGGACGGGCTCTCCCTGCCCCTGATGGCGATGACCGCGGTGGTCTTCCTCGCCTGTGCGGTGTACGCGCTGCGGGAGCGGCACCGTCCTCGCGTACAGGCGTCGCTCTTCCTGTTCCTACAGAGCGTGTGCCTCGGGGTCTTCGCCGCGGCCGACCTGATCCTCTTCTTCGTCTTCTTCGACCTGTCCATCGTCGGGATGTACGCGGTGATCGCCGGCTGGGGGCACGGCGACCGGGCCCGGTCGGCGCTGAAGTTCTTCCTCTACACCTTCCTCGGCTCGCTGGCGCTGCTCACCGGGTTTATCGGGCTGTACGCGGCCGCCGACCCGCACACCTTCGACATGCCGACCCTCACCGCGGAGAACCCCTTCGCGGGGCGCCCCCTGGCCGGGGGAGTGGTGCTCGCCGCGATCCTGATCGGCCTGGCGGTGAAGACCCCCACCGTGCCGTTTCACACCTGGTTGCCGCCGGCGCACACCGACGCTCCCGCCGTCGGCTCCGCCGTTCTGGCCGGGGTGCTGTTGAAGCTGGGTACCTACGGT
This sequence comes from Salinispora fenicalii, assembly GCF_000514815.1. GTDB lineage: Bacteria > Actinomycetota > Actinomycetes > Mycobacteriales > Micromonosporaceae > Micromonospora > Micromonospora fenicalii. The sequence continues at coordinate 51,961 of NZ_AZWQ01000010.1, forward strand.
TTCGTGCGGATCGCCGCACCGATGTTGCCCCAGGCGTGGCGGGGTTGGGCGTGGGTCATCGTCGCCGTCGGGGTGGTGTCGGTCCTCTACGGCGCGCTGGTCGCCCTGGCCCAGACGAACCTCAAACGGATGATCGCCTACACCTCGATCAATCACATGGGTTACGTCGTGCTCGCGGTGGGCGCCGCCGGTCTGGTCAGCGTGGACACCGTCGAACCGCGGGCGGTCGCGGTGACCGGTGCGGTCACCCAGATGGTCAGCCACGGTCTGATCACCTCCGCCCTGTTCCTGCTCGCCGGGGTCCTGTACGAGCGGGCCGGCAGCTACGACCTGCACGCGTACGGCGGTCTCGCCACCCCCGCACCGATCTTCGCCGCGTTCTTCGCCGTCGGCGCCTTCGCCTCCCTCGGCCTGCCGGCCTTCTCCGGCTTCATCGCTGAGTTCCAGGTCTTCGCCGGCAGCATCGCCACCGCCCCCGTGACGGCGGTGGCTCTGCTCGGCATCCTCGTCACGGCCGCGTTGTTCCTCCGCGCCGGGCAGGCGTTGCTGACCGGCCCGACGGTCGGCTGTGCGAAGGGCTTCGGCGACCTGCGCCCCACCGAGCTCTGGTCAGTGGGGCCGCTGCTGGCACTGTCCCTGCTCATCGGGGTGCTGCCGCGCCCGCTGCTCGATCTCATCGAGCCCGCTGCCCGTACCGTCGTCGACCTTCTTGGCCGGTGACTCAGGTGGCGTCGGAGATGATGCGTGCCGAGCTGCTGCTGCCGGAGATGCTGCTCGCCGGCGGTGCGCTCGTCGTTCTGCTCGGCGGCTCGTTCACGCCCCGTCACCGGCAGTGGATCCTGCGGGGGGTCGCCGCCGCCGTCTGCGTTACGGTGATCATCACCGCCACGGTCGCGCTCTCCACACCGGCCAACACTGCCTTTGACGGCTCCTACGCGGTCGATACCGTCACCGGCGTCGCCCGGATCCTCGCCGCCACCGGCTGCCTCCTCGTCCTCGCCCTCGCCGGGGACGAACTCGCCGGCGCCGCCCGGGAGAGCGACGCCTACGCGCTGCTGCTCTTCGCCACCGCCGGAGCGGTGCTACTCGCCGGCGCCACCGACCTGCTCGCCCTGGTAGTGGGCTTTCTGCTGGCCAGCATCCCGTTGTACGCGTTGATTGGCTTGGCCGGCACCGGCGCCGGCGCCGAAGCGGTGCTCAAGACCTACCTCCTCGGCGCCCTCTTCGGCATCCTGCTCCTGTTCGGTGTCACGCTGCTCTCCGGGATCACCGGCACCACGGCCTACGCCGAGCTCGCGGCTCGGCTGCCGGACGCGCCGCGGTCGGTGGTCACCGCCGCCGCCGTTGCGGTCATCGGCGGGTTGATGTTCAAAGCCGGTGGATTCCCCGCGCACTTCTGGGTTCCCGACGCGGCCCAGGGCGGTATGGCGATGGCGGCGACGTTCCTCACCACCGTGCCCAAGATCGGTGCGTTGATCGCGATCCACCGGCTCGCCGGGGTCCTCCCCGGCACCTCGAACTGGCCGACGGTGGTGGTCGTGCTGGCCGTGGCGTCCATGCTGTTGGGTAACCTCGCCGCGTACTGGCAGACCGACGTGCGGCGGCTGCTCGGCTGGTCGACGGTGAGTCAGGTCGGCTACCTGCTGGTGCCGGTGGTCGCCACCGGACGCAGCGACCTCGCCCAACCGTCGTTGTTGGTCTATCTCGCCGGCTACACCGTCACCAACATCGCCGCCTTCGCGGTCGCCGCCGCGCTACCACGGCACCGCGACCGGATGTCCTGGCGCGGGGTGGCGGCGACCGCGCCGTGGCTGACCACCGCTCTGGTGGTGGCGCTGCTCGGGTTGGTCGGCACCCCGCCGACGGCGGTCTTCGTCGGGAAGCTGACCACCGCGAGCGCCGCCTGGGACGGCGGATACGCGTGGCTGGCGGTCGTCGTCTTCATCAACTCCGCGCTCAGCCTCTTTTACTACCTGCGGTGGCTGGTTTTGCTCTATCAGCCCTGGGCGGTCGCCCCGCCCGACCGTCCAGGGCGATGGAGTGCGACGGTGGCTGTCGTGGCAGCCGTGCTTAGCCTCGTCGTTGGGGTCGCCGCCGGCCTGGTGTGGCGGGCCGCCGGCGGGTAGCGAGCCGGGGCACGAGGTCACCGACGCGGTCCACCGGGCACCTACCGACCGGTGAACTGTGGCGCACGCTTGTCGAGGAAGGCCCGCATCCCCTCCTGTTGGTCCGCGGTGCCGAACAGGGAGTGGAAGCTGCGTCGCTCAAACAGAACCCCCTCCCGCAGGCCGGTCTCCAACGCGCGGTCGATCGCCTCGCAGGCGGCCGTGGTGGCTGCCTTGCCGAATCCAGCCACCGTCCGGGCCACCGCCGCCGCCTCCGTCAGCAGCCGATCGGCCGGAACGACCCGGGAGACCAGGCCGCTGCGCTCGGCCTCCTCGGCATCCATGAGCCGGCCGGTCAGAATCAGGTCCATGGCCTTGGCCTTGCCCACGAGCCGGGTCAGCCGCTGGGTGCCACCGATGCCGGGGATCACCCCGAGTTTGATCTCTGGTTGCCCGAAGCGAGCGGTGTCGGCGGCGACGACGATGTCGCACATCATGGCCAGTTCACAACCGCCGCCGAGGGCGTAGCCCGCGACCGCCGCCACGGTGGGTGTACGAAGTGCGGTGAACGCCTCCCAGCCGGCGAAGAAGTCCTCGACCACCATCTCCGCGGCCGACTTCGCCGCCATCTCCCGGATGTCCGCACCCGCCGCGAAGAACTGGTCGGTGCCGGTGAGGACGAAGCATCCGACGCCCGGGTCGCCGTCCAGGGGCTGCAGTGTGGCCAGCAGCTCGGTCAGCAGTTCGGTGTTGAGCGCGTTGCGGGCGGCGGGCCGGTTCAGTCGTACGGTGACGACCCGGTCGGTCTGCTCCACGATGAGATTCACAGTTTTCTCCTTGTCGCTCAGGAGTCCCAGATGGCGCCGTAGGCGGGGATGCCTCGTTGCTCCAGCCCGTGGACGACCTGCCAGGTCAGCTTCTTGTTGGAGATGCAGATGACGGCCTCGGCGCCGTGTTCGCGGTAGGCGTGGTAGGCCAGGGCCACCATGTCGGGTTTACCGTCGGTGGCGGTGTCCCAGATCGTGGCGCTCGGCCGGGCGGCGAGAATCTCGTCGATCAACGCATCGCCGTAGGTGGTCCGGGGACTACGGACCGCCCAGACCAGGTGCGACGGGACCTCATCCGCCAGCAGGTGGGGCAGCACCGGACCGATCCCGCTGCCGGTGGCGACGTAGACCACCTTGGTGAAAAGAGTCTCGATGTTGGCCACCCCGGCGGTGGTGATGCCCTTGACCCATAGGTGGGACGGGGGGTTGTCAACGAGAGCGCCGGTCCAGTCGCCCGCGCGGGAGATGGTGATGCGGAAGTGTCGATGCCCCGGTGCGGGAACATTGGCGAAGGAGTGCCACTCCAGCAGCGGGCTACGACTGACCGCGGTGGAGGAGCCGGGAAAGGGGACCCGGCGTCGCTCGAGCTGGACCAGCGCGACGTGGGTGGACGGTCGTTCGACGGCGACGGGCACCTTGCGCAGCCGGAGCCACGGCAGGGCGACGCTGAACGTCATCAGGGCGAGGGCCCAGATGCTCGCCTCGGTCAGCAGCGCGGTAGCGAGCGGTCGGGCAGCCGAGTCTGCGGCGATCTGCAGGACCGTCAGCACCCAGAACAGCGTCAGCGCCAACCACCCGCCGAAGCGGTGGACCCGCTCGAACAGGTCGTGGTGCCGGGCGCGTACCGGTGGCAGGGCGGTGCCACAGACGGTGAGGAGCAGCGCAACCAGTAGGTAGGTTACGACCAGGGTCGCGGGCAGGCCCGAGCCGGACCGGATGGCCTCGCCGGTGGCGGTTGCGGTGAAGGCGAGGAACCACAGTGTCCCGGCGAGCGCGCCGCCGACGTGTAGCCCACCGAAGTGGTAGACCTTGCCAAGGGTCCGCCGGATGCGCAGGGGCCAACTCGTGCGGGCCCGGGTGGCCAGCCAGAAGAACAGATTGATGACGTACTGCTGTCGGATGACGATGGCGAGGGTGAAGTTTGCCAAGGTCAGCCCGGCGAGCTGGGAGGTCGGTAGCTCGGCGGTGGACCATCCGCCGGCGCCGATCCCGTACCCGGCAAGGCCGAGATTTACGACGAGCACCACCGCGATCAGTCGGTGGTAGTGCATCAACGCTGGGTGCGTGAAGATGCGCTGCGGTAGCGGAAGACGCGGCGGCAGCTTGACGTTGCGGGCGGAGTGCGCCGCATCCGTAGCAGCTGCGATGGCCAGTGGCGCAGGCGGTGGCTTCAGCGGGGTCGTGGTCATCGCGTCGCCTCTCGCTCGTGGTCGGCGACGAGCCGGCGGAGGGCGGTTTTGTCGATCTTTCCTCGGCTGGTCATGGGAAGTTCCGGCAGGGTGTGCACTGTCTCGGGCACGCAGTAGTACGGCAGCGCCTCGGAGACGGCCATCCGGGCGAGCCCCGGATCCACCTGGGTGGGTGCCACGAATGCGACGAGGGTGCGATCGTCCAGCTTGATGGTCGCCGCTCGGGTGCAGCCCGGTACCGCCTCCAGGATCGCCGACACCGAGTCCAGCTCTACCCGAAAGCCGCGGACCTTCACTTGGTCATCGGTTCGTCCTAAGTGTTCCAACTGGCCGTCGGGGGTCCAACGCCCTAGATCCCGAGTGCGGAACATTCGGCGCCCACCGCCGAGGAACGGGTCGAGGGCGTACCGTTCGGCGGTGAGCTGGGGGTTTCCGAGGTATCCCGCCGAGACGCAGTCACCTCCGGCCCACATCTCGCCGACCGCGCCGATCGGGCAGGGCTGAAGGTCGGGGTCGAGCACGTACACGGTGTTGTTGGGTGTTGGCCGGCCAATGGTGAGTTGTTCGGTAGCCGGGTGGTGTCGGCTCATCGTGTTGACGATTGTGGTTTCGGTCGGCCCGCAGGAGTTGTAGAAGGAGCAGACTGTGGACCAGGTGTCCGCGAGGGAGCGGGGGCAGGGCTCACCCGCGACCGCCACGACCTTGACCCGGTGACACTGGTGTGGGTCGATGCGACTGAGCACCGTGGGGGTCGCGATGATGACGTCCACGCGGGACATCGTCTCGGCGATGTCGCGGCCCCGAATGACGAGCGTGGCACCGTGGCCCAGCGCCCCCAGGATTTCCCAGGCGGCCATGTCAAAGGCGATGTTGAGGATCTGGCCGACCCGCCATCCCGGCTGGATACCGAGATTGCCGGGGGAGGTCAGCAGGATGTTGCAGATGTTGCGGTGGGTCACGACCACCCCGTTGGGCCGGCCGGTGCTGCCAGAGGTGAACAGCACGTAGCAGGGGTCGTCGGGCTGAAGCGGCGTCGTCGGGGTGAAACGACGGACGGTTCGTTCGGCGGGCTCCGTCGCCAGGCCGTCCAGGGCGATCACCACGTGGCCGTCGGGAGTCGGAATACGGTCGACGGTGGCGGCGAGTGTCAGGACTACCCGGGTCTCGGCGGTCTGGACGACATGCTGCAGCTGGGCCGCGGGCACGGAGTCGATGTGCTGCGGTACGTAGGCTGCGCCGGACTTCAAGGCGGCGATCAGGCCGACGACCATGGGGATCGACCTGCGGACGAAGAGCGCGACCCGGTCACCGGGACGGACGCCGGCGGCAGCGAGCCGGGCTGCCAACTGATCGGCTTGCCGGTCCAGCTCACGATAGGTGATGGTCTCGTCCCCGTGTTCGACGGCGACGGCGTCTGGAGTGACGGTGGCCCAGTACTCAAAGGCGTGGTGGATGTGGGAGTACGCGACGGATTCGGTGGGTCCGTAACCGAAGCGTACGAATAGCTCGCGGTCGCGGGGCGACAATGTTGCCAGTGGTTCTGACAGTGGGCTGGGGCGGGGCGGGGCCGGCACGTTCGGATGGCTGGTGGCTCGGGTCGAAGTGGCTGTCTTTCCGGTTGGGGTAGTCGAGGTGCGCTGCATGGGTCCTACTTCCTGGCTCGGGTTCCAGACCGATGGCGACAGCGCAGGTCGCCGTTTCCAGAGAAGCGGACCGACTATGAATCAGTCAGCATCATGCCATTTACGTAAGTAAATGGTAATATCTTTCGATATGTCTGGGTCTGGGACTGGCTCAGGAGTGACCCCCGGCTCCGGGGGCTCGGGCTGGTCCTCCGACGGAGCTGCTCCTCCGACGGCAGGGTGGTGCCGCGCCGACCGGCGCCAGTGAGCCCGGTTGCTACGCCCGAAGCAGTACCGCCGCGGTGCGGACCAGGTCGCCGTCGACGGCGAACCGGCCGGACACCGTGGCCGGGGCGTGCACTGAAGTGGCGGCTACCCGCGCGGGGGCGATTCGGGCGGTGAATCGACCCGCCTCCGGATCCAGCGTCACGGTCGCGTCATGGAAGTCCAGCCAGGTGCCGACGACCGGGTGCCAGATCTTGTAGATCGTCTCCTTCGCGCTGAACACCACGGTCGGCCAGGAGACGCCGCTGGGCAACCGCGGAAACTGCGCCTCCTCTTCCGGCAGGCAGATCGCCTGGACCACCCCCGGGCTCAGCGGCCGGTGCTGCTCGGCATCGAGGCCGACCGACCGGATCTCGTCGGCACGGGCCGCGGCGGCGGCGCAGTAGCCGCGGGTGTGGGTGATCGCCCCGACCACCCCGGGCGGCCAGACCGGCGCTCGGTTCGCGGCGGTGGGGACGGCGACCGGCGACCGGCCGAGCGCGGAGATGGCGCGGCGTGCGCAGACGCGACCAGCGGTGAAGTCACGACGGCGGCTGTCCACTACTCGATCGCCGAGGCCCGCTTGCTCCTCCGGCAACAGCACGCCCTCCCAATCGGGCGGCTCCGCGACCACGACCGCGACGGCGGCGGGCAGCAGGTCACGCATCGACTACTCCGATGAGGTGTTGCCGGCGGAAGGTCCGCGTGGCATGGTCCAGAGTCTGCGTGACAGCCATGGCTGCCCAAGGTAGCGCACTCGCGGTGATGCTGCTGGACCCCGAACCCCGGGCGGAAGCCCGCCTTAAGCCCGGGCGCGTCTGCTACCGGCTTATCCGCCTTGACCACAACGACCGCTCGGCGTGGCGATCGTCGTAAATCTGACCCAACCCGGCCAGTTGTGCCGTCGCTGCAACCTGGTTAAGCTTTTGCTGCGCGCTCCAATCGCCCGCTTCCCCCGTGGCAGGCGATCGGAGCGCGCTTTTCGTGGCAGGGCCCGCACGTCTCACGTGCGGGCCCTTTCCGCTATTACGGGTGCCGGAGACGGGACTGGTCAGATCCAAACGAGCCGGTCACGTCCAACCGGAGCCAGTCAGATCCATCGGCTGTCCAGCCACATTCGGTTGGACCAGCTGTCGTATGGCAGCGGCTCGCCGACGAAGATCGGATAAAAATAGGCGAAGTTGAGCGCCACTAGCAATACGTACCCCCCGGCGATGACGGCGCCGACGAGTCGTCGATCTCCGTCCCCCGTTGGTGCGGTCTCCGGCGTGCGCTCCGGAGCAGTCGCCGCCGGCGCACCGATGATCGCACCCAGCACGTAGGTCACGGCGAGTACCAGGAACGGCAGCGCCGGAGCGGTGTAGAAGGCGAACATGGTGCGCCCGCTGTCCGCCGCGTACCAGAACCAGGGCAGCAGCCCGGCCGCCACGCAGAGCAGGATCGCGCCGGCCCGCCAGTCGCGTCGCGCGAGCCCCAGCCAGGCGAGCGCGGCCAGGGCGGGTAGGAACGACCACCAGAGCAGTGGCGTGCCCAACAGCAGCACCTCAGTGGCGCAGTTCGCCGCGGCGCAGGGTCCCTCGCCCGACCAGTAGAACGCGACCGGCCGCGCCAGGAGGAGCCACTGCCAGGGCCAGGACTGGTACGTGTGCGCGTCGTCGAGCTGCGCGTGGAAGCCGTACGCGGCCTTGTGGTACTCGATGAGGTTCTGTAGCGCCCCGATGACGGGGGTGTCGCTCAGCGGTGCGTTCGGCCACCGCTGTGCGTCGGGCACCCGGTAGTACCCCTCGTCGCCCAGCAGCCAGCCGGACCAGGTGGCGAGGTAGGCGACCACCATCAGCAGCCCGGCCAGCGCCAGCCAGGGCGTCTCGTCGAGCAGAGTGCGCCGCCACGGCCGGCGTACCCCGGCGGAGCGGCGGACGCCGACTTCCCAGAAGACCACCAGGAGCACGAATACCGGGAGGAAGTACAGCGCACTCCACTTCACCGCGCAGGCGCAGCCGAACAGCACCCCGGCGGCCAGCCGCCACCACGGCCACTGCCGCCAGCCACCGACTGGTCGGTCAGTGCCGGACGGGTGGCCTGGGTTCGGCCCGGTGGTAAGCGTCTCCGCCCAGCGGCGGCGCCGGGCGTCGCGGTCGAGAACCAGTGCGCCGAACGTCGCCAATACGAAGAAGAGCAGGAAGATGTCGAGCAGCGCGGTGCGGGACAGCACCAGGTGGAAGCCGTCCAGGGCCAGCAGAAGCCCAGCGGCGCAGCCCAGCACGGTGGAGCCGAAGAGTCGGCGCGCGATCCGGATCAGCAGCAGCACCGAGAGGGTGCCGATCAGAGCCGCGGAGAATCGCCAGCCCACCTCGGGAGCGGTGGTGATCAGGTGGCCGGCGGCGGAGACCCCTTGTTCGGTGTCGCTGTACCCGAAAGCCCACTCGCCGAACCCGATGAGCCACTTGCCCAGGGGTGGGTGAACCACGTACGACGGGCCGTCGTCCTGGTAGTTCCACTCGACGCCCCGGTCGACCAGTCCCCAGCCGTCGCGGGCGTAGTAGACCTCGTCGAAGATCTTGCCTGGTGGGTTCCCGAGGTTGACGAAGCGCAGGACCGCCGCGATCGCAACGATCACCGTGGTCGCTAACCAGGACCATCGGTCGAGCCGGCTGTCAACGGTGGCTAGCCGGCGACGGACGACGTCGGGAAGGCCGTTGCCGGGGGGCCGGCCCCGGTCCGTCTGCTCGGGCTGTTCCGGCCCGGCCTGGCCGGCGGGGTGCGCTGTTGACGCCTGGGTCACCCCGTGATCGTAGGCTGCGAAGGTGGGCCTGCGTGCCCACCGCCCCAAGGAAGATTCATTGTCGTCGATGAAGGAGCGTCCTTTCGTGGATGCGAAGTCCGATGTCGGACGCCTGGTCCTGCTCGGCGCGCCGCTCGGAAACCCGGCCGACGCCTCTGCCCGGCTCCGCGAGGTGCTCGCCACGGCCGACCTGGTGGCAGCCGAGGACACCCGGCGCCTGACCCGGTTGGCCCGGGAGCTAGAGGTGACCGTTTCCGGGCGGATCGTCTCATATTTTGAAGGGAATGAGGAGCGCCGTACGCCGGAACTCGTCGAGGCGCTCCGCGCCGGCTTCGCCGTCGCCCTGATCACCGACGGCGGCATGCCCAGCGTCTCTGACCCGGGCTACCGGCTGGTCCGGGCGACGGTGGACGCCGGGATACCAGTCACCGCCGCCCCCGGCCCCAGCGCGGTCACCACCGCCCTCACCCTCTCCGGGCTGGCCAGCGACCGGTTCTGCTTCGAGGGCTTCCTGCCCCGCAGTCCGGGTTCGCGCCGCGCCCGGCTGACCGCGCTCGCCACCGAGGAACGCACCCTGGTCTTCTTCGAGGCGCCGCACCGGGTCGCGGCGGCCCTCGCCGACCTGGCCGCTGCGTTCGGTGCCCACCGGCCGGCGGCGCTCTGCCGGGAGCTGACGAAGACCTACGAACAGGTGCTCCGGCGTCCGCTCGGTGAGTTGGCGAGCTGGGCCGCCGAGGAGCCGGCGCGTGGCGAGATCACGCTGGTGGTGGCGGGTGCCTCGGGTCCGGCCCGGCAACGGCCGGACGACGAGACGTTGCGGGCGGCGGTCGCCGCCCGGGAAGCGGCTGGCCGTTCCCGTCGGGACGCGGTGACCGAGGTCGCCGCCGAGTACGGGCTACGCCGACGTGAGGTCTACGACATCGTCCACCGGTGAGGTGGGCCCGAGAAAGAGAAGTGACCAGGGCGGCCCCATTGGTTCGCGGTCCCGCGGCCGGGGTCACTAGGCTAGTTGGTCATGAGTCACGTTCTCGCGGCGGTTGCCTGGCCTTACGCCAACGGCCCGCGCCACATCGGCCACGTCTCCGGCTTCGGCGTTCCCTCCGACGTCTTTGCCCGGTACATGCGGATGGCCGGCCACGACGTACTCATGGTCTCCGGCACTGACGAACACGGCACGCCGATCCAGGTGCAGGCCGACGCGGAGGGGGTCACCCCCCGTGAGTTGGCCGACCGATACAACCGGGTGATCGTGACGGATCTGCACGGGCTCGGGCTCTCCTACGACCTGTTCACCCGCACCACCACCGGTAACCACTACGCCGTGGTGCAGGAGCTGTTCGAGGGGATGTACCGCAACGGCTACATCGTGCCGAAGAGCACCATGGGTGCCATCTCGCCGTCCACCGGTCGGACTCTGCCCGATCGCTACATTGAGGGCACCTGCCCGATCTGCGGCTACGAGAACGCCCGCGGCGACCAGTGCGACAGCTGCGGCAACCAGCTCGACCCGATCGACCTGCGAAACCCGAAGTCGAAGATCAACGGGGAGACGCCGAAGTTCGTCGAGACCGAACACTTCTTCCTCGACCTACCGGCGCTCGCCGACGTCCTGGGGCAGTGGTTGGACACGCGGGAAGGCTGGCGGCCGAACGTGCTGCGCTTCTCCAAGAACCTGTTGGACGACCTCCAGCCCCGGGCGATCACCCGGGACCTGGAGTGGGGCGTGCCGGTCCCGCTCGACGGCTGGCGGGAGCGCGGCGACAAGCGCATCTACGTGTGGTTCGACGCGGTGATCGGCTACCTCTCCGCCTCGATCGAGTGGGCCCGCCGCTCCGGTGACCCACAGGCATGGCGTCGGTGGTGGTCGGCGGATGGGCCGGGCAAGGACGCCCCGAGCCACTACTTCATGGGCAAGGACAACATCGTCTTCCACTCGGTGATCTGGCCGGCGCTGCTCGCCGGCTACTCCGGCGAAGGCTCCCACGACGGGAAGCCGGGCGAGCTGGGTCGGCTGAACCTGCCCACCGAGGTGGTCTCCAGCGAGTTCCTGACCATGGAGGGGCGGAAGTTCTCCTCGTCCCGGCGCGTGGTCATCTACGTCCGCGACTTCCTGGAGCGCTACGACGCCGACGCCTTGCGCTACTTCATCGCGGTGGCCGGGCCGGAGAGCAACGACACCGACTTCACCTGGGCTGAGTTCCTCCGGCGCAACAACGATGAGCTGGTCGCCGGCTGGGGCAACCTGGTCAACCGCTCCATCTCGATGGCCGCGAAGAACTTCGGCGCGATCCCGCCGGTCGACCCGGCCGGGCTCACCGAAGCCGACGAGGCGCTGCTCGCGGTGGCCCGGGCCGGCTTCGACACGGTCGGCGAGCTGATTGGCCGGCACCGGCAGAAGCAGGCGATCGGCGAGGCGATGAAGGTGGTGGCCGAGGCCAACCGCTACCTCTCCGAGCAGGCGCCGTGGAAACTCAAGGGCGAGGCGGACCGGCCGCGGATGGGCACCGTCCTGCACGTCGCCCTCCAGGTGGTCAGCGACGCGAACACGTTGCTCACCCCCTTCCTGCCGCACGCCGCGCAGAAGATCCACCAGCTACTCGGTGGCACCGGGGTGCACGCGCCGATGCCGGTGATCGAGGAGGTGGAGGACCTCGACGGTGGGCCGGCCTACCCGGTGCTGACCGGCGACTACACGGTCGGTGCCCGGTGGGAGTCGGTGCCGTTGGAGGTGGGGCGGGCGCTTGACCCGCCGAAGCCGGTGTTCCGCAAACTCGACCCGTCGATCGTGGACGAGGAGCTGGCCCGCCTGGCGGGCTGAGGTACACCCAGCGGGGGCGTACCCGGTGTGTGATGCTTGCGCCGATGACCGAGCAGACCGAATCCCGTAAGCAGCGTGCGGCCCGGCGGGCCGGAGAGTTCCCGCCGGCGCCCGCGCCGCTGCCCCGACCGGTGCCAGACAGCCACACCCACCTCGACATCACGATCAGCGAGGCCGGGGTCCCGCCGCGCCGTACGTCGACCGCGCAGGCCGTCGGCGTGGGCGCGGCCGGCGGCCCGGCCGCCGGCCCGACCCACACCGCCGGCGGCCCCCGCGCCGTCGGTGACCCGATCCAGGCCGTGGTCGAGGCGGCTGCGGAGGTTGGGGTGGACCGGTTGGTGCAGGTGGGGGTTGACGTCGACTCGTCCCGGTGGGGGGCGGAGATGGCCCAGCGCTACCCGGCGGTCGTCGCCACCGTCGCGCTGCACCCCAATGAGGCGCCCCGGTTGGCGGAACTGGACGAGGCACTGCGCGTCGTCGAGTCGCTGGCCGGCCAGGACCGGGTACGGGGCGTCGGCGAGACCGGGATGGACTTCTTCCGCACCGGTGAGCAGGGGCGTGCCGCGCAGGAGGTGAGCTTCCGGGCCCACATCGACATCGCCAAGCGGTACGGCCGGACCCTGGTGGTGCACGACCGCGACGCGCATGACGACGTGTTGCGGATCCTGGACGACGAGGGCGCTCCGGAGACGGTGGTGATGCACTGTTTCTCCGGTGACGCCGAGTTCGCCCGCGCCTGCGTGCGCCGCGGCTACCTGCTCAGCTTCGCCGGCACCGTCACCTTCAGCAGCGCCACGGCGCTGCGGGAGGCCGCCGCGGTGACCCCGCTGGATCACCTCCTGGTGGAGACGGACGCGCCGTATCTCACCCCGGTGCCGCACCGGGGCCGGCCCAACGCGTCGTACCTGATCCCGCTCACCGTCCGCTCGCTCGCCGCCACCACCGGCAGCGACCTGGACGAGCTCTGCGCGGCCCTCTCCCGTACCGGTGAGCGGGCCTTCGGCCCCTGGTGACGGCGGGGCTGGCGAGATTGGGCCGGAGGTGGCGGGCCCCTGCCCGGGGCACCCCGGCGTCCACCTACGCTAGCGGGCGTGACCGGTCTCCTCGGCCCGGCGGAGATCCGGGACCTCGCCACCCGCCTCGGCGTCGCTCCCACGAAGCGGCTCGGCCAGAACTTTGTCCATGACCCCAACACGGTGCGGCGGATCGTCACCACCGCCGGCCTGACCGACCAGGACGTGGTGCTGGAGGTCGGGCCGGGCCTCGGCTCGCTCACCCTCGCGCTGCTGCCGGCCGCCGCGCACGTGCACGCCGTCGAGATCGACCCGGTCCTCGCCGCCGCCCTGCCGGAGACCGCCGCCCGGCACGCCGGTGCCGCCGCCGACCGGCTCTCCGTGCACCGCGCCGACGCGCTCCGGGTCACTGCTGGGCAGCTCGCCGATCCCGCGCCGACCGCGTTGGTCGCCAACCTGCCCTACAACGTCGCCGTACCGGTGGTGTTGCACCTGCTCGCCGAGTTGCCGACGCTGCGGCACGGCCTGGTCATGGTGCAGAAGGAGGTCGCCGATCGGCTCGTCGCCGGCCCCGGTTCCCGGGTGTACGGCGTGCCGTCGGTCAAACTCGCCTGGTACGCCCACGTCCACGCTGCCGGGAAGGTGCCGCCGAACGTGTTCTGGCCGGTGCCGAACGTCGACTCCGGGTTGGTCGCCTTCACCCGTCGTGAACCGCCGGGCGTGGGTGGTTCCCGGGAGCGGGTCTTCGCGGTGGTGGATGCCGCGTTCGCCCAGCGTCGCAAGACCCTTCGGGCGGCGCTGGCCGGGTGGGCCGGTGGTGCGGACCGGGCGGCCGCGGTGCTCTCCGCCGCCGGAGTGGATCCCGGCGCCCGTGGGGAGGCGCTCCCGGTCGAGCAGTTCGCCGCGATCGCCGCGTCGGCCCCGGCCGCCTCCGACCGGGCAGTAGGCTGACGCCGTGCTCGCCGAGGAAGTACGAGAAACCACGCCGCTGCCCCCGCCCGTCGCACCCGGGACGGGGAGCCAGGATTCGGTCTGGGACACCATCCCGTGACCGAGGCATGGCGGCCGGAGGATGACGAACCGCGAGGTGTCAGCGGGCCGGTCCGGGTACGAGTCCCCGCCAAGATCAATCTGCATCTGGGGGTGGGGCCGCTACGCCGGGACGGCTACCACGAGCTCAACACCGTCTACCACGCGATCTCCATTTACGACGAGTTGACCGCCCGTCGAGGCGACACCCTGACCCTGACGATGGAGGGTGAGGGGACCGGCGAGTTGGCCCTGGACGAGTCAAATCTGGTCGTCCGGGCCGCCCGGGCCCTCGCCAGCTCCGCTGGCGTGGCGCCGCACGCTCGGCTGCACCTGCGTAAGCAGATCCCACTGGCCGGTGGGCTCGCCGGGGGCAGTGCCGACGCCGCCGCCGCGCTGGTCGCCTGCGATGCCCTCTGGGGGACCGGGCTCTCCCGCGACGAACTGGCGGAGATCGCCGCCAGCCTCGGTTCCGACGTGCCGTTCCTGATTCACGGGGGCACCGCGCTCGGCACCGGCCGGGGCGAGGCGGTCAGCCCAGTACTGGCCCGACCGACCGTCTGGCACTGGGTCGTCGCGGTCGCCGACGGCGGCCTCTCCACGCCGGTCGCGTACCAGGAACTCGATCGGCTCCGCGAGGCCGGGGCCGCCGGCCCCCCGCTCGGCAGCGCCGACACCCTCCTCGCCGCTCTACGGCAGCCCGACCCCCGAGTGCTCGCCGCGGCCCTCGGCAACGATCTCCAGGACGCCGCGCTCGCCCTGCGGCCGTCCCTGGCCGCCACCCTGAAGGCGGGCGAGGCGGCGGGGGCGCTCGCCGGCATCGTCTCCGGCTCCGGGCCGACCTGTGTCTTCCTCGCCGCCGGAGCGGCCGACGCGGAGCGGATCGCCACCGAGTTGGACGCCCTCGACGTGTGCCGACAGGCGCGCACCGCGCACGGCCCGGTCGCTGGGGCCCGGATCGGCTGACCGTCCCCGGCGCCGGCCGCCGGGTGCCCGCGTACCCTTGCCTCGGGCGTCCTTGGCTGCCGATCCGGTGCCGGGCGCCCTGACCATGGAAGGGGTGTAGTGGCCAACATCGTCAACCTGGACCGGGTGTCCAAGGGCTACGGCGCTGCCGGGCCGCTGCTCACCGATGTCTCGCTCGGTCTCGACGACGCCGACCGGATCGGTGTGGTGGGGCTCAACGGCGCCGGCAAATCCACCCTGCTGCGCCTGCTTACTCGGCAGGAGGAGCCGGATGACGGCCGGGTGACCCACCGTCGCGACCTACGCGTCGCGGGGTTGCCGCAGGCCCTGCAGCTCGCCCCCGATGCGACCGTCCGAGACGTGGTCCTCGGCACCGCATGGCTGGCCGAGGGGATGGGTGCCGAGCACGAGTGGGCCGGCGACGCTGGAGTCCGGAAGGTCCTCGACGGCCTCGGGATGCCGTACCTCGGCCTCGACGCTCCGGTCGGCCCGATGTCCGGCGGCGAGCGTCGGCGGGTCGCCCTGGCCGCGCTGCTGGTCCGCGACGCCGACCTGCTGATCCTCGACGAACCCACCAACCACCTTGATGTCGGTGGCATCGACTGGCTGGCCCGGCACCTACTCACCCGCCGGGGTGCGCTGGTCGTGGTCACCCACGACCGGTGGTTCCTCGACGCCGTCTGCACCACCACCTGGGAGGTCGCCGACCAGACCGTCCGGGCGTACGAGGGCGGCTTCGCCGCCTGGACCCTCGCCCGTGTCGAACGGGAGCGGGTCGCCGCCGCCACCGAGGCGCGTCGCCAGAACCTGCTCCGCAAGGAGATCGCCTGGCTGCGCCGCGGCCCGCCGGCCCGCACATCCAAGCCGAAGTTCCGCATCGACGCGGCGAACGCGCTGATCGCCGACGTTCCGCCGCCGCGGGACAGCATGTCGCTGCAGCGGCTCGCCACCGCCCGGCTCGGCAAGCAGGTGTACGACCTGGAGCACGTCCGGTTGGACGCGGGGCCGAAGGAGATCCTGCGCGACCTCACCTGGCAGGTCGGTCCCGGGGACCGGATCGCCGTCCTCGGCCGCAACGGCGCCGGCAAGACCACGCTGCTGCGGATGCTCGCCGGCGTCACCCGCCCGGACCGCGGCCGGTTCGTGGCCGGTTCCACCGTGCGCCCCGCGTTCCTCTCCCAGGAACTCGCCGAGCTCCCCGGCCAGCTGCGCGTTCTCGAGGCGGTCGAGGAGGTCGCCCGCCGGGTCCGGCTGGGTGACCGAGAGATCTCCGCCGCCCAGCTCGCCGAGGTCTTCGGTTTCGACGACCGCCGGCTCTGGACCCCGGTGGCTGATCTCTCTGGTGGAGAGCGGCGGCGGCTGCAGCTGCTGCGACTGCTCGCCGGTGAGCCGAATGTGCTCCTGCTGGATGAGCCCACCAACGACCTGGACACCGACACTCTCGCCGCGCTCGAGGATCTGCTCGACTCCTGGCCTGGCGTGATCATCGTGGCTAGCCACGACCGGTACCTGGTGGAACGAGTCGCCGACACCGTGTACGGCATGTTCGGTGACGGCGAGTTGGTGCATCTGCCCGGCGGGGTTGACGAGTACCTGGTTCGGGCCACCGACGGCGGCCGTCCGGCACCGGCGACCGGTGGTGGGCCGGCGCCCGCGAAGGCGAGCGGGATGTCTGCCGCCCAGGTCCGCCAGGCCCGCAAGGAGCTGGCCCGGCTCGAGCGGCAGGTCGGTCGGCTGGAGCAGCGGGAGGCGGAGCTGCTCGACCAGCTGGCCGCGAACGCGACCGACTACGCGCGGGTCGCTGAGCTGGATAGCCAGCTCAAGGAGGTCCGGGGTGAGCGGGAACAGATCGAACAGGCCTGGCTGACGCTCGCCGACGAGATTCCGAGCGACTGACCGTCGCTGCGCCGCGGCACGCCGGGACCGTGTGCGGCGTCACACCGGCCAGTACGCGACAATCGGCGCCGACCCTCACCGTAACGTCGTTGGAGACTCAGCCATGGCCCACACCCCCGTGAACCACCCCGCGCGGCCGATCTACCGGGCGATCGGCGGGCTGACCGGCCTGTACCTGGTCGCCTTCGGCGTGCTCGGCCTCGCCGCGACCGTCGGCGACGAGCTCTTGGCCCAGAGCGACACCGCGGTGCTCGGTCAGGGCACGAACCTTGGTTTCTCGTTGCTCAGCGTGCTGCTCGGTGGCGCCGTGCTGGCCGGTACGGCGATCGGCCGCAACGTCGATGTGTTGATCAATCAGGGGCTGGGGTACGTGGGTATCGTGCTCAGCCTCGCTGGCCTCGCCTTCCTCCGGACCGAGGCGAATATCTTCAACTTCAGCATCGCCACCATCCTCGTGCTGATGGTGGTCGGCCTGGTCCTGCTCATGGTCGGGATGTACGGCAAGGTCGGCACCGACGCGGAGCAGGAGGCCTGGCAGCAGGCGCGGCTGGTGCTCTGACCGTCGTCTCCGGAACGGAGCCCGCCACGCCCAACGAGGTGCGGCGGGCTCCGTGGCGCTTGCGCCTACCGGTCGATTCGCCGTACGCGCGGCTCCGGCCCGGGTGACAATGACCCCTGGCTGTCGTCGATCGGTCGGAGGGCGTCATGGCGCACATCCCGCTGAACCATCCGGCGCGGCCGATCTACCGGGTCCTTGCCGGGCTGATCGGTCTCTACATCCTGGTCTTCGGTGTTTGGGGCACCGCGCAGACGCTGGGCGACCCGCTCTTCGACCGGGACGGAGAATGGGTGCTTGGCCTCCGCACCAACCTCGCCTTCGCGCTGGCCTCGGTGGTCTTCGGCGCTTTCCTCCTGGTGGGGGCGTCCCGGCGGGGCAATCTCGGCCACTACATGAACCTGATCGCCGGGGCCGTCTTCTTGGTGACCAGCGTCCTGATGATGTCGGTGCTGCAGACCTCGGCCAACTTTCTCAGCTTCTCGATGTCGACCGTGATCGTGTCGATGCTCTTCGGCCTGATCCTGCTCGGCACCGGCCTCTACGACAAGGTCGGGCCGGTGGAGCCCGCCGAGACGGAGCAGGACGGCTCCGGTGGTCCGGTCGCCGACCCCAACCGGTCCTGACTCAGCGTCCGCGGAGGGTGATCAGGCCCGGCTTCGCCTCAAGGTGGGACAGGCCGTTCCAGGCCAGGTTCACCAGGTGCGCCGCCACCGTCTCCTTGCGGGGCCGGCGTACCTCCAGCCACCAGCGGCCGGTCAGCGCCACCATTCCCACCAGGGCCTGGGCGTAGAGTTCGGCGAGCTTCGGGTCGTACCCGCGGCTGGAGAACTCGGCGCCGAGGATGTGCTCCACCTGGTGCGCGACATCATTCATGACGCTGCTGAAGTTGCCCGTCGACGACATCAGGGGTGACTCCCGGACCAACACCCGGAACCCGCTGGTCTCCTCCTCGATGTACGTGAGCAGGGTCAGCGCGGCCTGTTCGAGTAGTTCCTGTGGGTGGCCGGCGGTCAGGGCGGTGGTGATCCGGTCGAGCAGGCTGCGGACCTCCCGGTCCACCACCACCGCGTACAGCCCCTCCTTGCCGCCGAAGTGCTCGTACACCACCGGTTTGGAGACCTTCGCCCGAGCCGCCACCTCCTCGATCGAGGTGGCGTCGAAGCCGCGTTCGGCGAAGAGCTGGCGTGCGGTCGCGATGAGTTGTTCGCGTCGCTGCGCCGCAGACATGCGTACCCGTGGGGTCTTTCTGGCTGCTGCGGCTCCCCGTCGCCGACCGGGGGTGTGGTCGCTGCCCAGGCCATCCATCATGTCGTCACCTCATCGGCGCTCGGTGCCGTCCAGTCGTGGGGTCGAGCCGGTCACCGGCCATTCCTGTTCTGGGGCCTGGCCGGTCACCGGCCATCCTGCCAGGTCGGCTCAGGCGCTCCGCCCCGGCGACGCTCAGACGGCCGGGACCAGCGCCGCTGCCGCTGCGCACCGCACCGCCGCGCGGCCCGCACTGACCCCACCACCCGGTTGGCCCGCAAGTGGGGGCGACTATCGTGGTTTTCGGTAATCCGACATGCGGTCGGGCGCCGTCCGGGCGGATCGCAGGTATGATCACCGAGCTGTTCCGGATCGTAGGTCTGCCCGACTGCGCCTTCGGACGACATGGCGATGGGGTGTGGGGTAACGGCAACCCGCAGGCCTTTGGAGCCTTGAGCTCCTGGTTCGAATCCAGGCACCCCAGCTCATGCCACCGGGCAGCATTGTGAAGGCCCCGCCGATGCCGCGTTGATGTCTGGTTAGCATGACCGCGAGACTGTCGCCGCACCGACGGGAGCCCTTCCGTGTCCCAGCAGCCCCTTCCTCGTACAGTCGTCGTGCTCGCCGCTGGTGCGGGTAAGCGGATGAAGTCCGGGCTGCCCAAGGTGCTGCACCCACTGCTTGGCCGTACGCTCGTCGGCCACGTGCTCAGCGCTGCCGAGCCGCTCGCCGCCGACCGCACCGTGGTGGTGGTCGGCCACGGGGCGGACCAGGTCCGGACCCACCTGGCGGAGATCGCCCCGCAGGCCCTCCCGGTGCTCCAGGCCGAACAGCTCGGCACCGGGCACGCGGTGCGGGTCGCGTTGGCCGCCGTCCCGGAATCCACTGGCACCGTGGTGGTGACATATGGGGACGCACCGCTGCTCCGGCCGGAGACCCTCGGCGGGTTGGTCGCAGCGCACGAGCGGTCGGGTGCCGCCGCGACGGTGCTGGCCGCGGAGGTGCCCGACCCGACCGGGCTCGGCCGGATCGTGCGGGATGCCGACGGTCAGCTCCAGCAGATCGTGGAGCAGCGCGACACGACCCCCGACCAGCGGGAGATTCGGGAGATCAACGCCGGTATCTACGCGTTCGACGCGGACCTGCTGCGGGACGCGCTCGGCAAGCTGTCGACCGACAACGCCCAGGGCGAGGAGTACCTGACCGACGTCTTCGGCCTGCTGCGGTCGGCGGGCGAGCCGGTGGCGGTGCACGTAGCGCCGGACCACATCGAGACGCTGGGCTGCAACGACCGGGTGGAGTTGGCCGGGCTGCGGCGACTGCTGCGCAACCGGGTCAACGAGGCCTGGATGCGCAGCGGGGTCAGCCTGCTCGACCCGGAGACCACCTGGATCGACGTGACCGTGGCGCTGGAGCGGGACGCGGTGGTCGATCAGAACACGCAGCTCCGGGGCGCCACCGTGATCGGTGCCGGTGCGCAGGTCGGCCCGGACGTCACGTTGGTGGACACCCTGGTCGGGCCCGGCGCCACCGTGGTACGCAGCCACGCGGTCGGAGCGGAGATCGGCCCGGCGGCCAGCGTCGGCCCGTACGCGTATCTGCGGCCGGCAGCGCGGCTGGCGGAGAAGTCGAAGGTGGGCACCTTCGTCGAGGTGAAGAACTCCGAGGTCGGCGTGGGGTCGAAGGTCCCGCACCTGACCTACGTCGGGGACGCCACGATCGGCGAGCAGAGCAATATCGGCGCGGCGACCGTGTTCGTGAACTACGACGGGGTACGCAAGCACCGTACGGTCATCGGCGACCACGCTCGTACCGGTGCGGACAACATGTTCGTGGCGCCGGTCGAGGTCGGCGACGGGGCGTACACGGCGGCCGGTTCCGTGATTGACCAGGACGTGCCCGCCGGGGCGATGGCGGTGGCCCGGTCGCGGCAGCGCAACATCGAAGGCTGGGTGGTCAAGCGACGGGCCGGCACCGCCGCCGCGGAGGCAGCCAAGCGCGTCGGGCGGGCCGGTGTAGCGGGAGTGTCTTCCGGGGCGACGGCAAGTGAAGGTGAGGCAATGCACGCGGGGGCCGAGCCGGCGGGTGGGGCACACGGCACCGGGGATACTGCAACCGACTAGCCCCGGCCCACCACCGCGCCGGGCACCACCAACCAACAGGAGCAGACGGGCCATGGGCAGCATCGTCGCCGAAAACCGCAAGAGCCTGATGCTCTTCTCCGGGCGTGGCTTTCCGGAGTTAGCCAAGGAGATCGGCGAGGTGCTCGGGGTCGCCCCGACACCGGCCGACGCCTACGATTTCGCCAACGGTGAGATTTTCGTCCGCTACAAGGACTCGGTGCGTGGTTCGGACGCCTTCGTGGTGCAGTCCGTTACGCACGGGGTCAACACCTGGGTCATGGAGACCCTGATCATGATCGACGCGTTGAAGCGTGGGTCGGCCAAGCGGATCACCGTGGTCCTGCCCTTCTACCCGTACTCGCGGCAGGACAAGAAGCACCGCGGCCGGGAGCCGATCTCGGGCCGGCTGATCGCGGACCTGTTGAAGACCGCCGGCGCGAACCGGATCCTCACTGTGGATCTGCACACCGCCCAGATCCAGGGCTTCTTCGACGGCCCGGTGGACCACCTCTTCGCGATGGACGTGCTCGCCGAGGAGGTGGAGCGTCGGTACGCCGGACGCCCGATGACGGTGGTCGCCCCGGATTCGGGTCGGGTTCGGGTCGCCGAGCGGTGGACCGACCGGTTGGGTGGTTGCCCGCTGGCGTTCATTCACAAGACTCGGGATCCGTCCAAGCCGAACCAGGTGGTGGCGAACCGGGTGGTTGGTGAGGTCGAGGGTCGGGTCTGCCTGATCGTTGACGACATGATCGACACGGGTGGCACGATCACCAAGGCTGCGGAGATCCTTAAGGAGCTGGGTGCGGCCGAGATCATCGTCGCTTCTACCCACGCGCTCTTCTCGGATCCGGCGACCGAGCGGCTGAAGAACAGCCCGATCAGCGAGGTACTGGTGACGAACACGTTGCCGCTGCCGCCGGAGAAGCAGCTCGACAAGGTCACCGTCTTGTCGATCGCACCGCTGCTGGCCCGGGCGATCCGTGAGGTCTTCGACGACGGCTCGGTGACCACCCTCTTCGGTGGCCTGAGCTGAGTTGCGCGGTCGAAGCCCGGTTCGGGGTGGTTACCACCGGCGGACCGGGCTTCTCCGTCAGCATCGGCGCGCTGTTGGGACGCTTCGGCAGGAGCGGTGTGAAACCGGGGTGCCGCCGGAGTGGGCGGATCGCCTTCGGGTAGACTAGTGCGGTTGCCACGGCGAGGGTGCCCTGCGGGCCGCTGACCAGGACCGCATGGAGGCGCCGTCATCGACGCGGCGCTCCTAGGCGGTCGGTCATGACGCAGGAGCCCCAGCGAGCCCCTCGCCCGGCACCGAGACGACCATCGCCGCAGCGAAGCATCAGGAGTTTCCCCGTGTCCGAGGTAAAGATCAGCGCCGAGCCCCGTACCGAGTTTGGCAAGGGTGGTGCCCGTCGTACCCGCCGGGCCGGCAAGGTGCCTGCCGTGCTGTACGGCCATGGCGAGAAGCCCAAGCACATCGCGCTGCCGGCCCGTGAGTTCGCTGCGGCGATCCGGCGCGGTGGCGCCAACCAGCTCTTCACGATCGACATCAGCGACGGCACGCAGGTGCTGGCCCTGCCGAAGGCGATCCAGCGGGATCCGATCAAGGACACCTTTGAGCACGTGGACCTGCTGCTGGTCCGCCGTGGCGAGCAGGTCACCGTTGAGGTTCCGGTGCAGCTGGTCGGGGAGGCCGCGAAGGGCACGCTGATCGTGCACGACCACGACAGCGTCTCGGTGACCGCTGACGCCACCAACGTGCCGGACCACCTCGACGCCACCATTGAGGGCCTGGCCGCGGGTACGCAGGTGGCCGCCGCCGACGTGGAACTGCCGGCCGGAGTCGAGTTGGCCACCGACCCGGAGCTGCCGGTCGCCGCGGTGACCGCCGCCCCGACCGAAGAGCAGCTTGAGGCCACGCTGCCGGAGGTGGAGGAGGCCGCTGCCGAGGCCGAGGCCGAGGTCGGCGAGGTCACCGAGGGCTCGGAGGGCGCCGAGGCCGCAGCTCCGGCCGCCGAGCAGGAGACGGGTGCCGAGGCGAAGGCCGAGGCCTGATCGTTCGCTGCGTAGGTGCCAGGCGTCCCCGTTCGTCGGGGGCGCCTTTGGCGTATTAGTGGGTGGCACGGGTGCGAGCGGAAGGGGCAGACGGTGGCGGAGGAGACAGGGCCGTGGCTGGTAGTCGGTCTGGGTAACCCCGGTCGGCAGTACGCCGGGAACCGGCACAACGTCGGCTTCCTCGTGGCCGACCTGCTGGGCGGGCGGCTGGGGG
Source organism: Salinispora fenicalii (assembly GCF_000514815.1). Taxonomy (GTDB): domain Bacteria; phylum Actinomycetota; class Actinomycetes; order Mycobacteriales; family Micromonosporaceae; genus Micromonospora; species Micromonospora fenicalii. The sequence continues at coordinate 74,885 of NZ_AZWQ01000010.1, forward strand.
CCCGCTTCAGTCGACACAAGCGGGCGATGGCGGAGGTCGCCGAGGGGCGGTTGGGTCTCGGCGGCCCGCGGCTGGTGCTGGTGAAGCCACTGACATATATGAACCTCTCCGGCGCGGCGGCGGCCGGTCTGGCGCAGTTCTACAAGGTGCCACCGACACGGGTGGTGGCTGTCCATGACGAGCTGGATATCCCCTATGGCCAAGTTCGAGTGAAGTGCGGTGGCGGCGAGGGCGGCCACAACGGTCTGCGATCGATGACGAAGTCCCTGGGGACGAAGGAGTACGCCCGGGTGCGGTTCGGGGTCGGCCGGCCGCCGGCGCGGCGGGACCCGGCGGACTTCGTACTGTCGGATTTCGGTACCGTCGAGCGCAAGGAGCTGGATTTCCTGGTGGACCGGGCGGCAGACGTCGTGGAGTCGGTTGTCCAACGTGGGGTGGAACCGACCCAGAACCTCTATCACGGTGTCTGACGGCCGGTTCGGCGATGGTCTCCGCTCCGTTAGGCGGGTGGCGCGGCGACGGGAGTGCGGGATATGAGTAGTCCTCCGATGATCGATGGGGCGTTCGCCCGTTGGTTGGCGGTCCGGGCCGGGCAGGCGCTGGTCAACCTGCGTGACGAGGTGGGCTTCGATGACCCGGGTGCCTTGAAGGCCGCGGGGGATAAGGTCTCGCACGACCTGCTCCGCACTGAACTGGCGACCTGGCGTCCGCAGGATGCGGTCCTGTCGGAGGAGGACGAGGGTTCCCGGCTGGCCTGGGCGGCGGAGGCGGGCGCGTCGACGGCGCGCCGACTGACCAGCGACCGGGTGTGGATCATCGACCCATTGGATGGGACCCGGGAGTTCGCCGAGGCGGGCCGCGTGGACTGGGCGGTGCACGTGGCGCTCTGGGCGCGGAACGCCCCGACGCCGCACGGACTGGTGGCGGGCGCAGTCGGGTTGCCGGCCCAGGATCGGGTACTGGGAACGGATTACCCGCCCGGGTATCCGCCGGCGGCGACCACTGCGGGCGAGCCGACGATCCGGTTGGCCGCCAGTCGCAGTCGCCCCCCGGTCTTCCTCACCGACCTGGCCGCGGAGGTGGGTGCCGAGCTGGTGCCGATGGGTTCGGCCGGTGCGAAGATCGCGGCGGTGATCACCGGTGAGGTGGACGCGTACATCCATGCGGGTGGGCAGTACGAGTGGGATTCGGCAGCCCCGGTGGCGGTGGCGACCGCCGCGGGGCTACATGCTTCCCGAATCGACGGCTCTGCGCTGAAATACAACGAAGCCAACCCGCGCCTGCCAGACCTGTTGATCTGTCGCAAGGATCTCGCCAGCCGGCTGCTTGCGGCATTGCAGCGCCATTGCGGGTAGCCTGAGCGCTACTTCTGGCAAAGCCGACCGGAAAGGTCTGGAAATGAGTGCGGGAATCGAGTCGGTGTCATGACCACGACGGCCGCATACCAGGTGTCCCACCTTGATGCGCTGGAGGCGGAGAGCATCTTCGTGCTGCGCGAGGTGGTCGCGGAGATGGAACGACCGGTGCTGCTCTTCTCCGGCGGCAAGGACTCCATTGTCATGCTGTGGCTGGCGCAGAAGGCGTTCGCCCCGGCTAACATTCCCTTCCCGGTGATGCACGTCGACACTGGGCACAACTTCCCCGAGGTGCTGGAGTACCGGGATCGGCGGGTCGCCGAGCTGGGCCTGCAGCTGGTGGTGGCGAGCGTGCCGGAGGCCCTGGCCAGCGGGCTGGTACGGGAGAGCGCGGACGGCATGCGCAACCGGATCCAGACTCCGGTGCTCCTGGCCGCCGTCGAGCAGCACCGCTTCGACGCGCTCTTCGGCGGCGCCCGTCGGGACGAGGAGAAGGCTCGCGCCAAGGAGCGGGTGTTCAGCTTCCGGGACGAGTTCGGCCAGTGGGATCCGAAGAACCAGCGTCCGGAACTCTGGTCGCTCTACAACGGCCGGCACCAGCCGGGTGAGTCAATCCGGGCGTTCCCACTCTCCAACTGGACCGAGCTGGATGTCTGGCACTACATCGCTCGCGAACGGATCGAGGCTCCCTCGATCTACTACGCGCACGAGCGCGAGGTGATCGAGCGCGACGGGATGCTGTACGCGGTGAACGAGTTTCTCCGCCCCCGCGCCGGTGAGGAGCGGTTCAAGGCCCGGGTCCGCTATCGGACGGTGGGTGACGCCTCCTGCACGGCGGCGGTCCGCTCGGACGCCGACACGGTGGCGAAGGTCATCGAGGAGGTGGCAGCCACCCGGATCACCGAGCGGGGCGCGACCCGCGGTGACGACCGGGTCAGCGAGGCCGCGATGGAGGACCGCAAGCGGGAGGGCTACTTCTGATGACCACCGAGACGAACGCCGAGGTCGGTGCCGATGCGGCGTCCGCCCGCCCGATGGACCTGCTGCGGTTCGCCACCGCCGGCAGCGTGGATGACGGCAAGTCAACCCTGATCGGCCGCCTGCTCTATGACACCCGGTCCCTCTTCTCTGATCAACTCGCCGCGGTGGAGGCGGTCAGCGCGGCCCGGGGCGACGAGTACACCAATCTTGCGCTGCTCACCGACGGACTGCGGGCCGAGCGGGAGCAGGGCATCACGATCGACGTGGCGTACCGCTACTTCGCCACCCCCCGACGGAAGTTCATCATTGCCGACACCCCGGGGCACATTCAGTACACCCGGAATATGGTCACCGGTGCGTCCACAGCCGACCTTGCGCTGATCCTGGTTGATGCTCGTAAGGGTCTGGTGGAGCAGTCCCGTCGGCACGCCTTCCTCTGCTCCCTGCTACGGGTGCCGCACCTGGTCCTCTGCGTCAACAAGATGGACCTGGTGGACTGGTCACGCGAGGTCTACGAGAAGATCGCCGACGAGTTCACCGCATTCGCGGCGAAGCTCGACGCACCCGACCTGACGGTGGTGCCGGTCTCCGCGCTCCACGGCGACAACATCGTCTCCCGGTCGGAGAAGATGCCCTGGTACGAGGGGCCGTCCCTGCTGCACCACCTGGAGCGGGTGCACATCGCCAGCGATCGCAACCTGGTCGACGTGCGCTTCCCGGTGCAGTACGTGATCCGCCCGCAGTCCACCACTGTCACCGACTACCGCGGCTACGCGGGCCAAGTCGCCTCCGGCGTACTCAAGCCCGACGACGAGGTGATGGTGCTGCCGAGCGGTTTCACCAGCCGGATCGCCGCGGTAGAGACCGCCGACGGGCCGGTCCCGGAGGCGTTTCCGCCGATGTCGGTGACCGTACGGCTGACTGACGAGATCGACATTTCCCGGGGCGACATGATCTGTCGACCGAACAATGCCCCGGCCATCGCCCAGGACATCGAGGCGATGGTCTGCTGGATGGACGAGACCCGACCGTTGCAGCTTGGTGGCAGGTACGTGATCAAGCACACCACCCGGTCAGGGCGGGCCATCGTCCGTGGGCTGCACTACCGGTTGGACATCAACTCGCTGCACCGGGATGAGTCGGCGGGGGAGTTGAAGCTCAACGAGATCGGTCGGGTCCGCTTCCGGACGATGGTTCCACTGCTCGTTGACGAGTACCGCCGGAACCGCACCACTGGTGGCTTCGTCGTCATCGATGAGACGACGAACCGGACGGTTGGTGCCGGCATGATCGTCGAGGCGGGCTGACCCACCCGTTCGGAGTGCCCCGGGGCCGCCGCTGATCGAGGTTGGCCGCCGGTGCCGTGCTGGCTACCCCTGTTCCGGCAGGTGGTGGCGGTAGAAGGTCCAGGCGTCGCTGACGATCTCGTGCAGGGTGGGCTTGGCGGGTGTCCAGCCCAACTCGGTGCGGGCCAGGTCGGCGGCGGCGACCAACTCAGCGGGGTCGCCGACGCGGCGTGGGGCGACCACCACCGGGACCGGGCGGCCGGTGACCTCGCGGACCACCTCGACGACCTGACGGTTGGTGAACCCGCTGCCGTTGCCGAGGTTGTAGATCCGGTGCTGTCCGGCGACCGCGGCGTCAAGCGCGAGGAGGTGTGCCTGGGCGAGGTCGGTGACGTGGATGTAGTCGCGGACGCAGGTGCCGTCAACTGTCGGGTAGTCGTCGCCGAAGAGCTGCATCTTTTCCCGGCGGCCGGCGGCCACGTCGAATGCGATGGGAATGAGGTGCGTCTCCGGGTCGTGCCGTTCCCCGAGGGGCACCGGGGCGCTCAGGTGAGCGCCGGCGACGTTGAAGTAACGCAGCGAGACGGCAGCCAACCCGCTTCCGGCCGCCGCCGAGGTGAGCGCCATGTCGACGGTGAGCTTGGTGGCCCCGTACGTGTTGGTGGGGGCGGTGATCGCCGCCTCCGAGATGGGCAGCTCGACCGGATTGCCGTACACGGCGGCGGTGGAGGAGAAGACGACCTTCGGCACCCCGGCGACGCGTACGGCGTCGAGCAGGGCGAGTGAGCCGACGACGTTGGTGTGCCAGTACAACTCTGGCTTGACCATTGACTCACCAGCGGCGATCAGGGCGGCGAAGTGCAGCACCCCGTCGAAGCCCGCCTGTGGGGTTACCACCTGTGCCACGTCGTCCAGGGGAGCGACGACGTGGGTGGCGTCGGGTGCCACCGCGATGCGGTGCCCGGTCCGTAGGTCGTCCAGGACGACCACCTCGTGTCCGGCGTCGAGCAGCATCCGAGTCACCACGCTGCCGATGTACCCGGCGCCCCCGGTGACGAGCAGTTTCACATCGATCTCCTCCTGCTGGGCCGCCCCGCCAGCGACCTTCGGTGGTCACCCTACGGCAGTTCGCTGTGCCGGCGCTGCGAACCAACCGGCGGGGCGGGCCGCCGGCCGCGGCGAGGAAGAACTGGCTCAGTGCTGTCCTGTCACTGCGATGGGTGTCTACCATCCATCTCATGCGGGAAGCGGGTCGTCCCGGGCTCCGGCGCCGTGCGCGGGGGCGGCCCCGCCGCGAACCCGGCCCGTTGGCCTGGGCGGTCGCCCGGGTCGTGGTCCGCACCGCTACCGCCACCACCCGCCTGGTGACCGGTCTGCTCGGCACCAGCCCGGTGGCCGGCCGGGAACGGATCAGCGAGGACGAGTTGCGCGACCTGGTCGCGGCGGCGACCGTGCTGGATCCGGTGGAACGGCGGATCATTGACGAGGTCCTTGTGGCTGGGGCGAGCCTGGTACGCGAGGTGATGATGCCGCGTACCGAGGTGGTATTTCTCTCCACCGCGTTGACCACCGCCCAAGCGGAACACCTGGTCCGGGTCGAGCCGCACACCCGCTACCCGGTGGTTGACGGGACCCACGACGACGTGGTCGGCTTCGTGCACCTACACGACGTGCTGCTTCGTCCGGACGAAGATCCGCTGGTCACGGTCGGCGAGCTGGCCCGGGAGGTCAAGCGTCTGCCCGGCAGTAAGCGGGTGCTCTCGGCCCTGACCGAGATGCGCCGGGAGGGGCATCATCTGGCGGTGGTCATCGATGAGTACGGGGGGACCGCCGGCATCGTCACCTGTGAGGACCTGATTGAGGAGCTGGTCGGCGAACTGCACGACGAGTACGACACGCCGCCGGAGCCGACCAACGCCGGCCTACCCACCACCGTTGACGGTCGGCTGAACCTGGCCGACTTCGCCGAGCGAACCGGGGTGAATCTGCCGACCGGACCGTACGAGACGGTTGGTGGCTATGTCATGGCCGCGCTGGGCCGGCTGCCGGTGGCCGGCGACGAGGTATCGGTGACCGTGGCGCCGGTGGAGCCGGTGGACCAGACACCCGGAGGTTGGCGGTTGCGGGTGCTGGCGCTGGAGGGGCGTCGGGTGGCCCGGGTGACGGTAGCCGCAGCTCGGCCAGCCGAGTCGTGACGGGAGACGGGGCTTCCCACCCAGCTCGGCCGCGATTGACCCGCCGGCCCGTCCTGACGGATGCCCCGGGTTGCTGACAGAATTGCCAGCATGTCCAACGTACCCGTTCGACCGCGCGTATTCTCTGGCATTCAGCCGACCGCCGACTCGTTCCATCTCGGCAACTACCTGGGCGCGGTTCGACACTGGGTGGCGTTGCAGGAGACGCACGACGCCACCTACTGCGTGGTCGATCTGCACGCGATCACCGCTGGGCACGACCCCCGGACGTTGGCGCAGCGGTCCCGGGTGGCCGCTGCGCAGCTTCTCGCGGTGGGGCTGGACCCGGAGCGCTGCACCCTCTTCGTGCAGTCCCAGGTGCCCGAGCACGCGCAGTTGGCCTGGGTGTTGGGGTGTATCACCGGGTTCGGCGAGGCGGGCCGGATGACCCAGTTCAAGGACAAGTCGCAGAAGCAGGGCAACGAGCGGGCCAGCGTCGGCCTGTTCACGTACCCGGTCCTCCAAGCGGCCGACATCCTCCTCTACCAGGCGAATGCGGTGCCGGTCGGCGAGGACCAGCGCCAGCACCTGGAGCTCAGCCGCGATCTGGCGCAGCGGTTCAACACGCGGTTCGGGTCAACCTTCACGGTTCCCACGGCGCACATCGTCAAGGACACGGCGAAGATCACGGACTTGCAGGACCCGACGGCGAAGATGTCGAAGTCGTCCTCCTCGCCAGCGGGTATCGTCCTGTTCCTGGAGGATGCGGCCCGGTCAGTCAAGAAGATCCGTTCGGCCGTCACCGATACCGGCCGCGAGATCGTTTTTGATGTCGAGCAGAAGCCGGGCGTCTCCAACCTGCTGACGATCTACTCGGCGCTCTCCGGCCGGAGCATTGACGATCTGGTCGGGGCCTACGCAGGCAAGGGCTACGGTGATCTGAAGAAGGACCTTGGAGAGGTGGTACGCGAGTTCGTGACGCCGATCCAGGAACGCACCCGCGGCTACCTGGACGACCCGGCCCAGCTCGACAAGCTGCTCGCCGCCGGCGCGCAGAAGGCGCGGGCGGTGGCGGCACCGACCCTACAGGCGGTGTACGAGCGGGTGGGCTTCTTCCCGCCGGTGCGTGGCGAGTAGCCAGCGACGCGACGTGTGCGGGTGAGTGGAATGGAACCGGTGGCCAACGGGATGACACGAGGCGTGGACCTGCGGGACGGGCCGTCGGCGGCCGGCGGCACAATCCAGATCGGCATTGCGGTGGACATCCCCGAGCCCTGGGGGAGTGTGCTGACCGAGCGGCGGATGGCGGCGGGGGACCAGCAGGCCGTCCCGGCGCACGTGACGCTGCTCGGGCCGACCGAGATTCCGGGCGCTGCCCTGCCGGCTGTCGAACGGCACCTGACCGCGGTCGCCGCCGCGCACCTTCCGTTCACCCTGCACCTGCGCGGGACCGGGACGTTCCGACCGGTCACCCAGGTGGTCTTCGTAACGGTGGCGACGGGGATCAGCGAGTGCGAGCTGCTCGCCGCGGCGATCCGGGCCGCCCCAGAGCTACACCGGGAAACCCGCTTTCCGTATCACCCACACGTCACGGTGGCGCAGGATGTCTCACCCGAGGCGCTGGACCAGGCGTACGAGGACCTGGCCGACTTTTCGGCGATGTTTGGGGTGGAGGCGTTCACCCTCTTCTCCCACAGTGGCCAGACGCGGTGGCAGCCCCGGCGGGACTTTCGGCTCGGCGGCTGAACCGGTGCCCCGCCCCGGCGGCCTAGCCCGTACCCGCCTCGGCGGCGTAGCCCGTACCCTGCCCCGGCGGCGCAACCCGTACCCCGCCCCTGGGGCCGCGGCGGTCCAGGCTTACCGCGGGGGATGCCGGCGCGCCGGCGACAGCTCGGCGAGGATGGCAGGGTGAACGTGTTCCGCCGTATCCAGGCGGGTGTCCACGGGCGGATCACCACCGCGCGGCGCCGCTATCCGGCCTTCGACCACGGGTTGCGGGCGGCCCTGCTCTACAACCGTCGGCTCGGCAGCCGGCTCGCCGCTGCGATCGCGTATTACGGCTTCTTTGCGGTCTTCGCGCTGGCCCTCGTCGCCTACTCCGTCTTCGGGGCGATCCTGGAGGGCAACACCGAGGTCAATGCCGCCGCGGCGGGGTTCCTCCGGGAGAACTTGCCCTTCCTCGACCCGGTGCAGGTCGCCGAGAGTAGCGGGACCGTCGGCGTGGTCGGTCTGACCATCCTGGTCTTCACCGGGGTCGGCTGGGTGGAGGCGATCCGTTCCTCCCAGCGATTCCTGTACGGCCTCGACCAACAACCTGGCAACTTTGTCGTTCGCCGGCTGGTCGATCTGGGCGTGCTGCTGGTGGTGTTCGTGCTGCTCGGCGTCTCGGTGGCGGCGGTGGACACGTTGGAGTCGTTGCTGCGGTGGTTGCTGGGCAGCGCCGGCTCGGCCGGGCTCACCGCGATCAGTGCGGTGCTCAGTATCTTCGTGAACGTGGTGCTGGCGACCCTACTGTTGGTGGCGGTGCCCCGGCTGCGGCCAAGCCGGGTCCGCCTGCGCCCGGCGGTGCTGCTGGTGGCGGTGGGTATCACCCTGCTTAACACCATCGGGCGGTACTACGTGGTGCGGACCGAGCGGAACCCGGCGTACACGGTGGTGGCGGGCGCGGTGGGGCTGCTGCTCTACCTCTACCTGCTCAACCAACTCGTGCTCTTCGGCGCGGCGTTGGTGGCTACCGACACCCGGGGACAGGTGGTGGACCTCGCGGCGGAGCCGGTAGCGGCTGATCAGGAGGGGGACCTCCCGCCTCCCGGGCAGACGAGTGCGAACAAGCCGACGGCACCCGAACCAGGGACGGAGCGTCGAACCGGGGATCCACCCGCGGCCGGGGAACGATGATTGGCGGGTGGGCGCTCTCGTGACACTCGACCTGCCGGACGACTCACCGATGCTCGACCTGCCGTGGATCATCACCTTCGGGCCGCTCGGCGACGTCGACGAGTGGGAGCCGGTGGTCTGCGGCCCGTACGAGCGGGCGCCTGCGCTGGCGCTGGCCGAGGTGATGGTGGCGGAGGAGGCGCTGATGGCGGTGGTCGAGCCGCTGCTGCCGGCGGTGTCGGCTGACCAGATCCGCGATGAGATCACCGCGGCCCAGTCCGCCGCCGAGGAGGAGGCGGCGGCACAGACGGACAGCGCCGAGCTCTACGGCAACTTCGAGGACACCTTTGACGAGGAGCTGGAGGCGGCGGCGGAGCGGGACCAGGGTGTCCAGCCGGCGATGCCGCCGAGCGAGGCCGCGATCCGGGCAGGCTTCGCCCGGATCGCGGCGAAGTTGCCCGGCCTCGAGCGTTGACCGCGCCGGTCGGCTGCCCAGCCGCCCGGCGGCCCGGGGCACGCCGAACGACCAGGTTGACTGGGGCTTACCCGCTCAGCACCGTTCGAACCAGGCAGCCGCGTCGACCGGAATCAGGTAGCCCGAGCCCTCTCGGGTGAGCGCTGTGCTGGCGACGAGCAGCTCGCCGTACTCGGTGCTGACGAGGGGTGCGTCGCCGATGTTCACCACACAGGTGAGTGTCGTGCCGCCGGCGGCACGGGTAAAGGCGAGGATGCCGGGCCGGGTCTCCTCCCAGACGATCTGGGCCGCGGCGGTGGAGAGCGCCGGGTGCGTTCGGCGGATTCGTAGCGCGGTGCGATATAGCTCGAGTGTGGAGTCGGGGACACCGGTCTGGGCAGCCACCGACAGTTCCCGCCAGGTGTCCGGGGCGGGCAGCCAACTCGGCGTGCTGCCGGCGGGGCTGAAGCCGTACGGGGCGAGCTTGCCGCTCCACGGGATCGGCACCCGGCAGCCGTCCCGGCTCTGGCCGGTCCGCAGGTACTGCGGGTCCTGCCGCAGGTCGTCGGGGAGATCGAGGACCTCGGGTAGACCCAGCTCCTCACCTTGGTAGACGTAGGCGCAGCCGGGCAGCGCGAGCATCAGCAGGGCTGCGGCGCGGGCGCGGCGCAGCCCTGCTGGCCCATCCCCGTACCGGGTGACGTGTCGCTGCTTGTCATGGTTGGACAGCACCCAGGTGGTGGGCGCGTTGATGACCGCTGACTCGGCGAGCGCGCTGTCGATGACCTTGCGGAAGGAGTCGGCCGACCAGTGGGCGTCGAGGAAGTCGAAGCTGAACGCCTGGTGTAGCTCGTCTGGGCTGATGTAGCGGGCGAGTCGTTGGGGAGTCTCTGCCCACGCCTCGGCCACCGCCATCCGGCCGCCGGGGTAGCTGTCCAGGATGGGCCGCCAGGCGCGGTAGATGTCGTGCACCTCGTCCTGGTCGAAGTAGGGCAGTCGGCTCTTGCCGAGCAGTTCGACCTGTCGTTGGCCGGTCTGCTGGCCGAAGCCGACGTCCGGCAGGCCCTCCGCCTTGATCATTCCGTGGGCCACGTCGATCCGGAAGCCGTCGACACCGCGGTCCAGCCAGAACCGGAGCACGTCCTCGAACTCGGCGCGGACCTCGGGGTTGCGCCAGTTCAGGTCCGGCTGCGCCGAGTCGAACAGGTGCAGGTACCACTGCCCGTCAGGCAGTCGGGTCCAGGCCGGTCCACCGAAGATGCTCTCCCAGTCGTTCGGCGGCAGCTCGCCCGCCGCTCCGCGCCCCGCGGCGAAGTGATAGCGGGCCCGCTCGAGGGAGCCGGGGGCCGCCGCGAGGGCGGCCTGGAACCAGGGGTGGGCGTTCGACGTGTGATTGGGCACCAGGTCGACGATGATCCGTAGGCCGATTGCGTGCGCCGCAACGATCACGTCGTCGAACTCGGTGAGGGTGCCGAACATCGGGTCGATGTCGCGGTAGTCAGCGACATCGTAGCCGCCGTCGATCATGGGTGAGGGGTAGAAGGGGGTCAACCAGAGCGCGTCCACCCCGAGGTCCCGTAGGTACGGCAGGCGTTCCCGCAGGCCCGCCAGGTCGCCGATCCCGTCGCCATTCGCGTCGGCGAAGCTGCGGAGGTAGACCTGATAGATGGCGGCGGAGCGCCACCAGCCATCGTCGGAGGTCGGCGGGCTGGGGTTGTGGACGGTCATGAGGGGTTCCCCGATCTCGCGCGGTACGGCAGTCTCCGGCGCGGGCAGGGGTGGTGGCGCCGGTTGCTGTGCAGAATGCCGGCAAGGGCTTGCAAGAGTCAAGCAGACCTTGCGCAAGGTTGCCTCGGTGCTCGCTTCCCGGTCGGCACCCGACGGGGCGGACGGCGGGTATTCAGACCGAGACCGCCAAGGGGGACGGGGAGGGTCCACCGGGTTCGACGTCGGGCGTCCGGGCAACCGCGGTCGAGCCGCGTACCACCAGCTCTGGCCGGAACAGGTACTCCGAGTGTGGGGCGGCATGCCCGTTGATCTCGTCCACCAGGGCCCGGACGGCGGCAACCGCCATCGCCGCGACCGGTTGACGCACGGTGGTCAGGGGTGGGTCGGTGAAGGCCATCAGCGGGGAGTCGTCGTATCCGACGACGGAGATGTCGCGGGGCACGGTGAGCCCGCGCTGCCGGGCGGCGCGGATTGCGCCCAGCGCCATCGGGTCGGAGCCGCAGACCAAACCGGTGACACCGCGGTCCAGCAAGCGGGCAGCGGCGGCCTCGCCCCCCTCGACGCCGAAGAGGGAGAGCTCGGTCAGCTCGGTGAGCTCGGCCTCGGAGACATCGGTGCGGCGCCGCATGGCGGCCTTGTAGCCGGCGACCTTGCGCTGTACCGGGACGAACCGGTTCGGTCCGGTGATCAGGCCGATCCGTCGGTGCCCCAGTGCGACCAGATGGGTGACGGCCAACTCGGCGGCCTCCCGGTCGTCACAGGAGATGAAGGGCGCCGGGAGGTTCGGGGCATAGCCGTTGACCATGACAACCGGCAGTGGGCGGGCGATCAGTGCACGGTACCGCTCGTGGTCGGCGGCGGTGTCAGCGTGCAGGCCGGAGACGAAAACGATGCCGGAGACCTGCCGGTCGAGCAGCATCTCGACGTATTCGTCTTCCCGGATTCCGCCGGGGGTCTGGGTGCAGAGCACAGGGGTGAAGCCGGTCGGCGCCAGCGCCGACTCGATGATCTGCGCGAAGGCGGGAAAGATCGGGTTGTCGAGCTCCGGGACGACCAGGCCCACCAGCCCGGCGCAGCGTTTGCGCAGCCGGGCCGGGCGTTCGTAGCCGAGCACATCGAGGGCGGTCAGGACGGCCTGTCGGGTCTCGGGCGCCACTCCGGGCCGGTCGTTGAGCACCCGCGAGACGGTGGCCTCACTGACCTCTGCCTGCTGGGCGATGTCGGACAGTCGAGCGCGCATGGCGGCACTGTAGCTCACCGGATGGTTCTTTCGCTGCCAGGCAAGTTCTTGCAGCTCTGGTTCCGGGGCCTGCTGGGCTGGAGCCGGAGACGACGATTGGTTCGTGGCGGCCCCAGAGTCGACTGCATCGAGCAGCATCAACGCAGCGGGCGGGCTGGGGTTGCAGCGGATGGGGGTGACGGTCGATCGCCGTCCGGGCCTGCCTTTTGTCGCAGAAGCCCGACATGAGGCGGGTCTAGATGACAAGATGACCCCGGTTATTGCAAGACGGTTCGCAAAGGGTTTCTAACTTAGAAAACTCTTGCTAGTGTCCCGCCGACACCGGCAGGCAATCTAGGAGCGAACATGCGTCGCACAGCCAAGGGAGTCGCCGTACTCGCCTCCGCCGCCCTTGCTCTGACCCTCGTCGCCTGTGGCGAGGACGAGCAGAGCGCGGGGGAAGGGTCAACGACCGACCCCGCAGCCATGAAGGCTGAACTGACCTGGTGGGACACCTCGGACCCGAAGAACGAGGGTCCGGTTTTCCAGGAGCTGATCGCCAAGTTCAACCAGACCTATCCGAACGTGAAGATCAACTATCAGTCGGTCCCGTTCGGTGAGGCGCAGAACCAGTTCAAGACGGCAGCGCAGGCCGAGGCCGGTGCGCCGGACATCCTGCGGGCGGAGGTGGCGTGGGTTCCGGAGTTCGCCTCGCTGGGCTACCTCTACGCGCTGGACGGCTCCGAACTGCTCGCCGACGCGTCGGACTTCCTGGCTACCCCGCTCGCCTCGAACAAGTACGACGGCAAGACCTATGGCGTCCCACAGGTGACCGACACGCTGTCGCTCATGTACAACAAGAAGCTGTTGGCCGAGGCGGGTGTCGCCGCCGCGCCGACGACCTGGGCCGAGCTGAAGACCGCCGCCCAGGCCGTCAAGGAGAAGACCGGCGCGGACGGCCTCTACCTCAATCCGGCGGGCTACTTCCTGCTGCCGTTCCTCTACGGCGAGGGCGGGGACCTGGTAGATGTCCCGGCCAAGAAGATCGTCGTCGGCTCAGACCAGAACGTGGCCGGGCTGAAGATCGCCAAGGATCTGATCGACAGCGGCGCGGCCGTCCAGCCGCCCGCGACGGACTCCTACGGAACCATGATGACCCTCTTCAAGGAAGAGAAGGTCGCCATGATCATTAATGGCCCCTGGGAGGTCAACAACGTTTCGCAGGCGCCGACCTTCGGCGGCGTGGAGAACCTCGGCATCGCTCCGGTCCCCGGCGGCTCGGCCCGGGCCGGCGGTCCGGTCGGTGGGCACAACTACACCGTCTGGTCCGGCATGCCGGAGGAGAAGGTCGAGGCCGCCGTCGCCTTCGTGGCCTTCATGAGCTCCACCGAATCACAGGCCTTCCTCGCCGAGAAGCTCGGGCTGCTGCCGACGCGCAAGTCGGCCTACGACCTCGACGCGGTGCGGAGCAATGCGATCGTGGCCGCGTACCAGCCGGCCGTCGAGGCCGCGGTCGGCCGCCCCTGGATCCCCGAGGCCGGCCAGTTCTTCGAACCGCTGGACCAGATGGCCACCGAGGTCCTGATCCAGAACCGGGACCCGAAGGACGCGCTCGACGAGGTCGCGAAGAGGTACCAGGCGGAGGTCGTCACCGCGTACGGGTTCTGATCCACCCGCCGGCGGGCAGGGGCCGGCGACCACTCGTCCCTCGGTATCCGGCCGGGCCGGCGACCCCTCCGGTCGCCGGCCAGCCGGCTCACCTACTGGAGCTCAGCTGATATGCGCACCGTGACCGCCGCGCCAGCGTCCGCACCGCCCGACCGTCGCTTCGCCCGCCCGTCTCGGCTTCGTCGTAGCTGGGACCGGAACTGGTACGCCTGGGCGATGGTCCTGCCGGTGGTGATCGTCCTGGCAGTCCTGATCTTCTATCCCCTCGGCCGGGGAATTTGGCTCTCCTTCACCAACCTCAACGAGGCCAACCAGGTGGCGGAGATCTGCACCAAGTCGATCACCGGCGGTGAGGTCTGCGAGGAGAACCCCAACCGGTGGGAGTATGCGGGTCTGGACAACTACGTCCGGGTCCTCACCGGTGAGGTCGGCCGGTTCTGGGAGTGGACCGGGATCACCCTGATCTGGACCTTCGTCGGCGTCGCCTTCCACTTTGGTCTCGGACTTGGTCTCGCCATCCTGCTCAATCGCCCGATGCGCGGCCGTGGCCTCTACCGGGTGCTGCTGGTGCTGCCGTGGGCGGTGCCGGCCTTCGTCAGCGCCTTCGCCTGGAAGTTCATCTTCAACGAGCGCTTCGGCCTGGCGAACTCGCTGCTCACCACGCTCGGGGCCGACCCGTTCCCGTGGTTCTCCGAACGGTGGACCTCACTGTTCACCGCGATCGTCACCAACGTCTGGCTCGGTGTGCCGTTCATGATGGTGGCGCTGCTCGGCGGGCTGCAGACCATTCCCGGTGAGCTCTACGAGGCGGCGGAGATCGATGGTGCGTCGCCATGGCAACGGTTCCGTACCGTCACGATGCCGGGCCTGCGCCCGACCAGCATGACCGTGATCCTGCTCGGCACCATCTGGACGTTCAACCTCTTCCCAGTCATCTTCCTGGTGACGGAGGGAGAGCCGGCCGGAGAGACCGAGATCCTGGTGACCGGCGCGTACCGGGCCGCCTTCGAGGGCATTCGCAACTACTCGCTCGCCTCCACGTACGGCGTGTTGATTCTCTCCATTCTCTTGGTCTTCTCCGTGTTCTACCGGCGGGCACTGCGTAAGCAAGGCGAGGTGTGGTGATGAGTCAATCGACCAGCTCCGGGACGGCCGCGGCAACGGTGGCCCCGATCGAGGCCGGGTCCACACCGGCCGCCCCGGCCGAGAGCGCGCGGCGTGCTGGTCGCAGTCGGCGTAGCCCAGCGACGTCGCTGCTGTTGCACGGGACCCTGATCGTCGCGTCGTTGATCGCGATCGGTCCGATCGTCTGGGTGCTGCTCTCCTCGTTCAAGCCCGGGTACGCGGTGCAGAGCAGCAACCTGACCCTGGTCCAGGATCCGACCCTGACCAACTACCGCTACGTGCTCTTCGACACCAGCTTTCTGCGGTGGCTGCTGAACTCGGTGATTGTGGCTGCCGGCACGATGGGGATCGGCATCTTCCTCTCGGCGACCACCGGTTACGCCGTCTCCCGGTTCAACTTCCCGGGCCGGCGCCCGTTGATGATGGTCTTCCTGGTCACCCAGATGTTTCCGGTGGCCATCCTGATCGTGCCGATTTACACGATCATGGCGCGGCTCGGGCTGATCAACACGTTGCCGTCGCTGGTGATCGCCTACCTGACCATCGCGGTTCCGTTCTGCGCCTGGATGCTCAAGGGCTACTTCGACTCCATCCCCACCTCGCTGGACGAGGCGGCGGCGCTGGATGGCTGCGGCCCGTTCGCCACCTTCTGGCGGGTGGTGCTGCCACTGGCCCGCCCGGCCGTCGCGGTCACCGCCTTCTACACCTTCCTCACCGCCTGGGGGGAGGTCGCGTACGCCTCGGCCTTCATCCAGACCGACAACCAGTTCACCCTGGCGTACGGGCTTCGGCAGTTCGTGCCGCAGTACAACCCGCAGTGGGAGTACCTGACGGCGGCGGCGGTGCTGGTGACGGTCCCGGCCGGGCTGGTCTTCCTGATCGCCCAACGGCACCTGGTCTCGGGCCTCACCGCGGGTGGTACGAAGGGCTGACGCGCCGATCGACCGAGCCCCTCTACTACGACCCGTCGTTGGTGCGGGAGGATAGGCCGTGTGGAAGCTCTACGACTCATCCTCCGCTACATCCACCTGATCGGGTTCGCGCTGTTGCTCGGTGGTGCGACGGTGCAGTACCTCAAGGGCAGGTTCCGGATCAACTCGGCCATGCTCTGGGGTGCGGGGCTCGCGTTGCTGACCGGAATCGGCCTCTCCGCGCCCTTGCGGGACGGGGGTGAGCCGGACCCCGCGAAGCTCGTCACCAAGCTGGCGCTCGCGCTGTTCATCTTCGTCATGGTCTTCTTCTCGCGGAAGCGGGAAGCGGTCAACCGTGGACATTTCCTCGCGATCATCGGGCTGACCCTGGTCAACGCTGCGGTAGCGGTCTTCTGGCGGTAACGTCCGACGGGGGAACCTCCCCTGCGGAGGGGAATTCGTCCCACCCCGCGCTCTTTTGACTGGCATGTCGAGAGACCGAAGTACCCAAGGATCACGTCGGGGTAACAGGCACTCAACAGTCACGCATGATTGTGGCCGGGGTAGGTGCCTGGGCGTACGCTCGGCGTCCGGAACGTGGGACACCGGCGGCACAGTGCAGGCCGGTTCACAAGGGCTGCCACCGCGGATGCGCGGTGCGCAATGGAAGGAGACGTCTTGCGCTCGGTGCGTGGGATGCGGATCGCCTCGGTCTTCGCGGTGGGTGGCCTCGTGCTGGCCGCCACCGCCTGCGGTGAGGCGCCCGAGGAAGACAACGCCGGTAGCGGCGGCGAGAAGTTCAGTGCCTGCATGGTGACCGACGTCGGCGGGATCGACGACAAGTCCTTCAACACCTCGGCCTGGAAGGGCCTGGAGGCGGCCAAGGACGAAAACAAGGACATCGACATCAAGTACGTCGCGTCGAAGGCCGAGGCGGACTACGAGCCGAACCTGACGCAGTACGTCAACCAGGACTGCGACTTCATCCTCGCCGTCGGTGGACTGATGGGGGACGCCACTTCCAGGATCGCGGCGGCGAACCCGGACCAGCAGTTCGGCATCGTGGACACGAAGTTGCCGGAGAGCAACGTCTACCCGATGCAGTTCGACACCGCCCAGGCCGGCTTCCTCGCCGGCTACCTGGCCGCCGGCCTCAGCGAGACCGGCAAGGTGGGCACCTACGGCGGTCTGAAGATCCCGCCGGTGACCATCTTCATGGACGGCTACGCCGACGGGGTGGACCGCTACAACGAGGCCAAGGGCAAGAACGTCCAGGTCCTGGGCTGGGACAAGGAAAGCCAGAACGGCTCGTTCGCCAATGACTTCGTCAAGCAGGACGAGGGCAAGAAGGTCAGCGACGCACTGGTCGCCCAGGGTGCGGACATCATCATGCCGGTCGCCGGGGGCGCCGGTCTCGGCACCACCGCGGCGGCCCAGGCCTCCGGTGGCAAGTACAACACCATCTGGGTCGACGTCGACGGCTGCGAGAGCACCTCGAACTGCCCGGCGATCATCACCACGGTGGTGAAGAACATCCCCGGTGCCGTTCAGGAGGCCGTGCTCAAGGCCGCCGCCGGGGAGAAGCTGGAGGCGGACCCGGGCTTCACCGGCACGCTGGCCAACGAGGGCGTCTCGCTCGCGCCGTACCACGAGTTCGACAGCAAGATCCCGGCTGAGCTGAAGGCCGAGGTCGACAAGCTGAAGGCGGACATCGCGGCCGGCCTGATCAAGGTTGAGTCGGAGTCCCAGCCGCAGTGAGCTGATGCCGGCTCGCCGTGGAGAGGCGCTTAGCCAAGCTGCTCGGCGAGCGGCACCGCACGACGATCCGGCCGCCCTGGTGCCACGGGACCTCCCGCTGGTGCCGGGGCGGCCGATCGGCTCCACCGACGGGTGCCGTTGCCGGCGTGCCGGCAACTCCCCGCACCATCGCTTCGTACCCGGGAGGTTGCGCTGAGACTCGAACTGCGCGGCATCACCAAACGCTTCGGTGACCTGGTCGCCAACGACCACATCGATCTCACGGTGGAGCCGGGGGAGATCCACGCCCTGCTCGGGGAGAACGGCGCGGGCAAGTCGACCCTGATGAATGTGCTGTACGGGCTCTACCAGCCCGACGAGGGCGAGATCCTGGTGGACGGGAAGCCGCTGCAGCTGCGCGGCCCGGCGGACGCCATCGCGGCCGGGATCGGGATGGTGCACCAGCACTTCATGCTGGTACCGGTCCTGACCGTGGCCGAGAACATCATGCTCGGGTCCGAGCAGGTCCGGGGCGGCATGCTCGGCTTCCTCGACCGCCGACGGGCCCGGCGCGAGGTCACGGAGGTTTCCGCCCGTTACAACCTCCAGGTTGACCCGGACGCGGTCATCGAGGACCTGCCGGTCGGCATCCAGCAGCGGGTAGAGATCGTCAAGGCGCTGACCCGCGACGTTGACCTGCTCATCCTCGACGAGCCGACCGCGGTGCTCACGCCGCAGGAGACCGAGGAACTGCTCACCGTCATGCGGGAGCTCAAGGCCGCTGGCAGGTCGATCGTCTTCATCACCCACAAGCTCGGCGAGGTGAAGGCCATCGCTGACCGGGTCACCGTGATCCGGCGCGGCCGGACCGTCGGCACCGCCACGCCGGAGGCGAGCCGGGACGAACTGGCCGCCCTGATGGTTGGCCGCTCCGTCCGGCTCACCGTGGACAAGCAGCCCGCGACGCCCGGCGAGCCGGTACTCGAGCTCTCCGGGCTGGCCGTCGACGACGACCGGCAGGTACGTGCGGTGGACGGCGTTGACCTGACCGTGCACGCGGGTGAGGTACTCGGCGTCGCCGGCGTGCAGGGCAACGGCCAGACCGAGCTGGTCGAGGCGGTCATGGGGCTGCGCCCGGCGCTCGCCGGCTCGGTGCAGCTGGGCGGGGAGCGGATCGACGACTGGTCAACCAAGGAGGTCCTCCGCGCGGGCGTTGGCTACGTGCCCGAGGATCGCAGCGTCGACGGGTTGGTCAAGGAACTCAGCATCGCGGAGAACCTGGTGCTGGACCTGTACGACCAACCGCCGTTCGGCAAGGGGCTCGCGCTCCGACCGGATGCGATCAAAGAGTCGGCGCGGGAGCGGATCGCCCAGTTCGACGTCCGTACCCCGTCGGCGGAGGCGCCGGTGGGCACGCTCTCCGGCGGCAACCAACAGAAGGTGATCGTCGCCCGGGAACTGTCCCGGCCGCTGAAACTCCTCATCGCCGCCCAGCCGACCCGCGGCGTCGATGTCGGCTCCATCGAGTTCATCCACAGTCGGGTCATTCACGAGCGGGATGCCGGGACTGCGGTCCTCCTGGTCTCCAGCGAGCTCGACGAGGTGATCGGCCTGGCCGACCGGATCGCGGTGATGTACCGCGGCCGGATCATCGGCATCGTCGGCCCGGACACCCCCCGCGAGGAGATCGGCCTGCTGATGGCGGGCTGCACTCCGGACCCGGCGGAAGCCGGGGCGGACGGAGCGACGGCGGGTACCGACGGCGGGGCGGACGCCCCATCGGGCCCCGGTAGCGAGGACGAGGCATGACCAACGCAGAGTCCGGCTCCCCGGACAAGGAACCGGCGACCGCGGACCAGGCGGCCAGGATGGCGCTCGACAACACCGAGCGCGCCGAGCCGACGAGTCAGCAGCCACCGGAGCGCCCCGCGCTCGGGCGGCTCTTCGTGGAGAATCTCTGGGCCGCCAACACCTTCACGGTGACGCTGCTGTCGTTGCTCCTGGCGATGGTCGTCGGCGGGATCCTGATGATCGTCTCCGATCCGGACGTGCTGGGCACCTACAGCTACTTCACCGCCCGCCCGGGCGACGCCCTCAACGCCAGCTGGACGTTGGTCAGCGAGGCGTACGCGAACCTGTTCAAGGGTGCGGTCCTCGACCCCGACGCGGTCGGCCTCACCGCGGCGCTGAGCCCGATCTCGGAGACGCTGACCTACACCGCCCCGCTGGTCTTCACCGGGCTCTCCGTGGCCCTCGCCTTCCGTGGTGGCCTGTTCAACATCGGTGCCCAGGGGCAGGCCACGATGGGCGTCATCGCGGCCGGGCTGGCCGGGTTCCTGCTGCCGCTGCCGGCCGGGCTGCACCTGCTCGTCGCGGTCTTCGCCGGTGCGGTCGGCGGTGCCCTGTGGGGCTTCATTCCGGGGATTCTCAAGGCCCGCACCGGCGCCCACGAGGTGATCAACACGATCATGCTCAACTACGTCGCGGCGTATTTCCTGGTCTGGCTGATCGTGCAGAACGGGGTTCAGGACCCGAACCGTACGGATGCCATCAGCCGGCCGGTGGACGCCTCCGCGCAGCTCCCGCGGCTGTTCGGGGACAACCTGCGGGCGCATACCGGAATCATCCTCGCCGTGCTGGTGACCTGGGCGGTCGCCTGGCTGCTGAATCGGTCGACCCTCGGCTTCGAGCTGCGGGCCGTGGGGAGCAACCCGGCGGCCTCGCGTACCGCCGGCATCAGCGTCACCCGGACCTATGTGTTGGTCATGGTCTTCGCCGGTGCCCTGGCCGGCCTCGGTGGCTCGCAGATGGTGCTCGGCACCACCGCCGCCGCGTTGACCCCGCTGGTCGTGGCCCAGGTCGGGTTCGACGGAATTCTGGTGGCGCTCCTCGGCCGGGTGAAGCCGTGGGGCGTGTTGCTCGCCGCACTGCTCTTCGGCGCACTGCAGGCCGGCGGTAACCGGATGCAGTCGTACTCGGGGGTCTCGCTGGAACTGGTTACCGTGCTCCAGGCGCTGATCGTCATCTTCATCGCCGCACCGGCTCTGGTGAAGGCGATCTTCCAGCTTCGAGCCGCCCGGGCCGCCCGGCCGCAGACGAGCCTCGCGAAGGGCTGGTGACGCGCATGTCCACCATGGCTGTTGACGACGTCGCGGTCGCCCCGGTCAACGCGGGGTTCTGGACCCGGAACCGGAAGGCCGGCCTGGTGCTGACCGCGCTCGGCCTGCTGGCGGTGTCGCTCTTCACCACGCTCGCCGCCAGTGAGCCGGCCCGGTTCACCCTCAGCGAGGACGCCAGCGGCGCCGCGTTGAAGATCAACGGTACGGTCGGCGCGGCCCTCTTCGGGGCGGTTGCCCTCGCCGCCGGCGTGGCGATCCTCGCCGGGCTGCCGACGCGTTGGTTCACCCTCGTGCTCGGTGCCGGCCTGGTCGGCTTCGTGGTGAGCTTCCTCTGCTGGCAGGTCTCCACCGCGCCGACCGGGCAGAACTTCATGCCCCTGGTCAACATCGTCCGGGGTACCTTCATCTTGGCCCTTCCGTTGATCTTCGGGGCGCTGGCCGGCGTGCTCTGCGAACGCTCCGGCGTGGTCAACGTGGCTATCGAGGGGCAGTTGCTGATGGGTGCCTTCAGCGGCGCCCTCTTCGGCAGCCTCAGCGGTAACCTCTGGGTGGGCCTGGTGGCCGCGGCGATCGGCGGTACCTTCATCTCGCTGCTGCTGGCGGTCTTCGCCATCCGCTACCTGGTGGACCAGGTGGTCATGGGGATCGTGCTGAACCTGCTCGCGGTGGGGATCACCGGCTTCCTCTACGAGCGGCTGATGCAGCCCGACCCGGCGAAGTACAACAGCGCCCCACGGTTCAGCGACTGGGAGATCCCGCTGCTGTCGGAGATTCCGGTGCTCGGGCCGGCGCTGTTCGCCGGCAACATCTTCCTTTACCTGGGTCTCCTCCTGGTCCTGGTGATTCACATCGGGCTGTTCCGCACCCGGTGGGGCCTGCGCACTCGTTCGGTCGGTGAGCACCCGACCGCCGCCGACACCCTCGGCGTCCGGGTGCTGCGGCTGCGCTACCGCAATGTGCTGCTGGCGGGGGCGGTCGCCGGCATCGGTGGTGCGTCGTACACGCTCGCCCTCTTCTCGTTCACCAAGAATATGATCGGCGGCAAGGGCTTCATCGCTCTGGCGGCGCTGATCTTTGGCCGGTGGAGCCCGACCGGCGCGCTGCTGGCGGCGCTCTTCTTCGGCTTCGCTGACCAGCTCGCCACCTACCTGAGCGCGATCAACAGCACCATCCCGAGTCAGTTCCTGGCGATGCTGCCGTACCTGGCGACGATCCTGGCGGTAGCGGGGCTGGTGGGTCGGGTCCGGGCGCCGGCCGCCGATGGAAAGCCGTACATCAAGGGTTGATGGGACGCCAGATGGAGATCGACTGGGAGCGGCTGCGCGCCGCGGCGACCGAGGTGATGCGGCACGCGTACGTGCCGTACTCGAAGTTTCCGGTAGGGGCGGCCGCCCTGGTTGACGATGGTCGCGTCGTGGTCGGCTGCAACGTGGAGAACGCGTCGTACGGCATGGTGCTCTGCGCCGAGTGCGGCGTGATCTCCGCACTGCACGCCACCGGTGGCGGGCGGATCACCGCGCTCTCCTGCGTTGACGCCACCGGGGAGCCGCTGATGCCGTGCGGGCGGTGCCGGCAGCTGCTCTGGGAGCACGGTGGCCCGGAGTGCCTGATCGAGGCGAAGGGCGGCGCGCTGCGGATGGCCGAGCTGCTGCCGCACGCCTTCGACGCGGCGGATCTGGAGGCGGTGACCGGGGAGGACCCGGTTCCGGTGGTGCCGGAGCGGCTGGCTGCCTGGCGGGGACGCGGGACGGTCTTCGTGCACCCGGACCTGTCGGCGGGGCAGCAGGTGTGGACGGCGTACTGGGAACGCTCGGCGGGGGAGGCCGGAGACGGCGAGACCGGCGTTCTGGAGGAGGGGCCGAGCTGGGACGATCCAGCGGAGGCGATCACCTGGGGGCTGGCCCGGGTGCCCCGGGTCGTGGTGGTGGACGCGGCCGGCACGATCTTCTGGGCGGGTGAAGGCGAGCCGCCGTTGGAGATCCCGATCCGGTGGCCGGGCTGAGCGTACGGGCCGAGGGCCGACCAACGGCGGGACACAGCGGAGCGTGCGGGTGCGCAGCCCGGGCCGAGAACGTGGGGGAAAGGGTAGTCTCATGGCGGAATTTGCAACGGTTGATGTCATTCGGGCCAAGCGGGACGGCGCGGTCCTCTCCGACGCACAGGTTGACTGGGTGGTGGACGCCTACACCCGGGGCCAGGTAGCGGACGAGCAGATGGCCGCGCTCGCGATGGCGATCCTGCTGAACGGGATGACCGCGCCGGAGATCGCCCGATGGACCGCGGCGATGATCGCCAGCGGAGAGCGGCTGGACCTGTCGGCGGTTGATCGGCCGACGGTCGACAAGCACTCAACCGGCGGTGTCGGAGACAAGATCACCCTGCCGTTGACTCCGTTGGTGGCGGCCTGTGGTGCGGCGGTGCCGCAGCTCAGCGGTCGGGGCCTCGGGCACACCGGCGGCACGCTGGACAAGCTGGAATCCATTCCGGGCTGGCGGGCATCGCTTCGCAACGAGGAGTTCATCGCCCAGCTGCGCGGCGTCGGCGCGGCAATCTGCGCGGCCGGTGCCGGTCTCGCGCCGGCCGACCGCAAGCTGTACGCGTTGCGGGACGTGACCGGCACGGTGGAGGCCATCCCGCTGATCGCCAGCTCGATCATGAGCAAGAAGATCGCCGAGGGTACTGGCGCTCTGGTGCTCGATGTCAAGGTCGGTTCAGGTGCGTTCATGAAGTCGGTCGACCAGGCCCGGCAACTGGCCCGTACCATGGTCGAGTTGGGCGGCGCGCACGGCGTCCGCACGGTCGCCCTGCTGACCGACATGTCCACCCCGTTGGGGCTGGCCATCGGCAACGCGGTCGAGGTGACCGAATCCGTGGAGGTACTGGCGGGCGGCGGACCGGCCGACGTGGTCGAGCTGACCCTGGCCCTGGCCCGCGAGATGCTGGACGCGGCCGGGCTACCGGACGCTGACCCGGCGGCGGCGTTGCGCGACGGCCGGGCGATGGATGCCTGGCGGGCGATGCTCCGGGCCCAGGGCGGGGACCCGGATGCCCCGCTGCCCACCGCGCCGGAGGTCGAGGTGGTCCGCGCTGACGAAAGCGGTGTGGTGGCCCAGATCGACGCGTACGGAATGGGGGTGGCCGCCTGGCGGCTCGGTGCCGGACGGGCCCGCAAGGAGGACGCGGTGTCTGCGCCGGCGGGGGTGCTGCTGCACAAGCGCCCCGGTGATCCGGTCCGGGCTGGTGATCCCCTCTTTGAGCTGCGGGCCGAGCACGCCGACCGGATCCCGGCGGCCCGGAAGGAGGCGGTGCAGGCGGTACGGATCGCAGCGTCCGCACCGGAACAACAGCCGCTGGTGCTGGAACGAATCAGCTGACCGTCCGTTCCGTTCCCTTCGGCGGAGGGATATTCTGCCTGGCCAGGAGGACGTTCCGGCCAGCCAGTCCGAACAGACGAGGATAACCGTCGTGGCGGTACCTGCCCCAAACCCCCGAATGGTGCGTGCGGCCAGCCTGGAGGAGTTGTCTCGGCTGGGTCTGCCATTGCCGCCGGCGCACTTTCCCCTGGTGTGGGAGCCGGGCGATGAGATCGAGTTGCGCCCGACCGGCGAGATCGAGACGCGGGTCGCGGTGCTGCACCTCATCCTGGCCCGCTGTTTCGGCATGCCGCCGCAGGCGGCCATGAGCTGGCTGCTCGCCTCGCATCTGGTGGAGACGGTCACCCCGCCGGAGTGGCAGTTCGTTACCGGCGGCAAGGGTGATCACCGCTCGTTCGTGCTGCACTACGACGCGTTGTACGCCCTGGCCTGGGTGCTCGGCCTAACCCGGCAGTTGGACCCGACGCTGCCGGTGGATGAGCGGCTGGTGGAGCGGATGCCGAACATTCTGGCCGGTGAGACGATGTGGCGCTGGCGGTCGCGGACCCTCACCGCCCCCCGGGATCCGGCGGACGCGGCGGCCCTGCTTGACCTGCACTACTGCCTGGACTGGGCTTATCTCGAGGTGGAGCACGCCCACCGAACCCTGCCCGGCCTGGTGGACGCCAATGCGATCGGGCAGCGTCGGTGGGCTTTGGAGTGGGCAGTGGTCCTCCGGGGCCCCTACCATGACGAGCCCCCCGGTTGGGAAGAGGTGGATCTCTCCACCTAGCGGCGGCGGTGGACGCCGAGCCGGACGGCCACGGTCACCTCGACCGGGTCGGGCAGGGCAGCGATCTGTTCGGCGAGCCCGGCTGGATCGGTATGCCAGGCGCTGGGTCCCATCCCGACCAGGGCGGCGATCTCCGGGCGGGTCAACGTCAACCGGCTTCGGTGTTCGGTCTCCGACTCGGTGGCGAAGTGCTCTCCGAGGCGCCCGGCCACCCGGTCGGGCTTCGCCGGATCTACCCGGAGCAGGCCGAGTGCGCCGACCAACTCGGTGAGGTGGTCGGCGGCCGGCGTGACGACCAGCAGCGCGCCGGCCGGATCGAGTACCCGGTGAAACTCCGCTCCGTTGCGCGGGGCGAAGACGTTCAACAACACGGCGACTGACGCGTCGGGCAGCGGTAGCTGCTGCCAGGTGTCGGCCAGCGCCGCCCCGGCTCGGCTGTGTGCGCGGGCCGCGCGACGTAGCGCCGGCTTCGACACGTCCAGGGTCAGGCCGACGGCGTCCGGCAGCGCCGCCAGCACCGCGGCGAGGTGCCAGCCGGTGCCGCCACCGGGCTCAACCACCAGGGGGTACGCCGCGGTGGTCGCCCCGGGCTGGGGATGCGCGGCGCGGTAGCGGGTGGCGGCGACCGCGGCTGCTTCGGCCAGCGCCCGGGAAATCAGGTCGTAGTGACCGGCGGCGAGGAATTCGGCGCGGGCGGCGACCATCTCGCTGCTGTCCCCGACGTGTGGTGCCCGGCCGGCCAGGAGGTTCACATAGCCCTGCCGGGCCACATCGAAGCTGTGTCGGCGCGGGCAGGCCAGCGTTTGGGCGGTGCCAGCGGTCGCCTCGGCCAGCGGTAGGGCGCAGATTGGGCAGCACAGCCGGTGGCGGATGCGGGGATCCATGTCGGGCTCCGGGCCGGTCGGTGGCGGGCCGGGCGGTCACCCGGTGGACCGGCATCCTACCGACCCGGCTGCCGTGTCGATCACTGCCGCGCCCGGCTGACGGGCGTGAGCCGGGCAACGCGCCGCCGGGTCTGACGCTGCGCAGGCGCCGGGGCCGACTAGGGTCTGACCATGGTCGCCACTATCCGGTACGAGGACATCGTCCAGGCCCCCAAGGCGTTGCTGCACGATCACCTAGACGGTGGCCTGCGACCAGCGACGGTCGTCGAGCTGGCCGCTGAGGCGGGGCACGAGTTGCCGACGACCGACCCGGAGGCGTTGGGCCACTGGTTCGTTGACGCGGCCAGCTCCGGCTCGTTGGAGCGGTATCTGGAGACTTTCGCGCACACCGTTCAGGTCATGCAGACCGCCTCGGCGCTGCGGCGGGTGGCCCGGGAGTGCGCGCTGGACCTGGCGGCCGATGGTGTCGTCTACGCGGAGGTTCGGTTCGCGCCGGAGCTGCACCTGGAGCGGGGCCTAAGCCTGGACGAGGTGGTCGCGGCGGTGATCGCCGGTTTCGCCGAGGGCAGCGACCTCGCCGCGGCGCAGGGTACGCCGATTCGGGTCGGCACGCTGCTGACCGCCATGCGGCACGCCGCCCGCTCACAGGAGATCGCCGAACTGGCCGTGCGGCATCGGGACATCGGTGTCGTGGGCTTCGACATCGCCGGGGCCGAGGCCGGCTTCCCGCCCACCCGGCACCTGGATGCCTTCGAGTACCTGCAGCGGGAGAACTTCCACTTCACGATCCACGCTGGTGAGGCGTTCGGGCTGCCGTCGATCTGGCAGGCCATTCAGTGGTGCGGAGCGGATCGGCTCGGCCACGGGGTGCGGATTGTGGATGACATCACGCCTGGGCCGGAGCCGGTGCTTGGTCGGCTGGCCGCCTACGTGCGCGATAAGCGGATTCCGTTGGAGCTGTGTCCCTCGTCGAACGTGCAGACCGGAGCGGCCCCCTCGATCGCCGACCATCCGATCGGGCTGCTGCGGGATCTGCGGTTCCGGGTCACGGTCAACACCGACAACCGGCTGATGAGCGGCACCTCCATGTCGCGGGAGATGGCTTTGTTGGTGGACGCGTTTGGGTACGGCTGGCGGGAACTGCAGTGGCTGACGATTAATGCCATGAAGAGCGCCTTCATCCCGTTCGACCAGCGGCTACAGATTATCGATGAGGTGATCAAGCCGGCGTACGGGCGGTTGTTGACCAGTACCGGGCAGTCGTAGGGCGGAGCCCCGGGTGCCGGTGAAGTCGGCCGCTGGGATTGCGTTCATCGCTGGGAACGCTCGCAAGGTCACTGGCAAATCATCCCTTCGATGCCGAAAAGTGGCGAACTGGCTGTCGGAATTGACCGACTAGCTGTACCTGAATCGTCGCTGACCGCGTATAATGGCGCGCCTGGCTCGCCACGGGGCTGGCTGGAGCGCTGTATCTCCTCTGCCCCGTCGGCGTGCCAGGGGGCGGCGCTCCCGAACGACCTGCCCTTTTGGGGGCGACGGTAGCGGGTTCCCAGAATTCGGGCGGCAGCCGTTGGCGCCGAGCCGGAAGCCTGGATCATCCGGCTATGTACGACTTTTGCTGGCCGGAGTGGCGGTTAGCAGGGAGACGCGGAGGGGGCGCTCCATTGCGTTGGGTAACTCAGGTCAGACTGAATGCGATCGAATCGCCAAAACATCTCGCTGTGGTGGTGGTCAAGGCCAGCCTGGGCTTTCTCTTTCCGGGGTGGCGTGGTGGAATCTCGGATGGCCCGATCCAATGGGTCGGTCACCGGGTGTTGCCCGAGGGCAACGCAAAGGCTGCAATCGCGAGGGCGGTGACGTGAGCAAACGACCGAAGACGGCAGGCTCGCCCCTGTCGCGTCTGCGCCGGCCTGCTGGTCGGCTCCGCGACCTGCCGATCTGGTCCAAGCTCGGTCTCATCTTGATCGTGCCGACCGTCGCAACAGCCATCGTGGGTACCAGTGGCATCGTTGACCACCTGCGGACGCTCAACAACGCCGATCGGTCCGGCGACCTCGCCAGCCTGGTCGCCTACTCAGGGGACCTGGTCAGCCAGCTGCAGGACGAGCGGACGGAAGCGATCCGGCTACTCGGCGAGGATCGGCGGGCGCAGCGGGAGGAACGCAGCGCGGCCTACGAGGAGGTGTCCGCCCGCGTCGACCAGGCGAAGGAACCGTACGCCAAGAGTCGGGGTGAGGTTGAGGACCTGCCCACCACGCTGGAGAACCAGCTCCGCTTCATCGACCAGACCCTCGCCGACCTGCCCGGAACGCGAAGCCAGGTGCACAACGGTCGGCTCAGCACCACCCAGGCGCAACAGCAGTACGACGCCCTGCTCGCCGATCTGATCAACCTGCGGGACTCGGCCACCCAGCTGGCCGGCGACGCCGAGCTGAGCGACCGGATGCGGGCCGCGACCGCCCTGACCCGGAACAAGGAGTACCTGTCCCAGCAACGGGATGTGGTGCACATTGCCCTCAGCCGGCAGCTCACCCCCGAGCTACGGAACACCTACATCTCCACCTGGACCGGCCAGCGACAGTGGCTGGAGACTTTCGCCGCCGTCGCCGACCGTGCTGACCAGGAGCTGTACGACCAAACGGTGGCCGGTCCCGACGCCCGCGAGGCGGACTCCTACAACAGCAACCTGCGGGGCCTCTCCGACGCCAGGAACCTGGCGAGCGTCGGCTTCACGCCCGACCAGTGGGACAACGCGATGGTCGCGTACGCCGCCCTGGTCCGGGAGGTGGAGGCGAAGATCGACAGAGATGCCGTCCAGCTCGCTGACGAGCTCCGGTCGGCCGTGCAGCTGCGGGTGTTCCTGGAGACCGGGCTGCTGCTCAGCATGCTGCTGCTCGCCATCCTCTTCGCCTACCTGGTCGCCCGCTCGATGGCGCGGTCACTGCGCGACCTGCGGCAGGGCGCATTTACGCTCGCCGAGCACGGGCTGCCGCAAGCCGTCGCCCGACTGCGGGAGACACAGGCCGCCGGCGGCCAGCAAACTCCGGTGCAGCTCGCCAACCGGATCGCCGAGCCGCTGCCGGTGCGCAGCAAGGACGAGTTCGGTCAGGTGACCGAGGCATTCAACGCGGTCCACCTGGAGGCGGTGCGTACCGCGGCGGAGCAGGCCGCCCTGCGGGCTTCCGTGGCGACCATGTTCGTCAACCTCGCCCGTCGGTCGCAGATCCTGGTCGACCGACTCATCGGCCAACTCGACCGACTGGAACAGGGCGAAGAGGACCCGGACCGACTGGCCGAGTTGTTCCAGCTCGACCACCTCGCCACCCGGATGCGCCGCAACGACGAGAACCTGCTGGTCCTCGCCGCCGCGGACTCCAGCCGCGTGCAGCGGGAACCGGCCGCCCTGATCGACGTGCTTCGCGCCGCCCAGTCCGAGGTAGAGCACTACACACGGATCGAGTTCGGCGTCATTGATCGCGACATCGAGGTCGCGGCCGCCGCCGTCAACGACCTGGTACACCTCGTCGCCGAGCTGTTCGACAACGCGACGGCGTTCTCGCCGCCCGAGTCGCAGGTCGTCGTGGAGGCCCGCCGGGTCGGCGACTCTGCCTCCCTCTACGTGGAGGATCGCGGCATCGGCATCAGCCCGGAACAGCTGCGGGAACTGAACGAGAAGCTTGCCACCCCGCCACAGGTGGACGTGGCGGTTTCTCGGATGATGGGGCTGGTCGTGGTTGCCCGGCTGGCGTCCCGGCACGGGGTCAAGGTGGAGCTGCGCTCCGGCGTCGATCGGGGAGCCGTCGCGGAGGTAAGCCTTCCGGCTGGCGTATTGGTGCCCAGGGCGCTCGCCGCCGGGCCGCAGCTGCCCCCCGGCCTGCCACCAGCGGTGAACACCAGCACGACGGCATCTTTCGGGGCGTTGTCCGCGTCGGCTGGTTCGCACTCCGGCCCTCGCCCGGGTGAGTCGGGTAACCAGGTAGCGCTCGGTGGCCGGCCGTTCGACCCGGCCCACAGCAACGGTGCGGGAACCCCCTCGAGTTCGCCGCGGGCGATGCCGACGTGGTCCGATCTCACCGGTGCGGACAGCGCCATCACCGGTTTCACCGGTGCGAAGAGCGCCACCGCCGGCGGTGAACCGCACGCCCCGTTCCCCACCAACGGGCAGCCGAGCGACGCGTTGCCGCAACGGCGTCCCTCGGGTGGGTCGGATGTCACCGGTCAGCAGCCGGGGATTCCGCGACAGCTGCCGAGCAGCCCAGAGGCACAGCCGTACGCCGAACCGCCGAGTCCCTACCCCGGGTGGTTGGTGTCTGGCCCGCCGGCCGCGGGTATGCCGACCTCCGCGTCGCCGGTGTCCGCTTCCCCGACCTCCGGGCAACCGATCTCCCCCGCACCGACCTCCGCCGTACCGGCCTCCGGCCAGCCGTACTCGGCGCCGTTGCCGCAGCGTCCGGCTACCACGGCCCCGACCAGCGCCGCGCCACCGGCCTGGCCACCAGTGCCCAGCGCGGCCGGAGACACCGCCGCTGCCTCGGCCTCCGAACGGGTCCCCACACCCCCCGATCTGACTACCGAGCTGCCCCGGGTACCAGGTCCGGCCGGCCCTCCTCCGGCCGCGCACCCCGCTGCGCCGGCCTCGGCCGGCCCAACTGCTCCGGTGTCAGGCCCCCAGCCGGCCGCGGCTCCGCCGATGTCAACCGCACCGCCGACCGCGTCGGCCCAGAATCAGCAGCCGGCGGCCGACGCGACGATGGAACTGCCGATCTTCCGAGAGTTGGAGTCGGCCTGGTTCCGCACCCGCCGACCCGGCGCAGAGGAGACAGCCAAGGGCGCCGACGCTGTCGGGGGCGGCGGTGCCATGGGGTCGGGTGGTGCCACGACCCAGCAGTTCGCCAGGATAGATGCGGACAGGCAGCAGCAGACACCACCCGCAACGACAGGTAACACATCAATGGCAGAAACCCCGACGACCGGTGGTACGTCGCATCAGAACGGCACAGCGAACGGGAGCACACCCCCCACGGGCGGCTTCGCCCAGCGGCGGGGAAGAGCTGGTGAGGGCTGGAGTACCGCCGCCGACGATGGTTGGCGGGCCGCTACCGCGGCCAGCGACGTACAGGTGGCGGCGACTACCTCCACTGGCCTGCCGAAGCGCACGCCGATGGCACAGCTGGTACCGGGCGCGGTGGAGAAACCGTCGGCATCGGTTCAGCGGCGCACGCCCGAGTCGGTCCGAGGGTTGCTTTCCGCGT
This sequence comes from Salinispora fenicalii, assembly GCF_000514815.1. GTDB lineage: Bacteria > Actinomycetota > Actinomycetes > Mycobacteriales > Micromonosporaceae > Micromonospora > Micromonospora fenicalii. The sequence continues at coordinate 105,801 of NZ_AZWQ01000010.1, forward strand.
ATCACCGTGGGGTCCAGCGTGGGCGCAAGAATCCGTCGGACAGCAACCGGACCAGCCCGGAAGGAAGTCCGGGTGGGCAGTCCTCGCAATCTGGCTCAGGCCCAATGGCCGGGAGCGGGCAGAAGGAGCAAGAAGGATGACTACTACGCAGGATCTCGGCTGGCTTCTCGCCAACTTCGCCGACCGGGTGCCGGGAGTCGCGCATGCGGTCGCCGTGTCGGCGGACGGCCTACTCCTCGCGGCCTCACGGGACCTTCCGCGGGATCGGGCCGACCAGTTGGCTGCCATCGCATCCGGTCTGGTCAGCCTTACCCAGGGCGCAGCCCGCTGCTTCGAGGGCGGTGCGGTGCTCCAGACCGTGGTAGAGATGGACAACGGTTTCCTCTTCCTGATGTCGATCTCGGATGGCTCGTCGTTCGCCGTGCTCGCCGCCCGTAATTCTGACGTGGGGCAGGTTGGTTACGAGATGGCCCTCCTGGTTGACCGGGTGGGTGATGCACTGACCCCGCAGCCGCGTGCGGCTGCAGGCATGCCGGGCTGATGTTTCGCTGACCGGGTGGTCGGCGGGGCAAGGACAACAACGAGGGGGTCGACCCGCGCCGGCCGGCCCCGGGTGCGAAGGAGGTGAACGGCGACATGACTGATCATGACGAACCGACCGGCGCGTTGGTCCGTCCGTACGCCGTGACCCGGGGTCGCACCCGTCCCCGACTCGACATCGCGATGGAAGCGCTTATCGAGACGACGGTGCGCGGGCGGGCCGTTGCCACCGGCAACGGCGGACACGGCCGTGAGCACCAGTACATCGCCGCGCTCTGTGATGGACGTGTGCAGTCGTTAGCCGAGATCGCGGCACGGATGCAGCTTCCGCTCGGGGTGGCCCGGGTGCTCATCGCCGACATGGCGACAGATGGCCTGGTCGCGGTCCATGAGCCGACCATCCTGGACGACTCGGACGACGTGGTGGGCACTGAACTGCTGGAAAGGGTGCTGAGTGGACTTCGCAGGCTCTGACGTGGCGCGTCCGCCGACCGCGAGCGGCCGCGTGACATCGGCGAAGATTGTCATTGCCGGTGGATTCGGCGTCGGTAAGACGACGCTGGTCGGCTCGGTCTCGGAGATCACGCCGCTGACAACGGAGGCGATCATGACCTCCGCGAGCGTGGGTGTTGACGACAATCGGCAGGTGCCGGGGAAGTCGACGACCACGGTGGCCATGGACTTTGGCCGGATCTCGATCGACCGAGACCTGATTCTGTACCTGTTCGGTACGCCCGGTCAGACTCGGTTCTGGTTCATGTGGGACGAACTGGTCCGTGGCGCTATCGGTGCGGTTGTTTTGGTCGACACCCGTCGGCTCGCTGACTGCTTCGCGGCGATCGACTTCTTTGAGCACCGGCGGCTGCCCTACCTGGTGGCCATCAACTGCTTCGATGGGATGCAGTACCACAACCCGCAGGAGGTTCGGGACGCGCTGGCAATCCCCAGCGAGGTGCCGGTGGTGGCCTGCGATGCCCGCAATCGAGAGTCCACGAAACACGTGCTGATCTCGCTTGTCGAGTATGTGCTCACCATGCGTCGGTCCCGGGCTGTCGCCCGGGCTTGATTGACGTGCGGGTATCCGGCGACGACGAGGTCGTCGTCGGATGGATACCTTAGCCGTTCCACGCCGCGGGCCAGGAGTAGCTGACCCGCGCCCGCATTCGCCCACGGTCTGCTTGGAGGAGAAAGTCGAAGAGCCCCCCGGCCAGCTGCCGGGGGCTCTGTGCGATTTAGCTGGCGTTGATTGCGGCCTAGGCCCTGGGAGTCAGGACTGGTATCCGGCCGACCGGAACTCGTACTTTCGTTCCTCGTCGCGGTCACCGGTGTCCCGGGTGAAGTCCCAGCCGCCAGCGGCTTCGCGCCCCGGGCGACCGCCGACCGCGAACCCCCCAATCTCTTGACCGCGACGCCAGCCGCGGAAGTAGCCGGTGGTGTTCTCCGCGAGGCTGGCCGGATCTCGAACGATCCGCAGTGGCCGGTCGTCCCGCTTCGGCGAACCGGGGACCAGGTTGGCCTGCGGCACCCGAATGGGAAGGCCCGCTGCCGTCTCGGAGCCAGCCTTCGGTTTCGCCGCCTGCATCGCCGCCTGCTCCGCGGCCTGCTCCGCGGCCTGCCAACCGGTGTCGTTCAGCGACGACCAGTCCACCTCGTCGTCTTCGCTCTGACCGACGAACCAGGCCGACTTCGCCTGGGCGAAGATGAGCAGATCCCCGTCCCCGTCGTCCGCGACCGGTGGAGGGCGGTGCTCCACCGGCGGCAATTGCTGCCCGGTGGCGCGCTCGGTGGGCTGGTGGCTGTGGGGCCCATCCCGGTCAACGACGCGGAGCGGTGGCGTCTCGAGCTGCGGCTCAGCCCCATCGCGCAGCGCGCGATCGGCCAGCGGTGGCGGCTCGACCAGGCGCAGCACCGGCGGTTCCTGGGGCATATCGTCGGCCAACCACGGCGGCGGCACTCGATTCTCCGCACCTGGATCGGTCGGGGCGTCCACCCCCTGCCCGCCATACGAGTCGGCCATGGAGCTACGCACGGAACCGTCCGCCGGGTCCGGGGTGTTCATCAGCGGCCAGTTCGCCCGCGAGCCCGGGGGAGCGGGATCCCGGCTGGGGCGCGGGGTGGGCACCGGCACGCTGGCGTCGGTCACGCTGAACCCGCCACTCGGTGTCGGCGGTTCGGCCTTCGCGTTGGGTCGTGGCGCGTTGATGGTGCGCTGCCGCTCAGCGCGCGCATTCTGGATCGCCGCGGTGGTCAACGTCGCCCGGAACGGCTCGCCCGCCTCCGCCGGTGAGCTCGAGCCGCGCTGCGACGGCGGCGCGGGGGTGCTGCCGGGCGACGAGATGGGGCGGTTCGTCGGACCGTCAACGGGGCTTGGCGTTGCCTCCGGCAGAGCCGGTGCCGCAGAGACCGGCGGACCGGCCACGGCCGCGGGTGCGATCGGCTCCGGGGCCACCGGCGGGGGTGCGACCGGCATCGGTGCTACCGGTGGGGGGCCGAGCGGACGCGGGGAAGGCGGGGCGGCCTGGCCCGGCATCGCCTCTGGCGGGGACCGACGGGCACCAGCCGGCCGGGTGGGCAGGGCGGCGCCGGCGGAGGCCGGGTCGTCGATCGGCGTACCGCGTCGGGCGGCGGTCCGGCGGGCCGGAGCCGGAGTGCCCGCCCGGTCATGGAGCACACCGACCAGTGCCTCACAGCCGACGTCGCAGGCCCGGACCGCGGCGACGGCCTGCCGGACGGTCGTGGACACCGCTGAGGTGAGGGACCGGCTGACCGCGGCGCGGCGCGGGGTTTCGGCGACCGCGACCCGGAGGGCGGTGATCGCGGCCTCGATCATCTCGGGCGCGGCGACGCCCGCGGCGGTGAGGTCCGCGACGACTCGGTCGGCCGGCTCGTCCGGCCCGGCGCTAGCCAGCATCCCGGGCTCGGGCAGGGCGTCCAGCACCGCCAGCGCAACCGGCTCGGCCGGGTCAGGGTAGGCCTGTAGGGCCGCCGGGAAGAGTTCCCGCAGCACTTCCCGCAGCGCGACCGCGGCCGAATGCCGGCCATTGGCGAGCGCGGCGTGCGCGGCAAGGACCGGCTTGTAGCCGGCCAAATCCCGTGGTGCGGGGAGCGCGACGGCGGAGAGCGCCCCGGCTTGCAGGGCGCGGGCGAGGCCGATGGCCCGTCGCTGCACCGGCGGTGCCTGCGCCTCCTCAAGCGAGTCGTCGTCGGCGAACCGCTCGGCGAAGTCATCCACCGAGTCGTCGTCGGCGACCGCCAGCGGACGACCAGCGGTGCTGACGAGGGAGGTGACGGTGTGGTCGTCGTTGTCGGCGGCGATCGCCGCGCCGCTCGGACCGCCCGATCGCTCCACGAGCAGGGTAACCAACTGGGCGTAGCCGGCGGGGTCGTCGCCGATCTCGCAGACGTGTAGCAGACGACCAGCGTCGTCGACTACAGCGGATGTCAGCGTCGAACCGACCGAAGCTGGCCGCTCAGCCGGATCCGCCGAGGCCAGACCGCAGTACACGCGCACGAGCGCCACGGAGTCGTCCTCCTCCCGGGACACAGGTCGTCTTCTCTGCCAGAGAATGATGCTCCCTGGTACGGGTCAGTCGCGCCAGTCCACAACGGCAGAGATCTTGCCGACAATGGTGCGCCAACCCAGGCTTGCGGTTTGTGCCCCGATCTTCTTGAGTCGGCGCCGGCCGCGAAAGCCGCCAATCCCCCCGTTGGCAGCCGCCCGCAACGCCTCGTCCAGGTCGTCGAGGCTGGAGCCAGCGGAGAGCATCTCCAGCACGGCGGGCATCCGCAGCGCGTACGAGAGGTCACGGGCGACCTCGCCCGCCTCAATGAGTAGCGTCGAGTCCCACGCGTCGTGCCCGCCGCGGAGGTTCTCCACGACCAGGTCGAGCTCGTACACGTCCTCGTCGAGCGGCGTGACGTCGGCCGGCTCCACCCGCTCGGACAGCTCGCCCCAGCTGTCTAGCTGGGACAGATCATTGGGAGCGCCGGAGCGCACGAAGCTGACCAGGGACTCGGTCGTCTTGAAGAGCAGCAGCCGACCCTTGTGACTGAGGAAGATCGGCACCTCTTCATCGCCCGCGTCGTCCGTGGAGTCGGTCGAGGCAGCCTCTGCCTCGTCCCCCGAGTCCCCGCGGGCGTCGCGCTCCTCCTTGTCGCTCTCCGCGAACTCCTGGGCGACCTCCTCGTCGAGGATGACGACCTCATCGTCGTCCTCTTCGGTCACGACCTGGCGCCGGGCGAGGAAGGGGTCGTCCTGGTCGCGCTCTTCGACGTCGGTCGGGGTCAGCTCCCGAGCTGGGCGGTAGGCCCGCAGCGTGTAGCCGGTGCCGGCGGGTAGCGCGATTTCCACCGGGTCGATCCGCAGCTCCGCCCAGAGCGCGCGGGCGGACTCAGCCGACGCGGCGGCGGTGCCGGAGGCAGCCGAGTCGTCGAGTTCAGGCTCGTCGGAATCGGGTCGTTGAGGCGACTGGCGGGCCACGCTGACCTCCGTGTGCTTCGGATTGCCCACCCGCCAGGTCGACCCAGCGGGTGACTACGCGCACATACCCTAGTGGGCGGCACCGGACTGTGGTGTCGGTACCCCGGCGGCGATCGGGAATTACGGACGTGCGAGCGGACCGCGACCTGCCGGCGGGCGATGGCCGGATCGCGTGTCAACCCTGAACTGCTGGCCCGGCCCGATCAAGGCAGCGGTCCGAGAGCGAGATAGCCGCGCTCGGCCGCCTCCTGGAGCTGCCACTGATCCCGGTACCAGCCGGGCGTGGCGACCAGGTCGGCGTGCCGGCCGCGCTGGACCACCCGGCCAGACTCGAGCACCAGGATCTCGTCAACCGCGTCGAGGCCACGCAGCCGGTGACTGATCAGCAGGACGGAGCGGTGGGTCGGCGTGGCGGCCAGCACAGAAGCCAGTACGTCGTCCGCGGCCACCGGGTCGAGCCCTTCGGTCGGTTCGTCGAGCACCAGCACCGCCGGCTCGGCGAGGAGCGCCCGAGCTAGCGCGAGCCGCTGCCGCTGGCCGCCGGAGAGCTGCCCGCCCTCTTCGCCCACCACTGTGTCCCAGCCGTCGGGCTGCTCCCGTACCCAACCGGCCAGCCCAGCGGTGACCGTAGCCGCGACAAGGTCCTCCTCGGTCGCGTCGGGGCGACCGAGTAACAGGTTCTCCCGGACCGTGGCGTGGAAGACGTACGCCTCGGCGAGTAGGCCCCCGACGTAGCGGGGAAGGAGCTCCGCCGGGTAGGCGGAGAGCTCCTGTCCGTCCAGGATGATCCGTCCGGCGCTCGGCCGTACGCTGCCGATGAGGGCGGCGGCGAGGGTGCTCTTGCCGGCGCCGCTCGGCCCCACCACGGCGACCCGCCGGCCGGGGGGCAGGTCCAGGCGGAGCCGGTCGAGGGCGGGCGGCCCCTCGCTGCGGTAGCGGACGGTGACATCGTTGAATCGGATCTCCGCGGCGGTGGGGGCGGGGCTTACCGCGGGTGTGGCTGCGGTTGCTGTCGGCGTCTCCCGGAGCAGCGCGGCGACTCGGCTGAGGCCAGCGCGGAGGCCGGTCCACTGCCGGGCGGCGCCGACGAGGGCGAGCGCGACCTCGACGGCGACCAAGGTGCCGACGGCGAGGACGCCGACCAGCACCCCGTTGACGCCATCGGCCAGGGCCACCAGCAGCACCGCCCCGGCGGTCAGCCCGGCCACCAGGACACCCAGCGCGTCCACCGCGAAGCCGGCCGCGGCCAGCCGCCGTTCGATCTGGGCCAGCCGTTGGATCCGGTCGGTTGCCGCGCCCCGGGCCCGATCGGTGGCCCCGAAGGCGGCGAGGTCGGCAGCGCCGTGAGTGAGATCAACTGCGTCGGTGGCCAGGGCACCGCGTAGCGGCGCCAGCTCGGCGGCGGCACGTCGGGTCAGCGCAGTGGCCAGCGCCGGCAGCGCGACCCCCGCGAGTAGCAGCCCAACCGCGAGCGCTCCGGCGGCGGCCGGTGAGACGAACGTGGTCGCGGCGACGGCCACCACACCCACTAGCCCCGCCGCCGTGGCCGGAACGAGGACCCGTAACAGCAGGTCCTGGACGGCTTCGACGTCGGAGACCAGCCGGCTCAGGGCGTCTCCGGAGTGCTGCCTGGCGCTGTCCCGCCGGGACGCCAGGGCGGCGAAGACCCGGGTACGGACATCGGTGACCAGCCGCAGCACCGCGTCGTGCCCGGCCAGGCGTTCGGTGTAGCGGAGCACGCCGCGCCCGATGGCGAGCGCACGGACGGCGACGATCGCCACCGTCAGCCGGTCCAGCGGTGGGCGGCCGGCGGCGCTCATCAGCAGCCACGTCGCGGTGGACATCAGGGCCAGCGCGGCGAACTCGGTGGCGGCGGCGAGCAGGCCCGCGCCGACTAGCCGGTTCAGGTAGGGGCGGGCCAGCCGCAGGACCACCCGCTCCGGCGCGTCGGCACGCCCGGTGGATAGCGGCGTCCCATCGCCGTCGGTGCCGTGGGCCGGGGGAGTGCCCGGGTAGCTGGTCGGGTCGGAGACACTCATCAGGCCGTCCTCCCGGCGGGGGTCGGGGTGAGCTCGGTCACCCGCCCGTCGGCGACCCGCAGCACGCGGTCCGCGTCGGCGAGCAGCGCGGGGCGATGGGCCACCAGCAGCGCCGTGCGGCCGGCCACCAACGTGCGAGTGGCCTTGAGGACGGCTGACTCGCTCCCCGCGTCCAGGCGGGCGGTCGGCTCGTCGAGCAGCACTATCGGTGCGTCCCGGAGGAAGGCTCGGGCAAGCGCGACCCGTTGCCGTTGACCGCTGGAGAGGCCGTGCCCCCGCTCACCGAGGCGGGTGGCCAGCCCGTCGGGGAGCGCGGCGAGGACATCGGTCAGCGCCGCGTCGCGCACGGCGCCAGCCAGCGCGGCGTCGGGTGTGTCCGGGGAGCCGAGACGGATGTTGTCCGCCAGTGAGGCGGCGAAGAGGTGGGCCCGCTGCGGAACCCAGGCGAGGTGGCGACGCCAGGCGTCCAGGTCGGCCTGGGCTAGGTCGACGCCGTCCACGGTGACCCGGCCGGAGGTGGGCGGAACAAATCCGAGCAGCAGGTTCAGCAGGGTGCTCTTGCCGGCGCCGCTTGGCCCGACCACCGCGATCCGTTCGCCGGGCTGGATCGTCAGCGTGACATCGCGCAGCGCCGTGGTCCGGTCGTAGGCGACGGTGACACCCTCGAACCGGATCACGCCCCGGCCGTTCGGCTCGGCTGGGCCCGTCCCGGTGCCGGCCTCGGGTGCCGCGGCGGAGAGGGTGAGCGCCTCGTCCAGCGCGGTGAGCCCCTCCATGCTGGCGTGGAAGCGACTGCCGGCAGTCCGCAGCGGCAGGTACGCCTCGGGGGTGAGTAGCAGCACCAGCAGCGCGGTCTGCAGGGTCAGCCCGCCGCCGAGCAGCCGGACCCCGACCGGCACCGCGACCAGCGCGACGGAGAGGGTGGCGACCAACTCCAGCACCAGTGCGGAGAGGAACGCGATGCGCAGCGTCCGCATGGTCGCCACCCGGTGCCCGTCGGCCATCCGGCGGACCACCTCGGTCTGGGCCCGGGCCCGGCCGAACGTCCGCAGCGTCGGGAGCCCGGCGATCATGTCCAGGAAGTGCCCACCGAGCAGCGCCAGCCGCCGCCACTGACGTTCCGTCGCCGCCTGCGCCTGCCAGCCGAGCAGCGCGCCGAAGATCGGGATGAGGGGGAGGGTGACCGCGATGATGAGGGCGGAACTCCAGTCGGCGACGAAGATCCGGGCGAGTACGGCGATCGGCACGGTGACGCTGAGGACGAGCTGCGGCAGGTACCCGGTGAAGTAGGCGTCCAGCGCGTCCAGCCCGCGCCCGGCCAGCGTCGCCAGCTGCCCGGCCCGCTGTCCGGCGACCCAGGTCGGGCCGTGCCGACCGACCGCGGCGAGTAGCTCGGCCCGCAGCGCTGCCTTGACGGTCGCGGCGACCCGGGCCGACACCGTTCCCTGCGCCCACACCAGCAGCGACCGGGCGCTGATCGCGGCGACGAAACCGGCCAACGCGGGTCGGTTGAGCCGCCCGTCGAACGCGGTGGCGAGCAGTGCGGCGAGCGCGGTCGCCTGCGCCAGCACCAGGCCCGCGGCGAGTACGCCGAGGAGCGCGAGCACGGCGAGGTCGCGCCGGGCCGCGGGGACCCGTCGCAGCAGACGTGGATCGAAGGGACGACGGTTCACCGCTGTCCCGGTGCCCTACCGTCGGTCCGTCCCCGGAACTCCCACCAGCACATTTCGCACAGCCTAGTCGGGCCGGACTCCGGTGGTGCCGCTGCCATCAGCTCAGGAACAGCGAGACCGGTAGGGCGACCAGCGTGGTCGTCACCGCCAGCGCGGCGGCGCCGACCAGCCGGGGTGGTCGTCCCGACTCCAGTAGCCGGTGGACCCGCAGTTCGAGGTCGCGGTCACCGATGCCCAGGGTGCCGGCCGGGGTGATCCGGTCACCAGCGGCGGCGAACCGGCGCAGCGCGCCCGCCAGGGGTGCCTCGGCGTGCCGCTCGCGGGCCTTGTCATCGGCGCGCATCTCGACCAGCAGGGCGACTCGCTCGTGTGCGTCCCGTACCCAGCGGAGCCAGGGCAGCACCCGACGGAGCGCGGTGAATGGCAACAGGACGAGATCGTGCCGTTCCTGGGCGTGGGCCCGCTCGTGGGTGAGCACGGCCGCCAGCTCGGCCTGGTCCAGCAGGTCGAGGGTGCCGGCACTGACCACGACCCGAGGCCGTACCCCGGGCAGGCAGTACGCGGCCGCGCTCGGATGGTCGAGCACCAGTGCACCGGGCACCGTTGGATCCTGCCGGGCGACCAGCGTGAGCAGATCCCGGTGGCGGCGCTGGGCCCGGACGGCGCTGTGCAGGCTGCGGAGGGTGGTGGTGAACAGCACCACGCCGATTCCGCAGCCGAGACCGATGAGCCCGAGCTGGAGCGGGGTAACCCCGGCCGGCCACGCGCCGCGCCGCAGCTCCTCGGCGAGGGCCCAGAGGGCGCTGCCGGTCGGCAGGTCATACGCGGCCAGGCCGAGGGCCATCGGGAGACCCATCGCCGCCAGGCCAGCCGCCAGGCCGACCGCCTGCCAGCAGACAATGGCCACCCGCGGGCTGCGCCAGGTCCAGGTTGAACGGGCTAGTACCTGCGCGGTGAGCCAGCAGGCCAGCACCGTGAGCCCGAAGTGCAGCGCGTACGTCATGCTTGCCGCCCTAGTGCTCCGGCGCCTTGGCCGCCGGTGTGGCCGGGACCGTCGGTGTGACGGGGGGCGCCGATGTGATGGGGTCCGCCGGTGTGGCGGGGGGCGCCGGTGTGGCGGGGCTGGCCGGGGCGCTGGGCTCGCCCGCCGCGCTCAGTGCGGCGCGCAGCACCTCCGCCTCGGTCCCGGTCACCGACCGGGCGAAGCGCACCAGGGCGGCGTCTCGACTACCGCCGAGATCCAGCGCGTCGAGCATGAGTTTGGCGATGTGCGCCTCTCGGCTTGCGGCGGCCCGGTACCGCCAGGCCCGCCCCTCGCGTTCCCGCCGCACCATGCCCTTGCCGGCGAGCCGGTCCAGCACGGTCAGCACGGTGGTGTAGGCCAGCTCGCGCCCGGCGAGGGCGTCGACGACCTCCCGCACCATGAGCCCGTCTGATCTGCCGGGGAGTAGGTCCCACAGCACATCCATCACTGCGCGTTCGAGCTCGCCGAGCCGGGTCACCCGGTAATCCTACCCCGCGTAGTAGTGGCCGTTAGCCGCCCTTGGGGTGCCAGACCGTCTTCGTCTCCAGCAGTGCGGTCATCCGGGCCAGGCCGGGATTGGCATACCAGTCGTAGTTGGCCGGGACGGGACGCAGTACCCGCTTGAGGTTCTCCGCCGCCTTGACCTCCAGGCTCGTCGCCAGCTCGGCGTCGGCCACGCCCGCCAGATCGAGGGCGTTGACATCCCGGTGGCCCGCCAGCGACGGGACCGTCTCCTGGAGGCGACCGGTCAGGATGTTGACCACCCCGGCGGGCAGGTCAGCGGTGGCCAGCACCTCGGCCAGGGTCACCGCGGCGAGGGGATCGGTGGGCGAGGCCGCCACGACCACCGTGTTTCCGCTCACGATCGCCGGGGCGATGACACTGACCAGGCCGAGCAGCGCCGGTGCCGCGGGGGCCACCACGGCTACCACCCCGGTTGGCTCCGGCGTTGACAGGTTGAAGTACGGGCCAGCGACCGGGTTCACGCCGCCCCGCACCTGGGGCAGCTTGTCCGACCAGCCGGCGTACCAGACCCAACGGTCGGTCGCGGCGTCCACCTCGTCGCCGGGGATGCCCAGGGCCACGAACTGCTCGCGCCGGCCCTCCAGCATCTCGGCGGCGCGGTAGAGGATCTGACCCCGGTTGTACGCGGTCGCACCGGCCCAACCCGAACCGGCGGCCCGGGCCGCCAAGACCGCGTCCCGTGCGTCCTTGCGCGAGGCGAGCGCCACGTTGGCCGTGCTGTTCTCACCTGACTGCACGAGATACGACCGTCCCGACTCGCTGCGCGGGAACTTCCCGCCGATGTAGAGCTTGTATGTCTTTCGTACCGTGACCCGCTCAGACATTCAGGTACGCCTCCAGCCCGTGCCGGCCGCCCTCGCGACCGTAGCCCGACTCCTGGTAACCGCCGAACGGCGAGGTGGGGTCGAATTTGTTGAAGGTGTTGGCCCAGACCACGCCGGCGCGGAGCCGGTCGGCCAGCCAGAGCATCCGGGAGCCCTTCTCCGTCCACACGCCGGCCGAGAGCCCGTACGGGGTGTTGTTGGCCTTCTCGACGGCCTCCGCGGGGGTGCGGAAGGTCAGCACGGACAGCACTGGGCCGAAGATCTCCTCGCGGGCGATTCGATGGGCCTGGGTGACACCGGTGAAGATCGTGGGCGCGAACCAGAAGCCACGGTCGGGAAGCTCACACGGGGGCGACCAGCGCTGGGCCCCCTCGGCCGTGCCGGCGTCGGCGAGCTCCCTGATCCGGGCCAGCTGCGCCGCCGAGTTGATCGCCCCGATGTCGGTGTTCTTGTCCAGCGGGTCACCGACGCGCAGCTGGGCCATCCGCCGTTTCAGCGATGCCAGCACCTGGTCGGCGACTGACTCCTGCAGCAGCAGGCGGGAGCCGGCGCAGCAGACATGCCCCTGGTTGAAGAAGATGCCGTTGACGATGCCCTCAACCGCCTGGTCCACCGGGGCGTCGTCGAAGACGATGTTGGCGGCCTTACCGCCCAGCTCCAGGGTGAGCTTCGTGTCGGTGCCGGCTACGGCGCGGGCGATGGCCTTGCCCACCTCGGTGGAGCCGGTGAAGGCGACCTTGTCCACGTCGTGGTGCTCGACCAGTGCCCGGCCGGTATCACCCGCGCCGGTGACGATGTTCACCACTCCGGCGGGGAGGTCGGCCTGCTGGCAGATCTCGGCGAAGAGCAACGCGGTGAGCGAGGTCGTCTCCGCGGGTTTGAGCACCACGGTGTTGCCAGTGGCCAGCGCCGGGGCGATCTTCCACGCCAGCATGAGCAGGGGGAAGTTCCACGGGATGATCTGCGCGGCCACCCCGAGCGGCCGGGGGCCGGGCCCGAACCCCGCGTGGTCGAGCTTGTCCGCCCAGCCGGCGTAGTAGAAGAAGTGGGCGGCGACCAGCGGAAGGTCAACGTCCCGGGACTCCTTGATCGGTTTGCCGTTGTCCAGCGACTCCAGCACCGCCAACTCGCGGGAACGCTCCTGAATGAGGCGCGCGATCCGGAACAGGTACTTGGCCCGGTCCCGGCCCGGCATCGGGCCCCAGACGCGGTCGTACGCAGTTCGTGCGGCGCGGACGGCGCGGTCAACATCGCCGACGCCGCCTGCGGCCACTTCGGCGAGGACCTCCTCCGAGGCGGGGTTGATCGAGGTGAAGCTATCGCCGTCGGTCGGGTCAACGAACTCGCCGCCGACGAAGAGCCCGTACGCGGGCTGGAGCCGTACCACCGAGCGTGACTCGGGGGCGGGGGCGTATTCGAACATCGCGCTCAGTCCCGGGTGAAGTAGTCGGGACCGGCGTATTCGCCGGTCGTCAGCTTGGTGCGCTGCATCAGCAGGTCGTTGAGGAGGCTGGAGGCACCGAACCGGAACCAGTCCGGGTCCAGCCAGTCCGCGCCGACCGTCTCGTTGACCAGCACGAGGTATTTGATGGCGTCTTTGGTGGTCTTGATGCCGCCGGCCGGCTTCACGCCGACCTGCCGTCCGGTCGCGGCACGGAAGTCCCGGACTGCTTCCAGCATCACCAGCGTCACCGGCGGGGTAGCCGCCGCCGGGACCTTACCGGTGGAGGTCTTGATGAAGTCCGCGCCGGCCAGCATGGCGAGCCAGGACGCGCGCCGGACGTTGTCGTAGGTGGAGAGCTCCCCGGTTTCCAGGATCACCTTGAGGTGGGCCGGGCCGCAGGCCTCCCGGATGGCCACGATCTCGTCGTAGACCTCCTGGTATCGGCCGGTCAGGAAGGCGCTCCGGTTGATCACCATGTCGATCTCGTCGGCGCCGGCTGCGACCGCGGCTCGGGTGTCAGCGAGCTTGATCTCCAGCGGGGCCTGGCCGGAGGGGAAGGCGGTCGCCACGCTGGCCAGGTGTACCAGGCCGGTTCCGGCTGGTGCTGCTTGCGCGTCGGCCGGTCCTGCCCCGCCGGCGGGCTGACGGAGCACCTCGGCCACGTACGGGACCATCGACGGGTAGACGCAGACGGCGCCGACGTGCGGGCAGGACGGGTCGGCGGGGTCGGGGCGCAGGGCCTTGGCGGCGAGGGCCCGTACCTTGCCGGGGGTGTCGGCCCCCTCGAGGGTGGTCAGGTCGACCATCCGGATGGCTAGGTCGATCGCCCAGGCCTTCGCCGTGGCCTTGATTGAACGTGTGCCGAGCTGCGCCGCCCGCTGCTCGGCGCCGACCTGGTCCACGCCGGGCAGGCCGTGGAGGAACGCCCGGAGGGCGGTCTCGGATCGTCCCAGCTCGGTTAGGTCCGACCGGGCCGACATCGCTGTCGCCGTCATGCCCTGGAGTCTACGCCGGAGCTCCAGGCTGTGATCTTGGCCATGGTGCTGGTGCGGGCCAGCGCCGCCGGTCCGGTCACACCGAGGGTGCCCAGGGCCGTGGGCGGGTAGGTTGAGCGACCGTGGATGTACACGTCATTGACCACCCGCTCGCCCAGGCGCGGCTGACCGCGATGCGCGACGCGCGGACCGACTCGGCCTCGTTCCGCGCCGCGTTGCACGAACTCACCACCATGCTGGTGTACGAGGCGGCCCGATCCTTCCCCGTCGAGCGCTATCCGGTGCAAACCCCGGTCACCGGCACCCAGGGCACCCGGCTCGCCAATCCGCCGCTGCTGGTGCCGGTGCTGCGGGCCGGCCTTGGCATGGCTGACGCGGCGCTGGGCCTGTTGCCGGAGTCGTCGATGGGCTTCGTCGGCCTGGCCCGGGACGAGGAGACCTTCGAGCCCCGCGCGTACATGGAGTCGCTCCCGCCCGACCTCACCGGGCTGCCGGTGCTGGTGCTCGACCCGATGCTCGCCACCGGTGGCTCGTTGGAGCACTGTTGCCGGCTTCTCGCCGATCGGGGATGTGCCGACATCACTGTGCTCTGCGTGCTCGCCGCGCCGGTCGGAATTGACCGGCTGGAGCGCTCCGGCCTGCCCCTGCGCCTGGTTACGGCCGCGGTCGATGAGGGACTCAACGAGCGTCGGTTCATCGTTCCTGGCCTGGGTGACGCCGGTGACCGGCAGTTCGGCGGTATGCCCCGCTTCTGACCGACGGGTCCACGGTCGGTGTTGGGCGGCGGTCGGTTGTTGGGCGGGGCCCCACGCCCTCGGGACCGGACCCCGCCCTACACCCCCAAGCTGGCGGCGACTTCGGACCGTAAGTCGGCCACGGCAGTGGCGGCACGGCCGCGGGCCGCGGTGATGTCGCCCGCCACGACTGGCTGCACCACCTCCAGGTACGCCTTGAGCTTCGGTTCGGTGCCGGACGGTCGAATCACCACCCGGGCGGTGGCGCTGCGCAGGATCACCACATCGGCCGTCGGGAGCAGGTCCTGGGACTCGATGAGCGGCTCCCCGAGCAGCATGCTCGGGGTCGTGGCGCGGATCCGGGCCATCGCGTCTGTGATCACCTGTAGGTCGTCCACCCGTACCGAGAGCTGGTCGGTGTGGTGCACGCCGAACTCGGCCGCCAACTCGTCCAGCCGGTCGGCGAGGCTACGCCCCTCCGCCTTGAGCCCAGCGGCGAGTTCGGCGATGGTCAGCGCTGCGGTGATGCCGTCCTTGTCCCGAACATGGTCGGGGGCGACACAGTAGCCCAGCGCCTCCTCGTAGCCGAAGACCAACGGGGTGGACCCCCCGCCAGCCCGGACGATCCACTTGAACCCGGTCAGGGTCTCGTCATACGGCAGGTCGCGGGCGGTGCACATCGCGCGCAGTAGCGCCGACGACACGATGGTGGTGGCGTAGAGGCCGGTTCGGCCACGGCGCATCAGGTGGTCGGCGAGGAGTGCCCCCACCTCGTCACCGCGGAGCATCCGCCACCCCGGAGCGGCTCTGTCCGCCGCGGGGTTGGCCGGCTCCCGGATCACCACCGCGCAGCGGTCGGCATCCGGATCGTTGGCGATCGCGAGGTCCGCACCGGTCGTGTCGGCCAGGGCGGTGAGCCTGTCAACGGCCCCGGGCTCCTCCGGGTTGGGGAAGGCGACCGTGGGGAACTTCGGGTCCGGCTCAGCCTGGTCCGGCACGAGCCGCGGGGTGGGGAAACCGGCGTCGGTGAACGCCGCCGTGAGCACCGCCGCGCCGACTCCGTGTAGCGGCGTGTACGCCACCTTCAGATCGCGCGGTCCGCCCGGTGCGATCACCGCGACGGCCTGCTCCACGTACGAGGCCACCAGGGTGTCGTCGAGGACTTGCCCGGGTGGGCCCAGTGGTACGGCTGCCAGCGGCCCGACCGCGCGGATCGCGGACTCGATCTCGGCGTCCGCTGGCGGCACGATCTGCGCCCCCGCGCCCAGTTCACCACCGAGTTGGGCCCCCAGGTAGACCTTGTAGCCGTTGTCCTGCGGCGGGTTGTGGCTGGCCGTCACCATCACTCCGGCGACCGCCTCGTGCTGGCGCACCGCATGGGCCAGCACCGGCGTCGGCAGCGGGCGGGGGAGCAGCAGCGCCGGGCGGCCAGCGCCGGTGGCGACCTGTGCGGTCCGTTCCGCGAAGGCGCGGGAACCGGTTCGGGCGTCGTACCCGATCACCAGTGGACCGGTACCGCCTTGGGCGGTCAGCCAGGCGACCAGCCCGGCGGCGGCCTGCGTGACCACCGCGAGATTCATTCCGTTCGGGCCGGCACGCAACGGGCCGCGTAGGCCCGCGGTGCCGAAGGTCAGCGGGCCGGCGAAGCGGTCGGCCAGCTCCGGGGCGCTGCCCGGAAGTCGGTCGAGCACCGCCTGTAGCTCGGCGCGGCTGGCTGGGTCCGGATCGTCGTCGAGCCAACGTTGGGCCTGCTCGCGAAGGTCATTGAGGTGGTGGTGATCCGCCGACATGCCTCTTGATAGCACGTCGGCGGATCACCGCGTCGGCTCGCCCAGGCTCAGCCGGCCGCAGTCAGCTGGAAAGACTTGACCATCTCGTCGAAGATCGGTCGACTCTCCTCAAACCGGGCGTCGGTGGTGGTTAGGTAGAACGAGTACGACTGGCCCTCGTGGGCGACACCACGCCAGATGCCGTGCCGCATCTCCGGACCCTCACCACAGGTGTATTCGAACTCGGCCGCTGGCTTGCCGGCCAGCTCCGTCTCGACGTCTAGGGCGATCTGACGGTACGGCTTCGCACAGGAGGTGGAGCGGGTCTGCAACCCGTCCTCGGCGACCGCTGCCCAGCGGGCTGAGGTGTTGGTCCACTTCTCGGTGATGACTCGGACCCGGCGGCCCTGGTCCTCCGGGTCAACGTAATCGGTGTACAGCCCGCCGACCTTCTCTTCCCAACCCTTTGGCACCAGAACCCGCGCCCCCCGCGCCGAGTGCTCCATCAGCTCGGGGAGCTCGACGGCGGGAGTAGCCGATGTCGGGGCCGCCTGTGGTGCGACTGGTTGCTCCGAGTCGCCTCCGCCGGCGAGGGAGACGACGCCGATCAGGAGCACCACGGCCAGCCCACCCGCGACGGCGAGTTGAACCTTGCCCGGCCAGCCCTTCACCCGGCGAACGAGTTGGTCACCGGTGGCCCGCGCCCGCCCGGCGAGACCGCCGGACGGTGTCGCCGACTGCGGTGTGCCGGTCCACGGCTGACCGGTGCCCGGAACCGACCACTGGGCCCCGCCCGCGGTGGGAGCGGCCGGGCCCGGGTAGCCGCCGATGTGCTGGGTGGCATCCCCGCCGTAGGCGCGGCTCGGCGCCGGCATCGCCCCGGTCGGTGTGTTCAGCGGGCCGGCGAGTGCCGTGGCGCTGGTGTCCTCCAGCGCAGCGGGGGTGGCCCGGGACTCCACCGCGGGACGCTCACCCCGGCGCAGCGCGGCCAGTCGGTCGGTGAGCGACTCACCGGCCGCGAGCATCGCTCGCCCGCCGATCGTGCCGCTCGGCTGGGCGGGCTTGGCCGGCTGGGCCGGCTTGGCCGGCTGGGCTGGCTGGGCGGGCTGGGCCGGCTGCGGGATCGCGGCTGGCCGCTGCTGGACCGGCACCACCGAGTACGGGTCGGTCACCGAGTTCACCGCCACCGCATTGCTGGTCAGCGGGCCGGCGAGCAGTTCGCGGAGCATGGCCCGGGCCGTGTGCACCGGCAGCCGGCGGTCCGGGTTCTTCTCCAGCAGCCCCATCAGCACCGGCACCAGCGGGCCACTGCGCTGCGGCGGGGCGGGCGGGTCTTCGACGACCGAGTGCATCGTCTCGATCGGATCGCCCTTGTCGAAGGGCGGGCGTCCTTCGACGGCCGTGTAGAGGGTCACCCCGAGGGAGAACAGGTCGCTGGGCGGCCCGAAGTCCTGGCCCATCGCCCGTTCGGGGGAGATGAAGTGGGGGGAGCCGAGCACCATGCCGGGCGTGGTGAGCTGCACGTCGGTAGGCATCCGGGCCACCCCGAAGTCGGTCAGCACGCAGCGGCCGTCCGAACAGATCAGCACATTGGCGGGCTTGACATCGCGATGCAGTACGCCGATCGCGTGCGCCACTTCCAGCGCGCCGAGCAGCGAGACGCCGATCTTGGCTACCACCCGCTGGGCTAACGGTCCGTCTTCGATCACCATGTCCGCGAGGCTGCGGGAGTCGAGTAGCTCCATCACGATCCATGGCCGGCCACTCTCGGTGACCACATCGTAAACCTGGACGACGGCGGGGTGTTGGATCGCTGCTGCGGCACGGGCCTCGCGCAGGGTGCGTTCGTACATGGCGTCGCGGTCTGAGGGGGCCAGCCCTTGGGGTAGGACGACCTCCTTGACGGCCACGTCTCGGCGCAGGAGCGTGTCTGCAGCACGCCAGACCGTGCCCATGCCGCCGTTGCCCACTGCTGAGCGCAATGAGTAGCGCCCGCCGATGATGGTGTTGGGTGTTGCGCGGTCGCTGGGAGGACTGACAGGTCCGCCGCTCCACGTCGGGATCTGAGTCACTGAAGAGCCACCGGGGGAATTCGAGGGGGGCTGGGACACAACCCCCCTATCTTGCTGGGTCGGATGCCAGTTGCGAAAGCCGACGCGGCGGACATTTGGCAAAGACGACGATGCGTGTCCGTCCCGGTACGCCGGGTTGGCTAGGTGGGGGCGTGTGCTCAATCCCTCGTCCGACGCCGGAGCAGGTCGTCTTACCATCCGGTAATGAGCGAACGGCGGTCAAGCGAGTCTGGTTTCCCGATCCAGGGCGTCTACACGGGGGCCGACCTCCCGGAGGACCTGGACTCCCGGCTGGGCAGCCCGGGGGAGTACCCGTACACCCGCGGGGTCTACCCCACCATGTACACGGCGCGTCCCTGGACGATGCGCCAGTATGCCGGCTTCGGTACCGCTGCGGAGTCCAACGCGCGCTACCACCAGCTGCTTCGGGCGGGCACGATGGGGCTCTCCGTCGCCTTCGACCTGCCCACCCAGATGGGGTACGACTCGGACGAGCCGATCGCGCACGGTGAGGTCGGCAAGGTCGGCGTCGCCATTGACTCCATCGAGGACATGCGGCTGCTCTTCGACGGCATCCCGCTGGACAAGGTCTCCACGTCGATGACGATCAACGCGCCGGGTTCGGTGCTGCTTCTGCTCTACCAGTTGGTCGCCGAGGAGAACGGGGTGGCCGGGGCGGCGTTGAATGGCACGATCCAGAACGACATCCTCAAGGAGTACATCGCCCGCGGGACGTACATCTTCCCGCCGAAGCCCTCGCTGCGCCTGGTCGCGGACACCTTCGCCTACTGTCGCAGCGAGGTGCCGAAGTGGAACACCATCTCCATCTCCGGCTATCACATGGCCGAGGCGGGCGCGACACCCACTCAGGAGATCGCCTTCACCCTGGCCAACGGCGTCGAGTATGTGCGCGCGGCGATCGCCGCTGGGCTCGCGGTGGACGACTTCGCGCCCCGGCTGTCATTCTTCTTCGTCGCCCGTACGACGCTGTTGGAAGAGGTGGCGAAGTTCCGTGCCGCCCGACGAATCTGGGCGCGGCTGATGCGAGACGAGTTCGGGGCGAAGAATCCGAAGTCGATGATGCTTCGCTTCCACACCCAGACCGCCGGCGTGCAGCTCACCGCC
The DNA here is from genome assembly GCF_000514815.1 of Salinispora fenicalii. GTDB lineage: Bacteria > Actinomycetota > Actinomycetes > Mycobacteriales > Micromonosporaceae > Micromonospora > Micromonospora fenicalii. Next base: position 125,045 of record NZ_AZWQ01000010.1, read on the forward strand.
CAACAACCGGAAGTGAACCTGGTCCGGGTGGCGGTGCAGGGGCTCGGTGCCGTACTCGGTGGAACGCAGTCGCTGCACACCAACAGCTTCGACGAGGCGATCGCACTGCCGACGGAGAAGGCCGCCCGGCTCGCGCTGCGGACGCAGCAGGTGCTCGCCTACGAGACGGACCTCACCGACACTGTTGACCCGTTCGCCGGCTCGTACGTGGTGGAGGCCATGACGGCCGAGATCGAAGCCGCGGCGGAGGGGTTGATGCAGCGGGTCTTCGAGCACGGTTCGGCGGTCGAGGCGATCGAAGTCGGGTTCCAGAAGCGGGAGATCGAGCAGTCGGCGTACCAGATCGCGCAGCAGATCGACTCCGGTGAGCGGGTCGTGGTGGGTCTCAACCGGTTCGCGGTGGACGAGGAGGAGCCGTACGAGCCGCTGCGGGTTGACCCGGCGATCGAGGTCGCGCAGGCCGAACGGCTGGCGAAGTTGCGGGCCGAGCGGGACTCCGGGGCGGTCGAGCGGGCCCAGGCGCAGCTGCGGGCCGCCGCCGAGGGGAGCGGTAACGTGCTCTACCCGATGAAGGAGGCGCTGCGGGCTCGTGCCACGGTTGGCGAGGTCTGCGGCACGCTGCGTGAGGTCTGGGGGACGTACCGCCCCGCTGACCGATTCTGATCGCGCCCCGGCGTCCGGGCGTTCCTGCGTCCGGGCGTTCCCGCGTCCGGGCGTTCCCGCGTCCGGGTGTTCTCGCGTCCGGGTGTTCCCGCGTCCGGGTGTTCTCGCGTCCGGGCATCCGGGCGTCCCCTCGGTGCGGCCGTTGCCGCTAGTGCCCGCTGCCGGCTAGTGCCTGCTGCCCGTTCGCGGGCTAGTGGTGGTTCCGGCGCGTAGCGGGCGGCAACCGCGGGTACCCCGTTTGAGTGAAGGCGACGCACACTGTGTGTGGTCGGTTACCGGGTGAACGTGTGAACGTCTGCGGGCCCGGTCGTGAGTGTGGTTGCTAATTATCGGAGTGTCCGTTGACGGAACGGACTAATGCCACAATTCGGATGACGGGTCTCGAGTGTCGGAGAAAATTCCTAACTTGTGAACCGATTACGCGTTGTAGGAGGTGTGGGGCAGATGGCAGCGAGCAACCGCGATCTACCTGCTGTCCCGCCGATGAACGAGCGCCCCGAGCAGGGCGTACGTGACGCAGAGCGGCCCGATCGCTACCAGAACGAGGTTGCGCAGCGTCACCGTCGGAGGTCTAGGCTGTCGGCGGTTCCGGAAGATTCATCCATTTCTAGTGATCGAGAATTCGACGTGACGAGTGCGTTGACGCTGCCGAGTAATGGCCAGCTGGCGTCGTCCTGGACGGAGGCGCCCGCCGGCTCCCAGCCCCTACCCCTCGACCTGGACCAGTTCCTTGCGCTCCGGGTGTCGGGCCTGATCGCCACCCGGAGGCGGATCCACTCGCATCCGGAGCTCTCCGGCGAGGAGTTCGAGACGGCCGCTCTGATCGCTCGGGAGCTGACCCGGGCCGGGTTGCGACCCCGGCTCCTCCCCAAGGGCAACGGGGTCATCTGCGACATCGACGGCCGCCCAGACGGCCCAGTGATTGCGTTTCGGGCCGACATCGACGCGCTGCCGTTGACCGACAGCAAGGACGTGCCCTTCCGCTCCACCGTTGACGGGGTCTGTCACGCCTGCGGTCATGACGTGCACACCGCGGTCATGCTCGGCGTGGGAATGCTCCTCGCCCGCCTCGCCGAAGCGGGTGAACTGCCCGGCCGGGTACGCCTGATCTTCCAGCCGGCCGAGGAGATCCTGCCCTGTGGGTCGCTCGAGGTGATCGAAGCCGGCGGTCTGGACGAGGTGGTGCAGATATTCGCGCTGCACTGCGACCCGAACCTGCCGGTCGGCGAGGTTGGCCTTCGGGTCGGTCCGATCACCGCTGCCGCCGACAACGTCAGCGTTCGGTTGACCGGTCCCGGCGGGCACACTGCCCGCCCGCACCTCACCGTCGATCTGGTTGACGCCCTCGGCCGGTTGATCACCGAGGTGCCGGCCCTGGTCGCCCGGCGAGTGCCGGCCAACAGCGGGCTACTGCTGGTGTTCGGCCACGCCTCGGCCGGCACCCGTTACAACGTCATCCCGTCGGAGGCCTGCGCCTCCGGGACGCTGCGCGTGATGGATCGGGACACCTGGGCGATGGCCCCCAAGGTCGTCGCCCAGGTGGTCCAGGACGTGATCGCCCCCACCGGCGCCACCGTGGACCTGGACTATCAGCGCGGCCGACCACCGGTCAGCAATGACTCCCAGGCCATCCAGGTCCTCGCCGCCGCGACCACCGCCGCGCTCGGGCCGGGCGGCATCGCGGAAACCCCGCAGAGCATGGGGGGTGAGGACTTCTCCTGGTATCTGGAGTACGTCCCCGGTGCCCTGGCCCGACTCGGTGTCGGCCGCTCGGGCCCGAACGTTGACCTCCACCGCGCGTCGTTCGACCCGGACGAGCGGGCCATCCCGGTCGGCGTTCGGCTCATCGTGCAGACCGCGCTCCAGGCGCTTGCGGCGGCGAGCTGACCGCGGGCGGAGCGATCCGGGACATTCAGCTGCTCCCGGCCCGGGGGTAACCCGGACGGCAGGGACGATCGGTCAGTCGGGACGCGATGCGGCGTCCCTTCCGGCAGACTGCGCTGAGGAGGTCACGATTCGATTCTCGAGGAGTCACGAATGCGGCTGACCAAGTACACGCACTCCTGCATCCGGGTGGAGGACGAAGGTGGGGTGCTGGTCGTTGACCCCGGCGTCTACAGCGAGCGCGTCGCGCTGGACGGGGTGGACGCGGTGCTGATCACCCATGAGCACCCGGACCACGTGGACGTGGCAGCCCTGACCGAGCAGCACGACCGGGGGCCGTTCGTCCTGTACGGTCCACCGTCGCTAGCGGCCGTGCTGGAAGGGCTGCCCGCCGCGTTCGTCCCGGTCGAGTCGGGCGCAAGGTTCACCGCCGCCGGCGTTCCGGTCCGCGTCTACGGTGGCCGACATGCCGTGATCCACGCCGACCTTCCGGTGGTGGAGAACCTGGCGTACCTGATCGACGACGTTGTCTACCATCCCGGTGATTCCTTCGTCGTGCCGCAGGACGTGCCGGTCGACACGCTGTTCCTGCCGATCCACGCGCCCTGGGCGAAGTTCGCCGAGTCGCTGGACTTCCTCCGCGCCGTCGCGCCCCGCCGGGCGTACGCGCTGCACGACGGGTTGCTCAACGACCGTGGCCTGGACGTGCTAAACAACAACTTCACCCGCCTCTCCGACGTGGACTACCGACGGCTCGTACCGGGCACTCTGGTGGATGCCTGAGCCGGATGTCCGGTCCGTCCCGGGAGCTGCTGCGGCGGCTCTACCGCACGCCGCCCGACCGGTTCGTGGCCGCCCGGGACGAGGCGGTGGCCGAGGCGCGGCGGGCTGGTGACGCCCCTGCCGCGCGGGAGATCGCCCGGCTTCGCCGCCCCACGGTCGCGGCGTGGCTGGTTAACCTGCTCGCGGTGGAGCGGCCGGAGCTCGTCGCCGACCTGGGCCAGCTCGCGGAGTCACTCCGGTCGGCCCAGCGCGAGCTGCGTGGTGCGCGACTGCGGGAGCTCTCCACCCAACGGCGGGCGGTGGTCGCCGCGCTGCTCGCGGAGGTCCGCAACCTGGCGACCGGGGTGCCCGGTGCCCCGCCGCTCGGCAAGCTCCCGCTCGGTGCGGTGGAGTCGACCCTCAACGCCGCGCTCTCCGACGCCGGGGTCGCCGAGCAGGTGCGCTCCGGCCAGCTGCTCCGGGCCGCCAGCTACGCCGGCTTCGGCGAGGTGCCGCGACCGCAGCTGCGCCTGGTCACCGCCGACGAGCCGGCGCCGCCGTCCCCGGCACCGGGTGGCGACCGGTCAGCACCCCGCGCCCGGCAGGCGGAGCGGGCCGCCCGCGCTGAGCGGGAACGGCGCCGCCGGGCGTTGGATACGGAGTTGACGAAGGCACGTACTGATCAGGAACGGGCGGAGGCGGAGCTGGCCGGTGCCGCGGAAGCCGAGCAGGGCGGGCTGGACGACCTCGCCGCGATCGAGACCGAACTCGCCGAGTTGGAGCGGCAACGAGCCGTTGCCGAAGAGGAACTGAGCCGGGCGAAGTTGACGCGGCGGGCGGCCGAACGGGCGGTCACCGTCGCGCGGCGCCGGACCGGTGAAGTTGAGGCCGCGGTCGAGGCGTTCGCCGAGGAGGAGGTCGACCCCGACGGGGTCGGCGGACACCCGAATGTGTGATTGACGACGCACGGTGGGGGCGGCTCGTTGGCCCATCGGAGGCGATAGCAGACTGGGGCCGTGCGACATGCTCCGACAGACTGCCGGCCGTCAGGCCGACGCGGTGCCGGTGGGGCGGGAGCGCAGTCCCGTGACGTAGTCGTCCGGTGCGCCCGCCTTCTCGGCGGCGTTGGCGATCTCCGAGAGATACCACGAGGTCGGCAGGCCCCCCTCGTAACCGTCGAAGACGTAGATCCATGCCGTCACATCGCCAGCCAGGGCCGACACTCGCAGGTGGAGTTTCCGGTAGGTGCCGGAGGTTACGCCCTCGATCTCGTCGAGCTGCGCCGCGTCGTACGAGTGGATGTCGTAGAGCGCCACGAAGACGCGATCCCCGGGAGACTCCACCACGGTGCTGACCGCACCCTCCCAGCCGATCACGCCTTCACCGGCGAACGTGAGCCGCCAGCCTTCGAGCCAGCCGGTGCCCACCAGCGGCGAATGCGGACAGTAGGCGCGCATCCGGGCAGGGTCGAGGTTTGAGCCGTAGGCGGCGTAATGACGCACAACGATGACGATAGCCCGGCCGACGGGTGGGGGAGAATACGACGGTGCGTGTCGGATGCGTTCGGGAGAAGAAAGTCACTGTGAGCATGGACGGGGAGTGAGCGTTGTGAGCCGGATCGTGATCATCGGCGGGGGGCCGGCCGGTTACGAGGCGGCGCTGGTCGCCGCCCAGCTGGACGCCGATGTCACCGTGGTGGAGGCAGACGGCGCCGGCGGTGCCTGCGTACTGTCCGACTGTGTGCCGTCGAAGACGTTCATCGCCAGCTCACAGCTGGTGACCGGGTATCGGGAGACGGAGGAGTTCGGGGTTCACTCGGACGGGCTGGCGGCGGTCACCGTCGACGCCCCGGCGGTGCACGCACGGGTCAAGCGGCTTGCGCTCGCGCAGTCCGCCGACATTCACGCCAAGTTGGTCAAGGCCGGGGTGACGTTCGTGGCCGGCAGCGCCCGGCTCGGCGAGGACACGCTCGGTCACAACCACCGGGTGATCGTCACACCGGCGGACGGTGGCGCGGAGTACCGGATCGATGCCAGCACCGTCCTGATCTCCACCGGCGCGACCCCGCGCCAACTCCCCACCGCGGTCCCGGATGGCGAGCGGATCCTCACCTGGCGGCAGGTGTACGACCTCCCCGAGTTGCCCCGGCACCTGGTCGTGGTCGGCTCGGGCGTCACCGGTGCCGAGTTCGCCAGTGCCTATCTGGCGATGGGGATCGAGGTCACCCTCGTCTCCAGTCGGGACCGGGTGATGCCGCACGAGGACGCCGACGCGGCGATGGCGATCGAGCGGGTGTTCCGCAGCCGGGGGATGAGCATCCTGAACAACTCCCGGGCCGACGCCGTCCGCCGGACTGCCGACGGCGTCGAGGTCGAGCTCTCCGACGGGCGCCGGGTGTACGGTTCACACGCGCTGATCGCGGTGGGCTCCATTCCCAACACCGCCGACCTGGGGCTGGCCGAGTACGGCGTCGGGCTGGCCCGGGGTGGGTACGTCGCGGTCGACCGGGTGTCCCGGACCAACGTGCCCGGGATCTACGCGGCCGGGGACTGCACCGGGATGCTGCCGTTGGCCAGTGTGGCCGCGATGCAGGGCCGGATCGCGATGTGGCACGCGCTCGGCGAGGCGGTTCGTCCGCTGCGGCTGCGTACGGTCGCGGCGAACGTCTTCACCGACCCGGAGTTGGCCACGGTCGGTGTCTCCCAGGACGAGGTGGACGCGGGGAAGGTCCCGGCCCGGCAGGTCATGCTGCCGCTCGCCGGCAATGCCCGGGCGAAGATGGACGAGGTCCCCGATGGCTTCGTCAAACTCTTCTGCCGGCCCGCCAGCGGGCAGGTGATCGGTGGCGTGGTGGTCGCCCCGAAGGCCAGCGAGCTGATCCTGCCGATCACGATGGCGGTGGAGAATCATCTGACGGTCAACGAGCTGGCTCAGACCATCACCATCTACCCCTCGCTCTCCGGCTCCGTCACCGAGGCCGCCCGGCAGTTGATGCTGCACGAGCCGGAGTGACCAGGTCCGCATCCAGGGCGTGGTTTGCCCCCTCTTGCTATCTGGTGCTTACGCGGTTCTTTGTCACGGCTTCCAGATCGAGGACCCGCCCAAGTACTACACCCTGCGTTCTCCGTGCGGGCAGCACCAGCGACAGTCCACCGCACGCCGTCCAGCAGGCACTACAGCAACCACGCGCTCAAGTGGGCGGCACGGCCCAAAGGACGACGACCAGGACGGAGGGCCGTCTGAAGCAATCTGCGACGCGACATGCGAAACGCTCTCTTGCGCCACCAACGCGGACGTGACCTGGGCGTGCATCGCGGAGTTTCGGGTGCTGCCGTCACATCGCCCCTATCGCTATGCGGAGCGGCCCGTCCGGGGAGGTACGCCACCGCGGCGGCTATGCGATGATCAGCTGGTGCTGAAATCGGCAGTTCGGCTGTGGGTCGCCGCGCTCACGCCTGCCCTCGCCCTCACCGCCTGTGCCAGCGGTCCCAGCGTGGTGGTGGCCGATCCGACACTCTCCACCTACCAACTGGTCCACGATCTGTGCGCCAAACTCGACCCCACGCACCTGACAGAACTCGGAAGCGGCGAACCGGCAGTACGGAACTGGCCGGACAGGCCAGATTCTCCCTCGAAGAAGTGCTCACTCAGCGCGGTCACCCGGGGGGCCCGTGCCTCCATGTACACAGTCCAGGTCACCACGGGCTTACTCGAATCGGCCGATCAGGGGCCGGATGAGCCGTGGGCCTGGCCGGGGCCTGATGCAAGGGGTGTCTGGCGAGACGTTCCAGAGTTGGAGGGATCGGCGCGAGTATGGCTCACGCCAATCGACGATCTAACTGATCCACCGCCACCCTTCACCGGACCGACACAGGCCAGGACCACCGATCTACGCGCCTACCACGACAACGTGTTCATTTGGTTGCGGATCATGTTTATTGCGGAACACGTGCCGGACGACTCGACCACCGAGGCCGTCGCGGTGGCATATGCGCATCAGACTCTGGCCCTCATGCGCTCCTAACTAGGCCCTACCGCGGTGGGGCGCTCATCATTCAGCTGCCACCTCGGAGGGTTTGTCGAGAGGTGACGAATGAAAGATCGACAATCTACTATTCCGTGATAGGGGAGTGGGCCGCGCCAGTTAATCGGAGAAAGGGAAGGGTCTGCGTCGGGTGGATTACTCCGACGCAGGCCATACTCTTTAGGATTGCCTGCCAAGCTATTTTGAGGTTGATCGCGGCTGCACCGCAAATCCATATTGCAATGGTCCTCACTATGGGGCGCCCGTAGTCCTGGCGGAAAATCAACGGATACGGCCGACCTGCGGAGACGCAGGGGTTGATGATCATCACAGTGATGCTCTCCACTACGTTCACGGCGGATTTGTCCGGTGAACGTAGTGGAGGGCGCCGCCGATCCTGTCGCGTGCCGATGCCGGCATCGCCTGGGCGGTTAATGTGTTGCGTCGGTCGAAAGGGGCGGCAAGGATCGTCGACATGCCGCAGGTGGAGATCGAGATTCGGCCCTACACCAACGACGACTGGGATGCGATCGCGCGCATTCACGACGCCGCGCGACGTGACGAGTTACGCGGATCCGCCGGGGTCGAGGCTTTCCTGACCCTTGCGCAGACCGCCGAGCAAGAAGGGCTTTTCGACGGGCATCTATGGGTGGCGGAGGTCGGTGGCAGCGTAGCCGGCTTCGTCGCACTCGACGACGACGAAGTAACCTGGCTGTACGTCGACCCGCAACGCTACCGGCAGGGCATCGGCAGGGCGCTGCTGGGCCACGCGGTCGCCGCCGCCGGGCCCCGGGTCGAGGTCACCGTGCTCGACGGTAACCCGGCTGCCGAGGCGCTCTACGCCAGCGAGGGGTTCACCGTCACGCAGACCCGGACCGGCCCGCTGGTCGGCAACGAGGCGTTCACCGCCACCGGTCACATCATGCACCTCGACAAGTCCGACGGGAGTCGCCCCTTGGTCCTGGGCACTTGAGCCTTGGATCGTGATGGTCCGGGGGGATCAGGGTTCCTGACAGGTGGTGAACAAGCACTACCCCGCTGAGTTCAAGGCCGACGCGGTCGCGTTGTATCGGTCTCGGCCCGGGGGCGACGATCGCGCAGATCGTTGACGTGAGTTCTGATGTTCTTGAGAAGCGATTACGCGACAGGTCGTTTACACGACCCTGCCAGTCGACTAGGCATTCCACTGAGGGGTATCGTTGTGGTACATCGTGTACCCAGCACGGAGGTGCCCTGTGGTTGACCAGCAGATCATTCCCGGGGAGCGGGTTGAACGGCTTCGTCGGGCAGCGGGGCTGTCCCGCGAACGCCTCGCTGGTCTCGCGGGTCTCAGCGCGACCACCGTGAAATTCATCGAAAACGGCCGGCGATCGCTGACCTTGCGGGCGGCGCAGCAACTTGCTCCGCACCTTGGCGTCCGTGACCTCGGCGATCTGTTTGGTCCTCAGGTTTCCATATCCCTGGATGGCCGGCCCAGCCATCCCGCCGTTGACGACGTCCGTCGGGCGCTTACCGCTTGGCAGGTCACTATTACTGGTGAGCCCGAGTCCACTGACTACCTGCGTGGCGCGATTGACGCTGCCTGGCAGACGTGGCACACCAGCCGCCACCAGCGTACCGAGGCCGGTCAGTTGCTACCGGGGCTACTGGAGGCGACTCAACGCGCCACCCGGTTGCACCGGGGAGCGGATCGACGTGTCTCCCTGGCGCTGCTCGCCCAGGCCTACCACCTCGCCCAGGCGTACCTGGCCTGGCATGGTGACCGCGAGCTGTGCTGGCTCGCGGTTGACCGTGGTATGACCGCGGCCCTGGATGCCGACGACCTGCTGGCAGTTGGGCAGTCCATTTGGTATGCGGCACACCTGCTCCGCGCCACCGGTCGTGGAGACGATGCTGTGGAGCGGTTGGGTGAGGCACGTGCGCTGATCGAACCGCATGTGGCGGACGGCGGTGTCGAGTGGGCGGAAATGCTTGCCGATCTGCATCTTTGCACCGCACTAACGAAGGCACGAATGGGCGATCAGGGGGCCTGGTCTGACTGGGACACCGCCCGTCAGGTCGTGGAACGGGCACTACCCAGTGGGTTCGTCGGGCTGCGCACTCGGGTGTCTCGTCCGCTGGTTGACGTCTACGCGGTGATGTGCGCCGTGGACCTGGGCGACCCGGACGAAGCCCGGCGTCGTGCCCACACCCTCGACCCGGCATCGATTCCGTCGACCGAACGCCGCGGGCGGCACTATGTGGAGTTGGCCAGATCAGCTGACCTGGAAGGAGCGCGTGAGGCGACGCTGCATCTGTTGACCAGGGCTGAGGCCACCAGCCCAGAGACTGTGCGGTACTCGCCGGCGGCACAGGACATGCTGGGGCGGCTGGCACGAGAAGCGCCGGCCTCGGTGCGGGCGGAAGCAATGGATTTTGCCCAACGCATAGGTGTGGTCAACTAGGTACCTCCTGTCACCGGGTACGTGATGTACCCCTCCGGGCGACTCGGCGCGGCTTACCGTCCTGCCCGGTGGCGGCAGGAGAGTCGTACTGCATAGGGCCGTGACGTTCACGCCTGCCTGCCACGTCCACCGACGAGGGAGGCGACCGTGACCAAGATCCGCAACGCCTGGCGACGGCTCATTGGCCAGCCGGCACCGGCAGCGCCTGGCATGCGCCGCCGAGAGCGTTGCTACCCGGGTTTGGATGCTCTCGGTCCCGCTACCCGTTTTGCGGCGCGGGCGGGCGCCTACTCCCCGATCTGTGACCAGTCGACCGTGATTTTCGATTCGCGCCCGTTGATGACTCCGTTGGCCCGTCAACGGGCCTGCTCCCGGTGATGGCCACGGTCGGCCGGCGGCCAGTGGCGAACGGCCTGTCGGCGGTGCAGTTGCGTAACCGGATGATCCTGTCCGCTCGGCGGATCATCGTCGAGCACTGGCCACGCGTTGATCAGTGTCCGGTCTGCGGTTGTGGGTGGCCGTGTAGGCCGACCAGTACCGCCTACGACTACCTGACCTCGGTCGGTCAGGGCTGTTGGGTGCCTTCTGCTCGTTCGGCTCGACGGTGAGGACGGCGGTGGGTCATCGCGACCGGAGGTGGGTGGGTCAAATTCGGGTGCGGGTTCGACGCCGCTGGTCGTAGCCTCACCCCATGCATGCTGCGGTAAGGAACACGACGCCGGGGAACCCCGGCGTGCCGCACTGACTTTCTCCGTCAACGAGGCCCCGGGGCGAACGCCCCGGGGCCTCGTTCGCGTTCCGGGTACCGATCGCTCCGACGGCCGTACCCGAATCAGGAGCGCGACATGATCGACCACCGTAGGCTCGGCCGGGACCTGGGCCTGTTCACCTCCGACCCGCTCGCCGGTGCGGGGCTGCCGCTCTGGCTGCCGGCCGGGGCGGCGGCCCGGCACGCCGTCGAGGAGTATCTCCGCGACCTTGAACGCCAGGCCGGCTACCAGCACGTCGTCACCCCGCCACTCGGTCGGCGGGAACTCTTCGAACGCTCCGGGCATCTCGACCACTTCGCCGAGGAGATGTTCCCACCGATGCGGCTGTCGGCCGACGACGAACTCGTGCTCCGCCCGTCGCTCTGCCCACACCACGCGTTGGTCTACCGGTGCCGGGGACGATCCTGGCGGGACCTGCCACTGCGGATCGCCGAGATGGGCGGCATGTACCGGGCCGAGCGCTCCGGGGTGCTGGGCGGGCTGGCCCGGGTGCGGGCGATCTCGCTCAACGACGCCCACAACTTCTGCGCCCTGGAGCAGGTCGGGGCGGAGGTAGCGGAGATCCTTCGGCTGATCCGCGCGGCACACGCCGCCCTCGGCGTACGACCGGCGGGTTTTCGCCTGTCGCTGCGGGGTCCGGGTCAGCGCTACGTCGGTGAAGAGGACGACTGGGCGCGGGCCGAGGAGTTGCTCCGCGCCGCGCTCGACGGGGTGGAGTACACCGAGGACCTCGGTGCAGCGGCCTTCTACGGACCGAAAATCGACATTCAGGTGGAGGACGCCGCCGGTCGGGAGTGGACGCTCTCCACCGTCCAGCTCGACTTCGACAAGCCGGAGCGGTTCGATCTGTCGTACGTCGACTCCGGTGGTGCCCGGCGCCGGCCGGTGCTGGTGCACCGCAGTCTCGTCGGGAGCATGGAGCGGCTGTTCAGCTACCTGATCGAGGTGCACGAGGGGGCTTTCCCCGTCTGGTACGCGCCAGTTCAGCTGGTGGTCCTGCCGGTCGCCGCCGCGCAGGACGGCGCGGCTGACGAGGTCGTCGCCGCAGCGCGGGCGGCCGGACTGCGGGCCGAGGTGGACCGAAGCGGGTCGCTGGGCGGGCGTATCCGCGACGCGGCGCAGGCCCGGATTCCGTACGTCGCGGTGGTCGGCCCGCGGGAGGCCGCGGCCGGACACGTGTCGCTGCGGCTGCGGGATGGCCAGCACCTGGCTCCGCTGCCGGCCGCCGATGCCCTCGCCCTGGTTGCCCGGGTCGTCGCGACCCGCTCGCCGGAACTCCTTCCGCCGGGCTGAGCGGCCGGCCGATGATCGCCGGTAACCCGGGGTGACCCGGTTGCCGGCGGGATTCGGCCTTGGCGACCCGACGGAATCCTGGAGTTGCTGGGCCGTCCGCGGCCCCGACCCGGCGCCCCGACCCGGCGGCTACGGAGCCGGGACCGGCTCGGACTCGGTCGGCCGGCCCTGCGTGAACTGGGATCGGTGCAGGCCGGCGTACGGGCCGTCGGCCGCGAGCAGTTCGTCGTGGCTGCCCTGTTCGACGATGCGCCCGTCCACCATCATCAGGATCAGGTCGGCGTCGCGGATGGTGGAGAGGCGATGTGCGATCACGAAGCTGGTGCGGTCGGATCGCAGTGCCGCCATCGCCCGTTGGAGCAGCACCTCGGTCCGGGTGTCCACGGAGCTGGTGGCCTCGTCGAGGATCAGCAGCGACGGCTCGGCGAGGAAGGCGCGGGCGATGGTGATGAGCTGCCGCTCGCCAGCGCTGATGTTGCTCCCCTCCTCGTCGATCACGGTGTCGTAGCCATCGGGCAGGCTGCGCACGAATCGGTCCACGAAGGTCGCCCGGGCCGCCGCCAGGATCTCCTCCTCGGTGGCGTCGGGTCGGCCGTAGGCGATGTTCTCTCGGATGGTGCCGGTGAACAGCCAGGTGTCCTGGAGCACCATGCCGACCCGGCCGCGCAGGTCGTCCCGGCGCAGCCCGGTGATGTCCACTCCGTCGAGGGTGATCCGACCGGCGTTCAGCTCGTAGAAGCGCAGCACCAGGTTGACCAGCGTGGTCTTGCCGGCCCCGGTCGGGCCGACGATCGCCACCGTCTGGCCGGGTTCGGCGGTCAGCGACAGGTCCTCGATCAACGGCTTGTCCGGGGCGTACCGGAAGGAGACGTGCTCGAACGCGACCCGTCCGCGGGGTGCGGTAAGTCGGGCCGGGACGGCCGGTTCCGGAGTCTGCTCCTCGGCGTCGAGCACCGCGAAGACCCGCTCGGCGGAGGCGACCCCGGACTGGAGCAGGTTCATCATCGCGGCGAGTTGGGTGAGCGGCTGGGTGAACTGGCGGGAGTACTGGATGAAGGCCTGCACGTCGCCGAGGGTCATCGTGCCCGATGCGACCCGGAGCCCGCCGACCACGGCGATCGCCACGTAGCTCAGGTTCCCGATGAACATCATCGCCGGCATGATGATTCCGGAGATGAACTGCGCCCCGAAGCTGGCCTGGAACAGCTCCTCGTTCTTGGCCGCGAAGGAGGTTTGCACGGCCCGCTGCCGGCCGAAAGCCTTGACCAACTCGTGGCCGGTGAAGGCCTCCTCGATCTGGCCGTTGAGCTCAGCGGTGTGCGTCCACTGGGCGACGAACCTCGGCTGGGACCGCTTCGCGATCTGCTGGGTGACGAGGACCGACAGGGGCACCGCCACCAGTGCGATCAGGGCCAAGACCGGCGAGATCCAGAACATCATGGCGAGCACCCCGACCACGGTGAGCAGCCCGGTGAGCAGTTGGCTCAAGGTCTGCTGCAGGCTGATCGAGATGTTGTCGATGTCGTTGGTGACCCGGCTGAGCAGCTCGCCCCGGGGCTGTCGGTCGAAGTAGGGCAGGGGCAGCCGGTTCAGCTTGGCCGCCACGTCTTCCCGTAGCCGGTGCACGGTCCGCTGCACCATCCCGGTGAGCAGCCAACCCTGCGCCCAGATGAGCAGGGACGCCGCGACATAGAGGGCGAGCGCCAGCAGCAGCACCCGGGCCAACGCGGCGGAGTCGATTCCGGTGCCGGGAACCACGCCCATCCGGGTGATGATGTCGGCGAAGCTGTCGTTGCCCGCCGCGCGGGCCGCCGCGGCGGCGGCCTCCGTCGTCGTACCGGGTTCGAGCTGTCTGCCCAATACTCCGGCGAAGATCAGGTCGGTGGCGTGGCCGAGCACTCTCGGGCCGATGACGTTCAGGCCGACACCGAGCACCGCCAGGGCGACTACCCCGATCAGTGGGAGGCGGTGCGGGCGTAGCCGGCCGAGGAGGCGCCGAGCCGACGGCCCGAAGGACATCGACCGTTCGGCGGGCATACCGGGCCCCGGCCAGGACGGCCCGCTGCCGCGTTGGCCGCCGGACGGTAGCCGCTGGGGCGTAGGCTCCTCGCCGGGTTGGTTCTTCTTCGGTACGGCTGGAGCGCTCATGCCGTCACCCCCGTGCTCTGCTGTGATGCGACGATCTCCGCGTACGTGGGGCAGGTCGTCAGTAGCTCGGCGTGCTGGCCGACCCCCACGACGCCCCCGTTCTCCAGCACCACGATCCGGTCGGCGTCTGCCACGGTGGCGACCCGCTGCGCCACGACCACCACCGCCGCGTCGGCGGTGACTGGGCGCAGCGCCGCCCGCAGCCGCGCGTCGGTGCCGAGGTCAAGGGCGGAGAAGGAGTCGTCGAAGAGGTAAATCTCTGGTCGGCGGACCAGCGCCCGGGCGATGGCCAGCCGCTGCCGCTGCCCGCCGGAGAGGTTGGTGCCACCCTGCGCTACGGGTGCGTCCAGCCCGTCCGGCATCGCCGCGACGAAGTCGCGTGCCTGCGCCACCTCCAGCGCCGCCCACAGCTCGGCCTCGGTCGCGTCCGGGTTGCCGTGTCGCAGATTGCTGGCGATCGTGCCGGTGAACAGGTAGGGGCGCTGTGGCACCAGCCCGATTCGCTGCCACAGCGCCTCCGGTGCGAGCTCCCGGACATTGACCCCGTCCACCAGCACCGCACCGGAGGTAACGTCGATCAACCGTGAGATCAGGGCGAGCAGGGTGCTCTTGCCGGCGCCGGTGCTGCCGATGATCGCGGTGGTCGTGCCCGGGGTCACCCGGAACGACACGTCCCGCAGCACCGGTTCGGCCGCGCCCGGGTACTGGAACCGCACCGTGCGCAGCTCCACCTCGGCTCGGCCGGGCGGTGCGGTGACCGGCTCCGGTGGGGGCGTGACCGAGGTCTCGGTCGCCAGCACCTCGCCGATGCGCTCGGCGCAAACCGCCGCCCTCGGCACCATCATCAGCATGAACGTGGCCATCATGACCGCCATCAGGATCTGCATCAGGTACTGGAGGAAGGCGGTGAGGGAGCCGACCTCGATGGCGCCGGCGTCCACCCGTCCGGCCCCGAACCAGAGCACCGCGACGCTGGAGACGTTGAGGACCAGCATCACGATCGGGAAGACCAGTGCCGCCAGTCGGCCGGTGTGTAGGGCGGTCGCGGTCAGGTCGGTGTTGGCGGCGGCGAAGCGGCGGGTCTCGTACGGTTCCCGGACGAACGCCCGGACCACGCGGATGCCACTGATCTGCTCGCGGAGAACCCGGTTGACCGCGTCAATGCGGGTCTGCATGAGTCGGAATCCGGGCACCATCCGCCGGATCACCTGGCCCAGGCCGAGGGCCAGGACCGGGACGCTGACCAGCAGCAGCCAGGAGAGTCCGAGGTCCTCACGGAGCGCCATCACCACCCCGCCGACGCTCATGATCGGCGCGGCGACCAGCATCGTGCAGCTCATCAGCACCAGCATCTGCACCTGCTGCACGTCGTTGGTGTTGCGGGTGATCAGTGATGGTGCGCCGAAGTGGGCGACCTCCCGCGCGGAGAAGCTGTTGACGTGGGCGAAGAGCGCCGCGCGGACATCCCGGCCGTACGCCATCGCGGTGCGGGCGCCCAGGTAGACGGCGGCGATCGAGCAGACGATCTGCACCAGGCTGACGACGAGCATCCAGGCCCCGGTGCGCACGATGAAGCCGGTGTCGCCGCGGGCCACCCCAAGGTCGATGATGTCGGCGTTGAGGCTCGGCAGGTAGAGCGAGGCGATGGTGCCGACGAACTGGAGGACGACCACGGCCGCCAGCGGGCGGTGGTAAGGGCGTAGGTAGGTGCGGAGCAGTTGGATCAGCAAGTGGGTTCTCCGGGAGATTCGCCCTGGCTAGCCGGGCGATCAGCGCCCGAGCGGTGCGTTCTGGCGGTGGAGCACGTACACCCGGGCAGGCTAGCTCTCGGATGTTCAGGATCCAAGCGAAATCACGACCGCTGCGGCGACGAACGTTGCCTGCATCGCGGTACGGGCGGGCAGCGGGGTGACTGGGCGGCCGGCCAGGGTGAGCTTCCGCCGTGCTCCCGACACGTTCGCCGGGAACATGGCGAGCATCAGGACGGCCAGCCCGGCGGCGGCCCACCGAGCGGTGGCGGGAGCGAGTAGCGCCGCCGCGCCGAGCAACTCCAGCACTCCGGTGAGGGTAACCAGGAACTGGGGGTGGGGCAGCCGTGGTGGCACCAGCGCGACGAGGCCGGCCCGGCGTCGCGTACTGAAGTGCGCTAGTCCGGTGACCGTGAGCATCAGGGCGAGTCCCACCCGCAGGGCGGGGTGCCAGCCGTCGAGCGCACCCACGCCGGCCAGACCGGCCAGCCGGGCCAATCCGGTGCCGGCCACCAGTGTGATCAGTGGAACCATCGGAACCTCCACGCGAGATCTTGTCGGTGGCAAGATTACTCTCCGTCTAGGTATCTTGTCAACGGCAAGATATGCTTCGGGGATGACCGATGCACGTGGCTACCATCACGGTGATCTTCGGCGGGCTCTGCTCACGGCCGCCGCGGTGGCGATCGAGGAGTCCGGGCCCACCGCCCTGAGCCTGCGCGACCTCGCTCGCCGAGCCGGCGTGTCGCATGCGGCACCCGCCCATCACTTCGGCGACAAGCCGGGGTTGCTCACCGCGCTCGCGGTCGAGGGCTTCGACCTGCTCGCCGAGGCCCTGAAAGCCGGCGACAGCCTGCTCGAGATGGGGGTGGCCTACGTGGATTTCGCCGTCCGGCGTCGGGCGCACTTCGAGGTGATGTACCGCCCTGACCTTTACCGCGCCGATGCGCCGGAGGTGGTGGCGGCCCGAGGACGATCGCGTGCTGTCCTGAACTCGGCGGTGGTCGACCTGCCAGCGGGTCCCGGCGGGGCGGACTCCGCCGCCCGGGACGCGCTCGCCGCCTGGTCCATCGTGCATGGCTTCGCCACGCTCTGGAATGCGGGCGCGTTGCCGGACGAGGCGGGAACGGATCCGCGGGAGGCTGCCCGTACCGTCATTCGTCGACTCTTCGAGCCGCCCTGCTGATCCGGCGTTGGCCCACGGGCGCGGGCTGATCTTCCGGCGCGCTCGCGCCATAGGTCCGCATAACTGCGGCGACCTCGTGCAGGAAGGCGGCGGTCGCGGCTGCCTGTTCCGGGGTGAGCCGGGCGACCGCCTGCTCGATGCCGGTCAGCATCGGCTGCAGCGCCGCCGACACCTCGTCGTACCCCTGATCGGTGACCTGCAGCGCCACCCGGCGGCGATCCTGCGGATGCGGCGTGCGCGCCAGGTGGCCGGCTCGGACCAGCCGATCCACCAGCGCGGTGGCCGAGGCGGACCGGATGCCGAGGCGGTTGCCCAACTCCACCGGGCCGAGCGGGTCCGGGCTGGCGGCGAGGTGGTCGATGGCGGCGGCGTCGGTGACCCCGATCCCGAGCCGGCGGGCCAGCGCCACCCGGGTGTCGCTGGCCGCCCGGATCACCTCACGCAGCGCCCGGGCGGTTCGGCTGGTTGATGGTGCTTCGCTGTACGGCCCGTGACGCGAGCCGGCGGTGGTTGACGCGGCGCTGTCCACAGGACGAAGCTAGCAGCTCAGGTAGCTAGATAAACTAGCGATCGGAGCGGGCATGCCGGAGCAGGGACGCGGCCGCTGGTGGGGACTGCTCGCCATCAGCCTCGGAGTCGCCACGATCATCGTCGACGTGACGATCGTCAACGTCGCCGTCCCGGCGATCATCGCTGACCTCGGCGTCAGCTCCGCCGGGGCGCAGTGGGTCCAGGAGGCGTACACCCTCGTCTTCGCCGCCCTGCTCCTGGTCGTCGGCCGCTTTGCTGACCGGGCCGGCCGGCGGCGCATGTTCGTCGTCGGTGTGCTGGTCTTCGTCGTCGCCAGCCTGCTCGCCGCCACCGCCGGCTCCGGTGCGGAGCTGATCGGGGCGCGGGTGCTTCAAGGGCTCGGCGGCGCGATGATGCTGCCCACCTCACTGTCCCTGCTGAACGCGAACTTCGTCGGGCGAGAGCGGGCGATCGCCTTCGCGGTCTGGGGCTCCACCATCGGCGGGGCCGCCGCCCTCGGTCCGCTGCTCGGCGGCTGGCTCACCACCGAGCTCTCCTGGCGGTGGGCATTCGGCATCAACCTCCCGATCGGGGTGCTGGTGGTCACCGCCACGCTCGCGCTGGTCCCCGAGTCCCGCGACGACCGGGTCGAGCGCGGCATCGACCTGATCGGGGCGTTGCTGTCGGTGCTCGGCATGACCGGCGTCGTCTTCGCCCTCATCGAGGGGCGCACATATGGCTGGTGGGGGTTGGCGAAGCCGATCACCCTCTTTGGCCTGGACTGGCCCGCCGCGATCTCCCCGGTGCCTGTCGTCGGGCTGGCTGGCCTGGCCGCCCTTGTCCTTCTGGTTACCCATCAGGTGCGCCGCAACCGGATCGGCCGGACGGCGCTGATCGACCTGTCGCTGTTTCGGATCGGCTCCTTCCGGACCGGCGTCACCGCCGCCGCGATCGTCAGCCTGGGCGAGTTCGGCCTCCTCTTCGCGCTCCCGCTCTGGTACCAGAACGTCCTCGGCTACAGCGCCTTCCACACCGGCTTGGCGCTGCTGCCCCTCGCCGTCGGGAGCTTCCTCTCCAGCGCACTCGGAGCGCTTCTCGTCAAACGATGGGGTACCACCCGGGTGGTGCAGTCCGGCGTAGCCGCGGAGATCGCTGGCATCGCCGGACTCGGCCTCGTGGTCGCCCCCGACACCCGCTGGTGGGCACCGCTTGGCCTGCTCTTCGTCTACGGTGTCGGCGTCGGTCTGGCCACCGCCCAGCTCACCGGAGTGTCGCTGCGAGAGGTGCCGGTCCGGCGCAGCGGCCAAGGGTCCGGGGTGCAGAGCACCGCGCGGCAGGTCGGATCCGCCCTCGGCATCGCCGTGCTCGGCACGGTCCTCTTCGCCGGACTCAGCGGGCTGCTCGGCGCGCGGCTCGCCGATCGGTCCGAGCTCGATTCCACCCAGCGCGAACAGGTAGTAACCGAGGTCCGGGAGAGCGGCGGAGCGGCGATCGCCGGGCTCGCCGCCGACCCCCGCACCGCGCCGATCGCCGAGGAGGCGAAGGCCGCCTTCGCCGACGCCACCCGGTACGCCGCCTTCACCGCCGCCGGCTTCCTGATTATCGGACTGATCGCCTGCGCCCGACTGCCCCGGGACCGCCCCGGGGTTGCGGACCCGGCGCCGGTGCCGCAGCCGGCGGCCAGCCCGGCCAGCTAGACCACGGAGCCGTCGGCATCGGGTGGTCGAGTCACCAACTCGTCGGCAGCGGCATCCCCTCGGTGTAGCCGGCCGCGCTCTGCACCCCAACCAGCGCCCGCTCGTGGAACTCCGTGAGGTTGTGTGCCCCGGCATAGGTGAAAGCGCTGCGTACCCCGGAAATGATCTCGTCGACGAGGTCCTCCACGCCCGGCCGCTCCGGGTCCAGGTACATCCGCGCCGACGAGATGCCCTCCTCGAAGATCGCCTTCCGGGCGCGGTCGTACGCGGAGTCGTCCGCCGTCCGTGCGCTGACCGCCCGGGCCGAGGCCATGCCGAAGCTCTCCTTGTAGCGGCGGCCGTCGGCGTCGGCGTAGAGGTCGCCCGGGGACTCGTAGGTACCGGCGAACCAAGAACCGATCATGACGTTCGCGGCCCCCGCGGCGAGCGCCAGCGCCACATCGCGGGGGTACCGGACCCCGCCGTCCGCCCACACGTGCCGGCCCAACGCCCGCGCCGCCGCGGCACAGTCCAGGACCGCCGAGAACTGGGGTCGGCCCACCCCGGTCATCATTCTGGTGGTGCACATCGCCCCCGGCCCCACGCCGACCTTCACGATGTCCGCACCCGCCGCAACGAGATCGCGTACGCCGTCGGCGGTGACCACGTTGCCGGCCGCGACCGGAACGGCCGGATCGAGCGCGCGTACCGCCCGGAGGGCGGAGAGCATCCGTTCCTGGTGGCCGTGCGCGGTATCCACGACCAGGGTGTCCACCCCGGCCTCCAGCAGGGCTCGGGCCTTGCCGGTGACGTCGCCGTTGATGCCCACCGCCGCGGCGATGCGCAGCCGGCCCCGGTCGTCGAGCGCCGGACGGTAGAGCGCGGCGCGCAGCGCACCCGATCGGGTGAGTACGCCGACCAGCCGTCCCTGCTCGTCCACCACCGGTGCCAGCCGACGCCGGCCGGCCGAGAGCCGGTCGAAGCCACTCCGCGGGTCGGCGTCCGCCGAGACCGTGTGCAACTCCACCGACATCACGTGCCGTAGCTGCGCGAACCGGTCCACGCCCACCGTGTCCGCCTCGGTCACCACCCCGACCGGCCGGCCGGCCTCGTCCACCACGACCACCGCGCCATGTGACCGCTTCGGCAGCAGGTGGATGGCGTCACCGACCGTATCGGTCGGACCCAGGGTGATCGGGGTGTCGTACACCAGGTGCCGCTGCTTGACCCAGGCGATGACGTCCGCGACCACCTCGATCGGGATGTCCTGCGGGATGACCGCGATGCCGCCCCGCCGGGCCACGGTCTCGGCCATCCGGCGGCCCGCCACCGCGGTCATGTTCGACACCACCAACGGGATGGTGGTGCCGGTGCCGTCACCGGTCGACAGGTCCACGTCGAGCCGGGACGCCACCTCGGAGCGGGCCGGGGCCATGAAGACGTCGTTGTAGGTCAGGTCGTGCGCGGGGACCGCGCCGTGAAGGAACCGCACCTGGTCATCATGACTGGCTGTCCCGGCTCGCGCCTCCCGGGTCGGACAACATCCCGCCGGCTGGCCCGCCTCGGCGCCCGTAGCGCCGAGGCGAGTGCGGCCGGGTCGTCGGTGTCCGTCTTCCGAACCGTGGCAGCTGGCGCCTCAGGCGATGGTGCAGATCGCGCCACCAGCGGTGATGACCGCGCCGATCTCGGCGGCGAGGCTGCTGACCGTGCCCGCCTGATGCGCGTGCAGCGGCTGCTCCATCTTCATCGCCTCCAAGACCACGATCAGGTCACCCTCGGCCACGATGTCTCCCTCCGCGACCGCGATCTTCACGATTGTGCCCTGCATGGGGGAGGCGAGAGTGTCGCCGCCGACCGCGGCCCCGGCCTTCGCCCCGCCGCGCCGACGGGCCGGCTTCTTCGCCGTGGGCGCGGCGGCGGCCGTACCGGCGCCGAAGCCGGCCGGGAGGTTGACTTCCAGCCGCTTGCCGCCCACCTCCACCACCACGGTGTCGCGCTCCGCCGGGCCCTCGGCGGGGTCCGCGGTGGCGGTGAAGGCCGGCACGGTGTTGTCGAATTCGGTCTCGATCCACCGGGTGTGCACCGTGAACGGCTCGGCGGTGAAGGCCTTGTCCCGGACCACCAGCCGGTGGAACGGCAGCGCGGTGGCCATGCCCTCGACCACCATCTCGTCCAGCACGCGACGGGCCCGCTCCAGGGCCTCGGTACGCGTCTCACCGGTCACGATCACCTTGGCCAGGAGCGAGTCGAAGTTGCCGCCGATCACATCGCCGGCGGTGACCCCCGTGTCGACCCGTACTCCCGGACCGGTCGGCAGGCGCAGCGCGGTGATCGTGCCCGGGGCGGGCAGGAAGCTTCGGCCCGGGTCCTCACCGTTGATCCGGAACTCGATGGAGTGCCCGCGGGGCGTCGGGTCCTCGGTGAACCGCAGCTTCTCCCCGTCCGCGATGCGGAACTGCTCCCGGACCAGGTCGACCCCGGCCGTCTCCTCGGTCACCGGATGCTCCACCTGAAGTCGGGTGTTGACCTCCAGGAAGGAGATGGTGCCGTCGGCGCCGACCAGATATTCGACAGTGCCGGCACCGTGGTAGCCGGCTTCCCGACAGATGGCCTTGGCCGAGTCGTGGATCTGCTGTCGCTGCGCGTCGGTGAGGAACGGCGCCGGCGCCTCCTCGACCAGCTTCTGGTGCCGGCGCTGGAGGGAGCAGTCCCGGGTGCCCACCACGATGACGTTGCCGTGCTGGTCGGCGAGGACCTGAGCCTCGACATGCCGGGGCTGGTCCAGGTACCGCTCGACGAAGCACTCACCCCGGCCGAAGGCGGCGACCGCTTCCCGGGTGGCCGACTCGAACAGGTGGGGGATCTCCTCCATCGTCCGGGCGACCTTGAGGCCGCGACCGCCGCCGCCGAAGGCCGCCTTGATGGCGACCGGCAGGCCGTGGTCGGCGGCGAAGGTCAACACCTCGTCGGCGCTGCCGACCGGGTCCGGGGTGCCGGGTACCAGCGGTGCGCCCGCGCGTTGCGCGATGTGTCGGGCGGTCACCTTGTCGCCCAGGTCGCGGATCGCCTGTGGGCTCGGCCCGATCCAGGTCAGCCCGGCGTCGATCACCGCCTGGGCGAAGTCGGCGTTCTCGGAGAGAAAGCCGTAGCCCGGGTGCACCGCGTCAGCACCCGATCGCGCCGCGACATCGATCAGCTTGTCCATGCGTAGGTAGCTGTCGGCGGCGGTGTCGCCGTCGAGCGCGTACGCCTCGTCGGCCAGGGTGGCGTGCAGGGCGTCGCGGTCCGAGTCCGCGTAGACGGCGACGCTGGCCAGGCCGGCGTCGCGGCACGCGCGGATGACGCGGACAGCGATCTCGCCGCGGTTGGCGATGAGTACCTTGCGCACCTTGGGGGCTCCTCCCGGGGAGTTCGTTGACCGGGAGTGTAACGGCCGCGCCGATGCCCCCTAACGAGCGCTAAGTGTGGGATGCCGCACTGCCTGTTCGCCGACTGCCCCGCAGCGCGTCGCGGCGGGTGGGCAGCCATCGGCCCAACGCCCCTGCTGGTCGTGGTGCCCCGGCTCGGGCACCACGACCAGCAGGGAGACGAAACGGACGGTCAGCGCACCCGGGCTAGGGTCAGCCCGTCGGCGATTGGCAGCATCACCGGGTCGACCCGAGGGTCGGCCAGCACCTCGTCGTTGAACGCGGCGATGGCCCGGTCGCTGGCGTCCTGCGGGGCGAGCACTCGGCCGTCGCGGAGGACGTTGTCAACGGCGATCACCCCACCGGGCCGCATCCGGGGCACCAACTCCGCCCAGTAGGCCGAATAGCCGACCTTGTCCGCGTCGATGAAAGCGAAGTCGAGGTGGCGGTCGGCCGGTAGTTCCCGCAGCGTCTCCGCGGCGGGGCCGATCCGTAGCTGCACCCGGTCGGCTACGCCGGCCCGGGTCCAGAAGCGCCGAGCGATCCCGGTGAACTCCTCCGAAACGTCAAAGCAGGTCAGCTGCCCGTCCTCGGTCAGCCCGCGGGCGATCGCCAGCGCGGAGAGGCCGGTGAAGGTGCCGACCTCGACCGCCCGCTGCGTCCCCAGCAGCCGGGTGAGAAAGGTCAGGAATGCGGCCTGCTCCGGCGCCACCTGCATCTGCGCGTCCTCAGGCAGGTGCGTCCGGGTCTCCTCGATCAGGTCGAGCATGACCTCATCCGGCGGGCCACCGTGGGCGACCAGGTACGCGTGCAGCTCCGACGTCAACGGGATGGATTTGGTGGTCAACGTTGCTCCTTCGTACTCACGCCGGCGAGACTCGCCGGTCAGGCTCCAGGGTTCGGCTTCGGGGCAGCCGGGGCGCCTGACTACGGGGCGCTCGGCGTACCCCTGCTCCACAGGTCGGTGATCTGCAGTTCCAGCTCGGCCAGGAGGCGGCGTAGCAGCGGCAGGGAGAGGCCCACCACCGTGCCGGGGTCGCCCTCGATTCGCTCCACGAACGGTCCACCCAACCCATCGATCGTGAACGCACCCGCCACTGCCAGGGGTTCTCCCGTCCTGACGTACGTGGCGATCTCGTCGTCACTCACCGCGGCGAAGTGCACGGTCGTGGAGGCGACGGCCTCCGCCCGCCGGCCGGCCGCCACGTCAACGAGGCAGTGCCCGCTGTGCAGGACTCCACTGCGCCCTCGCATCCGCTCCCACCGGCGGACGGCGTCGGCCGAATCGGCGGGCTTGCCGAAGATCTGGCCGTCGAATTCCAGCACCGAGTCGCACCCGATCACCAGGGTGCGTTGGTCCTTGACAGGGTGCAGCCGGGTCAGGACCGCCTGCGCCTTCAACCGGGCGAGCTCAAGGCAGAGTTCATCCGCGTGATCGTTGACCACGACGGACTCGTCAACGCCGCTGACCAACACCTCCGGCTCGATCCCCGCTGCCTGGAGGGTCTTGCGGCGGGCAGGGCTCGCGGAGGCGAGTACGAGGCGGAGCGGTAGAGATCCAGACACGACGCCGACGTTACCCGCTCATCGCCCGGCACTTGGGAGGCTGCTGCCACGGCCAGTGGGATCACCGCGACGAGACCCGGGCCGGCGGTCAGCGACGTCAATTGGCGCCGGGCGGGATGGTGGGCCCGGTTGGGAAGCCCTTGCCGCCCCCCGGGCGTGAGCCGGCTCCGCCGGTCGGTGCGGTGCCCGCACCACCACCGCCCAGTATTCCACCGAGGAGACGGCGTGGGGGGCCGTCGGCGCTCTGGGACTTGGACGGCGTCGGCGTCGGCCTTGGCTTGGGGGAGACTCCCGGCGCCGTTGGTGACGGGGGTGACTGGGGCTCGGGAACCGACGACGTCGGATCTACCCCGGCGGACTCGTGCGACTGCTCTTGTTGGAGCTTCGCCTGGTGCTTCTCCGACAATTCCAGAACAGGATCGCGGGGGCTGTCGATGGCCTTGGCGGTGACATCTCGCGCGGCGGGGCTTGCGGCGGTGGCGTCGTGGGTCTGCCGTACCTGGTCGATCAGGGCGTCCAATCGCTGGAGGTAGGCGCGCGCCGTCCCGTTGGTCTCCGGGGACCACATCTCGGCGAGGCCGCGACGATAGGTCTGGAGCCGCTCAAGGTGTTCCTGGGCCTCGTCGGAGGTGGCCTGCTGCACTTCCCAATGTGTACGTAGGAAGTGGGTGAGTTCGAGGAGGATGCCAGTTGGGTTCGGGACGGTGGCGGTCGTCGCTGCTTCAGCAGGCGGAAGCTGTGCGGTGTCGTCGTCCGCAGTGGTTGCCTGGAGCTGGTCGGCGAGATCCTGTAGCTGGCGGATGTCGGTCGCAATGCCGTTGAGGCTGGGAAACTGGGCCGCTGGACGACCCTCACCCTCCTCGATCATCATCCCTCCCTTTCTGTCACCGCGCCGTTTCCATGAGTGAGGGTAGCGGGTGTGATGTGGGAGTTGCAGCCTCGGAATGGTGCATTTCGGATGAGTCGACCAGGTGCGTGGCTCATTATGCGGCAATTCGCTCGCGTTGCAGTAGAACGCGATCCACCGCGGGAATCGGTAGCCGGCACCACCGGGCTTCGGGGTGCGGCCGTGGCGTGGGCCGCGTCAGCGGGGCAGGCCGGAGGTGCGCCAGGCGTTCGGGCCGGCGGTGTGGCCGTTGTTGGCGGGACGGGCGCCCCGTGCCCAAGCAGAAACCGGAAGTGGGGCGGGGGCTGCCGCCGGCTTGGACCGAACGACGATCGTGCCCACCAAGGCGGCCAGTTCCTCAGCGGTCGGCGTGCCACGAACGACGCGGAATAGTGGCTCCTCGGCAGACATGGCGTCAGCCTACGCGGGGAGTTTGGATCTTCATTGAGCGGTGGCGTGCCGCCCGAGTGACCGCCGTCGCCGCCGGGTACCGTTTCAGCGATGTCGAACGCACTTCCGGAACTTGTCGCTGGCCGATACCGGCTTTTGTCGCCGCTTGGCCAAGGCGGCATGGGTCGGGTGTGGAAGGCGCAAGACGAGGTGCTGCACCGGACCGTGGCGATCAAAGAACTGGTCCCGCCGCCCAGCCTCACTGACGAGGAGCGCCGCGAGATGCGGGAGCGTTCGCTGCGCGAGGCGCGGGCGATCGCTCGACTCAATCATGTCAACGTCGTTCGCATCTTCGACGTGCTGCGCACTGACGGCGACCCGTGGATCGTGATGGAGTACGTGCCGTCGAAGTCCCTCCAGGACACGCTCGCCGAGCAGGGGCCGGTGTCGCTGGCCCAGGCAGTGCAGATTGGCCTCGGGGTGCTTGGTGCGCTGAGGGCGGCGCACAAGGCGGGTGTGATGCACCGTGACGTCAAGCCCGGCAACGTCCTGCTCGGCGACGACGGGCGGGTGGTGTTGACCGACTTCGGTCTCGCTACCGTTCCGGGTGACCCCAATGTCACCCGCACCGGCATGGTGCTCGGCTCACCCGCGTACATCGCTCCCGAGCGGGCGCGGGATGGCACCGCTGGGCCGGAGGGGGACCTCTGGTCGTTGGGCGCGACCCTGTACGCGGCGGTTGAGGGCAAGTCGCCGTACGCGCGTCCCTCGGCGATTGCCACCCTCGCGGCGCTGGCCACCGAGCCGCCGCCACCACCGAAGAACGCCGGCTCGCTGCGACCGGTACTCAACGGCCTGTTGCGTAAGGATCCGACCGATCGGATCACCGCGGACGTGGCGGAGCGGCTACTGCGCCGAGCCGGCGGCAAGCGTTCGCAGCTCATCCCGCTGCTGTCCGGCGTACGCCGGCCTGGGCCGAACCGTCGCGGGGGGCGGACACCAGCGTTTGTGCCGGCGCCGCGGCCGGCGTCGGAGCTGCCCGAATCCCCGGCGTCGGCCCCACCGGCATCCCCGCCGGCACAACCGGCGGTCGAGCCGCCGGCCGATGCCGCCCCCACCGCGAAAGTGACTGGTACCGGCCCGACCGCGCCGGTCGACCCTCCGGTGGACCGGGTCGCCGCCGACCCGACAGCGAAGCTCGGTGGGCTGTCGGCTGCCCCGGCATCGTCGGTGCCCCCGCCCGGTGGGCCCGCCGCCGGTACGAAGCGTTACGCCACCCGTCGCAACCTGGCGATCGGTGCCGTGGTGGTTCTGCTCCTGCTTGGTCTCGTGGTGGTCTATCCCCAGCTCACCACGGAGGGCGACGAAGTGGATCCGGGTGCCGTCGCGACCGGTGCCGGACCCACCACGGCTCCGGCCAGCTCGGCTCCGAGCGTCACGGCGTCGGTGAGCCCCCCGCCGACCAGCGCCAGCCCGACCCCGAGTGGTACGGCGGGCGCGGCGCTGCCGGCTGGCTGGAAGCTACATGAGGACGCCACGGGATTCGTGGTGCCGGTGCCGCCGGGGTTCAAGTTGAACTATCGCCGGCCATGGGGTCGGGGACCGGAGGACTATCGGGTCCGGTTCTCCGACGGGCAGGGGCGGGCCCTGCTCATTGACCAGACGACAACGCCACTGGACGATGCCGTGGCCGACTGGCGTCGGCAGGAGGCCGCGCGACGTGGTGGCTACCGCGGCTACCAGCACGTCAAGATCGTTTCGGTGGACTACTGGGATGAGGCCGCCGACTGGGAGTGGATCTTCAATGACGACTACGGACGTCGGATCCACGTCCGCAATCGTGGCTTCGTGACCGCCCCCGACAAGGGGTACGCGATCCGCTGGGACTGCCCGGAGAGTGACTGGGCGGCGAACGAGTCGATCTTCGAGATCATCGCCGACGGGTTTGTGCCGGTACGTAGCTGATCTCGTCCCGAGTGGCCGAGGGCGGCCAACTCGGGCCGTGGGCCGGCCGGGGCGAGGGCGGTAGGCTCCCCGCCCATGGTGTCGATCGACGGTCTGACCGGTATCTGGGACACGCTGCGCGGCGCGCAACCGGACCCGCCCCCGCTGCTGGTGCTGCTCACTGGTGTGGGGGCGCTGATCGTGGTCAGCACCGGCCGACCCTGGCGGATCGCCCGCAACGCGGTGACCATCGCCCACGAGGGCGGGCACGCGCTGGCCGCCCTGCTCACCGGCCGTCGCCTACACGGCATCCGGCTGCACTCGGACACCTCCGGGCTCACCCTCTCCGCCGGCCGCCCCACCGGCCCCGGCATGGTGATCACCCTGCTCGCCGGATACCTGGCCCCACCGCTGGTCGGGCTCGCCGGCGCGTGGATCCTCGGTGGAAACCGGATCACCCTGCTGTTGTGGATCACCGTGGTGCTGCTGCTGGCCATGCTGGTCTTGATCCGCAACGTCTTCGGGGTGCTGTCGTTGCTGGTCACCGGGGGGCTCGTACTCGCCGTCTCCTGGTACGCCACACCGCAGGTGCAGGCGGCGTTCGCGTACACCGGGGTGTGGTTCCTGCTGCTCGGCGGGGTCCGCCCGGTGGTCGAGCTGCAACGGTTGCGTGCCCGCGGCCGGATGCCCGGCTCCGACGCCGACCAACTCGCCGGCATCACCCCCTTCCCCGCGTTCTTCTGGGTCACGGTGTTTGCCCTGGTCAACCTGGCTGTGCTGGGCTTCGGCGCGGTTCTGATGGGCGGCCCGATCCTGACCGGTTACGGGCTGACCGGCTGAGCCGGACTGCCCGGGAAGCCGGCCGTCGGCTGCTCCGGTGCCGTGACGTGGTCCAGCCGGGGCGGAAAAGCTGGTCGCTGCCGGCAACCCGGAGCCGGCACTGGTGCGTGTCCCCTGCGACCGCCACAGGAGGTAACCAGGTGCCGGATGTCGAGGGGTTCGACGAGTTCTATCGGGGGAGCCGGCAGCGGCTGCTCGGCTTCGTGTACGTGCTCACGGGTGATCTCACCGAGGCCCAGGATGCGGTGCAGGAGGCGTATATCCGGGCCTGGCAGCGCTGGTCAACGGTGAGCCGGTACGACGACCCGGAGGCGTGGGTGCGGGTGGTGGCGAGCCGGGTCGCGGTCAGTCGATGGCGCAGCCTGCGCAGCCGTGCTCGGGCGTACCTGCGGCACGGCGCCACCGAGAGCGTCCCTGCGCCAAGCACCGACACGGTGGCGGTGGTCGCCGCGCTGCGCCGGCTGCCGGAGGAGCAGCGCGTCGCGATCGCGCTCTACTACCTGGTGGGAATGCCCGTCGTCGACGTCGCCCGGGAGACCAACGCCCCGGTCGGCACCGTCAAGGCCCGGCTGTCTCGCGGCCGGGTCGCCCTCGCCGGGCTACTCGCCGTCGTCGATCTGGAGGAGGCCGTCGATGCGTGACGAGATGAGCGTCGTCGAGCCCATGCACCGTGCTCTCTGCGACGTCCGTTGGCCGGAGGCGGCGGAGATCCGTGCTCGGGCCCGCCGTCGCAGCCGGCGTACCGCCCTGCTGGCGGGGGTCACCCTGGTGGGGACCCTGGCGGTGGTCACCGTCGCGGTGGTCACCCGTCCCTCGGGCTACCAACCGGCCATTCCGCCACCGGTGCCGGCCGCGGTGGGCAGCCCCCCGGCGTCGCCCGCCGGGCAGGTTGCGGCGGTGCGCTCCGACCTCCCGCCCGAGCTCTTCGTCCAACAGTCGGACCTGGTGGTGCGCACGGAGCTCCACCTCGACGAGGCGGTCGCGGGCGGCACCGTCACGCTGGGATTCGGGCGCGACCGATGCGATCTGGGCCCGGAGACGGAGGCCTGGACGAGCCGGTCGCAGACGTTGCTGCGGTGGTCGGCCGGGGGCCCCAACCGGCTCGGTGACATCCTGGTCGTGCAGGATCTGTACCGGTTTCGCGACGATGGCGCGGCACGCTCCTTCGCCGAGATTCGAGAGACGATCGTAACTTGCCCCCAGCAGGAGGTCTGGACGGCCGACTACGAAGGCCGTGCGATCAACATGACGGCGGTGCACCGCTGGGACACCCCGCGGGTGGACTTCGCCGGTGACGAGTCGTTCCTGCTACGACACTCGTCTTCCCTGCTCCCCAACCCCGTACTGGGC
This sequence comes from Salinispora fenicalii, assembly GCF_000514815.1. Classification (GTDB taxonomy): domain Bacteria; phylum Actinomycetota; class Actinomycetes; order Mycobacteriales; family Micromonosporaceae; genus Micromonospora; species Micromonospora fenicalii. The sequence goes on from NZ_AZWQ01000010.1 coordinate 154,536, forward strand.
GAGCTGCAGACCGTGGCGAACTCACCGGACCTGCGGGTCGTGCTGCGCGTGGGTGACCTGGTGACGGTGCTCTTCGTCAGCATGGCCGGCGAGGCGGAACTGGTCCGCCTCGCCGACGTGGCGNCCCGCCGTATGTGCATCGCCGCCAGCCCGTCCTGCTGAGCCACGTGGCGCGAGCGGCCCAGCGGCACCGGAAACGCTGACGGCTTCCCACCTACAGCGGGATGTTGCCGTGCTTCTTCGGGGGAAGGGTTTCGCGCTTGGTACGCAGTACCCGTAGCGCGCGGACGATCTGCGCCCGGGTCTCGTGCGGTGGGATGACGGAGTCGATGTACCCGCGTTCGGCGGCGATGTACGGGTTGGCGAGGGTGTCTTCGTACTCAGTGATCAGCTCGGCCCGCCGGGCGGCCGGGTCGGCGGCGCCGGCCAGCTCCTGTCGATGCAGGATGTTGACCGCCCCCTGCGCCCCCATCACCGCGATCTGGGCGGTCGGCCAGGCGAAGTTCAGGTCCGCGCCGAGGTGCTTGGAGCCCATGACGTCGTACGCGCCGCCGTATGCCTTGCGGGTGATGACGGTGACCTTTCCGACAGTGGCCTCGGCGTACGCGTAGATGAGCTTCGCGCCCCGGCGGATGATGCCCTCCCACTCCTGGCTGGTGCCGGGGAGGAAGCCGGGTACGTCCACGAAGGTGAGTACCGGAATGTTGAACGCGTCGCAGGTGCGGACGAAGCGCGCGGCCTTCTCCGACGCGGCGATGTCCAGCGTGCCGGCGAAGTGCATGGGCTGGTTCGCGACCACGCCGACCGGGCGGCCCTCGACTCGGCCATAGCCGACGATCAGGTTCTGCGCGTACAGCGGCTGCACCTCAAGGAACTCGCCCTCGTCGAGGACGTGCTCGATGACCCGGTGCATGTCGTATGGCTGGTTCGCCGAGTCCGGGATCAGGGTGTCCAGCTCCCGGTCCTCGTCGCTGATCTCGAGGTCAACGTCGATCGGGTACGTGACCGGCTCGTCCAGATTGTTCGACGGCAGGTACGACAGCAGCGCCTTGACGTACTCGATCGCGTCCTCTTCGTCGGTGGCGAGGTAGTGCGCGTTGCCGCTGCGCGAGTTGTGCGTACGGGCGCCACCCAGCTCCTCCATGGCGACGTCTTCACCGGTGACGGTCTTGATCACGTCCGGGCCGGTGATGAACATGTGTGAGGTCTGGTCGACCATCACGGTGAAGTCGGTGACCGCCGGTGAGTAGACGGCGCCGCCCGCGCACGGGCCGAGAATGAGCGAGATCTGTGGGATGACGCCGCTGGCCCGTACGTTGCGGAAGAAGATCTCGCCATAGAGGCCGAGCGAGGCGACGCCCTCCTGAATTCGGGCACCGCCGGAGTCGTTGATCCCGATGACCGGGCATCCGATCTTCATGGCCAGGTCCATCACCTTGACGATCTTCTCGCCGAAGACCTCGCCGAGGGAGCCGCCGAAGACCGTGAAGTCCTGCGCGAAGACGCAGACCTGGCGGCCGTCGATGGTCCCGTAGCCGGTGATGACGCCGTCGCCGTAGGGGCGGGTCTTCGCCAGTCCGAAGTTGGTGGACCGGTGTCGGGCCAGCTCGTCCAGTTCGACGAAGGAGCCCGGGTCGAGGAGTAGCTCGATCCGCTCCCGCGCGGTCTTCTTGCCCCGTGCGTGCTGCTTGTCCACGGCGCGCGCCGATCCGGCGTGTACCGCCTCGTCGATCCGACGCTCCAGATCCGCCAGCTTGCCCGCGGTGCTGTGGATGTTGGTCCCGGTCTCGGTAGTCACCAAGGGAATATAACGATGGTTCAGCTGGGCGCCGCTGTGCAGTACGCCTCACCACCTGTCATCGGGAGGGCCGTAGGCTGGCGGGATGCTGGGTTCCCCGTACACCGATCTGGATCGCCCGCCGCTGTCGGTGGTGCGGCTGCGTCGCGCGTTGGTCGCGCCGCACGGTCCGTGGGCCCGGCTGGAGCTTCTCGCCGAGACCGGTTCGACCAACGCAGACGTGGCCGAGTACGCCCGCTCCGGGGAGCCCGAGGGCTTGGTGCTGGTCGCGGAGCGGCAGCGCGCGGGGCGGGGCCGGCGGGGCCGCGACTGGCATTCGCCGGCTCGGGCGGGCATCGCGACCAGCGTCCTGCTTCGGCCGGGGGATGCGGTGGCCGAGCGGGGCTGGGCGCCGGTGCCACCGTCGGCGTACGGGTGGCTGCCGCTGTTGGCCGGGGTGGCGCTGGTGGAGGCGGTGACCCGACTGGCCGAGTTGGAGGCCACCCTGAAGTGGCCGAACGATCTGCTCGTCGGTGGGGCGAAGTGCGGTGGGATTCTGGCCGAGGGGGTGCCGGCGGCGGGTGTGACGGCGCCCCCCGCGATCGTCCTCGGCATCGGTGTGAACGTGACTCTTCGTGCTGACGAGTTGCCGGTGAATCCGTCCGGCCTGCCGGCGACCTCGCTGCAGTTGGCCGGTGCCGCGGCGACCGACCGGGATCCGTTGCTACGGGCGCTGCTTCGGTCGTTGGGCGACTGGTATGGGCGTTGGCGGGCTGCTGGCGGTAGTGCGGTGGCGAGTGGCCTGCGTGCGGCGTACCTGGCCGCCTGCGCCACCGTGGACCGTCCGGTTCGGGTGCTGTTGCCGGACGGTGGCGAGCTGACCGGCACGGCGACCGGCGTTGACTCCGACGGCCAGCTGGTGGTGGTCACCCCAGAAGTCACTCGGCACCTCTCCGCCGGCGACGTTCTGCACCTGCGTTGAACGGTTACTGCTGACCCGGCGGGGCCGAGTCCGGGCAGCGGCTGTCGTCGTCCGGCCCGCGCGGCTGATGTCGTGGGGCGGGGTGAGCGGTTACGGTCTGCGCGTCCGATCTGCGCTGGAGGTACCCGTGGCGTTTCCCGAGAACGTGCTCACCGAGGACGAGCACGTTGTGCTGCACCTGCATCCGCACTGGAAGACCCTGGCCCGGCCGGTCGGGGTAGCGGTTTTCGCCGTGGCAGTGGTGGTGGCAGCCCTGATGCTGGCCCCCGACGGTGCTGGCCGAGTGGTGGTGTTGGTGGTGCTCGGTGGGTCGGCACTGGTGGGGGTGCTGTGGTTCGCGCTCTGGCCGGTGCTGGTCTGGCAGGCGACCCACTACCTGTTCACCACCGAGCGGGTGCTCATCCAGCGGGGTGCGCTCTCTCTGGGCCGCCGGGACATTCCGCTTACCCGGATCACCGACCATGCGATGCAGCAACGCTTCAGCGAGCGGCTGTTCGGCTGCGGCACTCTGACCATCGACTCTGTCGGGGAGCGTGGGCGGTTGGTGTTGTGTGATGTGCCGCAGGTGGGGCGGGTGCAGACCACCCTCTACGAGCTGGTGGAGGCGCAGCATGACCGGCAGCCCTCCGGCGACGCCGAACTGCCGGAGTCGCTGGCCGAGGCCCAGGACGACCGGCTGCGGGAACCGGGCTGAGCGGGTCTTGTCGCGGGCCGGGCCGCATCGGCTCCGGAGCCGATGCGGTCAGGAGCGGCGGGAGCGGCGAGAGCTGGCCTGGAGCTCCGCGGCGAGCTCGGCTGCCAGCTCCCGGTCCAGGTCGAGGCGGGCGTCCAGCGGAATGGTCAGGCCTTGGATCGGTGTGCGGTGCGGGTGGGTGCCCGGTGGCGGGGCGGTTTCCTCCAGCTCGGAGACCGATTCCGCCAGCTCGGCGACCGGGTCCATCTCGGCCATCGTGTCCCACTCGTCGCGGGGGATGCTGTGCCAGTTGTTCGTGGCCGGCGCTGGCGCAGGCTGGAAGACGAACGTCCGGTAGGACCAGAACCGAAACAACGTCGCCAGCAGGATACCCATCGTCTTGGCGAGGTTGAGGGCGAGCAGGCTGGTCACGCCGAGGCCGTACTTGGCCGCGGCCAGCACGCCCAGTTCGATGAGGAGCCCTGCACCGTTAAATAGGAAGAACAGGGCATACTCGCGCCGAACCGCCGTCTTCGGACGATCCCGGTAAGTCCAGTGACGGTTCATTAGGTACGACGTGATCGTCGCCGTGATGGTGGCGACAACCGTCGCCTTCAGCGCGCCGCCCTGGAAAACGGTGAGTGCGAGGGCGTTGAACACCGCGTAATTGATGACGGTGTTGACGCCCCCGACGATGCCGAATTTGAGCGCCTCGTGGATGAACTTCTGCCAGCGCTCGGGCAGGAGACGGACAAGACGCATGCGGAACACCTTAGGCGAGTGGGCTGGGCCGGGGCCGCCCCGGCCTGGCGAGATGGGCGGCAGGTCACGCCCGGTATCGGTCGTGCTTCGCTTCCGGTACGGCAGGAGTTCCCGCTGGTACGAAGACGAACCGTCGATAGGACCAGAACCGGAAGAGGGTCGCCAGCCCGGTACCGACGAGATAGCTGGCGATGTTGTCCGCCAACGGGGTCTGGAAGACCTCCGGCCAGATCTGGCCCAGGCCGTACCGGCTGATCGCCAGGACCGCCACGGTGATGCCGAGGCCCACCGTGTTGAAGATGAAGAAGAGCGCGTACTCGCGGGCGGGGTTGGCGCCCCGGCGGTGTCGCCACGTCCAGAACCGGTTGCCGAGGAAGGCGAAGGTTGCCGCCACCACCGTGGAGATGGTCTTCGCAGTCACCTGCTCGATGTCCTGCACCGAGGTCAGGAAGTTGAAGAGGGCGAAGTCGACGAGGAAGGCGACGCCGCCCACAGTGGCGAACTTGCTCAACTCGTGGACGAGGTGACCGAACCGGTCCAGCAGGGCGTGGATCAGACCCGGCCGGGTCCGCCGGGAGCCGGGCTCCCCGGTCATCGTCGCTGCCACCGAGCGAGCGTACCGGGTGCAGGCCCGCGGCACGGGTAGCACCGGGCGGCATGGCTGATCCGGACAGTGATGATGAGCGGAGCGTAACAGCCCTTGAGTGGCGTCCCGAGTGATCCCGCCAAGCGCGGGCCGGGTCACAGCCGGCGTACCGGACGACGACGGGCCAGATGTTTCGTCACTGGATTTGCGTGAAACTGCGCGTGAAAGCGGGTATTAGCTCGCGATGCCGCAGCCGGGCCGTACCTTGTGCAGTTCTTCACAACCAGTCCCACTGACTGGTGGCGCAAGCCGGTTTACGCTGAGGCCAATCCCAGGTTTCACGTAGGCGACGCACCGCGCCGTCAAGCCTCGTGCATCCCATAGACCGGTCAGCGTCGACCACAAGGAGATGTGTCATGGTTGCTCCGGCGACTGTTCGGGGTATCGATCAGGCCCCGACATCCCACCCCAAACTGCTTGCCTGGGTCCGTGAGATCGCGGAACTGACCACCCCGGACCGTGTGGTCTGGGCAGACGGGTCAGAAGAAGAGTGGCGTCGTCTCACCGACGAACTCGTCGAGGCCGGCACCCTGGTCCGACTCAACCCGGAGAAGAAGCCCAACTCGTTCTACGCGCGTACCGATCCGACGGATGTGGCGCGGGTCGAGGAACGCACCTACATCTGCTCGATGGATGAGGCAGACGCCGGCCCGACCAACAACTGGATGGCGCCGGCCGAGATGAAGCGGACGATGACGGAGCTGTACCGCGGCTGCATGCGCGGTCGCACCATGTACGTCATCCCCTTCTGCATGGGCCCGGTAGAGGCCGAGAAGCCGATGTTCGGCATCGAGATCACCGACAGTCCGTACGTGGTCGCCTCAATGCGGATCATGACCCGGATGGGCGCGAAGATCCTGGAGGCGATGGGCGACGACGCGGACTTCGTACACGCGCTGCACTCCATTGGCGCGCCGCTCGCGCCGGGTCAGCAGGACGTGTCCTGGCCGTGTAACGAGACGAAGTACATCTCGCACTTCCCGGAGACCCGGGAGATCTGGTCCTACGGCTCCGGCTACGGCGGCAACTCGCTGCTCGGCAAGAAGTGCTACTCGCTGCGGATCGCCAGTGTGATGGGGCGGGACGAGGGCTGGCTCGCCGAGCACATGTTGATCCTTAAGATCACCTCCCCGGAAGGGAAGGTCTACCACATCGCTGGTGCCTTCCCGTCTGCCTGCGGCAAGACCAACCTCGCCATGCTGGAGCCGACCATCCCGGGCTGGAAGGTCGAGACCATCGGGGACGACATCGCCTGGATGCGATTCGGTCCGGACGGACGCCTCTACGCGGTCAACCCGGAGTACGGCCTCTTCGGGGTCGCCCCCGGTACCGACTGGAAGACCAACGCCAACGCGATGCGGACGTTGGACCGGGGTAACTCCATCTTCACCAACGTGGCTCTCACCGACGACGGCGACATCTGGTGGGAGGGGATGGGCGAGCCCCCGACGCACCTCATCGACTGGAAGGGCAACGACTGGACGCCGGAGAGCGAAAGCCTCTCCTCGCACGCCAACAGCCGGTTCTGCACCCCGATCACCCAGTGCCCGATTCTCGCCGAGGACTACTACGACCCCAACGGCGTACCGATCGACGCGATCCTCTTTGGGGGCCGGCGTCGGGACACCGTTCCGCTGGTCACCGAGGCGCGGGACTGGGTGCACGGCGTCTACCTGGGGGCGACGCTCTCCTCGGAGACCACCGCCGCGGCCTCCGGCGCGGTCGGTGTCGTGCGTCGAGACCCGATGGCGATGCTGCCCTTCATCGGCTACCACGCCGGTGACTACTTCCGGCACTGGATCGAGATGGGCAAGGGCGCCGACGGCGACGAGTCGAAGCTGCCGAGCGTCTACTACGTCAACTGGTTCCGTAAGGACGCCGAGGGTAGCTTCCTCTGGCCGGGCTTCGGCGAGAACTCGCGGGTCTTGAAGTGGATCGTCGAGCGGCTCGAGGGCCGGGCCGACGCCGTGGAGACCCCGATCGGCATGGTCCCCGCCGAGGACGCGCTGGACGTCGAGGGCCTGGACATGACCTCGGAAGACATTCGGATCGCGCTGAAGGTTGACGTCAACGAGTGGCAGGCCGAACTGCCGTTGGTCACCGAGTGGTTTGAGAAGTTCGGGGACAAGCTGCCCGGTGTCCTCTGGGCCGAGTTGGACGCGCTGCGCGCCCGGCTCGACGCAGAACCGCAGAAGTAGCGGAAGTAGCTGGGCCGGCGCCGCGGGCGATGGATGATCCCTGCAACGGCCGCCGAGAGCAGTAGCTCGGCGGCGGAGAGGGGCGCGACATGGCTACCGGGCCGGCCGACGGGGGCGACGAGTTCGACGTTGTGGTGGTGGGGGCGGGGCCGGCGGGTTCGGCCGCCGCCATCGCCGCCCGTCGGACCGGAGCCCGGGTGCTCCTGCTGGATCGGGCCAACTTCCCCCGGGACAAGGCTTGCGGGGACGGGATCGCCGCGCACGCGCTGGATGTCCTGGCCGGGCTGGGGGTAGCCGACCCGGTGGCCGGATACGCCCCGCTGCCCGCGCTTCGCCTGGTCGCCCCGGGCGGCCCGGCGGTGGCGCGGGCGCTGCCCCGCCCGGCGTACACGGTGCCCCGAACCGTCTTCGATGCTCGGCTGGTTGCGGCGGCGGTCGCGGCCGGCGCCCAGCTGCGCCGGCACGTGGTACGTCGGGTTGACGTGCGGGCGGACCGGGTCGTGCTCGACGGGCGGATTGTCGGGCGGGCCGTGGTGGGTGCCGATGGTGCGGGTTCGGTGGTGCGCCGGGCGCTGGGGCACGCCCCGAATCCGGACCGCCACCTGGCCTTGGCGATCCGGGGCTACGCGCCCGCGCGGTCCGGCCCAACAGAGCAGCTCATCGTCACGTCAGCCGCCCGTTGGCCGGCGTACGCCTGGTCCTTCCCGATCGGCGACGGACGGGCGAACGTCGGGTACGGGGAGGTGCTCCGTGGTGAGTCGCTGACCCGGGAACACCTCGTTGCGCGGCTTCCAGCGTTGCTGCCCGAGGTCGATCCAGCGGCGGTCACCGCCCTGCGGGCCCATCACCTGCCGCTCTCCACCCATCGACCGGTGCCGGGGCGCGGCCGGGCGGTGCTGGCGGGCGACGCGCTTTCGTTGATCAACCCGTTCACCGGTGAGGGAATCTTCTACGCGCTGCTCTCCGGAGCACTCGCCGGCACCGCGGCGGGCCGTACCCCGGAGCGGGCCGCTCGGCGCTACACTGCGGCGCTGCGTCGGCGACTCGGTGGTCATCTGCGGCACAGTTCGGTTGCGGCTTGGCTTGCCCGGCGGCGGTCGGTGGTTGATGCGGCGGTGTGGGCGGCCAATCGCGATGAGCAGGTGTACCGGGCGGTGGTGGAGTTGGGCCTCGGTGACGGCCGGTTGGACATTCGGACGTTGGCCATGATCGGGCGTGGGCTGGCCGCCGGGGATCGGCATCCCAAGCCGTGAGGCGCCATCCCGGTCGCTACCCTGGCAGGTGATGACTCTGCGGGACGTTGTCTATTCGGTGTACGAACGCCGGCTCACGGCCAAGCTGGCGGGCAAGCCGGTGCCTCAGCACGTCGGTGTGATGTGCGACGGCAACCGCAGGTGGGCGCGGGAGATGGGGTTCGTTGACCCCAACGACGGCCACCGGGTCGGTGCCGAACGGATCAAGGAACTGCTGCGGTGGTGTGACGCCGCCGGCGTCGGGCATGTGACGCTCTGGCTGCTCTCCACCGACAACCTTACCCGCCCGGCCGCTCAGCTTGATCCGTTGTTGCAGATCATCGAGGACCTGACGAGCGAACTGGCCGAGGAGGGTAACCCCTGGCGGCTGCGGATGGTCGGGGCGCTCGACGTGTTGCCGGCGCAGCACTCGGCGGCGCTCAAGGCAGCGGCGGAGCGGACCCGGGACCGGGTGGGCGGCGCGCAGGTCAACATCGCCGTCGGCTATGGCGGTCGGCGCGAGATCGCCGACGCGGTGCGTTCGCTCCTGCACGAGCACGCGAAGGCCGGCACCAGCATCGAGCAACTGGCTGAGACGTTCGATGTCGAGCACATCACCGAGCACCTCTACACCCGGGGCCTGCCGGACCCTGATCTGATCATTCGGACCAGCGGCGAACAGCGCATGTCCGGCTTCCTGCTCTGGCAGTCCGTCCACTCGGAGTTCTATTTCTGCGAGTTGAACTGGCCGGATTTCCGCCGGGTTGACTTTCTCCGCGCGCTGCGCTCCTACGCCAACCGTCAGCGTCGCTTCGGCATCTGATCGCCCCGGCGACCACCCTTCGCCGGCGGGCCGGGGCAACCGCACCTAGCGGGCGAACTAGCGCGGCGTGAGGTGGGCAACGGCCGCTGGGTGCGCCGGAGCCTCGGAGTCAGGCCAGCCGGCGCGCGGCGGCGGTGAGGAAGTCGCCGAGGTCTGCTGGCGAGTCGATGGTCAGGTCCGCGGCGGCGGCAACCTCTTCGCCGGTCTCCGGGTTGGCGACCGCAACGCAGACGCCGAAGAAGTGCGGGTCGGCGGCGGCACGGGTGCGCAGCGCTGCGAAGGCCTTAATGTCCGATACGTCGTCGCCGAAGTACCAGGCGGCCTCCGCGTCCCGCACCACCTCGTCGATGACCATGCCCTTGTCCCGGTCGACTGGGGGCTTCAGCTCCAGGACCATCCGTCCGGCCTGGACCCGGAGGCCGAGCTGCTCGGCCTGGGCACGACCCCATCGGGTCACCGCCGGGCCGAGCTGCGGGGCGGTCCGCCAGTGCAGCGCCACCGAGAGCCGCTTGTACTCCACCAGGCTGCCCGCGGGCAGTTCGGTACGGGCCGCGTCGGCGAGCTCCGCCATCGTCGGCACCCAGGGCAGCGCCGCCGGTTCGGTGACGGTTTCACCACCAGAGTGGCTGTGCTCCAGCCCGTAGAGGCCGTAGAGGTCGACGCCGGCGAGGTCACCGAGTCGGTCGCGGAGAAAGTCGACCGGGCGTGCGGAGACGATTGCGATCCGACGGACGACGGGAGCAAGCGCCTCGATAGCGGTGAGCACCCTCGGTGCGGGGTGCACCGCCGTCGGGTCGTCCCGGACCGGCGCGAGGGTGCCATCGAAGTCGAAGAATAGGACGGCTCCGGCGGCTCGGGCAGCGGTTGCCTGCCAGGCGAGGTCGGCGGTGAACGGGGTCTTCGGCGGCTGCTTGCCCAGATTCAACGGCGGCACGCGCGACAGCGTACCCCGCTCGGAGCGGCTTAATCGGGGCCGTGAGGTACCCGGCCACCGGGCCTGGTGGCGGGTGGTGGATGGGCTTTGGTGGCGGCGTTCAGCGTTCGGCGGCTTCCCGTCCCCGATGCCCGATCGGCACGACGGTGCCCTCCCGACGGTGACTGAGCAGGTAGCCCTCGACGAAGCCGGAGTTTCGGTCACCGGTGCTGGATTCGATCTCGTTGAGCCGGGCCACCAGGAACTCGGTGAGCGCGCTGATTCGGTTGTTGAGTCGGTCGTTCAGTTCGGCCAGCACGGCCAGGATGACGGCGGTGCCGGTGGCGGTGAGCGCGATGAGGTTGACGAGCAGGGGAAGCTGCCCGCCATTGACCGCCAGGGTCACCGTGTTCCCGGTCACGCACAGTGTCAGGGACACGGCGCCGACCACGACTGCCAACCACTTCAGGGTCATGGACAGACCCCTCCTTCTGTCCCGCAGGGCTGGGTTCGGCTTTCCCGTCCCCCCGCCGACGACGAGCCCAAGCAGTACGAGTACGGACGCTAGCGTGCCGAACCGGGCCCGGGAGCGAAACGAATGAGTCTGACCTGCTGTTCTTTCGCCATCTGAGGATCATCCAACCCGTTTGCCCCGGTTGTGGGCTGTTACGGGGAGAGTCGGACGATACGCGAGGTAACGAATTGTTTCTCGAATGTGGAACTTCTCCGCGTCTGACACTTCGGGGTCAACCAGTCGGCGCAGCAGCGCCTCGACATCGGGATCCATCGGGGGTGGGATCGTTCCGGCTCGGTGTGGGGTGCTTCGCCGGTCCCAGCCCAGGGTGGCGAAGGCGGTTGCCGGGTCCAGTCCGAGTCCCTCACAGAACGCCACGACGCGTTCCGCCTCGGGGTCGCTGGCCCAGTCGCCCCGGACCCATCGGTTGATTGTCTGCCGGGAGACGCCGGTGCGCCGGGAGACCTCAGTGCCGCTCCAGGCTCGGGTGGCTCGGGCCTCATCGAGCGCGCGACGGATGAAGGTGGCGAAGGCGATCTTCCGTGCGTTGGCCGTCTCGGTCACCTGGCGACCGTACGGCCACGGACCCCGCGAACGGTCTTCTGGCGCGCGGTTGTCACGCGAATGTGACGACAGGCTCGGCTTTTCACTGCCTCAGCAAGTGTTCTGACAAGGCCCCTCACCTGGTGCAAACAGGTGGGCGTGGGGCTGGGGGGAATCAGACGAAAAGCTGATACTGTCCCGTTCGCGGGACACTCTACCGTGTGTCCGTGCAGGAGACGATGACTGCTTGCTCCCATGCGTGACATCTCCGGCACGAGGGGGACTTGGTGACCGAACTCGCCACCCGAGCGCAGGCCTTTGGCCTGATCGCCGCCGGGGTAGCCAGTGGTTTGAGCGCGCCCTGGCGCCTCTACCTGGCCCAGGGTTCCCGTTACCTCTCCCTCAGAGTCGGGGACCGCGCGGAGTGGCACGCCTGGCGTACCCACCTCGGTTGTCCGGAACTCAGCGTCCGCGTATACGACGCGGGTGGTGAGATTCGCCGCTCGTCGGTGGCCGAGGTTGTCCTGGACGGGTGCCGGATCAGCGTCGAGTTGGTCGAACAGGTCGGTACAGCCGACCTCGACCAGCTACTCGTCGTAGATCCCACCCCGGTTGAGCCGGAGGAACGATGAGTCCACACAGCCCGCGATCCGGAGTGGTCGGATGAGCCCACTCCTCGCCTTGCTCCTCGTCTGCGTCCTGACCGCCACCAGCTATGCCGCAGGTCGCCTCCATGGTCAGCTCAGCTACCGGATCGGCTACCGGTTCGGCTACCGGCAGGGCTACTTCGACGGTGACCGCGGCGCCTGGAACCGACGTCGGCGCGACGCCCAGGCGGCGATCGCATCCGCGCTCGCCGGCCCGCCGCCGGTGGATCCGGTTCGCACTCGCCTCGCGCCACCGACGGCCCGCTCCGGCACCACCTACACCGGCTCGGCGGCTCCGGTCGGTGGTCGACAGTCGACTGATTCGGTGGCGGCTCCGACCGGTGGTCGACAGTCGATCGGCTCGGCGGCGGCTCCGGCCGGTGGCCAGCCGACCGGCACGCTGGTTCGGCGAAGCGGGTGACCGGGCTTGCGGACGCAGAATACGAAACTCACCGTGTCGGCCGGTCGGCCCACGCGACATCGTCGACAGCGAGGAACGGCGCGATCGCAACGGCAGCAGGCGTCACCCCGGCGAAGGCCACGATGTCCCGATGGAGGTGGGACTGGTCGGCGTAACCGCTGTCTGCCGCCACCACAGCGGTGCTGTGACCTGCGGCGAGGCGGTGGGCTGCATGGTCAAAGCGGACCAGCTGGGCAGCGCGCTTGGGGGTGAGGCCGATCTGCGATCGGAACCGGGACCACAGACGCTGGCGGCTCCATCCGACCTCAGTCGCCAGCCACTCGACCCGCACGCGTCCCCGACTGGCCATCATCTGCCGCCAGCAGTAGACGACTTCCGGGTCAACCACACGGCCGCTGTCGAGACGTCGACCCAACACCACCTCCGCGATCGCGAACCGTTCATCCCACGACGTGGCAGCGCGCAGTTGTTCTTGGATCCGCGCGGCATCGTGCCCCCAGAGGTCATCGAGGGCGACTACCGCTCTGCCCAACTCCGATGCGGTGCCCAGGACCGTGTGCGCGACCACCGGTGACAACCGCACCTGTAGGCACTCGAAGCTTCCGGCTAGCCCCTGCCCCCGAACGCCGTGGGGTGCGAGTCCGGTGACGATTCGTTCTCGCCGTTGCCGACCAGTACCATCGTTGACAACGATTGGTTGGTCACCGAGGCTGATGACCACCACGACCGCAGGGGGCGGGATCGCGTCGACCTCGATGAGGCCGTTCGCGCGGTCGCTGAAACCTGCCATGGTCACCCCCGCCAGCCGGCTCGGCCGTGATGGGACCGCGATGTCCCAGGCAGGTACGCCGGCTGGAAGCGGCTCGGCAGGTCGCACGTCGCCATGGTACGAGCGACATCGGGCGTTGTTCGGAGCGAGGTGGTTCCCTGACAGGGTGGTCCGGTTAGCCGGGGAGAGCCTGATACAGCTGGCCGCGCAGGAAGGCGAGGATCTCGCGGCGTGCGGGTCGGGCGGCGGGAACCAGCCCCGGTGTGCTGAGGAAGGAGTGGGTGGCCCGCGGGTAGCAGGACAGGCTGGCCTCGGTGTCGTCCTCGCGGAGCCGTTCGACGTACCGGCGACCGTGGTCGGCCACCGGATCCAGTGCGGCGATGACGACCAGCGTCGGTGGTAGACCAGCCAGGCTGTCGAACTTCAGCGGAGACACGCTGCGGGGGTCGAGGGCCGAGGGCAAGCTCAGCTTGCGTCCCGCGCGCAATCGCGACAGTGGCAGCGCGGGGTTGTCGGCATTTTCCACCATTGAGGAATAGTCGGTCATGGTCTCGGTCCAGTCCGTAGTCGGATAGTTCAGCACCTGGGCCCCTAGCAGTGGGCCGTCCTTGCGGGCACGCAACGCAACGAGCGCGGCGATCATGCCGCCGGCGCTTTCGCCCATGACCGCGATCGCCGTGGGGTCGATGCCCTGGCCGACGGCTCCGTCGACAAGCCGGAGGAGTGTGTCGTAGCCGTCGTCAACCGGCCGGGGCAGTGGGTGCTCCGGAGCGAGCCGGTACTCCACTGAGACGACCACGGCTGGACAGCGGGCCGCGAGGTGACTGTTGAGCCAGTCGTTCTGCACGGCCGTGCCCGAGATGAAACCTCCTCCGTGGAACGAGACGATCAGTGGTAGCCGCCGGTTGGTGCTCTTCGGGCGGTACGTCCGTAGCATCAGTCGGCGGCCCGGAAGGTTGATGGTGGTCTCCTCGATCCGGGCGCGACGATCCGGCAGCCCGGTGACGATCCGTCCGACCCGTGACGATGCCTTGCGGTTGGCTCTTTCCCGGGCGGCGATCACCTGATCGTCGGTCATAGCCTCCCAGTCAAGGGTGTCGCGCAGGATGCGAGTGCCCAATGGAGCCTTGCCCCTCATGTTGCCCTCCCGGACTCGAGGTGGTGATTGGTTCGTCTTCTGTCGTGCGGACAGGCCGCAAGCGTTGCAAGCGCAATGCTGTGGGGTCTTGGACAAATGTTCCGCTCCTGTGATCGAGCGGATCCGAGTCGGAGCCCGCTCGTCGGCTGTCCCGTCGTGTGGCTCAGATCTGGCCTGCGCGAACAGACTCTGGCCGTGACCCTGAGTGATCGAGGGCCAGCGCTGGGAGTGGCGCAGGTCACAATTGGGGTGGATGGTTTCCCATCTGCCTTACCGTGCGCGATCGTGTCCCCGAGCGCTCACGTATCCGGCGGATCGCCGGTGATCGTTCGCCCGCGTCCCCATTGGTGGAGCTGTCGGGAGACGCGCGTGGTCGGAGCGCTTACGGTGTGACCCCACCCCACCTGGGTGGGGTCTGCACCGTGTCCGTGCCCCCGAAGGAAGGGACCGCCTCGTGAATCGGCTGTGGAGCCGGTTGGGTGCCCGGACGGCCGCGGTGGCGCTGCTCTCTGCAGGCGTCGTCGGTGGTTTCCAACTGGGCAACCGGGATCAGGGCCAGCATGTGCCGGATGTCGCCGGAGTTGAGCAGGTTGCGCTGCAAGCACCGCAGGTGCATCCGGTGAAGGAGCGGGCAGCCGAATACCAGGAGAAGTTGCGCGATGCCGCGGTTGCCGAGGCGGCGGCGGAGCGGAAGCGTCGGGAGGAGGCCGCTGCGGCGTCGCGGAAGACAGTCCGTGCGGCGGCGGCGGAACTCGCCAAGGCCAAGGCTAAGGCCAAGGCGGCGGCGGCAGCGAAGCCGTACGATGGCCCGATCCCGGAATCGTGTGCGGAGTTCACCGGCAACCGGAAGATCGGCTGCGCGGAGATGCTCAACGCCGGCTTCGAGATCGACCAGTTCCCCTGTCTGGACAAGCTTTTCACCAAGGAGAGCGGCTGGAACCACAAGGCCCGCAACCCGTCATCCGGCGCCTACGGAATTCCGCAGGCGCTACCCGGTAGCAAGATGGCCTCGAAGGGCGACGACTGGGAGACGAACCCGGCAACCCAGATCCGGTGGGGGCTTGGCTACATCAAGGGTCGGTACCAAACGCCGTGCAAGGCCTGGGCCTACATGCAGGAGGTGGGCTGGTACTGATCCCCAGCGTGGGCTGGTAATGATCATCGGGCGGCGGCAGAGTGTGCTTGGTCACACCCTGTCGCCGTCGGTCTGATTTTGACCGCCGGCCCAGGTGGCGGCTGTCGCCGCGAGCTGATAGCTGTTGACAGGTGAGCCTGCTATCGGAGGGCAGTGACCCGTACCGGTTCGGCACCGAGGCGTTCTACGCCGCGATCGGCCGGTCCTTCGTCGCCATGTGCGCGGTGGTGCCGTTCCTCTTCCTCATCGAGGCCGTTGACCAGGGCCTGGCATTCGGGCTCGACCCGGCGGCCGGCATCATCCCACAGCGCCTCGACGGCCTGGATGGCGTCTTTTTCTCACCGTTTCTGCACCACGGCTTCGATCACCTCTACAGCAATAGCATCCCGCTGATCCTGCTCGGCACCTTCGTGCTCGCGGCCGGTGTGCGTCGCTTCCTCTGGTCCACGCTGATCATCATTCTGATCAGCGGACTCGGCACCTGGTTCACCGGTTCCCCGAACTCCATCGTCGTCGGTGCGAGCGGCGTCATTTTCGGCTACTTCGGCATCCTGCTCACCCGGGGCATCGTGGAGCGGAGCTGGTGGAACTTCGCGGTCGTTCTTCTGGTCGGCCTCCTCTATGGCTGGCAACTCGTCGGCATTCTCCCCACCGACGAGCGGATCTCCTGGCAGAGCCACCTCTTCGGGCTGCTGGGCGGGGCGGTCGCCGCGATCGTCTTCCGGCGGCGTCAACCGGGCCTGGGCGGCTCGCACTACTCCGACTCGACCCGCATCTTCGGCTGACCGGAGCGGCGATGACTGACTGTCGGACATCCTTGCCCGGCGGCTTCGGCCCCTCTACCGTCAGGGATTAGCGTCGGTTGAGCCGGGAGCGGAAAGCGACGGTACGCCCATGCACGAGGTCGATGTCGCGGTAGTCGGGGCCGGGCCTGCCGGCCTCTTCGCCGCGTACTACGCCGGTTTCCGCGGACTCTCGGTGGCGGTGGTCGACGCGTTGCCCGAGCCCGGTGGCCAGATCACGGCGATGTACCCGGAGAAGTTGATTCACGATGTCGCCGGATTCCCGGCCGTCAAGGGCCGGGATCTGGTGGCCAACCTGGTTGCCCAGGCCGCCCCGTTCGACCCGCGCTACCTGCTCGGCACGCGGGCAGAGAAGCTGTCCTACGCCGATGATCGGCCGGTGCTCGGCCTGGCCGGGGGCGAGCAGCTCCGCTGCGGCGCGGTAGTGATCACCGGCGGGCTGGGCAGCTTCACACCCCGCCCGCTGCCGGTCGCGGAGCGCTTCGTCGGCACCGGAATCGTCTACTTCGTGCCGCAGCCGGCCGAGCTCACCGGCCAGGACGTGCTCATCGTCGGTGGCGGGGACTCCGCCTTCGACTGGGCGGTAACCCTCCAACCGCTGGCCCGTTCGGTGACCCTCGTGCATCGCCGGGAGAAGTTCCGCGCGCACGCCGCCACCGTCGCCCGGGTCCGCGCCCTGCCGGTGCGGGTCGTGGTGAACGCGGAGGTGACGAGGCTGCACGGGGGTGGCGCGGTGACCGGTGCCGAGATCACCGTCCGGGGCGGTGCGGCGGAGTCGTTGCCGGTCAACACCGTCGTCGCGGCGCTCGGCTTCACCGCCGACCTCGGCCCCTTGGCGGAGTGGGGCCTGCGCCTGGACCGCCGGCACCTCGTGGTTGACAGCACCATGGCGACCAACCTGCCGCGGGTCTTCGCCGCCGGGGACATCACCGAGTACCCGGGCAAGGTCCGCCTGATCGCCACCGGCTTCGGTGAGGCCGCGACCGCGGTGAACAACGCGGCCGTGGCGCTCGATCCGGCGGCGCACCTCTTCCCCGGACACTCCTCCGACGGGACCTGACTCTCTGGTGACCGGCTTACCGGGGTAGGCCGATGAGGTCGGCCATCAACGCGATCTGGTGGTCGAAGTAGTCGTCGCGGTGCGACAGTCCGCCCTTGATCCGGCCGAAGAGCTCGAAGCTGATCAGCCCGAAGAGCTGGGTCCACCCCGCCATCCCCCGGGCGAGCAGCGCTGCCGGCATCCCCGGGACGAGGCTCGCCGCGATGTCGGCGAGGTCGTCTCGGACGGGTTGGGGCAGGTCGGCGGCGGGGGGTGGGGTGAGCTGTCCGGCGGCAAGCCCGTCGCGGGCGATGCCGAGCAGGGTCATTGGTGGGCGCATTGCCGGCTCGACTGTGTCGTCGGGCGCTGCGTAGCCGGGAACCGGGCTGCCGTAGAGCAGCGCGTACTCGGAGGGGTTGGCGAGGGCCCAGGCCCGGGCCGCCCGACAGCTGGCGAACCAGCGTCCGCGCAGGTCGTCGCGGTCCACGGCGGCGTCTGCTGCCTCGACCGCGTCGCCCAGGGCCACGTACGCCTCCAGGATGAGCGTGGTGAGCAGGTCGTCCCGGCTGGGAAAGTAGCGGTAGATCGCCGAGGAGGCCATGCCCAGCTCTCGGGCGACCGCTCGCAACGACAGGTTGGCGCCGTCGGTGGCCAGATGGCGGCGCGCCGCGGCCTTGATCTCATCGATCATTTCGGCCCGCACCCGGGCCCGGAGCGAGTTGGCGACCATCTCCTTACTCTCTCACGCGCAGGGCGCTGATCCAATTCGAGAACAGTGCTCTTGACAGGTCTGGCAACTATCGACACACTTTTCTTGTGAGCATCGCTCTCGAAGTGATCTCTTGATCCGAAAGGTGAGCTCTGATGTCGATTAACGTGATTGTCGGTGCTGGCCCGGTCGGCACCGCGACCGCCCTCCTCCTCGCCCAGCGAGGGGAGCAGGTCCGGCTGGTCAGTCGCCGTGGTGCCGGTCCCGAGCATCCGGCCATCGAACTCATCGCTGCGGATGCCACTGATCCTGCCCGCCTGATCCGCCTGACGGACGGCGCCGTTGCCCTCTACAACTGTGCCAACCACGCGTATCACCGGTGGGCCCTCGACTGGCCGCCGCTGGCCGCCGCCCTGCTCACCACCGCCGAGCGGACCGGTGCGGTGCTTGCCACGATCGGCAATCTCTATGGGTACGGCCCGGTTGACGGGCCGATGACCGAGGTCGCCCCGCTGGCCGCGACCGGCGTCAAAGGGCGGGTGCGCAAACAGATGTGGGTCGACGCGCTGGCCGCCCATGAGGCAGGCCGGGCCCGGACGACCGAGGTTCGTGGCTCGGACTACCTCGGGATCGGGACCAACTCGATCACCAGCCGGATCCTGCCGAACGTGCTGGCCGGCCGCCGAGTGGTGCTGCCGGTCAACTTCGACGTCCCGCACACCATCACCTACGTCGGCGACGTGGCCCGAACCGTGGTCGCCGCCGCCACCGACCCGGATGCCTGGGGACGGGCCTGGCACGTGCCCAGCCCGCCCGCGCTCAGTCTGCGGGAGTTGGCCACCCGCGCCGCGACCATGGCCGGCATGCCCACGCCGCGGCTGACCCGCCTGCCCTACCCGGCGCTCTGGCTGGGTGGCCTGGTCAATCCGCTACTCCGGGAGTTGCGGGAGACGGCATATCAGTTCGATCGCCCGTACGTGTTGGACTCCTCGGCCACCCAGCGGGCCCTCGGGATCGAGCCGACCGCGCTCGATGAGGCCCTCGCCGAGACCCTTAGCGCGCTGAGCCAGCACCCGGCGCCGGCTCGGCGCAGCTCAGCTCCTAACGCCGCGCGGCGATGAGGACAGCGACCAGGGTCAGTGCCGCGCCGAGCAGGGTGGTGGCGTCCGGGTGGGAAGCCTCGGTCGGTAGGACCACGTCGAGTAGGACAGCGCCGACCACCTGGCCGGCGATCGTGGCCAGGCCGAGGAGCAGGACCCCGGTGAACTTGACAACAGCGGCGGCGATCGCGATGAAGGCGACCCCGATCGGCCCACCCAGATAGAGCCACGGCTCGGCCGGCGGTGAACCGGCGGGCAGCCCGCGTACCGCGATGTCCACCGCGAAGACCGCCAACAGGGCGATGGTGCCCACCGCGAAGTTGACCAGCGTGGCGGTCAGTGGGCTGCCGGTCGCCCGACCGACCAGCCCGTTGACGGCCTGCTGCCAGGCCACCGCGATCCCCGCGAGCAGCGGCAGCACCGCCAGCGCCAGCTCGGCCGGGTCCTCGAGCCGCCCGCCAACGGCCAGCCCGACCGCGAGCACGGTGAGCACCGCCCCGAACAGGCGCCGTCCGGTGACCTGCTGACGTCCGCTCGGACCGATGCCGGCCCAGTCCACGAGGAGACTGGAGCCGGACTGGCCGGCGACCACCGCCACGGTGAAGACGGCGACGCCGAGGGTGCCGACCGTGAGGCCCTGCGTCGCCACCAGGAACGCCCCGCAGAGTCCGCCGAGGCACTGCCACGGGCGCAGCGTGCCGGCGGTCAGCGCGGCGCGGAGGGCGGTCAGCCCGCGCCGTCCGCCGGAAGTCACCGGCACCAGCACCAGCAGCACCAGCAGGCCCAGCCCGAACGAGATGACCGCCGTGGCGACCCCGTCGGCCAGGCGTACGCCCAACTCGCCGTTGATCCGGGATTGCCCGGCGACGGCGACTCCGGCAGCGGTCGCGAGCGCCACCCCGACCAGCCGATGGGCCGGGGGCGGCCGGACCTGTGCCCCCGGCACCGCTTACTCCTGTTCGGCGAGGGGGCGGCCGTCGAAGTCCACCGCCGAGTACAGCGCCAGCTTCTCCAACCGGTGATATGAGTCGATCACGCGAATCGTGCCGCTCTTCGAGCGCATCACGATCGACTGCGTGTACGCTCCACCGGCCTTGTACCGGACGCCGCGGAGCAAGTCACCGGAGGTGACACCGGTGGCGACGAAGAAGCAGTTGTCACCGGTCACGAGGTCGTCGGTGCCGAGCACCCGGTCCAGATCGTGGCCGGCGGCGATGGCCTTCTCCCGCTCCTGCTCGTCACGCGGCCAAAGCTTGGCCTGAAGGGCGCCTCCCATGCACTTCAGGGCGCAGGCCGCGGTGATCCCCTCGGGGGTGCCGCCGATGCCCATCAGCACGTCAACGTCGGACTCCCCGCGGGCGGCGGCGATCGCACCGGCGATGTCCCCGTCCGAGATGAAGCGGATCCCGGCCCCGCTGCGGCGGACCTGGTCCACCAGCCCGTCGTGTCGGGACCGGTCCAGCACACAGACCGTCACCTCGGAGGCGTCGGTGCCCTTGACCTTCGCGATCCGGCGTACGTTCTCGGCCACGCCGGCGTTGATGTCCACCACGTCGGCGTAGGCCGGGCCGACAGCGAGCTTCTCCATGTAGAACACGGCGCTCGGGTCGAACATCGCCCCACGTTCGGCGACCGCCAGCACCGCCAGGGCGTTCGGCATGCCCTTGCTCATCAGTGTGGTGCCGTCGATCGGGTCGACCGCGACATCAACCTTTGGCCCGCTCCCATCACCGACCTCTTCCCCGTTGAAGAGCATCGGCGCGTTGTCCTTCTCACCCTCGCCGATCACTACGATTCCGCGCATCGGAATCGAGTTGATCAACTTGCGCATCGCGTTGACGGCGGCGCCGTCGCCGCCCTCCTTGTCACCCCGGCCGACCCATCGGCCGGCGGCCATCGCCGCGGCCTCGGTCACCCGGACCAGGTCGAGGGCGAGGTTGCGATCGAGATTCTGTGGGGTCCGCGTCGTGGTGTTCGTCATGACGGCTCCTCCTCGCGACGTTGCGGGGTGGCCCGGCGGGCGTGGTCGCCGCCGGCTTTGTCGCTGATCCTCACATGATCGGCCACCCTGCGTGGTGGTGGGGCGGTGATGGCTTGGTCACGTCTGATCGGGTGGCTGCGAAGATAGGGGGGTGGAACCCGCACAGCCCGCCGACCGCGTCCCTGCCGACCAGACCGCGCCGGAGCTCTCGCCGGTCGAGCCGACGCCCACCGGTCCGGCCGCGCCCGCGACTTCCGAGGAGCCGGCGTTGGTCGAGCCGACCACCGGCCCGGCCGCACCCGCGACTTCCGAGGAGCCGGCGTTGGTCAAGCCGACCAGCGGCCCGGCCGAGATCCAGAGCGCCGGGGAGACCAGTGCCGCGGGGGAGGCCGCCGGCGCGGGGGCGAACAGTGCTGAGCGGGAGGCCGGCGAGTCGTCGGCGCCGCCCGCTGGGGCGGACACCACTCGTTCGGAGCGTTCGCCGAAGGACATGGCCATCTCGCTTCTCGTGCTGCTGGTCCCGATCGCCCTGCTGCTCGCCTTCTACCGGGGCTTCCTCGGGGGAGACCAGGCAACCGTCGTGGACCCGGCGCCCGCGTTGGACTCGGCGCAGGCAGCGGCGGCCTTTCCGGTCAGTCAGCCGCAGGGGCTGGACGCGGGGTGGCGTACCGTCCGGGCCGACTTCCGGACGGTCGAGGACGGGTCGACACTGCGCCTGGGCTACCTGAGCCCGGAGGGGCGGGGGGCCCAGATCGTGCAGAGCAGCGTGCCGCCGGAGCTGTTGCTCCCCACCGAGCTGACCGATCAGGGGCAGCCCCAGGGCCGGACTGACCTCGCGGGACGCACGTGGCAGCGGTACACGGCCCGCGGCAACGAGCAGGCGTTCGTGCTCCTCGAACCGGACCGCACCGTGATCGTGGTCGGCGATGCCCGAGACACCGAGCTGCGAGAGTTGGCCGGGGCGCTGGGCTGAACCCGGCCGGACCAACCGGAAGCGGGGCGGGGCCGCGGTCAGTCGGTGGGTTCCTGCCGGGCAGCATCCAGGCGGGCCCGGGCGCCGTCCAGCCACGCCTGGCAGACCCCGGTCAGCTGCTCACCGCGTTCCCAGAGGGCCAGGGACTCCTCCAGCGTGGTGCCGCCGGCCTCCAGCCGTTCGACCACCGACGCCAACTCGGCGCGGGCCTGTTCGTAGCTGAGCCGCTCGTCCTTCGTCTCCTCGGTCATCGCTCACATCCCACCACATCTACCCGTTCGGGCTACCCCCGCCGTGCCCGGTACGCCCTTGATGGCCTCGCCCCGACACCGGTACCGGTTCCGATCCCAACGGCGGCAGAGAACCGCTACCGCCGTTGGGCCTCCGGGCGGTGCTCTCCGGCGTCGATGGTCGCGGCCAGCTCGCCGTCGGCCAGCCGGACCCGCACCGGATCTCCGACGGCGACCTCGGAGACCGCGCGGACGACGTTGCCGTCGGCCCGCCGTACGATCGCGTACCCCCGGTCGAGGGTGGCGGCCGGGGAGAGAGCCCGGAGCCGGGCCCGGGTGTGCCGAAGGTCGTCCTCGGCCGCGGTCAACCGGTGGGCGAGACAGCGGTCGGCGCGGTGGCGCAGCCCGGAGACGTCGGTAGCCCGTTGCTCGATCATCACCTCGGGCCGGGCCAGCACCGGCCGGGATCGCAGCAGCTCCAGCCGGTGTGCCTCACGGTCAACCAGGTTGCGTACCGCGCGTTCGAGTCGGGACCGGGCCTGCCCGATCAGGCGTACCTCCTCGGTGAGGTCGGGGACGATTCGCTTGGCCGCGTCGGTCGGGGTGGAGGCGCGGATGTCCGCGACGTAGTCGAGCAACGGCGCGTCGGTCTCGTGGCCGATCGCGCTGACCACCGGGGTACGGGCGTCGAACACCGCCCGGCACAGCGCCTCATCGGAGAAGGGCAGCAGGTCCTCGATGCTGCCGCCGCCCCGGGCGATCACGATCACCTCGATGGCGGGGTCGGCGTCCAGCACCCGCAGCGCGTCCACGATCTGCGGCACAGCGGACGGCCCCTGCACGGCCACGTTGACCGTCCGGAACGCCACCGCCGGCCAGCGCCGGCGGGCGTTGGTACGCACGTCCCGCTCGGCGGCGCTGGCCCGGCCGGTGATCAGCCCGATCCGGTGCGGGAGGAAGGGCGGGCGGCGCTTGCGCCGGGGGTCGAAGAGCCCCTCGGCGGCCAGCAGCTTCTTCAGCTTCTCCAGCCGGGCCAGTAGCTCGCCCAGCCCCACCTGGCGGATCTCGTCGGCGCGCAGGCTCAATGTGCCCCGGGCGGCGTAGAAGTCGGGCTTGGCGTGCAACACCACCCGGGCGCCCTCGCGAAGCTGCGGTGCGCCGGAGTCGAGCACATCGCGGTTGGTGGTCACGGTCAGGCTGAGGTCGGCCGACGGGTCCCGGAGGGTGAGGAACACCGTGCTCGCGCCGGGGCGGCGACTGACCTGTGCGACCTGCCCGTCCACCCACACCCAGCCCAGCCGGGCGATCCAGGCACTGATCTTCTGGCTGACCACCCGGACCGGCCATGGCTCCTCGGGCGTGCTGCGGGTAACCCTGCCATCCGAACTCACCCGCTCACCCTACGACCGTCCCTGCGGGTCGCAGCCGCTGGCGGGCGGTGGGTCGGCACGTACGATGGGCGGGTGAGTGAGGCTGAAGCGACCCGGACCGGTAAGCGTGTGATCCTGGCGAAGCCGCGCGGCTACTGTGCGGGCGTCGACCGGGCGGTGCAGACCGTCGAGGAGGCGCTCAAGCTCTACGGCGCGCCGATCTACGTCCGCAAGCAGATCGTGCACAACCGGCACGTGGTGCGGACCCTGGAGGCCAAGGGCGCGATCTTCGTGGAGGAGAACGAGGAGGTGCCGGAGGGCGCGACCGTGGTCTTCTCCGCGCACGGCGTCGCCCCCGAGGTCCACGAGCAGGCGCGCAGCCGCTCGCTGAAGGCAATCGATGCAACCTGCCCGCTGGTCACCAAGGTGCACCAGGAGGCGAAGCGGTTCGCCGCCGAGGACTACGACATCCTGCTGATCGGCCACGAGGGGCATGAGGAGGTCATCGGCACCGCCGGCGAGGCGCCCGAACACATCCAGCTCGTCGATGGTCCCCAGGACGCCGAGCGGGTCACCGTGCGGGATCCGAACAAGGTGGTGTGGCTGTCCCAGACCACCCTGTCGGTGGACGAGACGCTGGAGACCGTGGCCCGGCTGAAGACGCGGCTGCCGCTGCTCCAGTCGCCGCCGAGCGACGACATCTGCTACGCCACCAGCAACCGGCAGCACGTGGTCAAGCAGATCGCGTCGGACTGCGATGTCATGATCGTCGTCGGCTCCACCAACTCGTCGAACTCGGTGCGGCTGGTCGAGGTGGCCCTGGACGCGGGTGCGCGGGCCGGCCACCTCGTCGACTTCGCCCGCGAGATCGACGACGCGTGGCTCGAGGGCGCCCGCACGGTCGGTCTCACCTCGGGGGCCAGCGTCCCCGAGGAGCTCGTCCAGGAGGTTCTCGCGCATCTCGCGGCGCGGGGCTTCACCGATGTCGAGGAGGTGGTGACCGCGGACGAGCGGCTGACCTTCTCGCTGCCGCAGGAGCTGAAGCGGGACATGCGGGCCGCGGCGGCCCACGGTTGAGCGGTGGGCCCGCTTCGACCGGACGGGGTTCGACCGGACAGGGCTCGGGCGGCGGGGCGGCGCCGGCGGGGTGGGAACGAACCGACCGGCCGGAGCGTCCGAAACTGTATGAGAAGCCCTTGGCTCGCCACCCCGGCGTTGGCCGTCTGCCTGGCGCTCAGTGCCTGCGGCAGCGGCCAGGGTACGGGCGATGATCCCCTGACCGAGATGGGAGTGACGCCTATGACGACCCCCACCGATCCGGAACCAACGGCCGGCGACTCCGAGTCCTCCAACCCGGCCACCCCCGCCGCTCCGAGGTCAGTGATGGCCTCCCCGCCGACGCGTACCCCGAAGATGCCGGCGGGACCGAGTAAGCCGCCGCCGGTCGGCGCGGCCACCCTGACCGGCACTGTGCAGGCCGGGGTGGAGTCCGGGTGTCTGCTGCTGGATGGATACCTGCTGGTGGGCGGGCCGCGGGCGGTGTTGATCCCCGGTGCGTCGGTGCTGGTGACCGGGAAGGTCCAGCCGGACCTGATGACCACCTGCCAGCAGGGCATCCCCTTCCTGGTGGAGACGGCGTCCCGACGAGGCTGACCCGTCCGCCGAAACCGTCGGAGCCCGCCCCCGATAGCCGGGGACGGGCTCCTGCTGGCGTGACGTACGGGTCAGTTCACCGAGCCGATGGCGACGGCGCTGCGGCCGACGACCGCGCCCTCCGCCGTCACCACGGTCAGCTCACCCTGCAGCTCCCGGCCAGCGGCCGGGCCAGTCAGGGCGGTCACCGTACCGCCGAAGGCGTCGGTGTCACCGTGCCCCAGCGTGAGTGGGGTCGACGGTGCCGACAGGGTGCCGAGCGCCGGGGCGGAGAAGGAGTCCCGGTAGTCGTACGCCGTGCTGCCACCGAGGCCGTCCACCGAGTACCCCTCGACCACGATCCGGTAGGTGCCCGGAGCCGGCTTCGACAGCGTCACCGCCTCCTCCGAGTCCCCGTCTGCGGAGAAGCCGAGCAGCGCGGTGCCCCGGTAGACGTACAGGTCCAGGTCGGCTCCGGCGTTTGCCGGGTTACCGATTCGAGCCGCGAACTCGGCTGCGTCGGCCGGCACCTCCACGAGGAACTCCTGCGCGGCGCCCTCGGCGATGGTCGGGCGGTCGGTGTGGACGCTGGCGAGTGGACCACCCTGGCCGGTGACGGAGACCGGGCCGTAGGTGTTGGTCAGGCTCCACTCGACCGGAGTCGGCGTACCGGCATCCACCGCCGGTAGCTCGACCACGGCCGGCTCGAACGCGACTCCCTGGATCCGCGCCGTCAGCTGGTACGGGTTGTTCAGCGACGGCGAGGTGCGACGCGACTCCACTTCGATCTGCCAGACCCCGGGGAGCGGTTTCTGGTAGTCCCGCTCGTGCGGGTTGCAGGTGTCGGGGTCGGAGTAGTTGGTGAAACAGACCCGGCTGGAGGTGCTCTCCACCGGCACGCCGTACGGGTTGAACGCGATGAACCGGGTCTGCGAGCCGGTGGCGATGCCGTCGAGGTTGACCTGGAGGGCCTCGGTACCCGGCGGAACGGTCACGAAGTAGGACTCGAAGCCGTTCCGGTCGACCGAGCCTTCGGCCGAGAAGGAGAAGTCCGGCTTGCGGGTGTCGTTGCTCGCCACGACCACGAGGGAGACCTCGAAGTCGATCGTGTTGGTCGCCGGGTCATCCACCGTCATGATCGCGCCGTGCGCGCCCGCGTCCGGTCGAGCGACGACGGGGACGGTCACGGTCCGGTTCAGCGGCAACTTGACGGACTTCGGTGCCTGGAAGGTGCCGTCATTGCCGCGCAGCGCGATGTCGTGCTTGACGGTGCCGGCCGGCCCGCTGGTACGGGTGATCTTGACCCGGTAGGTCTTCTTCTGGCCGACCCGGTGACCCCCTTCGCCCTTTGCGCACCGGTTGTAGACGCCGGTACCGCGGTGCGGCGTCCCCAGCTGGTCGGAGAGGACGGTGCAGACCGGCGCCACCGAGGTGTACGAACGGGTCTGCACACCCTTGCGCAGCAGCTTCCACGCGCCCGACACGTTCACCATGCCGTAGCCCTGGCCGTACGTGGGCACGTCCTTGATCGGCTTCGCCGAGCTGTACAGAGCACGGCGCAGCATCTGCGGGGTGACCCCGCGGTCGGTCGCCCGGGCGGCCGAGAGCAACAGCGCGGCGGCACCGGCGGCCTGGGGAGAGGCCATCGAGGTGCCGTTGAACATGGCGTAGCCGGGCGGCAGCGAGTAGCCGGCCTCGGGGACCGGGCTGCCCGCCTGCCAGAGCGGGATGGTGGAGATCGCCGCGCCGGGTGCGGCGACGTTCGGCTTGGTGCCGCCGTCTTCGCGTGGGCCCCGGGACGAGAAGTTGAACAGCGCGTTCTTGGTCCGCACCACCGAGCCGTAGTTGGCCAGCCAGGTGTCCTTGCTGACGCTGGCCGCGACGCTGACGACCCGCTCGGCGACCGACGGGTCGCCGATGGTGTTCAGGCCGGGGCCGGAGTTACCGGCGGAGATGACGAGCTGGACGCCGTAGGTGGTGATGAGGTTGTTGTACAGCTCGGTGCGGGCGTTGTTGCCGTCGTTGAGCGCCGGCAGACCGCCGATCGACATGTTGACCACGTCGACATTCCGGTTGATGACCAGGTCGGCCATGCCGCTGGTGAGCGCCGAGGCGGTGCAGCCACCGCCCCAGGAGCAGGCGCGGGACGACACGAGCTGGGCGCCGGGCGCGGCTCCGTCGAACGCCTCGTTGCCGAACATGTCGTTGGCGGCGGTGATGCCGGCGACGTGACTGCCGTGCGCGTCCGAGACGATGCCGATGTTGATGTAGTCGACCAGGCCGGGGCCGCCGACCGGCGTGGTGTCGACGTCCTCCCGGAACTCGACCACGAAGGGCATCTGCTCGCGGACGGCGGTTGCCGGGTCGTCCGTACCGAAGTGACCGATGTCGAACTTCTCCTGGTACGGGCGCATGACGGTCTCGTCGGTGAAGTCTCCGTCGAGGTCAACGTCGATCAGGATGTCGTTCGTGGCGGGGTCGTAGAGCACACCCCACTCGTCGGAGGTGTCGCCGTCGCGGTTGACGTCACCGAGCAGGTCGCTGCCGGCGGTGATCGCCTCCCGGAAGATGTTGAAGCGGTAGCTGCCCGCCGGTGCCGTCCAAGCCACGCCGGCCGACTCGAACGACGGGCCGGTGACCTCCGTGATCATCGGGCGCCAGGTGGCGTCCTCGAACGGGTGCGTCGCGGTGACCCAGTCGGCGATCTTTCGGTCACCCGTGGTGGTGTGCTGGAGCGCCGGGTGGTCCAGGTCCACGCCGGAGTCCATGATGCCGATGGTGATGCCCCGGCCGTCCCACTCGGGATTCTGGTCAACGAACTTGACGGCGCCGGTTTCGCCGGCCGGCAGGTAGGGGTTATCCGCGCGGGTGTCGGCTCCGGGACCGCTGAACGTGCGGCCCTGCTTCGCCGCCTGCTGGCCGCTGGTCACCGGCCGCGGGTCGGCGAGCTGAATCGTCTCGTCCAGGTCGACCGCGGCGACCCCGGGCAGGGTGGCAGCCTTGATCACCTTGTTGGTCGGGACGGTGGCCAGGACGTAGCCGATGGTGTCGTATCGGTCTGTGACGGCTGCACCGAGCTCGGTCAGGTCAGCGGCGACCTCTTTCGCCTCGTCCTTCTCGGTCGCGACGATCAGCGTTACGGTGTCGACCTTCTTCGCTTCCGCCTCGGCCAGGAGTTTGGCGTCGTGCGAACCCAGCACCTCGATGGGGGTGGATGGCGTGTCGGGTGCGGCGCTCGCGGTGGCGGCGCCGCCCGCGACGGTCACGGCACTGGCGGCCATGACCGAGGCGAAGAGTCCGGCGGAGGCACGCCGGCTCAGCGTTCGGGGTTTGCTCACGTTCTCTCCTCCGGAGAACAGGGCCCTCAGTTCCAGGGCACACGTGAGCGAAATACTTCGGCTATCGATGCCGGTTGTCACCCTCACCGAGGGCGTTGTGACCATCTCGTGACCTATTGGTTTGCCGCTGTCACACCGAATCAGTGTGTTTGCCGTCCACTTGAGAGCGCAAGCGTGTCCACTCTGGCTCTGGATTGAATAGCTCCGGTGCCTGCGGCTGGCGGGGGGCGAGCTCCACCTGCGCCGGCGGGGCCAGCTCCTCATCGGAGACCCCCAACTCGGCGAGCTTGCGGGCGCTGACCAGCACCCGAGACTCCAGCGAACCAACCGCCCGGTTGTACGCAGAAACCGCCCCACCGAGCGCGGACCCCAGCCGGCCCACATGTTCGCCGAGGGTGGCGAGCCGGCCGTACAGTTCCCGGGCCAGCGAGTGCACCGCCACCGCGTTGTTGGCCAGCGCCGCCTGCCGCCAGGCGTAGGCGACCGTACGCAGCAGCGCGACGAGGGTGGCCGGGGTCGCCAGCACCACGTTGCGGGTGAAGGCGTGCTCCAGCAGGGTCGGGTCACGCTGTAAGGCGACATCGAGGAAGGGGTCGGCCGGCACGAAGAGCACCACGAATTCCGGTGCCGGGTCGAACGCGGTCCAGTACGCCTTCGCGGCCAGCGCGTTCACGTGGGCCCGCAGGTGTTTCGCGTGTGCGTCGAGGTGTGCGTCGCGTCCCCGTTCGTCGCGGGCCTCCATCGCGGTCAGGTACGCCTCGAAGGGTGCCTTCGCGTCCACCACCACCGACCGCCCCCCGTGCAGGCGAACCACCAGGTCGGGGCGGACCACCTGCTGATCGGTCGTGGCCGTCACCTGCTCGGCGAAGTCGCAGTGCTCCAGCATGCCGGCCGCCTCGACGATGCGGCGCAGCTGGTGCTCGCCCCACCGCCCCCGGACCTGCGGCGCCCGCAGCGCCGCGACGAGCTGTTTGGTCTCGGTGCGCAGCTCACCGGAGACCGTGTTCATGGCGCGCACCTGCTCGCGCAGCTCGGCGTAGGCGTCAACCCGGTCCCGCTCCAACTCGGCGACCCGCTGCTCGTAGCGGTGGAGCGTGTCGTGCAGGGGGGCCACCGCGCGGGCTACCGCCTCTTGGGACTGCGCGGTCGCCTCGTAGCCCAGCGTCCGCAAGGACTGCTCCAGCCGACCCTCGCCCGCCTGCGCGGCGGCCAGCGTGGCCTCCAGCCGGGCCAGCTCGGTGGCGGATCGGGCCCGGGCGGCGTACCACCCCACCGCGCCTCCCGCCGCGAGGCAGACGAGCACCACTGCCAGCGTCGGAAACTCCATGCCGCCGAGCATCCCAAACGGGTACGACCGGCCGACGCCAGGTCGATCGAAGGTGGCGCCGGCCCCGCCTCCGCCGCCTCCGCGGCCGCCGGCCGCTGGCCGCGGCGCTCAGCCGGTGTTGCGCATGCCGGCGGCGATGCCGTTAACCGTGGTGAGCAGGGCGCGTTCCAGGGCGGTGCCGTCGCTGGGTGCCCGACGGCTGCCCGGTGCCGTCACCACCGCCCGGCCCGGTGCACCGGAGTCCCGGTACTGCCGCAGCAACGCCACCTGGAGGTGGTGCAGCGGCTCCAAATAGGTGTCCCGTACCGCCAGCGTGCGCTGGAGCACCGGCGCGTTCTCCAACAGGTCCGGGGAGACGGTCACGGCGAGCACCTCCCGCCGGGTCAGCTCGTACTCCTGCTCGATCTTGTGGAAGATCGGGTGCAGCTTCTTCGGTACCAGCGTCTCCACGTAGCGTCGAGCGATGGTCAGGTCGGTCTTGGTCAGCATCATCTCCACGTTCGACAGGAACGTCCGGAAGAAGTGCCAGCTGCGGTGCATCTCGGCGAGCACGTCCCCATGGCCGGCGGCGCGGGCCGCCGCCAGCCCGGAGCCGACGCCGAACCAGCCGGGGACGATCTGTCGGGTCTGGGTCCAGCCAAACACCCACGGGATGGCCCGTAGGCCGGCGAGCCCGGCACCCGTGTTCGGCCGCTTCGCCGGTCGCGAGCCGATGTTCAACGCGCCAAGCAGCTCGGTCGGCGTGGACGCCCAGAAGTACGCCGGCAGGTCAGGATCCTCGACCAGGTCCCGGTACGAGTGGTAGGCCGCCGCACTCACCACGTCCATCGTCGCGTCCCAGCGTTCCAGCATCTCGGCCGGCTGTCGGGGCGCGGTGTGCAGCAGCGTCGACTGGAGCACCGCGGCCACCGTCAGCTCAAGATTCTCCCGGGCCAGCGCCGGCAGGCTGTACTTGTCGGAGATCACCTCGCCCTGCTCGGTCACCTTGATCTCGCCGTCGAGGGTCCCGTACGGCTGGGCCAGGATCGCGTCGTGGGTCGGACCACCACCCCGGCCGACGGTGCCACCCCGGCCGTGGAAGAGCCGCAGCTGTACGCCGTGCCGGGCAGCCACGTCCCGCAGGGCGCGCTGCGCACGGTGGATGGACCACTGACTGGTGGTGATGCCGGCTTCCTTGTTGGAGTCGGAGTAGCCGAGCATCACTTCCTGGACGTCGCCGCGGGCGGTGACCAGGGCCCGGTAGGCGGGCAGCGACAGCAACTCGTCCAGCAAGTCACCGCCGGCGTTCAACTCGGCGGGGGTCTCCAACAGCGGTACGAAGCCGATCCGGGCCCGGCTGCTGTGCACGTCCACCAGCCCCGCCTCGCGGGCCAGCACGACGGCGGCGAGGACATCGTCTACGCCGAGCGTCATCGAGATGATGTACGACTCGATCACCTCGGTTCCGAACCGGTCCTGGGTCTCCCGGATGGTGCTGAAGACATCGAAGGTCCGGCGGGCCGATTCGGTCAGCGGAGTGTCGAGCGTAGACAGGGGTCGGCGGCCGGCCAGTTCATCGGCGAGGAGCTTGGTGCGTTCCAGCCGGTTCAGCGCCGGGTAGTCGGACACCTCGCCCACCGCACCGAAGAGCTGGGTCAACACCTCGTGGTGCTTCTCGGCGTGTTCACGGACGTCCATGGTGGCGAGGTGCAGGCCGAAGGCGGAGACCGTCCGGATGGTCGAGGCGAGCCGGCCCACGGCGGTGAGCTGACCGGAGTTGCGGGCCAGCGAGGCGCGCAGCAGCTCCAGGTCGGCGATCAACTCACCCGACCCGCGGTAGTCCCGTCCCGACACGTGCGCCGTGCCCTGGCGTAGCCGCTGCCGGGTGTTGGCGAGCTTCGCCTTCACACACCGGGCCTTGAGCCGGTACGGCTCCTCAGCGTTCACCCGACGGAACCGGGACGCCACCTCGGGCAGCGCGTCCAGGTCGGTGGCGAGGCTCGCGGAGAGGTCGAGGGAGACGCCGCGCAACCGCCGGGAGACGGAGACCTCGTTGATCAGTTGGTCCATGGCCTTCTCGGTGGCGGCGAGGCCGTGTTCGTGCGCGATGGCCAGGACTTCCCGGGTCACCGTGGGGGTGACGAACGGATTTCCGTCCCGGTCGCCCCCGATCCAGGTGCCGAAGGTGAGGGGCCGGGCGGTGGGTGAGGTCTCCACCCCGAGGGTGCGGAGCGTGTCGGCGAGGTCGTCGAGCACCTGTGGCGCCGCCTCGGCGTAGAGGTCGCGTAGGTAGTAGATGGCGTTGCGCGCCTCGTCGGTCGGGTCCGGCCGGTCTAGCCGCAGCTCGTCGGTCTGCCACATCAGGTCAAGTAGCTCGGCGAGGCGGCGGTTGGCCGGGCCCTCGTCGCTAGCGCCGTAGAGGACCGCGTTGGTGGTCTCGGTGTCCAACTCGTCGGCGATCGCGCGCAGCTTGGACAGGATCGAGCGGCGGGCAGCCTCGGTGGGGTGGGCGGTGAAGACCGGGCGGATGGCCAGCCGCCGCGCCGCCGCTGCGATCTCCTCCGCGGGAACGCCGCGCTCGGCGATCATCTTGGCGGTCTGATCCAGCCAGCCGCCCTGAACGGCCCGACGGCGCCGCAGATCCCGGGCGCGATGGACCTGTTCGGTGATGTTGGCCAGGTGGAAGTACGTGGAGAAGGCGCGGGCCAGCCGGGTGCCGGTGGCGACATCCAATCCGGCGAGCCGCTGCGCAGCGGCCGGGGCGTCGGTGCGAACCTGGGCGCGGATCTCCTCGACGAGGTCGAGCAGGGGCCGTCCCTCCTGACGGGCGAGGGTCTGGCCGAGCAGGGTGCCGAGGCGGCGGATGTCGGCGCGCAGTGCGGCGTCGGGGCCGTCGTGGTCGTGCTGGTCGGTCACGATGCGCTCCTTACGTGAGTACGAAGGACAGCGCTGTCCGACTCCCAGGATGGTAACCGCGGGAACCGGGCGGAACCCACGGGGTGTCCTTGTTCACTCTTGGCGAGCCGCTTCGGCCCGCCGGGGATCCGCGTCACGTGGCCGTTGACCCGTTCCCGGAGCGATAGGGTCAACGGGTCAACCCCTCGTCCAGCCGGACGAGGGGCGCTCGTCGTGCCGTCGCCGTGGAAGTGATCATATGCTCACTGGACTCTTCGCCGCCGCCCTCGCCGACCCAGCCCTGGCTCGCGCCCGGGACCTGGCGCGATCCGGCGCGGCCCAGGTCGACGGGCTCGACCTGACCGCACCGCCGGCGCTGCGTCCGTTCGCGGTCGCCGCCGTGGCGGCCGACGAGCCGGTGGGGGGCGCGGGGCGCCCGGTGCTGGCGATCACCGCGACCACCCGGGAGGCGGACGACCTCGCCACCGCGCTGGGCAGCCTGATCCCCGCCGACCAGGTGGCGGTCTTTCCGTCCTGGGAGACGCTGCCGCACGAGCGGCTTTCGCCGCGCTCCGACACGGTGGGCCGCCGACTGGCGGTGCTCCGTCGTCTCGCCCATCCCGAGGCGACCGACGCGCAGGGGCGCAGTGGCCCGCTGCGGGTGGTCGTCGCTCCGATCCGGTCCCTGCTGCAACCCCAGCTCAAGGGGTTGGGGGAGTTGGAGCCGGTGCGGCTGTCCGGCGGCGACGAAGCTGACCTCGAAGACGTGGTGCGCCGGCTCACCGACATGGCGTACGCGCGGGTGGACCTGGTCACCAAGCGTGGTGAGTTCGCGGTGCGCGGCGGCATCCTGGATGTCTTTCCGCCCACCGACGAACATCCGTCCCGGGTCGAGTTCTGGGGCGACGAGGTGGAGGAGATCCGTACCTTCGCCGTGGCCGACCAGCGCACCATCGAGCAGGTTGACCAGCTCTGGGCCCCGCCCTGCCGGGAGCTGCTGCTCACCCCGGCTGTCCGGAAGCGGGCCGCCGTTCTGGCGGCGGAACACCCGGAGCTCGCGGAGATCCTTGATCAGCTGGCCGAAGGTATTCCGGTCGAGGGAATGGAGTCGCTCGCTCCGGCGCTGATCGGCGCCGACTCGATGGAGTTGCTGCTGG
The DNA here is from genome assembly GCF_000514815.1 of Salinispora fenicalii. Taxonomy (GTDB): domain Bacteria; phylum Actinomycetota; class Actinomycetes; order Mycobacteriales; family Micromonosporaceae; genus Micromonospora; species Micromonospora fenicalii. Next base: position 188,242 of record NZ_AZWQ01000010.1, read on the forward strand.
ACACCATGTCCGCGGGGACCCACGTGTTGCTCTGCGACCCGGAGCGGATTCGCACCCGGGCGCACGACCTAGTGCGTACCTCGGCGGAGTTCCTGCAGGCGAGCTGGGCTGCGGCCGCGGTCGGTGGCGCGGCCCCGATCGACCTCGGCGCGGCCGCCTTCCGGACGCTCGCCGATGTCCGCGTGCGGGCCCGTGCGTTGGGGCAGCCGTGGTGGACGATCTCCCCGTTCGGGCTGACCGAGTCGGCCCCCGCCCGCCAGCCGTGGGAGGACGAGCCGGACGAGGTCGACGTCACCCCGGACGACGCGATCGCGGTGACGGTGGCGGCCCAGCCTGCGCCGCTCTACCACGGTGAGACGGCGCGGGTGGTGGACGAACTGAAGCGTTGGGCCGGCGCGGGCTGGTCCGTCGCGCTGGTCTTCGAGGGGCACGGCCCGGCCCAGCGGGCCGTCGAGGTGCTGCACGATGCCGGGCTCGGTGCCCGCCTAGTTGACGAGGTGACCTCGGCGCCGGCCGCCGGCCAGGTCCTGGTTAGCCGGGGGTCGCTGATCGGTGGTTTCGTCGCCGAGGCATCCCGTTTCGTCCTGCTAACCGGGGACGACGTCACCGGCGGCCGGGGCGCGTCAACGCGGGACATGCGCAAGCTGCCGAGCCGGCGGCGCAACACCATCGATCCGTTGGAGCTGCGGGCCGGCGATCACGTGGTGCACGAGCAGCACGGCATCGGCCGGTACGTCGAGTTGGTGCAGCGCACCGTCAACGGGGCCAGCCGGGAGTACCTGGTTATCGAGTACGCCCCGAGCAAGCGCGGTCAGCCGGGCGATCGGCTCTTCGTCCCGACCGACCAGCTCGACCAACTCTCCCGGTACGTCGGCGGTGAGCAGCCAGCCCTGCACAAGATGGGCGGCTCGGACTGGCAGAAGTCGAAGGCCCGGGCCCGCAAGGCCGTCCGGGAGATCGCCGCGCAGCTCATCCAGCTCTACGCCGCCCGCAAGGCGTCCAAGGGACACTCGTTCGGCCCGGACACCCCGTGGCAGCGGGAGCTGGAGGACGCCTTCCCCTGGCAGGAGACGCCGGACCAGCTCGCGGCGATCGAAGAGGTCAAGCGGGACATGGAGCAGACCGTCCCGATGGACCGGCTGATCTGCGGCGACGTCGGCTATGGCAAGACCGAGATCGCGGTCCGGGCGGCGTTCAAGGCGATCCAGGACGGTCGGCAGGTGGCGGTGCTGGTGCCCACCACCCTGCTGGTGCAGCAGCACTACAACACCTTCGCCGAGCGGATGAGCCAGTTCCCGGTGACGATTCGCCAGCTGTCTCGGTTCCAGACACCGAAGGAGGCCGAGCAGACCCTGGAGATGGCCGGCGACGGTACGGCCGACATCGTCATCGGTACCCACCGGCTGCTTCAGGCGTCCGCCCGGTTCCGCTCCCTGGGGTTGGTCATCGTGGACGAGGAGCAGCGCTTCGGGGTCGAGCACAAGGAGCACCTGAAGTCCGTGCGGGCCTCGGTTGACGTGCTGAGCATGTCGGCGACCCCGATCCCCCGGACCCTGGAGATGGCGATCACCGGCATTCGGGAGATGTCTACCATCGCCACCCCGCCGGAGGAGCGACATCCGGTGCTCACCGCGGTCGGGGCGTACGACGAGCGGCAGGTGGCCGCCGCCATTCACCGTGAACTGCTCCGGGACGGCCAGGTCTTCTACCTGCACAACCGGGTGGAGTCGATCGAACGGGCGGCGCGGCGGCTGCGGGAGCTGGTGCCCGAGGCACGGGTCGCGGTGGCGCACGGCCAGTTGGGTGAGGAGGCCCTGGAGCGGGTCATGGTCGGTTTCTGGGAGAAGGAGTTCGATGTCCTGGTCTGCACCACGATCGTGGAGTCCGGCATCGACATCCCGAACGCCAACACCCTGATCGTCGAGCGGGCCGACCTGCTCGGCCTGGCCCAGCTGCACCAGATCCGGGGCCGGGTCGGCCGGGGCCGGGAGCGGGCGTACACGTACTTCCTCTACCCGTCGGACAAGCCGCTCACCGAGCACGCCCACGAGCGGTTGGCGACCATCGCCCAGCACACCGAGCTGGGTGCCGGCATGTACGTGGCGATGAAGGATCTGGAGATCCGGGGCGCCGGGAACCTGCTCGGCGGCGAGCAGTCCGGTCACATCGAGGGCGTTGGCTTCGACCTGTACGTGCGGATGGTCGGGGAGGCGGTGCAGGCCTTCAAGGGGGAGCGCCCGGAGGAGGAGCCGGAGATCAAGGTGGATCTGCCGGTGGATGCCCACCTGCCGCACGACTACGTCGGGGTGGAGCGGCTGCGCCTGGAGATGTACCGCAAGCTCGCCGAGGCCCGGGACGAGGAGCGGCTGCGCGCGGTGGTCGCCGAGCTGACCGACCGCTACGGCGAGCCGCCCGCTCCGGTGCAGAACCTGGTGGCGGTGGCCCGGTTCCGGCTGCTCGCCCGCCAGTACGGGCTCACCGACGTCAGCATGCAGGGTCGCAACATCCGGTACGGCCCGTTGCCGCTACCGGACTCCAAGCAGCTGCGGCTCAAGCGCTACCACCCGGACGCGGTCTACAAGCAGGCGCTGGAACAGGTCAGTGTGCCCCGGCCGAGTACTCGGCGGGTCGGCGGCGAGCCCCTGCGCGACCAGGCGTTGCTGGAGTGGTGTGGGCAGCTCCTCGCCGACGTGCTCGGCCCGCCTCGGGAGCTGGCCGGTGCCGCCAACTCGACGGCGCAGGGCGGGCGGTGAGGTGGCGCAGCTCCAGCCGGCGGACGCGGGGCGTGGGGGGCGTCCGGTTCTGCGCCGCTGGCGTGAGAGAGTTGCCGTCATGCGTGCTCGCCGTCTTGTCGCCGCCGTCAGCCTGGTGGTCGGCCTCGTCGCCCTCACCGGATGTCGTACCGAGCCGGGTGTCGCCGCGTACGTGGGTGACCAGCAGATCACCGAGAACACCGTGGACCGCCTCCTCGACGAGGTGCGGGCCAACCGCGCCGCGACGGAGGCCCCCGAGCTCGGTGGGCCGGCCCCGCAGCCGCCGTCCCGGTCCGAGGTCGTCAGCGCGTTGGTCCTCGGCACAGTGTGTGACCAGGTCTCCACTGACCGGGGCTACCAGCCGCAGGGGCGGGTGGAGCCGGTTGCGCTCGCCGGTCAGCTCGGTCTGCCCCCGGAGTCGGAGTATGTGCGGCAGCTGGCCGCTCTCTACACCTGCCTCTCCGGGCTGCCGGCGGGCGAGTCGGTCGCCCCGACCGAGCAGGAGCTCGCGGACGTGATCGCCGCTGGGCGGACGGCCGGAGTGATTCCTCCGGATACTCCGGATGCTGTTGTCGCAGGTCAGCTCGACGGCCCCCAGCTGCGCAACGGGCTGGCGAGCCGCCGGGTGCTTGCTGAGGCTGCTGGGGAGTACGACGTCACGGTCAACCCCCGCTACCGGCCGTTGGAGTTCCCGGTGCTGAACTTCTCGCAGGATGTCGCGGCGGTGAGTGTGCTCCTGGGCGAGCCTGGTTCGGACGCGGTCACCGATGTCTCCAGCTCGGAGCCGTTGCCGCCGACCGGGGCGGACCAACCGGCCTGAGCATGGCGGCGCGGATCACACTGCTCGTCACCTCGCCGCGGCTGCCGGCCGGGCTGCTCACCGCAGCCGCGTGGGACGTCGTACGCCAGAATCCCGTGCTGGCCGGGGCGGAGAGCGAGTTGACGGTGGCGCTCCGGGTCGCGGGCGCCGAGGTCACCGTCGTGACCGGTCCGGCCACCCCGGCGTTGCTCGATGCGGCCACGGCCCGCGGTGGTGCGGTCTGGCTCGCCGGCCCGGCGGGTGACGAGTCACTCGCTCGGGAACTGGGCCTTCGCCTGGCCCGGGAGCCGGGGCTGGCGGAGTTGGAGCTGCTGTACGGGTCGTGGGACCCGCCCGGCGCGCGGCTGCTCGACGCGGTGGCGGTGCTGGACCGGCTCGCCTCGCCCGGCGGTGACCCGTGGAAGCGGGCGCAGACCCACCGCAGCCTGGCCGGCTTCCTGCTGGAAGAGTGCTATGAGGCGTACGACGCGATCAGCGCCGGTGACACCGACGCGCTCCGCGAGGAGCTCGGGGACGTGCTGCTCCAGGTGGTGCTGCATGCCCGGCTCGCCGAGGAGCTGCCCGAGGGCGAGCGGTGGAGCGTGGACGACGTGGCCGGTGGTTTGGTCGACAAGATGGTGCGGCGCAATCCGCACGTCTTCGCCGAGGAGCAGGCCGGCACCCTTGCCCAGATCGAGGAGAACTGGGAGCGGATCAAGCGGGCGGAGAAGGCACGTGACTCGGTGCTGGACGGCATCGCCCTGAGCCAGCCAGCCCTCGCCCTGGCCGCCAAGATCATTGACCGGGTCGCCCGGGTGCGGCTCGCTGTCGCGCCCCCGCCGGCGCAGTCGCAGGTCGACCCGGAGGCTCGGCTCGGCGCCGAGCTGCTGGCGGCGGTGGCCGCCGCCCGTGCCGCCGGGCTGGATCCGGAGGCGGCCCTGCGCCGCGCCGCCCTCGCCCACGCCGAGGCCGTCCGCCGGGCGGAACGCGCCGGCAGCACGGGCAGCTGAGTTCCGCCCCGCCAGCTTTCGCGGCGGGACGGAACCCTTGGTGACGTCGAGGCGACGCGTTACCCCGAGCAGCCGGGGACGTTGACGCAGTTTTCCGGTCGGTTCTTGACGACCACGGTGCCGGTGGCGGTGTTCAGGTTGACGGTGCCACCCGGAAGGTTCAGGATGCCGCCGCCTTCGGTGACAGCGATGTTGCCAACGACCTTCGTGGTGAAGAGGGTGAGCCGGCCGAGGACACTGTTAAAGACGCCACCACCCTGGTCGGCTTGGTTGCCGAGGACCTGTGTGCGCCGTAACACTGTCTGCCCCTCGTTGAGGAGCCCACCGCCGAGGGCGGTCGTGGAGTTCCCCTTGATGGTGCTGTCCTCGATTACCGCATCGCTGTCGACGCCCATGCCTCCTTGGACGAACACACCACCGACGTTCTGGGCGGTGTTGTCGGTGACGCTGACGTGCCGCAGGGTCAGCTGTCCGCCCCCCTCCACCCCGACGCCGCCGATGGCGTCGGCGGTGTTCCTCGAGATTCGAGTGCCGACAACCTGGCTGGTGCCCAGGAAGACGGAGAAGCCACCCGACCTGATTGCTTGATTCCTGGAGATACTTCCACCGCTGACAGTGGCGTTGAGGGCGAAGAGGCCACCACCGATGATTCCGGTGTTCTTGTCCAACGTGGAGTCGGTGCTTTCCAGCCAGCCGAGGCTGGCGATGCCGCCGCCGACGTCGGTGGCGGTGTTGTGGCTGACGGTGGAGTGTCTGACTCGGGTGGTGCCGAGGTTGGCGATGCCGCCGCCGCTGGTGCCTCCGCCGGAGATGTTGCGGGTGATGGTGCTGTGGGTGGTGGTCAACGCTCCACCAGCGTTGACGAGTATTCCGCCGCCGCCGTCGAGGAGGGTATGGCCGCCGGTGATCTTCAGCTTGGTGAGGGTGAGGTCGCCGCCGGTGGCAACGGTGAGGATGCGGAACTGATCAGCGGCGGCGGCGCGTTCGATGGTGGTGTGTTTGCCGCCGTTGAGGGTGATGGGGGTGGTGATGGCGGGCAGGCCGGCGCCGTCGAGGTCGGCGGTGAGGAGGTAGGTGCAGTCTGTGGCGAGGTTGAGGGTGGCCCCGCCGCGGGCGTTGGCGAGGGATATCGCGGCGATCAGCGCGTCGGCGTCGCAGGGCACGGCGGTGCCCTTCGGCTTCTCTGCCTTGCGGTTGTCGGGGCTCTTGTCCCGGCCGTGGCGGTCGCCGGCAGTGGGCCTCGCGAGCTCATTGATCATGGCGTGGGCGTGGGCGTGGGCGTGGGCGTGGGTGACGGCGCCAGTAGCCGGGCTGGCGGCGGCACCGATGGTGGTGGTGAGGGTCAGGCCGGTCATTCCGGCGAGCCCGGCGGTCCACCACCGTCGTCGGGACTCTGCCCGGTTTCGGGCCGGGGGCTCGGGTCTGTGGGTGTTGCGCTGATGCCTCATCGCGGTGTCGGTGTCCTTCCCCGGGAACAGCGAGGAACACCGCCAACCAGGCGGGTCATGTTCCTCGGCTACCAGATCGGCGGTAGCAGTCGCCCGTAGGCTAAGCCGACATAAGGTGCCAGAAGGATATGAAGGCGAACATATGCCACAAATCGGTCTAAGGTGACGTTGGGCTCGCCGAACGGTCCACCACGTCGGCCCCCACCGGTAGCTCGAACATCGGCCCGTCCGTCGTCGCCCGGTAGCTGGTCATCGTCACGGTGACAGGTTCGCCGTCCAGGTGACCGGTGAAGCTGCCCAGCGCCCCTTCGGCAGTGACACAGGCGGTGAGGTCGCCGGCCGGCCGGCGCACCTCGACGCAGGTCGCCCGCCGTCCGGCCAGAGTGGTGTCATTGCTGGTGATGGTGGACTCCGGGTCCAGCGCGGCGGCGGTCAGCAGCTCCAGCACCGCTGGCGGGGTGACCAGCCCCTGCCCCTCGGCGGCGGCGAAGACGGCCACTGCGGGCTTGGCCGGGTTAGCCGGCGGCGGTTCGATCGTGCAGGCCGTCCGCCCGTCGGTGGTCTCGCACCGCGTGGTCGCCTCCTCGGTGGCGGTCAGCCGGCCAGCCGTCCAGTGGTACGTGGCGCGGGCCGGCTCCTGGTCCTGCGCGATGGTCGCGCTCTGCCCGGGCGCGAGCTCATAGTCGGCTGTGTAGGTCCGGACCAGGGATCCGTCCAGCCGGTTCGCAAGTTCGTTGATCAGATCGGCGTGGCTGATAGCCTGACCGGCCTCGTCGAAACTTTGACAACCCGTAACGGTGAGCGACGCGATGGCGGCAGCGGCGAGCAGGCGGCGCGGGGTCGAGATGGCGAACATGACGACCAGCCTCGCCGATTGGATTGAGTGCACGCAAACGTCGACGTCGGTTGACATCGGAGAATACGGGAATGTCGGGCGTGCCGTTCGATTGAGTTGGTCGTCCCTTGACGGCGTGGCCGGGGTTTCAACCGCCGGGTGCTGCGCCGTGCCCCAGCGCCGCCCGATACGCTGCGTGCAACACCTTCCCCAGCCGCACCGTCGCGGCCACTAACGATCGGCACACACACGAGGAGCGACTCAGTGGCAACCATCGAGGGAATCGTCGCCCGGGAAATTCTCGACTCACGGGGCAACCCGACTGTTGAGGTCGAAGTTGGGCTCGACGACGGTACGATCGCCCGCGCTGCGGTGCCCTCGGGCGCCTCCACCGGTGCCTTTGAGGCGATCGAGCTGCGCGACGGTGAGAAGGACCGCTACCTCGGCAAGGGCGTTGCCCAGGCGGTCTCGAACATTGAAGACAAGATCGTTGACGAGTTGATCGGGTACGAGGCCAGCGAGCAGCGGCTGATCGACCAGAAGATGCTCGACATCGACGGTACGGACAACAAGAGCCAGCTCGGCGCCAACGCGATCCTGGGTGTCTCCCTGGCGGTGGCGAAGGCTGCTGCCGGCGCCGCCGAGTTGAGTCTCTTCCGCTACCTTGGCGGCCCGAACGCCCACCTGCTGCCGGTTCCGATGATGAACATCCTCAACGGTGGGGCGCACGCGGACTCCAACGTCGACATCCAGGAGTTCATGATCGCGCCGATCGGTGCGCCGACATTCCGGGAGGCCCTGCGTTCCGGCGCCGAGGTGTACCACGCGCTGAAGTCGGTGCTGAAGACGAAGGGTCTCGCCACCGGCCTTGGCGACGAGGGTGGCTTCGCGCCAAACCTGCCGACCAACGCCGCCGCGCTGGACCTGATCTCAGAGGCGGTCGAGAAGGCCGGCTACCGGCTCGGCACGGACATCGTCTTCGCGCTGGACGTGGCGGCGACCGAGTTCTTCGAGAACGGCACCTACACCTTCGAGGGTGCCGCGAAGAGCGCGGAGGAGATGAGCAGCTACTACACCAAGCTCGCCGACGCGTACCCGATCGTGTCGATCGAGGACCCGCTGGCCGAGGATGACTGGTCCGGGTGGCGGACGCTGACCGCCTCCATCGGGGACCGGGTGCAGATCGTCGGCGATGACTTGTTCGTCACGAACCCGCAGCGGATCGCCCGTGGGATCGCCGAGAACGCCGCCAACTCGGTCCTGGTGAAGGTCAACCAGATCGGTTCGCTCACTGAGACGCTGGACGCGGTGGACCTGGCCCACCGGGCCGGTTTCCGGTGCATGATGAGTCACCGTTCCGGCGAGACCGAGGACACCACTATCGCCGACCTGGCGGTCGCCACCGGCTGCGGCCAGATTAAGACCGGCGCACCGGCCCGCTCGGACCGGGTCGCGAAGTACAACCAGCTGCTGCGAATCGAGGAGGAGCTGGCTGACGCCGCGCGGTACGCCGGGCCGGGCGCGTTCCCGCGTTACCGTTCTGCCTGACGGACGCGCAACCTTCGGGGGAGGGGCAGAGGATGCAGCAGCGCCGCACGCCGGGCGGACAGCGTCCGGCCCGCCGGCCCGGTCAGGCCGGTCGGTCGGGCGGTGCCCGGCCGGTCCGTGCGGGCGGCGTCCGCGGCGAGTCGCGGGCGACCGCCAGCCGCGCCTCGGGCGCGGGCCGGGGCGCCGACGCAGCCCGTTCGGCGAACCGGCCCGGCGCTCGACGATCGGCGCCCGGGGGTGCGGTGAAGCGGCTCTCCGCACCCCGCCCCCGACGGGGTACCGGGCGGGCGACCGTGCTGGTCGCGGTGCTGATCGCCCTCGCTCTCGGCTACACCTATCCGGTCCGGGTCTACCTTGACCAGCAGGCCGACATCGTCCGGATGGAGGCGGCGCAGGCGGCGCAGCGGGCGGAGATCGAGAGGCTTACCGCCGAAGCCGCGAAGTGGCAGGACGCGAAGTACATCGAGGCAGAGGCCCGGGAACGCTTCTTCATGGGCCGCGAAGGCGAACAGCTGCTGATCGTGCTCCCCAACCCGCCGGGGGAGGCCGAGGCCGCGGGTCAGCCTGCCGGTCCGGATGGCCGGGCCGGGACCGACCGGTGGTACGACACACTGTGGTCGAGCGTGACGGCCGCGGACCAGGAACGGCCCGGCGAGTGAGTGCCCGGCACTGAACCAGGAAGGACACCGTGACAGTCGTACCACCGCAGGAGCCGGCGGCATCCTCCGTACCCTTGCCGCGGCGCGAGCCGGCGACCCCGGCCGACCTGGCCGCGGTGGCGGGACAGCTCGGCCGCCCGCCCCGGGACACGCGGGCGGTGGCCCACCGCTGTCCATGTGGCATGCCCGATGTGGTGGAGACGACACCGCGGCTCGCCGACGGCACGCCCTTCCCGACGCTCTTCTACCTGACCTGCCCCCGGGCGACGGCGGCCTGTAGCCGGCTGGAGTCAGCCGGGCTGATGAAGGAGATGGCCGACCGGCTCGCGGAGGATCCGGAGTTGGCCGCGCGCTACCGCGCCGCGCACGAGGACTACCTCCGGCGCCGGGAGGCGATCGGTCATGTGCCGGAGATCGCCGGAATCTCCGCCGGCGGGATGCCGGATCGGGTCAAGTGCCTGCACGTGCACCTCGGGCATGCGCTCGCAGCCGGTCCTGGCGTCAACCCGTTCGGAGACGAGGTGCTGAGGCTGATCGAACCGTGGTGGGCGGGGGGACCATGCGTGGCCGCGCCGGCGGACGAGTGAGATGACCGCTGCCGGCGGAGCCGTGGTCCGTCGGGCCCGGACGGCGGACGTTCGGGGGATCCGGCGGCTGATCGACACGTACACCGATGGCCGGCGGCTACTCAGCAAGGCGACAGTGACCCTGTACGAGCACGTGCAGGAGTTCCGGGTCGCGGTGACACCCACCGGGGACGTGGTCGGCTGTGGCGCCCTGCACGTCATGTGGGAGGACCTGGCGGAGATCCGGACCGTGGCGGTCGACCCGAGCTGTCGGGGTGGCGGGATCGGGCACCAGATCGTGGGCGGTCTGATCGACAGTGCCCGGGAGCTGGGCGTGGCGCGGATCTTCGTGCTCACCTTCGAGACCCGCTTCTTCGGTCAGTTCGGGTTCACCGAGATCGACGGGGCACCGGTGCCGCACCCGGTCTACGAACAGCTGCTGCGCTCGTACGATGAGGGTGTCGCGGAGTTTCTCGACCTGGAGCGGGTCAAGCCGAACACGCTCGGCAACACCCGAATGCTGCTGCGGCTCTGAGCGGGTCGTCCGGCCTGCCGTAGGGTTGCGGGCGTGACAACGCGTGTGGCCGCCATCGACTGCGGAACCAACTCGATTCGCCTGTTGGTCGCCGATCTACCGGACCCGGGCGCCGGAGCGGGCGCGCCGCTGGTCGAGGTGAGCCGCCGATTGGAGACTGTTCGGCTGGGCCAGGGCGTTGACCGCACCGGTCGGTTGGCCCCGGAGGCGATCGAGCGGACCCGGGTGGCGCTGGCGGAGTACGCCGCTGAGATCGAGAAGCTGGGCGCCGATCGAGTCCGGATGTGTGCCACGTCGGCCTCCCGGGATGCGGAGAACGCCGCTGAATTCCGGGACATGGTGGTGCGGACGCTGGGGGTCGCCCCAGAGGTGGTGACCGGGGAGGAGGAGGCGCGACTCTCGTTCACCGGGGCAGTTCGTGGCCTGCCCGGCTCGACCCGGGAGCCGTACCTGGTGGTCGACATCGGCGGCGGTTCGACGGAGTTCGTCGTGGGCACCGGCACCGGTGGTGTGGCGGCGGCGATCTCGGTGGACATCGGTTGTGTCCGGATGACCGAGCGCCATCTGCATGGTGACCCGCCGGATCCCGCCGAGATCAGGGCTGCCGAGGTGGACATCGTTGCTGCCGTGGACCGGGCGCTCGATGCGGTGCCCGGTCGGGAGGCCGCCACGCTGGTCGGGCTCGCTGGCTCCGTCACCACGGTGGTCGCCATCGCCGAAGGGCTGACTGGGTACGACCCGCAGCGGATCCACCACGCCCGGGTGTCCTACCGGGCGGTGGCGGAGGTGACGGCTGACCTGTTGAGGGCGACCCGTGCGCAGCGGCTGGCGATCCCGGTGATGCATCCGGGCCGGGCTGATGTGATCGCGGCGGGTGCCTTGGTGCTCCGCGTGATTATGGAGCGTGCGGGCAAGGACTTCGTGGTCGCCTCCGAGCACGACATTCTCGACGGTATCGGCTACAGCTTGCGGTAGAGGCGGAGCCCGACCGAGCCAGGCTCAATGTGGCCGAACTAGCTTGCTGTTTGAGTGGTTCGGATAGGGTCAGGTTGTCCCGAGGTCGGTTTTAGGCACCGTGAACGGGGGTGCGGTGGAGAGGGAAGCTGGGTCGGTCACGGTCGGAGAACTGTTGCTCGGTCGCCTCCACGACCTAGGGGTGCGTCATGTGTTCGGAGTGCCTGGCGATTATGCGATGGACTTCACAGATCAGGTCATGGCCTTCGACGGTATTGACTGGGTTGGTAGTTCTAACGAACTCAACGCCGGCTACGGTGCGGACGGCTACGCGCGGGCTTCCGGGGTAGGGGCAGTCATCACCCAGTTTGGTCCGGGTGAATTATCGGTCATCAATGCTCTGGCTGGTGCGATGGCCGAGTCGGTGCCTATCGTATCAATCGTGGGCGGCCCCTCGCTGGAGATCATGCGGCGGCGCACCTTGATTCACCACTCACTTGTGGATGGCGACTCCGACCATTGGGCGCGGATGGCGTGCGAGGTGACGGTTGCCCAAACCTCGTTGACCCCGGAATGCGCGCTGAGGGAGATCGACCGGGTGCTGGCCGAGTGCTGGTTGCAGCAGCGGCCCGTGTACATCCGGATTCCCGGTGATGTGGCGCTAACTCCCGTCGAACGGCCGGTGCGATGCTTTGCCCGTCCGGATCCGGTGACGAATTCCGGGCAGCTGGACGCCTTCGCCGCTGCTGCGCAACGCCGACTCGCGGACGCGGAGCGGCCGGTGCTGCTGGTGGGAAGCATGCCGATCCGTCTGGGCCTCGGGCCCGCGGTCGCCGCGTTCGCGAGCGAGTACAACTGGCCTGTTGCCGCCCAAGCGCTGGGTCGGGGCTTGTTCGACGAGTCTGATGCTCGTTTTGTAGGAGTCTATAATGGACTGGAGAGTCCGGACTCGGTCCGGAAAGTGGTCGAAGGTGCCGACGTTCTGATCTGCTTGGGTGCCGTGTTCTTTGACTGGAGCGGTTTGTTCACCGCAGACCTGGATCCGGATCGGATCATTAACCTGGGGCGGGATGCTGTATCGGTGGCTGGCACCCGGTTCGGCCCGATCTCCATGGCTGCGGCACTGGGGCGACTACACGAAATGGCTTCCAGTCGAACCAGCGACTGGCCGAGTGCTGCAACCTTGTTGCACAGATCCTCCGAACTGGATCGGGTGAGCGGCGAGTCAATCAGTCACAAACGACTCTGGCCGGCAGTTCAGGAGGTGCTGCGTCCGGGGGACATTTTGGTCGGGGAGGTTGGGACGGCGTTCTTCGGTGCCGCCATGATGCGGCTACCGGTTGGAGTGTCCGTTTTGACCGCACCGGTATGGAGCTCGGCCGGTTTCGTTATTCCGGCGGCTTTCGGCGCCGGGGTTGCGGTGCCGGAGCGGCGGGTGGTGGCGATTACTGGTGATGGGGGCCTGCAAATTTCCCCGCAGGAAATCAGTCGGATGTTCACTTACGGTCAACATCCGATCATTTTTGTGATCAATAATCGTGGCTACACGACCGAGCGGGCGCTCGAAAAAGCGGTTGGGGAAGAAGTTCAGGCTTACGCGGAGATACCGGATTGGCGATACAGCGCGCTGCCGGCGGTGTTTGCTGCGGAGGGAGCCTTCGTGGCGCACACCGCCCGCACCGAGGCGGATCTAGCTGAGATCTTGGATAGTGTCGACGAGCGTCCGGACCGGTTGACCCTCATCGAGGTGATCGTTGACCCGACGGACCTGCCGGAAGGGATGCCGCAGTGGAGCCGGGAGGCCTCCGCCGCCATCTATCATGCACAGTTCCATGCTCCGGCTCGCCTGCCCTGGGGTGGACTCAGCTAGTAGCTGCTTCTTTAGCCAGCTGGGCTCAGCTTGTCATATCCACCGGGCAGGTTCTGCAAGCGGCGGAGCCCCTCCGCCGTCGAGGCAACGCGGGACGGACTCCCTTCGGGCCTGGCTACGCGCAAGGTGCTGGCGGTCGCGTCTGTGCGCCGGGCCTCGCGGTGCCAGCCCTGGGGTCCAGTCGGACACGCGGGTTGACGCTATTGTGCATTGAATACTACTGTTCATTGTATGGACACCACACAGCTCTTGAAGGGCGTGCTGGACCTGGCTGTTCTAGCGGTGCTCCGGGAAGAGGACGGCTACGGCTACGACATCCTGCGGCGGCTGCGCGACGCCGGCCTGGCGGAGGTGGGCGACGCCTCCGTCTACGGCACGTTGCGCCGCCTCTTCGCGGCCGGCCTACTCACCACGTACGTGGTGCCCAGCGAATCCGGTCCGCACCGCAAGTACTACTCGCTAAACGCCGCCGGCCGCGATCAGTTCGCCCGCTCCGGCCAGCTCTGGCGCTCGTTCGCCACCACCATGGACACGCTGCTCGACGATCGGGGGAGGGCGGCATGACCGTCACTGAGCAGGAGATAGTCGACTACGTCGCCCGGGTTCGAGGCGCCCTGGGTGACCTGCCGCCGGCGATCCGCGACGAGCTGACCGAAGACCTGCCGGAGCATTTCGCGGTGGTGGCCGTCGAGTCCGGTGGGACGCTGGTGGAGCGGCTCGGCGAGCCGGAGGCGTACGCCGTTGAGCTGCGGATCGCCGCCGGGGTCGGTGCCGGTCGCCGTCCGGTGACCGAAGAGCTGGCCGCCTTCGTCAGCCGGGTCCATGCCCGGCTGAACACGCTCGACCGGCAGCTCGGCCGATCCCTCGGGTATCCCACGGTGCGGGCCTTCCTGCACCTGCTCACCCCGGGCTGGTGGGTTCTGCGCGGCTACCTCGCGACGATGCTGCTGGCCGTGCTCACTACTGGTCTCAACGGCGGAATCGGGCTACTACCCAGGTTTGAAGGCAACCTGTTGCTTGGCCTGATGGTCCTGGCAGCCCTGGTCGTCGCCTCGGTCATGCTCGGTCGCCGGGAGGCCCGGTCGCGAACCTGGCCAGGGCGGCTGCTGGTCCTCGGCAACCTGGTGCTCGTCGGGTTCGGGCTGGCGGCGTTGGTCTACCTGGACGATCGGCGTGGTGGGGGTGACTACTACGCCCCGATCTCGGTCGACAGCCGGTACGACCATATCCGCGATGTCTTCGTCTATGACACCGAGGGGCAGCTGGTGGACTACGCGCGGCTGTTCGACCAGAACGGCGACCCGATCCGGCTCGGCTACCCGGACTGCGATGACGTGCGGGATGTAATCAACCGGGATGAGATCGGTAGCGCCAACCCGCTGCTGCGCGGCTACCCGTACTGTCCAGAGGCGGCGCCGTTCGGGCCGCGGCCCACGACTGCCGCGTCTCCGCCGGGCCTTCCCGCTCCACCCGGCACGGTCCGACCGGATTCCGTTGCCCCGCCAACCGTGCCGGAGACCTCTCCGGCCGTGCCGCCGGCCCCGCCGGAGGCCCCGCCGACATCCGCGCCCGCGCCGAGTGTCGCGCCCACCGGGTGAGCGCTTCGGGAAGCTCCGGCCCCGGCTCGAATCGGGAAGCTCCGGCCCCGGCTCGGATGCGGAAGCTCATATCTTCTCGCGACGAAAGTGGCCGAAGGGATGAGGCTGCAGGGCAATAGCGGCGTTGTTGATCGTCTACGGTGTCCTCCGCACTACTAGCCCCCGAAAGGAAAACTCGTGCCGGAGCAGGTCGTACCCCCCGCCCACCCCGACGTCCCGCAGCCGGCAGGTGCGCAGCAGCCAACCGACGTACCCCAGGCGGATGCCCCGGTCCAGGCTCCAGAGCCAGCTCGGAAGTCCGGCCGCAAGAAGGTGCTCGGCATCGTTGGCGCGATCATCACGTTCTTGGTGGTCGCCGGCCTCAAGTTCGGCCTCGGCGCGGTGCTCGGTGGGAGTGACGAGACCGCGGAAGCCAAGGCTGGTGACTGCATCGCCGAACTACCCACGACCATCAGCGACGAGCTGGAGGAGGTCGACGGCGGCAAGGTAGTCGACTGTGCCTCCGCCGAGGCGACCTACAAGGTGGTCGGTCGAGTAGACGATCAGACCGAGGAGCAGGCCGAGTCCGGCGAAGCGTGTGACCAGTTCTTCCAGGAGAACGAGGAGTACTTCATCTTCAGCAACATCGTGCCGGGCAAGACGGGCTATCTGCTCTGCCTGACCACCAACTCCTGAGCGTCGTACGGGAGTCCCCCGACGGCGGCGCGGTGAAGCCGCGCCGCCGTCGCCGTACCTGGGTCATCGATTGGTGTTCGGGAGGTGAACGCCACTTCTCCGGCGTCTTCCCGGGGCTCGTGTGGCGTGGCAGGCTACCGGCACGTAGGACCACTGGGCGACCAGCCAACGATGACTGACCGCTAGGAGGACGGCCGATGGGCGACATGGTGACGTACCGGTGCAACGGTGGTACGGGCGGGGGGTATCTCATGGTGCCGCCCGGCGGTACGGCCAGCCCGGCGGTCATTGTGATCCAGGACTGGTGGGGCCTGGCATCGCACGTCCGAGCGGTCGTTGACCGCTTCGCTGAGGCCGGCTTCGTCGCGCTCGCCCCGGACCTGCGGCGCGGCGGGCCGGCCGACAAGCCGGACGAACCCCGGCAGCTGCTCAACAGCGGGCAGTTGGACGCCGCCGCGGCGGATATCGCCGCCGCGGCCGACTACCTCGCGGGCCGGCCGGAGGTCGCCGGCAAGATCGGTTGCGTAGGCTTCTGCGCCGGAGCCAGCCTGGCGCTCTGGTCCGTTACCCGGACCGAGCGGATCGTGGCGACCTCGGCCTTCTACCCCCGGCTACCCGGGGAGGGAATGCGCCCGGAGTGGACGGAGTACGCGGGCAAGGCTGCCGCCATCCACTGCTGCGAGGCCGACGGCACCTCGGCCGACCCAGGGGTGCAGTTCGTTCGTCGGGCAATCGAGACCGGTGGCGGCGCTTGCCGGACCTACGACTACCCGGGTACCGCGCACGCCTTCTTCAACGAGGACCGGCCGGAGAACTATGACCAACGGGCCGCCGCCACGGCGTGGGCCCGCACCCTCGAACTATTCCGGGCGAAGCTTGGCTGACCACGGATCGGCGAACCCCGGCGGAACACCCGCCGGGAATCGGCGTGTGCAGCGGGTACGCCCGGACGCAGCCGGGTCACGTACCGCTGAGCAGGTAGCCGGGGACGCGGCGGGGGCGACCAGCCTCACCGCACTCGATGCGGCGATCAGCGACTGCTTCGCCTGCCCCCGCCTCGTCGAGTGGCGGGAGGAGGTGGCCCGCACTCGACGCGCGGCCTTCCGGGAGCAGGAGTACTGGGGGCGCCCCGTGCCCGGCTTCGGCGACCCGAAGGCCCGCATCGCTCTCCTCGGCCTCGCGCCGGCCGCGCACGGTGGCAACCGGACCGGCCGGGTCTTCACCGGTGACCGCTCCGGCGATGTCCTCTTCGCCGCCCTGCACCGGGCCGGGCTGGCCAACCAGGCGACCAGCGTCGCCGCCGACGACGGGTTGACCCTGCGCCACACCCGGGTCTTCGCGGCGGTGCGCTGCGCGCCACCGGGCAACAAGCCCACCCCGGGCGAGCGCGATACCTGCCAGCCGTGGCTGCACCGCGAGGTCGCGCTACTCCGGCCGAACCTGCGGGTCGTGGTCGCACTGGGCGCCTTCGCCTGGGCCGCGTGGTGGCCAACCCTGCACCGGGTGTACGGGACGCCCCCGCCCAGCCCGCGACCCACATTCACGCATGGGGCACACTGGTCCGGGAGCGCCGTACCGGATCTGCTCGGCTGCTACCACGTCAGCCAGCAGAACACCTTCACCGGGCGGCTGACACCAGGGATGCTGGACGACGTGTTCGCCCGGGCGAAACGACTGGCCGGGGTGGAGTAAGGGCTGCGGGGCATTGGGATGACGGACCGGAAGCGTCGATCCGCATCCTCGGTCCCCGCCGACAGCGGTGTGCTGCGCCGGTGGTGGCCGGTCGCAGCGGTGCTGCTCCTGCTGGCCGCCGCCACCGTCGCAGCCGCGCATTCGTCGCTCGGGGCAAGCCGCATCCCGCCCGCGGCCGAACAGGTGCCGTTCGTCCCGGAGTACCCGACGGTGGAGCCGGTCGCATCGATCCCGGTAGAGCCACGCGACGCGGGTGAGTTGACCAGCCAGCAGCGCCCAGACTGGCTGCGAACCGCAGTCTTTGCGCTGCTCGGGTTGGCCGGGTTGGCCGTCGTCGGTTTCCTCGCCTGGACGCTCCTGCGCGGTGTGCTGCGCCGAATCACTCGGCGTGGGTCCGCGCGCCGGGTCCCGCGTACGGCCGAAGGCACGGCTCGGGAGGTCGTCGCCGCGCTCGACGCCGGCCTGGTTGACCTCGACGACACCGGCACCGATCCGCGTACGGTGGTCATCGCCTGCTGGGTTCGCCTGGAGGAGGCCGCCGCCGGTGCCGGGGTGCGTCAACTGGCCGGTGACACCTCCACCGAACTGGTGGTTCGCCTCCTGCGGGGCGATCCGGCCGCCGGGGTGCCCGCGATCGCCAGCGCCGACGTGCTGGCCGATTTCGCACATGTCTACCGGGAGGCGCGCTACGCTACCCGGCCAGTGGATGAGCGTACCCGGGACCAGGCCCGGGCCGCGTTGCGCCGGCTCCGCGGGGAGCTGACCGCGCTGGCCGGCGCGAGCGGGGAGGGGCCGGCGTGACCAACCGAGGGCTCCGGACCGGGTACGAGGAGGTGTCGCGGTGAGCGGCACCAGCATCGACGACCTACTCAGCGGCGAGGAAGAGCGGCGCCCGCAGCGGCGCCCGCACCGGGGTTCGGCTCGCGACCGACCGCTGCGGCTGTTGCTGCGTAACCTGGCTGGCGCCGGGGCCATGGTGGTTGTTCTGGTCGCCGGTCTACGCGCGGTCGGGCTCCAGGTGTCGTTGCCGGTACTGGTCGCTGGCGTACTCGCGCTTTTCGTGGTGCGTCAGGTTGTCCGGGTGCTCCGCCCACCACCTGCGTCGCCGGCCGTCCACCTGGCCCTGCCCGACCCGGCCGAGCTCCACGGGAATCGTGGCGACCAGCATGACGCGCTGCGCGTGGCGATCAACAGTTGGGAGAATCCGCTCGGCTGGGCGGCCACCCGGGCCAAGCGATTCAACGGGACCATCCTGCCCCGACTCGGCGAGTTGGCCGACGAACGGATCCGGCTGCGGCACGGGGTGACCCGCGGGTCGGATCCCGCCCGCGCCCGCGTACTGCTCGGTGATCGGCTGTCGACCTTCCTGGACCATCCGCCTCGCCGCCCGCCGTCGCCGCGCGAGCTCGCGGCGATCGTCGCCGAACTGGAGAAACTGTGATGAACGACGTGGACCAGAAGCTCCCCGCCAGCCAGGTCGGCGACCTTGCCCACGCCGTGCTGGACGCGGTGGGCGAGGTTGTGGTGGGAAAGCGGGAGGCGCTGGAGCTGGTCCTCGCCGGGATTCTGGCCGGTGGGCACGTGTTGCTCGAGGACCTGCCCGGGCTGGGTAAGACGCTGACCGCCCGGTCCTTCGCCCAGGCCCTCGGGCTTGACTTCCGGCGCCTCCAGTTCACGCCGGACCTGCTGCCCGCCGATGTCACCGGCTCCTTCCTCTACAACCAGCGCAGCGGGGACTTCGCGTTCCGCGCCGGGCCGGTCTTCACCAACCTGCTCCTCGCCGACGAGATCAACCGCACTCCGCCGAAGACCCAGTCCGCGTTGCTGGAGGCGATGCAGGAGAAACAGGTCTCGGTGGAGGGCGTCACCTACCGGCTCGATGAGCCGTTCCATGTGCTCGCAACCGCCAACCCGGTCGAGTACGAGGGCACGTACCCATTGCCCGAGGCCCAGCTGGACCGCTTTCTGCTGCGGGTCTCCTTCGGATATCCCGACCCCGGCGAGGAGTGGGAGGTGCTGCGCCGCCGGATTTCTCGCCGTCGGGAGGAGGCGGAGATCAAGCCGGTGGTGAACGCCGCGACCCTGCGCGCGATGCAGGCCGCGCTGGAGGACGTGGTGGTCGAGGACTCGATCGGTCGATACCTGGTCGCGCTCGCCGCGGCTACCCGGGAGCACCCCTCGGTGCTGGTCGGTGCCTCCCCGCGTGGCTCGCTGGCGCTGCTGCTGCTGGCCCGGGTGCGGGCCGTGATGGCCGGGCGGGATTACGTGGTGCCGGAGGATGTCAAGGAGGTGGCGACCCCGGCGCTGGCACACCGGATCACGCTCCGTCCGGAGCTGTGGCTACGGCGGGTCGCTCCGGCTGCCATCGTTGACGAGGTGCTGGCGGCCACCCCGGCTCCGGCCAGCGGCGCGCTGCCCAGCTACGCCACCGGCCTGCCCGTCCGCTGATGACCTCGTCCGCCGCGCCGTCACCGCCGGAGCAAACCGGTGGCTGGACGCCGACCTGGGCGTTCGGTCGGGCGGTACTCCTGACCGGTCTGCTCCTGATCGCCGGCGTGCTGCTCGGACGGGTTGACCTGGTCGTGTTGGCCGCCCCGTTCGCGATCGGCACCGCCTACGCCCTGCGCCGCCGCCCCGCCGCGTTGCCGCAGGTCCAGATAGTCGCCGTCGAGGGGAACCAGGTGGAGGGGGGCGAGCTCTCCGGGCAGGTCACCGTCGGTAATCCGGACCTGGTCGACTACGATCTCGCGCTGCTGCGGGGTCGAGCGTCGCGCTGGTTGCGGGTCGACCGGGTGACCATCGCCGGTACGGCGGCGACCGCCACGTCGCGGGGCGGGCATTCGGTGGTTGACCGTCCTTTGGCGACCACCGTGCCGGGTGGTGCCCTGGTTGAGGTGGACCTCACCGGCACCGTGCGTCGCTGGGGACGGCATCCGCTGGGGCCCGTCGCGGTTCAGGCCTGCGCCGCGCTCGGACTACTGGTCTCCCGCGCGGTGGTGGCCGAGGCGGTCTCGGTCAGTACCTACCCGGTGACTGATCCTTTCGATGCGGTGGAGGCGATGCCCCGGGCTGCGGGCCTGGTCGGCGCACACCATTCGCGCCGCCCCGGCGAGGGCGGTGAGCTGGCCGGCGTACGGGTCTTCGGCCCCGGTGACCGGCTGCGTCGGGTTGACTGGCGGGTCTCGCTGCGGACCCGGCAGCTGCACGTCGCGGCCACCCTCTCCGACCGGGACGCCGAGGTGGTGCTGCTGCTCGATGTGCTCGCCGAGGCGGGTCGCTCTGGCGGCGTCGGGGGCACTGCCTCGGTGCTGGACACGACGGTTCGGGCCGCGGCGGCGATCGCGGAGCACTACCTGCACCGGGGGGACCGGGTGTCGATGCTGGAGTACGGTCCGGCCGGCCGGCGGTTGCGTCCCGCCACCGGCCGGCGTCACTACCTGACGGTGCTGGAGTGGTTGCTCGACGTTCACCCCCCGCGTTCCCCCCACGAGCTGCACGACTCGGTCTTCGGACCGCAGCTGCTCTCCTCGGATGCGTTGGTGGTAGTGCTCACGCCGTTGCTGGACGAACGATCCGCGCAGATGTTGGCCCGGCTCGCCTGGTCGGGGCGCTTCGTCGTGGCGGTGGACACGCTCCCTGCTGATCTGACCCCCTCGCGGGAGCGGCGGTGGTCGGAGACCGCGCATCGGCTGTGGCGGCTGGACCGGGACACGATGCAGCGCCAGCTGCGGGAGCACGGTGTGCCGGTGGTGCAATGGGCCGGCGCGGGCAGCCTGGATGAGGTGCTGCGGGACGTGGCTCGGCTGGCGGTTGCGCCGAGAGCGGGGGCCCGGTGAGCCGGCGGGCCCAGGCCGAGGGTGGGCGGCGATGAGCGCCGTGGTCGCCCGGATCCGCGCGGCCGGGCGCGCGGTGCCCCGGATCACGTTGCTGCCGTTGCTGCTCCGGGCGGGCATCTTCCTCAGTGCGCTGGTCGGGCTGCTGCTCGCCTATCCGGTGGAGGTCCTGCGGGGGCAGTTGCTGGTGGTGCCGGTGGTGGCGCTGCTGCCGGCGGTGGGGCCACGGCGGTTCTGGCCGACCGTCGTCGCCTTGCTGACGGTGGCCGGGTGGGTGTTGGCCATCGACGGCTATGGTCGGCCGGTCGCGCTCTGGCGGTTGCTTGCTGTGGCGGCGGCGCTCTATCTCAGCCACACCCTGTGCGCGCTCGTGGCCGTGGTGCCGTACGACGCGGTGGTGGATTCGGCCCTGGTTCTGCGCTGGCTGCTTCGGGCAGTCGCCGTGCTGCTTGGCACGGCGGTGCTGGGCGTGCTCCTGGTTGAGCTGGCTGGAGTCGGCGGAGAGCAGGGACTGCAGGTGGTGACGGTGGCCGGGTTGGTGGTAGCGGTGCTGACGACTGCGCTGCTGGGGTGGCTACTCCGTCGACGCTGACGGTGGTATGTCCGGGTTAGGCAGGGTCACGGGTTGTGCTCAGTCACAACTGGCTCCGTAGCCGGGGATTTGCCGAGTCGCCGGGGAAAGATAGAGGCGTGAATCCGAAGCGGATCCTTGTAGTGGGTGCCGGACATGTCGGGCTCTACGCGGCGCTGCGGTTGTCGAAGAAGCTCGGCCCGCGGGAGGCCGAGGTTATCGTGGTCGACCCCCAGCCCCACATGACCTATCAACCGTTCCTTCCGGAGGCGGCGGCGGGCAGCATCTCGCCCCGGCACTCCGTGGTGCCGTTGCGGCGGGAGCTGCGCCGGTGCACCGTCGTCGTGGGCGCGGTCACCTGGATCGACCACGCCACCAAGACCGCGTCGGTCCAGCCGATCGTCGGTCCGACCCGCGAGATCCGGTACGACCAGGTGGTCGTCGCCCCCGGCTCGGTCTCCCGGACGCTGCCGATTCCGGGGCTGCACGAGCATGGCATCGGCTTCAAGACCATCGGCGAGGCGATCTACCTACGTAACCATGTGCTGGACCGGCTCGACGTCGCCGCCGCCACGCCGGATCCGGCGCTGCGCCGGCGGGCCCTGACGTTCGTCTTCGTCGGCGGTGGTTACGCCGGCATCGAGGCGCTCGCCGAGATGGAGGATATGACCCGGAGCGCGCTGCGGTACTACCCGGAGCTGAACCCGGACGACATGCGGTGGGTGCTCGTCGAAGCGACGCAGCGGGTGCTGCCCGAGGTCGATCCGGACATGGGCGCCTATACGGTGCAGCAGCTCCTCCGGCGCAAGATGGACATTCGGTTGGGTACCCGGCTCGAGTCCTGCGTTGACGGGCTGGTGCAGCTCAGCGACGGAGACAGCTTCCCGGCCGACACGATCGTCTGGACGGCCGGGGTGAAGCCCTCGCCGATGCTGGACGCGACCGACTTTCCCCGCGACGAGCGGGGGCGGATCACCTGTCAGCCCACGCTGCAGGTCGTTGCCGGCGATCAGGTGGTGGCGGATGCCTGGAGCGCCGGGGATTGCGCCGCGGTGCCGGATCTGACGAAGGAGCCCGGCAGCTACTGCTCGCCGAGCGCCCAACACGCGGTACGTCAGGCGAACCGGATGGCCGACAACATCGTCAACGTCATCCGGGGCCTGGAGCCGGTGCCCTACCAACACCGGCACGCTGGCAGCGTCGCCAGCCTCGGCCTCTACCAGGGGGTCGCGCAGGTGTACGGCATCAAGATGAAGGGCCTGCCCGCCTGGTTCATGCACCGGACCTATCACATGAGCCGGATCCCGTCGCTGAACCGAAAGGTCCGAGTGGTCGCCGACTGGACGTTGGCGTTCTTCCTCAAGCGTGAGGTTGTCGCTCTCGGCCAGCTGCATGATCCGCGGGAGGAGTTCGTCGAGGCCTCCCAGCCGGTCAGCCCCCGCTAGCCCGGGCGCAGGGCCCAGCACCGTGCCGCGCCCGGGGCCGGCGAAGCCCAGGGCGCGGGACTGCGGGTACGCCTGGTGCCCAAAGACCGGCTACGGTGGCACTGCACCGTCGCGTGTCGGCGTGCCGGTGTCACCCGCCCGGGTGGTGGAATGGCAGACACGGCCGCCTTAAAAGCGGCTGCCGCAAGGCGTGCGGGTTCGATCCCCGCCCCGGGCACCTGCGGCCAGCCGCCGTCGGAGCGTCGTCCAAGACCGCCGCACTGTGCGATCTCCACGAGTCCCGTTGGCCGTTTATCCTTGATGCTGCACGTTGACGTGCAACGACCCCCTGAGGGAGGCCTGACAGTGAAGACCTCGAACCCGGTGCTCGCCCGGCTCGGCCAGGCGGCCGAGCGTGAGCGGGCCACCGGGTACGCCCCGACCGGGCCGTACGGACAGCCCGGTTATCCCCAGCAGTACCCGATGCAGGCCGGTTACCCGGCCGCGCCGCCGACCGTCAACACCATGACGGTTGACGACGTGGTGGTGAAGACGGTCAGCCTACTCGGCATCCTCGGCGTGGTGGCCGCTGCCGCGTGGGTGATGATCCCGGATGCGCTGCTCGGCGCCGCGTGGATCGGCGCGGCAATGGTTGGCCTGGTGCTCGGCCTGATCATCTCGTTCTCGCGGATGGCGAACCCAGCGCTGGTTGTCGCCTACGCCGTCGTTGAGGGCGTGCTTGTCGGTGCCGTCAGCAAATACTTCGAGACGGCCTACGACGGCATCGTGCTTCAAGCGGTCGTGGCCACCTTCGGGATCTTCTTCCTGATGGCGATGCTCTACCGGGCCAAAGTCATCCGAGCCACCCCGAAGTTCGTCAAGGGCATGATCGCGGTGATGGCCGGTCTCTTCGCGGTCATCATGGTCAACCTGGTGTTGTCGCTCTTCGGCATCAACACCGGGCTGCGCGACGGCAGCCCGCTGGCGATCGGCTTCAGCCTCGTCGTCATCGTCGTGGCAGCGCTCAGCTTCGTGCTGAGCTTCAAAGAGGTCGAGGACGGCGTCCGGATGGGGCTGCCGCAGCGTTACTCCTGGGTCGCCGCCTTCGGCATCCTGGTGAGCCTCATCTGGCTCTACATCGAGATCCTTCGACTGTTGAGCTATTTCCAGGGCGACGACTGACCGTCTCCGCTGCACCGGCGATGCCCGGCCCGCTCCCGGGCCGGGCATCGCCGTTTCCAGGTAACGATCGCGAGCCGGCTGCTCCACCGTGGCTCGCAGCCCGACGGCGACGAAGCTGGTCAGCGACGTTGTCGGGCAGGGCGCCGACGGGTCCGGCGTAGACTCGGCGGCGTGGATCAGGCCGGGGACTTGAGGCGGACGGTGGAGCTGATCGTGCGGCAGGTGGGGCACTGGCAGCAGCCACGGTGGGCCGCCAGCGCCGCCGGCGGAAATGTCTCCCGGGCTGATCTCGTGCACCGGCTCGTGCAGGAGCTCGCGAATCTGGCCGCCGATGCCGAAGCGCGGCCGCGCCGGGTCGTGCCTCGACTTGACCACGACCTTGCCCTGCCGGACCAGCTGCGGGTGGTGGCGGCCGACCTGCTTGCCGCGAAGGCGTCGGACGCAGCGCTCGCGCAGGCCACCAACGCGGTCACAGCGACCCGCGCGGCCCTCTGAGGGCGACCCCGCGCGGCCGTCGTGACCCCGCGCGGCCGTCGTGACCCCGCGCGGCCGTCGTGACCCCGCGCGGCCGTCGTGACCCCGCGCGGCCACGTGTCTCGGGTGGGCAGGCCATCGTGCGGCCGGCCGGTGACCCGCATGGCCTTTTGCCAGGGGGCCAGCGGAGCCGGCCCGCAGCGGGCCGGCTCCCGAAGGCTCAGTTCAAACGTTCGAGCACCATCGCCATGCCCTGGCCGCCGCCGACGCACATCGTCTCCAGGCCGATCGTCGCGTCGTGCCACTGTAGGGCGTTGATCAGGGTGCCGGTGATCCGCGCGCCGGTCATGCCGAACGGGTGACCGACGGCGATGGCGCCGCCCATCACGTTCAGCTTCTCTTCCGCTATGCCCAACTGCCGGTAGGAGGGGATCACCTGTGCGGCGAAGGCCTCGTTGATCTCCACCAGGTCCACGTCGTCAACGGTCATCCCAGCCCGTTTCAGGGCCTGCTTCGACGCCTCGACCGGGCCGAGTCCCATGATTTCCGGCGAGAGCGCGGTCACTCCGGTCGAGACGATTCGCGCCAGCGGGGTGACCCCGAGTTCACTCGCCCGCTGCGCGCTCATGACCACTACGGCGGCGGCGCCGTCGTTGAGGGGGCAGCAGTTGCCGGCGGTGATCCGGCCGTCGGGCCGGAAGACCGGATCCAGCTGGGCGACGGCGGCGCGGGTGACACCGGGTCGGGGGCCGTCGTCGGCGCTGACCACGGTGCCGTCCGGAGTGGTCACCGGGGTGATCTCCCGAGCCCAGAACCCGGCAGCGATCGCCTGCTCGGCGCGGTTCTGACTGCGTACGCCGAATTCGTCCATCTCGTCCCGGGTGATGCCGTGGATCTGGGCCAGGTTCTCTGCGGTCTGCCCCATGGCCAGGTAGATGTCGGGCAGGTCGCCGGAGTCGCGCGGGTCCGTCCACACCTCGGCCCCGCCCTTCGCCCGCGCCGTGGAACGCTCCTGGGCGGCGCTGAAGCGGGGGTTCTCCCAGCCCCCACCGACCAGGGCCTGTGCCTCCGGCGGCAGACCGTCCGAGTTGCCCCGGGCGTACCGGGAGACGGCCTCGACGCCGGCGGAGACGAAGATGTCCCCCTCGCCCGCCCGGATCGCATGCATCGCCATCCGCGTGGTCTGTAGGGACGAGGCACAGTAGCGGGTCAGGGTGGCTCCGGGCAGGTCGTCGTGCCCCATCAGGGTGGCGACCACGCGGGCCAGGTTGAACCCCTGCTCGCCGCCGGGCAGACCACAGCCCAGGTACAGATCGTCGATCTCACTCCGGTCCAGCTGGGGGATCTTGTCGAGGGCAGCCTGCACGATGGTGGCGGTGAGGTCATCCGGGCGGACCTCGCGCAAGGATCCCTTGCGGGCCCGGCCGATGGGGGAGCGGGCGGTGGCGACGATGACAGCGTCACGGGACGACTCAATCGGCATGGGCCAAACCTAACCGGTCAGTAACATCGGGCGGAAGCCGTGCCGGAATCGGGAAATGTCACCGTGCCCGGCCGTGCCGGGCCGCCATCGTCGCGGCGGCGGCCACCGCTGGGAAGAGAGCGTGCGCCCACACCCGATACCCATCGGCAGACGGGTGGAAGCCGTCGTGGCAGAACGTGCCGGCGTCGGCGCGGAAGACCGGACCGGCCTCAGTGGCGAGATCCACCACCGTCCCACCGGCGGTGAGTACCGCGAGGGTCTGGGCGCGCGCCGTCCGTCGACCGGACCACCCGACCAGGTGCCGCAGCGGGGGCGCGATCGCGCGCACCGCCCCGAGGTCAGGGCAGGTCCCGACCACGACCTCGACCCGCGCCTCACGGAGCCGGTGCACCGTGGCCCCGAGGCAGGCCGCGGCGTCGGTTGACCGACGCAGGGTAGTGGCGTCGTTCGCGCCAATCAGGATCACCGCCACATCGGGTTGTTCCCCGAGCAGTGCCCGGGCGACCTGGGTGGCCAGATCGGCGGAGCGGGAGCCCGAGACGCCCACGCTGGAGAGGTGGACCAGCTGCCCGGTCGGTCCCTCCGCGAGCAGGTAGGCGAGCTGTCCACCGACGGTCTCCGCCAGCCGGCTCACGCCGACCCCGAGTGCGGACGAGTCCCCGAGGAGCACGAGCCGCAGCGGGGGAGCGTCGGCCTGGCCGATCGTGGCCCGCAGGGCCAGCCCCAGTTCAGGTTGGGCGTAGCGTCGATGTCGGGCGGCGAAGGCCTGCCCGGCCAGGAGGGCGGCACCCCCCACCGCCGCGGCCGCGAAGCAGCCGACCGTGGCCCGCCCGAGCCGGCGGGAGAAGCCCGGGCGGAAGCGGTCGGTCACGGTGCCACCGCCCCGTGCTCATTGTTCCGCTCCTGCATGCCTTCTTCTCCACTGTGGGGTGAGTCCACGGCTGGGTCGGATTGGGTCACGGCACCGAAGAAGGCCCGTCGGCGCAGCTGCGCCCATCGGCCCGCCGGACCACGATCGTGGCCCCGAACCTGGGCGCCGCTGACCTCGGTCCCCGCGTGCCGCGCCGCCTCCTGCGCGGCCTCCGGCAACGACCGTACGCCTCGGACCCGCGATGACGCAGCCCCCCGCTCTGGCCCTGCGCCGAGGGCGGAGAGGACGGTCGGCAGGAGTGCGGCGGCGGCCATCGCGTAGCCCTCAGCCGACGGGTGGAATCGGTCCCAGGCGAACATCCGGGCCGGCTCGGCCGTGAACCGGGGACCGAGCAGGTCGCCGAGGGAGACCGTTGCCCCGCCGGCCTCGACCACGGCTACCGTCTGGGCGGCGGCGAGCTGGCGACTCCACCGGCGGGCCAGCCAGCGCAGCGGCGGCTGGATGGGGCGGATCGCCCCCAGGTCCGGGCAGGTGCCGACGACCACCGCACAGCCAGCGGCGCGAAGCGTGGTGACCGCCTCGATCAGGTAGCGCACGGCCACGGCGGGCGGGGTGCGGTTGGTGACGTCGTTCCCGCCGATCAGGATGACGGCTACATCGGGCCGGGCTTCGAGCGCCGCCTCGACCTGGTGGCGCAGCACGGCGGAGAGCGCCCCCACCACGGCGAACCGGTGCAGCCGGACCGGTCGGTGTAGCCGTCGGGAAACCCCGGTGGCGAGCAGCGCCCCCGGTGTTTCGCGGCGACGGTGCACGCCGTAGCCGGCGGCGCAGGAGTCGCCCAGCACGACCATGGTGACCGTCGGGCCGGGCAGCTTTGCCCCGTAGACTCCATCGCAACGCGGCGGCGGCGCCTCCGCCGGCGGGATGCTCCGTCGCGCCTGCCGGGCCTGGCCGATCAGGACACCGCCCGCGGTCGCCGCGGCGGCGGCCATGGCGCCCGCGCCGAGCACCACCAGCCGAGTGACGCGCCAGGCGACCCGCCAGCGCCCACCGGCCGGGACAACGGAATCAGCGAGCCCCATGCACCGACATTACGCGAACCCGCCACCGGACACCGGCGCCGTGACGGCTCCCCCGCTGCCGGGAGCCGGTACCGGGGTGGCTTGAACCGGGGCGGCACGCTGGCGTACGGGAAGGAGTGAGCAGATGGGGAAGACACTGCACCGACGGGCGGCGTTTCTCGCATTGGCCCGGGCGCTCGTGGTCGGCGTACGAGGTGGGCCGGGGCTCGGGGCGCGCGTGGCGGCGCTGCCTCGGATGATTCTGGCGACTGTTCGGGGACGGTATGACGGGGGCGTTCGGCTGGCGCTGATGACCGCTGCCACGGTGTACATCGTCTCGCCGGTCGACCTGCTGCCGGAGCTTGGGCTGGCGTTGCTCGGGCTGGCCGACGATGCGGTCATGGTCACCTGGCTCGCCGGCAGCGTACTCGCCGAGACCGAGCGGTTCCTGGAGTGGGAGGCGCGCCAGGCTTCGGTCGTCCCGGGCGAGATGGCGGGCGGACGGGACGTAGGCTGAGCGCGACATCCGTATTCGTCTGCCCGGGCGCTGACCGGCGGCACCGGAGGAGAAGGGCACAACCAGGTGCAGTACTACGACAATGTCGTCGAGTTGATCGGGAACACCCCGCTGGTACGCCTGCGCAACGTGACCGAGGGCATCCAGGCCACCGTCCTGGTGAAGGTGGAGTACCTGAACCCCGGCGGGTCGGTCAAGGATCGGATCGCCCTGCGCATGGTGGAGGACGCCGAGCAGGCGGGGATCCTCCGGCCGGGCGGCACGATCGTCGAGCCGACCAGCGGCAACACCGGGGTCGGGCTGGCGCTGGTGGCCCAGCTCAAGGGCTATCGGTGCGTCTTCGTCTGCCCGGACAAGGTCAGCCAGGACAAGCAGGACGTGCTGCGTGCCTACGGCGCCGAGGTGGTCGTCTGCCCGACTGCCGTCGCGCCCGCGGATCCACGCTCCTACTACAACGTCTCCGATCGCCTGGCCCGGGAGATCCCCGGCGCCTGGAAGCCCAACCAGTACGCCCATCCGGCGAACCCCCGCTCCCACTACGAAACCACCGGACCGGAGCTGTGGGCGCAGACCGAGGGTCGGATCACCCATTTCGTCGCGGGGGTCGGCACCGGTGGCACGATCTCCGGTATCGGGCGCTATCTGAAGGAGGCGTCGGAGGGACGGGTCAAGGTGATCGGCGCTGACCCGGAGGGGTCGGTCTACTCCGGTGGCACCGGTCGGCCGTACCTGGTCGAGGGGGTCGGTGAGGACTTCTGGCCGGAGACCTACGACCGGGAGATCGCCGACGGGATCGTTGAGGTCTCCGACAAGGCGTCGTTCGAGATGACCCGTCGGCTGGCCCGAACCGAGGGGCTGCTGGTCGGTGGCTCCTGCGGGATGGCGGTCGTCGCGGGGCTGGAGGTGGCCCGTGCGGCCGGCCCGGACGACGTGGTCGTGGTGCTGCTGCCGGACGGAGGGCGTGGCTACCTGTCTAAGATCTTCAACGACTCGTGGATGGCCCGGTACGGCTTCCTGGACAACTCTGGCAGTGAGCCGACCATCGCTGAGACGCTCGCCGGCAAGCCGGGTGGGTTGCCGGAGCTGGTGCACGTGCACCCGACCGAGACGGTCCGCGACGCGATCGACTACCTGCGCGAGTACGGCGTCTCCCAGCTGCCGGTGCTGAAGGCCGAACCGCCGGTGGTAACCGGCGAGGTGGCGGGGTCGATCGCGGAGCGGGACCTGCTCGATGCCCTCTTCACCGGTCAGGCGCAGCTGCACGACACCATCGAGCGGCACATGGCCGCGCCACTGCCGATGATCGGCGGCGGGCAGCCGGTCAGCGAGGCCGTGGCCTTGTTGGAGAAGTCCGACGCCGCTCTCGTATTGATCGATGGCAAGCCGAAGGGGGTTCTCACCCGGCAGGACCTGCTCGTCCACCTCGGTGCCCGCTGACTGGTGCTGGATCTATCCGCAGGGCCCTCGCCGACCCGGGCGTGGGCAAGGGCCCTGCGGGACACCTCGCCTAGCCGGAGTTACAACTCCCGCCGGTAGCGGAGTAGCACGGTGGGGGTCGAGCCGACCAGTTCTTCTTGGGTGACGCCGGTCGGCCGCCACCCGCCCCGCTCGTAGAAGCGGCGGGCCGGTCCGTTCTGCCGCAACACCCACAGGGCCGCGACTCGCCACCCACGGGAGCGCATCTCGGCCAGGGCGTTGGCCATGAGCATCCGGCCCAGCCCGCGGCCCCGCTCCGCCGGCTCCAGGTGGAACGCGTGGAGTAGCCCGGTGGTGGGGTCCCCCTGGTCGTCCGGGCCAAGGTAGCTGAAGCCGATGAGCTGGCCCTCCCGTTCTGCCACGGTCAGCACGTGGTCGGCGCGTTCGTAGCTCCAGCGTTCTCGCCAGTATTGCCCCAGCGCAGCCGGGGTCGGCTCGGCCAGCGTCTCGGCGGTCAAGAAGGGGGCGTAGGCGGCGACTCGGGAACGCTGGTGCAGTGCCCCAACCGCGATCAGGTCATCCGCCCTCGCGGCGCGGAGCGTGACGGTCACCGGGCCGAGGGTACCCGTCGAGGCGGGACCGGCACGGTCGTCAGGTCCTCGGCGACCACCAGATCACCCGTGAAGTGCTCCCGGGCCTCGGCGGCAAAGCGGCCCAGGTCCGGGTAGCGCTGGGAGAAGTGGGTGAGTACGAGGCGGCGTACTCCGCACTCGGTGGCGACCTGCGCCGCCTGCCCCGCGGTGAGGTGCCCAACCTCGGCGGCGAGCGCGGCCTCCGAGGCCAGAAACGTGGCCTCGATGACCAGGAGGTCGGCGTTGTCGGCGAGGGCGTACACCGCGTCGCAGAGGCCAGTGTCCATGACGAACGCGAACCGCTGGCCCGGCCGCGGCACGCTCATCTGCTCCCGGGTGACGCGGCGTCCCGCCACGTCGAGGTGGCCGACGCGCTGCAGCTCGCCGATGGCCGGGCCGGTGACACCGTGGGCGGTGAGCCGCTCCGGCAGCATCCGGTACCCGTCCGGCTCGATGAGCCGGTACCCGTAGGTCTCGACGGGGTGCCGGAGCCGGCGGGCCTCCAGCGTGCCGCCGCGGATCGCGATCTGCTGTCCGTCCGTGTCAATCGGCGCGACGGCCAGCTCGGCGGTCTCGTAGAAACTCGACGCGTGTCGCAGCCGGGCGAAGTACTCGGCACCGCCGGCCGGATAGTGGACCGCGACCGGGTGGGGCACCCGGTCCAGGGAGAGTCGCTGAATGGTGCCGGGAAGCCCGAGACAGTGGTCGCCGTGGAAGTGTGTGACACAGATCCGGGTCAGGTCCGTGGCGGTCACCGTGCTGTACAGCAGCTGCCGCTGGCTGCCCTCACCCGGGTCGAAGAGGATTACCTCGTCGTCCCAGCGCAGGACGTACCCGTTGTGGTTTCGGGTACGGGTCGGCGTCTGGCTGGCCGTTCCGAGTACCACCAGTTCCCGCGTCGACATGCCACCCTCCCGGCTGAGCTGACCGTCTGGACTGCCCCGGCTCGGACCGTTTTGGCTGGGCGGACCGTCGTGGCTGCGCGGACCGTCGTGGCTGCGCGGACCGCACTGGCGCTGCCGGGGATAGAACGACCCCCGGGGCTTCCGCGCTGATGCGCGGGCCGGCTGGACTGGGCCGGCACCCCGGGGGTCGGGTGGCTGTCATGGATTCGCCGCACCGCTGCCACACGGTCTCGACGATCTTTGCTGCCCACCCGGCGGGGTGGACGACTGTCGAGGACAGCGGCTAGCGGGCAGCCACCTCACGAGTCCGATTGCTATACAAGTCTGGACCACCTCCTTTCCCGTGTACCGTCACGCTATCCACAGCGCTGTGCCCGGGGCAACGGATTTCGATCACTAGCCGGCGGGACGTGAATTTGATTCGCGATAGCCGCCCGGGGGCGCTGGGCATCCTCAGCTGCGGCCGTGCAGGCCGATCGGGCCCTCGCGTGGTCCGTCCTCCTGTGCGGGTTGCACGGCCAGCGACGGGAAATTGACGAGTTCACCCGCGGGCTCCGCGTCCCACTCCGGGAAGACCAGATCGCTCTGGAGGTAGAGGCAGAGCAGCTGGGTCAGGTGGCGCAGCCCATCCAGGTGGGTGCGCTCATGGCCGTGGGTGGCGTCCACCCCGAACCCGAGTAGCGCCACCCGAGCGTGCGCACCGGCCTCGACCGCCGCCGCGACATCCGAACGGTAGTTGTCGAAGACATCCCGGACCAGGTCGACGCCGTTCTCGCGGGCGATCGCCGCCAGGTTGCGGGTCAGGTGGTAGTCGAACGGGCCCACCCCGTCGCCCATCGCCAGAGTCGCCGCGTCCTCCCGGGACTGCTGACCGGGGGCGACCACGGCCGCGTCCACCGAGACGATCTCGGCTACATCCGGATCCAGCCCGTGCGAGGCGCCGTGGCCGATCTCCTCCGTGACCGTGATCAACAGGTGCGCGCTGACCGCTGGGGTGACCCCAGCGTCAACCAACGCCTTGCAGGCGGTCAGCACCGCCGCCACGCCCGCCTTGTCGTCCAGATGGCGGGATTTCACGTACCCGGCGGGGGTGACCTGCGGGTTGGGTAGGAGCGCCACGAAGTCCCCCACGTCGACCCCGAGGGCGCGGAGGCCGGGGGCATCGTTCACCGGTTCGTCCACCCGGACCTCGACCAACTCCCAGCCGATGCCCTGGGAGTCCACCGCGTCGTTGTAGCGGTGCCCACTGGCCTTCAGCGGCAGCACCTGACCGGTGACCACTCGATCCAGATGGTCGGTGAAGACCCGTACGTGGGCGCCCTCGGCGAACCGTGCGCTGTGCGTCCCGATTGGCTGGAGCTCCAGCCGCCCGTTCTCCTTGAGCCGCTTCACCATCCCGCCGATGACATCGGTGTGCACCACGATCGCCCGGTCGGCCCCAGTCGTCCGGGGGCCGGGCAGGTAGGCGCTGAGCGCGCCGCGTCGGGTCAGCGTGGACGGGATCCCGAGCGCCGCCAGCCGCTCGCCCACGTACTGCTGTACGTGGTCGGTGCGCCCGGACGGGCTCGGGATCTCCAGCAGCTCCACCAAGACATGGCGTAGGTAGTCGAGGTCGAGCGGGAGGGGTGCGGGCTGGTTCGGGGTCATACTCCAGAGCTTGCCGCACCCGCCGGGGACCAGAGGCGTTGCGGGGCCCGGGTCCCAGGGAAGAGTAGGTCAACGAAGCGTTCGGCGGTCGGCTGCGGCTCGTGGTTGGCGAGGCCGGGTCGTTCGTTCGCCTCGATGAAGACGTGCTCGGGGTGCTCCGCGGCGGGTACCAACAGGTCCAGCCCGGTCACCGGAATATCCAGTGCCCGGCTCGCGGTCACACACGCCTCGGCGATCTCCGGGTGCAGCTCCGCGGTGACATCGTGGATCGTGCCACCGGTGTGCAGGTTGGCGGTCCGGCGGACGACCAGCAGCTCGCCCTCCGGCAGGAGGTCGGCCATGGTGTACCCGGCTTCGGCGACCACCTCGCGAGTCATCCCGTCCAGTGGGATGCGGGACTCGCCGCCGGTCGCGGCGGCCCGACGGCGACTCTGCCGCTTGATCAGCTCAGCGATGTCGTGCACCCCGTCGCCGATGATCGTCGCTGGCCGGCGCACCGCGGCCGCCACCACCTCATGATCGATCATGACGACCCGGAGATCCTCACCGGCGCGCAACTCCTCGAGCAGCACCTCCGGGCAGTACTGGGCGGCCAGCTCGACCGCCGTGCGCAGGGCCTCGGGGGTGCGTACTCCGACGGTGATTCCCTTGCCCTGCTCGCCCCGGGCCGGCTTCACGACCAACGCGCCGACCTCGGCCAGGAACGCGGTGTCGGCCCCATCCCCGGTGGCCGTCCGGCCCTGCGGCACGGAGAGCCCGGCCTGGGCGAGAATCCGGCGGGTGACCCGCTTGTCGTCACAGCGGCTCATCGCCACCGCCGAGGTCAGCTCGGAGAGCGACTCGCGGGTGAGGATCGTCCGGCCACCGCTGGTCAGCCGCAGCTCACCCCAGGTCGGGTCGGTTACCTCCACCCGGATGCCTCGGCGCATCGCCTCGTCCGCGACGATCTGCGCGTACGGGTTGAGCTCGTCGTACCCCTCCGGCATGGCGGGCAGGAAGAGTCGTTCGTTGATCGGGTTCTTCCGCTTCACGCAGAGTGCGGTGACGCGGTAGAAGCCGAGCCGCTCATAGAGCCGGATCGCGCCCTCGTTCTCGGCGAGCACCGACAGGTCCACGTACGCCCGTCCCCGGTTGACCAGCTGGGCCGCCAGCTCAGTGATCAACGCCTGGCCGGTGCCGGGCGGTGCGGCGTTGAAGTCCACGGTCAGGCACCAGAGGCTGGCACCGCCGTCCGGGTCGTCGAAGACGGCGACATGGTCCACTCCGGTGATGGTGCCGACGATCTCGCCGGTCGCGTTCTCGGCGACCAGATGCAGGAAGCTGTCGGTGGCGGCGTTGGTAACAAGTACCTCTACCGGCGCAGTCACCATGCCGTTGGCCGCGTAGATCCGATTGACATCTTCGGCGTCCTGCGCGTCCCGCAGCGGCCGGATCCGCAGGCCGGGAATCTCCGGGGCAGCGAGCCCTTCGCCGTGCAACGGCAGCCGGAAGGTCAGCGACGGGTCGATGAACAGCTCGTCCGGTAGCCGGGAGACGAGTACGTGCGGGTCGTCCAGGTAGATGCAGATGTCCCGGGCGCCGGCCGCCTCCGAGCGCAACACGTCGGCGACGTCGGCCTGGTCGGCGTAGGTTTGGCCGAACACCAACCGGCCCCAGCCGCAGTCGAGCACCACGCCCGCGGCGGGCGGGTCGGCGACGTGCTCCGCCGTGGCCGCGACGGCCGGGCCGGCTGAGGTGGCCCCGGCGGCCACCGGGTCGCCGCCGGGGCCGATCCGCTCGAACCGACGACTCCGGCCCCGTACCTGATCTGCTAGCGCTACCCCGGTTGCGAGGGTCCCCGACATGGTCAATCGATTCCGTGGTTCTGGAGCCACATCTCCAGGAGTCCGAGTTGCCACAGCTTGTTTCCGTTCAACGGGGTCAGTTCGGCGTTCGGGTCGTCGAGCAGCGCGTTGACGTAGTCGGTGCGGTACAACCCTCGACGACGAGCCTCGGGCGCCGAGAGCGCGTCGCGGACCCGATCGAGGAGCTTGCCCTCCAGGTGGGTGAGGCCCGGAACCGGGAAGTAGCCCTTCGGCCGGTCGATGACCTCGTGCGGCAGAACCCGCCGGCCGATCTCCTTGAGTACGCCCTTGCCGCCCTGGGCCAGCTTCAGCTCCGGCGGGCAGGTCGCGGCGAGCTCCACGAACTCGTGGTCCAGGAATGGAACCCGAGCCTCCAGCCCATGTGCCATGGTCATGTTGTCAACCCGCTTCACCGGGTCGTCGGTCAGCATGATCTGCGTGTCGATCCGCAGGCCGGCGTCGACCGCGGTCTGCGCCCCGGCCTGGGCCAGGTGGGCGGCGACGAACTCGCGCGCCGGGTCACCGTCGGCCAGCCAGGAGGGGTTGAGTACGCGGGCCAGCCCGGCCGCGTCCCGGTCGAAGAACGCACGGGCGTACGTTTCGAGCGCCTCCTCCCGCGCGGCCTGTGCCAGCGGCGGGTACCAGTGGTAGCCGCCCAGGATCTCGTCCGCGCCCTGACCGGACTGGACGACCTTGACGTGTCGGGCTACCTCCTGGCTGAGCAGGTAGAACGCGACGCAGTCATGGCTGACCATCGGCTCGCTCATCGCGGCGACCGCCGCCTCCAGCGGCGGCACCAGGTCCTGCGTCGGGACGCGGATCTGGTGGTGGTCACTGTCGAAGGTCTTCGCCACCAGGTCCGAGTAGCGGAATTCGTCGCCCTCCCGACCCCCGACCGAGTCGAAGCCGATAGAGAAGGTGGAGAGGCCGCGCTGGCCTTCCCCGGCGAGCAGGGCCACCACCAGGCTTGAGTCCAGGCCGCCGGAGAGCAGCACGCCGACCGGTACGTCGGCGACCATCCGTCGCCGCACGGCGGTGGTTAGCGAGCCCAGTAGGGCATCCTGCCAGTCCTCCGCCGACCAGCCAGCGCGTTCGGGGTTTCGGGTGAAGGACGGATTCCAGTAGACCCGCTCGTGGCTGCGGCCGTCCGGCTCGTAGACCCGGATGGTGGCCGGGGGGAGTTTGGCCACCCCGCGCAGGATGGTGCGTGGGGGCGGCACGATGCTGTGGAAGCTCAGGTAGTGCGCGAGCGCGACCGGGTCGATCTCGGTGTTGACGCCACCGCCGGCCAGCAGCGCCGGCAGGGTGCTGGCGAAGCGGACGACGCCCGCCGACTCGGCCAGGTAGAGCGGCTTGATGCCGAGCCGGTCCCGGGCCAGCACGAGCCGGCCGGTGTCCCGCTCCGTGATCGCCACGGCGAACATGCCGACGAGGTGGTCGACGAAGTCAAGCCCCCATTCCGCGTACGCCTTGACTACTACCTCGCTGTCTCCGGAGGAGAAGAAGTGGTGCCCCTTGGCCTGCAGCTCACTGCGCAGTTCCCGGTAGTTGTAGATGCAGCCGTTGAAGACGCCGGTCAGGCCGGCGGCGGCGTCCACGACGGGCTGTCCGCTGGCGGCCGAGAGGTCAATGATCTTTAGGCGGCGGTGCCCCAGGGCAATCGCTCCCTGTGCCCACACCCCGCTGTCGTCCGGCCCTCGGTCACTCATCGTGGCCGCCATGCGCTCCACCGCGGCCACATCGGCCCGGGAACCATCACGGCGAAACTCTCCCGCAAGTCCGCACATGTCAGCCCATGCTGCCAGAGGATATTGCGATTAGCCTGTTGAGACCATGACGGTCGTGTAAAAGGGTTGCTAGAATTCCCGTCCTTCATTGCACAGAGTGACGGTTCGTGGGGGTGAGGGTGGCAGTTCGTGTCACGCGTGGTCACTCTGCGAGGATCTGCCGCCGTCACCCGATGTGATGATCGACCCATTTATGGAATGTGATGTGTGGCGGGCGAGTCGCCGGCCAAGCAACTCGCCCACCGGATCAGTCGGCGGTACGGGCGACACCAACCGGACAGCTCAGCCCATTGGGCCCGTGGTTGCAGTAGCCGCCGGGGTTCTTGGTCGGAGCGAGGTACTGCTGGTGATCTCCCTCGGCCAGGTAGTACTCGCCGAGGGGGCTGATCTCCGTGGTGATCTCGCCCTTGCCGGCGCGGGCCACAACCGGTGCGAACGCGTCGCGGGACGCCAGCGCGGCGGTCAGCTGCTCGTCGGTGGTGGTGTAGATCGCCGACCGGTACTGGGTGCCCACGTCGTTGCCCTGCCGCATGCCCTGGGTCGGGTCGTGGTTCTCCCAGAAGACCTTCAACAGGTCCTCGAATGTGATCTTCGTCGGGTCGTAGCCGACCTGGACGACCTCCGCGTGTCCGGTCCGGCCGGAGCAGACCTCGTCGTACGACGGATTCGGCGTGTAGCCGCCCGCGTAGCCAACCGAGGTGGTGAACACGCCGGGCAGCGTCCAGAACAGCCGCTCGGCTCCCCAGAAACAACCCATCCCGAAGACGGCGACCTCGGTACCCGCGGGGAACGGGCCCGTCAGCGAGGTGCCCAACACCTCGTGCGGGTCGGTGACCGGCGTGGCGACCGGGCGGCCTGGCAGGGCCTCCTCCGGGGTGATCAGCTGGGCCTTCGTACGGCGCAGGAACACGGTGGGACTCCTCTCATACCCTTCCCCGACTGCAACGCCGGCGGGCCCCGCTTCCTTACCCGCGACGACCGCGCTCAGGCGCGGCCCGGCAGCGCCGCGCGGATCCGGTCGGCGTGGCGGGCCGCCTCAGCGTCGTCCCGGTAGCGAGTGCGGGGCCAGAAGAAGCCGCGCAGCCCGTCGCCCTTCGTCCGCGGCACCACATGGGTGTGCAGGTGCGGAACCGATTGCGACACCTTGTTGTTCATCGCCACGAACGTGCCACCCGCACCCAGCCCGGCCTCGACCCCGACGGCGAGTCGGCGGACCAACCCGAAGTAGCCCGGCAGTGTCTCCGCCGGCAGGTCCGCCAGCGTGACCAGGTGGGGACGCGGCACCACGAGCAGGTGCCCCTTGAAAACCGGCCGGGTGTCCAGGAAGGCCACCCCGTCCGGCTCGTCCACGACCCGAAACGCCGGCACCTCGCCCGCCACGATCCCGCAGAACACGCATCCGCTCATCCCCCGGCAGGGTAGTCCAGACCGGTCCCGCCCCGCCGGCACCGGCACACCCGTTGGTGGCGGGCTCTGCCACCGGCACACCCGCTGGTGGTGGGCTCCGCCGCCGGATCCGCCGACGGTTACCCGCGCCCGTGAGACCGGGCCCGACTAACGTTCCGGTCATGAGTAACGGCTTCGAGACGCTCGCCATCCACGCCGGCCAGGCCCCGGAGGCCCGCACCGGTGCGGTGATTCCCCCGATTTACCAGACCAGCACGTACGCGCAGGACGCGGTCGGCGCGCCGCGCCAGGGCTACGAATACAGCCGTTCCGGCAACCCGACCCGGGACGCCCTGCAGGAGTGCCTGGCCGCGCTGGAAGGCGGCGCGGTCGGTCTCGCCTTCGCCAGTGGCCTCGCCGCCGAGGACACGCTGCTGCGGGCGGTCTGCACCCCCGGCGACCACGTGGTCATCCCGGACGACGCCTACGGCGGCACCTATCGGCTCTTCGCCCGGGTCACCGAGCGCTGGGGCCTGGCCTACACCCCGGCCCGGGTCTCCGACCCCGACGCGGTGCGGGCCGCAATTCGGCCGGGCCAGACGAAGATCGTCTGGGTGGAGACCCCCACCAACCCGTTGCTCGGCATCGCCGACATCGCCGCCCTTGCGGCGATCGCCCACGAGGCGGGTGCGTTGCTCGTGGTGGACAACACCTTCGCCTCCCCGTACCTGCAGCAGCCGATCACGTTCGGCGCCGATGTCGTCGTGCACTCGACGACCAAGTACATCGGTGGACACTCCGACGTGGTCGGTGGTGCGCTGGTCGTTGCCGACCCCGAGCTCGGTGCCGAGCTGGGCTATCACCAGAACGCCATGGGTGCGATCAACGGGCCGTTCGACGCCTGGCTCACCCTGCGCGGCATCAAGACCCTCGGCGTACGAATGGATCGCCACTGCGACAACGCCGAGCGGATCGCCACCTTCTTGGACGGGCACCCGGCGGTCGCCTCGGTCAGCTACCCCGGCCTGCCCACCCACCCCGGGTACGAGGTGGCCGTGAAGCAGATGCGTCGCTTCGGCGGGATGATCTCCTTCCGTGCGGTCGGCGGCGAGGAGCAGGCCGTGCAGATCTGTAACCGGGCGAAGCTGTTCGTGCTCGCCGAGTCGCTCGGTGGGGTGGAGTCCCTGATCGAGCATCCAGGTCGGATGACACACGCCGGTGCGGCCGGCTCGCCGCTTGAAGTTCCCGGCGATCTCGTGCGACTGTCTGTCGGCATTGAGACGGTAGACGACCTGCTGGCTGATCTGGAGCAGGCGCTGGGCTGAACGCGGGGCTGGGGAGGGTGGCCGTGCAGGACATCGTGCCGACCTGGGTGGGGGCGACCGCCAAGCAGATCGCTCGCGGCGTACGTCGCGGCGACATCTCCGCCACCCAGGTCGTCGCCGACCATCTCGACCACGTCGCCCGGGTCGACCCCGACCTGGCCGCGTTCCGACGGATTCGGGCCGGTGCGGCGGTCACCGAGGCGGAGAAGGTCGACGAGTTGGAGGACCTGGCTGACCTTCCCCTGGCCGGGGTGCCGGTGGCGGTCAAGGAGAACACCGCCGTCGCCGGGCTGCCCACCTGGAACGGCTCGGCCGCTGCCCGGACCCCGGTGGCGGAGGCCGACCACGAGGTGGTCCGGCGGCTGCGTGGTGCGGGCGCGGTGATTCTCGGTGTCACCCGGATGCCGGAGCTGGGTCTGTGGGGGGTGACCGACGACTCGACCGCGGTGACCCGAAACCCGTGGGACCCCGGCCGTACCCCCGGCGGCTCGTCCGGGGGTTCGGCCGCGGCGGTGGCCGCGGGGCTGGTGCCGATCGCCCACGCCAACGATGGGCTCGGGTCGATCCGGATCCCGGCGGCCTGCTGCGGTCTGGTCGGCCTCAAGCCCGGACGCGGGGTGGTGCCCTGCCAACTCGGCGCGGACGACTGGTTCGGCCTCACCGAGCACGGGGTGCTGACTACCACCGTCGCCGACGCGGCGGTCGGCTTTCAGACGCTCGCCGGCCGCCGGCAGGAGAAGCTTGTCCCGCCGACCCGGCTCCGGGTCGGTGTGTCCCTGCGCTCCCCGGTACGGGGCGTCTCGCCGGATGCGCCGAACCGGGACGCGGTCGCCGCCGCCGGCCGACTGCTCGCCGCCGCCGGGCACGACACCGTGCCCGCGGACCCGAGCTACTCGACGGCACTCGGCCTGCAGGGCCTCGCCACCTGGTTCGCCGCGGCTGCCGCGGATGTCCAGGCAGCCGACCTGGACCGGCGGAGCCTACAAAAGCGCAACCGCCAGCACGTCCGGATCGGGGAGTGGGTGCAGCGCCGGGGGTACGTACGCCCGGACGACCGGGCGGCCTGGCGGGAGCGTTCGATCGGATTGTTCACCGACCACTCGATCGATCTGCTGCTCACCCCAGCCCTGGCGAGCCTCCCGCCGGCGGCGATCAGCTGGTCGGCTCGTTCCTGGCGGGCGAACGTACTGGCCAACCTCCGCTACGCCCCGTACTTCGCGCCGTGGAATCTGGCCGGACTGCCCGCGCTGGTGGTGCCGGTGGGCCGCCGCCCGGACGGGCTGCCGGTGGCGGTCCAACTGGTCGGTCCGCCCGGCTCCGAGCTTTTGCTGCTCGGGGTGGCCGGCCAGTTCGAGATGCAGGCACCCTGGGCCCGGCACGCCAATGGCTATCCCCGGGGCGGGACGCCTTCGCCGGCCGCGGGGTGACCCGCCGCCGGTCCCACCACAACGGCGAGGACCGGTGGCGGTGGCCAGGCCCGGCGCTGGTCGGCAATGGTGGCACCATCAGGGCATGACGAAATTGGTCAGCCTGGACGACGTACGGGCCGCACGGGAGCTACTTGCTGGTGTCGTTCGTACCACCCCATTGGAACCGTCCCGTCCCCTCAGCGCGGCGCTCGGTGGGCCGGTGTGGCTCAAGTGCGAGCACCTTCAGCGGGCCGGCTCGTACAAGGTGCGGGGGGCAATCGTCCGGATCTCCCGGCTGTCGGCGGCGGAGCGCGCAGACGGTGTGGTCGCGGCCAGCGCCGGCAACCACGCCCAGGGCGTGGCACTCGCCGCCGGCCTGGTCGGCACGCACGCCACCGTGTTCATGCCGGTGAACGCACCCTTGCCGAAGGTGGAGGCCACCAAGGGGTACGGCGCGCAGGTCGAACTTGTCGGTAACACGATTGACGAGTCGCTGGTGGCCGCGCAGACCTACGCCGAGCGCACCGGGGCGACGCTGATCCACCCGTTCGACCACAACGATGTGATCGCGGGGCAGGGGACGGTGGCGCTGGAGATCCTCGAACAGTGCCCGGAGGTCCGCACGATCGTCACCGGGGTGGGGGGCGGCGGACTGGTCTCCGGCGTCGCGGTCGCGGTGAAGGCACTGCGCCCAGATGTGCGTGTCATCGGGGTGCAGGCGGCCAGCGCCGCCGCCTTCCCGCCCTCGCTGGCCGCGGGTGAGCCGGTGCGGCTGCCGTCGTTCGGCACGATCGCGGACGGAATCGCCGTCGGCTGCCCCGGCGAGCTGACCTTCCGGCATGTCCACGCGTTGGTCGATGAGGTCGTAACCGTGCGCGAGGAGGAGATCTCCCGCGCGCTGTTGATGTTGCTGGAGCGGGGCAAGCAGGTGGTCGAGCCGGCCGGTGCGGTGGGGGCGGCGGCGCTGCTGGCCGGCGCGGTTGACGTCGAGGCGCCGGTGGTGACGGTGCTCTCCGGTGGCAACATTGATCCGCTGCTGATGCTGCGAGTGATCGAGCATGGGCTTGCGGCGGCCGGGCGCTACCTGCGGGTCACCGTCCGCTGCTCGGATCGACCGGGCCAGCTCGCCCTGTTGCTCAACGAGATCGCCGAGCAGCGGGCGAACGTCGTGGATGTCGAGCACCAACGTGCCAACCCGCACCTGCGGCTTGGCGAGGTCGAGGTGGCGCTGTCGGTGGAGACCCGCGGCACCGAACATTCGGACACGCTGATCAGTGTGCTGCGGGCCAGCGGCTACCAGGTGGTCTTCGCCGGCGAGGCGTGAGGCCGCCGGCCCGGGCCCCGCGGGACCCGAAACGCCGACGTGCCGGTGGCCATGGGGCCACCGGCACGTCGGGACGGATGGGTTCAGCCGCTGCGGTTAGCCGCCGAAGGGCTCGAAGGCGACCACGGTGACCTTGATGTCCGCGCCGCTGGGTGCGGTGTAGGTGCAGGTCTGGCCCGGGCGGCAGCCCAAGATCGCCTGCCCGATGGCGGACTCGGGACTGTAGACCGTCAGGTCCGTGGTCGACGAGATCTCGCGGGAACCGAGCAGGAAGCGCTCGGTGTCATCCTTATCGTCATCGAAGTAGATCGTCACTACCATGCCGGGTGCGACCGTGTCGGCGGTCGGCGCCTCGCCCACCTGAGCGGTGCGCAGCAGCTCCTTCAGGTAGACGATCCGTCCTTCGGCCTTGCCCTGTTCCTCGCGAGCGGCGTGATAACCACCGTTCTCCCGCAGGTCGCCCTCCTCGCGCCGGGCGTTGATCTCGGCGGCGATGACCGGCCGATTGGCGATCAACCCGTCGAGTTCCGCCTGGAGACGGTCGTGCGCCTCCTGGGACAGCCAGGTGGCCGGCGCCTCATTGCCAGTGGACACAGGCGATCTCCTCAGTCGTGCTGGCGGCAGGTGAAATTCCAAGTTACCAGTGCCCGCCGACGTCGTCGGCCCGACGATCAACGTCCGGCCCCGCCCGCGTCGCCCCGCCTCGGCTGTCGGGGCAGGTCAGGCCGGGGGACGACAGCGAAGTATCTCGCCGATGAAAGGGCGTCCCTCGGTCACCAGGCGGTGCTGCGCCTGTACCTGTCGTTCGTCCGGCTGGGCGGTCACCGTGACCTGCTCCCGGGCCACCTCGGCGCCGTCCCGGTCCCGGGCCCGCAGCACACAGACCGCGGACCCACCCGGAGGTACGGTGACCCGGAAGTCGATCAACACCTGCGAGTCGGTGATGTCGGTGTAGGTGACCACGGTTGCGTCGTACTCCACGCCGCCGTACTGCTGGTAGAGCCGGACCACGATCGTGCCGAGGGCTGCCACCAGGGCCAGCCCCACCAGCGCGGTCAGTACCGGACGGCGGCGGCGGGATTCCCGCCGACGGCCGTACCGGCCGGGTGGGAAAACCGGCGCGCCGGCTAAATGTGTGGCGTGCGTCTCGCTCACCGGCGGGCATCTCCTGGCGTCGTTGTCGGAAGCATCAGCAAGAATGGTTTGGTAAGAGTGACAGTTTCATTCTCCCAGCCGTCCGGGCACGTTAAGCATCGCGGGCACGTCCGGCATCGCGGGAACTCCAGCAGCGCGCCGCAAGCATCGCAGGTCAGCGCCGGTGGAGTGCCCAGGGGTGCGGGGGTGCGCGGTGGGCAGGGCGACGGTGGGGGGCTGTTCCA
This sequence comes from Salinispora fenicalii, assembly GCF_000514815.1. GTDB lineage: Bacteria > Actinomycetota > Actinomycetes > Mycobacteriales > Micromonosporaceae > Micromonospora > Micromonospora fenicalii. Next base: position 231,654 of record NZ_AZWQ01000010.1, read on the forward strand.
TAGTCGGGCGGCCTGGGTAGGACCGCCGGGGCAGAGATGAGGAGCGCCGACGTTGGCAGAGCGACTGCGACTCATGGCCGTCCACGCACACCCGGACGACGAGTCGAGCAAGGGCGCCGCGACCACCGCGAAGTACGTAGCCGAGGGGGTGGACGTCCTGGTTGTGACGTGCACCGGCGGCGAGCGGGGGAGCGTGCTGAACCCGAAGATGGACCGGCCCGACGTCTGGGCCAACATCGCTGACATCCGCCGTGCCGAGATGGACGCCGCGCGGGCCATTCTCGGTATCGAGCAGGCCTGGCTCGGCTTCGTGGACTCGGGTCTGCCCGAGGGGGATCCGCTGCCGCCGTTGCCTGAGGGCTGCTTCGCCCTGCAGGACGTGGCCGATGCCGCCGGCCCGCTGGTGCGGCTGATGCGTGAGTTCCGTCCGCACGTGGTCACCACCTACGACGAGGAAGGCGGTTACCCCCACCCCGACCACATCATGACTCACAAGATCAGCATGGCGGCCTTCGATGCCGCCGGTGACCCTGAGCGCTACCCCGACCTCGGCGAGGCCTGGCAGCCGCTCAAGCTCTATTACGACATCGGCTTCTCCAAGGGCAAGATCCTGGCGCTGCACGAGGCGCTGCTCGCCGCCGGCAACGAGTCGCCCTACGGGGAGTGGCTTAAGCGCTGGGAGGGACGGCCGGACAAGGGGCCCCGGATCACCACTCGGGTCGGCTGCGCCGAGTACTTCCCGGTCCGCGACGACGCGTTGCGTGCCCACGCGACCCAGATCGACCCAGACGGATTCTGGTTCCAGGTGCCGATGGAGCTGCAGCAGCGCGCCTGGCCCACGGAGGATTTCCAACTCGTCCGGTCCCTGGTTGACAGCCCGCTGCCCGAGTCGGACCTCTTCGCCGGTGTCGCCTAGCCGGCGTACGCCCCAGAGGGGGTCCATCGGCCCTGCTCCGGGGGCGTACTAGGCTGGTCACCACTCGCGTAACGGAGGACGTCATGCTGACCGCCGCTGAGGTGCTCGCCCAAAACAACTTCGGGAACACCCGCACGGGCGGGCTGGCCGGCCCGATGGGCCTGTTCCTGATCCTCGTGCTGGCGATCGCCACCGTTCTGTTGATTCGCAACATGAACGCCCGACTGCGCCGACTGCCCAACCAGTTTCCGTCCGCCTCCGGCTCCGTTGCATCCGATGCTGGCCAGGTAGCCGTGGCCGACAGTGAGGTGACCGGCGGCACCCAGGCGCGGGATTCATCGCTGAAATCCGGCACCGGGCCCCAGCAGCCCTGAACGGGTCTTGACCGCATGATTTACGACTATCGGCGCCCTAGCCCCCTGTTGCGGTAACCGGTATTGGCCTAGCCTTCCCGCCGGGGACGGAAAGTTTCGTCGGCCTGGGTAGGAGGGGGCGCCGATGACCAGCACAGCTGCGGCTGCCCGCCGTACGGCCGTGGAGCTCGAGGCCGGAGCGGGGCGGTGACCTCCGCTCCGCCCGGCCAATCGCGGGCTGTTCCCCCCGACCGGTCGAAGTGGGCCCTCGTGTTCACGGCGGCAGTGCTGGCCACGGCCCTGGCCGCAGCCGTGGCGGCGGTCATCGCGCCGAGCGGTCTGCCCAGCGACGACCCGCTTGGTGGCCCCGCGCGCTTCGGAATCGCGGTCGCCCTGTTCGCGTTCGCGCAGCTCGCCCGACTCCAGTTCCGGGCTGCGGCCGGAGCGGTGAGCCTCACCTGGGGTGAGGCCGCGCTCGTCATCTGCCTCCACCAGGTGCCCGCTGGCTGGATTCCGGCGGCCACCCTCCTCGGCGTCAGCCTGGCCTGGTCCGGGATGTCGCTGCTCGGCACCCACCGGCCGCCGTTGGAGATCGCCCGGATCGCCGCCTCGCTGACCGTGGCGACGGCATCGGCCGGGTTCGTCACCACCCTGCTGGATCGGCCACTGCTGGCGGCGCCAACCCCACCGCTCGCGCTCGCGATGGTCGCGGGCGCGGTCACCTACCTGCTCGTCAGTGTCGGGCTCGGCGCGGTCACCGTCAACCTGCACCACGGCGCCCCGATCGGTGCCCTGCTGGGGGAGGCGCTGCGCGGCAAACTGATGACGTTCGTCGGGAACGTTGTGGTGGGTCTGGTCGTGGTCGCTCTCATCGAGGTGGACCCCCGTTGGTTGCTGATCCTCCCGCTGCCGCTCTGGCTGCTCCAGCAGACCTACCGCCACCGGCTCCGTGCCGACCGGGAACGACGTGCCTGGCGCGCCTTTGCCGAGGCGACCGCCGCGCTCAATCACCGCGACGAGCGGGGTATGGCGACGGCGGCGGTGAGCGGCGCGCTGAGTTTGTTCCAGGCCGAGCTGGTCACCTTGGAGGTCGCCGGCGGCGACGGTCGATGGCATCGGTACCGGGGTCACGCCGCCGGTCAGCTCTCCACCCGGGAGATTGGCGGCCCCGACGCGACCGATGGGGACGAACGTGAGCTGGTTCGGCTGCTCACCGTTGGGACCGCCACGGGCGGCCAACTCCGCGTCCGGTTCCCCCGGGCGGCGCCGCCAACCGACCGGGACCGTGACGTCTTCGCGGCGTACGGCGATGCCCTCGCTGTCGCTCTGCACGACGCGGCGAGCCATCGGGAGTTGCGCAAGGTGGCCGCCTGCTCCGTGCAGGATGCGGTGAGTGACGCGCTGACCGGCCTGGCTAACCGGACGGCCATGCTCAGCAAGGGAGACCAGGTGCTGCGGCGGCTGGCCCGGGACCGGCCGGTGGCGTTGCTGCTGCTGGACATCAACCGGTTCAAGGAGGTCAACGACACGCTCGGGCATGCGGCCGGTGACCAGCTGCTCCAGCTGACCGCCGACCGGCTGGGCGGGTTGGCCCGCGGCGGGGACCTGCTGGGCCGGCTCGGCGGCGACGAGTTCGCCCTCCTGCTGACCTCGGTGCCAGTGCTCGGAGACAGTGCCACCCCAATGGCGTACACGCTGCGCCAGGCCCGGGAGATCACCGAACGGCTCGCCGCCCCCACCGAGGTGGCGGGGGTCCGGATGTCCGTGGAGGCCGCCGTCGGGGTGGTGGTCGCCGGCGCCGGCACCGCCGACATGGCGGAGCTGCTGCGCCGGGCGGACATCGCGATGTACCAGGCGAAGGAGGGCAGCGGCTGCGTCGCCGCGTACGACTCCGCGCGGGACGCCACCAGTACCGACCGGCTCGCTCTCCTCGCCGAGCTGCGCGAGGCGTTGGCCGCCGACGACCAGTTGGTGCTGGTCCTGCAACCGGCGGTGGACCTGGCCACCGGGGCGCCGACCGGGGTAGAGGCGCTGATCCGCTGGCGGCATCCCCGACGCGGTTGGCTGAACCCGCATGAGTTCATCCGTCCGGTGGAGAACAGCGAGCAGCTGGGCACCTTCACCCGGTACGTGCTGGACAAGGCGCTCGGCGTGGCAGCGCAGTGGGCCCGGGACGGGCTGGACCTGCCGATCTCGGTGAACCTCTCCGCCCGCAGCCTGCTCGACCGGCGGCTGCCGACCGAGATCGCGGACGCGCTGCGCCGCCACCGGGTGCCGGCGCGCCGCCTCGTCCTGGAGATCACCGAGACGGTGATGATGAGTGAGCTGGAAGTGATCGACGAGGTGCTTGGTGCGCTGCGCACGATGGGCGTGCAGTTGGCCGTTGACGATTTCGGCACCGGGTTCTCGTCGTTGACCTTCCTCACCCGGGTTGCCGTGGACGAGTTGAAGGTGGACCGCTCCTTCGTGCTCCGGATGGCCGACTCGCCGGAGGCGGCGGCGATCGTGCGGACGACGGTGGGGCTCGGCCAGCAGCTGGGGCTACGGGTGGTCGCCGAGGGGGTGGAGACCGCCGAGCAGCGCAGCGCGCTGGCCGAGCTCGGCTGTACGGCCGCCCAGGGCTACCACTTCTTCAAACCCATGCCGGCCGACAAGATCGGTGCGGTTCTCGGCGGTCTGGTCAACGAGGCACGCCCCCGGGTTGTTCACCTCCGGGCCGATGGCGCCTCCTGACCGCCCGCGCCGATAGGGTCGTCCCGTGAACCGACTCGCCGACGCCACCAGCCCGTACCTGCTCCAGCACCAGGACAACCCGGTCGACTGGTGGCCGTGGTGCGCGGAGGCGTTCGCCGAGGCCCGCCGGCGGGACGTCCCGATTCTGATCTCGGTCGGTTACGCCGCCTGCCACTGGTGTCACGTCATGGCGCACGAATCCTTCGCCGACGAGCAGGTGGCCGCGCTGCTGAACGCGGGCTTCGTGGCGATCAAAGTAGACCGGGAGGAGCGCCCGGACGTTGACGCCGTCTACATGACCGCGACCCAGGCCATGACCGGGCAAGGCGGCTGGCCCATGACCGTCTTCGCCGCCCCGGACGGAACCCCGTTCTTCTGCGGCACCTACTTCCCGAAGCCCAACTTCCTCCGCCTGCTCCAGTCGGTCACCACCGCCTGGCGGGACCAGCGCGACGCCGTGCTCCAGCAGGGTGCCGCGGTCGTCGAGGCGATCGGCGGTGCCCAGGCGGTCGGGGGCCCGTCCGCCCCGTTCACCGCCGACCTGCTCGACGCCGCCGCCGACCGGCTCGGCGAGGAGTACGACGAGACGAACGGTGGGTTCGGCGGGGCGCCGAAGTTCCCGCCACACCTGAACCTGCTCTTCCTGCTGCGACAGTACCAGCGCACCGGCGACCAGCGGAGCTTGGAGATCGTCCGACACACCGCGGAGGCGATGGCCCGGGGCGGCCTGTACGACCAACTCGCCGGCGGCTTCGCCCGCTACAGCGTGGACGGACAGTGGGCGGTGCCGCACTTCGAGAAGATGCTCTATGACAACGCCCTGATGCTGCGGGTCTATACCCACCTGTGGCGGCTGACCGGTGACCCGATGGCCCGCCGCGTGGCCCGGGACACGGCCCGCTTCCTCGCCGATGAGTTGCATCGGCCGGGCGAGGGGTTTGCCTCCGCGCTGGACGCCGACGCCGCCGGCGTCGAGGGCCTGACCTACGTCTGGACCCCGGCCCAGCTCGTCGCGGCCCTGGGCGAGCAGGACGGCCGGTGGGCCGCCGACCTGTTCGCGGTTACCGAGCAGGGCTCGTTCACCCCCCACGCCGCCGCGCCGGCCGGGGCGGCCCGGAGCGGGGCGGAAGCCGCCGAGCAGTCGGCCAGCGTGCTTCGGCTGGCCCGGGACGTTGACGATGCGACGCCGGAGGTGCGGGCCCGCTGGCAGGAGGTCGCGCACCGGTTGCTGATGGTCCGCGACACCCGTCCGCAGCCAGCCCGCGACGACAAGGTGGTCGCCGCCTGGAATGGGCTCGCGATCACCGCGATCGCCGAGTTCCAGCAGGTCGTAGCCAGCTTCGCGGGGGATGCTCCGGGGCCGGACGCCAGTCTGATGGAGGGCGTGACAATCGTCGCCGACGGCGCCATGCGGGACGCCGCCGAGCACCTGGCGAGGGTGCACCTCGTGGCCGGGCGGCTGCGGCGTACCTCGCGGGACGGCCGGGTCGGGGAGGCCGCCGGAGTCCTGGAGGATTACGGCTGCGTGGCCGAGGCGTTCTGTGCGATGCACCAGCTGACCGGCGAGGGGCAGTGGCTGACCTTGGCGGGGCAGCTCCTCGACGTGGCGCTGGAGCGGTTCGCCGCACCGCAGGGCAGCTTCTTCGACACCGCTGATGACGCGGAGCGTCTGGTCAGCCGGCCCGCGGACCCCACCGACAACGCCACCCCGTCCGGCCGGTCGGCGATCGTCGCCGCGTTGGTCGCGTACGCGGCGTTGACCGGCGAGACCCGTTACCGGGCGGCGGCGGAGACGGCGCTGGCCACCGTGGCGCCGATCGTCGCCGCACACGCCCGCTTCACCGGGTACGCGGCCAGCGCTGGTGAGGCGCTGCTCGCCGGTCCGTACGAGATCGTGGTGGCGACTCCCGATCCGGCCGGTGAGCCGTTGGTGCACGCGGCGCACCGGCACGCCCCGCCGGGCGCCGTGGTGGTGGCGGGCCGGCCGGACCAGCCCGGGGTGCCGCTGCTCGCCGGCCGAAAGCTGGTCAACGGGCAGGCCACCGCGTACGTCTGTCGGGGCTTTGTCTGCGATCGGCCGGTAACCGGAGTTGACGACCTGGTGGCGCAGCTGACCGGCCGGTAGGCGGGGGCTGGCCCGGGTGGCGGGCTGGCTCCGCTGGCCGGATACGCTGACCTGGTTATGGACTCCCACACCGGTTTGCCCGTTGTCGGCATGGTGGGTGGCGGCCAACTGGCCCGGATGACTCATCAGGCCGCGATCGCCCTCGGCCAGTCGCTGCGGGTGCTCGCGCTCGCTCCCGAAGATGGTGCCGCCCTGGTGGCCGCCGACGTGCAGTACGGCGAGCACACCGATCTCGCGGTGCTGCGCACCTTTGCCAAGGGCTGCGACGTGGTCACCTTCGACCACGAGCAGGTTCCCACCGAGCACATCGAGGCCCTCACCAACGAGGGTGTCAAGCTGTTTCCGCCGGCCGAGGCGCTGGTGCACGCCCAGGACAAGCGGGTTATGCGGGAACGCCTCGCGACGCTGGGGCTGCCGAATCCGGCCTGGCGGCCGGTCGAGACCCCGGCCGACCTCGAATCCTTCGGCGACGCCGTGGGCTGGCCGGTGGTGCTCAAGGCGGCCCGGGGTGGTTATGACGGCCGGGGCGTGTGGCTGGTCGCGGACGCCGCTGAGGCGGCCGAACGATCGGCCACGTTGCTGGCCACCGGGATGCGTCTGATCGCGGAGGAGCGGGTGGCGCTGCGCCGGGAGCTGGCCGTGCAGGTGGCCCGTTCCCCGTTCGGGCAGGTCGCCGCGTACCCGGTGGTCGAGACCGTGCAGCGGGACGGGATCTGCGTCGAGGTCCTGGCCCCGGCACCGGAGTTGCCGGAGGCGCTGGCAGTCGGTGCGCAGCAGCTCGCCATCGACCTCGCCACCGAGCTCGGCGTGGTGGGCCTGCTCGCCGTCGAGTTGTTCGAGGTGGACGACCCGGCTGAGGCGACGGGCAGCCGCCTCGTGGTCAACGAGCTGGCGATGCGGCCGCACAACTCCGGGCACTGGACAATCGAGGGGGCCCGGACCTCGCAGTTCGAGCAGCACCTGCGGGCGGTGCTCGACTACCCGATGGGGGACACATCCCTGGCCGCGCCGGTGGTGGTGATGGCGAACGTGCTCGGTGGTGAGCCGGGCGGCATCTCCATCGACGAGCGCCTGCACCACCTCTTCGCCGCCGAGCCGGGTGCGAAGGTGCACCTGTACGGCAAGCAGGTGCGCCCAGGTCGCAAAATCGGCCATGTCACCGTACTCGGCGACAACCTGGACGAGGTACGCATCCGGGCGGCGCGGGCGGCCCGTTGGTTACGGGAGGGGCACGGATGAGCACGGTCGGGCTGATCATGGGCAGCGATTCGGATTGGCCGACCATGCGGGCTGCCGCCGAGACGCTGGATGAGTTCGGGGTCGCGTACGAGGTCGAGGTGGTCTCGGCACACCGGACGCCGGTCCGCATGATCGAGTATGGCCGCGACGCCGCTGACCGCGGCCTAAAGGTGATCATCGCCGGGGCGGGGGGCGCGGCGCACCTGCCGGGCATGGTCGCCTCGGTCACCCCACTGCCGGTGATCGGGGTGCCGGTACCCCTGAAGTATCTGGACGGGATGGATTCACTGCTCTCCATCGTGCAGATGCCCGCCGGCGTACCGGTGGCCACCGTCTCGATCGGCAACGCCCGCAACGCCGGCCTGCTCGCGGTCCGAATCCTCGGCGTCCAGGACCGGGCGCTGCTCGATCGGATGGCGGCGTACCAGTCCGATCTTGAGCAGCTGGTCGCGGAGAAGGACGCGGCCCTGCGCGCCTCGCTGAGCTGAGCCCTGCCGGGGCCGGGGCTGAGCTGAGCCGCGCCACCGCCGGGCTGAGCTGAGCCCTGCCGGGCCGCGCCGCCGCCGGGCTAGCGCATGCCGCGGAGGGCGGTCTGGAGGCGTTCCTGGGCCCGACGGCGCCGCTCGTTGCTGGCCCCAAGGACCAGCAGGAGAAGACCGGCAGGGATCAGCAGCAGCCACGGCCCGAGACTAAACAGCGCGTAGATCGCCGTGATTGCGGTGGCCGTGGCCCCCACAATCACCGGTGCCTGCTGCTGCCGCAGCGAGCCGAAGACCAGCACCGCCACCGCCCCGAGGAGCAGCAGCACCTGACGCAGCATGGTGGTCTCGGTGACCAGCACGATCGCCAGGGTCGGAGCGAAGGCGGTCACCAGGGCCGGTCCATACGCCACCCAGCTGCTGATTTCGGAGCGCCGACGCAGCTCCAGCACGCCGACGAGCAGGGCCAACGCAGCGAACGGCAGGGTGTAGGCCTCAGGCAGGGCCACGTCCGCCACCCACATGAGAATCCACCACGCAGTGACCTCGCAGACCACCACCCCCCAGAAGAGGATCCGCCGCTCGATGTCGCTGCGGCCGGGTCGGGCTGCCGCCACTCCGAGGATGGCGCCCCCGGCGGCGAGCAGGGCCGCGATGTGCCGGGGTGAGTCGTAGGCCAGCGCCAAGGCGATCAGCGCGGCGGCGAAACCGCTCCATTCCACCGTGGCCGCCTCCCACCCCGCCTCCGGACGACGCAGGCGTGGCAGGGTGGCCGCGAAGACCTGGAGGGCCGCCCCGACGGCGAGGACGCCGAACGCCGACCAGCTCGCGCTCAGCCCGGCGACCAGGCCGGTGGTGAGCACGAAGAGCTGCGCCATCAGGGCGGCGAACAGCCAGCCGAGGATGCGGGCGTGCCCGGTGGCACCGAAGAGCGCAGCCACCGTGCCCACGCCCACCGCGCCACCGAGCGTGACCAGGGTCAGGTTCTCTGTGGCCAGGCTGCCGGCCAGCCCCGCGCTGCCGGCGGTGAGGCCGATGCCGAAGACGAGCATCCGGGCCAGCCGGAGCGAGCGGGCTCGCTCCGCCAGGGCGGGCGGCGGAGTGAGCGCCAGCCCAAGCATGGCCAGGGTGAAAACGGTGAGCCCGGCGAGCGTGCTCGCCGGCCAGGCGAGATTCAGCGCCACGGGCGTGATGAGTAGGGTCACCGCCGCGCCCGGCAGGATGACCGGCACCGCCCGACTGCGCCGACCGCCACTGAAACCGGCAGCAGCCAGCGTGGCGGCGGCGGTCAGCAGCAGCGCGGTGAGTACGTGCGTCGGGTCCGCCGCCGCGGGTACGGGCACAAGTAGCTCCGGCGGCGGGCCCTGCCAGGTGCCGCCGAGGGTTCGGTGCGGCTCGACCAGCGCCATGTGCAGCGCCGGCGCGAGCGAGGTCAGGGCCAGCGCCGTGGGCAGGGCCGCCGCGGCGAGCGCCCCGGCAGCCGGGTCTACCCGCCATCGGCGGGTACCCGGCCCCGCGGAGCGGCCCAGAGCACCCCCGAGGGATACCCGCCACCGGCGAGTCGGTGCCGCGAGCCCGACCGGCGGCTCGGTGGCGCCGCGGCTCAGCTCGGCGAGGACCCCGATCAGGGCGGCCGCGGCGGCGTACACCCCGACCTGCAGGCCGGCGAGGATGGCGGCGAGGGCACTCACCGTGGCGCCGCCGACCAGCGCGGCGCTGGCCCAGGGCAGGTACTGCGGAATCCGGCGTCGGGAGGCCAGCACGGCGGCCAGACTGAGGCCAGAGGTGGCCAGGGCGGCAATCAGCACCACCTGCGGTGAGTGTCCGAACTCGGCGGCCAGGGCAGCCACCGCACCGGGTAGGGCGAAGAGCGTGGCCCCGGTCGCGGCACCACCGATCTGCGCCGGGTGGGGCGGCGGCCCCTCGGCGTCCACATCGGTACCCAGTGGCGGGGAGAGGGCACGCGCGAAGGTCGCCACGGCGACACCAATCAGCGCGATGCCGCCGAGGGCCAGTGCCGTTGTCCACGGTCGGACCAGCCCGGCGCCGGCGACATGCAGCGCCAATACGCCGGCCACGACGGCCCGGGAGAACGCGGCTCGGGCCTCCACCGACGCCACTGACGCCAGGCCGTACCCGGCTGCCATCAGCGAACCCACCAGCACCGGCGACCACCAGGGCAGCGCGAACGCGGCTGGTGCACCGATGGCGGCCAGGACCACGGCCGCGCCGGAGACATCGTGCTGCCAGGGCGGTGGCAACAGGACCGCGGCGGCGATCGCCAGCAGTGCCAGCGCGACCGGGGCTTGCCAGGTCGAGCCGCCGATCGGGGCGGCCGGCCACGTGCTTAGGTCGCCGGCCCAGATCGGGCCGGAGGTGAGGAGGACGCCGACGCCCCCGCGGAGCGCCATCCCCCCGGCCAGCAGCCCCACCAGCCCGCCCCCCAGGGCCAGGCCGAGGACTGGACCTCGCCGCCACTGCTGCGGAAGTGCGCGGGCAGCCACAGCCACCACCAGCAGCAGCCCGGCCGCGACCGCTAGCTGCGCGCCCGGCGCAAGGACAGCGGCGATCCGCACCAGGGTGGCGACCAACGCGGCGGTCACCGCGGCGCCGGCCAGGTCGGAGCCGTCCAGGAGAAGATCGGAGCGGCGACGGGCGTCGAAGGAGGGCGCGAAGAAGAGGAGAACTGCGGCGACCATCAGCAGCGCGCCGACCCAGGCGTCCGCGGCGGTGGTGGCGGGCGCCCCGAACGAGGCCGCGGCGACGACCAGGGCGCCCAGGACCGTACCCGTTGCCAGCGGCATCGGGAGATGCCGGTGCGAAATCTGCACGAGGGCGGCGTATCCGAGCGTGACGCAGACCGCGAGGAAGCTCGCCGCCAGCAGCGCGACGGTCACCTCCCGCGGCGCGGTGGAGGAGGCCACCGGACCGGCGGCGACGGCCGCCGCCACCGCGCCGGGAAGGGCGAAGGCCGCCCCGCCCGCGGCCCAGCCGGAGAGGAGGTCCGCTCCAGCGGAGGCGGCCCGGAGCCGGGGTGCCGCCGCCACCAACACGCCCGCCGCAAAGAGGATGAACAGGACGGCGGCGGTCAACGAGGGCCGGGCCAGCCCGGCCCCGGCACCGAAGAGCCCCACCCCGGCGGCGGTTACGGCGTGCGCCCGCGCCGCACGTTCGGTCCGCGCCGACAACCCGGCCACCCCGATCCCGACCGCCGCCACCACCATCGGCCACGGCGCGGCAGCCCAGCCGAGCTCGAACGATGCGGGGACAGCGAGCGCGGTCAGCGCGGCGCCCACCACCGCGAACTCCCGGCGGATACCCGGTGGCAGGGCGACCACGGCAGCGACGGTCAGCAGCAACGCGCTGGCGGCGAGCTGGCTGGCGGTGGGGATGCCCACCGCGGTGAGCTGGGCTGGGTAGCGGTCGAGGTCAGCGGCCCACGCCGGGAGGGCAGCTCGGACCGGGGCCACTCCGGCTCGCAGGGCGCCGGTGGCGACGACGACGCCGCTGATGGTCAACGCGATGGCGGAGGCGAACTGCGGGCCGCGCCGCAGGACAGCCGGCACCGCGCGTACGACCAGCCCGGTGAGCGCGATGACGGCGGTGATCAGAAGTAGTGCCTGGTCGGGTGCCGCCACCCAGGCGAGCCGGCTCGACGCGCCGATCACGGCGAGCGTGAGGAGGCCGGTGCCGATGTCGGGCAGTGGTGCGCGGCGGGTCGCCAGCATCCCCGCGCCGGCCACGGTAGCGGCGAGGAGGAGGGCGGCTCCCGCCCCGACCGTCGCCGGCACGGTGGTCCCCCGCAGCAGCGCGGTGCTGGCGTAGCCGAGGGCAGCCAGTGCGGCGGCGCTGTAGAGGACGAAGATCAATTCACGGAGCCCGGGCACTGGGCGGACGGCGGAGCCGTCCCCACCGAGCACCTCGTCGGTCGCTGCCCTGCTGTCGGTTCGTCGGCCCGGCCCCGAACGCTGGCGCGGGGCGACGGGGGTGTCCCGGGGCCGTTCCGGACCGGCTGGGCTTCCAGCCGTGGTCGGGGGTGCTTCGGGCAGGTCCCGGCGGACCGGTCGGGCCCTGGTGACGGCGGAGCCGGCCAGCGAGAAGTTCAGGATGGCCACGAGGGCCAGCACCGCGGCCCAGCCCGCCGGAGCGCTGATCCGGTCACCGGCGAGCAGCGGCAGGATCGGCTGGAGGGCCAGCACCGTTGCGAATCGTGGTGCGCGGAGTCCGGTCCAGCCGCCGTACGCCAGGGCAATCCCGGCGGTGACCGCGAAGACGGCTCCGGCGAACACCGTCCTGGACGCGCCGCCAACGTTGGCGACGGACCAGAGCGCGTACCCGGCCAGCGGCACCAGGAGGAGGCCGACGGCGGAGATGGTCTCGGCGGTGGAGGTGAGGCCGCGTCGGGCCAGCACCGGCGGGGCGAGCAGCATCAGGACCGTCGCGAGGCAGAGCACGCCCAGCCGGGCGAGGGCGTCCAGGGAGCTGGTGGCGACCGCGGCGAAGACCACCGCGGCGACGCCGAGTAGTAGCGCGCCGAGCCCGAGGGGAATGTTCTGTACCTCGCGGCTGGAGGCCTCCGGCGGATGCTCGGGGTTGTCGGCGTCGAGCCAGACGGCGGTCGGGGGCGGCGGCTCCTTCGGCCCGGACGAGGTGCCCTGCCTGGGTACTCGGGGCGGGGGTCCGGGGGGAGCGGTCGGTGGCCGCCGGTCTGGCCGGCGACGCAGCACGCGCCGGGGGCGGGCGGCCTGTTTGACCTCCTCCTCACCGGCATGCGCGAGGATGTCCCGCTGGAAGAGCGCAGCCTGCATCTTGGCGGCGATCTTCCGCTGTTCGCCGGCGATCTCGGCGTCCCGCGCCTTCATTTCCGCGATCGATCGCTCGATCTCCGCCAGGTGCTCGAGCCGCTGCGGCTGTTGTGCGCCGCAGTGCGGGCAGCGGGCGGCGGGCTTCAACTCCCGGCCGCACGAGGAGCACTGAAAGCTCACCACGACACCCCTCCAGCCGCACTGTGGACCTTACTGTCGCAGCATGCCCAATGCTGGCGTGGATTTCGACAGTTGTCGGCGGGTCCGGGGCGTGGCGCCCTACTCCGTGGAGCGCAGCCGGTGACGGGTCATGGGCGGCCCATGCCGCGGTACTCCCAACCAGCCTGAGTCCACAGTGTGGAGTCGAGGCAGTTGCGGCCGTCAACCACCCGGCGGCCGGCGACCAGGGCGCCGAGCGCGACCGGGTCGGCGTTGCGGAAGTCAGCCCACTCGGTCAGGACACAGATCAGGTCGGCGCCCGCCACCGCCTCGTTGATGCCCGGCTCGTAAGTCAGCTCGGGTGCCACGGCGCGGGCGCGCTCCATCCCCGCTGGGTCGTAGACGTGCACGTCAGCGCCGGCCTTGTGGAGCAGCGATGCCACGGCGAGCGCCGGAGCGTCGCGGACGTCGTCGGTGTTGGGCTTGAAGGTCGCACCAAGCACGCCGATTCGGGTGCCGGAGAGATCGGGGCCGGCCGGGCCGGTGCGTCGGTCGAGGAGGTCGGCGGCGAGTTGGACCACTCGGGTCCGGCGGCGCAGGTTGATCAGGTCGACTTCGTGCAGGAAGCGCAGCGCCTCGCCGGCGCCCAGTTCCTGGGCCCGGGCCTGGAAAGCGCGGATGTCCTTGGGTAGGCAGGCCCCACCGAAGCCGAGGCCGGCCTGGAGGAACCGGTTGCCGATTCGGGGGTCGAAGCCGACCGCCCGGGCCAGGTGGGTGACGTCGCCGCCAGCGGCCTCGCAGACCTCCGCCATGGCGTTGATGAACGAAATCTTGGTCGCCAGGAAAGCATTCGCGGCGACCTTCACCAGCTCCGCGGTGGCGAAGTCGGTGACCACCATCGGCACCTCGCGGTCCTCCGTGGCGGCCAGGTCGAAGACGCCCTTGTGCGCGGCGTAGAGCATCCCGTTGGCCCATTCGCTCTTGACGCCGACCACGATCCGGTTCGGGCGGAGCACGTCGTCAACGGCGAAGCCCTCCTGGAGGAACTCGGGGCTCCAGGCAACTTCAATGCCGAGATCCGCGGGTGTGTGTTTGCTCACCAGCCGCTCGACCCACTCCGCGGTGCCGACCGGCACCGTGGACTTGCCGACGATCAGCGCCCGGCGGGTTAGCTGCTGCGCCAGGCTGGTGACGGCCGCCTCGACGTACGACAGGTCCGCCCCCAGCGCATCGGCCTGCTGCGGGGTGCCGACGCAGATGAAGTGCACGTCCCCGAACTCGGCGACCTCGGCCATGTCGGTGCTGAAACGTAGCCGCCCGGCGGCGAGGTTGCGCTTGAGTAGCTCGTCCAGGCCGGGCTCGTGGATCGGCACCTCACCCGCGTTGAGCATGGCGATCTTGTCGGCGTCCACGTCGAAGCCGAGCACCTCGTAGCCCAGCTCGGCGTAGCAGATCGCGTAGGTCGCGCCGAGATAGCCGGTGCCGAGGAAGGTCACCCGGGGGCGAGGGGCGCCGGAGGGCGGGGTCACCGCCCCGATCGGTGGTACTGGCTGGGTGTTCGGGTACGGGATCGTCACGCCTGTCTTCTCCGCTCGCACTGGCGCCGCTCGTGGCGTCGCTGCCGACCGCGGCGCCTGCCAGGGCACCGAAGGTGGGTTGTTCGGTTGTTGACCATGCACCCGCGCGGGCCGGTCGGTGCGGCACATCTTGGCCTACGCGGCGGTAACATCGCCCGAGCCCGCTTCGCTATCCTCAGTCTGCGCGGTCCGCGGTCAGATGACGCTACAGACTGCGCATGATAGCGGTGAAGAGGAGGGGCCGACATGGCCGCAGAGCAGGCATTCGACGGCTACCGATTGACGGATGAGCAGCAGGCGGTCCGGGAGGCGGTCCGGGAGGTCTGTGCGGCGAAGGTGGCACCGCGCGCCGCGGAGGCGGACGAGACCGGTGAGTTTCCGAAGGCGTCCTTCGACGCGTTGCGAGCGGCTGACTTTCATGCCCCGCACATCCCCGTCGAGTACGGCGGCGCCGGTGCGGACGCCCTCGCCACAGCCATCGTGATCGAGGAGGTGGCGCGGGCCTGTGCCGCCTCCTCGCTGATTCCGGCGGTCAACAAGCTGGGCACCATGCCGCTGATCCTGGCCGGCTCCGCGGAGCTGCGGCGGAAGTACCTGACCCAGGTGGCGGCCGGCGATGCGATGTTCTCGTACTGCCTGTCCGAGCCGGAGGCGGGCAGCGACGCCGCCGCGATGACCACTCGGGCCGTCCGGGAGGGCGATGACTGGGTGCTCAACGGCGTCAAGCGGTGGATCACCAACGCCGGGGTGTCCGAGTTCTACACGGTCTTCGCCGTGACCGACCCGACCGCCCGGAGCCGGGGCATCTCGGCCTTCGTGGTCGAGAAGTCCGACCCGGGGGTGAGTTTCGGCGCACCGGAGAAGAAGCTGGGGATCAAGGGCTCGCCGACCCGTGAGGTCTACCTGGACGGCGTCCGCATCCCCGCCGACCGCATGATCGGTGCGGAGGGCACCGGCTTCGCCACCGCCATGCAGACCCTGGACCACACCCGGGTCACCATCGCCGCGCAGGCGGTGGGCATCGCGCAGGGGGCGCTCGACTACGCCAAGGGGTACGTGCAGGAGCGTCGGCAGTTCGGCAAGCCGGTCTCCGACTTTCAGGGCATCCAGTTCATGCTCGCGGACATGGGCATGAAGCTGGAGGCGGCGCGGCAGCTGACCTACGCCGCGGCGGGCCGGTCCGAGCGGGGGGACGCGGACCTGACCTACTTCGGCGCGGCGGCAAAGTGCTTCGCCTCCGACGCCGCCATGGAGATCACCACTGACGCCGTGCAGCTGCTCGGCGGTTACGGCTACACCCGGGACTACCCGGTCGAGCGAATGATGCGAGACGCGAAGATCACCCAGATTTACGAAGGTACGAACCAGGTGCAGCGCATCGTCATGGCGCGACAGCTGTTGAAGGGCTAACCCCCGGCGGCCCACACCCCCGGCGGGCCGGTTGCCGGCCTGCCGGGAGCAGGCAGGACGTGGGCTCGGTTGGTTGGTCAGCGCGGCCCGGTCGTGGTCGTCTGCCGGTGGTTGCCCCGCGGCGGAGTGGACCAGGGGGTCGCGCCGCCGGTCTGCTGGGGTAGCGCTTCGGTCGGGTCGGACTTCGGGTTGCCCAGGGTGGGGTCGGATTTCGGCTCGCCCAGGACCGGCTCGGTGCTGTCCCGTTCCGGTGCGGGCGGCCAGTCGTCGAGCAGGGTGTCCGACGGCTCCGGGTTCTCCGCCGCCTCTGGTTCCGCCTTGGTCGTGGGCCACCGCCGCCAGCGTTGACCGCTGAAGCCGGCGACCAGCAGCAGGAGACCGATCAGGAAGAGCGTCCCGTTCTCCAGCGGGAGATGCAGCGGTAGCGGGTCGCCGAGGACCGTCCAGTCCGCCGGGATGCGGTCGCGGACAGCGAATGGACTGATGGCCAACCCCAGGTACGGGACGGCGAGCAGCAGCCCGGCGACGATCGGGCCGATCGGCGAGACGCGCAGTGTGCCGAGGAGTCCGAGCAGGACACCGCCGACGAACAGCCAGACCGCGGGCTCAATCAAGTTAGCCGAGTTGAACTGATCGATCTCCACCCAGCGGTTGACGGTGCGCGTCGATCCATCCTGACCGAGAGTGACCAGGATCCACGTGACAGGTGCCACCACAAGACCCGCGAGGAAGCTCCATAGATGTCGCATCCGCGCACCGTACCGTCTCCGATATGACCGAGTACCCCGCTACCACCGCACCGGGTCGACCGACCGCATACTCCCGGGTCACGCTGAGTCGAATCATGACCGCTGTCGATGTGAACCTCTACGGCACCGTGCACGGCGGGGTGCTGATGAAGTTCGTGGACGACGTCGCCGGGGCCGCCGCCGCCCGGCACAGCGGCGGGACGGCGGTGACCGCGGCGATCGACGAGATCGTCTTCTCCGAGGCGGTCCGGGTCGGGGACCTGGTGCACGCCTACGCCCAGGTCAACTGGGCCGGGCAAACCTCGATGGAGGTCGGGGTGCGGGTCACCGCCGAACGGTGGGACTCGGCCGAGGGGGAGCCGGTACGGGTCGCCACCGCGTACCTCGTCTTCGTCGGCGTTGACGTCGGCGGTAGCCCGCGGCCGGTCCCACCGGTATCCCCGGAGACCGTCGCGGACCAGCGACGCTTCCGGGAGGCGGAGATCCGGCGGGCGCACCGACTCGCCCGCCGTCGCGCGATCCAGGCGCACCGGGGCGGCTGAGTCGTCGCCGGTCCGCATCAGTCGAAATCGTCGGCGGGGCAGCGAGGCGCCGGATCGCTCGGGACCGGGTGCGGGCGACGACGCCTCGAGGTAGGGCAAGATGGCGCCACGGCCGTACAGCGTTGTGCCGGGCCGAGGGAGGGTGGAGCGATGGGTGAGGTGCTGTGGACGCCGCCAGCGGACGTGCGTGAGCGGTCCCGGATCGGAACCTACCTGCGTTGGCTGCGTACAAACCGGGGGCTTGACTTCGCCGACTACGACGAACTGTGGCGCTGGTCGGTCACCGACCTGCCCGCCTTCTGGCAGTCGATCTGGGACCACTTCGAGGTCGTGTCGCACGCCCCGGCCACGGCCACGCTCGCCGAGCGGACCATGCCCGGAGCCCGCTGGTTCCCCGGCGCCACCTTGAACTACGCGGAGAACGTGCTGCGGATGCCGGGCCGGGGCGACGCCGACCCGGTGGTGATCGCCCACGGGCAGACCCGGCCACCGGTCACCCTCTCCGCCGCTGAGCTGCGGGAGCAGGTCCGCCGGGTTGCCGCCGGACTACGCCGGCTCGGTGTCGGCGCGGGCGATCGGGTGGCCGCGTACGCGCCGAACATTCCCGAGACGTATGTGCTGTTGTTGGCCACCGCCAGCCTCGGCGCGATCTTCTCCTCCTGCGCGCCCGAGTTCGGTACCCGGAGCGTGACCGACCGCTGGCAGCAGATCGAGCCGAAGGTTATGGTCGCCGTTGACGGCTACCGCTATGGCCAGAAGCCGGTTGACCGGCGAGTCGAGGTGGCCGCGATCCGGGCTGCCCTGCCGTCGCTGTCGCACACCGTCAGCATCGCGTACCTCGATCCGGCCGGTCTTCCGCCGGCGGACACGATCGCCTGGGCCGAGCTCGCCGCGGCCACCGACGAGCCGCTCACCTTCACCCCGGTGCCCTTCGATCACCCGCTCTACGTGCTCTACTCCTCCGGCACGACGGGCCTGCCCAAGCCGATCGTGCACGGCCACGGCGGCATCCTGCTCGAGCACCTGAAGATGCTTGCGCTGCACCACGACCTGGGCCCGGCGGACCGGTTCTTCTGGTTCACCACGACCGGCTGGATGATGTGGAACTTCCTCGTCTCCGGGCCGGCCGTGGGGGCGGCGATCGTGCTCTTCGACGGCGACCCGGGCCATCCCGATCTGGGCACCCTGTGGCGGCTGGCGGAGCGTACCGGCACCACCTACCTCGGCACCTCGGCGCCGTTCCTGCTGGCCTGCCGCAAAGCGGGGCTGGTCCCAACCCAGTTCGCCGACCTGTCCACCCTGCGGGGCGTCGGCTCCACCGGAGCGCCGCTGCCCGCCGAGGGCTTCCACTGGGTCTACCGGAACGTCGGCAGCGCCCTCCAACTCCAGTCGCTCTCCGGCGGAACCGATGTCTGCACCGGCTTCGTCGGTGGAACTCCGCTGCTGCCCGTGCACGCGGGCGAGATCGCCTGCCGGGCGCTCGGGGCGAAGGTGGAGGCCCGCTCCGGTGACGGTACCCCGGTCATCGGTGCGCTGGGTGAGCTGGTGATCACTGAGCCGATGCCGAGCATGCCGGTCGGGTTCTGGGGTGACGCCGACGGCAGCCGGTACCGGGAGGCGTACTTCGACCGCTACCCCGGCGTCTGGCGGCACGGTGACTGGATCACGATCAACTCGCGGGGTGGCTGCGTCATCACCGGCCGCTCGGACGCGACGTTGAACCGGGGTGGGGTCCGGCTCGGCACCGCCGAGTTCTATTCGGTCGTGGAAGGGCTGGACGAGGTCGTTGACTCGCTCGTCGTGCACCTGGAGGACGCCGAGGGCGGTGCTGGTGAGCTGCTTCTGTTCGTGGTGCTCGCCGGAGGCGTGGAGTGGGATGACGAGCTGCGGACGCGGATCTGCCGCGAACTGCGTACGGCCTTGTCGCCCCGGCACGTGCCCGACGAGATCCATCCGGTCGGGGCCGTTCCACGGACCCTGTCGGCGAAGAAGCTGGAGGTACCGGTCAAGAAGATCCTGACCGGTACCCCGGTTGACTCGGCGGCAGCCCGGGGCGCGCTGGCCAACCCGGAGTCGCTGACCGCCTTCGCCGGTCTGGCCCAGCGCCGAGCCACCCACGACGACACCGCCGGCGGGCGAGCCCGATGACTGCCCCGACCAGGGATCTCAGGGCAGGGTGAGGGTGGTCCGTTCGGCGACGGCACGGGCGCCGAGCCGACTGGCGTCGGGGTGCGCGACCAGGACCGTGGAGGCGTTCGCGGTCAGCGGGGCCAGGAGCCAGTCGACCGGGTCCGGGTAGCGGTCAACGTCAATCAGGACCCGCACACCGGGGGTGAGCCCGAGGTCCGCGGCGCGCGCCGCTGCCCGGGCGGCCAGCTCTGCCTGAGCCGGCCCGCCGGGCGCCGGCGCTCCGAAGTGATCGCCGTGCGTCCGTACCTCGGACGCGAAATCGGCGTACCCCGGTGGCACCTCCCGCAGCGGCCGGGCGAACGGGTCCAGCGCGAGCAGGTAGCGGTCCCCGGCGCTGGCGCCCTCCGCCTCGGCCAGCCGGCCGGTGGCGACGAAGAGAACGTCCACATCGTCTGGCGGGTCAGCCACCGTGAGGCCAGCCGACCAGCATCCGAGCAGTACGGCGGCGGTCTGCCAGTGCGGGGGCAGGAGCACCCCGGCGGTATCGCCGGGCGCGAGGCCCACCCCGTCAACCAGCAGGTTGGCGGTCTTGGCCACCCAGTTCGCGCAGGTCGCGCCGGAAAGTTCGGTGCGTTCGCCGGTGGCGTCGTCGTACCAGGTGAGCAGCGGT
Organism: Salinispora fenicalii; assembly: GCF_000514815.1. GTDB lineage: Bacteria > Actinomycetota > Actinomycetes > Mycobacteriales > Micromonosporaceae > Micromonospora > Micromonospora fenicalii. Next base: position 251,541 of record NZ_AZWQ01000010.1, read on the forward strand.
CGGGTCGGGTCGGGCGCGATCGCGTCGGCGAGGACCCGGGCAAGGTTGTCGGCCATCAGCGCGAACGATACGCTCCCGCCGCCCAGAGCCGGGACGACGACTTGGCTCGGCGCCGGGTCGCAGTCACCGCCCGGGCGGGGGTGCGGCGTAGGCTTACGGCGAAAGTGTTGTACCCCACACCCCCGAGTGCAAGGAGTCGCCCCTTGACCGCCGGCAGCCCGCCCCGTGTGCTCATTGACGCCACGAGTGTTCCCGCCGATCGTGGCGGCGTCGGTAGATACGTTGATGGCCTGCTCGGCGCGCTCGGGAAGGTCTGCGGCACCAGCGTCGACCTGGTCGTGGTAAGCCTTCGGACGGATCTTGAGCGCTATACCCGGATGCTGCCCGGTGCGGAGATCATCCCCGCTCCGGCCGCGGTGGCGCACCGGCCCGCTCGGCTGGCCTGGGAGCAGACTGGCCTGCCGCTGCTCGCCCAGCAGGTCGGCGCCCACGTGTTGCATTCGCCCTTCTACACCTGCCCGTTGCGGGCGGGCTGTCCGGTCACCGTGACCGTGCACGACGCCACCTTCTTCACCGAGCCGGAGCACTACGACAAGTCCCGCCGTACCTTCTTCCGCAGCGCGATCCGGACGTCGCTGCGCCGCGCTGACCGGGTGATCGTGCCCAGCAAAGCCACCCGGGACGAGCTGATTCGGCTGCTGGACGCCGACCCGACCCGGATCGATGTCGCGTACCACGGCGTTGATCACGCCGCGTTCCACGCCCCGAGCGACGAGGAGAAGGCCCGGGTCCGGGCCCGGCTGGGGCTCGGCAGCCAGAGCTACATCGCGTTCCTCGGCGCTAAGGAGCCCCGCAAGAATGTTCCCAACCTGATTCGGGGTTGGGCCCGGGCCGTGGCGGATCGGCACCAGCCGCCAGCCCTGGTGGTCGCCGGGGGGCAGGGGCACGACGACGAGATCGATCGTGCGGTCGCCGAGGTGCCGTCGCATCTGCGCCTGCTCCGCCCCGGCTACCTGCGCTACGCCGACCTGCCGGGCTTCCTCGGTGGGGCTTTGGTCTCCGCCTACCCGTCCTATGGCGAGGGGTTCGGCCTGCCGATCCTGGAGGCGATGGCCTGTGCCGCCCCGGTGCTGACGACGCCCCGGCTCTCCTTGCCCGAGGTGGGCGGCGAGGCGGTCGCGTACACCAGCGAGGCGCCGGATCAGATCGCCGCCGACTTGGTCGCGTTGCTCGACGACGAGCACCGCCGGCTGGCGCTGGCCCAGGCCGGTTTCGACCGGGCCAAGGAGTTCACCTGGCAATCCAGCGCCGAGGTGCACCTCGCAGCTTGGTCGCGGGCCCGGTCGTGAATGGTGCGGTTGTTCGGCTGACCCTGCGGCCTCAGTCGATCGGCTCGGGGAGAATGTGCGGGTGATTTACGCCGTTATCCCGGCGGGTGGCAGCGGCACCAGGCTGTGGCCGCTGTCCCGCGCCGGGCATCCAAAGTTCCTTCACCCGCTCACCGGGTCCGCTGCGTCGCTGTTGCAGGCGACCGTGGAGCGGCTCGGTTCGCTGGCGATGCCGGAGCACACCTTCGTGGTCACCGGCACGGCACACGCCACCGCGGTGGCCCGCCAACTGGCCGGGTTGCCGGAGCAGAACATCCTGGTCGAGCCGTCGCCGCGGGACTCGTGCGCGGCGATCGGACTGGCTGCCGCCGTGATCGCCCGGCAGGAGCCGACCGCGGTGATGGGCTCGTTCGCGGCGGACCATCTGATCGGTGACCCGGCCGGCTGGCGAGACACGGTGCGTCAGGCCGCCCGCGGTGCCGAGCAAGGGCTGTTGATGACGGTGGGGATCACCCCGGCCTGGGCGGAGACCGGCTACGGCTACCTGGAGACCGGCGAGCCGACCGGGGACGGATCGTTGCGGCCGGTGATCGAGTTCAAGGAGAAGCCGGACGCCGACGTGGCGGAGGCGTACCTCCGGTCTGGGCGGCACCTCTGGAACGCCAGCATGTTCGTGTGGCGGGTGGATGTCTTCCTCGCCGAGTTGGCCCGACAGCAGCCGGCGCTGCACGCGGGCGTTCTTGAGATCGCCGCCGCCTGGGGCACCGAAGAACAGGACAAGGTGCTCGGCACGGTCTGGCCGGCGCTGCCGAAGATCTCGGTCGACTACGCGGTGATGGAGGGGGCGGCGACCGCGGGGCGGGTGGCGACGGTCCCCGGCGCCTTCGGCTGGAACGACGTCGGCGATTTCCACACCCTCGGCGAGGTCCTGCCAGCGGACCCGGCCGGCAACATGATCCTGGGCGGGGATGCGAAGCCCAGCGTCCTGCTGCAGGACAGCACGAACCTGGTGGTTGTCCCGCACTCGGGCCGGCTCGTCACGACGGTCGGAGTGCACGACCTGATCGTGGTCGACACCCCGGACGCGTTGCTGGTCTGCCCGCGTGACCGCGCCCAGGACGTGAAGCAACTCGTGGACGAGCTCAAGGAACGGGGTGAAGTGGGGCTCGTCTGAGCGCCGCCAGAGCGGGCGTGATCAGCTGGGTGGTCCCGCCGGCCAACGGAGTCGGAAGCTGGCTCGGTGGGAACCAGCCCAGCTTCTCCGACTCCTCGCTGACCTGGACCTGTGCGCCGGGCGGGGCGAGGACAGCGAAGCGTACGTCGTGGTGAAATGAGCCGCCCTGGCAGGTGACTGGGTGAATGTCCACGTCGATCGGCACCGGATCGATCCGCAGGCCGGTCACGCCGGACTCCTCGGTCGCCTCCCGCAGCGCCGCCGCGACTAGCGTCGAATCGACGGGCTCGCAGTGCCCGCCGAGCTGCACCCACTGGCGGAACTTGCCGTGCAGGCAGAGCAGCACCCGGGAACCGGTGGCGTCGAACACCAGCGCGCTGGCGGTGACGTGGCCGGCCCGGTGCGTCCGGCTCATCGCTTCCGGCCCGGCAGCGAGGAGGTCCAGCGTCCGGTCCCGGGCTTCGGCGGCGGCCACCGAGGTGGGTGTCCAGCCGCGCAGCACGGCGAGAGCGTCGGCGTGCAGGGCGGGACTGGGCGGCGAGTCGACCTGGAGATCGGGCGTTGACAAGGGCCCTCCTAACAAACGGGTGCGCCCGCAACCCTACGTGTGCGGTGTTCGTAGGCTTGGCTGGTGACTTTGCGACTCCTGGAATTCGTGGTGGGCGACAACGAGGCCAGTGATCTGCTCCCGGTGCGTTCGCCGGCGCTGCTGCGCGCCCACGGTGCCCGGCGTGGGTTCTGGACGGTGCTCGACGAGGGCCCGGTCGAGCAGTGCCTCGCACTGCTCCTGGAGCTTGCCGACGGCACCTGGACGGCCCTGCATGTAAGCGCCGACGCCGGAGCCGAGAACGGCCGTACCGAGGACGGTGAGGCGTTGGCCCACCACGACGGCTGGGTGTATGTCTTCGGGTCGCACTTCGGGTCGAAGGCCGGCCCGCTGCGTCCGCGGCGGGCGTTTGTGGCCCGGTTCCGCGAGCGGGACGCGGCCCGTGGTCCGCTGCCGGTGCAGGTGGTACGCAACCGGTTCCGGCTCCACCGCGCGGTGAATGACGCCCTACTCAAGGCCCCGTTCACGCCGCTGCCGCCCGGAGATCAGGTTCGCTCCCGGTTCATCGGCGCCACCGTGGCGCGGGGGACCGCCCGGTCCAAGGGCTGGGTCGAGCGGTTGGCCGCCGACGACCTGCCGCTGAATGTGGAGGGGGTCGCCTTTACCCCGGCCGGCACGGCGCTGCTCGGGCTTCGGTTCCCGGTCACCGCCGAGGGTGACCCGATTCTGGTCGAGTTGGCCGGCGTGCCCCAGATGTTCGAGCCCAGTCCGACCTGGCCGGAGGCGCTGGGCGCGTACGTGCTGACCGGGGTGACCCCACCCGGCGCGTTGTCCGGTTTTCGGGCGGTCGTGCCCGCCGCGGACGGCGGCTACGCGGCGGTGATCGGTTCGATCGACGCGCTCGGGAAGGGCTCGGTGCTGCTGGCCGACCACCCGGCAGGTGGGGAGGTGACCTCCCGGCACGTCCGCTTCCGACTCCCGGACCAGGGACACCGGATCGCCGGTGAACTGGTCGCCGACCTCGCGCCGTTCCACCACGTCGAAGGGCTTGCCGAGCTCGACGGGAGCCGGTTCTACGTCACCGACGAGGACCACCGGGTCGCGCTCTGGGTGGGTTGACCCTGGCTCGGTCGCGGGGCAGCCGCCCCGCGACCGGTGCCACCGCCACCCCCTAGAGCGCCAGGGCCGCGGTGGCGGAGGTGCCGGGCGGGGGCGGCAGCAGGGTTGAGGGCAGGCCCTCGGCGGCTAGGGCGGCGCGCAGGCGGTGTACGTCGGCGCCGAACCGGACCAGCCCGAACGGGTCCACCGGGGTCGGTGGGGCGGCGAGTAGCAGGGTGTTCGCCGCGGCTGGCCAGCCCGGTACCGCGCCGGCTAACTGGTCGTAGGTGGCCCGGTCGGTGACGTGGGTGAAGACTGTGCCGGGGGCTACCGTCGCACCCACGACGGCGATCGCCCGGTCGATCACCCCCGGGTCGGGCGCCGTCGCGCCGGTGCCGTTCGGCAGGGCGGCGGCCTCGGCCAGCCCGGCCGCCCGCGCCTCGGCGGTGCCGAGTGAGAACAGGTCCAACGACGAGTCCCGGATCAGGACCCTGGCCCCGAGTTCGTCGTCGGCCGGCGGGGCGGCCGGGTAGCCGCGTATGACCGCGACCGGCACCTGGTCACATTTGCCCTTGACCAGTTCGCCGGCGCCGGCCAGTTCGTCAACCACCGCCATCTGGGTGAGTTCCAACTCGTTGCCGTACGGGTCGACCTCACCCCGGTGGTCGTGGACGGCGTTGAGGCCGGCGACGCCGAGTGCGACATCGGTGAGCCCGTTGCGCCACGGTCGCCCCATGGTGTCGCTGATGATGACCGGCAGATCCAGGCCGTACCGCTGTCGTAGCGCGGTGCGCAACGCCCGGGCGGAGGCGTCTGGGTCAACTGGGAGCAGCACCAGTCGGGTCTTGTCGACGTTGGAGGCGTCGATTCCCGCGGCGGCCATCACGAAACCGTGGTGGGTCTGGACGATCCGGGTTGCGCCGCGGGCGGCGACCACCCGCGCGGTCTCCGTCGCCAGCACCTCTGCGCGGGCCGCGAGCCGCTCCGGTCCGTCGGCCGGGACGTCTACCAGCCGTCCCTCCGCCTTCGAGACAACTTTGCTCGTCACCACCAGGATGTCACCGTCGCACAGCCATGGCGCCGCGGCGACAATCATGGCGGCTAGGTCGTCGCCTTCGGACACGTGGCCGATGCCGTGCACCGGCATGATCTCCAGGTTCACATCAACCCCACCGCGGCCCGGACCATCGCTGTGGTCGCCGCTTCGTCCGTCATCCGCAACGGCGCCGCGTGGACCGTCACCTCCGGTACCACGGTCGCCGCATCCTCCTCGGCCACCAGCCAGCCGTCGAGCAGGCCGCCACTGCTCCGTCCACCATAGAGACCGCCCACTCCGGCAGCGCTGCATTCGATGCCGAGTACGGCCAGGCACCGGTCGGCCATCCCGCGTACCGGCGCGGTGCCGATGATCGGGGACACTCCGATCACCGGGGCGGGACCCGTCGCGACCGCGTCCCGCATCCCGGGCACGGCCAGGATCGGGGCGATGCTCACCACCGGATTACTCGGTGCGATCAGCACCAGGTCCGCCGCGGCGATCGCCTCGGTCACTCCCGGCGCCGGCTTCGCGTCCTCCGCGCCGACGAAGACGAACCGGTGCGTGGGAAGCTCGGCCCGGTACCGTACCCACCACTCCTGGAAGTGGATCGCCCGCTGGCCGCCGTCGAGGTCAACTACCGCGTGGGTCTCCAGGCGGTCATCGGTCGCCGGCAGCAGGCGTACGCCGGGCTCCCAGCGGGTGGCCAGCGCAGCGGTGACCTGGTGCAGTGGGTAGCCGGCGGTGATCTTGGTGGTGCGGACCAGGTGGGTGGCGAGATCTCGGTCGCCCAGCCCGAACCAGGCCGGCTCTGCCCCGTAGGCGGCCAGCTCCTCCCGCACCGTCCAACTCTCCGCGACGCGTCCCCAACCACGTTCCGGGTCGGCGCCCCCACCCAGCGTGTACAGGACGCTGTCCAGGTCCGGGCAGACCTTCAGTCCGTGTAGATACAGGTCGTCGCCCACGTTGACCACGGCGGTCACCTCGGCGCCGATCGCGCGGGCGTAAGCCCGCACCCCGAGCAGGAATCGGGCGCCGCCGACTCCTCCGGTCAGAACCACGATGCGCATGTCGTCCATCCTCGCCTACCCGCCGCCTCCGGGCTCTGGGCCACCCGGGAGACTAGGCTCACGTCGGCAGTTGTCCGATTCCATGCGAAGGGGGATACCGTGACCAGCCCCGTCGAACCGACGTCTACTGAGTCGACGCCGGCCCGTCAACTGACCCGGCCGTTGCGTGAACCGGCGGCGTTCGCGCTTCTCGCCGCGAATGCCCTCCTCCTCTTTGTCGGTCTGCTTCGGCTCCTGACCTCGGGTACCTCTGCCGCCGTGTTTACCGGCATCGAGGCGGTCGTCCTACCGCTGCTGGCGGTCCTGCTCGCCACCCACCTGCACCCGGTGCTTCCCCGGGCGAAGCTGATCACTCAGGTGGCGTTGGGTCAGTACACCTTCAGCGCGTTCTTCGGCGCGTTGACTCTCTTGATCTGGTCCGTTGACCGGCTGGTCTCCGCTGAGCTGCTCGAGGCTTTCCTCGGGTTCCTGAGCCAGCTGGCCGGGCTGGGGCTGCTGCTGCTGGCCGGGTTCCCGGTGTATCGGATCTGGCGCCGGCTCTACTACGTGCCGAAGCCCAAACCCCAGCCCGGGGTCTACGGTGCTCCCCAGCCGGGCTGGCCGGCTCCGCCCCCCGGTGGGCAGCCGGGCGGCCAGCCCGGTTGGCCTGCCCCCGGGTCCGGCGGTTGGCCTGGCCCTAACCAGGGTGCTGGTTGGCCCGACCCCAGCCAGGGTGCTGGTTGGCCCGGCTCCAGCCAGGGTGCTGGTTGGCCCGTTCCGCCTCAGCCTGGTGCCGTCTATGGCCAGTCCGCTGAGCCACCCGCCGGGGCGTCCCCGTCGTCCTCCCCGCCGGCCCCGCCGTCTCCGCCGTCTCCGCTGTCCCCGCCGGCCACGCCGTTCGGGCAGCCGCCCTCGGCTGAGCCGACCCAGGCGATTCCCCGCCAGTCGGTTGAGCCCCCGGCGCCGTCGCACGACGAGGACCGCACCCGGCGCATCAACCCGTCCGACAGCCCCGACTGACCACGTCCGTCTCCGGCCCGCCCGATGGCCCAGCCCACGAAGTGATCAAGCCGGCAGGGCGCGGAGGCGGGTGGAGCGCCTACGCTGAGCGGATGGTTGATCGCACGGAGCCGGTCCCCACCGAGGCGAGTGTCCGGCGGGCGTTGCGTCGAGCGGCGTCCGGGCGGGCGCTGGACGCCGACGAGGCGACGGCGCTGCTGAGCGCTCGAGGTGCCGCGCTGGACGAGTTGTTTCGAGTCGCCGGTGCGATCCGGGACGCGGGGCTGCGCGCGGCCGGGCGGCCGGGCGTGGTGACGTACTCGAAGAAGGTGTTCATCCCGCTCACCCGACTCTGCCGGGACCGGTGTCACTACTGCACTTTCGCCACGGTGCCGCACCGGCTGCCGGCGGCGTTCCTCGACCGCGACGAGGTGCTGGCGATCGCCCGGCAGGGCGCGGAGCTCGGCTGCAAGGAGGCGTTGTTCACGCTCGGCGACCGGCCGGAAGAGCGCTGGCCGGCGGCTCGCCAGTGGTTGGACGAGCGTGGGTACGACTCGACCCTGGACTACCTGCGCTCCTGCGCGGTGGCCGTGCTGGAGGAGACGGGCCTGCTGCCACACCTCAACCCCGGGGTACTCAGCTGGTCTGAACTGCAGCGACTCAAACCGGTCGCGCCGAGCATGGGCATGATGTTGGAGACCACCGCCACCCGACTGTGGTCATCCCCGAAAGGCCCGCACTATGGCTCGCCGGACAAGGAGCCGGCCGTACGGCTGCGGGTGCTCGAGGACGCGGGGCGGGTGAATGTGCCCTTCACCACCGGCATCCTCATCGGGATCGGGGAGACCCCGGCCGAGCGGGTCGATGCGCTCTTCGCGATCCGCCGGTCACACCGGGAGTACGGCCACCTTCAGGAGGTGATCGTGCAGAACTTTCGGGCCAAGCCAGACACAGCGATGCGCGGGATGCCGGATGCGGAGCTGCACGATCTCGCCGCCACCGTGGCGGTGGCCCGGGTGCTGCTCGGCCCTCAGGCTCGCCTCCAGGCACCACCGAACCTCATCGCGGGCGAGTACGATCTGCTGCTGCGCGCCGGCATCGACGACTGGGGTGGCGTCTCGCCGTTGACCCCGGACCATGTCAATCCGGAGCGACCCTGGCCGCAGCTTGACGAGCTGTCCCGTCGCACCGAGCAGGCCGGGTTCGCACTGCGGGAGCGGTTGACGATCTACCCGGAGTACGTCCGCGCCGGTGACCCGTGGCTCGACCCGCGCCTACTGCCGCACGTGGCGGCCCTGGCGGATCCGGCGACCGGGCTGGCGGTGCCCACCGTCCGCCCGACGGGGCATCCGTGGCAGGAGCCGGACGAGACCTACGGTGGGCGGGTCGACCTGCACACCACCATCGACACCACCGGCCGTACCACCGATCGGCGGGGGGACTTCGACCAGGTCTACGGCGATTGGTCGATGGTGGCCGATCGGGTGGGCGCCGGAGCGACCGCCGGAGTCGGCGACCACGACCTACGGGCCGGTCTGCGCCTCGCCGCGGACGATCCGGCGTCGCTGCTGGAGCCCGGACACACCGCTGCCGCGCTGGCGCTCTTCGCTGCGGATGGCCCGGCCTTGGATGAGCTGTGTCGGATCGCCGACGATGTTCGCCGCGACGCGGTCGGTGACGAGGTCACCTACGTGGTCAACCGCAACATTAACTTCACCAATGTCTGCTATGTGGGCTGCCGTTTCTGCGCTTTCGCGCAGCGCGAGCGGGATGCCGACGCGTACCGCCTCTCGGTTGACCAGATCGCGGACCGGGCCGAGCAGGCGTGGCGGGCCGGGGCCAGTGAGGTGTGCCTCCAGGGAGGTATCGACCCGAGGCTGCCGGTGACGGCCTACGCCGACCTGGTGCGGGCGATCAAGACCCGGGTGCCGGGGTTGCATGTGCACGCGTTCTCCCCGATGGAGGTCGTTACCGCGGCCGGCAAGGCGGGCGTGTCCATCCGGGAGTGGCTGACCGAGCTACGGGAGGCCGGGCTGGACACCATCCCGGGCACCGCCGCCGAGATCCTCGACGACGAGGTGCGCTGGGTCCTCACCAAGGGCAAGCTACCGACGGCCGCCTGGGTCGAGGTGGTCACCACCGCGCACGAGCTGGGGATTCGGTCCAGCTCCACGATGATGTACGGACACGTTGACCATCCCGCGCAGTGGCTTACCCACTTCCGGGTGTTGGCCAACACACAAGACCGTACGGGCGGCTTCACCGAGTTTGTCGCGCTGCCGTTCGTGCACACCAACGCCCCGATCTATCTGGCCGGGATCGCCCGTCCGGGGCCTACCTGGCGGGAGAATCGGGTGGTGCACGCGATGTCCCGGCTGCTGCTGCACGACCGGATCCGTAACATCCAGTGCTCGTGGGTGAAGCTGGGGGACGAGGGGAGCGCCGAACTGCTCCGCGGCGGCTGCAACGATCTGGGCGGCACCCTGATGGAGGAGACCATCTCCCGGATGGCGGGCTCCGGCAACGGGTCGGCTCGGACCGAGGAACAGTTGGTCGCGATCGCGGCAGCGGCCGGGCGGCCAGCGAGCAGGCGAACAACCGCGTATGGGCACCGGGCCGGGTAGCGCCTGACCTACACCGCTTGCGGGACCCGGACCTACGCCGCCTTCCGGACCCGGATCTGTGCCGCTTTCCGGACCCCTGGGTTGGGCCGGTGGCCGGTGGGGGGTGGTTCCCTGCCACGGGAGTGGTCCCCTGGCGTGTGGGGTGGTCTGCGGCAATTGGGCAGTCCACCGCGGCAGCCCACCCGGCGGCGGCCAGCCTGGCCCCTCGGTCGGTCGCTGTACCGATTGGTGGGATTTTCGGGTCGGATGAGCTCGAAGCCCGTCCATGGTGGATGGACTTCCAATACCTCCTGCCTGGCTGAGGCGATAGCCGACTTGCTGTCTTTCGTACCTATCGCCTGTCGCGCAGATCGTCCACTATGTGGACTGGGGTTGCGTCTTTTGGGTCACCCTGGGCGATGGGTGTTGTGGCGGCGGGATAGCCTGTGCACCGCCAAGATCACGATCTGGTTCGACGGGTTGGCGTGTCCGGTGTTCGGTGCCGCGCCACGGAGAAAACTCCGGCAACTCGCCGGGGCGGGCGTTACCCGGCAGGGGTCTGAATCGGTAGGGCAGGTTGCGAGGCCGGGAGGCCGGATGGGCCGGACCGGGTGAGGTTTGGAGGGCAACCCCATTATCAAGATTGGCTTGACGGCGCACGTACGACACGCGTGTAATTTGACTGGGGTTGTTCGCGAAACGCTACATATCGGTATCGGACGGACAACACGCCTTTCGCGTGGGGGGTTGCAGCGGCGATGACGCCGGTGCGCGACAAGGAGGCATCGAATGGACGGCCAGCTCGAGGCGGCCGACCTGCTCGGAAACGCGCCGGAGTGGCAGGAGCGGGCGCTCTGCTCGCAAACCGACCCGGAGGCGTTCTTCCCCGAGAAGGGCGGCTCAACCCGTGAGGCGAAGCGGATCTGCTCACGCTGCGAGGTCAAGACCGAGTGCCTTGAGTACGCGCTCGGTCACGACGAGCGGTTCGGCATCTGGGGCGGTCTCTCCGAGCGGGAGCGCCGCAGGCTCAAGCGGCGTGCCGCCTGACATCAGGTTGGATCCGGGGTGGTGGGGGCTGCCCCGGACCGCTGCCCCGGACCGGCTCAGGCCAACTCATCCGGGTCCGCTCCGAGTAGGTTCGCCACCTGTTCGATGATGACGTCGTGGACGAGGTCGGCGAGGTCCTCACGGTCCATCGCCCGGAACTCCAGCGGCCGGCGGTAGAGGACGATCCGTGGCGGCATCTCCTGGCGGCCCGGTCGCCCGGGCAGCAGGCGGGCGAGGGGCACTGCGCCATCCTCGAGAACGTCAGAGTCGTAGACATTCAGCTCCGGCGGCACATCCTCCACCGCGAACTCGACCCCGGCCAACTCCTTGGCGAACCGCCGCTCAAGTGTTTCGACCGTGTCCAGCACCAGTCCGTCGAAGACCTCGGCCTTCGTTCGAGCCAGGGGCACCGTGGCCGGCACCAGGCGGCCGCGCAGGCCACGGCCATGACGGTCGCGGCGCGTGCGCCGGCCGGTGCCGGGGCGGCGGTGTTCCGGGCTTCCCATGGGCCCAGGGTAGTCCCCGACCGGTGTTGTCCCGCGACAGCCGGGGCGCGCTGGCGCGCCGGATCCGAACGGCTGAATTGTGATCACCAAGACGGGCGTGTCGGGTCGCGAACCGGTGCGCCGAAGCCGGTAATGGAGATACCCTGCCGCGGTGAGGTCATCACGGCGCTGTACCCGAAACGGCTGTCCCCGGCAAGCAGTCGCCACATTGACCTATGTCTACAACGAGTCGACCGCCGTGGTGGGGCCGCTGGCTGCTTTTGCCGAGCCGCACACGTACGACCTCTGTGAGCCGCATGCGCGCAGTCTGACCGCGCCCCGAGGCTGGGAAGTCGTCCGGCACGAGGGGGAGTTCGAGCCGCCGCCGCCCACGACCGACGACCTGGTCGCTCTCGCCGAGGCGGTCCGCGAGGCAGCCCGCCCGGTAGCCCCTCGGCCCCCGGAGGGTAGCCCCGACTCAGCGCCCTCGACGTCGTCCACCGGGCGTCGCGGCCACCTCCGCGTAATCCCCCCCAGTCACTGACCGCCGCCGCGGTCGTCCCCCGGTACGGCTGCAGCCGGGACCAGGCTTCGGTGAAGACGACTCGCAGGATCTGTTCCATCTCGTCGAACTGCTCAGGCCCGGCAATCAACGGTGGTGCGAGCTGCACCACCGGGTCACCCCGGTCGTCGGCTCGGCAGTAGAGGTCGGAGCGGAAGAGCGCGGGGGAGAGGAAGTTCGCGCAGCAGCCGCTCGGAGTCCGCCTCGTCGAAGGTCTCCTTGGTCGCCTTGTCCTTGACCAGTTCGATGCCGTAGAAGTATCCGTCGCCCCGAACATCGCCGACGATCGGCAACTCGTGCACCCGTTCCAGGGTGGCCCGGGCTTCTTGCCGAGCAAGGATCCGGGCCGCTGTCGAAATCTGCGTCCCGCCATTCGTCGGAAGGTTGTCGGACCAGAATCAGCAGCTGGAGGAGGATTTCATGGCCAAGTACCTGATCTTGATCTACGAGTCCGAGCAGGTGTGGGAGAACGCCAGCGAGGAGCAGTGGCAGGCCGCGATGGCCGAGCACGAGCGGTTCACCCTGCAGGTGCCTGAACAGGGGGGCAAGATCCTCGGTGGGGAGGCGCTCCAGCCGACCAGCGCCGCCACGACGGTCCGTGGCGACATGGTCACCGACGGCCCGTTCGTCGAGACAAAAGAGGCCCTCGGTGCCTACTACGTGGTCGAGGCCCGTGACCTCGACCATGCCATCGCGTTGGCCAAGCTCTGCCCCGCCGGCGCCGGCGGCGTGGAACTCCGCCCGATCATGGAGGTAGACGGCTGAACAAGACGAATATCGCGCGAGCTGTCGCCGATACGCACCGTCGCGAGTGGGCTTTCGTGCTCGCCGCGACGGTGCGCGTCACCGGCGACCTCGACCTCGCCGAGGAGTGCGTGCAGGACGCGTACGTGATCGCGCTCGACGCCTGGCTGCGCGACGGCGTCCCGGACAACCCCGGCGCATGGCTGACGACGACCGCACGGCGGCGGGCCCTCGACGGCCGCCGCCGCGAGCGCACCCTGCGCGCCAAGCTGCCGCTGCTGGTCGAACCCGAGGAGTCCACGGTGGAGGACATCATCGACGACCGGCTGCGCCTGCTCTTCACCTGCTGCCACCCAGCACTCGCCCGGGAGGCACAGGTCGCGCTCACGCTCCGGCTGGTCTGCGGGCTCACCACGGCCGAGATTGCTCATGCGTTTTTGATCTCCGAGGCGACGATGGCGGCCCGGATCACCCGGGCCAAGAAGAAGATCGCCGCGGCCCGGATCGCCTACCGCGCGCCGGCTCCCGAGGAACTGCCGGACCGGCTGGACGCGGTACTGACCGTGGTGCACCTGCTCTACACCACCGGGCACACCGCCCCGGCCGGCGACCGGCTGGTGCGGGTGGACCTGGTGGAGAAGGCGTTCGACCTGGCCCGGATGCTGCGGACGCTCATGCCCGATGAGCGGGAGGTACGCGGGCTGCTGGCTCTGCTGCTGCTCACCGACGCCCGCCGGGCGACCCGAACGGCTACCGACGGGCGGCTGCTTCTCCTCGCCGAGCAAGACCGCGGCCAGTGGGACCGGACCGCGATCGCCGAGGGCGCGGCGCTGGTCCCGGGCGCGCTGCGCGGCGGGGCCGGCCGTTTCGCGCTGCAGGCGGCCATCGCGGCGCTGCACGCCGAGGCACCGACCTACGAAGACACCGACTGGCGCCAGATCGTCGGCCTGTACGACGTGCTCCTGACGGTCTGGACGTCACCGGTGGTGGCCCTGAACCGGGCGGTCGCTGTGTCCATGGCGGACGGACCGACCGCCGCCCTGGCAACCATCGAGGCGCTGGACGCCGACGGCCGGCTCGCCGGCTACCGGTACCTGCCGGCGACTCGGGCCGACCTGCTGCGGCGGCTGGGCCGGCACACCGAGGCGGCGGCAGAGTACCGGCAGGCGCTGGAGCTGACCGACAACGTAGCCGAACGCGGGTCCCTTCGACGCCGTCTGGACGAGGTCAGCCGCTAGGGCTGCGCTGCTCACGGCCAGCCGCCGCACCCGGACGGTCACCTCCGTTGGATCCCTGCTGCCCACCTAGACGAGTAAGTCCGCAGTCTGGACTGACGCAAGGATTCAGCCTGCCGTTCGAGCGGACCAACGGTGAGTCCTCCGCCCGTATGGCCGGCTCGTCTCCGGGCGCGCCGACCATCACCTGGTCCTGGGAGCGACCGACCAGTCATCCGCCCTGACTGGTCGAGGGGCACAGCCAAGGTACGGCCGAAATGGGGAATAGGATGATCTTGGGGATGTGAGGGATACTTGAGCTGGTGCCCCTGAGCTGGTGCCCCTGAGCTGCGTCCCGAGCTGGGTTCGCGGGAGTTGGTGCCCTGCGGTCTGGTCGTGTGGGTAGGGGCGGGGTCAGTCAGTCCGGCTGTCGGTCGTTGTTCGACGGGGTATGTCGTTTGGTCGATGCGGTCTGTCGTTACTCGACTCTGCGCCGTCGGTGCCCGACCTGGGCCTCATTCGTGGTCGCGGCGGGCGAGGGTGGAGCGGATGAGGAAGCGCAGGCCCTCCGGGGCCTCGAGGGAGAATCCGCTGCCCCGGCCGGGAACCACGTCGATCGTGAGCTTCGTGTGCTGCCAGAGGTCCCACTGGGCGCGCGAGATCCAGAATTCGACTGGCTCTGGCACGCCACCTACCGCCAGCGCCGCCAGCCGAATGTCCGACGAGCCGGTGCGGAATTCGCCCGCGGGGTAGCACATCGGTGCGCTGCCGTCGCAGCAGCCACCGGACTGGTGGAACATCAACGGCCCGTGCTGCTCCCGCAGCGACCGGATCAGCTCGGCCGCTGCGGGGGTCACGGTGACCAGGTCGCTCATCAGAAGAAGCCCAACTTCTTCGGGGCGTAGCTGACCAGCAGGTTCTTGGTCTGCTGGTAGTGGTCCAGCATCATCTTGTGGTTTTCCCGGCCGATCCCGGACTGCTTGTACCCGCCGAACGCGGCGTGTGCGGGGTACGCGTGGTAGCAGTTCGTCCAGACCCGCCCTGCCTGAATAGCCCGTCCTGCCCGATATGCCGTATTGATGTCCCGAGTCCAGATGCCGGCACCGAGTCCGTACAAGGTGTCGTTGGCGATCTTCACGGCGTCGTCGAGGTCAGCGAAGGAGGTCACCGACACCACCGGGCCGAAGATCTCCTCCTGGAAGACTCGCATCGAGTTGCTGCCCTCGAAAATCGTTGGCTCGACGTAGTACCCACCG
Organism: Salinispora fenicalii; assembly: GCF_000514815.1. Taxonomy (GTDB): domain Bacteria; phylum Actinomycetota; class Actinomycetes; order Mycobacteriales; family Micromonosporaceae; genus Micromonospora; species Micromonospora fenicalii. Next base: position 266,683 of record NZ_AZWQ01000010.1, read on the forward strand.
GACAGCTCACCGCCCAGCTCCGCTCGTGCGCCACCGGTCAGCACCCGGGCGCCTTCCTGCCGGCCGATGTCTAGATAGGAGAGGATCTTTTCCAGCTGGTCGTTGGACGCCTGCGCGCCGACCATCGTCGCGCTGTCCAACGGGTGTCCCGGCCTGATCTCCCGGGTCCGCTCGACGGCCGCCGCCAGAAAGTCGGCGTAGTGACCCTGCTGGATCAGCGCCCGCGACGGGCAGGTGCAGACCTCGCCCTGGTTGAGGGCGAACATGGTGAAACCCTCGAGCGCCTTGTCGCGGAAGTCGTCCGGCGCGGTGCTGACGTCGTCGAAGAAGATGTTCGGGCTCTTGCCCCCCAACTCCAGGGTGACCGGCTTGATGTTCTCGCTGGCGTACTGCATGATCAGCCGCCCGGTCGTGGTCTCGCCGGTGAACGCCACCTTGGCCACTCGGGGAGAGGACGCCAGCGGTCGACCCGCCTCGACCCCGAAGCCGTTGACCACGTTGACTACACCCGGCGGCAGTAGGTCGGCCACCAGGGACAGCAAGTAGTGGATCGACGCAGGTGTTTGCTCCGCGGGCTTGAGCACCACCGCGTTGCCGGCGGCGAGCGCCGGGGCGAGCTTCCAGGTTGCCATGAGCAGCGGGAAGTTCCACGGGATGATCTGCCCGACCACACCGAGCGGCTCGTGGAAGTGGTACGCGACCGTGTCGTCGTCGATCTCGGCGAGGGAGCCTTCCTGGGCCCGGATCACGCCGGCGAAGTAGCGGAAGTGGTCGATCGCGAGCGGAATGTCGGCGGCGAGTGTCTCACGGATCGGCTTACCGTTCTCCCAGGTCTCCGCGATCGCCAGGGCCTGCAGATGCTCCTGCATCCGGTCGGCGACCCGGTTGAGGACCAGGGCCCGGTCGGCGGCCGAGGTGCGTCCCCAGGCCCCGGCGGCACCGTGCGCGGCGTCGATGGCCCGCTCCACGTCCTCGGCGGTACCCCGGGCCACCTCACAGAAGGGCTGCCCGGTCACCGGAGTCGGGTTCTCGAAGTACCGCCCGCCATGCGGCTTGACGTACTCGCCACCGATGAAGTGGTCGTAGCGGGACTGCCAGTGGGTGGGCGCGTCGTAACGCGTCATGGGAACCTCCGCCGTCAACGAGGAGTGGACGGCGTCGACCCTATTTTTCTCGACGTTGCAGCGACGTTGCACGCGGGACGCCGTACTCCCGGGCGAGCTGGCGGGCCCGGGCCAGGGCGAGCGGCCGACGCGGGGCACCCGGCGGCAGTACTCGCGCCAGGGTCTCCCAAGCGGTCAGGTCGTCGGCCCCGGCGGGGGTCGCGGTCCAGGAGACGAGCAGGGCTGGATCCGCGGACGCCAGCACGGCCGCCCGGAGCTGGCCGTCGACCAGCCGGCGTAGCCGGGCCACTCCTGGCGCATCCGAGCCGGGCAGCAGACTCCCGGAGTACGCGTCGATCCCACCCGCCGGGTCACCCCGTTCCAGCCGGTCGGTGACGGTACGGAAGTCGGCGCGTACTCGACAGCGCAGCCGGTACGGGCGAGAGTCGAGCAGCTCCGGGCCGAGTACGCGGCGTAGCCGAGACAGTTCGGCCCGGAGAGTGACGGGATGCAGCCGATCCTCGCCGTACAAATCGAGGGCGAGCTGTTCCCCGGTGCGCCCCTTCGGGTGTTCCACCAGTAACACCAGCAGTTCGCTGTGCCGTCGGCCCAGCCGGATCCGGCGGTCGCCGACCCGTAGCTGGGCCTCGTCCCGGCCGAGCGCGGTCACCTGCACCATGTCCGGCTCGACCGGGGTCATCCCGGCAAGGAACGCCTCGGCGGCCCGGGCGGTAGCCCGGACCAGCGCTAGGCTCTGCGGAGTGGCAAGGTGATCGCCGCCGGTGATGTCGACCGCCCCGAGAATTCGACCAGTGGCCGGATCGTGGATCGGCGCGGCGGCACAGGTCCAGCGCTGGACGCGGCGGCTGAAGTGCTCGGTGGCGAAGATCTGCACACTGTGGTCCAGAGCGAGAGCGGTGCCGGGCGCGTTGGTGCCAGCGTGCGTCTCGTCCCAGCGGGCCCCGGGCACGAAGTTCATCTGCTCGGCCCGGCGCAGTAGCCCCGGGTGTCCCTCCACCCAGAGCAGCCGGCCGTGGATGTCGCAGACCGCCATCAGGTGTGCGCCGTCCTGGGCGATCCCACCGAGCAGATCCCGGAAGATTGGCAGCACCGGGGCCAGCGGGTGCCCGGCCCGGTAGCTTTCCAGCTTGTCGTCCACGAGGTCAACGGGCGGGGTGCCCTCCGGGTCGAGCGGCATCGACCGTTCCCATGATCGGCGTACCACCTCCCGCACCTGCCCTGGTGTCGCCCCGGTGAGAAACGCCGTGTGGGCGGCACCCACCTGCGCGATCCGCTCCGCCGGATCGACGCCGATTTCCAGGGCGAGCCACGGGTCAGCCATGGGTGACCTCCTAGCGCCCATCGTGACGCAGCTCACCCCTCATCGCCAAGCGGAATCTCGTCTACGCTGCTCGATGTGGAGTCCGTAGCCTTCCATGTCGCCTCCCGCCCTGCCCATGGTGAGCGGGAGCTGACCGTGCGCCATCCGTACGACGGCCGTGTTGTTGGGCGCACCACCTTCGCCAACGGCGATCAGGTCGAGGCCGCCGTCGCGGCGGCAGCCGCGGTGGCACCGACGGCCGCGGCCCTGCCCGCCTACCGGCGTGCGGCGGCCCTGGAGCACGTCTCGCGGCGGCTCGCTGAGCGGGCCGACGAGGTGGCGGCACTGATCACCGCCGAGAACGGCAAGCCGGTGATGTGGGCGCGCGCCGAGGTGCGGCGGGCGCTCGCGACGTTCCGGTGGGCCGCCGAGGAGGCCCGGCGCTTCTCCGGGGAGCTGCAGCGCCTGGACACCGACTCCGCCGCCGCCGGCCGGCTGGCTCTGGTCCGGCGGGCACCGCGCGGCCCTGTGCTGGGGATCTCCCCGTTCAATTTTCCGCTGAACCTGGTGGCGCACAAGGTCGCGCCGGCGATCGCGGTCGGCGCACCGATCGTCGTCAAGCCGGCCCCGGCCACTCCGCTGTCCGCGCTGCTCCTCGGTGAGCTGCTGGCCGAGACCGACCTGCCGGAGGGCATGTTCTCGGTACTGCCGCTCCCCAACGAGCAGGCCGCCGGCCTCGTCGCCGACCCGCGGCTGCCGGTGGTGTCGTTCACCGGCTCCGGCCCGGTCGGCGCGGCTATTCGCCGGTCGATACCGGAGAAGCACGTCACCCTGGAGCTGGGCGGCAACGCGGCCGTGGCGATCTGCGAGGACTGGAGCACGGAGGAGGATCTGGCCTTTGCCGCACACCGGATCGCGACGTTCTCGAACTACCAGGCCGGCCAGTCCTGCATCGCGGTGCAGCGGGTTTACGTACACGAGTGGCTCTACGACGGGTTTCTGCCTCGCCTGGTCGCGGCGGTGCGGGAGCTGCGCACCGGTGATCCCTCGTCCGAGCTGACCGAGGTCGGTCCGCTCGTCTCGGAGTCAGCCGCCCGCCGCGTCGAGGCGTGGGTGGACGAGGCGGTCGCGGCGGGCGCCACCATCGAGGTCGGCGGGCGCCGGATCGGTGCCGAGTTCCCGCCCACGGTGCTGTCCGGAGTGCCGAGCGACGCCAAGGTCAGCGCCGAGGAGGTGTTCGGGCCGGTGCTGGTGGTCGCCCGGGCGAGCAGCGACGACGCCGCGTTCGCCGCGGTCAACGACTCGGCGTACGGGTTGCAGGCGGGCGTTTTCACCCACCGGCTGGACACCGCATTCCGCGCTGGACAGGTCCTGGAGGTGGGCGGGGTGATCGTCGGGGACGTGCCGTCGTACCGGGCCGATCAGATGCCGTACGGCGGGGTGAAGGGCTCTGGCGTCGGTCGGGAGGGGGTGCGTAGTGCGATGGACGACTACACCGAACCCCGGGTCTTGGTCCTCGCCGGCATCGCCGGCTAGCTCGGTCTTCGGTCCGGGGCAGTTTCCCGGTGACGCGGGCCCGGGCCCGGGCGCGTGGGGGTAGGCCTGGAGCCCGGCCGCCGCCGCCATTCGTAGTGCGCGGTGACCGAGCTGTGCGTGTCGGCTCCCCGCGCGATGGTGCCGCAAGGAACATGCCACGGATCGACAGGGCGAGGTGCTAGGCCTCCGTTTCGCTGGCCGAACGGCTGCCCTCTCCAGGTGAGATCATGTTGTTAGTCGTCCTCAATTGTGATCACGACGTTGCCGACCTTGTGCCCACTGTCGACGTGGCGGTGGGCCTCTGCGATCTTGGACAGTGGATAGGTACGGTCGATGATGATCTGAAGGCGGTCCTCGATGAGCAGTTCCCGCAACGCGGCCAAGGCCGCGTGCTTGTCTACCGACATCCTGGTCCGTACCCGTGGTCCTCTGATCAACGCGGTGGCGGCCGCGAGTAGGGTGTTCACCGCCAGGTTGGTTGTCGGCAGGTAGCAACCGCGAGGTGTCAGCACAGACCGGCATCGAGTGAAGGAACTGCCGCCCACGACATCGAATATCGCATCGTAGCGTTCGCCGCTGGTAGTGAATTCTTCGACAGTGTAATCGAAGACGCGATCGGCACCGAGTTCCTCGACCAGCTTGGCATTCCGGCCACTGCACACGCCGTGTACGACTGCGCCCAGGTACTTGGCCAGTTGGATAGCGTACGTGCCGATGCTGCCGGAGGCGCCGATGACCAGCACCTTCTGGCCGTTTTGCACATTCGCTAGATCATGTAGGAAATGCCAAGCGGTGGTGAATCCATCGACAGTAGCAGCAGCATCCGTGTACGCCACGTTCCCCGGCATCGTAGTAAGGGAGGCGCGCTCCGACAGGCACTTGTACTCGGCGTTCGCGCCAACGCCGAAGCCGGTGAAACCGAAGACCCGTTCACCGACACGCAACTGCCGAACCGCCGGCCCGACCGCCGCGATGTCGCCGGCAAACTCCAAACCGAGCACCCGGAAACCTCTGCGAGGACGGCGAAGACCGATGATTACCCGCCCCCAGTCAGGTTTTCCTTGGCGCATTCCACATTCAGCGGAGGTAACCGTGGTGGCGCGTACCCGGATCAAGACCTGATCTGCCCGCGGCACCGGGGTCGGCAAGTCGACTTGAGTGAGCGTGTCGGGCGTACCGTATGCATCGAACTTGACAGCTCTCATGCGCACCATGATGGGGCAGCCACGCTAACCTGAGCCACCATCCGCTTCATGCAGCTTCTGATCGGTCTGATGGCCGTTCGCCTCCCGTGGGGATAGGCCGTAGTGGTGGTGTTGGTGGTGGTGGGTCGATAGGCGGATGTCACCAGCGGAGCGCCGGTTGTGTCACCGCCAGGTCGGGTCGCCCGAATGCCGCTGCGGGGCCCTGCAGGGCCGGTTGCGCTCTGAGTCTGGTAGTAGCCTGACCGGCGACCCCGGTAGGGGAGAAACGGTGAGGTGATCATGGCGGTTTGGCGGTCCACGGCACGGCTCGTAGCGGTCTGCGCGGGTGCTGGCACCCTGCTGGCGCTCGGTGTGTCGCCCGCGCTGGCCGCCGAGGACACGGTGCGTGTCAACGCGGCCGGGAAGTTCAAGGCCGGTAACTCGGCCGAAGAGGTCGTTCTCGAGGTACGCAAGCGCACCCAGGGTTGCGTGCAACTGCAGGCCGCGCTCACCCTGTACCTCGACGGCCTCCGGGCGGATCAGGTACGGGTGCAGGTCAACGCCGGGGGTAGGTGGCTTCCGGTGGAGCTCGCCGCCGGTCAGGGTGGGGTGGCCACCGCCCCGACGTCACCAGAGAACCCACAGCTCTGCAAGGGCAAGCGCGTCAAGCTGCGGTACGAGGTGGCCTTCGCCGCGGACACGGTGAACGGGCAGCTCGCCGTTGTCGGTGAGGCCATCAGCGCGGACGGCCAGGTAATAGGTCGAGATTCCGACTCCGCCAAGGTGACCGGCGGTAGCCCCGCCGCGGCCCCGACGTCCACCGCCGCGTCGGTGCCGACCGTCGCGGCGACAGAGGCCGCAACTGCGGCGGCGTCGACGGCCGTTGACGCCGTAACCGATCCGGAGGACGACGTCGACAGCGCGGCACCGGCCGAGTCGTCCGGCGGTTCGGGCTTCCTCTACGCCGGCCTGGCCATGGTCGCGCTCGGCGTCGTCTTAATCATTCTGTTGGTCCGGCGGTTCCGGGAGGACCGGTCGGCCCCCGCCGGCGATGCCCACCCCGTTGGGTTCGGATATTCCGGCCCGGCTCAGCCGCCGGTCCCCGGGCGCCCGGCGACGCCGGGTCTGTACGGCAGCCCGGCGACGCCGGGTCGGTATGGCAGCCCGGCAACGCAGCGACCGAACCCGGGGCTTTACGGCACCCACCCCGATAGCGCGTCGCCGATGTCGGGCGGACCGGGCACCCCGCCGGTACCCCCGGTTCCCGGCCAGCGCGGGCCCGCCGCGCCGGCGCCGGACGACCGCACCCGGTTCATCCCCCGCTTGCCGGACTGAGCTCGGTACCGTCAGCTCTTCGGCTGGGCCGGAGCGATCATCCATGCTCCGATACGCTCAGGCCGTTGACGACGCCAGCGCGAGGAGCGGAGCACGGTGACTGACCTGTCCCAGATCGTGAAGGCCTACGACGTGCGTGGGGTGGTGCCGCACCAGTGGGACGAGCAGGTCGCCGAGGCGCTTGGTGCCGCCTTTGCCCAGGTTCTTAACGCTGGCGGGGAGCCCGGTGACGCGGTGTTGATCGCGCACGACATGCGGGACAGTGGCCCCGGGCTCGCCGCGGCCTTTGCCGCTGGCGTCCGAGCCGCCGGCCGGGCGGTCATTGAGCTGGGCCTGGCCTCGACCGACATGCTGTACTACGCCTCCGGGTCGCTCGATCTGCCGGGGGCGATGTTCACGGCGAGCCACAATCCGGCCGAGTACAACGGCATCAAGATGTGCCGCTCGGGGGCGCGTCCGATCGGGCAGGACAGCGGCCTAGCGGAGATTCGGGCGCGGGCCCAAGCGCTGCTGGATGCGGGTGCGGCCCGGCCGGTGGGTGCGCCGAGCGCACCGGTCCAGCAGCGCGATCTGCTCGCCGACTACGCGGCCTACCTGCGCAAGCTGGTCGACCTGACCCAGATTCGACCGTTGAAGGTCGTGGTGGACGCCGGAAACGGCATGGGCGGCTACACGGTCCCGACGGTGCTCGGCGACGCCGCGCTGCCGGCGTTGCCGCTCGAGATTGTGCCGCTCTACTTCGACCTGGACGGCACCTTCCCTAACCACGAGGCGAATCCGCTGGACCCGAAGAACCTGGTCGACCTGCAACGGGCAGTGCGGGCCGGGGGGGCGGATATCGGCCTGGCCTTCGACGGCGACGCCGACCGCTGCTTTGTGGTGGACGAGCGTGGGGAGCCGGTGTCACCGTCGGCGATCACCGCGCTGGTCGCCACGCGGGAACTGGCCAAGCACCCCGGCTCGACGGTGATCCACAACCTGATCACCTCGGTTGCCGTGCCGGAGATCGTCCGGGAGAACGGTGGGAAGCCGGTCCTGTCCCGGGTCGGGCACTCGTTCATCAAGGCCGAGATGGCCAGGACCAACGCCATCTTCGGCGGGGAGCACTCCGCGCACTACTACTTCCGGGACTTCTGGTTCGCCGACACCGGGATGCTCGCCGCGATGCATACCTTGGCGGCGCTGGGCGAGCAGTCGTTGCCGCTGTCGGTGCTGGCCGGAGAGTATGAGCGGTACGTCGCCTCCGGCGAGATCAACTCTACGGTCGAAGACCAGGCGGCGCGGGTGGCCGAGGTGCGGGCCGCGTACCCGGACGCGGAAGTCGACGAGACCGATGGCCTTACCCTGCGCTTCGCCGACCGCGCCTGGTTCAACCTCCGAGCCTCCAACACCGAGCCGTTGCTGCGGCTCAACGTCGAAGCCCCGACCCGGGAACGCATGGCCTCGCTCCGCGATGCGGTGCTTGACCGGGTTCGCCGATAAGATCCCGTGCGCCGGTCGGCGCCACCGACCGGTAGCCCAGAGGTGGAAGGAGCCGCGCCGTGGCCCTGGATCCGCAGTTGCTGGAGATTCTCGCCTGCCCGGACACACATCACGCCCCACTCGACTATGACGCCGAGGCACAGACGCTCACCTGCACCGAGTGCGGTCGGATCTTCGAGGTCCGCGACGATGTGCCGGTGCTCCTGCTGGATGAGGCGCGCGGCGGTCCGGCGGAGCAGTCGTGATCGACGGCACGGCCGGGGTCAGCGGCCACCGGGAAGTCGACGAGGCCCGGCTGGACGATCTGGACGCACTCGCTGAGCGAGATCCGGGTGGGATGCTGCGGCACATCGCCTCCGGTGGGGCGCAGGTCCGCGAGTCCGCCGCCCTCACCGCCGAGGCCAACCTGTCGGTGCTGGCCGATGAGGGGCGTCCGCGCGCGGTTGTCATCGCTGGGATCGGCACGGCCGGGCGGACCGGGGATGTGCTGGCGACGGTCGCCGGGCCGCGCTGCCCGGTACCGGTGATCCCACATCGCAGTGCGGGCGTGCCCGGCTGGGTGGGCGCCGCCGACGTGGTGATCGCGGTCAGTGCCTCTGGCCGCAGCCCGGAGGCGCTTGGGGCGGCTGAGGCGGCCCATCGGCGGGGTGCCCGCCTGGTCGCGGTCGGTGCTCCGGACTCCCAACTGCAGTCGGTTGCGGAGCGGGCCCGAGCGCCGTTCATCCCGGTACCCCGACGGGCCCCGGCGCGGGCGAGCCTCTGGGCACTGACCGTGCCGGTGCTGCTGGCCGCTCGGATGCTCGGCCTGGTCAAGGTCAACGAGGCGGATCTGGCGGAGACCGCCGCCCGGCTGGACGCCGAGGCTGATCGGTGTCGGCCTTCCGCCGAGTCCTTCGTCAATCCGGCCAAGTCCCTCGCGCTGGGGCTGGCCGGCTCGATCCCGATCGTCTGGGGGTCGTCGCCACTGGCTACTGTCGCGGCCCGCCGCTTCGGTGACACGCTTTCGGCGAACGCCCGGTACCCGGTTGTCTCCGGAGCGCTCGGCGAGGCCGGTCGCGGCCGGGTCGGCCTGCTCGACGGTGTCTTCGGCGGGCTGGTTGAGGGGGAGCGGGACATCTTCGCCGATCCCGACCTGACGGCGGTGGTGGGGACGCGGCTGCGGCTGGTGTTGCTGCGCGACGGCGGCCTCAACCCGGAAGACGACGCCGACGAGCCGCTCGCGGTTGAGGAACGGCGCGCCGACGCGGTCCAGACCCTCGCCGAGCGGCGGGGGGTGCGCGCTGACGTGGTCACCGCCGAAGGCGGCTCGGCGTTGGAGCGGCTCGCCTCGCTGATCGCGGTGCCGGACTTCGCCTCGATCTATCTCGCCCTGGCGCATGGCCTGGATCCGATGGCCGTTCCCGCGGTCACCGAGATGAAGGAGTTGGCCAATCAGTGAGCGCGGGTAGGGTCGTCGCGACCCAGCGAAGTGGGGCCGGGACGTGAGCGCCAGCGGCGGGACGCGGGCAATCATCGCCGCGCTGTTGGCCAACACGGGCATCGCGGTAACCAAGTTCGTCGCGTTCTTACTGACCGGTTCGTCATCGATGCTGGCCGAATCGATCCACTCGGTCGCAGACGCCGGCAACCAGGGCCTGCTGCTGCTCGGTGGGCGGCGGGCGAAGCGGGCCGCTACCCCACAGCATCCGTTCGGGTACGGCCGGGAACGCTATATCTACGCGTTCATCGTCTCGATTGTGCTGTTCACCGTCGGCGGCCTCTTTGCCCTGTACGAGGCGTACCACAAGTGGTCGCACCCGGAGGGCATCGAGAGCTGGCAGTGGGTTCCGATCGTTGTCCTGGTGAGCGCTATCGTCATGGAGACGGTTTCGTTTCGGACCGCGATCCAGGAGTCGAATCGTGTCCGTGGAAAGCAGTCCTGGGTGCGGTTCGTGCGGCGCGCCAAGGCCCCCGAGCTGCCGGTGGTGCTCCTGGAGGACCTGGGTGCGCTGGTCGGTTTGATCTTCGCGCTCTTCGGGGTCGGCATGACCCTGGTCACCAACGATGGCCGGTGGGACGCCGCCGGCACCGCCATGATCGGCGTTCTGCTGGTGGTGATCGCGGTCATCCTCGCGATCGAGACCAAGAGCCTGCTCCTCGGCGAGGGCGCCGAGGAGCACGAGACCCAGGCAATCGAGAAGGCGATGACCGCGGGTGGAGAGGTCGAGCGAATCATTCACATGAAGACGCTCTATCTCGGCCCCGAGGAGTTGATGGTGGCGGCGAAGATCGCCGTCACCTCGGTTGGCAGCGCCGAGGAGTTGGCCCGGGGCATCAACGCGGTGGAGGCAAGGGTCCGCGCCGCCGTGCCGACTGCCCGCGTGATCTATCTGGAGCCGGACGTCTATGTCGCGTCTGGTGCTGAGCGGACCGAAAGTGAACCCGGCGAGAATGTCGGGCTGTCTGGGGGTTGACCCATGGAATTGTTGTACGGGCCGATCCGAAACTATGCCTGGGGCTCTCGCTCGGCGATCGCCACCCTTCAGGGGCGACCTTCGCCGAGTCCGGAGCCGGAGGCGGAGCTGTGGTTGGGCGCGCATCCGGGCGCACCGGCCAGCGTGGACCGGGACGGGACCCGGGTCAGTCTGGTCGAGTTGTTGTCGGCCGAGCCGGGGCACTGGCTGGGCCAGCAGGTCGTTGATCGGTTTGGCGTTCGGCTGCCGTTCCTGCTCAAGGTCCTCGCCGCCGATGCGCCACTCAGTCTTCAGGCCCATCCCGATCCGGAGCAGGCCCGCGTCGGCCACGCCGCCGACGCGGCGCGGGAGGCGGGGCAGCGCAACTACGTTGACCCGTTCCACAAGCCGGAGCTGCTGGTGGCGCTGACGCCGATGGAGGCGCTTTGCGGGTTCCGTGATCCGGCGGAGTCCGCGGAGGTGCTTGCCGCCTTCGGCGTACCGGCGCTGGAGCCGGTGGTGGCCGCCTTGCGGACCGGAGCCGCGGGTCTCGCCGACGCGGTACGTCTGCTGCTGACCTTCCCCACCGATCAGCGCGCCGGACTGGTGGCGGCGGTGGCGTCGGCGGCGGTGGATAGTCCGGACGCGCGGCTGGCCCGGTCGCTCGCCGACAGCTACCCGGGCGATCCCGGTGTGCTGGTGGCGCTGCTGCTCAACTGGGTGCGGATCGCGCCGGGGGAGGCGATCTGGATGCCGGCCGGGAACCTGCACGCATACCTGCGCGGAACCGGCGTGGAGATCATGGCGGCGAGCGACAATGTGCTGCGCGGGGGGTTGACGCCGAAGCGGATTGACGTCGACGAGCTGTTGCGGGTGCTGCGGTTCGAGGTGTTGGACGATCCGGTGGTGCGTCCGGTGCCGGTCGCGCCGGGGGTGGTCTGCTGGCCGGTGCCGGTGGACGACTTCGCGTTGTACCAGGTCCAGGTGGACTCGGATCGGGCGGAGGTGACGGTGCCGCTGGTGGGGCCGCGGGTGGTGCTCTGCAGCGCCGGTGCCCTCACCGTGGACGACGGCGCCGGGTCGGTGGAGCTGGGGCCGGGGCAGGCCGCGGTGAGCCCGGCTGCCGCCGGCGAGTTGCGGATCGCAGGTACCGGCGAGGCGTACGTGGCGAGCGCTGGGCTGCGTTGAGCCGCACGACGGGCAACTGTATGTCCGACTTTTCCGGAATAGCTTGACTCGCCCGGATAGCAGTGTGACCCTTTAGGCACACAGCGTTGTCGCGACGACGGTCTCGGGGGCGTGTGGGGAACCAAACCGGGGGGATGTGCGGGGCGGTCGGACCAGGGACGGAGCTTTCGTTTCGGGGTCGACCGCCTCGTGCGCTGTCCAGGGAGGGGCGCGGTCGACCGGTACGCGCGCGTAAGGTGTTTATCGCGCTGCACATCGTCGACAGGAGTACTTCATGACCAGCACCCTTCCGGCGTCCGCCAGCGGGACGTCCCAGCCCACCACCGTCTCCGACGGTGACTACAAGGTTGCGGACCTGTCGCTTGCTGAGTTTGGGCGCAAGGAGATTCGGCTCGCGGAGCATGAGATGCCGGGCCTGATGGCGCTTCGGCAGGAGTTTGGGCAGTCGCGGCCGTTGGCTGGTGCGCGGATTTCGGGTTCCCTGCACATGACCGTGCAGACGGCCGTGTTGATCGAGACGTTGGTGGCGTTGGGGGCGCGGGTCCGCTGGGCGTCGTGCAACATCTTCTCCACCCAGGACCATGCCGCTGCCGCCGTGGTGGTGGGTCCGGAGGGCTCCCTGGAGGCGCCGGCGGGAGTGCCGGTATTCGCCTGGAAGGGCGAGTCGCTGGAGGAGTACTGGTGGTGCACTGAGCAGGCGTTGACGTGGCCGGGTGACGAGGGTCCGAACATGATCCTCGACGACGGTGGCGACGCCACGTTGCTGGTGCACAAGGGCGTCGAGTTCGAGCGGGCCGGTGCGGTGCCGGCAGCGGGCGCCGGTGACAGCGAAGAATTCACCATGGTTCTTGACCTGCTGCGTCGGTCGCTGGAGCGCGACAGCGGAAAGTGGACCCGGTTGGCGGACGGCATCCGTGGCGTGACGGAGGAGACGACCACGGGTGTGCATCGCTTGTATGAGATGCACCGGGCGGGGTCGTTGCTGTTCCCGGCGATCAATGTTAATGATGCGGTAACAAAGAGCAAGTTCGACAACCGGTATGGGTGTCGGCATTCGTTGGTCGATGGGATTAACCGAGCTACCGATGTGTTGATCGGTGGCAAGGTCGCGGTGGTAATTGGCTACGGCGACGTGGGCAAGGGGTGCGCGGAATCGCTGCGTGGCCAGGGGGCCCGCGTGGTGGTGGCCGAGATCGACCCGATCTGTGCGCTCCAGGCGGCGATGGACGGCTACCAGGTCGCCACGGTGGAAGACGTGGTGGAGACCGCCGACATCTTCATCACGGCGACCGGTTGCTTCGATGTGATTACCAACGAGCACATGGCGCGGATGAAGCACCAGGCGATCGTGGGTAACATCGGGCACTTCGATAATGAGATCGACATGGCGGGGCTGGCGCGTCGCACCGATGTGACGCGGGAGAACGTCAAGCCGCAGGTGGATGTGTGGCGGTTCGATGACGGGCACGCAGTGATTGTGCTCTCGGAGGGACGGCTGCTGAACCTGGGCAACGCGACCGGCCACCCGTCGTTCGTGATGTCCAACAGCTTCGCCGACCAGACGATCGCGCAGATCGAGCTGTTCACGAAGACCGACGAGTACCCGACGGGCGTGTACGTGCTGCCGAAGCACCTGGACGAGAAGGTCGCGCGGCTGCACCTGGACGCCTTGGGCGCGCGGCTGTCAACGCTGACGAAGGAGCAGGCGGCGTACCTCGGGGTGCCGCAGGAGGGTCCGTTCAAGCCGGACCACTACCGCTACTGAGTCGCGACGCCCAGAACGGTTAGGTGTCTCGTGGGCTGGCCGGCACCGCCCGACCGGGCGGTGCCAGCCAGCCCCGGGGCGGCTGTTGCTTCACGCCGCCAGCCCGGGGTTGGTGCCGGAATCCGCGTTCGGTGCTGGCGCCGGTGGGCGTACCCAGGGATCATGGTGGCAGGCTGATCCGATCAGCTGACCGCGCGGCAGACGGTGACGTCTGGGCCGCGGGGGCGCTGGGTTACGGCGGCCGACGGCATCGGTGCCAGCGGACGTGGATCCCGCTACGGAGGCGGACGTGGATCCCATGACGGAGATGGGGATGGAAGATTAATCCCATGAGAGCTCGGGTACTGGTGGTTGACGATGATCCCGCCCTCGCCGAGATGCTGGGCATTGTCCTGCGCAGCGAGGGCTTCCTGCCTTCGTTCGTGGCCGACGGCGAACGTGCCTTGGCCGCGTTCCGGGAGAACCGGCCGGACATCGTGCTGCTCGACCTCATGCTGCCCGGCATGAGTGGCATCGACGTGGCCCGGTCGATCCGTGGCGAGTCGGGCGTACCGATCGTCATGCTGACTGCCAAGAGCGACACGGTTGATGTCGTCCTGGGGCTGGAGTCCGGGGCGGACGACTACGTGGTGAAGCCGTTCAAGCCGAAGGAGCTGGTGGCCCGGATGCGGGCCCGGCTCCGCCGGGGTGAGGATGCCGCCCCCGAACTGCTCACCATCGGTCCCCCGGGCAACCAGATCACCATCGACGTGCCGGCGCATACCGTCAGCCGGAACGGTGAGGAGGTGAAGCTCACGCCGTTGGAGTTCGACCTACTGGTCGCGCTCGCCCGCAAGCCGCGGCAGGTCTTCACCCGGGAGGTCTTGTTGGAGCAGGTTTGGGGGTACCGGCATGCCGCCGACACCCGCCTGGTCAACGTGCACGTCCAGCGACTCCGGGCCAAGATCGAGCCAGATCCGGAGCGCCCGGAAATCATCCTCACCGTGCGCGGCGTGGGCTACAAGGCGGGTACCGGATAACCTGGCCACACTGTGGCCGACTCTCTGGTTCCCGATCCCACCACGACCGGCTCCCCGCGCCGCCTCGCCGCCGGGGAGCTGTGGCGTGCTGTGGGCGGGTGGGGCGCCCGGCTGCACCAGGCCTGGCGGCGCTCGTTGCAGGTGCGGGTGGTGACCATCACGCTCCTGGCCTCCAGCCTGCTGGTTGGTGGCTTCGCGTATCTCATCGCAGACAAGATCACTAGCATCCTGCTGGAGAACGCCGAGGCCGATGTGCAGGACCGGCTGAACAGCGGCGCGGCGTACGCGGCCAAACAGCTCGGGTTGTATCACAAGCCGCAGGAGGCGCAGTTCCAGGAGACCGTGGACGGGACGGTGAACTACCTGGCCGGCGGCGATCCCCAGCAGGCGACCGGGGTGGTTGTCGCGCTGATCGCGGATAGCGCCGAAGGGGTGATCCAGCCCCGAACCGCCCCGGCGGTGAACAACTTTGGTTCGTTGATCAGCCCGGAACTGCGCGCCACCGTCGCCGGGGGTGAGGTGGCCAGCCAGATCAGCACCGGCCGCCTCGGCGAGACCGATACGAAGTATCTGGCCTATGGCTCGCCGGTGCCGACCCAATTCGGTCAGGTCGAGCTCTACTACCTCGTTCCCTTGACCCGGCAGGACGCCACCGCTGCCGATGCCCGGGCGACCGTGGTCGGCACCGGTGTCGCACTGGTGGTGTTGCTCGGGCTGCTCGCCGCCCTGGTCACCCGGCTGGTGGTGACGCCGGTCCGGGTGGCTGCCCGGACGGCGCAACGTCTCTCCGCCGGCCTGCTGGACCAGCGGATGGCCGTCAACGGCGAGGACGATCTGGCGCTGCTCGCCGAGTCCTTCAACCAGATGGCGACCAACCTGCAACGGCAGATCCTTCGGTTGGAGGAGATGTCGCGGCTGCAACGCCGCTTTACCTCGGATGTCTCGCACGAGCTGCGGACTCCGTTGACCACGGTCCGAATGGCCGCAGATTTGATCTTCACCGAACGGGATGGGTTCGACCCAGCCGTGGCCCGGAGCGCCGAGCTGCTTCAGACGGAGCTGGACCGGTTCGAGGAGTTGCTCACCGACCTGCTGGAGATCAGTCGATTCGATGCCGGCTTCGCCGCGCTGGACGCCGAACCCACCGACCTGGTGCCGGTGGTGCACCGGGTTGTGGGCCGGCTGGCCGGTCTCGCCGAGCGGGTCGGGGTCGCCGTCGAGCTGGATCTGCCTGGTGGCCCGGTCATCGCCGAGGTCGACCCGCGTCGCGTCGAGCGGGTGCTGCGGAACCTGGTCGGCAACGCCGTCGAGCACGGCGAGGGCAAGCCGGTGCGGATCACCCTGGGGGTGGACGAGACCGCGGTGGCGGTCACTGTGCGCGATCGCGGGTTGGGGCTCAAACCCGGGGAGGAGAAGTTGATTTTCAACCGGTTCTGGCGGGCCGACCCGTCCCGGGCCCGACAGACCGGGGGCACCGGGTTGGGCCTGTCGATCAGCCTTGAGGACGCCCGGTTGCACCGCGGGTGGCTGGAGGCGTGGGGCGCACCAGGGCAGGGCGCCCAGTTCCGGCTCACCCTGCCGGCGCGGGCCGGCGACCGGCTGACCTCGTCGCCGCTGCGACTGGTTCCCGCTGACGCGCGGCTGCCTTGTGGCGGCCCACGGGAGGGTGGACTGCTCGCCATCGGTCAGGGCAGCGCGGGGGCACTGGCGGTCGATCCCGCACCAGCCGACGGTGTGGAGGCCCGCCCGTGAGCCGCCAGTCGCTCGTCGGCCTGCTCGGTGGCGTGCTACTCGTCACCGTGGCCGGCTGCGGGATCCCGGGAGAGACCGAGGTGCGCATCGAGGGTCCCGGCCCGGCGGCCGAGACGGGTACGAGTAGCGGGGGCCGGTTCGCGCCGCCAGCTCGTACCGCGGCGGACAGCCGGGAGGAGTTCATCGACAACTTCCTCGCTGCCGCGGCCGGGGAGCCGGATGGGGCGTACGACCGGGTGAGCGAGTTCGTCCTCCCCGAGGACCGAGCCCGGTTGTCGCAGAAAGAGGGGAGCGAGGTCGCGCTGACCGTGGTGCGGCTGATCGAGGAGCCGGTTATCGTCCCGGGGCCGGAGGAGGTCCAGGTCACCCTCACGGTGCAGCAGGTCGGGCAGCTGACCGCCGACGGGGTGCTGGCGCCACCGGAGGCCGCTCCGGCGACGTACGACTTCGGTCTGCGTCCGTTCTCCCCGGAGGGCGGGGACGAGATCGAGTGGCATGTGACGGATCCGCCGAACGTGCTCCTGCTCAGCGTCGATGCGCTGCAGCAGTACTACAAGCCTTGGACGATCTATTTCTGGAGTTCGGACCGGCTGCGCCTGGTGCCGGACCAGCGATACCTGGCTCGCGCCGTGTCCGATGACCGGCTGGTCAGCGAGGTGGTTCGGTGGCTGGTCGGAGGCCACTCCGCCTGGCTGAAGCGAGCGGTCAGCGGGTTGCCAGACGGCACCAACCTGATCAATAACGCCACTCGGACGGACGACCGCTGGGAGGTCAACCTGGATCTGGCCGGTGCGGACCGCGCCCGGCTGCATCTGCTCGCCACCCAGCTCGTGTGGTCGCTGCCGGAGCTAACCGGGCAGCTCGAGTTGAAGATCCGTAACCAGTCGTATCTGATCATCGAGGATGTGGGGCAGCACCGGCAGCTGAATCCGCTGTATCGGGTCGAAGCCATCCCACAGGCGTTCTGCATCTACGAGGGCGCGATCCATTCCCTCGGCCCAACGGCTGTGCCGGTGGCGCCGGTCGAGAACGAGCGGGTCCTCTCAGCCGGAATCAGCCGCTCCGGGCAACGCATCCTCGCGGCACTCGCGGTTGACGCCGGGGGCGGGCGGCAGCGACTCGCGGTCGAGGTCGGCTCCGCCCCCCTCACCTCGTTCAGCGCGAGTCAGGAGACGTTCCGGACGGTGAGCCGCCCGCTCTGGCTGCGGTCGGCGCAACCGCAGCGGCCGATCGGCCTGGTCGTCGCCGACGGTGGGCTGTACCGCTTTGACGAGGAGGCCAAGCTGGAGCCGGTGCAGCTGAGCCTCGGGGGCGTGGCAGCGGTGGCCGCTGCCCTGGATGGGCATCGGCTGGCGCTCGTCAGCGGTGGCGAGCTCTATCTGGCGACGGTGGTTCATGATGGGGACACGCTCGCCGTCGGGCCGCCCCGCCGGATTCACACCTCCCTCACCGGGTTAACCGCAGTCGACTGGTACGGCGAGAACAGTCTGGTCGTGGCTGGCTCGAAAGGCGGCAAACGGGTGCTCTACGAAGTCGGAGTGGATGGGGCCCGGGAGACCAAACTGCATGTCACCGGCGCCATCGTCACGCATCTGGCGGCGTACCCGGGGCATCCGGAGGCCCCGTACGGCACAGTGATGTATGAGGCCAACGATGTGGCGTACCAGGGCTTCCCGATTAAGCGGATCACCCCGGACCAGGTCCGGGACCTCGCGCCGAACGACGCCCAGACCAGCGACCCGTCCGCGCCCCTCCTGCTGTTCTGATCAGTGATGCAGGGCCTGGGTCGAGTCGTCCAGGATCTTGGCGCACTAGTGCTGCCGGTGGAGTGCGCCGGATGTCGGGACCGGCGACCCGGGCTGCGGAGAGGTGTCTGCCCCAGGTGCGTCGCGGCCCTGGGCGACCTGCGACCGCGGTCGGTACGTCCGATTCCGGCTCCGGAGGGGTTGCCCCCCTGTGTGGCTCTCGGCCCCTACGCGGGCCCGCTGCGCGAGGTGCTGCTCGCGTACAAGGACCATGGCCGGCATGGGCTGGCCCGGCCGCTGGGCGTGCTGCTCGCCGAGGTGGTGGCGGTCGCGGTCGGCCCGGTGCGCCCGGTGCTGCTGGTGCCGGTGCCGGACACGCCGGCCGCGGCCCGCGCCCGGTACGGCGACCATCTCGGCCGGTTGGCCCGGCACTGCGCGGACCGGCTACGGCGGGCCGGCTGGCCGGTTGAGGTCCGTTCCGCGGTGCGGGCGCTGCCCCGTCCGGACTCGGTGACGCTGGACAGCGCGGGCCGGGCTGCGTCGGCCGCCACGGCGTTTCGGACCCGACGCCGGTGGCGGCCGACGCCGACGGGTGCGGCGCTCGTTGTCGTGGATGACATCGTCACCACCGGTTCGACGCTCGCCGCGGTGAGTCGGGTGCTGACCGCGACCGGTCGGACGCCCTCGGTTGCGGCGGTGCTCGCCGCGACCGAGCGGAGGCGTCACCGGTAACGGATCGTGATTTCTTTCTCCCCCCTTGGTGAACGATTCAGGAAAAATCCTGGACTGTCCTGAAAACCAGGGGTGACGGTCGGCCGAACAAGAGTTAGCGTTCTGCTGTCGGGGGAAGGAGGAGTTCTCCCACCTCCCGGCGGTGAAGGGAGGCGTAGCCGCACTGACCGGTCGACGCAGAGTGGGACCGTCCCGAGGGCGTGACCGGGTACCGCAGTAACGACCATCCGAACGAGGGAGGTCACGTGGACATCGTGGTCAAGGGCCGGAACGTCGAAGTTCCAGATCATTTCCGGGTGCACGTAGCGGAGAAGCTAGCCAAGATCGAACGCTACGATCACAAGATCATCCGGGTTGATGTTGAGCTGTTCCATGAGCGCAATCCGCGTCAAGCGGACCACTGCCAGCGAGTGGAGATCACCTGCGTTTCCCGGGGCCCGGTGATGCGGGCCGAGGCGGGCACGAGCGACTTCTACAGCGCGCTCGACGCGGCCATCGCCCGGCTGGACGCCCGGATGCGTCGGGCGGCCGACCGCCGTCGGGTCCACCGCGGCCGGCACGCCCCCATCTCCGTCGCCGCTGCCACCGCCAAGCTTCCGGTGACCGACCTGGTCGCCGGCCCCCTGTCCTCCGAAGGCGCGACAGCGACAGCGGTTGCCGAGCGGGCCGAGGAGGAACGCGATGACCAGCCGTGGCACATCGCGCGGGAGAAGGTCCACCCCGCCGAGCCGATGACCATTGACGACGCCCTGTTCCAGATGGAGCTGGTCGGGCACGACTTCTACCTGTTCCAGGACAAAGAGTCCGGTCGGCCCAGCGTCGTCTACCGGCGGCACGCCTACGACTACGGGATCATTTCTCTGGCCGTCTGACGCCCCAGGTACGGGTCGGGGCGCACCGGACAGGTTGTGCTGGTGTCGTCCGCACCGCGCTGGCGCACGTACGACCTTCGGCTCCGCCACATCGGCGGCCGGCGGCGGCGTGGGTTGCGGAGGCTCGGCGGGGCAGCGCTTCCGCTGACCGGGCCCGGGGCCCGGTCAGCGGCTCAGCGTGCTTCGGGTAGCTCCGGGAGGTCGCCGGGGAGCAGGCCGAAGAGCGTGCTGTCCGTACGGTGGCCGTCGCCGGCGGGGAAGCGCCCGCGCACCCGCCCCTCCCGGCGGAACCCGGCCCGTTCCAACACCCGCTCCGAGGCGACGTTGCCGGCGTGGGTGTCCGCCCAGATCCGGCCGAGCTGGACCTCGGCGAATCCCCATTCGGCGAGCAGTCGGACCGCGCGGGTGGCGTACCCGCGTCCGCGCCAGGCAGCCAGCAGGCCGTAGCCGATCATGCCCTGGTGGAACTGTGGACTGTCGAGGACCAGTTGGCAGAAGCCGGCGGTGGTCCCGCTGCTTGCGTCGATGATGGCCAGGTTCGCGACCTGGTCCCGGAGCCAGCGGGACTGCACCTCCCGGCAGTTCCGTTCGATGTCCGCCCGCCGAGGCGGCTCCGGTGGCACCAGGACGGCGACCGTCTCGGGCCGGGTTTGCAGGTGGTAGAAGGCCTCCGCGTGCTGCGGGCCGCGCGGCCGGAGCTCCACCACGCCGTCGGTGAGCCGGCCGTCGGGCAGGTCCGGCAGCAACCGCGGAGCTGGTCCCGGGGGATCGCCGGCGAGCCGCGCCCAGGTGAGCAGATCAGCCCGTTCGCCGTCCCGGCCACGGCTGGCCAACCGGCGTACGCCCTCGGGGCGGAAGCCGGCGGCCAGCGCCACCCGCTGGCTGGCGATGTTCTCCGGGACGGTGAGGAGCTCCAGCCGGTGCATTCCGCTGGCGAATGCCTGATCGGCGAGGGTCTGGGTCGCCGCCGTGGCGACGCCGCGTCCCCGCGCCCACGGGGCGACCCAGTAGCCGATCGCCGCCTCCTGTCGGCTGGGGGCCGGGTCGTTCAGCCCGACCGTGCCGAGGAGTCGGTCCGTTTCGCGGTCCGCGATGGTGTACGCGGCCCCACCGCCGGCCCAGGCCGCGGGCGCCCCTTCGGTGATCCACCACCGGGCGTCCGCCTCGGTGTACGGCGACGGCAGCGCTGGCAGGAAGTGCTGGACCAGCGGGTCGGAACAGGCGGCTGTGGTGTCGGGGATGTCCTCGAGGCGGGACAGGCGCAGCCGGATCCCGGGCCCGTCGATGGTCTCCGGCGTCATGCCGCCTCCAGTTCGGCCGCGGTGTCGATTGGTCCGGTTGTGGCCTCGACCCGTCCGGTTGCGGTGTCGATCCGGGTTCCCCGCTCCGTGGACAGGTCCTCGTCTGGAACAATGATCTTGATTCGTCTCACCCGATTCATCGTGCCGGATCGTTCGCCCACGGCGTAACCGGATTAGGCCCTCCCGCTCGGACCGGGCGCGTTATGTCCGCTTCGACGGAACGGACCTTGCCACCAGTGACCATCGCCGCGATGGAGCGCCTACGATGGTTCGAGACTGTCTAGGGGAGCGTTGATCCGTGTCGATTCTGGAAAAGGTCCTCCGTGCGGGCGAGGGGCGCCTGGTGCGCCGCCTCAAGGCGATCGCCGCCGCCGTCAACTCGATTGAGGACGACTACGTCAACCTCACCGACGACGAGCTGCGGGAGCTGACCGCGCAGTTCCGGGAGCGGCTGGAGGACGGCGAGACCCTCGATGACTTGTTGCCCGAGGCGTTCGCGGTCTGTCGCGAGGGCGCCGCCCGGGTGCTTGGTCAGCGACCGTACGACGTCCAGGTGATGGGCGGCGCGGCGCTGCACTTCGGCAACATCGCGGAGATGAAGACCGGTGAGGGGAAGACCCTCACCTCGGTCATGCCGGTCTACCTCAACGCGCTCTCCGGCAAGGGCGTGCACGTGATCACGGTCAACGACTACCTGGCCGAGCGGGACGCCGCCTGGATGGGCCGGGTGCACGAGTTCCTCGGGCTCACCGTCGGCGTCGTGCTGCCCAACCGGCCCGCCGCCGAGCACCGCGCCGCCTACGAGTGCGACATCACCTACGGCACCAACAATGAGTTCGGCTTCGACTACCTGCGCGACAACATGGCCTGGTCGAAGGAGGACCTGGTCCAGCGGGGCCACAATTTCGCCGTCGTGGACGAGGTCGACTCGATCCTGATCGACGAGGCCCGTACCCCGCTGATCATCTCCGGCCCGGCCGAACACTCCGCCCGTTGGTACGGCGAGTTCGCCGCGGTGGTCGCCCGTCTCCAGCCGGGCAAGGACGGTGAGGGCGACTACGAGGTCGACTATGCCAAGCGTACGGTCGCGGTGACGGAGCGGGGAGTCGGCCAGGTCGAGGACCGGCTCGGTATCGACAACCTCTACGAGTCGGTCAACACGCCGTTGGTCGGTTACCTGAACAACGCGATCAAGGCGAAGGAGCTCTTCAAGCGGGACAAGGACTACATCGTCAGTGAGGGCGAGGTCCTGATCGTTGACGAGTTCACCGGCCGAATTCTGCACGGGCGCCGCTACAACGAGGGCATGCACCAGGCGATCGAGGCCAAGGAAGGGGTGGAGATCAGGCAGGAGAACCAGACCCTCGCCACCATCACCCTCCAGAACTACTTCCGCCTCTACACGAAGCTCGCCGGGATGACCGGTACCGCCCAGACCGAGGCGGGCGAGTTCAACAAGGTCTACAAGGTCGGGGTAGTGACCATCCCGACGCACCGGCCGATGGTCCGGGAGGACCGCTCCGACGTCATCTACAAGACCGAGAAGGCCAAGTTCAACGCGGTCGTCGACGACATCGTCGAGCGGCACCACGCCGGCCAGCCGGTGCTCGTCGGCACGGTCTCGGTGGAGAATTCCGAGATTCTCTCTCAGCTCCTGCGCCGTCGGGGCATTCCGCACTCGGTGCTGAACGCGAAGTTCCACGCGAGTGAGGCGGAGATCGTCGCCCAGGCCGGTCGCAAGGGCGCGGTTACCGTCGCCACGAACATGGCCGGCCGCGGCACCGACATCCTGCTCGGTGGCAACCCAGAGTTCCTCGCCGCCAACGAGCTGCGTCAGCGTGGGCTCGACCCGGCCGAGCACGAGGAGGAGTACGCCAAGGCGATGGAGGAGGTCCTGCCCACCTGGAAGCAGGCCTGCGACGTCGAGGCGGAGGAGGTCTCCGCCGCCGGTGGCCTCTACGTGCTGGGCACCGAGCGGCACGAGTCCCGGCGCATCGACAACCAGCTGCGCGGCCGGTCGGGCCGTCAGGGTGACCCGGGCGAGTCCCGCTTCTACCTGTCGCTGCAGGACGAGTTGATGAAGCGTTTCCGCTCCGGCGCCGTCGAGGCCGTCATGGAGCGCTTCAACATCCCGGAGGATGTGCCCATCGAGTCCAAGATGGTCACCCGCCAGATCAAGACCGCGCAGGCGCAGATCGAGTCCCGGAACGCCGAGATCCGCAAGAACGTCCTCAAGTACGACGAGGTCATGAACAAGCAGCGGCTGGTGATCTACGCTGAGCGGCTTCGGGTGCTCAACGGCGAGGACCTGTCGGACCAGGTCCAGAACATGATCAACGATGTCGTCGAGGCGTACGTCCGTGGTGCCACCGCGGAGGGCTACGCCGAGGACTGGGATTTCGAGCAGCTCTGGTCCAGCCTCAAGCAGCTCTACCCGATGGGCATCACCATCGAGGAGTTGGAGGAGGAGGCCGGCGGGTCCCGAGCGAGCATCGATGTCGACTTCCTGCTCAGCCGGCTCAAGGAGGACGCGCACGCCGCGTACGAACGCCGCGAGGAGCAGCTCGGCACGGAGGGCGTCCGCCAGCTCGAGCGGATGGTCCTGCTCCAGGTGATCGACCGCAAGTGGCGTGAGCACCTCTACGAGATGGACTACCTCCAGGAGGGCATCAGCCTTCGGGCCTACGCCCAGCGGGACCCGGTGGTGGAGTACCAGCGCGAGGGCTTCGACATGTTCGCCACCATGATGGACGGCATCAAGGAGGAGACGGTCGGCTTCCTCTACAACCTGGACGTGCAGGTCCAGGAGCCGGAGCCGGCGGCCGACGAGGTTAAGCTCCTGGAGAAGCCGGTCGAGGTCCGGGCCAAGGGCCTTGGTCGTGCGCCACAGCAGCAGGGCCTGCAATACTCCGCGCCGACCATCGACGGGGAGGCCGGGCGCGGCTCCGTCGCCGTTGAGCGGGCTGACGAGGCGGCGCCGCAGGAGGAACGGCCCGCCATGACCGCTCCAGCCGCTCCCGGGCAGACCGCTCCTACCGCCCCGCAACGGCAGGGCGGTGGTGCGCGTGGCCACGCCGTCGCTGCCGGCACCGCCCGCCGCGCGGCGCCGGGGCAGGCCGAGGGTGGCAACGGGCCGTCGCGAAACGCGCCGTGTCCGTGTGGCTCGGGCCGTAAGTACAAGCGTTGCCACGGCTCGCCTAACGGCGGCGCCTGATCGACCTGCGCTGAGCCTGTATGCACGCGTTGCGTGCATACAGGCTCACAGGACGTTGAGGGCGGTGCAGAGCCAGGTGCCGCGGCGCTGTTCGAGGCGGATCGCCATCGCCCAGGTCCGGCCGGCTGGCCCGGCCAGCACGGCGGCTGCCTCGACGACCGCGTTTCGCGGCTCGCACACCCGCAGCCGGCGCAGCCGCGTGCCGGGCCGCGCGGAGCGGCGTCGCACCGGCCCCGCGCGGGCGGTGGCACGGGTCAGCTCGGGCGCCAGTTCGGCCGCCCGGGTCGGGTCGAGCAGTCGGCGCAGCTGACTGTGGGGGCGATAGCCGTTGATCACCTCCAGGCAGGTGGTGACGAACCGATGTGCAACCCGGGTCGCCTCCGGGGTGGCGGTGACCAGAGTCGGGGCGGGCAGCCGGGTCGGTGCGCGTCGGGGCCCGGATGGACCCGGTCCGGCCCCGCGGCGCTGGCTCGGTGAGCGGGGCAGTGGGCCTGCGCCCGCCCGGAACAGGTCGAGCGCGAGTTGGCCGTCGATCGGCCAGTGGGCGGGGTCGTCTTCGACGCAGGGCGGGTCAATGGACGGGGCCGGGCGAAGCCGGACGGGGGGACGAGTCGGCTCGGGGCGGCGGACAGCAGTCATCCCGGCCCTCCAGATCCTTGTGTTTGCCTTCGTTTGCCTACGGCAGCCACGATTCTGGAGTACGAAAGAGGTAGCGGTCAATGCTTGTGGATGACGGGTGGTGGGCGGACTACTCCGGCGCGCGCTCGGCGAGCGGGTTGTCGCGAACCCACTCGGCGGTCTCCGCGTACTTGTGGCTGATGTACTCCTCCAGCCGCGCGCGCTCCACCCGCCACTGACCGCGTCCGCCAATCTTGATCGCTGGCAGCTCGCCGCTGCGTACCATGTGGTAGACCTGCGAGTCCGACACGTTCAGCTCGGCGGCGACCTCGGACAACAGCAGGAACCTCGGCTCCGCCACGCAAACTCCCTGACTTGGCTGCGTTTGCCTTAGTTTGCCACCAGTAACGCCGCAAAGGCAGTGGGGTCTCCCGCAGCGCCGAGAGTGCGCTTGGGAACACTCTGGGAGCCCGGCTTTCGCCGAGCCGGTCCGGGGTGTATGACGGTCACGGCGTACGGCATGACCGGCGCCCAGACCGGCGTCCGCCGGTGGAGCTGAACTCAGGGAGAACCGGTGACCAATGAGCATGTCCGGGTGTATGTCCCGGCGACCGTGCCGATGCTGACCCTGCTGCAGACCGTCGGGCTCCCCGCGGCCTCCGCGCACGCGGTCACCCCGGCGCTGCGCGAGTGGTACGCCGAGGGGGACGAGGAGGAGCTGGAGTACGTCGCGTTCACCCGGGCGGCCCAGGACGCACTCCAACTCCTGGAGGCCGACGAGGCGGCCCCGCGCCGCCGGGTCGTCGTCTCGGCTGATTTGCCCGCGACTACTCCCGGACCGGACGAGACGGACCTCGGGTCCAGCGCGGTCGAGCTGTCCGGCCCGGTGCCGGTGGGGGCGGTGGCCGCCATTCATGTGGACGGCGCGGACGCGGCCACGGATGTCGCCGCCGCAGCCCGGGTGATGACCGAGGCGCTCGGCGGTGACCCGGACGCGCAGTTCACCGTTGACGGCGCCGAAGACCATGAGCTGGAGTGGTACGACGTCACCGAGCTGGACCAGCTCCTCGAACTGGGCTAGCCCAGCCGCTCGACGTGGTCGGCCGGGCCCGATCTGTTCCGGCTGGCTCCGAACGCCCTCCGGCCGGCGCGGTCACTCCCCGTCCGGTTCGTCCTCGTCCAGCGGGGCCGGTCCGAGGGTACGGCCGAAGGCGATCATCGCGGTCAGCGCGCCGACGAAGAGCACCCAGATCCCGTTGTCCACCCGTGAGGTGCCGAGGGAGGTCTGCGCCACGGCGTCGGCCTCGCTGAGCGCGCTCGCCAGGTCGAGCAGCCTCCGCCCACCGATACGCAGGATCACCTCGGCGACGAGTAGCAGCAGCCCGGGGCCGGCCCCGGCGATCAGGTAGGCCGGCCAGCGCAGGGTGGGCGGATCGCTGCGGCGCGCTGCCCGGCGCCGGGACCAGGTCAGGTAGCCGAAGGCCAACAGCCCCGCCACCAGACCGGCGAGCAGGGACTCGGTACGGGAGACCCACTTCGCGGCGCTGAGCAGCGACTCCTGGGTTTCGCCCGCGCCGAAGAGGTCAAAGAGTGGGTCCCGCGCCCAGCTGAACGCCACGACAAAGACGAGCGTGCCGAGGCCAGCGGCCACCACCGCGCCGATCACCGGGGCCCTCCGCGTCGCGGCGATCCCCCCGCCGATGATGGCGGCGGCGGCGGTGGTGCCGGCGATCACGTTGGTCGTGGCCGTGTCCGCGAAGGTCAGGTTGATGGCGAAGGCGGCGGCGAGCCCGATCAGCAGTCCGCTGGCGATCGCCGCGACAAAGCGCAGGGTGCTCCGGTCCCGACCTTGCTGGGCGAGCAGGTCCGCCCCGAACAGCGCGAAGGCGGTGCCAGCGATGAGCGCGGCGGAGATTACCCCGGGTAGGGCGAAGGCGGAGAGGCTGATCGCGGTGACTCCGGCCGCCGCCGAGTCGATCACCGAGTGGGTGGACCAGAGCATGGCGGCCAGCCAGCCGAGTGCCAACAGGCCGAGCACCGGCGCGCCGGGCGCGAGTATGCCGGCCCTCGCGGGCGCCGACGGCGTGCCGGCCGCGAGCGGGCTCGCTGCGTCCCGGTGCTCCGAACTCGCTGTGTCCCGGTGCTCCGAGCTTGTCTCGTCCGCGTGTTCCGAGCTTGTCTCGTCCGCGTCCGGGCTCGCCTGCGTCGGCTCCGTGGCGGCGGCGGAGTCGCCGGGCTGCTTCGTCATTGTCGTCCCTTCGACCGGCACCCGGCCTGCGGCGCGGCCGGTGGTTCACCGGCCCACCAGGGTACGCGTCGGTCGCTGTCCGCCCGGGAGCCGCGTCGGCCGGCCCGGGGGAGTTGGGGGTGGTGGGGAAGAGGGCCCAAACGTGGGAGGATCAGTCGAGGTCCCGCCGCCGTGACCGGCCCCTACGGCCTCGGTGCTTGGCGTCCGGCCACCCGGCCGACGCTCCGCGGGCCCGCTACCCCCGCTGCCACGAACGCCCCAGGAGCCTTTTGATGGACGCCGTCTTCTCCGTTCCCGAGCCCTACAACGAGCCGGTACGCCCCTACGAGCCGGGGGACACCGACCGGGACCGGCTGCAACGGCGGCTGGTCGAGTTGGCCGGCGACCGGATCGACCTGCCGATGACCATCGCGGGCGAGCAACGGATGGCCGGCGGCGCCTCGATCGACGTGGTGCAGCCCCACCGACACGCGCACGTGCTGGGCGTCACCGCCCACGCCACCCACGATGACGCTCGGGCCGCGGTGCAGGCCGCCAAGGACGCGGCGCCCGGGTGGCGGGCGTTGCCGTTCGCGGAGCGGGCAGCGATCTTCCTGCGCGCTGCTGACCTGCTCGCCGGGCCTTGGCGGGACACGCTGAACGCCGCCACGATGCTCGGCCAGTCGAAGACCGCACTCCAGGCGGAGATCGACTCGGCCTGTGAGTTCATCGACTTCCTTCGGTTCAATGTCCACTTCGCTCGCCGGCTCCTTGCCGAGCAGCCCCTCTCCTCGTCGGGCACCTGGAACCGGTTCGACCACCGTCCGCTTGAGGGCTTCGTCTACGCGATCACCCCGTTCAACTTCACCGCGATCGCCGGCAACCTGCCCTCGGCGCCGGCCCTGCTCGGAAACACGGTGGTCTGGAAGCCGGCGCCCACCCAGCAGTTCGCCGCGCACTTCACGATGCGGCTCTTCGAGGCGGCGGGCCTGCCCCCCGGCGTGATCAACATGGTCACTGGCCGGGGCGAGGAGGTGTCTGACGTGGTGCTGGCCGACCCCGACCTGGCCGGCATTCACTTCACCGGCTCCACCAAGGTCTTCCAGCAGCTCTGGCGAACCGTCGGCGAGAAGATCGCCCACTACCGGAGCTACCCGCGGCTGGTCGGCGAGACCGGTGGCAAGGACTTCGTGGTCGCCCACCCCAGCGCTGATGTGGACGCGCTGCACACCGCCCTGATCCGGGGCGCGTACGAGTTCCAGGGTCAGAAGTGCTCCGCGGCCTCCCGCGCGTACATCCCGCGGTCGCTGTGGGCGGGTGGGCTGCGGGACCGGCTCGCCGCCACCGCGGAGGCGCTCACCTATGGCGACGTCACCGACTTCAGTAACTTCGGGGGCGCCGTCATCGACGCCAAGGCGTACTCGCGGCACACCGCCGCCCTGGAGTTGATCTCAGGGGATGACCGTTGCCAGGTCGTCGCCGGTGGCACCGCCGACGACTCGGTCGGCTACTTCGTTCGGCCGACACTCTTCGAATGCACCGACGCCGCGCACGAGACCTTCACCACCGAGTACTTCGGGCCGATCCTCGGCGTACACGTCTTTGACGACGCCCGCTTCGACGAGGTGGTCACCCAGGCCGAATCGATCGCGCCGTACGCGTTGACCGGCGCCATTTTCGCAACCGACCGACGGGTGGTCGACCGGGTCGCCGAGCGGATGCGGTACGCGGCCGGCAACTTCTACATCAACGACAAGCCCACCGGTGCGGTGGTGGGGCAGCAGCCGTTCGGCGGTGCCCGCGCCAGTGGCACAAACGACAAGGCCGGCTCCTGGCAGAACCTGGTCCGATGGATGTCACCCCGCACGATCAAAGAAACCTTCGTTCCGCCGACTGACCACACCTATCCCCACATGCGCTAACCAGAAGGACCCCTTCGCTACGTCGACCGCCCGGCGTAGGGGAGGGGTCCTTTCATCCACTCCATATCGGTGGACAGTGCACTTAGGAAGCCCTGATGGGTGGCGAAAACGTGAAATCCTGGACGCCGCGACCGCAAAGTGGCAGCGTGAGAGGCATGGCGGATTCCGGAGTCAACCCCACGGCGGCGGCCCTGCTCGGGCTGCTTCACGAGGGCCCGATGACAGGTGGTCAACTGATGGCCGCCGCCGAGCGCCGGTTGGCGCCGTACTGGTCAATGACCCGCAGCCAGGTCTACCGCGAGCTACCCGTGCTGGCCGAAAAGGGGCTGGTGCGGCTCGGTAAACCGGGGCCGCGGATGAGCCAGCCGTATGCGATCACCGCGGCGGGTAAACGGACCTTCTCCAGATGGCTGACGGAGGAGCCCGGTCGGGACACTATTCGAAACCCGATCGCGCTGCGGTTCGCCTTTGGAAACCTGCATTCGGCCAGCCAGCTCAAGAACCTTCAGACGGCGGCGAATGAGTACCACACGGAGGCCCTCGCCCGGGTTCGGGAGCAGGTGAAGAACGCGAAGAAGGAAGGCGAGACGTACGACGCCAGCGCCCTGGAGTTCGCCGTCGCATACCACAAGGCCGCCCTGTCCTGGCTCAAGTCCGCCCCGGTCAGCTGACCCGGCAGCTGGCCCCCGCCGGTCGGCTTCTCGCCCGCGCTGGGTTTGTTGGGCGTGGCCTGCGGGGCTCGCAAGCTCGCGCCTGCTTCGCGGGCTCGCTTCTGCTCCGCAAAGCTCACTCCTCGCCCGCGCTGGGTTTGTTGGGCGCGGCCTGCGGGGCTCGCAAGCTCACTCCTCGCCCGCGCAGTAGTCTTGTCTGTCGTGACCGATGCCGACTACGCCGAACAGCTCAAGGACCTCGACGCCACTCTTCGTAACATCGAGTCGGTGCTCGACATCGACCGGCTTCGGGCGGACAAGGCCCGTCTGGAGGAGGCCGCCTCCGCCCCCGACCTCTGGGACGACCAGGCCCGGGCGCAACAGGTCACCTCGCAGCTGTCGTACGTGAATGGGGAGATCAACAAGCTCGCCGAGCTTCGTTCTCGCCTCGACGATGCCAAGGTGCTGCTGGAGCTGGCCGAGGCGGAGTCCGACCCGGGTGCCCTCACCGAGGTCGAGACAGAGGTCGCCGGACTGACCAAGGCCATCGACGAGATGGAGGTACGCACGCTGCTCTCCGGCGAGTACGACTCCCGGGAGGCGCTGGTGGCGATCCGAGCCGGTGCCGGCGGCGTGGACGCGGCGGACTTCGCCGAGATGCTGCTGCGGATGTACCTGCGCTGGGCCGAGCGGCACGGCTACCCCACCGAGGTCTACGAGACCTCGTACGCCGAGGAGGCCGGACTCAAGTCGGCTACCTTCACGGTCAAGGTGCCGTATGCGTACGGCACGCTCAGCGTCGAGTCGGGCACCCACCGGCTGGTCCGGATCAGCCCCTTCGACAACCAGGGTCGACGGCAGACCAGCTTCGCTGGGGTCGAGGTGCTTCCGGTGGTGGAGCAGACCGATCACATCGACATTCCCGAGAACGAGATGCGCTTTGACGTCTACCGGTCCTCCGGCCCCGGTGGGCAGAGCGTGAACACGACTGACTCGGCGGTTCGGATCACCCACATCCCGACCGGCATCGTGGTTACCTGTCAGAACGAGAAGTCACAGCTGCAGAACAAGGCGTCCGCGCTGCGCGTCCTTCAGGCCCGCCTGCTGGAGCGCAAGCGCCAGGAGGAGCAGGCCAAACTCCAGGGCCTGAAGACCGACGCCGCCGGCTCCTGGGGTGACCAGATGCGGTCGTACGTCCTGCACCCGTACCAGATGGTGAAGGACCTTCGAACGGAGCAGGAGACCGGTACTCCCTCCGCGGTCTTCGATGGCGAGTTGGATGCCTTCATCGAGGCCGGTATCCGGTGGCGAAAGCAGCAGCAGCTTGCTGATGACAATGCGTGACCGATCATGGGCGCAGCGCGTTATCGAATATTGTGAGTGCCGGCAGATCGATGACGTGTCCCGAAATTGAGGGGCGCGAGATTTGGCACATCGGTTACACCGCGTAGACTCACGACCCGTGATTCAGCTTGAGCAAGTGACGAAGACGTACCCGAAGGCGTCCCGGCCTTCGCTCGACAACGTGTCCGTCGCGATCGAGAAGGGCGAGTTCGTCTTCTTCATCGGCCCATCCGGCTCCGGCAAGTCCACCATCATCAAGATGCTGTTACACGAGGTTGCGCCCAACAAGGGCCGGATCGTCGTGAACGGCAAGGATGTTACGTCGATGCGCTCCTGGAAGCGGCCTGCCTTCCGGCGCTCGATCGGCTGCGTGTTCCAGGACTTCCGCCTGCTGCCGAACCGCACCGCCTACGAGAACGTGGCGTTCGCTCTTGAGGTGATCGGCAAGACCAAGGCGGTTGCCCGCCGGGTGGTGCCGGAGGTGTTGGAGCTGGTCGGGCTTGGTGGCAAGGAGCACCGCTACCCGCAGGAGCTCTCCGGTGGTGAGCAGCAGCGGGTGGCGGTCGCCCGGGCGTTCGTGAACCGTCCGCTGATCCTGCTCGCGGACGAGCCGACCGGAAACCTCGACCCGGACACCTCCATCGAGATCATGCGTTTGCTGGACCGAATCAACCGCACCGGTACGACCGTCGTGATGGTTACTCACGACTCGAACATCGTGAATCAGATGCGTCGCCGGGTCATTGAGATCGAGAGCGGCCGGATCGTCCGCGACCAGGCTCGCGGCGTCTACGGGTGAGCCGGCGCTCCCGCCCGACTGACGACCACCACCTGCCGGAGACGCGGAGGAATCTTCGATGCGCTTGAAATACGTCCTGTCCGAGGTCATGGTCGGACTGTGGCGCAACGTGACCATGACCATCGCAATGATCATTACGATGGCGGTCTCGCTGACCATGCTCGGCGCGAGCGGCCTGATCTACGTCAAGGTCGCCGAGATGAAGGAGCTGTACTTCGAGAACATCGAGGTCTCGATCTTCCTCGAGACCGAGGTTACCGAGGAACAGAAGACAGCGATCCAGGCCAAGCTGGATGTCGACCCGCTGATCGAGAGCGTCACGTACGTCAACAAAGAAGAGGCGCACGAGGATTTCGAGGAGATGTTCCGGGACTCCCCGGACCTGCTCAGTGCGATCGATCCAGAGGTGCTGCCGGAGTCGTACCGGCTGAAGCTGGTGAACCCGCAGGAGTATCAGGCGATCGGGGAGCAGTACGCCGAGATTGAGGGCGTCGACCAGGTGGTCGACAGGTCCAGCGTACTCGACAAGATCTTCAAGCTCTTCTCCGCCGGTCAGAACATCGCCCTCGTCGCGGCGGTCGCGATGGCTGTCGCCGCCCTGCTCCTGGTCGCCAACACCATTCAGGTCGCCGCCTACAGCAAGCGGCGCGAGGTCGCGGTCATGAAGCTCGTCGGCGCGTCGAACTGGTTCATCCAGGCGCCCTTCGTCCTGGAGGCCGTGGTCGCCGGCCTGATCGGATCCCTGCTCGGCCTCGGCGCCCTCGCCGGCCTGAAGATCTTCCTCTTCGACGGCGCGCTGAGCGCCCTCCAGGGGCTCTTCGCGCCGGTCAGCTGGGGCGAAGTGCTGCTCGCCTTCCCCCTGATGGCCGCCGTCGGAGGCCTGATCAGCGCGATCACCGCCTGGGTCACGCTCCGCTTCTACCTGCGGGTCTAGTGTCCGCAGGGCGGCCGTGGGACCGCCCTGCGCACCCTGTCGTCGGGCCAAGGCTCTTCCGCACCGGAAATATTCGGCGCGGGAGGGCCCTTGCGCTCCGGTAGGATGATCGCCGCTGTTCGGCCCACGGGACGCGCAGCGACAGGAAGGGAGGTGGCGCCGATGCCACGGGAAAAGGGGCGGAAGGTAGTCGCCTCCAACCGGAAGGCCCGCCACGACTACTCGATCCTCGACACCTACGAGGCGGGGATGGCGTTGACCGGCACCGAGGTCAAGTCGCTGCGGGCGGGGCGGGCGTCGCTGGTTGACGCCTTCGCCCAGGAACGCAACGGCGAGCTGTATTTGCACGGGATGCACATCCCGGAGTACGTGCAGGGCACCTGGACCAACCACGAGCCCCGACGCACCCGCAAACTACTGCTCAACCGCATCGAGATCGACCGGCTGATCGGCAAGACCCGGGAGAGCGGGCTCACGATCGTTCCGCTGCAGGTCTACTTCTCCGACGGCTGGGCCAAGGTCGAGATCGGCGTCGCCAAGGGCAAGAAGTCGTACGACAAGCGGCAAGACCTCGCCAAGCGGGACGCGCAACGGGAGATCGCCCGGGCCGCCGGCCGGCGCGGCAAGGGGATGGACTGAGCTGGCGCCCGGCCGGGGCGGGATGAAACCCGTTGCGTCAGGCGTTAGGCTTGTCGGTGCCGCCAACAGGGGCGGCCCGTCGAGGGGGTGACTGGTTTCGACTTCGTACGTTGCGGCAGGGGAAGCGAGCCGAGGAAGCCAACGTCGTCTCGGAAATCGTTCGTTGGAAACCAATAAGCGCCAAGCAGAATCGCGCTGACTTCGCTCTCGCCGCCTGAGGCGAGTAGCAAGTCTGTCGGCCTGGGAGTGCCTTCGACCCAGTTAGCCGGCATCAGCTAGGAGGCTGGCCAATCGGACCCGGTCGCGGGGGCCGTGCGGCGAGATTAATCAGCGACTGGGCCCGTCACACCGACTCGCTCGCGTGATCGGAGGGGCCGAGTAGAGGCACAGCGAGCTGCGCTCGGAGAAGCCCTGGCAAGGCGGCGAAGGACCCGGGTTCGATTCCCGGCACCTCCACCACCCGACCTGTGCGCCCCGGTCCACCCGGACCGGGGCGCACCGGCGTTTCTGGCCTCGAATCTCTATGCCGCGCCGGCCGACAGTGCCCCGGCACCCGGGGAGCTACCCGGCCGAGCGTGGCTCCCGGCGCCGGCCGCAGCGACCTGGAACCGGTGCGCGGTGGCGAACGTCGGAGGAGTATGCGTCGAGTATTCGCCCCCTTGAGCCTGACCCTGCTGCTGGTCGCCGGTTGCGCGCCGGCCGGCTCGGAGCCGCCGGGCGCCCCCTCACCAACCGGCCGGCAGGCGGTGTTCGAAGAGCGGGCCACTCAGATCGCCGCCGCCTGGCAGCCCGGCCCGTCCTGGAGCGACGGGTACATCCCACTTCAGGAACCGACCATGACCGTCGGAGACCCCGGCTTCACCCCGGACACCCAGACCGCCTTCCAGGCCGGCTGGTACCGAGACCAGATTCCGCTGCCGACGGACCAGCCCGAAGACGGCACCATCCAGTTCCCCTCCGGCACCCTCACCGTGCCGCTGGTCAGCGCCGCCGAGGCGTATCGGGAACTTGATCGGGGCGACCCACCGGCCTGCGGCGGGCGGCCGACGAACCCGGCCACCCCACCGGCCCCGGCGGACGGGCCGGACACGGGGGTTGGCACCTCGCCGCAGACCGCCTGCATTCCGCTCACCGTCACCGCCGTCGAGCTGGACAGCGTGCCGGTGCGGACCAGTCGAGGCGAGGCGACGGTCCCGGCCTGGCTGTTCACCATTGACGAACTGGCCGCCCCGGTGGCCCGGCTCGCGGTCGCCCCGACCGCCGTCGGAGCGCCGCCGGAGCCGACCGCACCCACCGCGCCACTGCCCGAGGAGTTGGTCGGGGCGCTGGACCTGCGCGCAGTGGACGACGCGACGCTGACCGTACGGGTCGGCACCGGTGCGTGCGACACCGGCCTCACCCCGCTGGTGTACGAACAGGATGACGTCGTGGTCGTCGGCGGCGCCGTGACCCGTAGCACCGGTGTCTGCACCGAGCAGCTCCTACTCGCACCGGTGACGGTGCAGCTTGCCGCCCCGCTGGGGGAGCGGACCGTGCTCGACGTGCTCGGCGGCGGGCCGCTGCGACTCACCATCGACTGACCGGCGATGGCCCGGCCGCCGGGCTCAGGGCAGCGCGAAGGGAAGCTTGATGCCCTCCAGGGCTGACCCGCAGGCGCAGTCCCGATCGGCCGGCAGCTGGGCCACCGCGGTGAAGAGCAGCTCCCGCAGGCGGGCGGTGTTCTCGCCGAAGACCCGGAACACCTCCTCCTGGGTTACCGAACCGCCGCCCGGCACGCCCGCGTCGTGGTCGGTGACGAGCGCAATCGACGAATAGCAGAGGGCCAGCTCCCGGGCGAGCACCGCCTCCGGGTGGCCGGTCATGTTGACCACCGTGCCGCCGATTGCCGTGAACCAGCGCGACTCGGCGCGGGTGGAGAAGCGGGGACCCTCGACCACCACCACCGTCCCGCCGTCCACCGCCGGCACACCCCGCTCGGCGCCAGCGGCGAGCAGCGTACGCCGCCCGACCGGGCAGTACGGGTCGGCGAAGGAGACGTGCACCGCGCCCCGGTCGTAGTAGGTCTGCGCCCGACCACTGGTGCGGTCGATCAGCTGGTCGGGCACGACGAACGTGCCCGGGCCCAGCTCCGGGCGGAGGCCGCCGACCGCGCAGGGGGCGAGCACCTGGCGGACCCCGAGCGAGCGCAGCGCCCACAGGTTGGCCCGGTAGGGGATCTGGTGCGGCGGATGCCGGTGATCCCGGCCGTGCCGGGGCAGGAAGGCCAGCCGGCGGCCCGCGACCTCCGCGATAGTGACCGCGTCGGACGGTGACCCGTACGGGGTGTCGATTTCGTGCTCGGTGGCGCCGTCGAGCAGGGCGTATAACCCCGACCCGCCGATCACCGCGAGTTCTGCCGTGGGACTCACCGAACCTCCCTCGTCTCTGTCGCGTCAGACCTTAGCCAGCGACCCAGCAGCAGGCTATGGTGCCAGGCATGGCGTTGACGGGGCAGCTGGCACCGGTGTCCCCGGTTGTCCGAGCACAGTCGGACTGACGGGGTGTCCGGCATGCAGGAAGAGGGGCGGGCGATCGACGGGCAGGCGACGGAGTCGATGGCCGGGCGGTTGCTGGTTGCGGCACCGACGTTGAAGGATCCGAACTTCGACCGGACCGTGGTGCTGCTGGTCGCCCACGAGCCGGGCGGGGCGCTGGGCGTCGTTCTCAACCGGGCCACCGAGATTCCGGTGGCGGAGGTGCTCGGCGACTGGGGCGAGTTGGCCCGCGACCCGGCCGTGGTCTTCGAAGGGGGTCCGGTGCAGCCGGATTCGGCGATCTGCCTCGCTCGGATGCGCCACCCGCTGCGCCCGATGAAGAGCTTCCAGCAGATCTCCGGTGCGGTCGGCACGCTCGACCTGACGGTGGACCCGGCGCAGCTGCGAGAGAGCATCGCCGGCATCCGGGTCTTCGCCGGCTACTCCGGGTGGGATTCGGGCCAGCTGGAGCAGGAGATCGCAGGGGGCTCCTGGTTTGTCCTGGACGCGTTGCCCGGCGACGCCTTCGTCGATCGTCCGGACGACCTGTGGCCTATGGTGTTGCGCCGGCAGGGCGGCATGATGGCGGCGGTGGCGCACTTCCCGGCGGACGTAGCGCTCAACTGAGCCGGCGCGGTGGCAGGGCACCCCGCGCGCTGACCGCGCCGGTCGGCGTGTGTATAGTTCTCCCGTGCCCGGGCGACCGGGTAGTGCACAGGGGGCCGTGGCGCAGCTGGTAGCGCACCACACTGGCAGTGTGGGGGTCAGGGGTTCGAGTCCCCTCGGCTCCACCCAAGAAAAAGCCCTGGTGGGAGACAGCATCTCCCACCAGGGCTTTTTGAATTGTCACTCTCGTGGACCGCTATGTGCTAGATCCGTGCCAGACCACGCGCTGATCTTGCCCGATGCCTCTTCGTTCAAGGCGTCTAGTGCGGCTGCGATGGCGAGATCGCGGTCACAGGTTGTGTGCTCCTAGAGCATCGCCGCTCGGGTGCTCGAATGACCGATGCGCCATCAGTTCCTTGAGCGTCGCGTCGCTCTGCGCCGACCATGTGCTGTCCGTGTGCCGAAGGTCGTGAAGGTGCAGGCCGAGATCGGTCGGGATGCCGGCGGTGGCCAAGGCCTTCGAAGGTCCCGTTGGTGTAACGGGTGCACTACGATACCGTCCCTAAACCCCTCGATCTCAGCGGTGAGCATGAACAAGACGGAGCGTGAAGAGATTCGTCGCCTCGCGGCGGACTTCAGCCAGTGGAGCCACCGCGCCGAGGACGTGCAGGACTGGCGCCAGGCTGTCGTAGAGGCAGCCACCCGCGACGAAAAGACCATGCGGGCGCGGAGCGTCATAGTGGGTCAGGCCGGGCAGGCTGCCTGGCGTGTACTCACACTCCAGAGGAGTGACGCCGGAGTTGTTAGGCGCCTCTGGGAGCGCGCGACGCTCCCCGCGCTGACCGCTGCTGACCACACGCTGCTGCACCTTCTCACGGCGGACGCGCCCCGCGCCGTCACCGAGGTCGCGCCGATGCTCGGGATGCGCCGTTTCTTCGCCGGGTCGGCAAAGAAGCAGCTGGCGGAGGCGGCCGGTGAGTTACTACGTGCCCACCATGCGCTGCTTCTCCGGAGCGACGGCCCCGGTCGACTTGAACGGTTTGGCGCCTTCACTGCGCCCGTCGACCCCCGACGTCTCGGGTTCCAGACCCTACTCGATCCCGCCCTCCGCTTTGACCTCGTCTCCGAGCGGACGGGCCCGGCACCAGAGATCCTGGACCGGCCAGTCATCGACGGGCTGCCGGAAGCGCTGGACGCCATCGCGAAGGTCGTCGCAGGCGAAGCCTCGTACAGATCGGCGGCCCACGACGCGGGTGAGAAGGTGAGACGTGCCGAGGTCCAACGGATCCTGAATGAGATGTCTGTGGATGCGCTGAAGGCCGCTACCCGGGATCGCCTCCGGCTGGGGTCACTCGCCGAGGCGGGGGTCAGCACGGTGCAGGGGGTGCTGGACTGCGGCTGGTCCCTCCAAGCGCTACCGGGCGTCGGCGAGACCTCCGTGCGGCGCATGCTCGGCGCAGCGCAGACCCTTTGGCAGGCGACCTACGACGAGATGCCGGTCCGTATTGACATCAATCACCGTCATCCTGAAACCACCCAGCTGCTGCGTTGCCTCGCCGAATGGGACTCGTGTCGGCAGACCCGAGGTGCGGCTGCGGACCTTGAGCGTGCATCGGAACTCGCACCGCTGCGAGCCGCGATCGACAGCGAGACCACTCACCTGCTTGTGATCCCGACCAGGCAACTCCCGACAGCTGGACTCTCCGAGAGCATCCAGATGGTCAAGCGGAGAGCCGAACTGCTGAGCGTGTCGTCCGGATCGCGCCGGAGGAACGCTGGTGCGGATCCGTGGGATGACTTCCTCGCTCGGCCTGCTGACTACTTCGCCATGCTCGCCGAGATGGGGTTCGTCACCGAAGACGAGAACGCGTCGCATGGCGATCTCCCCGAAGAGATCGTTCAGGCGGTCCGCGACCAAGCGCTCAACGGCGAACACCTGACGGCGTCGCTGCGCGGCTACCAGAGCTTCGGGGCCCGCTTTGCCTTGGTGCAGCGCAAGGTCATTATCGGGGACGAGATGGGACTCGGCAAAACCGTCGAGGCGATCGCCGTCCTCGCGCACCTGCGCAGCAGAGGCAAGACACACTTCCTCGTCGTTTGTCCGGCCGCGGTGGTGACCAACTGGGTCCGTGAGGTCGTCGCCAAGTCGAAGCTGCGAGCGTGCCGAGTCCATGGTCCGGAGCGCGAACGCGCAGCCCGAGCGTGGATGCGTGATGGCGGGGTTGCCGTGACCACGTATGAGACCCTGGCGTGGTGGGAACGCGCGCTGCGGGAACTCCACGACCTCGCCTGTGTCGTCGTGGACGAGGCCCACTACATCAAGAACCCTCAAGCGCAGCGGACGATCCGAACCAAGCGGCTTGTTGAGAGATCGGAACGCGCGATCCTGCTCACCGGCACGCCGCTGGAGAACCGGGTCGACGAGTTCCGCAACCTGGCCTCCCACGTACGCCCGGACCTCACCGTGGACGCCAGCGACCTGTCGCCGCGGACGTTCCGCAGGCAGATCGCGCCGGCGTACCTGCGCCGCAATCAGGAGGACGTGCTGACCGAACTTCCGGAGTTGATCGAGGTCGAGGATTGGCTGCCCCTCTCCGGGGCGGACAGCTCGCGGTATCGGGGCGCGGTCGAGCACGGGAACTTCATGGAGATGCGCCAAGCGGCGATGCTCGAAGGACCGCAGTCCACCAAGATGCAGCGCCTGATCGAGATCGTCCGCGAAGCGGAAGAGAACGGGCGCCGGGTGATCGTGTTCTCCCACTTCAGGGAGGTCCTCGGCCTGGTCGCCCGGTTGTTGCCCGGGCCGGTGTTCGGGCCACTCACCGGCTCCGTACCAGCCGGCCAACGCCAGCAGATGGTGGACCAGTTCTCGTCCGCTCGGCACGGCGCCGTCCTCGTGGCCCAGATCGTCGCCGGCGGCGTCGGGCTCAACATCCAGTCCGCGTCCGTCGTCGTCATCTGTGAACCGCAGCTCAAGCCGACGACCGAGGCGCAAGCCGTCGCCCGTGCGCACCGGATGGGACAGGTGCAGTCTGTGCAGGTACACCGGCTGCTGTCCGAGGACGGCGTAGACCAGCGAATCACCGAACTGCTGGCGGGGAAGAAGCGGATCTTCGATGAGTTCGCCCGGGTCAGCGAGATGGCTGACTCGAGTCCGGAGGCTGTGGACTTGTCCGAGACGGAGCTCGTCCGGCAGGTCGTGGCAGCCGAGCGTCAACGCCTGTCCGCACGTGCTTCCGCTCAGACTGGCGCAGCCGGGTAACGCCGCGAGCATAAGAGGCGGCGGGACAGAGTTCTCACACCGCCTCCAACGCAATCGTTCGCAACGGGGCCGGGAGTGGCGATACGGCGTATGGCCGAACGCGAGGCAGGGAAGCTGGGGCCTGCGTCGGCGCGCTGGGTGCCGCCTTGGCTCCGTCAGGGTGCCTCCGGCGGGGGCGTTCCGGCTCCAGGAAGGCAGTGGGCCGTCTGCGTCTGCCGGCTCCGTGGTCGGCTGTCGGCGGCGGACGGGATGGCGAGTGTTCCTGATCAGTCTTCAGCTGCGCACCGTGTGGTATTGAAGACCGGGCTAGCAACTGCGTTGAGCAACTGCCTGGCCGGCACGTTGTTCGGATCCACGTGGCGGCCGAGGACGACGACGGCCACGGTGGTGGCACCGGCGACCTTCAGGGCGTGCGCCAGAGATTGGGTCCGGGCACCCGTCGTCCAGGTGTCCTCGAGGACCAGTGCATGAACGGGTGCGCGTGACGCGGGCAGGACGGTCGTGAACCAGTCGGCGTGGAAGTCGTGATCATCCGGGCCGTAGCTCGGGTTGATCGTGCTGGTGATCCGAGGCAGCCGGAGCCGGTCACCGACAAGGTTGGCGAGCGGATGTGCCCCAGCGCGGCTGCGGGCGCTCGGGACGGTGATCAGGTGTGTTGGGGAGGCACCGGTACGGACCGTTACACAGGGGAGATGGTCGCGCAGGAAGAGCAGCAGGAGCGCGAGCAAGCTCCGCTGAGCCTGCTCGGACGGAGCTGTGCCCTTGTAGGTCCGGAGGTTGTGGTGATGCTGTGAGGTGCGTGGCGAGTAGGAGATCGGTAGGACGAGGTCGGCGAGGACGCCCTGGGACCGGGTGAGGTGGCTCTGGCAGCGGAAGCAGAGCGAGTAGCCCTCGTTTCGCGTTCCCCGGCACGTCGGGCAGATCCACGGGTATGCCGGTAGCGGGTTGCGCAGATAGCCGCGCTGGACCTCGACGTGTCGGCTGATGATGGTCCAGCGCTGGTCAGCGGAGGGCGAGGTCAGGGAAGTTCTCCAGGCCGGCGTCGGTGGGCTGGTAGCTGAGGATGTCTTCGACGGCCTCCAGCAGCTGCGCGGTGCCGTGGACAACGTAGACGCCCGGGTTCTCGGCGAACGTCTTTGCCCAGTTGCGTCGCATGACCTGGCTCGTGAGCACGACGGGACGGCCATGTTGGAGGGCAAGTCGGGCCTGGATCCGTGCTCCGCTGGTCTCACCCGCCTCGACAACGACCGTCGCGACTGCGTACCCACTCATGACGGCGTTGCGCATGGGGAAGCTCTGCCTGCTCGGTGGGGCGTCGGGCCAGAACTGGGAGATGACGAGTCCGACCTCGGCAATGTGGTCCTGGAGACGCTGGTTCGCCGAGGGGTAGTACCGGCGGATTCCCGTGCCGATGACCGCGACCGTGCGTCCACCTGCCTCCAGCGCAGCTGAGTGTGCGGCGGTGTCGATGCCGGCGGCCAGCCCGCTGACCACGGTCACCCCGCGGCCTGCCAGGGTAGTGGCGATTGCTCGGGCGATCCGCAGCCCTTCCGCATGGGCCTTGCGACTGCCGACGACGGCCACTGCCTGATCGTGAACCCGTAGATCACCTCGGCTGAACAGGAGCGGGGGCATCTCCCTGATGCCGAGCAGCTGGGCAGGGTAGGTGTCGTCAAAGAAGGCGTGGACGCCGATTCCATCCGCTTGCCAGCCGGTGATCTCGGCGGCGGCAGCGCTGATCAGCTCGGTGGTTGAATCTCTGTTCGGGAAGAGCGTGTCGGAGTGGCCGACCGTATGGTCGAGGACTGCCTTGGCGCTGCCGTTCTCCTGGATGTCGAGAGCGATCTCCGACC
This sequence comes from Salinispora fenicalii, assembly GCF_000514815.1. GTDB lineage: Bacteria > Actinomycetota > Actinomycetes > Mycobacteriales > Micromonosporaceae > Micromonospora > Micromonospora fenicalii. The sequence continues at coordinate 308,031 of NZ_AZWQ01000010.1, forward strand.
AACGTGCGTGAGGCCGGCGAAGTAGCGCGACCAGGGAGGCCCGCTCGATCGTCGCCGTGTCCATGGGCATGATCGTAGGCCTTGGGCTGCGTTCCTGGCTCAGCCATCCTGGCCGGTGCTGAGGTCGGGAACCTCGAGCGGACGTGATCGTTGGAACATATGTTCGATTCGCACTGGAATCAAGGCTGAATCGGCGTTGAGTGACCGATCTTGCTTGTCTTGCAGTCCCAGTAGCGCGAAGGCTGGATGGCCAACCGGGCCCACCCGGAGGGGCGCCCGAATCGAGGGCCCCTCCAGGGGCCAGCTCCGTCGTGATGTTTCCCGATCGTTTCACGGACGGTCCGGAGGAGTCGGCGTGACATGGGTAGACCCGGACCGGTGGGCGCCGCTGACCTGCGAGTCCGGCGTGGGTATGGACGTCACTGACGTCAGGTTGATGCCGGTCTGGGGTGTGGTCGGGGGCACGGTGGCGGCGGAATCCCGGCCGCCGTCGGGGCGTTACACCCTGCGTACGACCGAGCAGGCGTCCCGCCGATGGCGGATGCCAGCCGGGTCAGCTCCCGGGAATGGTGGTGGCCGGCCGGTCGTTACATCTGGACCCGGCGCCGTATGTGTGTGCCTCTCTGGTGAGGCCCACGGTCGCCGACCCCTTCTTCTCTTCTTGTTCTTTTGAGCGCCGGACGGTGCTTGCACCCCTTTGCCGCCCGAACCCCCCTTCGGGCGTGCGTGTGATGGGTGTCGACCCCCGAATGGAGCATCC